>NZ_JACFSM010000021.1:0-291 GCF_016100435.1 Snodgrassella sp. W8158 | reverse complement strand
GAAACGTTAACACTATTAAAATTAAAAATATCAATGGTGGTCAGATACGTGGAGATGTTGATGCCGATGAAATTATCAACGATGGCGGATTGATTAGGGGAGACGTTAACACTTTCACCATTGAAAATATCAATGGTGGTAGAGTTAAAGGAAAGATTACTTATAAGCGTTCTGATGAACATAAATAAAGCCAGCTAACCGCTGGTTTTTTAATTGAGTTTTACAACCTGAAATAAGAAAGGAGTTGAAGTGATTAAACAAGAAATTCTGAGTAAATTAGCTAATAAAGAA
>NZ_JACFSM010000020.1:0-300 GCF_016100435.1 Snodgrassella sp. W8158 | reverse complement strand
AGTTCATAGTTACCGAGAAATGGCTTAAAGAAAGGAAAGCTTGTAAAGATGGGCTTCAAGCTTTTAAACAGCATTTCCCTAATGGCGGAGAGGCTTTAGAGGTATTAAAGCGATGTGAAGAGTTAGATTATAAGAGTTTTGCAAAGTGGTTAGTAGATCACTTACCTCCCATTTATTCACCTTTAGAGCTTAATACTTTAATAGGTAGTCTTTTTTACCCCAATGATGTACATATTAAAGGCGATGTTTCTACTCAAGAGGTTATTTACATCAAAGGAAATCTTAAGGTAGACGAGAAAT
>NZ_JACFSM010000004.1:0-155988 GCF_016100435.1 Snodgrassella sp. W8158 | reverse complement strand
CCCATCCCGAACAGGACCGTGAAACGACCTAGCGCCGATGATAGTATGGATTGCCCATGTGAAAGTAGGACACCGCCAGACTCCCTATAGAAGAACCCGGTTGATTAGTCAGCCGGGTTTCTTACTTTAAGTACTGAGAAGAGAACAATACCGCAGCAGCCTAATGGCTGCTGTTGCTGTATCTAGGCCAGAGATGGGAAGGACTGCTGACGCAGCGCTTCGTAGAGAACGATGGCGGCGGCATTGGACAGGTTCAGTGAGCGGATGTGCTCTGACTGCGGGATTCGCAGACACTGCTCGGCGCGTGCCTGTGCGAATGCCTGGGGCAGTCCGGTAGTTTCGCGACCGAAGAGGAAGTAGATTTGCTGATTGCGATCGCTGTAGTCGAACTGAGTGTAGTTGCGAGTGCCGTAGGTTTCTATCAGGTAGACTTGTGCATTAATTTGAGTTTCGGTTATGCATGATGAATGCTTTAGGTAACTGTATTGATGATGAGTAAACATCTATGTAAAATTATTGCATTATTTTATCGATATGCAGGGGAAAATAGTGACAGAATCAAGTCTTCCGTTAGTTGTGGATTTAGATGGAACATTAATTCTGACTGATTCATTACATGAAACCCTGATCAGTATGCTTAAATTATATCCGTTTAAGCTTTTCAAATTAATAAAAATATATTTCCAAGGTAAAGCAGAATTTAAAAAATTTGTCTATGAACATAGTAATTTTAATGCTGATAAAATACCTTATCGTCATGAATTAGTTAACTACATACAAAAGCAACGACAACAAGGAAGAAAAGTCATACTTGCTACTGCTGCCTATAAAGATATTGCATATAAAGTAGCGGATTTTTTGAATTGCTTTGATGATGTTATTGCTACGGATTCACAAAAAAATTTAAAAGGAATAAACAAATTTAATGCGATAGAACAGAAAATCGGACGAAAATTTATATATGCAGGAGATGATAGTGCTGATTTGCCAATTTGGAAAGAGGCTAGCGGAGCTATTGTTACAGGAAATAAAACTGATAAACTTATAAAAATAATAAAGCAAAGCGGAACGCCGGTATTAAAACAGTTCAGCAATAAAGATGAAAAAATGGTGTCATGGCTGAAAGCCATACGTTTACATCAATGTTTGAAAAATCTACTTCTCTTTGTTCCACTCCTTACTTCTTTTCAGTTTTATGATTTCCAAAAATTTTTAATAGTATCTACTGCTTTTATCGCTTTTTCTTTAGGTGCATCAGCAACATATATTTTAAATGATTTATGGGATCTGGAAAATGACCGTCAGCATTTGAATAAAAGACATCGACCGTTTGCTTCTGGAAATTTATCGATTGCTCAGGGTCTCAGGGTAAGTTTATTGCTTTTAATGAGTGCAGGATTAATTTCTATTTTGATATCAAGATATTTTTTTGGTATATTTTTATTATATTTATTAATAACAACATTATATAGTTTAAGATTAAAACAGATTATATTATTAGATATAATAGTTTTATCCGTTTTATATACCGTCAGAATATTAGCAGGCGGAGTAGTTGCTAATATAGAATTAAGTTACTCTTTACTGGCATTTTCTGTCTTAATATTTTTAAGTTTGGCTACTGTGAAAAGGTGTGCCGAGTTAGTTTCAAAGTCTGATGAGAATAATTCGATTGCCGGTAGAGGGTATATAAAATCCGATTTAGATATTCTCTGGCCATTAGGTATCAGTACATATATTGGTGCCATTATTGTTTTTGGTCTTTATATTAATGCTCCGGAAACCATTGTTTATTATAGAACTCCTGCTTTATTATGGTTGGCACAATTATTGATGGTCTATCTGATTGGTAATTTATGGATGATGACTAAAAGAGGTTTAATGCACGATGATCCAATCGTATTTTTTATTCAAGATAAAAAAAGTCTGATTTTACTGACTTTAATAATATATATTATATTGTTAGCCAGATATATTTAGTTTTCTGATTTGGAAGAGTTAGAGTGAATCTATTAACATTTATGCTTGCAGTTATCAGCGTTACACTAAATGCTATGGCGCAAATTGCATTACGTAAAACTATGCAGACACTTGGGACGTTTCCCCAAAGTGCTTCTGATTATTTTTACTTTGGATATCACCTAATATTGAATGCATGGTTTATTACTGGTATGTGCCTTTATGCAATTAGTATTGGCTTATGGATGGCTGTATTGGGCAAAACTGAAGTGAGTCTGGCTTATCCGCTTTTATCAATTGGTTATATCATTACTGCTTTTATCGGGTATTTCTTCTTACATGAAAATGTTAATCTGCTTCGTATTATAGGTTTGATTACTATTTGTATAGGAATCATAATTATTTCCAGGAGTGCGTAAATTGCGTCATATTATTACCGGAGGTAGTGGGTTCACAGGACAGATTCTCATAAGAAAATTATTACAGAATGGCAATGAAGTAGTTAATTTTGACATAAAAAACTATACTGATTGCACTCTGGAAAAACAGAGTCAGTTTGTTTATGGTGATATACGTTCAGTTCAGGATATAAGAAAATTAAATCTTCAACCGGATGATATTGTTTATCATTTGGCTGCACGACAGTTTGCTGATAATGTACCCAGATCAAATCGTCAGGCTTGGTTTTTTGAGGTGAATGTTGTTGGTACTCAAAATATTTTGCAGGTAATGTCAGCAGCAGGTACAACCAGAATGGTATTCTTTTCTACTGATATGACCTATGGTATGGTGAATTCATGTCCGGTATCAGAGGATCATCCCCAAAATCCTTTGGGGCCATATGGAAGCAGTAAAGTTGAAGCAGAAAAATTAATTCGAAGTTATGAAAAATTAAATGCTACTATTTTTCGTCCAAGACTGATTACTGGTGCCGGGCGTTTAGGTATATTAGGTAAATTATTCAGGCTGATATCTTTAAATTTACCTGTGCCGATGATAGGAAATGGTACTAATCGTTATCAAATGGTAAGTGTTGATGATTGTGTTACTGCCGCTTTGCAGGCCTGTAAAAATAACTTTCCCAGAGAAAATTTTAATTTGGGTTCATTAAATCCTCCGACAACCAGAGAGCTGTTAGAGGCAATCATCAAACACGCTAATTCAAAATCTTTTTTAATACCGGTTCCTGCAAGATTGATTAAACCGGTACTGTCCGGACTGGATAAAATAGGTATGACATTATTATATCCTGAGCAGTATGCCATTGCTGATCAGAATACTTTGCTTGATATTACAAAAGTTAATCAGTTGCTAGACTGGTCACCTTCATGTTCAGATATAACTGCTATGTGTGCTGCATATGATAATTATATTAATATAAAGAAAACCCAATAATGAGTAATGAAAACGTAAATGTTAAAGAGGCATTGTTATTCTCAATATTTTATGCAATTTCAATAATTATTATATGTAGTCTGTTTCAGAGTGATTTTTTTTGTATTGATGATGCTTCTTATGAAATGCTTGGTTTTTTCAGACAGATTGGCCATATTTGGTCAGAAGGGAGAATACCTTTTATAGTTGACTCTATGTATATCGGTGGTAATGAGATGATTGATTTAGGTAAAGGTATATTTTTACCTCAGAATATTCTGGTTTCTCTTATTACTTCTCGTTTTCATCATATTCTGTTATCTGGCTGGATACTGGCCTTTATTAATATCGTATTGGTTTCGCTATCTTCATTGGTTATTGCCAGATTATTCAGATTATATAGATGTTATGCTTATACACTGGCCGCATTTACAGTTATTCAGCCGGTCTTTCTTTATCAGTATCTGGGTGCCTGGTGGAATGCGGCAAACGGACAGGCTTGGGCAATGGTGTCTATTGCCACATTTTTATTACTTAAAAAAAATTACTCTAAAATCAATATTATTCTAAACTTTATATCAGTTATTTTTTTGCTTTCTTCCGGCTGGCCACATGGAGTAATAGGTTATGCTGTGTTTGTCGGAATAACTCTGGTTTTTGAATTTAAACAATCAGGTAAATTAAATAAAGTTGTTTACTTGAGTATTCCGGCTATTCTGGCACTTATTTTTTCTTTCCCAATTTATTCCGAATATATTTTTTCGCATGATTTAACTAATCGCGTAAATGGATTTGATAGTTCACTCAGAACTTTTATTCCTTCATGGTCTACTATTATTCTGGGGTTTTTTCCCACTTTTTATGATTATATGACTTATATCAGCTATAGGCTGGTGTTAGTACCTTTGGGTTTTTCTACTTTATTTTTACCTATGGTATTTTTTTACCGCAATATCAAAGAACTTTGGCAACGAGATAATATTCTGAAATGGTTTTCCACATTAATTATAATATTTTTTCTTTTATCACAAATGCCATCCCAGTTTGGCCCTTTGCGCTGGCCATTTCGATTTTTACCCTTTATTTCTTTTTTTATCTGTCTGGCTGTATTCTATATTTTACAGTATGCACATATTATCCAAGGTAAAAAGATAATATTAAATAAAAAAATTTATATTTCTTTATATATTATCTTAGGTGGATTTTTTTTATTTTTACCAGCTTATGCGGGCTTTGATACATTAACATTGATTCTGAGTTTAGTGTTGATGCTGTTTTTACTTGAACATGATTTATTTAATTTTAAAAAAAGTATATTAGTTAATTTTAATAAAAAATATTTTTTAGTTATTCTATTTGTATTTTGTCTGGTGTTTTTTAATTCTTGGAATCTTCATCCGTTTTATATTGTATTGCAAATTTTTTCTGTCTGGCTGCTTATATTGAGCCCGAAAATAATAGAGAGAAAAAGTTCATACGGGATGATAGGCTTAACTTTATTAATTTTATTATTGTTCCTTAACGGATTACCTACATTAGGCGGTTCTTATCAGCGTCAGACTGAATTAGCTGAACGTATTCAGTTACCAGATAATGTTAATTTACAAGGTTATGTTTTGTCTCTTCCATTAAATATTTATTTAAAACAAACCCGGCAATTAAATGATATTGCTTCAGCTCAGTTCGGTTTTTATGATATTAAATCAATAAATGGTTATTCTCCTGTAGGTAGTAAAAGACTCGAGAAAATATTACCGGTTAATCAGTCTGCACATGGTATTTTTACATCTAAACAGGCATTGGAGAATATTTTACAGAGTGCAAAAGGATTCAATGTTTGTCAGGCAGTGTTGATGCGGATTAGCACTATTATCGTTAATAAGGATGATTATGCTGCCTTTAGTCATCAGTTTAAGCAGTGCGGATATAGTGAAGTTCAATCAGCAGATAGCCGTAGTGATTTGTATGTATCGTTACCATTTACTCTGACAAAAGGGTGGGAAAATAATTCTCCCTTTGTATATCCTGATATAGCTGGTGTCAGAATTGTGAAACACGAAAATAATACAGATTGGGTTCAGATTCCAGAGCATAAAGATAATATTACTCTGATATTCCCGCGTTTATGGTGGTATGGTTATTCTGCTAATATTAATGATCATATATTATCTGTTACTGCAGATAGTTCAGGTTCATTGGTACAGGTTTCCGTACCGTCTGATTTTAATGGAGTGTTACGTCTGAGTTATTTTCCGGTAACTTGGCGATATTTATGGTTTTTGCCCATATTGGCAATGGTAGGATTGATAACTGTATTGTTTTTTAATGTAAAAATTAAAGAATGATTAAAACTTGTGTTAAAAATATTTTAAATCACGGTTTAATTTAAATATCTTTTCTCAATATAAAAATGCACTTTAAATTTTAAAAAGTGCATTTTTTGTTCTGTCATCAGACGGGTATTTAGATTTTTTAATGTAAAAGAGACAAAACAGATTAATATTGAAAACTATTCTTTTGGGTTATATAAATAACTGGTTTTTATTATTCATATTTTGTTTTAAATATACTTAAAAAATTAATCTTATAAGACAATGTATTAAATTATTTTGTTTTGTCAATAATAATTTTGTTTGTTAAGCTATAGTCTTCTTAATTCATTAAAAATGTAAAGGTATGTTTATGAAAGAAATTCATGAGCTGATTGAAGCTGAGTTAAGTACTTTTGTTCAGCTGCGTCATGATATTCATCAACACCCTGAATTGGCTTTTGCAGAAAATCGAACCAGCGATAAAGTTGCCGGTTTGCTGGAGCAATGGGGATATAAAGTTGAACGGTGTATTGGTGGTACAGGTCTGGTAGCGCAACTTCAAGCTGGAAATGGTGACAGACGGATTGGTATTCGGGCTGATATGGATGCATTGCCGATTACTGAAGAAAGCGGTGTTGCGCATACAAGCCAGCATACAGGCAAAATGCATGCATGTGGTCATGATGGACATACTGTAATGCTACTGGCTGCGGCTAAGGTATTAGCCAGCAGAAAATCGTTTAATGGTACATTGAATCTGATTTTTCAGCCGGCGGAGGAATATGGCAAATCTGGTAGTGGTGCTATGCGGATGATTGCTGATGGTCTGTTTGAAAAATATCCGTGTGATGCCGTATATGGTATGCATAATATGCCGGGTTATCCGCAGGGACAGTTACATTTTTATGATGGCTGGATGATGGCTTCATCTGATGTGGCCACTATTACAGTAAAAGGTGTGGGCGGGCATGGCGCGAAACCGCACAATACGCATGATCCGATTGTGGCTGCTTCTTCTATCGTAATGGCTTTACAGACAATTGTGTCACGTAATGTCAGTCCGCTGGATTCGGCTGTGGTTACAGTGGGTATGTTTCATGCCGGTGTGGCGAATAATGTAATTCCTGAACAGGCTGAACTAAAGCTGACTGTGCGTTGCTTCAAGCCTGAAGTACGTAAGCTGTTACAGCAACGTATTGTGGCCATCGCTCAGGCTCAGGCACAAAGCTTTAATGTTGTGGCTGAAGTGGATTATCAGCATGGATATGCTCCTGTATTTAATACCAGTAAAGAAACTCAGTTTGCGCGTCAAGTAGCACGTGAAGTGGTAGCGGAAGAAAATATTGTCGATCAGACTGAACCAATGGCCGGAAGTGAAGATTTTGCATTTATGCTGGAAAAATGTCCGGGAAGTTATTTGTTTATTGGTAATGGTCTGAAAGAAGTGGATGCTGCTTCGGGTTTTGATTTGCATAATCCTTATTATGATTTCAATGATAAAAATATAGCTATTGGTGCGACATACTGGGTAGCACTGGCTGAGCGCTTTTTAAAATAAATCAGATTTGAATATTTAATAAAATAATTGGAGTAATGATATGAATACAGGACAAGTAGCTATAGAGCATAATAAGCCACCGGCGAAAGCGATTGCGGCGGCGGTGGCAGGGAATGCACTGGAATTTTATGATTTTATTATTTATTCATTTTTTGCAGTGTATATTGCGCAATCATTTTTTCCCTCAACCAATAATGATAAATACACCAGTTTGCTTGCTGCAGTAGCTGTATATGGTGTCGGTTTTTTTACGCGACCGTTGGGTGGTTTACTTATTGGTGCCTATGCAGACAAGAAAGGTCGTCGGGCAGCGATGATGCTGACTGTGGCATTAATCACGCTGGGAACACTGGGACTGGCTGTTACACCCAGCTATGAGGTGATCGGGATTGCAGCTCCTGTTATTGTGGTTATTGCACGTATGGTTCAGGGGCTGGCTTTAGGTGGAGAAGTAGGTCCGGCTTCAGCAATGCTGATTGAATCTGCTCCGCCAGATAAACGTGCTTTTTATGCCAGCTGGCAAATGGCCAGTCAGGGAATTGCGGTAGTGGTTGGTGGTTTGGTTGGTTTTACTGTTTCCAGTATTCTGACTCTGGAACAGTTGAATGCATGGGGCTGGCGCATCCCTTTTCTGATAAGTCTGGTATTAATTCCGATTGCTCTGTATATTCGCCGAGCCTTACCGGAAACACTGGAAGAACCGACTCATCACAGTGGTACTCAGATGATAAAAATCATATTTTCCCGTTATAGGAACGAGGTGATACTGGGAGTTATGGTGCTGATGTCGACGGCTATTACCGCTCAGGTAGGTAATTATATGACTACTTTTGCTATCGATACATTTAAACTTAAGCCAAATATTGCGCAAATCTGCACTACTTCGGGTGGGTTAATGATGTTTGTGTTTTCATTACTGGCAGGTATGCTGGCTGATAAATATGGTCGTAAAAGTATTATATTATGGCCACGGGTGGCTTTAATGTTGCTGATTGTGCCGATGTTTTATCTGTTGGTAAAAACTGAAAGTGTGGCGATGCTGTTGCTGGTAACAATGATGGTAACGTTGTTAACAGGGATGAGCGGTGCCAGTAGTTTAGTGGCTATTCCGGAAATGATACCGTTTAAACTACGCGCAACCGCTGTATCACTAATTTATGCTATTAGTATAACTTTGTTTGGTGGTACGGCACAATTTGTGATTACCTGGCTGATCAAGCATTTTGGTGCAGTATCGCCGGCTTATTATGTAGCAGGTACCAGTTTATTATCTGTAATAGCTATTCTGATGATGCCGGAAACACGTCATATAAATGTAAAAGATTAAATCTATCATAATGATATAAAAAATGCCGGCAAACAATGCCGGCGTTTTTTTATATGCTCATTTAAATGATATTTTTCACTACTTCAACAACCTGTTCGATAGTGAAACCAAATTCCTGAAAGAGTTTCTCAGCTGGTGCGGATTCACCAAAACGATTAATACCAATAATGGCACCATTCGTACCCACGTATTTGTACCATGAATCACTGACACCGGCTTCAATGGCAATACGAGGCAGATGAGCAGGTAAGACGCTGTCACGGTAGGCTTGATCCTGCTGATCAAAGATATGGGTATTAGGCATAGATACAACTGTTGTGGCAATACCTTGTTCAGCTAATTTGCTCTGAGCATTGATAGCCAGCTCCACTTCAGATCCTGTGGCAATAAGTACTGCCTGTGCAGCCTTTGTATCGGGTGCTTTCAGTACATAGCCGCCACGACGGATATTGGCTAGCTGCTGGTTATCTCGGGGCATAAATGGTAACCCCTGACGGCTGAATATCAGGCAACTGGGGTGATTGGTTGCAGCGGCGGCATCTGCCCACGCTATCAGTGATTCGGCACTGTCACACGGTCGCCATACACTCATGTTCGGAATCAGACGCAGGGTGGCAATTTGTTCAACCGGCTGGTGTGTCGGACCATCTTCTCCCAAGCCGATAGAATCGTGTGTGAATACAAATATTGGGTTGATTTTCATTAGTGCAGCCATGCGCAAAGCATTACGGGCGTATTCACTGAACATCAGGAAAGTAGCTCCGAATGGTTTGATACCACCGTGCAGGCTCAAACCATTCATAATGGCTGCCATACCAAATTCTCGCACGCCATAATGGATGTAATTGCCGCCACTGGTGGCTGTCACGGCAGTACTGCCAGACCAGTTAGTCAGGTTTGAGGGGGTAAGATCTGCAGATCCGCCTACAAATTCAGGTAGAATTTGTGCCAGAATTTCGATGCTATTCTGACTGGCTTTGCGGGTGGCCACTTTTTCAGCTTTGCTGCATATTTCATTTAATGCATTTTGAACGTGTTCTGCAAAATTTTCCGGCAGTTTACCGTCCATGCGGCGAATAAATTCAGCTGCTTCAGCAGGGTATTGTTGCTGATACCGGTTAAATAGATTTTGCCACTGCTGTTCCAGTTGAGTACCGGCTTTAACCGCACTCCAGTCGTCATAGATTTCCTGCGGAATGGTAAATGGTCCATGTGTCCAGTTCAGAGCAGCGCGGGTAGCGGCAATTTCTTCGGCACCTAATGGTGCGCCATGGGTTTTATGGCTGCCTTCTTTGTTAGCGGCACCTTTGCCGATTCTGGTTTTGCAGCAGATAATTGATGGTTTCTCGGTTTCGGCTTTTGCTGCGGTAATGGCTGCACGGATAGCAGCTTCATCATGGCCGTCTACATTGGCAACTGTGTGCCAGCCGTAAGAGGTAAAGCGTTCAGGAATGTTTTCGCTGAACCAATTGTCTACTTTGCCATCAATTGAGATGTTGTTGTCATCATACAGAACAATGAGTTTGCCCAGTTTAAGCGTGCCGGCCAGTGAACATACTTCATGGGATATTCCTTCCATCAGACAGCCATCGCCGACAAATACGTAAGTATGGTGATCAACAATATTCAAGCCCGGTTTATTAAATCGGGCAGCCAGAATTTTTTCTGCTAGTGCCATACCAACGGCATTACCAATTCCTTGTCCAAGTGGTCCGGTTGTGGTTTCTACACCATCAGTGTAGCCATATTCCGGATGTCCCGGGGTCTTACTGTGCAGCTGGCGAAAGTTTTTCAGATCTTCAATACTGAGATTGTAACCGCTCAGATGCAGCAGACTATACAGCAGCATGGATGCGTGTCCGTTCGAAAGGATGAAACGGTCGCGGTTGTAAAACTTGGGGTTAGCTGGATTGTGTTGCAGGAATTCGCGCCACACTACAGTAGCCATTTCGGCCATACCCATTGGTGCGCCCGGATGCCCTGAGTTAGCCTGTTCAATTGCGTCCATTGCCAGGAAGCGAATAGCATTAGCGAGATGTGAAGCCATGAAGTTGCCTTTTGATGAGGGAATTGCTGGTTGCGATAGCGATGTGAGTTAATGGACTGTACTCCGCCGCAAGAGACAAAGGTTATCCAGTGCGAATTATCCTGAATCTGCACAAACCTTTCAAGGAAAGACTGTTTTTATCTGATTTTGATGGTTTGAAAAAGGGATAGTTAAGTTGGGATATTCATAATAGTATCGTACTTTTATTAATTAAAATAATGATTGCATAATTTGAGTCTATATTTTATGCTATTGTCAATTTATAAGTATGATTTGATCAGCACATCTTATCAATCAAAGGAGAATACAGAGTGCAAAAGATTTGTATGATTCTGGTACTGTTGTTTGCTATGGTTTCAGTGTGGGCTGCTGTTAATATTAATACTGCTTCTTCACAGCAGTTACAATCTTTACCGAATATTGGTGCAGTTAAAGCGCAGGCAATTATTGATTATCGTAATGCGCATGGTCCTTTTCATTCCACGGAAGATATTATGCGAGTAAAAGGCATTGGTAAGGCAACTTATGAAAAATTGCAAAATGATATTAGTGTCAGTGGTGTAACGATTAATTCGAACCCAGCTTCTAAATATCGTCGTGCTGTACCGGCTACCGCTGCATCCAGATAGTATTAGCTATCTGCATATACTTTTTAGTCTCTGAATATATTGGCTTTAATGTGATGATAAAAATTCTCAGCCTGCGGTGATAGTTTGCGTTCTTTATGTTTAATCAGATAAATGGACCGTTCCAGATTCATGTCTCTGACATCTCTGACTACGAGATTTTTATGTTCAAATTGAAATAATGTTAATCTCGGCACTATGCCAATGCCGTAATTAGCCGCTACCAGTCCCATCATGGTGGTGAGCTGGCTAACTTCTACTACATAATTTATTCCGAATAAATCTACAATTTTATCAACAAAATGGCGAATGCTGGTGCCTTTAGTAAATCCAATCATGCCATATTCTAGTAAATCTTTTAATTCAATATCTGCTTTGCTGGCCAGTGGATGATTGATATGACATATGAGATGGAACTTGTCAGAAAAAAGGAACTCAGCAGAAATTTCAGTTAAAGAGGGAGATTTTGCGGTTAACGCCAGTTCTGCATGTCCTTGTAACAGGGCTTGCAGGCACAAATCCCATTGTGTATCGAGTAATTCAACTTGGACATTGGCATGCTGATGATGAAAAGTAGCCAGCAGCTGTGAAACCCATTGTACGACGATAGACGGCATAACTGCCAGTACCAGTTTTTCCTTATGATTATTGGCATGTGAGCGGATTTCTTTGGTAGTGCGCTCATAGGCAAACATGAGTTCACGTGCCAGTTTGATGAAGTGGATTCCGTCTTCATTAAGCTGAACTTTACGGGTATCCCTGTCAAACAGGCGGTAGCCGATTTCCTGTTCCAGATTGGCAATCAGGCTACTGAATGCAGGCTGAGACAAATGGATCTTCTGGGCTGCACGAGTGAAGTTATCTTCTTCTACCAGCGCCAGAAAGGCTTTTATCTGCTTGATTGATATATTCATATAGCATTATTTGCCGTATTTTAATCCATATTGCTATCTACAATAGCATATTTAGCGTTAATACATATTGAGTTTTATCAAATTTTTCATATGCTGCCGGATTTATCGAATTTGTTTATTAATCGATTTTTATTATCGATTAGACAGGGTGTGTCGTTATGGTGAGAATGCAAAGGCTTTCTTAAATATTTATTCATTTATTCTTTTTTAATAATAACCCAAAAAGGGGATTCTTATGCTGGCTTTAGTAGGCATATTAACTATTGCAACTTTGCTATTTTGCATTATGAGCAAGCGGTTATCGCCAATAGTCGCTTTGATTATTATTCCTATTCTAGGGGCTGTAATCGCACTATATATCGTACCGTTGTTTCAGGGTAGTCTGGATGTAGTACCTCATTACACCGTTATACCAAAAATGGTGGTAACAGGAATATCCAAACTGGCACCTATGGCAGCGATGTTTGTGTTTGCCATTATTTTCTTCGGTGTGGTAAGTGATGCCGGGATGTTTGATCCGATTATTGCCAAGATTCTGAAGGTGGTAGGTACTAATCCCAAGAGAATTATTATTGGTACTGGTGTTCTGGCACTGATTGCGCATCTGGATGGTAACGGAGCAGTGACATTTCTGATTACAGTACCGGCCATGCTACCTTTATATAACAAACTTGGTATTGATAAGCGAATTCTTGCCGGGATTACAGCACTGAGTGCCGGTGTAAATTTCCTGCCATGGACCGGACCGATGATTCGTGCTTCCGCAGCACTGGAGGTATCTACACATGATCTGTTTACGCCACTGATTCCGGCGCAGATTTGCGGGCTGGCATTTATGGTGTTTATGGGCTGGTACTGGGGACGCAAAGAAGAAAAACGCTTAGGTCTGGCCGGAGCCGGTGCTGGTGCAGTAATCGGTGGTGAAAATGAAGAAACAGCAACACATTTTGCGCCAAAAGAATTAACCGAAGAAGAGCAAAAGCTGCGTCGGCCGCATTTATTCTGGGCGAATATTACTCTGGTGATTCTGGTAATTACGGGTATGGTAGCCACAAAAATATCACCAGTGGTTATTTTTATGGTGGCCTGCTGTATTGCGCTGACATTAAATTACCGCAAGCCTGCTGAACAATCTGCACGGATTAATGCTCATGCTAAGGGCGCGCTGATGATGGCATCCATTTTGTTTGCTGCCGGTGTGTTCACAGGCATTATGGGTGAATCCGGTATGCTCAAAGCTATGGCAAATTCAGCCGGTCATTTTGTACCTGATAGTTTGTCTTCTCATATTCCGTTTATTGTCAGTCTGGTAGCAATGCCGCTGAGTCTGGTGTTTGACCCTGATTCCTATTATTTCGGCATTATGCCGGTGGTGGCCAATATTGGTGGTTTCCCGCCTATTCAGGTAGCTCAGGCTTCTTTACTTGGACAGATGACTACTGGTTTCCCGGTTAGTCCGCTGACTCCGGCTACCTTCCTGTTGTGCAGTCTGTCCGGCGTGGATTTGGCTGACCATCAGAAATTCTCTATTCCGATACTTTGGCTGGCTTCTATCGTGATGGCTGTAGGTGCGATGTTATTCGGAGTATTCCCGATATAAACAGGTTGTTTTTAAGTTGTTGAATGTAAAAAGGATATGACATATGAAAAAAATCAGAATTGGTTGTGGTGCCGGATATGGTGGCGACCGGATTGAACCGGCTGTAGAGCTGGCGGAAAAAGGGGATATTCAGTATCTGGTATTTGAATGTCTGGCTGAACGCACGATTGCTATCGGTCAGCGCCAGAAAAAGCATAATCCGGAAACCGGTTTTAATGAATTACTGGCAGCGCGTATGCAGGCAGTATTACCGGCCTGTCTGGAAAAGGGAATCAAGATTGTTACTAATATGGGTTCTGCCAATCCGCGTGCAGCAGCCAAAGTAACTGCCGAAATCGCACGTTCTCTGGGCGCAAAAAATCTGAAAATTGCCATTATTGAAGGCGATGATGTTTACGAACAGGTTATGCAGCAGGATCTGCCACTGGATGAGTTACAAAAACCGGTTTCACAATGCGGTAAGAAAATTGTTTCAGCCAATGCTTATATCGGCGCTGAACCAATGGTACAGGCGCTGGACAATGGTGCTGATATTGTTATTGCCGGCCGTGTTTCTGACCCGTCTCTGTTCCTGTCAATCATGATGCATGAGTTTAAATGGGGTGCAGAAGATTGGGAGCATCTGGGTAAGGGCACTATTCTGGGACACTTGCTTGAGTGTGCCGGCCAGATTACTGGTGGTTATTTTGCTGATCCGGGTTACCGCGATGTACCTGATCTGGCACGTCTGGGCTTTCCGATTGCCGAAATCAGTGCCGATGGTGATGCAGTAATTACTAAAGTTGAGGGCTCTGGCGGCATGGTTACTCCTGATACCTGTAAGGAACAGATGCTGTATGAAATTCATCGCCCGGATGAATATAAAACACCGGATGTCACCGCAGATTTCACGCAGGTAACCTTTACACAAGTAGGTAAAGACCGTGTTGCTGTTACTGGCGGTACAGGTCGTGCCCGTCCTGAGACGCTGAAGGTATCTGTAGGTTATGAAGATGGTTTTATTGGTGAGGGTGAGATGAGCTATGCCGGTCCGGGAGCGGTAGAGCGCGGTCGTCTGGCACTGGCCATCGTAAAAGAGCGGTTTGAAATCGCACATGCAGAACCACAAGAGGTGCGTTTTGATCTGATTGGTATTGATTCTCTGCACGGTGCAACTTTGTCACAGAGCAGCCAGCCGTATGAAGTTCGTGTGCGTGTAGCCGGACGTTTCGCAACTAAAGCTGCGGCAGCAGTTGTGGGTAATGAAGTTGAAGCTTTATATACCAATGGTCCGGCCGGCGGCGGCGGTGCTATGAAATCTGTAAAAGAAATTGTGGCTATGGATTCAACATTTATTCCCCGTAATCTGGTGACAACCAGTATTGACTATCTGGAGGTTTGATAATGAAGTTACGTGAAATTGCACACTCTCGTACTGGTGATAAAGGTAATACTTCAAATATTTCGGTAATTGCTTATCGACCTGAAGATTATGAACGTATTAAAGCAGCAGTGACTGCGGAAAAGGTTAAAGCGTTTTTTGCAGACATCGTGACTGGTGATGTCGTGCGCTATGAATTACCGAATATTGGTGCACTGAATTTTGTTATGTATGGTGCTTTGGGTGGCGGTGTTACCCGTACGCTGGCACATGATATGCATGGTAAAGGTTTGAGTGCAGCAATTCTGGATATGGACATTGAGTAATTAATCACTTGCCGGCGGTGCTTTTCAGGGTATCGCCGGCAAATCAAATATTGTCATAGATCTATAACAAAATCAGTTGTTATGTATTTGTCCGGTCTTTGGTTTATCTCAGGTTAGAAGAGTATGAAAACAAAACAGCTCAGTTTAGCGGATGTAAAAAATCATCTGTGGGATGGAATGACCATTATGTTTGGCGGTTTTATGGGAATCGGTACCCCCGCCAGATTGGTACAGGCTATTCTGGATTCAGGGGTTAAGAATTTAACTATTATTGGAAATGATACTGCGTTTGTAGAAACCGGTGTCGGCCCGCTGATTACGAATAATCGTGTCAAAAAAGTTATTACTTCGCATATCGGTACTAATCCGGAAACCGGTAAGAAAATGATTGCCGGTGAGATTGAAGTTGAACTGGTACCGCAGGGTACGCTGGCAGAGCGGATTCGTGCTGCCGGCGCAGGTTTGGGTGGTGTGCTGACACCTACTGGATTGGGAACAATTGTCGAAGAAGGCAAACAGAAAATCGCGGTAAATGGACAGGAATACCTGCTTGAATTGCCATTACAGGCTGATCTGGCCATTGTGGAAGCAAAAACGGCAGATAAGTTGGGTAATCTGGTGTATGAACTGTCTGCTCAGAATTTTAATCCGCTGGTTGCTCTGGCTGCGAAAAAGGTAATTGTTGAAGCAGGCAATGTGGTTGAAGTGGGTGAGATTTCACCTGATGCGGCGACTACACCGGCAGCGCTGGTTGATTATATTGTTTATCCGGAATAAAGGAAGAGTCACCATGAATGCAAAAGAATTAATTGCACGCAGAATTGCATTGGAATTCAATGACGGGGATGTGGTGAATCTGGGTATTGGTCTGCCGACTCAGGTAGCCAATTATGTACCGGAAGATATTCATATTACTTTGCAGTCTGAAAACGGTTTTCTCGGTCTGGCTGCACTGGACCCTGAAAAAGCCAATCCTAATCTGGTGAATGCAGGTGGTCAGCCATGTGGTATTGCTGCCGGCGGTTGTACTTTTGACAGTGCATTTTCATTTGCACTGATTCGCGGCGGCCATGTTGATGCTTGTGTACTGGGTGGTCTGGAAGTCGATCAGCAGGCAAATCTGGCAAACTGGATGGTGCCGGGAAAAATGGTACCGGGCATGGGTGGTGCAATGGATCTGGTAACTGGTTCGCGCCGGGTTATTATTGGTATGGAGCATTGTACTAAAAATGGTGAATCCAAAATTCTGAAAGAATGTACTTTACCGCTAACAGCAAAAAACAAAGTTAATCTGATTGTTACTGAATTAGCTGTGTTTGGTTTTAAAGACGGACAACTGGTTTTACTGGAACATGCCCCAGGCGTTGATCTGGAAACAATTAAGGCTAAAACTCAGGCTGAATTTACTGTGGCTGAAGATTTCCGTGAAATGGCAATCAGCCAGCGTGGTTTATAGGCTGGTAACAGTCAGATTTAGGAGTTGAATATGGAAAATGCAGTTATTGTCAGTGCAGCGCGTACGCCTGTAGGCAGCTTTAATGGTTCGCTGGCCAGTGTAGGTACGGTAGATTTGGGTAAGCTGGTTATTGCTGAAGCTTTAAACCGTGCCGGTGTTGAAAGCGGGCTGGTTGATGAAGTAGTGATGGGTAATGTGCTGCAGGCCGGGCTGGGACAGAATCCGGCACGACAGGCAGCCCTGGCAGCCGGACTGGCTGATAGTGTACCAGCATATACTGTTAATAAAGTATGCGGTTCGGGATTAAAAACGGTAGCACTGGCCGCTCAGTCTATTGCTGCGCAGAATGCAGAGGTAGTGATAGCCGGCGGTATGGAAAATATGACGCGGGCACCATATCTGCTGGATAGCCGTGCACGCTGGGGCTATCGTATGGGTAATCAGCAGGTAATTGATACTATGGTACACGACGGGCTGACCTGCGCTACCAATCATTATCATATGGGGATTACTGCTGAAAATATTGCACAGAAATATCAGATCAGCCGGCAGGAACAGGATGAGCTGGCTTTACGTTCTCAGCAGCTGGCTGCGCAGGCGGTTGCAGCCGGTGTATTTGATGCAGAAATTGTGCCCGTAACAATTAAGTCACGTAAAGGTGAGACTGTATTTGCGCGTGATGAATATCCGCGGGCAGAGGCAACTGCTGAAGCACTGGCTAAATTGAAACCGGCATTCAGTGCCGATGGAACGGTGACTGCCGGCAACTCATCAGGAATTAATGATGGTGCTGCTGCTGTGTTGGTGATGGCGGAAAGCAAAGCAAAAGAACTCGGATTACAGCCTCTGGCACGTATTCGCAGTTATGCCAGTGCTGGTATCAGTCCTGCACTGATGGGACTGGGACCTGTACCTGCGACACAGAAAGCTTTGCAGAAGGCCGGTCTGGCACTGACAGATATTGATTTGGTAGAGGCAAATGAAGCTTTTGCTGCACAATTCCTCGGAGTAGGTCGCGAATTGCATTTTGATATGGATAAGACCAATATCCATGGTGGTGCGATCGCGATTGGTCATCCGATTGGAGCCAGTGGTACCCGCATTCTGGTAAGTCTGTTATATGGTATGCAGGCAAAAGATGTTCAGTTCGGGCTGGCTACGCTGTGTATCGGCGGCGGTCAGGGTATTGCAATGATTGTTGAGCGTATGTAATACAGTTTAATTTCACTGAATATCCAATTGAAAACAGACTATATATTAAACATATATAGTCTGTTTTTGCTTGAACGAAGAAAGCGCCGTTAAGGCGCTTATAAGTTGTCGGATTAATCATTAAAACATCGTATTATTATTTTCTGCCTGCTCTGGTACATTTTGAATCACATCCCAATGCTCAACTATTTTTCCATCTTTAACTCGGAATATATCAACTACTGCTTTACCAAGATCATCTTTATTGATTTTAGAATGGACATGTAACCATACTATATCGCCCTCCACAGATGAACGAATTATGATGGCACTTGATTGCGGATTTTGTTTAAAGAAATCTTCGAAATAAGTAATCGCAGGTGTTCTACCATTAGCGACATAAGGATTATGTTGTTTATAATCTTCAGCCAGTGTTTTTGTTGCCTCGGCAAGTTTATGTTTATTAAAGAAGTTATTATAAAAATTGATAACTAGTGTACGATTTTTTTCTTCTTGAGCGATATTTCTTTGCTTTAGATCTTTTGCTGCGACAACACCTGTGAAACTCAACAAACAAATACCAATTAAAAAGCTTTTTTTAATTACATTCATACCAACTCCAATTCCTATTTTTATTTTAATTTAGATAAATTCTATCTATAATGCGTTATTAATCTATAATGCATACCGCTTGAATGGTCGCAATTAAACTAAATAAAACAATATAGTTATTTATTCGGATAAGAGCTGTTGGATAGACTAATCCGGTCGTGATTATTTCTGCTGCTCTGCTATCATTTGCTGAATATCAGCTTCGGTCAGGTTATGTGTCTGATTGGCGAAAGAATAGCATTCCGGTTTGTTATCTATATAAACCTGAAGATTGAAATCCAGGGCATCAGGCTGGTTAAGTGTCCATGCGGCTATGTAGTATTGGTTGCTATTTTTTAAGTGATAATACAGATGAGTACCGCACTCTGAGCAAAATCCGCGTTCCGCCCATTCTGATGAATTGTAATTTTTGATGAATTCTGTATTTTCAAACTGAATCTTACCATTATGCATAATCGTCATCAGCGGACCTGCACTCCATTTGCGGCAGGTGCTGCAATGGCAGGCACTCAGTGAGTGGTTATCTGTTTCCAGAGAAAATTTAACTTTGCCGCAAAGACATGAACCTGATTGTTTGCTCATATACTCCCCCTTTATTGCAGATTGAATTATCAAAATTACTTGCCAGTATTGTATTCAGATTGCAGCTATGTAAAGCGCAATGATACAGATAACGCCCACTCCCCAGATACATGAACGGGCAAAAGATTTATCTTTAATGTAAAAATAAAAATAACCTAGGCGACTGAGAATAAACAATACGCTCCAGAAGTTAATGGTGAACTGGGCAGCGTTATCAGTTGCATGGGCAATAATGACCGCAGCAGCGAAAGGTGCAAATATTTCGTAACCATTTTGCTGTGCAGCATTAGCACGTGCAGCTTTACCCTGTACTTTAGCCATAAATTCACGGGGCTGATGATTATCATCAGCTTTAAAACCACCACTTTTTTTAGCATAAGATGCTGCAATCCATGGCAGAAGCATGGCTATTAAAACACACCAGTAAGCAAGAGTCATAATGTTGTACCTCGGTAGTATGTGTGTACTGCAATTAAATAAATTATGTAATGAGGCTGGTTAAGTACGGGCAGTTTTATCCTGTCTGTGACTTTACCCTATGGGTAAATTATAAGATAATTTAAAGTTTTTCAAGCTTTTTGTGATTTATAACTATTTTATCTGTTTGTGATGCGCTGATGTTGTCATTCTTTGGGAGGTACGGAGTGATATAGCAAATTTATCAGCGTTTTTTATTGCGGGAACTCAACCATGTTGTTTAAAAAGTTAGCTGATCAGGATGTGTCTGGCAAGACCGTTGTGATTCGGGTAGACATGAATGTGCCTATTAAAGATGGTGTTATTGTTGATGATACGCGTATTCGTGCTTCTTTAGCTTCGATTCGTTTTTGTTTGCAGCAGGGTGCAGCTGTTGTGGTGCTGACACATCTGGGACGGCCGAAAGCCGGCGCTCCAAAACCGGAAGACAGTGTTGCTCCGGTGGCGCAGCGATTAGGAGAATTATTAGGTCAGAATGTCAGTGTGGCAGAAGACTGGCGTGAACACAAACCACAGTTGCAGGCCGGATATGTAATCATGCTGCCTAATGTTCGTCTGAATATCGGCGAGAAGGAAAATGACCAAGCTCTGGCTGCAGCTTATGCTGCGCTTGGTGATATCTATGTTAATGATGCTTTTGGTACTGCACATCGTGCAGAAGCATCTACAGCCGCAGTCGCAGAATTTGCACCGCTGGCCTGTGCCGGTATGCTGCTGACAGCTGAACTGGAAGCGTTAACTCATGCAGTACAGAATCCGCAGGCTCCGGTAGTGGCTATTGTGGGCGGAAGTAAAGTATCAACTAAACTGACGATTCTGGAAAGTCTGGCCGATAAGGTGGATCATTTAATTGTAGGTGGCGGAATTGCCAATACATTTTTACTGGCAAAGGGACTGCCTGTAGGGCAATCGCTGGCTGAAGCTGATCTGGTTGATAGTGCACGGCAGATTATGGCTAAGATAGCTGCTAAGGGCGGTGATATTCCTTTGCCTGTTGATGTGGTGGTAGCCAAACGTTTTGCTGCTGATGCAGCAGCTGAAATTAAAAACGTAGCCGATGTGGCCGAAGACGATATGATTCTGGATATTGGTCCGCAATCAGCACAGAGACTGGCTGAGATGATGAAAGAGGCAAAAACGATTGTCTGGAATGGTCCTGTAGGTGTATTCGAATTTGCTGCATTTGCTCATGGTACTAAGGTGCTGGCAAAGGCAATTGCTGATAGTGATG
The DNA here is from genome assembly GCF_016100435.1 of Snodgrassella sp. W8158. Classification (NCBI taxonomy): domain Bacteria; kingdom Pseudomonadati; phylum Pseudomonadota; class Betaproteobacteria; order Neisseriales; family Neisseriaceae; genus Snodgrassella; species Snodgrassella sp. W8158. Next base: position 135,036 of record NZ_JACFSM010000004.1, on the reverse strand, counting down.
CTTATTCAATTGCCGGTGGCGGTGATACGCTGGCTGCAATTGCTCAGTTTGGTATTACTGATGATATCAGTTATATCAGTACCGGTGGCGGGGCATTTCTGGAGTTTCTTGAAGGTAAGACTTTACCGGCCGTTGCCGCGCTGATTGCACGAGCCTGATTGCTAATTTTATTTATCGGCATCGTTACAGATGCTTTTTTAGGCGAAATTGCTTAATACCGCAATTTCGCTTTTTTCATGTCTGTTGTTTTTATGATGATTCAATAGCATAAGAAGTTACCTCCTTTTCGGCAGAAACATATTTTGTTGTATGTAAATAAAACTCGGATTGTGCTGAGATAAGTACATTATTCGGACATCCATCCTGTATTAAAAAACCGAATGTTAATTTTTTGACAATTGATTATTTAAAAATTAATAATTTAATTTATTTGTAAACTTTAATATATTTGTGTTTATTTAAGGTATTTTTTGTATTTGTTAATTTGTAAATAACTAATTTTAAATAATTTAAAAGTATGGCTGCCTGATAAGTAAAGCTTTATGTACTTTGCATGTTGGTTGGCAATATTTATTCACACATTCAGGTTAGGAGTAGTTGATGTCTGGTTCTTCAGGAAGTTGCTGGCGTAATCTGCCACGCTGGCTGCTTGTATTGATATTGCTGGCTGGCGGTCTGGCGCTAGGCTATGGCGGAATTAAGCTATTGATACTGGGTGGTTCGGGCTATTATTTACTGGCTGGTATTGCTTATCTGGTACTTGCGATAATGGTTGGTTTGCGTAAGTCTTATACTGCCTTGTTTTCGCTGGCAGTGTTTGTGGCAACGCTAATCTGGGCATTAACAGATGCAACGGAGTTAACTTATTGGGCTCTGATGCCGCGTCTGGTTATACCTGCACTGTTTCTTATGATGACTTTGTGGTCGGGCAGTGGCTATCAGGGTGTTTCAGCTTCCGGCCGCCGTTTTTATAATTTTAGCGGTGTTGTTATATTTCTGGCTTTACTGGCCACGCTGATTGCGTCGTTTTATCCGCATGGTCAGATTCGTAATCAGGTTAATATCAGTGAGAATGCTGATGCGGCACATGAAAATGCTCAAAATCCGTCTGACTGGGCATTTTTTGGCAGAAATCAGCACGGTACCCGCTTTGCGCCGTATACCCAGATAAATCCGGATAATGTGCGTAATCTGCAGGTAGCATGGACATTTCATACTGGTCGCCGTACTTCCGGTAAAGCAATCGGTGTAGACGAAAATACACCATTGCAGATTGGTGACAAGCTGTATTCATGCACACCGGAAAATTTGGTATCTGCAATTGATGCGGATACTGGTAAGCTAATCTGGCGCTTTGATCCTAAAGCACGTACTGCGGAGCATGTAACCTGCCGCGGGGTAGGCTATTATGATATGGATAAGGATGATAGCCTGACCAATGCTGAAAAAGCCGCTTATACTCAGTCTTTATGCCGGCGCAGAATTGTTGTATCTACAGTGGATGCACGTCTGTTTACCCTGGATGCAGATAAAGGGACGTTATGTCCGGGTTTTGGTGACAATGGTTATGTGAATCTCAAGGCTTATATGGGGCCGACTGAAAACAGTAAGCGCTATCATCCGACTTCTCTGCCGGTAATGATGGGACATTTAACTGTTGTAGGCGGCTGGGTTCGCGATATTGTTCATGGTGAACCATCTGGTGCGGTACGGGCATTTGATGTACGTGACGGTAAGCTGGTGTGGACATGGGATATTGGTAAACCTGAGGGGCTGGCTAAGCCTGGTCAGAATTACACACTTGAAACACCTAATGTCTGGACTATTCCTACTTATGATAAAGAACTGAATCTGGTTTATTTACCAACCGGCAATGGACCGCCGGATTACTGGGGTGGTGACCGCAATCATATTAAGGAAAAATTCGGGGCAGCAGTGGTTGCTCTGGATGCCAGCACCGGTAAATTACGCTGGGTACGTCAGCTGGTTCACCATGATGTATGGGATTATGATTTGCCTTCTCAACCTGTACTGTATGATGTTACCAATGATAAAGGCCAGAAAATTCCTGCTCTGATTCAAACTACTAAAACCGGGCAGATTTTTGTAATTGACCGGCGAAACGGGGAATTTGTCACTAAAGTTGTGGAAAGCCCTGTACCTACAGCTCCGGCAGCCGAAGGTGAACATTTGTCTGCTACGCAGCCTGATTCTGTGGGTATGCCCAATATTGGTAATGAGCCGCTGACTGAACGCAGTATGTGGGGTATCACACCGTTTGACCAGTTATATTGCCGTATTCTGTTTAAGAATTCTGTATACAAAGGCCGGTTTACGCCACCGGGTGCACAGCCGTATATTGAATGGCCAAGTCTGCTTGGCGGCATGAACTGGGGTGGTATCTCAATTGATGAATCACGGAATCTGATGTTTGTGAACGATATGCGCATGGCACTGCGTATGCAGTTGGTTACCCGTGAGGAGGCAAAACAGTTCAAGGTTTCTACTGATGAAGTACCGGGATTTATGGGTACGATTCGGCCGCAGGTTGCCGGTATTTATGGCGGTGTGAAAATCGATATTCTGCAATCTCCGCTGGGTGTACCATGTCAGCAGCCGCCATTTGGTACGCTGAGTGCCATTGATTTGAACACCAAGCAGCTAGTATGGCAGGTGCCAATGGGCACAGTTCAGGATACCGGACCTCTGAATATTAAGACAAAACAGCCAATGCCGATTGGTATGCCTACGCTGGGCGGTCCGACAGCCACTGCCTCCGGTCTGGTATTTTTTGCCGGTACGCAGGATTATTATCTGCGTGCAATAGATGCCAAAACCGGTAAGGAAGTTTGGAAAGCACGCCTGCCAGTGGGTTCGGTTGCTGCTCCGCTGATTTATGTCTCTCCGAAAACTGGTAAGGAGTATGTGGTTATTTCAGCCGGCGGTACCAGCCATTCAAATGATGTTGGTGACTATGTAATTGCTTATGCGTTGCCGGATAAAAAGTAAATCTGACCGGCACTAAAAAACAGCACCTGGGACGGGTGCTGTTTTTTAAAGAATTAATAAAATTGTTTACTAATTAATTTCAATTATATTCATGATTTTACATACTACTATGAAATACTGTTTGTTAAATATGAATGTATTCTTAACTCAAATAACAAGGAGTTGTGTTATGAAAACTTTTATCCGTGTAGTAACGCTTGCTGCTTTGTCTTCAATGAGTATGGGTGCTTTTGCTGCTGCCGGAACAGAACAGCCGCCGACAGCAGTAGTCACTGAAACTGAAACAGTGGTTGTGCATGAGCAGAAACCGGTTTTGGGTCCGGTAAATCCACATTCAATTTTGCCTCAGTTGAATTTAAGTAATCAGCAAAGGGCACTGGTACAGAAAATTGATCATCAGTATGCTAGCCAGCGTCCGCTTATGAGCAATGAAAATCGTCAGATTCTGGCTAATTTGCAACAGGAGCGTAAAAATCTGGTAGTAAATAAGCAATTTGATGATGTTAAAGCTAAAAATATGATTGCACAGGAACAGCGTCTTTGGGCTGAACAGCAACAGGCACGTGCTGATTATGATTTTTTACAGTTAAAACGCGAACATGATATCTATCAGATTCTGACTCCGAAACAGCAACAGCAATATTGGCGTTTGCGTCAGCAACAGAAGTTGCTGCACTCCAAAGCGCGATAATTTATTGTTACTGTAGTTCGGTTTTGTGATTTAAAACCCCGCATAGCGGGGTTTTTATTTTTCTCTGGTAAGAAATCTTTATCAGAATTTAATCTGTGCCCGTGCCCACAGTGTACGTCCTGGCTCGTTAACACGGTATTGTTGTACGGAATAGGTGTCGAAATCATAAGCAGATTTATTTACTGCTTCGGCATAGGTTTTGTTAAAAACATTGTCGATACCGATTTGTACCAGCATATTTTTACCGGGTTTCCAGCCGGCATTTAATGCCAGTGTCCCAAAGCCGCTGCTCTGACCTAAGTCCATGCCAACAATGTTGCCCTGATTTTTGGCATAGCGGTGCTGACTGGTCGCAACACGCCACAAGGCACCGGCGCTGAAATGCTCGTTTTCCCAGTTGAGGTAAGTACGCCATTCCAGTGGCGGGGTTTGTGCCAGTGGTTGTTTATCACTGCGGTTACTGGCATAGGTATAGGCGAGGCTGCCGCCAAGATTCCAGTGTGGTGCGAACTGCCAGTTGGTTCTGGCTTCGAAGCCATAGCGGCGTGCATCTATCTGGCGGGCTGAATTTTTGCTGTTAATGCTTTCAATCAGAATAAAATCATTGATTTGTCCTGCAAAAATATCAATTGAACTGCTGATGCTGTTACCTTGATAACTTAAACCGGCATCGATTTCATGGTTGGTTTCTTTACGCAATTTTTCGCCGTTGGCTTTACTGCGTTCCCAGTAATCAGGAGCACGCTCGGCAATACCATAGCCGAGATAGCTGGTTAGTTTATTGTTGCGGTGTTCCAGACGGATAAAACCGGCATTCAGTCCCTGATGCTGGCGTAAATACTTTGAGGCAATGGCATTTTTCTGCGGATTAAATAGGGTACTGGTCCAGTCATGACGAAAACCGCCAAAGAGACTGTTATTATCATTTATATTCCATTCACTCTGAATATAGGCACCGTGACGTTTATAAGTCTGGTTCCAGATAAAGGGCAGTTTGTAATAATTTTCTGCCTGCTGTTTATTGGTACTCATTACCATAGGCCGGGTGCTGACTTCATCATTCTGCCAGTCTGCACCGATTTCACTGTGTGTATTTCCCAGCTCTATCTGTGCTGACAATTTAGCTGATTTAATTTCACGCGAAGGATTCATTACTGAATACATGCGGCGTACCGGCATGGTGGTATGCATACCATTCATATTGGGCATATCCGATGCCATTTTGCTCATACCGGAAGCCATTTTCATCGGTGCAGGAGTACGCAGACTGAAATTATCCATCACATGGTCGATTTTGCTGCGACCATATTCAAACTGTAGCTGACTCAGCCAGTTGGTGATATTTTGCTGGCGCAATTTCATTGACCAGCCATGGCGGTCGAACTGGGTGCCGTCCATACTGCGGTCGGCATAGCGGGCATGGCCGGTGCTGTGTTCATATTGTACAGCCAGCAGGGTGTCAGTAAATGGGGTAAGAGCTGCCTGAGCCATCTGATTATTGCGTTTGAATGCAGAATGAATGGTGTCTCCATTACCGTCTTTGTAATCTTTAGACTCATTGTGACTGGCATTAAGCCGCAGCCAGCCGTACTGATTACCTAGTGTACCGTCGATATAAGCATCACTGCGCCCGAATGATCCTTTTGTAAAGGCACTGTCTAATTTGGCAGTGGGCTGCGATAGTGGTTTTTCATCACGGATAAAACGTACAGAACCGCTAATCATTCCCGGCCCCTGATTAACTGCTTGTGGTCCCTTGGTAATAATGACTCTGTCGTAGCTGGCCGGAAACAGATAGGAGGTGGGCGGGTCCATGCGTCCGGGACAGCCGCCCAGTACAAACTGGTCGTCAGCACTGATCAGCAGGCGTGAACCGCCCAGACCGCGTAGCAGGGGATCACCGGAGCTGCCGCCTTTACGCGTGACACTCATTCCTGCAACTGATTTAAGTAAATCAGCACCGTCCTGTGCGGGTAAAGGCTGAAGGGCTGTTTTGGGGTTGATTACTTCAACTCCCGAGGTACTTTGTTTGGAAGCGACCACCACTACCGGACTTAATTCTGCTGTATGCGCTTCTGTATTTTCTGGTTGTGGCTGGGCACGAACTGTAGAAATAAGACAGGACAGAGCTAAGAAGAAAAGAGATTTGTCACGATAATGCATGGGAGTGCCTGAATGGCTGAAATAATTTAATTTATTATATCTTAAAAAATATAAATGAATCTTTGAATAAATTTAATTTTTTAACTCAATGTAATTTTATGTATGTTCAGGCGGCTATCCATTGAGATGCAATATAAATAAGCAGACCGATGCAACCGCCAACAAGCGTGCCATTGATACGAATGAACTGTAAATCACGCCCGACACTCAATTCGAGTTTATCAACCATTTGTTTACTGTCCCAGCTTTTGACTTTATCGGCAATGAACTGACTGACGCGATTTTTATACTGGCGAGTGATGAGTTTTGCACACAATGTAATTCGGGTATCCAGACGCTGCATAAATCGCGGGTTTTGCATGGCTTGTTGCTGTATATGGGTAGATAACCGGCCAAGCTGCTGCTGCCACCATGAATTACTCTGGCTGGTATCGTGTTCACTCCATGCCACAAAACTATCCCATAAATCCATTATGCTTTGTTGCAATGCTGTAGAGCGCAGCAGTTGCTGCCGTCCGGCCGCAAGCCATCTGTGCCAGCTCCGGCTGCGACGTAATTTGCGTTCGGTAACGAGAAGCTGTTTTCGGCAGGCGCGCCAGAAAGAATGCTTTGGGTTCGCCAATACCGCATCTATATAGGAGTCTGCCCAATCGAGTGCTTTGCCGGCGACCCAGTCATCAATACGTGCAGTCAGTGTCGTTTTCAGCGAAGCCTTAAATTTATCCCAAGTACTGGGATCGCTTTTTTCAATTTTACTTACCCAAGATAACAGACTTTTTTCAAGTTGTGCCCGTGTCTGTTCGTTTTGCAGCCATTGGCGTATTTGTTGCAGTAAAGATCGTATCAGCAGTGTATCAATACCTTGTTTATGGATTAAATGAAGAAAGTTAGCCAGTGTTTTGCCCAGACGGGCACCGCTGTACTGGGTGTTTAGTAGCTGACTACAAAATCCGGCTACTTCACGGGCACTGGCGGTATTTAACAGCAGCGGAATCTGGCTGGTCAGAACAGGCAGCCATTTTTGCTGATTTTGCGGAGCACATAGCCATTGCAGGGTTCTTCTGGCCGGATGCATATGATAGATGCGTCCGGCAATTGCTTTATCCTGTAAAAAATTATTTTCAATAAAATGTCCGAATTCATTGGCAATTCTTTCCTGTTTCTGAGGCAGAATTGCGGTATGAGGAATAGGCAGACCAAGGGGATGGCGAAACAGGGCAGTAACTGCGAACCAGTCTGCCAGTGCACCTACCATGGCGGCTTCGGTAAATGCTTTAAGATAGACCAGAGCCGGATATTGTTTTTGCAGCAGGCAGCTTAAAACAAATAAAACACAGGCAATAATCAGCAAACTGGTAGCCAGTATTCGCATGCGTCGCAGACGCTGGCGCTGTATCAGACTGGTAATAGTGGCTGTGTTCATAATATCGGTGTGTTTCAGATATCCGGATAAAATTTTTCAGTATATAAGCTTACTGGTTAATTGGTCTTGTTGCCGGTGTGATTTCCTGAATTTACTCAACTGAATAAAAGTATCAATCTTAATAAGGGAGAAATAGCCGGTAGTTAAAGGTTGGTATCGTTAGCTGGATTTGATTTTATAATAAATTTTTTACTCGGACCCTATATTAAATAATACATATTATTTAATATTCCATGAATATTTCATTGATATAACATTGTGCTTTTTAGCTGGTATAAATCATTACTGGAAACTGATTATTCGGGTAATGGTTTTTGGAATGCTTTTACCGACAAAATAATGAGTACGCCAATATAATTTAAAATTATATAGAGCGAATAGTTAATCAGCCATATATTTTCGAATTGCTCTTCGGCTATTGCGCCAGATAATTCGCCTGTTAGTGGATATAAAATAGTGAGTGCCAGTAAATAATAGACCGAGCTGTAAGTTAAATAATTGAATAAATCAGACCATGCAACTTGATTTTTTGGGGTAACACTATCTTTGATAGCGAGAGCAAAGGCCAGTAATATATCAATCCAGTAAAGTATAAAGCACAGAAACATTACTACAGAGAGGATATTAAGTATGTCGCCTTCAAAGTAAGGAATCATTAATCCTCTGCCAATTAAGCTGTTACTGCAAGTCAGCACAAATAAATAAACTGCCGCAAAAATGAGCAACTTTTTAATACTGAATTTACCCGTACTGGCTTTTTGGTCAGTGTTAGTTTTTTTGATGGCTAATGAATTATCGGAAGCAGAAACTGTTCTACGACGTTTAAATGATAAAACCTGACAGATAAGTTTAAATATTAAAATAATAAAAGCACCAATGCTGTTAACAAAGGCATAAATAAAAACAAGGAAATTATTGAAATAAATGAAAACTTGATATGTGATTGATTGTAAATAAATAAAGAAAACACAAATCAGAAAATTACTGATTGAATAACACAATAGTGTAACGGTTGATGGTGTCTTATTCGGACTGTGTTTATCATTAAAGTATGCAGAAAAAATCTGTTTTATTGTTAACCCGAATATCCATATTAATAAAAGACCAAAGAGATATAAGCAGCCATAAATTAAGAGAAATTCAATGTCAGTGTTAAAATAGGGATACCAGAAAGGTGGTCGCAAAAGCGTCCCGAAAAGATAAAGGATAGTTAAATAAATTAACGAAAGCTTCAGGGAGTTTTGTGGGTTAAAAAATTCAATAAATCGATTTTTTTTCAATTTATTCAGCCCCTAGCGATAATCTTAATTTGATTACCTATAATCTCATTAATCCGAATTTTTGTATTAATTGTATTTTTAACAATATGTATCAGACTATCTCAGTAAACTGCAACCTCAAGCCGTTACTTGTGGTTTACGGCGTTTATATTGCCACCACTTGAATCCGTAACCGGCAATGACCGGAATCAGCGCATAAATAATCAGAGCTGTCCAGCTGCCGTACCAGTGTACCAGTGTGGAGGTACTGTTATCATTGTTAAGAATAATCTCGGTAGATGAGTAACAAATAGCGCGCCACCAGCACATAACCAGAAGCCCCAGAAAAACCGGCCAGATTTTGCATGTACGCCCGCGCTGCCATAACAGGAAAAATACCAGCGCCCATATCAATGTCAGGGTAGTAACTAATAAACCCGTATCAGTTGGCAGATGCAGATAGCGACAGATAATAAAGGTGATAACGACCCATATGCCGGCAAGTATGGCCATGATAAATTCTTCGGGCTTGTTGAGCATGTTGTTGCTTCCTTAGCGAAAAATACGGCTGGAATGGTTAATATACCGCAGCTGCTATACTTTGTCATGTTCTACTAGCCATGGTCTGAGACTGGCTGTGTCTATATCCCATTTCCATATGCCATTCTGGTTGTGCGGATTAAGTCCGCGCAGGAAGAGATAACGTACGCTGATACTGGGCGGAAGCTGCCGGCGACTGTGCAGAAATCGTGCACAGGCAATGCTGTAAATGAGTGCCTGAAGGTAGTAATGATGTTTGGCAATAGCCTCGTCCATGTTTTCCCGGGTATAGTCTGACAGACGATTTCCCAAATGGTTGGATTTGTAATCAATAACATATACCTGACCATGCCGGTCTTCGCCTAGAAGATCGATAGCCCCGTTGATAAATCCGTTTACCGTAGCAAAATCCAGCTCCTGTGCCGCCTGAACACAGCATTGCGGTAATCCGGATGCGTGGTTAAACCACTGTTGTAAATCTGCGATACTGAAATCGGCAACCCGCAGCATGAAATTCATTTCAGCCACTCGTTGTGCTTTAGGTATGTTTGCAATAATGGTTTGTGGTGACAACTGGCATTGGCGTACAGTATCAGTAAGCGTCTGCATGGTGGTGCTGTGCCGGCTGTCGAAACCATAACGCGCCAGACAGTCGAGAATATGCTCCTGTTCCGTTGCAGTAGCCGGCAGGCTGAATTCGGTCTGTTCCAGTATGGCATGCAGACAAAGTCCGGCGTTGATACCGCGCTCGAATGCGAGCACAGGTGTTTCCGCTTCTTCTGTATCGGGGCTCAGCGGCTGAGTCTGTACTTCAGCCTGATCCAGCGCAGGTGCTATTTTTTCTTCTTCCGGAGCAGATTCGCGGTGACTGTAATCATGCCGGCTCAGACTGGTGAAGCTGGTATAGCGTATGGATTGAAAAGTTCTTACTGTCGGTGTTAGTGCACGATAAGGTTGTTCGGGTTTTTTACTGATATCAATACAGACAGGGTCTACATTACCTTCACACCATTGAAACAGCTCAGGGTTGCCAGTAGCCAGACATTGATGCCATGCAGCACGTAAAGTACTGGGCAGATTGGGTTTATGAGTTTCCTGCCAGAATTGGCGGGATTCTTTCAGGGTATTGTCCGGCTGTCCGTCCAGTAGCCATGCCATGGGGTTACTGGCGGTATTGTTGCAGGCGGCAGTGTACAGTATCAGTTGTTCGCGTGCCCGGGTAAAGGCCACATAATACAGACGCAAACGTTCGGCCATACTTTCGCATTCCAGTTCCTCCCGGTCGCTGTCACTGAGCAAACTATTGGCAATCAGTTCCACTTTATCCTGCTGATGCAGACGTTGCCAGTGTTCCTGATTATTAATGGCCTCTTTACCATCCCATGCAAACGGACAGAATACCACCGGATATTCCAGCCCTTTGGAAGCATGCATGGTCACAATTTTAACCAGTGCTTCATCACTTTCCAGTCGCAGCAGACTGCTTTCACCTGCTGAACGCTCGTTGCTGATGGCACTGGTCAGCCAGTTCAGCAGGGCGTTAGCCGTTGGCAGGGTTTGTTCAGCAGCAGCCAGTAATTCGGCCAGTTGCCACAGATTGGTCAGGCTGCGCTCATTGCGCTGCGTAAGTAGTCTGATTTCCATGCCGGTCTGGCCGGCAAACCACTGTATGGCAGGATAAATACCATACTGCTGCCATTGTTCGCGGGTTTGCAGTGCCAGCTGTATCCATTCGCTCAGTGTATTTTCATTCCGGTTCAGTTCTGCCAGCTGTGCTGCTGTCCAGCCGAACAGTACACCGCCAAGGATAAAGCGTAATGTTTCGGTGCGCTGCGGTTGCAGCCAGAAACGTAACAGAGCCTCGACAGCTTGTGCCTCAGTGCTGGAAAAAACTGAATGGTTACCAAGAGAGACGCTCATGATGCCGCAGCGTTTCAATGCGCCGGCAATCATGCGACCTTCATTATGTGAATGCACCAATACGGCAATATCGCCAGCCTGTAACGGCCGGTTACTCAGTAGCAGTTCTCCGCGCATACCCTGATTAATCATGCCGGCAATTTCATAGGCACAATATTCGGCCGCACGTGTCCGCAAACTGTCTTTATTCGGGATAATTTCCGCTCCCTTATCGCTGACATCTATTTTTTCATGCAGCCAGCGCACCACTACCGCCGGTATAACAGTATTGCTGTGACTGTAATGCAGACGGTTATTTTCTGCCTGTGCCTGTACCTGCGGATAGCTGATACCCTCAAGAATAAAAGGCAGCTTTTTGCCGCTGAACAGGTGGCCAATGGCTTGTACCAGTGCCTGATGGCTGCGGTAATTGGTGGTCAGGGTATAGCGCTGCTGTGGCGGGGTATCGGCAGCGGCGCGCAGATAGGCGTGAATATCAGCACCACGGAAACGGTAAATAGCCTGTTTCGGATCACCCACCATAATAAGCGGACGGTTTTGTTCGGCAAACGCGGTTTTGAAAATTCGGTACTGCAACGGATCAGTATCCTGACATTCGTCTACCAGTGCAATCTGCCATGTTTGCGCCAGTACTGCGGCCAGTGTTTCAGACATGGGATTATCCGCAGACAGTGCCAACCCCAGATCTGCCAGTAAATCGTCAAAGCTGCGCTGGTGGCTGTTGCGCCGGTGCTGATTCAGACACTGGCGCACGTAGTTAAAACAGTCCAGCTGTAATTGCAGTGATATGCTGTCTTCTGCAGTCAGCATGGCAGCAACAGCTTCTGCCAGTTCGACCAGTGGGGCAATGTTAGCTATCAGCTCATTATTGAGTGTTTGATTTTTTTTGGTGTTTTCCTGTAGCTGGGATGAAGCCAGTTTGGCACATTTTTCCAGTACAGAAGAAGAAAAAGAATGACAGTTTACTTCGCTTTCCATTACCTGCTGCAGGTCGGTGAAAAGCTGCTGATAACTTTTCTGGCGGTAAATATTACCATTTAGTTGCTGATGTAACTGCCAGAATGAATCCTGAATAAGGCTGAAATGTGTACATACGCTCTGCCAGGACTGTTGCCAGCAGTTATTTATGCCGGCTATATCCGCAACCGGCGGCTGGCGTACCTGTAAATCTACCATGCCGCAGTGCCGTCCCATTTCCTGCATAAGCCGGGCAGGGGTAAGTTTGTAAGCGACGGCCAGAATGGCCATGCTGCTGTTATTGCTTACCTGCTGCCGCCAGAAGTCTTCGGCAAACCGGCACAGCATTTCCGGATCAGTTTCAATAGTTTCCGTATCAAATGGTGTCTGGCATAAAAAGGCATAATCAGTGAGTACGCGCTGGCAGAATCCGTGAATGGTGTAAACGGCTGCACGGTCAAACTGGGTAATGGCCGCCTGCAGACGGAGAATCAGGCTGGCATCATCATCCTGACTGCGGGCACAGTCAATCAGCTGTTGCAGTACCGGGTCATTCTGTTCCGCAGGCAGATTATTTTGTAACAGAGCCAGAGCCTGATTAAGGCGGGTACGCAGACGGGTTTTCAGCTCCGCTGTAGCTGCTTTGGTAAAAGTGACCACCAGAATAGCGTCAACCGGCATGCGTTCCAGTAACACCAGCCGTGCAAACAGGGCGGCAATGTTAAAGGTTTTCCCGGTACCGGCAGAAGCTTCAATCAGGCTGCTGCCGTTTAAGGGCATGGTAATTGGATTTAATGCTTGGCTCATTATAATTTATCAGCGGTTTCCAACGCTGCTGTCATGGGCAGCAGTAATTCTTCAATCAGTTGCCAGAACAGAGGGGTGTCAATCGGCAGTTCTTCATCGCGGCCAAATACCTGAGCTACTTCAGGATAGTCGGCCTGCGGTTTTCCGTTATGGCTGTCTGCATAGACTTTAAACGCGGTACTGCGTTCTTCAGCACCATATTCAGGTGCACGGTTTTTCTTTTGCCGGTTACGATACCACTTAAGGGCAGTGGTAAGGCTGGTTTTCGGAAAAAAGGGCAGTGGCCGGCTTTGTCCTAGCCGGTAATACTCAAGCCATAAAGCCAGTTGTGCTTGCGCATCAATCAGGCTCATTGCTGCCAGCATGCGCGGTTTGGCCGGATAAAGCTCATATGTGTCCTGTGCACCTTCGCTTTCAGTAGCGCAGAGAAGTAAATGGCGCAGATATAACTCAATATTATCCGGTGCTGTCGGGGCGTGATTCCGTTCAATCAGCTGCCCGCATTGATGTAAACGGCTGATGTTGCCACTTAGCTGTAACTGTTCGTGTTCAAAAATAAAGGCAATATCGGCGACAGCGGGACTGAACAGTATGCTGCTGTCCAGAGCCAGTGTCTGATTGCGTAAAACCTGGCTGACAATCACGCCCAGCTCGCCTTCAGGCACCAGTCCGCTTACTGCCAGTGCTGCATCTACCTCAGCAAAATCCAGATGCTGCCGGCGTGCACGGGTATAGGCAGTATAAATCGATGCACTGTTTTCAATTGCAAACGGTTCTGCTGCACTGATTGGTGTTTCCTGATAGGGTGCCTGCCATTGTAACTGCTGCTGAAGCCAGTGACGTACCGGATTACGCCAGAACCGGATAAAGGATTCAATATTAACTTCCTGATTTTGTTTTTCCGGTTCAGTTATTTTTGCATAAAATGGCGCAGGCTTATCTGTATTCTGATTCAGTGCCGTGGCGTAATCACTGCGGCAGCTGACTAAATCGCCGTTAAAATAGCGATAGGAAAAGGGTTGTAACGGGTGTCTGATGATATGCTGCTGATTAAATACCAGCGGATTACAGCCGGTCATGGCAGCCAGAACATCGGTCAGCTCATAAAGCAGAGCAGAGGGGGCCAGTTCTTCGTTTTTACGAATATCTTTACCGATATACGACAAATACAGTTTTTCGCGCGCACTTAAAATAGATTCAAGAAACAGATAACGGTCATCGTTACGACGGGCACGATCGCCGCGGCGCGGATGCTGTGCAATCAGGTCGAAAGCAGCAGATTTAGTAGTACGGGGAAATTCGCCGTCATTCAGACCGAGCAGACAGATACAGCGAAAGGGCAGGCTGCGCATCGGTACCATACTGCAAAAGGTAATTCCGCCGCGCAAAAATCCGGCCTGACGGGTAGTGGATAAATAATTCTGCAAATGCTCGATTGCAATAGCCGGTTCAATAGTCAGATTAAATTGTGCCAGTGCTGCCTGCGCCTGCCATTCAGCCAGACTGGTTTCCAGTTGCTGCATGGCATGTCCGGACAAGGAATCGGTATCGGCTAAATCCCGCAGAAGTTGTCGTGTACGCGCAATCCATTCGGGAATGGTAGCTGCTTTTTGCCAGCAGCTATGATGTTTAATCAGACAGTCTATTAACTGTTGTGCGCGTGCCAGAATTTCAGTCTGGCCGATATCACCGAACCATGGAAGCTGTTGCTGCCACAGTGCCGTATATTTATTTTCCGGCAGCAGCCAGCCGAGTATCGTACGTTCACGCGCCTGCTGCCAGGTAAAGTGCTTACCCTGTCCGCCATATTCATGACGCATATCTGCATCCACGCCCCAGCGTACCCCTTGTTCGCTCCAGACACGGTGAATCAGTTCTGCATCGCTGTCGTTTAAGTCAAAACGTGCGCGCAGAGCAGATTCATCCAGCAAAGGCAGCACAGTTTCAATATCAAACCGGCTCTGCATCAGTTGCAGCAGTTTTTCGAATAATTGCAGTAGGGGTTCATGCAGGCTGATTTTAACGTCGGCGATGTTGTAATGCAGAGCAGGCGTGTCGCCCTGCGTTTGTCCGAATACTGCGTGGATAAAAGGCAGATAAGGCCCAATATGTGGTGTAAGTACCGCAATATCCTGCGGCTGCCAGTGCGGATGTGCGGCCAGGTCCTGAATCAGCTGCTCTTTGAGAATTTGCAGTTCACGCAGGCAGGAATGCGCCGCTACAATCTGAATGGAATTATCATATTCCTGCAGCCGGTAGGGTGGTTCAGACTGTTTCGGATGTTGCAGGCACTGGATATCGTTTTGCAGACGGTGTAACAGAGTATCTGCCACTTCATCACACTGAGCATAGACAGAAGGCATATACACTACTTCGCCCAGATCATTGAGCGCATCAAAAAAATCCCGCCCCTGTTTGCCCAGACTGGCCAGTAAAGGATGGCCAACCACACTCAGGTCAGTTTCCTGACTATTGAGCAGCATATCTGCTGAGAGAACATTGCCCCAGTACTCAGCACACGGGTTTACCGCAAATATATGCACATCAGTATATTGTGCTATTACCTGTAATGCATGCAGATAAACCGGTGCCAGTGTGGCAATACCGAATACGAATATCCGCTCGGGTAAATGTTCAGAACCAAGTTTGCTCAGAAATTCCTGCATTAAGCCGGCACGGTGTGGTAAATCTGATTCATTATTCAGCCAGCGCCATAGCTCTGCCTGCCATTGCTCATCTTCACCCAGATTCGCAGATTTGTTTTCCTGCCAATTATTTATCCAATCATTGCGATAGATTAAATATTGGTCAAACATATCAGCAAGTTTTCCGGCCAGATGGTAAGGTGCCTGTGTGCTGCTATCAAGATAAGAATGTAGTGCGGTAGCAGTTTGGCATAATTGGGGTTGTCTGAACGCCGGGCTATGAAACAATCCCAGTAAGCGCCAGCGCAATACTTCTGACTGAAACGGGTTAAGCGCTGGTGTTTGCGGTAATACCCGATGGGTTAATTGCCAGATGTAGCTGGCCGGCAGACTGAAATGCAGATTGGCGGCAATACCGTGCTCCTGAGCCAGATAGTGATTCAGATAGCGGCGCATACCCTGACTCTGTACCACGATTTCTGTTGCAGCCCATGCTGACTGTGGTGAGGTATGCTGATATACGCTGGCAAATAAAGCAGCTAAATCAGATAATTGATTGGATTGATAAACATACAGCATAACAGCATCCGGCACCAGTTAAGGTTGTTATTATAGCTGTACCGGAGCTGCCTGAGCGATTAGTCAAAATGATTTTGTGCCTTTAGCTGTTTTTATTGCGTTGACATAAAAGTATATTTACAGAATTTAAACTAAAAAATTTTAATAAAAATTAGTTAATACTGGTCAAAAGCTGGAAAAAATTGGAAAATAGGTAATTAAATACTCTGCCATATTAAAATACTGGCAATATAAAGAAGGATATCACAGTGAGATTTGATGGCGTCATTGGTGAGTTAGCGGCAACTAAAGGTGTCATGGCGTGTGCTGTCGTGGATTATGAAAGCGGAATGTTTATAGACGGGGTTAGTCCGTCAGGTATGGATCTTGACATTCTGTCCGCCGGCAATACCGAAATTGTACGTTCAGAAATAAAAGCTATTGAGCGCCTTTATGGTCAGGACAACAATGAAGATGCTATAGACGATATTCTTATCAGCCTGCATAAACAATATTATTTATTACGGCCGATGAAGAATGTTCAAGGTGTGTTTATGTTTATGGTACTCGACCGCAAAACAGCCAATCTGGCACTGGCACGGCGCGCTTTGAAAGTGGCTGATCGTCATTATCAGGATTGAAACACACTCAAACAGAAAAAGTATGCACTGTTAATTCTCTGTGCAACAGCCTCTTTGCAAGCAAAGAGGCTGTGAATTTATTGTGCTTTCTGTACTTGTTTGTCATACCAGCTTAACAATTCTGATGCCGGTACATAGCCAATCAGTGGCTGGCTGCGATAGCCGTTTCTGTGTACAACAAATAATCCCGGAGGTCCGTACAGACCATAGCGTTGCATCATTCTGCGTTGTGCCGGCGTATTATTGGTTACATCAATCTGCAAAAAACGCTTTTCTTCAATTACCCGTCTGACTGAAGCTTTACTTAAAGTAAATGCGGTCATTTCCTTGCAGGATATACACCAGTCTGCATAAAAATCTACCAGTACCGGCTTATTCGGATCTTCATCAAACAACTCTTGCATAGCCTGACGCAATTGTTCCGGCTTATCGAAATAACGACCAAAATGCTGACCGTTTGGCGGTGTTAAAGTAAGAAAACGATGTAAAGGCGTCACACAGTTCATTATGCTGGCAGAAACAAAACCAATCCCGCAAGCCAGAAACAGTATACCGATAATCGCATTAAACCAGCGCTGACGTGCTGATGAATGATACCACTGCCAGCCTAAATAGATTGCCGGTATCAGCATCAGCAAAGTATAAATAGTGACTACCAGATAGTAATTCAGAAACGGAGTGGCAATATAGGTAGCTGCACCCAGCAGCATCAGACCGAACAGATATTTGACACCAATCATCCACTTACCGGCACGGGGCAGAATATGCACACCGAATACAGAAATCAGAATCAGCGGAATGCCCGTACCCAGCGCCATAACATACAGAGCCATGCCGCCCAGAGCAGCATCCCCGCTCTGCGCAATATAACCCAGTGCAAAAGCCAGAGGTGGTGCGACACAGGGACCGACAATCAGCGCTGACAATGCCCCCATTATCAGCACAGAGAGCAAATGTCCGCCATGAAAGCGGCCGCTGACCCGCTGAAAAAACGTCTGCCAGCGTGCCGGCAACTGAATACTGTATAAATCAAACATTGATAAAGCCAGTATCACCAGTATGGCTGCGGCAGCCAGCACTACCGCAGGCTGTTGCAGCCATCCGGTCAGAAACGCACCGGTACGGGCAGTAACAATACCAACAATAGTGTAGGTAAAAGCAAGCCCCTGTACATAAACAAATGACAGAATAAATGCCCGCAATTTAGTGGTTTTCCGGCGGGTACCCATAACGATGGCTGATACTATCGGCAGCAGCGGATACATGCATGCTGTCAGACTCAATCCCATCCCGGCAATAAAAAAAGTCATTAAATTGGTAATCAGTGTTGCGCGGGAAAGCTGAAACAGACTGTCTCCGCCTGAGCTGCCTGACCACTCCGGTGGCGGAGCTTTAACCGGAGGGTCAGTAAAAGTATCCGGCGGGACTGGCTGAATATGTGTTGATTGTGGCGTAATACGATATTTGCCGGTACGGCTGATGGTAAATGTATTTTCTACCGGCGGATAACAGATTCCTGCATCTGCACAGCCCTGATAAGATAAAGTTAACTGATACGGAACAGTCTGTGCATCTGCCTTATAGTGCCAGACTGCATCTGCTTGATTGTAGTAAACCTGCTGGGTACCAAAAAACTCATCGTGCTTTTGCTGCCCCTGCCGGATAAATTGTCCTTCACCAAATATACCCGCCGGCTCAGTAGTAATCTGAATTTTATTCCGGTACAAGTAATAGCCGTCGGCAATAACAAAATGTACACGAATATCCTGATTATGAACAATCAGTTCCGGTACAAAAGCCTGTTCCGGCGGTAATAAATTTTTATTGTCCGCAGCCAGTACCGCACTATTCAGCCCCGGCAGCAATACCAGCAGCATAAACAGCAGTTTTAACAGGGAAGCCATACAGACACGAGAACGGGTAGGATTGTGATACATAAAAAATGGTCACTGTAACCAGTGTAATTTCAACCTGAACAATCAACAAAGAAAATGACTACCGGCAGAACCGAAGGGTAGTCATTATCTCCCCTTAAGTGCTTTCTGATTTCGTTTACCAGATAAAGCTAAGTCTGCAAACAATCAGTTTACGGGTATTGTATCAGTGCATAGGCAGAATGGTTATGAATAGATTCAAAATTTTCACTTTCTACAGTAAAAGACTGAATACGTGTATCAGTTTTTAGCGCGGTAGCAACATCACGAACCATATCTTCAACAAATTTGGGGTTATCATAAGCATATTCAGTAACATACTTTTCATCCGGCCGTTTCAGCAAACCGTATAACTGACATGAACCCTGTTGTTCTACCAGATCAATAATTTCTTCAACAGCAATTGATTCAGTGCATACCAGCGTAACAGTGACATGTGAACGCTGATTATGCGCCCCGTAAGCAGAAATTTCCTTACTGCACGGACACAGGCTGGTAACCGGAATAATGATCTGTAATGTTTGCTGATAAATACCAGCCTGAATTTCGCCACTGAGTACCACTTCATAATCCAGTAGGCTGGAAATGCCGCTTACCGGAGCCTGCTTTTGCCGGAAAAAAGGAAAGCGCATACTGATTTTACCAGCCGTTGCCTGAAGTTTTTCTAACATGGCGGCAGTCAGCTGCCGCAGTACAGCAAAATCAATACTGTCATGCTGTGTCTGCATTAACTCAATAAAGCGTGACATATGTGTGCCTTTCTGTTCGGCCGGCAGTGACACAGTCATGGTTAAATCAGCAACAGTATGTTGTTTACCTGCAGCACAAATAATACTCAGCGGCAGGCGTAAGCCTTTCACACCAACCTGATTGATTGGCATATTGCGTTTATCAACACTGCTTTGCACGTCGGCAATAGTGTCCATTCTGATACTTTTCCTTGCAAAACAAATCTGAATCCAGCCGGCGCAGTATAGTGAAACCACAGAAACCGCCGGCATATAAGGCATAAAATTATACTGTATGCCTTAATTCCGAGCAAATCAGTCGGGATTAGTGTAAAAGAAACAGCATGCTGCCTGATAACCAGAGTGCGTGCTAAACTAGCAGCCTCAGTATTAATGCCGTTACCCGTATAAACAGCTGTCTGAACAGCAAAACCAGTAATCAAACGGAGAAAATATGAAATTTGCCACACAGACCATCCATTCCAGTTATCAGCCGGAAGAGCATAACCGTGCCCTAATGCCGCCTATTTATCAGAACAGCATGTTCGCCATGAATGAAATCGGCGAAAATATTCCGTTCCGTTATGCGCGTATTTCCAATCCGACACGGCAAGTACTTGAAGACACAGTCGCCGAGCTGGAAAATGGCTGTGCCGGTTTTGCCTATGGCAGTGGTATGGCCGGAATCGATGCTGTGTGGCGTACTTTTCTGCGGCCGGGTGATACCATTGTTGCGGTAGCCGATATTTATGGCGGAGCTTATGATTTATTAACCGAAGTATATGCCCAGTGGGGTGTTAACGTTATTTTTGCCGATCTTACCAATCCGGATAATCTGGACCGGATACTGGCACAGACCAAAGTAAAAATGGTATGGCTGGAAACCCCGAGTAATCCGCTGCTGCGTCTGGTAGACATCGCCGAACTGTCTGCTAAAGCCAAAGCTGCCGGTGCCATTGTCGGTATGGATAATACTTTTGCGACACCCTACGTACAGAATCCGCTGAATCTGGGTGTGGATATCGTCTTTCATTCCGCAACCAAATACCTGTGCGGACATTCAGATGTGCTGATGGGTATTGTTGTGGTAAAAGATCCTGCACATGCAAAATTATTACGTGCCTTAAGTATTAATACCGGCGGCGTGGCCGGTCCGATGGACTGTGCACTGGTATTACGCGGTATCAAAACACTGGTTGTACGTATGGACCGGCATTTATCCAATGCGGCTGAGCTGGCCAGACGCTTGCAGCAGCACCCTGCGGTAGAAAAAGTATTTTATCCGGGTCTGGCGGAACATGAACACCATGATATCGCCTGTAAACAGATGCAGCATGGTTTTGGCGGAGTGGTCTCCATTTATTTACGTCAGAACAGTCGTGAAGCAGCCAATAGTGTGATAAAAAATCTGCGCATGATTCGGATGGCGGCCAGCCTTGGCGGCGTCGAAAGCCTGATTAATCACAGTGCCAGCCAGTCGCATAGCGGCATGAGTAAAGAAGTTAAAGAATCACTGGGCATCCGTGAAGGCCTGCTGCGTATTTCAGCCGGTATCGAAGATATTGAAGATATCTGGGATGATATCAATCATGCACTCAATACCTTGATTTAACCTGTGTAAGTGAAAAATCCGTGCACAATTATTATGAAGTATTAAATGTTGCTCAAGGGGCATCCGACGAAGTCATTCGTGCGGCCTATCGGGCTTTGTCACAAAAATACCATCCTGACCGCAATCCGCATAATCCGCAGGCACATCAGCGTATGGCTGAGATTAATAAAGCATATGCAGTATTGTCTGATCCGGAGCAGCGCCATCATCATGATGTGTGGATTGCGCGGCAAAGCCTGCAGGCAAGGTTGTCACCGGCATTGCTGGCGCGCCGGCAGACACCATTTGCGCCTCCGGTTTTATTGCCTAACCATCAGGATAAAGTTGTTGACCTGCACGAACGCGGTCATGGCTGGTTATGGATTGTGGGGATTGCCGTACTGATTGCTATGGGCGGAGTGTGGTGGAGGCTGGCATATCCGCCGGCTAATAATGTTAATGAACAGAGCAGCATGCCAGTTACCGCGGCACCCAATGGACAGCTTTTCCCGCTTAAAGCTGCTTATGTATCCGGCTATCCGATTTTGCGTGAGCGCGGCAATAACAATATTGTCGTACATGCCACCTCCTTGCAATCGCCGGTATTTGCCCAATTATACGAATTGCACGCCGGTAAATTTACTGCTATACGCACCTTTTATATTCCGGCGGGCGAAACCTTTACCCTGCATAAAATCGGTGATGGCAGTTTCAGCCTGCAATACCAGCGTATTAATGATGGAAAATGGGCAGTAAGTGATGGTATTGAAATCAGTCATACCGAAGCCAGCCGAAAATATCAGGATATCGATATCAGACTGTAATCATACTGTCACCGCTCAGGCGGTGGTACACACACAGGAATAACTGCATGCAGGCTGCCGCAGAAGCCAAATTTACTGAAGAAACCGTACTCTGGGTCAAACAGCATACCCCTAAACTGCTGACTTTTGCCATCACCCGGCCTGAAGCCTATCGCTTCAGTGCCGGTCAGTTTTCGCGTCTGGGTTTTCGAGACGGCGCAGGTTTTATCTGGCGTGCCTATTCTGTTGTATCTGCCGAATATGCAGATACACTCGAATACTTTGTGGTATTGATTGAAGGCGGACCGATGAGTGCCCGGCTGGCACAATTGCAGGCGGGCGATTCTATATTGCTGGATAAAACCGCTTTTGGCTTTTTTCTGCCAGGGCGGTTTACTGATGGCGAGCAGCTGATCATGCTCAGTACCGGCAGCGGCATTGCGCCGTTTCTGTCTATGCTGCAACAGCCTGCTGTCTGGGAACGTTTCCGGCATATCGGACTGGTACATTCCGTTTCACATGCCAATGAACTGATTTTCAGCCAGCATATAAACGAGTTAATCCATCACCCTCTGATTGGCGAATATACAGATCAACTGACTTACCAGCCGGTGGTTACCCGTGAACCTACTGCCGGAGCACTCGGTCAGCGTCTGCCGCAATTATTGCAGAATGGTACGCTGGCAGAGGGACTGGGTTTGAATTTCAACCCTGAACAAACCCGTTTTATGCTGTGTGGTAATCCGGCCATGGTCACCGATACTTTTCAGACCTTACTGGATGTGGGGTATAGCATGCACCGTAACAGAGTACCGGGACAGATTATTATGGAAAACGGCTTTTAATCACCGGATAAAATCAGCTCCTGATATAACGAGTGTAAACTTAGCTATAACTTTCAAACTAAACCAAATATTCTGATGTCACCGGCAAATTAAGTTAGTATGGCAGTATGAACCTGAATCAATTCGGCAAAAAAAACGCCCAGCTTAATCAATTATTGCAGCAATCCGCACACTGGCAACGCCTGAGTAACTGTCTGAAACAAGAGTTGCCGGCAAGTATGCGAACTCAGTTTAATGTTGCCTGTGTACGCACCGGCTGTCTGGTGGTGATTGCGCAAAATAGTATGGCTGCTTCACGTTTACGTATGGTGTTGCCGGCATTATTGCCGCAACTGCGGCAGATTGATGCTTCAATTGAAACTGTAAAGGTTAAAGTTCAGCCGGCAGAATCAAAACCCGAAGCAGTAAAGCATGCCAGTTTAAGCCCTGTGGCGCGCGATACGCTGGCACGTTCGGCACAGGCTTTAACACATCATCCAGAGCTAGCGGCAGCACTGCGCCGTTTAAGTGAAAAGAGCAATTGAGCTATTTCAGCCTGTGTATTTGTCAGACGCTTTAAGCAATGATAAAAAATAATTTAATCAGGATGACAAAATTAAAGAAATATAAATAATATTTATTCAGTTCTGATTATGAATCAATATCCTTCTACTGGTGTGCAATCAATTATTTTTAAACAAAATTCAGTTGCCGGAACAGTAATAATCGGTATTGCATATAAATTTTTTCATCTTCATATAGCAGCGTTAAAGACATGAACAGCTTCTGTTGTGTCAGACAATGCTTGGAAAAAAGGGTTTTACCATTATATTAAGCACCATAAACAGCAATCAGTAACTTCTGAACAGCTTCAGATTGCACATAATTGACACAGGCATGCAAACAGCCGCACAGCAGCGTAGGCGCTTGTGTTAAAATCTCCTATTTCCAGCTTACTATTTATTGCGCCAGCAGGTGCCGGACTGTTGATTTATGTTGAAAAACTTAGCAAAAAAAATTCTCGGAAGCCGCAACGACCGGCTTTTGAAACAATATCGTAAAGAAGTATCCAGAATCAATGCGCTCGAACCACAACTTCAAGCTTTAAGCGATACTGAACTACAGGCTAAAACTGCTGAATTCAAACAACGTCTGGCTGATGGAGAAAAACTCGATAGCCTGCTGGTAGAAGCTTTTGCCGTATGCCGTGAAGCCAGTAAGCGTGTACTCGGTATGCGGCATTTTGATGTGCAGCTTATCGGCGGTATGGTACTGCATTATGGCAAAATTGCCGAAATGCGTACCGGTGAAGGGAAAACACTGGTTGCCACGACAGCCGTCTATCTGAATGCTCTGACCGGTAAAGGCGTACATGTAGTTACCGTGAATGATTATCTGGCTGCACGTGATGCCGGAATCATGCGTCCGCTGTATGAATTTCTGGGCATGTCTGTCGGCATCATTATCAGCAACATGGATCATGCCGATAAAAAAGCCGCTTATCTGGCTGATATTACCTACGGTACCAACAATGAATACGGCTTCGATTATTTACGCGATAACATGGTAAGTGATCAAAGCGAAAAAGTGCAGCGTGAGCTGTCATTTGCAGTAGTTGATGAAGTAGACTCCATTCTGATTGACGAAGCCCGTACACCGTTGATTATTTCCGGTCAGGCTGACGATAACGTCACCCTTTATCAGGTAATGAATCAGATTCCGCCACTGCTGATTGCCCAAAAAAGCGAAGACGGTGAGGGCGATTACTGGGTAGACGAAAAAGCACGGCAGGTAGTGCTCAGTGATCAGGGGCATGAGCATGCCGAGCAGATTCTCACCAAAATGGGATTACTGCAGGAAGGCGATTCCCTGTATTCCACCACCAATATCATGCTGATGCATCATCTGATGGCTGCGCTGCGTGCTTATACACTCTACCAGCGCGACCAGCATTATGTGGTACAGGATGGGGAAGTAATTATTGTTGACGAATTTACCGGCCGCCTGATGGCCGGCCGGCGCTGGTCTGATGGTCTGCATCAGGCTGTTGAAGCCAAAGAAGGTGTGGAAATCAACAAAGAAAACCAGACACTGGCTTCCATTACTTTCCAGAATTTCTTCCGTCTGTATGACAAACTGGCCGGCATGACCGGTACTGCCGACACCGAAGCCTTTGAATTCCAGAATATTTACGGTCTGGAAACCGTTATCATCCCGCCAAACCGCCCGATGATACGTAAAGATCTGAACGACCAGATATATCGTTCTATCGAAGAAAAATACGAAGCTGTGGTTGCCGATATCAAAGAGCGCCATGCCAAAGGTCAGCCAATCCTTGTTGGTACCACCAGTATTGAAAATTCCGAACTGGTATCCGCCTTACTGGATAAAGAGCACCTCAGGCACAATGTTCTCAACGCCAAAGAACATGCGCGTGAAGCGGATATTATTGCTCAGGCAGGCCGCCCCGGCATGATTACCGTAGCCACCAACATGGCCGGTCGTGGTACGGATATTGTGCTTGGTGGCAATATCAAGCCGCAAATAGATGCCATTAATGCCGACGACAGCCTCACCGAAGAAGCGAAAAAAAGCGAAATCGACAAATTACAGCAGCAATGGCAGATTGACCACGATGCCGTGATTGCAGCTGGCGGTTTACACATTATCGGTACCGAACGCCATGAAAGCCGCCGTATTGATAATCAGCTGCGCGGCCGTGCCGGTCGTCAGGGTGATGCCGGTTCCAGCCGCTTTTACCTGTCGTTTGAAGATCCGCTGTTGCGCCTGTTTGCACTTGACCGTGCAACAGCCATTCTTAACCGTCTGGCTCCTGAACGCGGCGTAGCCATAGAAGCCGGAATGCTCAACCGTCAGATTGAAGGAGCACAGCGCAAAGTCGAAAACCGTAACTTCGACATGCGCAAACAAGTACTTGAATACGATGATGTAGCCAACGACCAGCGTAAGGTTATTTATCATCAGCGTGCCGATATTCTGGCCAGCAACGATATTGACGGTATGATGCAGGAAATACGCCATGATGCAATTGTTGATACTGTAGACAGCTTTATTCCGCCGGATAGTATGGAGGAGCAGTGGGATATTTCCGGTCTGGAAAACAAACTGGCTGCTGATTACAACATTGAAGTTTCCATCAATGACTGGCTTAAAGAAGACAACAGCCTCGACAACGAAAGCATTTCTGAACGTCTGCTGGATATAGTAGAAAAAGATTATGCTTATAAAGTCGAACTGGTTGGCATCGACACCATGCGCAAATTTGAACGCGACATCATGCTGCAAATCATTGACAGCCGCTGGCGCGAACATCTGGCCGATATGGATTACCTGCGTCAGGGTATTCATCTGCGCGGTTATGCCCAGAAAAACCCGAAACAGGAATACAAACGTGAAGCATTTGAAATGTTTCAGGCCATGTGGAGCAATATTCGCCATACCGTTGCTTCATTGCTGATTTCAGTGCGTTTTCAACCGGCCTCTGAAGAAGAGCAGCAAGAAGTATTCGCTGCTGATAATGCAGCAGAAGATGAAGATTTCAGCCCCGAAGCTCTGGAAGCACGCGGTATTGTTATTCGTCGTAACGATCCGTGCCCGTGTGGCAGCGGTTTGAAATACAAACTGTGCCATGGCCGTCTGTAACTGCGGATAAACCAGCTTAACATCAACAGGTTGCTATATTTATGGCAACCTGTTGATATATTTACTGCTGTTTAGATAAAACTGCCTGAAACAGAGTACTTTTATTAAAGTGAATACTCTAAAACCCATTGAACAGCACATCAAATTGTCTTAAAATTCACACCTTACGTCAGCAACCAGAGCATAAAATGTCCCTGAATGGCAACAGAAAGCTGGCGTGTTTTCGGTTTACGCTAATAATACCGCTTTCCTTAACCATGGATAATTAATGGCAGCCTATAACACACAAAAAGTATTGTCTGTACACCACTGGACAGACGCATATTTCACATTTACCTGCACACGGGACGAATCATTACGTTTTCAGAATGGTCAGTTTGTGATGATTGGTCTGATGGTAGACGGTAAACCCCTGATGAGAGCCTACAGTATTGCCAGTGCCAATTGGGAAGAAGAGCTGGCTTTTTTCAGTATTAAAGTACAGGATGGTCCGTTAACCAGCCGCTTACAGCATCTGAAACCGGGTGACGAAGTACTGGTGAGTAAAAAGCCCACCGGTACCCTGATTGTCGGTGACCTTAACCCCGGCAAACATCTGTATCTGCTGTCTACCGGTACCGGTCTGGCACCATTTCTCAGCGTAACCAAAGATCCGGACATCTATGAACAGTTTGAAAAAATTATTCTGATTCACGGCGTGCGCTATAAAAAAGATCTGGCCTATTTTGATCATTTCACCACAGAGTTACCCAATCATGAATATCTGGGTGAATTAGTACGTGAAAAACTGATTTACTATCCGGTGGTTTCCCGGGAAGATTTCATCCATCACGGACGCCTGACTGATTTAATGAAATCGGGTAAACTGTTTACCGACATTGGCTTGCCGCCGATTAATCCTGCTGACGACCGGGCGATGATTTGCGGCAGCCCCGAAATGCTCAGAGACAGCTGTGAAACACTTAATAGTTTTGGTTTGACTATTTCCCCGAAAATGGGGCAGCGTGGTGACTACGTTATCGAACGCGCTTTCGTTGACCAGTAAAACCTGAACGTGTATTTCACAGGCAGCCATTGTCACACAATGTGCTGCCTGTTTTGTACCTGCCTGTAGCTAAACCGTTTATTATCCCTAATTCTGCCGTACACAATTATCCATGCAACATTTAATCTCCCTGCTAATCATCCTGATTCCCTTGTTTATCGGATTTTGCATACCCACGCCGGCACGGGTTGTAAACTGGCTGAATTACGGGCTGGCATGGCTGGTGTATCTGATTTTATTTCTAATAGGATTATCTCTGGCGCAAGAGCCCGATCTGGGCGCACAACTGGCTAATATCAGCTTAACTGTAGCGGTATTATTCGTCTGCCTTATCGCAGCCAACCTCCTGATATTTATCTGGTTTGACCGTCGTTATCCGTGGCGGCTGAACCGGCAGCAGCAAACAGGCCAGTCCGGCAATACCAGTATTATGGGCAGTCTCAAGCAGGTTGGCTGTCTGCTTGCAGGGCTGATCGCCGGCAATTACCTCTCTTTTGACTGGCTGGGCAGCCCGCTGGCTGCTGTTAATAAAGCGCTGATAATTTTACTTTTACTGGTGGGCATGCAGTTGCGCAGCAGCGGCATTACCCTGCATCAGGTATTTCTCAATCGCCGCGGCGTTATCTGTGCCGGATTATTCACACTGGCCAGCCTGCTTGGCGGTTTGCTATTTGCCCTGATTATGCCTGATGTGTCTGTAAGTAAAGGGCTGGCACTTAGCAGCGGTTATGGCTGGTATTCACTTTCCAGCATTATCATGAGTCAGGCTTACGGGGCTGTCTGGGGCAGTATTGCCATGTTTAATGATCTGGCACGCGAATTCTTTGCGCTTATTTTTATTCCCGTACTGATGCGTCGTTATCCTACTACAGCCGTCAGCGTAGGTGGTGCAACCAGTCTGGATTTTACTTTGCCGGTAATACAGTCTTCCGGCGGCATTACTGCTGTACCGGTGGCAATCAGCTTTGGTTTTATTGTTAATATTACTTCGCCAGTATTGATGGTGTTTTTTTCATCACTACAGTTTTAGAGAATAATAATAATTGCTGTTACAGAATTATCCTGAAAATCTTGTATAAAGATTGATATTTGAAAACATAGCTATTTTCTTCCACTGTATATTTGCCCGAAAATAAATAATTATTGAATTCGTATTTAGATAATCACGAAGTAAGAGAAAGTCAGTTTGTATAAAGAAAATAATTATTTTTAAAACCAATACTGGGAAGAGGAGTATTACAGCACATTCTCACAATTAACATTGGTGGGTTTAAATGATTAAAAAATAGAGTGTTTGCTTACTGAAAAATAAAATAAAGGTGCAAATAAAAATATTCTTAGCTGAAATTTCATATTAACTTTAATAAATTATAAAAAATGGAATTCGGTTTCTTAATCTTATCAGGTATGGAAATTGCAGAAATTATTCTGTTTAGTATTCATACACTATATTTATTATCAAATTCAAAACTTTCATCTGTTTTATAGGTAATTTTTGAAAAAAATTTCAGCGGTATTAAAAACCTTAAATTATAGCAATAAATAAAGTAAAATTATTTAATGTTAAAATTAAATTTTTTATGTAAAAATTAATTTGATTAGATATATTGTTTAAAAATATAATCTGATATATGGGTTTGTTTTAATTTAATCAAAGTTTAAACTCAGGGAGAATAAGATGGATTATAAATAAACATCAAGACAAAGATATATATAATTTTTTATAAAAATAAAATAAAAATATATATTGTCTGACCATAAAATGGTTCATTCACCATAATAATCATTTAATATTATTTGCATAAATTGTATGCCAAATAAAATGAATGTTTTAACGCTTGTCAGGGACAACTACGGATAGATATTGGATATTTATTGGTATTTATTTTTAAAAAAATATTATTATTAATATAATATTCTTTATTAAGAATAAATTTTCATAATTTGTTGCTAAAACAAATGTAATAGAAAAAAAGGTGCACAAAATGTACCAATTTTATTAGAATTAAAATAATTTATTAATTAATAACCTTTGTGTGCAATAAAGACTTAAAGATTTGCTTAAAATCAAAACTTTATTGTATATAATTGTAGTTAAATGGAAAAAGATTAATATACTAGTGTATATATCTGGAAAGATAAATCTTGTATATCTTAATGTTTAATAGATTGATTATCAAAAAAAGGGTTATTAATGAAAAATTTTATCTGTTTTATTTTGTTTTGAATAACATTATGTTTTTTTATTGGCTTTAAATGCTATTAAGCGTAAATTAAAGACATAAAGTTTTAAAAGTTAAGTTCTATCTCTGCTGCAAGCACAACAAATTGATCTTCTCTAAATTAGATAAAGAAAGAGAAACTTTATGTTTACGTGGTACCGAGCAGTATCAGGAAATGAAAGAAAAACCTTTTGGGCATGCTTTAGTGGCTGGGCACTCGATGCTCTGGAAACACAGATGTTTGGTTTGGTGATTCCGTCACTACTTGTATATTTTGCTATCAGTAAAGGGGAGGCCGGCTTATTCAGTAGTGCCACACTTGTCACTTCAGCACTGGGTGGCTGGTTTGCAGGAGCTCTTTCAGACCGGTACGGACGCGTTAAAACATTGCAAATTATGATTATATGGTTTGCAATTTTTACATTTCTGGCGGCATTTGTTACCGAATATCACTGGTTGCTGGCGCTGAAAGCTTTACAGGGATTTGGTATTGGCGGTGAATGGGCAGCCGGAGCTGTACTGATGGCAGAAACCATTTCCAGCCAGTATCGCGGCAAAGTGATGGCAACAGTACAAAGTGCATGGGCAGTGGGATGGGGACTGGCCGTTATACTGTTTTCCGTTGTATTCAGTCTGGCTCCGGAAACTTTCGCCTGGCGCATCATGTTTGCAGTTGGTTTATTGCCGGCATTACTGATTTTCTATGTACGCCGGCATGTACAGGAGCCGGTAAAACAAACTAGCGTAGTTTCGAAAAACGAAAACAGCATGCCTATTACCGAAGCACTGTTCGGCATCTTTTCTCCTTCACTGATTCGTACTACTTTACTAGGTGGTTTACTGGGTTTGGGCGCCCATGGCGGTTATCATGCGATCATGTCGTGGCTGCCTACATATCTGAAAGCAGAACGCCACCTTTCTGTGCTCAATTCCAGTGCTTATCTGGCAGTAATCATCATTGCCTTCTGGTGTGGCTGTATGGCCAGTTCAGTTTTAATCGACAAAATTGGCAGGCGTTTTAATGTTGCCTGCTTTGCTATATGTTGTGTGATTACTGTACGTATTTATCTGTTTGTCCCCTTAACCAATACCCAGATGCTGTTTCTGGGTTTTCCGCTGGGATTTTTTGCTGCCGGTATTCCTTCCAGTCTGGGCGCATTATTTAATGAATTGTATCCGCAGAAGTACAGAGGTGCCGGAGTAGGCTTCTGTTATAACTTCGGCCGTATTCTTTCCTCAGTATTTCCATTTCTGGTCGGGCATATGAGTGCTTCAATGTCGCTGGGTTCCGCCATCGGTATAGATGCCAGCTGGGCTTATTCAATCGTGGTCATTAGCGTATTGCTGTTACCGGAAACCAAAGGGCGCAACTTAAGCGAAATTAATCAGGACGGTCAGATATCTGACAAATAGCAGATTGAAAAAGAGGAATAACATGAATCAGGAGTCGGTGGGTATTATAGACAGCCACGCCCATGTTTTTATGCTGGATTTACCGATGGTGTCCGGCCGCCGCTACACACCGGCACAAAATGCGCCGCTCGCTGATTATCTGGCACATCTGGATGCTCATGGCTGCACACATGGCGTATTGATTCAGCCCAGTTTTCTGGGTTATGACAATAGCTTTATGCTTCAGGCTATTGCACAGACTAAACCCCGTCTCAGAGGCGTTGCCTGTGTTGAGCCCTCTATCACAATGCCTGAACTTGCAGCACTGGATAAAGGCGGTATTGTCGGTATACGCCTGAATATTATTGATGGTGTCCAGCCGGATTTACAAACCGGTTCATGGCAAAATCTGCTTGATAAAGTAAAAAAGCTTAACTGGCATGTAGAAGTACATTGCCGCAGTAACAAACTCAGTGACATGATTGCAACACTGCTCAAACAGGATGTGAAAGTGGTGATTGATCATTTCGGCCGGCCTTTGGATTGTCTGCCTGCCCGAGATTATGGTTTTCAGCAGTTACTCGAGTGGGGGCGTAGCGGAATGATATGGTGTAAACTGTCCGGAGCATACCGGATTAGTGCTGCCGCAGCAGAAGGTCATAAATTCTTTGCTTCTGCCATCCCTTTATTAGTAGAAAATCTGGGCAGCCACCGGCTGATGTGGGGCAGTGACTGGCCGCATACCCAATTTGAACAGCAGATTACCCCTGATTATCTGTCTGCACAGCTGAATATGCTGTTGCAGGATAAACAGCTGACACACAATATACTCTGGGATACACCGGCAAAGCTATTCAGATTTATCTAAAAAATGCTGATTTGACTAACTGAAATCACTTAGGTAAGTAATCAGCTCAGTATGCGGAGAAAATGACTTCGGCAGACAAAAAAATATAAAACTTATTTACCATATAAACTATATCTTTAAACATTAATCATTCATTGATATCTTTATGGTGAAGTTATCATGGATTAAGAGAAACAGAATTTAAGTTTTATTGTCCGCTGTTGGCATGGAAGCTTTGGCTTTATCTGACTTGATATATAAAGTTAAAGCAATATCTGATTAACCAGGAAAACCGTATGAACAAACTGCTGCTTACCTCAGTCTTATTTTTTTGTATATCCGCCAGTGCCGCTGCCAAAGAATACAATTATGAAACCAGCGATGTGAATGATCTACCGCCGCAGTGCATTACATTAAAAGCTTTTGTATCCACAGCCAACAATCAGTATGACATGGCTTATAAAGGGCAGAAATCTTTATCTGCTGCCGATAATGTTGTTTCCACCGAAATCAGAGCGGCGTTTCTGAAAGGCACGCCGGAAGAATATCTGAATAATGGCATGCTGCAATATTATAATCTGATAAAAAGAAACGGCCTTGAAAAGGAAATTGCAGAGAACCGGATTTATAATCTGACTGGTTTTATGTCACGTGAGGATTTAATCGATATCGCTAAAAAAATCAAAAATCAGGCCTTAAGCGGTAAACTGGACAGTAAACAGTTCAGACTGAATGATGAAACAGTGATTAATGCCTGTCTTAAAAAAGCAGCCAAACCGCCGGCAGGCAGTGGTGCAGATTATTACAAAGCCATTGATTATTCTAAACGTACACCGAAAAAATAAATATTTAAACCGCCTGTATGGCGGTTTTTTTATTCAAATGTTATTTTTGCCAGCAGTTTTCAATATTTCTGGATATTAATTCTTCATTCGGAAACAGAAGATAAAAAATGTAGATAAGTACCTATCCGGAAAATTAATTAAATTTGAATGAATTAGAAATTTCAATGGCTTTTTTTATGTTTAACACCATTTGTAAATTTATGCTAGGTTTTTCGTATTCATATTCAATTTCAATGTCACTTAGTCTTTCTATTTTATTTTCATCAAAATTAAATTTTCTTACATTTTGCTCAATTTCATCTTCTGATGAATATAAATCATAAATATATGGTGATGTTCTTAACAATAAAAATTCTAATAATTCCAAATAATAATTAGAATTTTTATCATCTGAAGCACAATGTGAATCAATATTTTTTATTGTTTCATCAAGAAAATCACTAAAATTTTTATTACCCAAATTTTTATAAATATCCGGAAATTTTAATTTTAATATAATTAAAAAGATAAATATAATAAGTGTCCAATTTTTTAAACGAATATTAATTTTCGTTCTAATAACGACATTAAAAATATTACAAAGAGCTTCTTGTTCTCTTAAGCTTAATGTGTATTTGTGAACAATATCTACTAAAAATTCACTAGCCGGAACGTTTGTATCTTTTGTTTGAAAATACTTTCCAAGTGAAAATTTATTTATTAAATGAGTAATATATTTTCGATTTGATAGCGGAAGCTGATAATCAAAATCAATAAACCGGCGCAGATAGCCGTTAACATCCAGCCCTTGACCGTACACAGCCCTGATAGAATGGCCGAGCTGAGTTTTATCCGTAGCCAGTACAAAAATAATATTGTCTACGTTAAACAAATGTTTGGCTTTTTCCAGCACCTCAATCGCAAAATCAGGGCGGCAGCGATCCAATTCATCTATAAAAATTACCAACGGCTTTTGTTTATCGCCACCCGTATAGCATTTTGCCAGCTTACTTAATTCTTCTTTAAATTTGCTTAAAGTTTTCCGAGATTCTTCGTATTTTTTAATCTGTTCTTTCACCAGTGATTCCCCCAATGCACTTAAGGTTTTGGATAGTTCATCAGCATTAGTTAAACCACCTGAAATAGCTTTGATACTTAGATTGGCAGCAGAAGGTGCAACAGCTTTAGCAAATTTGGCTGCATATTTATAGATAGGCGCAATGATTTTTTCGGCCTTAGTTTTATCCTGAACTTTTAATTTTTCTATAGATAAACTAATTTCCCCAATCAGCGCAATTAAGGCATCCTCAGTATAATCACTTTCCCATGCGTTAAAATAAATAGTAGTTATATTCCGTTTCTTCAGATACTGCTGCCACATTTTGATAAAGGTGGTTTTACCTTGTCCCCAGCCACCATCAATACACAGTACAATAGACTGTTCAAAGCTGGTAATAAATTGAGTCAGAACGGTGATATTCTCCTCTCTGCCCAGTACATCGTTTTTAAATGGATTATCGGCATCAATTTCGATCGGTTGGCATTTGCTCAGACTAAGTTTACCCATAATATTTTTTCCCCTGTATAGCAATATTCTGCCGGTACTCACCGGTTATTCCGGTTGGTGTAATCAATGATTTGATTATAATGTTTCTAAATGGCTGTAATACAGAAATCAATCTGGAAAAGCGCATAAAAATATCCCTGTTAGCGGGGTTTACAACACAGCCAGACAAGGCGCAGTATGATTACGCCAACCATCTATTGCCTGCTGTCGTTCAACGCAAAACCACCGGCCGGCAGGGCAGGCTCGGCATAATATGCATAATTGGCTGCTGTGGAATATTAACTTTCTGATTAAATAACTGATTTGTTAGAAAACCACCATAAAAAGTAAAGTCTGGCAGCAGCCGGTTTTTCAGCAGGCAGAAGTGATATAAAGCATTATGTTCAAACTTGCTTTTTACCTGTAATGGCCTTATTTATAAGCCAAAACCGCTGCCGGCGGTTTTGGCTGTTTCAGCCGTGATTTTTTGCTGAGTTGAATTTTATTTAGGTTACAAACTTATGGATGTTATTCAGTATCCGGGTAGTGTGTTTAAACTGCACCAGCCATTTCCCCCTGCCGGTGATCAGCCGGCTGCAATCAAAGGATTGCTGGAGGGGCTGGAAGACGGTTTGTCCGGCCAGACTCTGCTCGGCGTTACCGGTTCCGGTAAAACATTCACCATGGCCAATGTGATTGCCCGAAGCGGCCGGCCGGCAATTATCATGGCGCATAACAAAACGCTTGCCGCCCAGTTATATGCGGAAATGCGTGAGTTTTTTCCGGAAAACGCTGTCGAGTATTTTGTTTCCTATTATGATTACTATCAGCCGGAAGCCTATGTCCCCAGCCGAGACCTGTTTATTGAAAAAGATTCGGCCATTAACGAGCATATTGAGCAGATGCGTCTGAGTGCCACCAAAAGCCTGATGCAGCGTCAGGATGTGGTGATTGTGGCAACTGTATCGGCCATTTATGGTATTGGTGACCCTAATGAGTATCACCAGATGATTCTGCACCTGAAAGAAGGGCAGAAAATCGACCAGCGCGATATCATCGCACGTTTGGTAGCCATGCAGTATGAGCGGGGCGATATCGACTTTGCCCGTGGTTCTTTCCGCGTGCGCGGTGATGTGATTGATATTTTCCCCGCGGAAAGCTCTGAGCTGGCTTTGCGTGTCAGTCTGTTTGACGACGAAGTAGACCGTATGCAGCTGTTCGACCCGATATCCGGCAGCCTGCAACAGCGGGTAGGGCGCTATACTGTATTCCCGTCCAGCCACTATGTCACCCCGCGCGAAACCGTATTGCGGGCATGCGAAAACATCAAGCAGGAGCTGGGCGACCGGATTAAATGGTTTACCCATGAAGGACGACTGGTCGAAGCGCAGCGCATTGAACAGCGCACCCGCTTTGATCTGGAAATGCTCTATGAAATGGGTTTTTGCAAAGGTATTGAAAACTACTCACGCCACTTTTCCGGCAAACCGGAAGGAGAGCCGCCGCCTACATTAATGGATTATCTGCCCAAAAATGCACTGATGTTTATCGATGAGAGCCATGTTACCGTCAGCCAGATTGGCGGTATGTACAAGGGCGATGCTTCACGTAAGCAGAATCTGGTGGATTATGGCTTTCGCCTGCCGTCTGCGCGGGATAACCGGCCGTTAAAATTCAATGAATTTGAGCGGGTGATGCCGCAAACCATATTTGTGTCGGCTACACCGGCGAAATATGAAGAAGAACATGCCGGTCAGGTAGTCGAGCAGGTGGTGCGACCCACCGGTCTGGTGGATCCGGAAATCATTATCCGTCCTGTGGCTACACAGGTAGACGACTTACTCTCGGAAATCAATATCCGCCGCGAGCTGGGCGAGCGCGTGCTGGTCACCACGCTAACCAAACGCATGGCCGAACAGCTTACCGATTACTACGCCGAGCTGGGTGTAAAAGTGCGCTATCTGCACAGTGACATTGATACCGTCGAACGGGTAGAAATCATTCGTGACCTGCGTCTGGGATTGTTTGATGTACTGGTAGGCATTAACCTGCTGCGTGAAGGGCTGGATATTCCCGAAGTTTCACTGGTGGCAATTCTGGATGCGGATAAAGAAGGTTTTCTGCGCAGTCACCGCAGCCTGATTCAGACCATAGGTCGCGCTGCACGCAATGTTAACGGTAAAGCTATACTGTATGCCGATAAAATTACCGATTCCATGAAAGCCGCCATAGACGAAACCGAGCGCCGCCGTGCCCGTCAGATATCCTTTAATGCAGAACACGGTATCGTGCCTCAGCAAATTAAAAAACAGGTACGCGACCTGATAGATGGCGTTTACCACGATGAAAACGGCAGCAAAGGGCGAGGTCGCAGCAAACTCAAAGTCGGAGAAATCCATAACGAAGATGATGCTGTTAAAGAAATCGCCAAACTGGAAAAAGCCATGCAGGCTGCTGCACGTGATTTACAGTTTGAAGAGGCAGCACAGATTCGGGACAAAATCCGTGCGATTAAAGAAAATCTGTTATTTGGTGCCAGCGAAGCTTAATCACTGGCTTTTTCTGCACCGGCTGCGGTAAAGTATCTAGTATCATGCCGGAGTAGTCAGAGATACTTAATAACCAGACAGCATACTTGCATACGGCATTGTCAGGTACACTGAATAACACAAGCCGGCTCCTGTTAGCCGGCCGGTCAGAACGGGACAGCATCATGCAGCACAAGCAGATCCATACCCATCATCCATCAGCTTTGGCCAGACTGCCCGCAATTATGCTGCAAACGCTAAGCAGTGTAATCATCACCGCTTTATTCTGTACTATATTATTTTACTGGCGCGCCAATAGTGAACTGCCCTTGATGCAGATCAGCTTACTTAATTTCAATGATATCAAGCTTATTCTTGTACTTATCTGTGGCTGCATGCTTTTTGCGTTAGTCCCTTCACTATTGGCGGCCGTATTCTGCTCTTATTTTATCTGGCGTCTGCCGCGCTTTCTGCTCAGCGCAGCCGCAGCCGCAGCCATTATTGCCTTTTCAGTCGCACTCCTGCAAAACTGGCTATTTAGCTGGCCGCTGGACTGGATACCGATACTGTTTAATGCACTGGCCGCCGCCATCAGTGCGCTGTGTGTAAGCCGTTTGCAACAATAGGCACAGAAAAAATAGCCATAACCGCAGCGGTCATAGCCGGTATAGTTATAATACCCTTGTTATTGATTTGTAAAAATTTGTATAAAAATATATAAAAATTAATTTAAAACAATAAAGATATAATCATTTGCTGTTACTATAAAATAGCATTGTCATGCTAATAAAAAACAATTTTCTTAATAAACAATAAAATAGTTAATAAAAAGCCATAGAGTCTGGTACATACCGTATTTTGCTATTGCTGCCTGTTAGTAAAAGTGCTTAAATTAACCACTTGTTATTGTCAATGATTTAAGTCAAAAACAAGTAAATCACACCAATATTGATTACTCCGTGTGCGAACTTCCAGATAAACATTTAATCAGAGTAGCCTGAAGAGAAGAGAAAAGAGTTTGCGTTATGAAAAACACCAATAGCGATAGCTCAGCAGACGTAGTATTAATCGGCGCCGGCATAATGAGCGCGACACTGGGAACCTTTCTTAAGGGGTTACAGCCAGACTGGCAGATTAATATCTACGAACGTCTCGCTGGAGTGGCTACAGAAAGCTCAGATGCATGGAATAATGCCGGTACCGGTCATTCAGCCCTATGCGAACTCAACTACACCCCTGAGCTGAAAGACGGTACAATCGAAGTATCCAAAGCAATTAAAATTATCGAACAGTTTGAATTGTCCAAACAATTCTGGGCATCACTTGTCGATGCCGGCATGATTGCCAATCCCAGTGAATTTATCCGCAGTGTGCCGCATATGAGCCTTGTACGCGGTGAAACTGATGTTGCTTTTCTGCGTAAACGTTTTGCCGCCTTGCAGCAATACCGCCTGTTTCAGGATATGGTTTATACCGAAGATAAAGAGCAGATTAGCCAGTGGGTGCCGCTCATGATGCAGGGGCGGGATAACAGTGAGCCAATAGCCGTTACCTGGTCGGATCTGGGTACCGATGTCAATTACGGCGCCTTAAGCCGCATCCTGATTAACAACCTCACCAGTCACGGCTGTCAACTGCATCTGCAACACGAAATTATCGACTTGAAACAGCAAGATGGCCGCTGGCACCTGAAAATCAAAGATTTAATTAATCAAACCTGCCAACAAGTATCTGCCCGCTTTGTATTTATCGGCGCAGGTGGCGGCTCCCTCAGACTGCTGCAGAAAAGCCAGATTGAAGCCAGCAAAGGCTACGGCGGCTTTCCCGTATCCGGTCAGTGGCTGGTATGTAAAAATCCCGAAATTGTCAGACAGCATAATGCCAAAGTATATGGCAAAGCATCAGTCGGCGCCCCGCCGATGAGTGTACCGCATCTTGATAAACGGGTTATCGATGGCGAAGATGCATTGCTTTTTGGTCCTTTTGCCGGCTTTACCACCAAA
This sequence comes from Snodgrassella sp. W8158, assembly GCF_016100435.1. Lineage (NCBI taxonomy): Bacteria > Pseudomonadati > Pseudomonadota > Betaproteobacteria > Neisseriales > Neisseriaceae > Snodgrassella > Snodgrassella sp. W8158. The sequence goes on along the minus strand of NZ_JACFSM010000004.1, from coordinate 96,473 downwards.
TTTCTCAAATGCGGTTCATTTAAAGATCTGTTCCAGACTCTGAATTTTGCCAATATTTGCCCCATGCTCACCGTCGGCGTACATAACTTCGCCCTTGAGCATTACCTGATACAGCAGGTACGATTAAGCTTTACCGACCGCATGCAGGAATTACGTACCTTTTATCCCGAAGCCCGCGATGAAGACTGGCATCTGGCCGTTGCCGGCAATCGCGTACAGGTAATCAAAAAAGATCCGCAAAAAGGTGGCGTGCTGCAATTTGGTACTGAGCTGGTGAAATCTACCGATGGTACACTGGCTGCTCTTTTAGGCGCATCTCCGGGTGCTTCTACTTCCGTATCCATTATGCTTGAATTACTCGAACACTGCTTTGCCGATAAAGTCAGCGGCGAATGGAAGCAAAAACTGCATGAATGGATACCGAGCTATGGTCAGAAACTGGAACAAAACCCCGAGCTGGTACAGCGTATTCGCGACTGGACAATTAAATCGCTTAACTTACATACTCCGCAACAACAAACCATAAACAACTGAACACACACATACTAAAAACCATTATTGCCATAAACTTCCTTACCAAATTCTTGCTGAATTTGGTTTTTTTTGTGTTATTGCTGCAATTTAGAGCATACACGTACCAGTATATAGTGATAGTTTCGTCCGTAATTATTACTGTACTGGTTATACTGTAGTTACTTTCCAACACTATAATTTTAAAATCGCAACTAAAGCATAAAACTGAAAAAAACACTTGCTGTACGGATTAAATTTATTTAGTATAAGTTAAAAGTAAATAACATAGACATACAAAAATATATAATTATAACTAACACTTATAACTATATAGTGCAGTAATAAGCGCCACTTCATTTTTCAAAAATGCGGTGGCGTTTTTTTTGTATCAGCCCAGTCGCAACAGGTATGATTTATACCGCCGGATAAAAATTTTTCCTGATAGCAGGGCAGAGCCTGCATTCACCGTCAATCCGGCATCTTCAAGCAGTATTCCGTTTATAATAATACCGCTTAATCCAGCGGATATAGGACACTGTTTTTTTCCGTGTATCACTATCAGACACAGCAGAAATCTTATTTTCTGAACAATAGCCGCATATCCGTGCTTATCGCTAAAACTTATATAGAAAATCCATACACATAAAAATACCGCTATATCGATAACACAATAAACTCAAGATAAACTAACAAACTGATTATGCAAGAATTCCGTATAACTGCATCTACATCAGCTATCACATTGATACTAAAGCTTAAATATAGTCTGATATATTGATTTATATATCTTTACTGCGTATTGTAATCAGCAGAGGAATAAAGATCAGGCAAAGAAATACCATAAATAGAATTTGATAATTTAAAGCTTCCAGGATTACCAATCCCTCCGCCACCAAATTCTGCCTTTAGTCATATAAATACGCCGACAATGTCGGCGGATAAAGTTTTTTCAGATTATGATAATAGGTCATTTTTATGATTATTTCCCCATTGGCAAAGCATATCTAAAATAGGAACTAAAGATTTACCTCGTTCTAATAACCCATATTCCACTTTAGGTGGAATTTGCGGATATTCTTTTCTAAAAATTAATTTATCTTTTTCCATCTCTTTAAGGGTATTACTCAGTGTTTTAAAAGAAATATGATTAATGCTTCGTTTAAGTTCATTAAATCGCATTGAGGGTTGATTTTCGTTTAACCAATAAAGAATAACAATTTTATACTTACCTCGAATCATTGAGAGTGTGTAATTAAATCCACTATCCTCAAAATGATCTTCGGCACAATGATGATTTTCCATGTTCACACTTTCCATAAAGATAGTACATAACAGTAATTACCGTACTTCAAAATTAATCGTATTAATATTAGTATGACTTAATTATTGATAATAATATAGAAAGAATAATTAACAATGAAACGCACTTTAGTGATTGTTGCTCATCCTCACTTAGCCTCTTCGAGTGTTAACCGATGTTGGGTTAATAGATTAAATCAGTATCATGAACAAGTAACCATACATGATTTATATTCTTACTATTCCTCTTATAAAATAGACTCTGGTTTCGAACAAAACTTAATTGAAAATCATCAAAATTTGGTAATTCAATTTCCGATATATTGGTTTAATTGTCCACCATTATTAAAACAATGGTTAGATGACGTTTTCACTTATGGATGGGCATTTGGTGCCTTAGGCGATAAATTAAAAAGTAAAAAAGTAGGTTTAGCTGTTTCGGCAGGTATAAAGAAAGCAGACTATTCTCAAACAGGACATTATAAATATACACTTGAGCAAATTCTCAGCCCCTTTGAATTAACAATAAATTACGTTCAGGCTGATTATCAGCCCGTTTTTGCAATTTATGGCGCAAATAATGAGCCAGACTATCCGGATAAAATTACACAAAAAGATATAGATAAAAGTGCAGATGATTATGTGAATTGGATGAAAAAATTAGGAATGCTAATTTAAAACAGATCATTAAAGTTTATCCATGCTTATTACTAAATAAAATCTGCTATGGACAAAAAATAAGAAATATACAGCATATTTCTTATTTTTTCTAAAGTAATGGGTATTTAATGATTTTATTCTGAATAAAAAATGAAACGGTACAGACTCCTGAATATTTTTTACAAAATCTATAAATTTCAGGCTCAATGAGCTTTTCTTGCGAAACTTTAATACTAATTGAAACATCAGCAAACTAGCCGATAATGTCGGCATATTTTTCTATACTTGGAACGTGGCAAAATCAGTTGCGATTTCAGTATGGATAAAAATGCTCTTAGCCTCATTAACTAATTTAGCATTGTCATTGAGAGAATATCGAGGGCTTATATGCGTTATAATCAATCTTTTAACATTGGCTTGTTTAGCAATCGTGGCTGCATGAACAGTGGTAGAATGACCATGCTCAATTGCTTTTTGTCCTAATGCACTTTCATGCGTTGCTTCATGCACAAGTACGTCAACATCTTTAGCTAATTCAATTGAAGCATCACAAGGTACTGTATCACCTAAAATAGCCAGTTTTTTCCCTTGTTTAAAATCACCAAGATAATTACGACCATCAATGACACGACCATCAGCTAGTGTTACTGTTTTACCTTCTTTTAAATAGGCATAATGTGGACCAGGATTAATATTATCTTGCTGTAATTTGTCGATATCTAAGACAGGTGATGAATCCTTTTCAATAACACGATAACCAAAACAAGGTACCCGATGCGCCAATAATTTGGCTTCAACCCGTAATTTAGTATCTTCAAATACCAAACCATCTTGATCAAGTTCAATAATGTTTAAAGGATAAGTTATCCAGGAATAACTAATATCAATCACAGTTTGAATAAATTGTTTGATACCTTTAGGGCCAATCAAAGTTAGTTCCGATTGATTTTGAGTTAATGAACGTGTAGTTAAAACACCTGGTAAACCAAACAGATGATCACCATGCAAATGTGTTATAAATATCATCTCTAATTTAGCTAAGCTGAATTTTGCTTTCTGCATTTGCATTTGAGTTGCCTCACCACAATCAAAAAGCCATAATCGTCCTCTTTCTTGTCGGAGATCAAGCATAATACTACTGACATTGCGCTCAGCGGTCGGTGAGCCTGAGCTTGTTCCTAAAAAAGTGAGTTTCATAACTATATCAATCTTTTATTGAATGTCTTATTACATACTAAGAATAACAATATATAACTTTATTTTTATGCAATAGCAATAAATAGAAAAAATTTTATAGCAGTTACAAACAATCAGACCAATAAAGATCAAGTTGTTTTGTTCGTTGAAAATTTAGTTCAGCTAAATAAGTGTATTTTAACATATTTAGAGCATTACCAATTGCTCCACCCCCTAACGAATAAGCAAAGTCACACTGTAAATCACGATATTTAATCAATTCTTTATCAGATTTTTTAAGTTTATTTTTTGCAATTACCGATGTACACTTTTTCTTCATAATAATTTGAAAATACATTAAAAAATTTCTGCGGCGAATCTATTTAACTCAGCCTGACTGATATAAAATTTTTTCTAAACATTTAATTAATTCTGCTTCTGAAGAGGAGTAATAGAATCTTCTTACAGCCATACCAATCACTATAAAAACCATAAAACGGTTGCAGCACACCATACGGAAAGAGATATGCAGTTAAAATAATACTTGCCTGAGAAATAGGGCTGCCAAAATCCACTGAAATATCGGGTAAAAAAAGTGAAGCCACCCAATTATCTGCGGCTGAAATAAACCCAGTAAATCCGGGTAAGATAAGAACAAAATAAATTTTTTATAAAATTCATCATTAATTCAGCTTAATATTCTGAGTTATACATTTTGTTACATATCGAAAAAATTTTAGCTATCAGATAACTATTATAGTCCTGAATATTTTCATTTATATATCAAATGATTAACAGATACATTTTAATTATATATTAATGATTACAGAGAGCCGGCGCGTCTTTCAACGATCCTCATTAATTATTTATAATCAACTTTATCGAAATTATTTCAACAACCAATCCTAAAGAAGAAATATCAATTCCATCAATCATAATAAATTGATTCATATACAAATTTTCGACATAAATCAAACCTTCATCAGCAAAAATTAAATATAATATTCAATCTGTTGAGAGTGAATTAGCATTGCTCAATATAATTAATCCATTGCTATACTGTTTGTTTAATTCAATAACAAACAGATTTAGTGCAGATAAAATACAGTAAGCGCATTTATCGGATGATAGTCCGCTATCTATTATTGATTAAATCTGTAGGCCACAGAAACTAATATTGTCTTTTATATCTATAAAGTGAGCATTAAATGTCAGGAAGAAAAATATTCACCGCAAGCCGCCTTATCCGGCTGAGCTTATTACTACTGTCGGCTACCGCAGTTACCTCCTGCGGCGGCGGGTTTGAGCCTTTTGTCGGCGTTACTTCCGGCAAAAACAAAGCCTACGCTGCACCAGTGGAGGCACTTGTATACGTCTATGAAAATATTTCCGGTGGTTCAATCAATGGTGGTTGTATACCGAATACTAATGGTGTCGACGATTACGAAGTAGGTAAAAAGCGTTATGGTGGTGGTTCTACATGTGGAGCAGCTTATCTATCGGCGAAATGGAAACCGGGCATGATGGCACGTATTAACTGGAGGGTTTTGCCATATCCGGGCTGGCATGCGAGAGGATTAGATTTGCCTGGTGTGAATGTTGATCAAAATGAACGTGCTACTATTCAGCAATACAGTGAAAACTATTCAGCAGTAATCCCATTACCACCTCCACCACCATCTGCCGGTGATGATTTTGGCAAGGTAGCAAATATCACAGTGCATTTTCTGGCCTGTAATCAATTGTATATTACTTACGGTACAGTAGAAGAAGGCAGAAATACGCCAATGCATTACAAATTGTTTGCGAAAAGCCAGAAACTATGCACCCCACGTCCATCAATCAAATCCATGGCAGATTACCGGCGCAATAAAGCCAAGCTGGATGCAATCAAGCAGGAGCGGGCAAATATTAAGCAGGTAATCCTGCCCGAATATATTAAGGAACTCGAGCAGCAGGGTAAGCTGCCGGTTACTGCTAAATAGACGGGCAGATTTTGCTGCTTGGTGCGCCGGTTGATTTGGCAACGGCAACAGTGACAGCTGCCGGCGCTGCAACCGGCACTTTCACCACAACGGAATGAATCCCGCATAGCCATAAAAACAAATAAAAACCAGAATATCGCAATATTATGCTGTAAAAAATTAATATATACATAAATAATGTCTTGGTCCGGAAAATTAATTATATTCAGCATATTAATGTAAACAATATCCTGCGCCGGTAGCTGTAATTGTGTAAAATATTGATATGTAATAAAAGCTGGAAGCGATACCATCAATTAAAACCGGCATAAAGCAGAAAAAACAGACACGGCTGCTAATACAAAGTTAACACCGAATTTTGCATAAAAATACCGTATCAATTCAAGAATAGTGAGCATTAAATGTCTGGAAGAAAAATATTCACCGCAAACCGCCTTATCCGGCTGAGCTTATTGCTATTGTCGGTAACCGCGGTTACCTCCTGTGGCGGAGGTTTCGAACCTTTTGTCGGCGTTACGTCCGGCAAGAACAAAGCTTATGCGGCGCCAGTGGAGGCATTGGAATACAATTATGAAAATATGTCTGGTGGTTCAATCAATGGTGGTTGTATTCCCAAAACACCGGGCGTAGATGATTATGAAGTTGGTAAAAAACGCTTTGGTGGAGGTGCAACTTGCGGCGCTGCCTATTTGCCGGCGAAATGGAAACCAGGTATGACTGCGCGAATTCACTGGCGAGTGCTACCATATCCTAAATGGCATCCAAAAATGTTAAATTTGCCCGGTGTGAATTTTGATGAAAAAGAATCAGCTATTATTGGTCAATATGATGAAAATCATTCAGCGGTAATTCCTTTACCACCTCCGCCACCGTCTGCCGGTGATGATTTTGGCAAGGTAAGTAATATCACAGTGCATTTTCTGGCTTGTAATCAGTTATATATTGATTACGGTACTACAGATGATGATACCCGTGAAGCAGTAAAGAAACAGTTTGAACTATTTAGGAAAAGCCAGAAACTATGCACACCGCGCCCGTCAATCAAATTCATGGCGGATTACCGGCGCAATAAAGCCAAACTGGATGCAATCAAACAGGAGCGGGCAAATATTAAGCAGGTAATTCTGCCGGAGTACATTAAAGAACTGGAGCAGCAGGGCAAGCTGCCGGTTACTGGTAAATAGACTGGCGGTTTTTGCTGCTTAGTACGCCGGTTGATTTGGCAACAGTGACAGCCATCGCCGGCGCTGCAACGGACACTTTCACCACAACGGAATTAATCCCGCATAGCCATAAAAACAAATAAAAATCAGAATATCGCAATATTATGCTGTAAAAAATTAATAGATACATAAATAATGTCTTAGTTCGGAAAATTAATTATATTCAGCATATTAATATAAATAATATTCTGCGCCGGTAGTGGTAATTGTGTAAAATATTGATATAGGTAGTAAAAGCCGGAAGCGATACCATCAACCAAAACCGGCATAAAGCAGAAAAAACAGACACGGCTGCTAATACAAAGTTAACACCGAATTTTGCATAAAAATACCGTATCAATTTAAGAATAGTGAGAATCAAATGTCTGGAAGAAAAATATTTACGGCAAGCCGCCTTATCCGGCTGAGCTTATTGCTATTGTCGGTAACCGCTGTTACTTCTTGTGGCGGAGGATTTGAACCTTTTGTCGGCGTTACTTCCGGTAAAAACAAAGCTTATGCTGCGCCGGTGGAGGCACTTGTATACGTCTATGAAAATATCTCTGGTGGTTCAATCAATGGTGGCTGCATTCCGAATACTAATGGTGTTGACGATTATGAGGTTGGTAAAAAACGCTTTGGGGGGGGATCTACTTGTGGTGCAGCTTATCTGCAGGCGAAATGGAAGCCGGGTATGACTGCGCGTATTAACTGGCGAGTGTTACCTTACCCCGGCTGGAAAGCCCGTATGTTAGATATGCCGGGAGTTAATTTTGATGAAAGTCAAAAAAGTATAATGAGGCAATATTATGAAAACTATTCCGCAGTAATACCATTACCACCACCGCCACCGTCTGCCGGTGATGATTTTGGCAAAGTAAGTAATATTACTGTCCATTTTCTGGCTTGTAATCAGTTATATATTGATTACGGTACTACAGATGATGATACCCGCGAAGCGGTAAAGAAACAGTTTGAACTATTTAAGAAAAGCCAGAAGCTGTGTACCCCCCGCCCGTCAATCAAATCCATGGCGGATTACCGGCGTAATAAAGCTAAGATGGATGCAATCAAGCAGGAACGGACAAATATTAAGCAGGTGATTCTGCCGGAATATATAAAGGAACTGGAGCGGCAGGGCAAAATTCCTACGCCTAGTAAATAAAAAATTATTTAATTTTTCGCAGCCATACCGCAGCTTGCCGGTATGGCTGCGTTTTTTATATTGTATTTTTGTTTATAATTATGTAAACAAAAATACAGAAATTGTATTAAATATGTTAAAATAAGCGGTTATGAAAACGGTGCATTCAGATAGCGCTTATATCTGCACAAATGCACAGACCAGGGAGCAGCGTCGGCATCCGGGCAAATACAATCAGCCTGCCTCACAATACGAAGTACTACCGGCCACCGGCACTCAGCTTATTTGTATTTCTTAGTTAAAGAGGGAAACCAGTTATGGCGAGTAACGACGATAATAAAAAACAGCCGAATGCACCTGCCGGTGCACCGCAGCCGGGAGCTAGCGGCGGCGGTAAACCGGGTGAAGGCGGAAAGCCTGCCGGTGGTGGTGCCGCAGGCGGTAAGCCGGGTGCAGGAGATAAACCCGCCGGTGCCGCAGGAGCGGGCAAGCCGGGTGGTGGTAAACCCCCGCTGCCAACGCCGAATAATCCGTTTAATAAAGAAATCAATATAACTAGCATCACTGCCGGCCACTCGCCAGAGCAGAATGATTTCGGAATTTATAAGGATGGTGACGCTGCCGATGCTGCCAATCATCCGCCTCCTGCCAACCCGAAAAAACCGCAGTCCGGGCAAAACCAGCAGAATAAGCCGGCAGCTTCGCAGCAAGGTCAAAAACCGGGCGCTAAAACACCGGCGAAAACAACATCGAATGGTAACAAGCCCGACGACAAATTTCTGCCGCAAACCGGGCCGGGAGTGCCCGCTCTGGACAAACCGCCGAGTATCGGAAAAAAGATCGGCGATAAGCTTAAGCCGTATTTGCCGACGATTAAGCCGATTGAATTTCAGTGGCCGGGCGTGCTTAAACCGGATGAGTTTCCTACTGCCGCCGGTGGTCGCCTGCCGGCTTCAATCAGCAGCATTCAGGAAAACCGCAAAGACAATAATTTTGTTGATCGCACTAAAGCCAAGCCGTGCCAGAAAGTGCTTAAAATCAATTTCTTTTTTGATGGCACCAATAACCATGAAAAAGCTGACAGCGTGGTATCGGGTGCTACACCACCGACCGAAGAACAGCTTGATCCGCTTAAAGAAGCCGCAGCTCAGCAGGCAAAGCTGATTAAGCCGTATACTTATCCGCGTACTTCCAATGCTGCGCGCCTGTTTCATGCCTGTATGGGTGCAGGTGGTCGCCCCGGCGATAATGATAGTAATGAGGAAATGATTAAATACGGCTGGTTCAGGCATTATATTCAGGGCGTCGGCACCCGTTTTGAAGAAATCGGCGATGATGATCCGGGAATGCTCGGCGAGGCACTGGCAAAGTTCGGCCAGGCGCGGATAAACTGGGGTTTAACCCGTTTATGTGCCAGCTTAGGTATCAGTAAAATATTTAATGAGCAGAAACTACCGCTGGAAACCGCGCAGAAAATGGTAAAGGGCATGGATTCGCGTGCCGGGCGCAAAAGCCAGCTCGACAGCTTTCTGGATACCTTGCAGCGCCCGGATTCCAAACCATTACCCGATGCCATTAAGTTGTATGTGGTCGGCTTTTCCCGCGGTGCCGCCGAGGCACGCACTTTTATGAACTGGCTGCTCGACTATCTGCTCGACCGTGATGAAAATGCTGACGCACGCGAGCAGTTGGAAAAGCTGATGGCGGAGCAGGCGAAAGAGCGTATCAAACAGCGTAAGGACGACCGCGCTGCGGCAGAGGCTAAAGCCAAGGAGGAAGCCGAGGCGAAAAACAAAGACAAATCAGATGAGCAGGACAAGGATAATAAAGCCAAGCAGCCGGCTCCTACCGCCGCCGCGCCGGTAAACAGCAGCGCTACCAAAGCCGCCATGCAGCGGGTGCAGGCGCAGGCTGCTACCATGAGCGCCAATGCTCCCAAAGGCAACAAACCGGCTAAGGCCGATGATAAGAAAACAGAAAAACCCTATGAAGGCATAGAACTGAAACTGCTCGGTATCCCGATTTATGTGGAGATGTGTGGTTTGTTTGATACCGTTGCAACAGTTGGTATGTCGCCGCTGGTGGCTATGGTAACCGGTCACTGTTCATGGGCGCATGGCACCATGTCGCTGCAGCGCGCCGGCAGCGCCGGCTTTATTAAAAACTGTTATCACTTTGTTTCTGCGCATGAGCAGCGCAAAAGCTTCTCGGTTGACAGTATCTGTGTTGATGGCGGTTATCCGAAAGGCAATTTCAAGGAATATATCTATCCTGGTGTGCATTCCGATATTGGCGGTGGCTATCCGCCCGGTGAGCAGTTTAAGAGTAATTATGGTATGGGGCATGTGTTGTCACAAATTACCCTGCATGATATGTATGCGCGCTGCTGGGAGCATGGTATGCCTTTACAGGTATCAATGCAACATCCACAATTAGCTACAGATGTAAAGAAGCATACACGTTATAAGTTAAAAAACTATGAAATAATGAGTGATGATGTTGATGATGAATTTGCAACTAAACCAGAAATGGTAGAACGTTTCAATGCTTGGCTGAAAACACTGGAAACCTCAAATATCAGCACCGCACTGCAAAAGCAAGTCCATCATTTCACTGCTTACCGGATTCTGCGCTGGGTACGCTCCGGTATCGCCGGCTATGCGCGTTTCCTTGGTTTACAGCTTTCGAAGGATGGCAGCGTCGGAGAAAAGGAAGACAAAGACACCAAAAACGGTCGTACGGATATTATCAATAAAGGGCGTAAAGAAGCCAACGAAGCCGGTAAAGGCAATTTCCCCGATAAGCCGGTTGCCGATAATGATGAAATGTGGAAACAGGCCGGTCTGGAAGATATTCCGAAAGAAAAACGGCAGGAGTTTCTCGACGGCATTATCAATAAAAATTACGTACCCGGCAACGACGGCTGGGACTTGATTGAAGGCGCCAAGGATTTCAAAGCCGATTATCTGCATGAATTTCATCTGGAGAATATGCTTTCCGCCGGTTTCCTGCTTGATACCCTGTTTGCCGGCAGCATGTATATGCTGAATAACGACGACGAGGCGGCCGAATACAAAGACATTCATGATAATGGCGATGAGCTGTATTTCGGCGCAAAAGTTGCTGATCTTAAAACGCCGGCATCGGGTAATACCAATACCCTTCCGCTGCCGCCACTGGCAAAAAATATTGTTGCCTCAGGCCCGCCGGCAGGCGGTAGTGCACCGGCAGACGGTAAAGGGCAGAAAGGCGAGAATAAAACCAAAATGCCATGGGATTATTCAACGCAGGAAATCAGCGAGATGTTCAAGAATGCCGATAAAGGCGCACTGGTTACCGGTACTCTGCTCGATGTCCTGCGCCAGCGTTATCAGAAGAATCTCCACGGCCTCGAACTGGCTACAAGTTCGGTGATGGATATCTGGCAGCGGCTGCAAAAGGCAGATTTGAGTGAGAAAACGGCGATTATAAACCGGCTGAAAAACCATGCAGAAAAATATTCCGCCAATTATCCGCAGATGGTGCAGATTTTCGACGACCAGATTCATGATTCGCGTGCCTGGTTTATGCATGATTCGCTGCTGCAAAGCCGTGAACCGTTTACCAGCTATTTTGCCCACCGTCTGGTGTTCAGCGGCGGCTTTTCGAATAAGCCGCTGTCGCCGGTGCTATTGGCGAATCGCGTGGTCGGGATAGCCGGGATTGCCCGCAGCGCCTATATGAGCGTGAAATACGGCAATCCGGCCTATATTCTGATTGGTCTGAATAATCCCGAGCTGTTTGTTACCGATGCAGACAGAGCCGCATGGGGGCTGCTCACTCAGGACTATCAGGCGCTGGCTATCGATCCGGATACCGGTAAAATTCTGCCGACTGCTGACAACCTGAAAAAGCTGCGTCAGTTCACCAAGGATTTGCAAACCGCCACCCAGCAGATTAAAGCTGAATATGACAAGCAGAAGCCGTGGACCGATAAGGAATTTCTCGACAAAACCCTCGGTCAGGTTATTCAGAACAGTGATGAAACCATCAAGAATCTGAATGAAATCCGCGAGCTGCTTACCGAGCAGCAAAAGGCGCTGGATAAGATGAAAGAGTCCAATGCCCAGCTGAAGCAGCAGGCTGAGCAGGTGAAACAAATGCTGGATAAGGTTACCGAGAATCAGAAACAACTGGAAAATGCGGTGCAGCAGGCTAAAGCCGGCACACTGGATAAGCAGCAGCTGCAGGAAGCCCTTAAACAGGGGATGACCGTTTATTCCGATCCGGTAGCGGCGCTGCCGCAGGCGAGCCTGATGCAGCCGCCCGGTCTGGAAGACATCAGCAAAGACAGTCTGGCCGAGCATTTACGCCAGCAAATCAGCCAGTACCAGCAAAACAGCCGCATTAGCGCGCAAAACAGTACTGCCTTGCTGGAGAGCGGTGCACAGGATCCGCAAACCCTTGCGCAGGCTTTTTACAACAACAGCGGCGGCGATATTTACGATCAGGCGGTAGAGCAGATGGGTAAATCCGCGCTCAACCGTCTTGGTCTCGGCGATCTGGAAATCAACCAGTATCTGCCGGAAAATATTGCCAGCCGCAGCCAGCCGGAAATCGCCAGCCTGTTGCAGCAGCTGCAAAGCGGTAATATTCCGGCGCAGATGCAGGCGATTTCGCCGCAAAAGATGGAGTTGATTAAAAAAGTACTGCAAAGCTGGCTGCTGTAGCCGTAAGCGGCACGCAGCGTTGTATTCACACTGTTTTTGTTGCAACGCCATTGCCGCCGTACCGGGGCAATGGCGTTTTATTCTGCTGCTCTGCCTGTATGTGAGTAAAGCGCATAGCCAGAATTTTTATCATCGCCGCTTAATTGCTTAAGCTGTTAACAAATATACTGCGCTATTGTGTATGATTGTGTAATATATTGATATATGGAATAAATACCGGAAGTAATACGATAGCTGACAATTGAATAAAGGGAAGGCAGAGATGCAGCGATGAAATCAATTATTAAATACACAATGCAGTAATCACAGCGTTTAACCTAAGAAGAGTGAGAATCAAATGCCTGCTAAAAAAATATTCACCCTAAACCGTTTTATCCGGCTAAGTTTATTGCTGCTGTCGGCTAGCGCCATTACCTCCTGTGGCGGCGGGTTTGAACCTTTTGTCGGCGTTACCTCCGGTAAAAACAAAGCTTATGCTGCACCGGTAGAGGCTCTTGAATACAATTATGAAGATCTGTCTGGTGGTTCAATTAATGGTGGTTGTATTCCCAAAACACCGGGCGTAGATGATTATGAGGTTGGTAAAAAACGCTACGGCGGTGGTTCTACATGTGGCGCAGCCTATTTGTCGGCGAAATGGAAGCCAGGTATGACAGCTCGTATTAACTGGCGAGTTTTGCCTTATCCAGATTGGCGACCAAAAATATTGAATAAACCGGGCTTAGTTATAGATCGTAAAGAATCAGATATTATGGATCAGTATGCTGAGAACTATTCAGCAGTAATCCCATTACCACCCCCGCCACCATCTGCCGGAGATAATTTTGGTAAAGTAAGTAATATTACTGTTCATTTTCTGGCTTGTAATCAGTTATATATTGATTATGGCACCACGGATGATGATACACGCGAAGCAGTCAAGAAACAGTTCGCACTGTTTGCGAAAAGTGAGAAGCTATGCACGCCGCGCCCTATAGTAAAAACCATGGCAGATTACCGGCGTAACAAAGCCAAAATGGATGCAATTAAGCAGGAACGGGCTAATATTAAGCAGGTGATTCTGCCCGAATATATAAAGGAACTGGAGCAGCAGGGCAAGCTGCCGGTTAGCAGTAAATAAGTTTTGCAGGCTTGCTGTGGTCGCCGGCTGACAACTTACCGGTGCAAGTAAGCTTGCGCCGGCGAGCCTGAACTGTTCTCTTTGCAAAAAAGCCGGCTGATTTAGCCATAGCCGGAATCTTCTGAAAATAACGCCATTGTTCCCATACGGGTACAGTGGCGTTTTATTATCCGCAGTACAAATATCGGTTCGACTAATAAAAAACTTTCGTTTCTGCGCCAGATATTGGTAATATCATTGCATAAAAACTGACAGATGTAAGCAGTACCGGCAACAGGACGATAACAAAAACCGGAATAAAGCGGAAATCAGAGATGCAGCTACCAAATCAATTATTAAATACACAATGCAGTAATCACAGCGTTTAACCCAAAAAGAGTGAGAATCAAATGTCTGGTAAAAAAATATTCACCGTAAACCGCCTTATTCAGCTAAGTGTATTACTGCTGTCGGCTACCGCCATTACCTCCTGCGGCGGCGGCTTCGAACCGTTTGTCGGTGTTACTTCCGGCAAAAATAAAGCCTACGCTGCACCAGTTGAGGCACTTGTATACGTCTATGAAAATATTTCCGGCGGCTCAATCAATGGTGGCTGCATTCCGAATACTAATGGTGTCGACGATTATGAAGTTGGTAAAAAACGCTTTGGTGGAGGATCTACTTGTGGAGCAGCCTATCTGCCGGCGAAATGGAAGCCGGGCATGATGGCGCGTATTAACTGGCGGGTTTTACCTTATCCTGCTTGGCATCCAAGAATGTTAAATTTACCCGGTGTGAATTTTGATGAGAAAGAGTTTGCTATTATTGATCAGTATGCTGAAAACTATTCAGCAGTAATCCCATTACCACCTCCGCCATCATCTATGGGTGATGATTTTGGCAAGGTAAGTAATATCACCGTGCATTTTCTGGCTTGTAATCAGTTATATATTGATTATGGCACCACAAATGATGATACCCGTGAAGCAGTAAAGAAACAGTTTGAACTATTTAGGAAAAGCCAGAAACTATGCACACCGCGCCCATCAATTAAATCTATGGCAGATTACCGGCGCAATAAAGCCAAGCTGGATGCAATCAAGCAGGAGCGGGCAAATATTAAGCAGGTAATCCTGCCCGAATATATAAAGGAACTGGAGCAGCAGGGCAAGCTGCCGGTTACTGGTAAATAGACTGGCGGTTTTTGCTGCTTAGTGCGCCGGTTGATTTGGCAACGGCAACAGTGACAGCCGCTGCCGGCTCTGCAACCGGCACTTTCACCACAACAGAATTAATTCCGAATAGCCATAAAACTAAATAAAAACCAGAATATCGCAATATTATGCTGTAAAAAACTTAGCATATACATAAAAATGTCTTAGTCCGGAAAATTAATTATATTCAGCATATTAATGTAAACAATATTCTGTGCCGGTAGCTGTAATTGTGTAAAATATTGATATGTAATAAAAGCTGGAAGCGATACCATCAATTAAAACCGGCATAAAGCAGGCAAATCAGACACGGCTGCTAATACAAAGTTAACACCGAATTTTGCATAAAAATACCGTATTAATTTAAGAATAGTGAGAATCAAATGTCCGGAAGAAAAATATTTACGGCAAGCCGTCTTATCCGGTTGAGTTTATTGCTGCTGTCGGCTACTGCCATTACCTCCTGCGGCGGAGGCTTTGAACCTTTTGTTGGCGTTACTTCCGGCAAAAACAAATCCTATGCCGCGCCGGTCGAGGCACTGGAGTATAACTATGAAAATATGTCCGGTGGTTCGATTAATGGTGGTTGTATTCCCGGGACTAATGGTGTAGATGATTATGAGGTGGGTAAAAAACGCTTTGGTGGAGGATCTACTTGTGGAGCTGCCTATCTGCCGGCGAAATGGAAGCCGGGTATGACTGCGCGAATTCACTGGCGAGTGCTACCATATCCTAAATGGCATCCAAAAATGTTAAATTTGCCCGGTGTGAATTTTGATGAAAAAGAATCAGCTATTATTGATCAATATGATGAAAATCATTCAGCGGTAATTCCTTTACCGCCTCCACCGCCATCAGCCGGTGATGATTTTGGCAAAGTAAGGAATATCACAGTGCATTTTCTGGCCTGTAATCAATTGTATATTACTTACGGTACAGTAGAAGAAGGCAGAAATACCCCGATGCATTACCAGCTTTTTGCGAAAAGTGAGAAACTATGCACACCGCGCCCATCAATTAAATCCATGGCAGATTACCGGCGTAATAAAGCAAAAATGGATGCAATCAAACAGGAGCGGGCAAATATTAAGCAGGTAATCCTGCCGGAATATATAAAGGAACTGGAGCAACAGGGCAAGTTGCCGGTTACAGGTAAATAGACGACACATAACGGGCTGTGAATATTATCTGTAGTGTTTTTTAAAACAAGAATAGAAGAGTGAGCATTAAATGTCTGGAAGAAAAATATTTACTGCTAGCCGCCTTATCCGGCTAAGTTTATTGCTGCTGTCGGCTACCGCCATCACCTCCTGCGGCGGCGGTTTTGAACCTTTTGTCGGTGTTACCTCCGGTAAAAATAAAGCCTACGCTGCACCAGTTGAGGCACTTGTATACGTCTATGAAAATATTTCCGGCGGCTCAATCAATGGTGGCTGTATTCCCGGGACTAATGGTGTCGACGATTATGAAGTTGGTAAAAAACGCTTTGGTGGAGGATCTACTTGTGGAGCTGCCTATCTGCCGGCGAAATGGAAACCGGGCATGACAGCACGTATCAACTGGGAGGTTTTACCTTACCCAGGCTGGAAAGCACGTATGTTAGATATGCCGGGAGTTAATTTTGATGAAAGTCAAAAAAGTATAATGAGGCAATATTATGAAAACTATTCAGCAGTAATCCCATTACCACCACCGCCAGCATTTGCTGGTGATGATTTTGGCAAGGTAAGAAATATCACAGTGCATTTTCTGGCCTGTAATCAGATTTTTATTGATTACGGTACCCGACAGGAAAATGCACCGGAAGTAGTAAAAAAACAGTTTGAACTATTCGCGAAAAGCCAGAAACTATGTACACCGCGCCCGTCAATCAAATCCATGGCAGATTACCGGCGTAATAAAGCCAAGATGGATGCAATTAAGCAGGAACGGGCAAATATTAAGCAGGTAATCTTGCCGGAATATATAAAGGAACTGGAGCAACAGGGCAAGTTGCCGGTTACAGGTAAATAGACGACACATAACGGGCTGTGAATATTATCTGTAGTGTTTTTTAAAACAAGAATAGAAGAGTGAGCATTAAATGTCTGGTAAAAAAATATTCACCGTAAACCGTTTTATCCGGCTAAGTTTATTACTGCTGTCGGCTACCGCTATTACCTCCTGTGGCGGCGGTTTTGAACCATTTGTCGGCGTTACTTCCGGCAAAAATAAAGCCTACGCTGCACCAGTTGAGGCACTTGTATACGTCTATGAAAATATTTCCGGTGGCTCAATCAATGGTGGCTGCATTCCCGGGACTAATGGTGTAGATGATTATGAGGTGGGCAAAAAACGTTACGGTGGTGGTGCTACTTGTGGAGCTGCCTATTTGCCGGCGAAATGGAAACCGGGCATGACAGCACGTATTTACTGGCGGGTTTTACCTTATCCTGCTTGGAATCCCAGAGCTCTAAATTTACCCGGTGTAAATGTTGATAAGAATGAAGAAGCTATTATAGCTCAGTATGATGAAAATCATTCAGCAGTAATACCATTACCCCCTCCACCACCATCTGCCGGTGATGATTTTGGCAAAGTAAGTAATATCACTGTCCATTTTCTGGCTTGTAATCAGTTATATATTGATTACGGTACTACAGACGATGATACCCGTGAGGCAGTAAAGAAACAGTTTGAACTATTTAAGAAAAGCCAGAAGCTGTGTACCCCGCGCCCATCAATCAAATCCATGGCGGACTACCGTCGCAATAAAGCCAAGCTGGATGCAATCAAGCAGGAGCGGGCAAATATTAAGCAGGTAATCCTGCCGGAATATATAAAGGAACTGGAGCAACAGGGCAAGTTGCCGGTTACAGGTAAATAGACGACACATAACGGGCTGTGAATATTATCTGTAGTGTTTTTTAAAACAAGAATAGAAGAGTGAGCATTAAATGTCTGGAAGAAAAATATTTACTGCTAGCCGCCTTATCCGGCTAAGTTTATTGCTGCTGTCGGCTAGCGCCATCACCTCCTGCGGCGGCGGTTTTGAACCTTTTGTTGGCGTTACTTCCGGCAAAAACAAATCCTATGCCGCACCAGTGGAGGCGCTTGTATACGTCTATGAAAATGTAGGTGGTGGTTCAATCAATGGTGGCTGTATTCCCAATACCAATGGTGTTGACGATTATGAGGTGGGTAAAAAACGCTATGGAGGTGGTTCTACGTGTGGCGCAGCTTATCTACCAGCGAAATGGAAACCGGGTATGACGGCGCGTATTAACTGGAGAGTTTTCCCTTACCCCGGTTGGCGTGCGCGTGGATTAAATGTACCTGGAGTAGTAATAGATCGTAAAGAAGCAAATATCATTGATCAGTATGATGAGCACTATTCAGCAGTAATCCCATTACCACCCCCGCCACCGTCTGCCGGTGATGATTTTGGCAAGGTGGCAAATATTACAGTGCATTTTCTGGCTTGTAATCAATTGTATATTACTTACGGTACAATCGAGGAAGGCAGAAATACGCCAATGCATTATAAGCTTTTTGCCAAAAGCCAGAAGCTGTGTACGCCGCGTCCATCAATTAAATCCATGGCAGATTACCGGCGCAATAAAGCTAAGCTGGATGCAATTAAAAAAGAACGTGACAATATCCAGCAGGTAATCCTGCCCGAATATATTAAGGAGCTGGAGCAGCAGGGCAAAATTCCTACGCCGAGTAAATAAAATATCATTTAATTTTTCGCAGCCATACCGCAGCTTGCCGGTATGGCTGCGTTTTTTTTTATCGTGTATTTTTATTTATAATTATGTAAACAAATCTATATAAACTGTATTATATATGTTAAAATAAGTAGTTACAAAAAATTGTGTATCGGGCATGCAAATAATGATTATATCTGAATAAATGCACAAAACAGACAAGGGAGCAGCGTCGGCATCCGGGCAAACAGAATCAGCCTGCCAGACAATATGGAGCACTACCGGCCACCGGCACTCAGCTTATTTGTATTTCTAAGTTAAAGAGGAAACCAGTTATGGCGAGTAACGACGATAATAAAAAACAGCCGGATGCACCAGCCGGTGCTGCGCAGCCGGGAGGGAGCGGTGGCGGTAAACCGGGTGCAGGCGGAAAACCTGCCGGTGGCGGTGCCGCAGGTGGTAAACCGGGTGCAGGAGATAAACCGGCTGCTGGCGCAGGAGCGGGCAAGCCGGGTGGCGGCAAAGCGCCGCTGCCAACGCCGAATAACCCGCACAATAAAGAAATCAGTATAACGGATATCACTGCCGGCCACTCGACAGAGCAGAATGATTACGGTATTTATCAGGATGGTGACGCTGCTGCCGCAGCCAACCGTCTGCCTCCTGCCGAGCAGAAAAAACCGGAGGCCGGGAAAAAACAGCCAAATAAGCCGGCAGCTTCGCAGCAAGGTCAAAAACCGGGCGGTAAAACGCCGGCGAGTACAACACCGGACGGTAAAAAGCCTGATGCTAAAACACCGGATGGTAACAAGACCGACGGCAAAAACCTGCCATCAACCGTGCCGGGAGCACCCGCTCTGGACAAACCACCGAGTATCGAAAAAAAGATCGGCGATATGCTTGAGCCGTATTTGCCGACGATTAAGCCGATTGAATTTCAGTGGCCGGGGGTGCTTAAGCCGGATGAGTTTCCTACTACTCCGGCAGGTCGTTTGCCGGCTTCCATCAGCAGCATTCAGGAAAACCGCAAAGACAATAATTTTGTCGACCGCACTAAAGCCAAGCCGTGCCAGAAAGTGCTTAAAATCAGCTTCTTTTTTGATGGCACCGATAACCACGAAAAAGCCGATAGTGCAGTGTCCGGCGCTACGCCGCCAACTGCAGAGCAGCTCGATCCGCTTAAAGATGCAGCGGCTCAGCAGGCAAAGCTGATTAAACCATATACTTTTCCGCGTACTTCCAATGTCGCGCGCCTGTTTCATGCCTGTATGGGGGCCGGTGGGCGCCCCGGCGATAATAACCGCGATGAGGAAATGATTAAAAACGGCTGGTTTCGTTATTATATTCAGGGCGTCGGCACCCGCTTTGAAGAAATCGGCGACGATAATCCGGTGATACTTGGTGAGGCGCTGGCGAAATTCGGCCAGGCACGGATTAACTGGGGTTTAACCCGTATCTGCGATTGTTTGGGTATCAGTAAAATATTTAATGAAAAAGATTTACCGCTGGAAATGGCGCAGAAAATGGTAAAGGGCATGGATTCGCGTGCCGGGCGCAAAAGCCAGCTCGACAGCTTTCTGAATACCTTGCAGCGCCCGGATTCCAAACCATTGCCGAAGGCAATTAAGCTGTATGTGGTCGGTTTTTCCCGCGGTGCCGCTGAAGCACGCACCTTTCTGAACTGGCTGCTTGACTACCTGCTCGACCGTGACGAAAATGCTGCGGCGCGCGAGCAGCTGGAGAAGCTGGTGGCGCAGCAGGCAGAAGAGCGCACCAAACAGCGTAAGAACGACCGCGCTGCGGCAGAGGCAGCGGCTAAAGCCAAACAGGAAGCCGAGGCGAAAAATAAAGACAAGTCAGCCGGGCAGGACAAGGATAAAACCCCGGCCGATGCACAGGGTAAAGATAAAGACCAGCCCGATGCACAGAACAAGGATAAAGCCCGGCAGGCCTGCGGACCGGTAAACAGCAGCGCCGACAAAGCTGCCATGCAGCGGGTGCAGGCGCAGGCTGCCAGCATGACTGCCGATGCTTCCAAAGGCAAAAAACCGGCTAAGACTGATGATAAAGAAAAAGAAAAACCTTATGAAGGTATTGAGCTGAAACTGCTCGGTATCCCGATTTATGTTGAGATGTGCGGCTTGTTTGATACCGTAGCTACTGTCGGTATGTCGCCGCTGGTGGCTATGGTAACCGGCCACTGTTCATGGGCGCACCGCACCATGTCGCTGCAGCGCGCCGGCAGCGCCGGCTTTATCAAAAACTGCTATCACTTTGTTTCCGCGCATGAGCAGCGCAAGAGCTTCTCAGTCGACAGTATCTGTGTTGACGGCGGCTATCCGAAAGGCAATTTCAAGGAATATATCTACCCCGGTGTGCATTCCGATATCGGTGGTGGCTATCCGCCCGGCGAGCAGTTTAAGAGTAATTATGGTATGGGGCATGTGCTGGCACAGATTACCCTGCATGATATGTATGCGCGCTGCTGGGAACATGGCATGCCTTTGCAAGTATTACGAGATCATCCAGCCTTAAAGAAAGATATGCAGAAACATCCGCGCTTTCAGTTGAAAAACTATGAATATATGGATGATAAAACTGAGAATGAATTTGCAACTAAAACAGAAATGGTAGAGCGCTTTAATGCCTGGCTGAAAACGCTGGAAACCTCGAATATCAGCACCGCACTGCAAAAGCAGATTCACCATTTCACCGCCTATCGCATTCTGCGCTGGGTGCGCTCGGGTATTGCCGGTTATGCGCGTTTCCTCGGCTTACAGCTTACGCCTGGCGGCAGCGTCGGAGAAAAGGAAGACAAAGACACCAAAAAAGGCCGTACTGAAATTATTGACAAGGGGCGTAAAGAATCCAATGAAGCCGGTAAAGGCAATTTTCCCGATAAGCCGGTTGCCGATAATGATGAAATGTGGGAGCAGGCCGGTCTGGGGGATATTCCGAAAGAGCAGCGGCAGGAATTTCTCGACGGCATTATCAATAAAAATTATGTAGCCGGTAATGACGGCTGGGATCTGATTGAAGGTGCCAAGGATTTCAAGGCCGATTATCTGCATGAATTCAATCTGGAAAATATGCTCTCCGCCGGCTTCCTGCTTAATACAATGTTTGCCGGCAGTATGTATATGCTGAATAACGACGACGAGGCGGCAGAATACAAAGACATCCATGATAACGGCGACGAGCTGTATTTCGGTGCGAAAGTTGCTGATCTTAAAACGCCGGCATCGGGTAATACCGGTACCATTCCTCTGCCGCCAATGGCGAAAAATATTGTCGCCTCAGACACGCCGCCGGGGAGCAGCACACCAGCCGGCGGCACTGCCCCGGCAGACGGCAAAGCTCCTGCCGATGGCAAAGCCCCGGCAGACGCAAACAAAGGCAAAAAGCCATGGGAATATTCGGCGAAGCAAATCAGCGAGATGTTCCAGAATGCCGATAAAGGCGCACTGGTTACCGGTACCATGCTTAATGTCCTGCGCCAGCGCTATCAGAATAATCTGCACGGTCGTGATCTGGCGACAAATGCGGTCAAGGATATCTGGCAGCGGCTGCAACAGGCAGATTTGCGCGAGAAAATTGTCATTCACAAGCGGCTGAAAACCCATGCAGAAAAATATTCGGCCAATTATCCGCAGATGGTGCGGATTTTCGACGACCAGATTCATGATTCGCGCGCCTGGTTTATGCATGATTCGCTGCTGAAAAGCCGCGAACCGTTTACCAGTTATTTTTCCCACCGTCTGGTGTTCAGCGACGGCTTTTCAAATAAACCGCTGTCGCCGGTGCTGCTGGCTAATCGCGTGGTCGGGATAGCGGGGATTGCCCGCAGCGCCTATATGAGCGTGAAATACGGCAATCCGGCCTATATTCTGATTGGTCTGAATAATCCCGAGCTGTTTGTTACCGATGCAGACAGGGCCGCATGGGGGCTGCTCACTCAGGACTATCAGGCACTGGCCATTGATCCGGATACCGGTAAAATTCTGCCGACTGCCGACAACCTGAAAAATCTGCGCAAGTTCACCAAGGATTTGCAAACCGCCACCCAGCAGATTAAAGCCCAATATGACAAACAGCAGCCGTGGACAGATAAGGAATTTCTCGATAAAGCCCTCGGCCAGGTTATTCAGAGCAGTGATGAAACCATCAAGAATCTGAATGAAATCCGCGAACTGCTTACCGAGCAGCAAAAAGCACTGGATCAGATGAAAGAGTCCAATGCCCAGCTGAAGCAGCAGGCTGAGCAGGTGAAACAAATGCTGGATAAGGTTACCGAAAATCAGAAACAGCTGGAAAATGCGGTGCAGCAGGCTAAAGCCGGCACACTGGATAAGCAGCAGTTGCAGGAAGCCCTTAAGCAGGGGATGACCGTTTATTCCGATCCGGCAGCGGCGCTGCCGCAGGCAAGCCTGATGCAGCCGCCCGGTCTGGAAGACATCAGCAAAGACAGTCTGGCCGACCATCTGCGCCAGCAAATCAGCCAGTACCAGCAAAACAGCCGCATCAGCGCGCAGAACAGTACAGCCTTGCTGGAGAGCGGTGCACAGGATCCGCAGACGCTTGCGCAGGCTTTTTACAACAACAGCGGCGGCGATATTTATGATCAGGCAGTAGAGCAGATGAGTAAATCCGCGCTCAGCCGGCTTGGTCTCGGCGATCTGGAAATCAACCAGTATCTGCCGGAAAATATTGCCAGCCGCAGCCAGCCGGAAATCGCCAGCCTGTTGCAGCAGCTGCAAAGCGGTAATATTCCGGCGCAGATGCAGGCGATATCGCCGCAAAAGATGGAATTGATTAAAAAAGTACTGCAAAGCTGGCTGCTGTAGCCGTAAGCGGCACGCAGCGTTGTATTCACGCTGCCTTTGTTGCAACGCCATTGCCGCCATACCGGGGCAATGGCGTTTTATTCTGCTGCTTTGCCTGTACTGTGAGTAAAGCGCATAGCCAGAATTCTTATCATCGCTGCTTAATCGTTTAGGCTGTTAACAAAGATACTGCGCTACTGCGTATAATTGTGTAATATATTGATATATGGAATAAATGCCGGAAGTAGTACGATATTAACAATTAAATAAAGGAGATATAGAAATGCAATTATTAAATACACAATGCAGTAATCACAGTGTTTAACCCAAGAAGAGTGAGAATCAAATGCCTGCTAAAAAAATATTCAGCGTAAACCGTCTTATCCGGCTAAGTTTATTGCTGCTATCGGTAACCGCTGTTACCTCCTGCGGCGGCGGTTTTGAGCCTTTTGTCGGCGTTACTTCCGGTAAAAACAAATCTTATGCCGCGCCAGTGGAAGCGCTGGAATACAACTATGAAAATGTACACGGTGGTTCAATTAATGGTGGTTGTATACCAAATACACCGGGCGTAGATGATTATGAAGTCGGAAAAAAACGTTATGGTGGTGGCGGCTCTTGTGGCGCTGCCTATCTGCCGGCGAAATGGAAGCCAGGGATGACAGCAAAAATTTATTGGACAGTATTACCTTATCCGGGTTGGCATGCGAAAGTTCTTAATGTTCCTGGATTAGAATTTGACCAAAATGAAAAAAATGCAATAGGACAGTATCATGAAAGTCATTCAGCAATTATACCTTTGCCGCCTCCACCACCATTTGCAGGTGATGATTTTGGTAAGGTAAGAAATATTACCGTTCATTTTTTAGCCTGTAATCAGATATTTATTGATTATGGCACCCGACAGGAAAATGCACCGGAAGTAGTAAAAAAACAGTTTGAACTATTTAAGAAAAGCCAGAAACTGTGTACTCCACGCCCTTCAATAAAATCTATGGCGGATTACCGGCGCAATAAAGCTAAGCTGGATGCAATTAAGCAGGAGCGGGCAAATATTAAGCAGGTAATCCTGCCGGAATATATAAAGGAGCTGGAGCAGCAGGGCAAACTGCCGGTTAGCAGTAAATAAATTCTGCAGGCTTGCCGGGGTCGCCGGCTGACAATTTACCGGTGCAAGTAAGCTTGCGCCGGCAAGCCTGAACTGTTGTCTTTGCAAAAAAGCTGGCTGATTCAGCCATAGCCTGAATCTGGAATTTTATTAAAATAACGCCATTGTTCCCATACGGGTGCAGTGGCGTTTTATTATCCGCAGTGTAAATACAGGTTCGACTAATAAAAAATTTCCGTTTCTGCGCCAGATATTGGTAATATCATTGCATAAAAACTGACAGATGTAAGCAGTACCGTCAACAGGGTGATAACAAAAACCGGAATAAAGGGGAAGGTGCAGATGCAGCGATGAAATCAATTATTAAATACACCATGCAGTAATCACAGTGTTTAACCCAAGAAGAGTGAGCATCAAATGTCTGCTAAAAAAATATTCACCGTAAACCGCCTTATCCGGCTAAGTTTATTGCTGCTGTCGGCTACCGCCATCACCTCCTGCGGCGGCGGTTTTGAGCCTTTTGTCGGCGTTACTTCCGGTAAAAACAAATCCTATGCCGCGCCGGTAGAGGCATTGGAATACAACTATGAAAATGTACATGGTGGTTCAATTAATGGTGGTTGTATTCCAAACACAGCGGGCGTAGATGATTATGAGGTTGGCAAAAAACGCTTTGGTGGTGGTTCAACTTGCGGTGCCGCCTATCTGCCGGCGAAATGGAAACCGGGTATGACTGCGCGTATTAACTGGACAGTGTTACCTTATCCGGGTTGGCATGCAAGAGGATTAAATTTACCAGGGGTCAATTTTGATGAAAATGAAAAAAAAGCAATAGCACAATATCATGAAAGTCATTCAGCAGTAATACCACTTCCACCTCCACCACCATCTATGGGTGATGATTTTGGTAAGACAAGTAATATTACTGTCCATTTCCTAGCTTGTAACCAAATATATATTGATTATGGCACCAAAGATGATGATGCTCGTGAGGCAGTAAAGAAACAGTTTGAACTATTTAAGAAAAGCCAGAAACTGTGTACACCACGCCCTTCAATCAAATCTATGGCGGATTACCGGCGCAATAAAGCTAAACTGGATGCAATTAAAAAAGAACGTGACAATATCCAGCAGGTAATCCTGCCCGAATATATAAAGGAACTGGAGCAGCAGGGCAAGCTGCCGGTTAGCAGTAAGTAAGTTTTGCAGGCTTGCTGTGGTCGCCGGCTGACAATTTACCGGTGCATGTAAGCTTGCGCCGGCAAGCCTGAACTGTTCTCTTTGCAAAAAAGCCGGCTGATTTAGCCATAGCCGGAATCTGGAATTTTATTAAAATAACGCTATTGTTCCTCTATTGGGGCAGTGGCGTTTTATTATCCGCAGTGAATATGGCAAATATCGTTTGAATAATAACAAATCTCCAGTTCTGTGCTGGTTATTGATAATATATTTGCATAAAATGCTGATGGATGTATTTAATTATTTTTAATAAAGCAATAAAAATAAATAGGAATACAGACCAGTGGAAAAATAAATTAACAGCTAAATCCTGAATATAAAGATAAAACGTTCAGCTGTTAATTTTGCCGGATTGGTTAAATATGCTGATGGTTTTATTTGATATTATAAATTATTTTCTCTGTTATTATTCTCTCACTAATAATACGGTATGTGACTATTAAAAATTTATCTGGTTAATGATGTTCTTGCCGGATTTTGTGCTCTTTGTTTCGGGATTGTGTACTGCTATTGCGGATTTTGATGGGAGCAGGTGTATTTTTGATACCGGAATTCGGTAAAGTGTGTGTGTTGGTGATGCTGGCATGTTTTAATCTGATAATATTTCTGACCGATGCAAAGATAATTAAAGCAATACATATTAATACGGAGAATCTGGCGCTTGTTTGCAGTGAGCTTATGCGGTTTTTTCTTCTTACGGTTTTATCAGGGTTGAAATAGTAATGATACAGGCGCAAAAACAGGGAAGGGGTTGCGGTGCGTGCAGATGTCTGTGTTTCCGGGCTGATTTTGCCTTTGCTTAGGGGCTGCTTATCACTGCCTGTTTGTTGCCGGTTTATTTTTTTAAATTTATTCTGCCGGTTGAATTTGTTTACTCGTACCATGATTAATCCTTTGATATCAGCTGCTTCCTGCCGGATATTCGTGCTCTTAATGCCTGAATAACTATTTGCCGGTATTAAGACCTGCACTAAGGCTGGTAACTATGCAGGTTGTATGCCGGATTGTGTCTGGCACTGAAACCGGAAGAAAGCATGTGTTGATAAAAATTTCGGGTTGTTGATTGTGCGGGTAAAGATGTGTGTATTTTTATTTGAATGAATTTTCAAATTTAATTCTGATAATTGTACATAAAAACTTAGTTTTGTAGTCTGATTATTATATGAAATAAATTAATGCAGATATTAATGTATGCATGGGTTTATGGCGGCTCAGTGATTTATTATGGCTTTTTGTAACTGGCTGATGTGATGCGGTTCATTTCCGGAAGATGTTTTGCTGAAAATATGTTTACGGAATGAATTGTGTTGAAGGCGCAATGCCATTTTAACGGATGTGGTATGACAGCTTGTGTGTTGTATTCTGTGCTTTCTGGCTGGCTGGATTTTTATGCTTTGAATATTAAGCATATTTTATTTTATACGGGCAGTGTGCGTCTGACAGGTAAGTATTTCGCTGTTAAGTCTGCCCGATGGCAGACAAAGGCAATTTGGGTTTTTCCGGTGATGGATGCTGAATTTAATTAATCGGTAAATTATTGTTTGTATTTCATCTGATTTGGTTTAGTATTTGCTTAATTATTACTAAACTGTTTAATTGATACGTTTTTGGTTAGTATAATTGTATATTGCTTATATAAATTGGGTATATAATTATTACCTTTTACTTGGTGTTTTCAGGCGTTTTTATTCTGCAAAACACATTTGCACATATTCAGAAGAACTATGCTTAATAAAGATCAGTTTGCCGATAATCATTTTATACGCTCTATTATTGAGGAAGACCTGCAAAGCGGGAAATGCCGGCAGGTAATTACGCGTTTCCCTCCCGAACCTAATGGTTATCTGCATATCGGCCATGCTAAATCGATCTGCCTGAATTTTGGTCTGGCTTATATTTATGATGGTTTGTGTAATCTGCGCTTTGATGATACGAATCCTGAGAAAGAATCGGATGAGTATGTGCGCTCGATTAAGGAAGATGTGCAGTGGCTGGGTTTCCAGTGGCATGAGGAACGTTTTGCTTCAGATTATTTTGAACGTTTGTATGAGTATGCGCTGGAGCTGATTAAAGCAGGTAAGGCGTATGTGGATGATCTGGATGCTGAGGAAATGCGTCAGTATCGCGGTACGTTAACGGAGCCGGGTAAAAACAGCCCGTATCGTGAACGTACGATAGAAGAAAATCTGGATTTGTTTGCCCGTATGCGCAATGGGGAGTTTCCGGACGGCAGTAAAACGCTGCGGCTGAAAATTGATATGGCTGCGGGCAATATTAATCTGCGTGATCCGGTAATCTACCGTATCCGCCGTGTGCATCATCATCGCACTGGTGATAAATGGGTTATTTATCCGATGTATGATTATACGCATGCGATTTCGGATGCGATTGAAAATATTACTCATTCGCTGTGTACGCTGGAATTTGAATCACACCGGCCGCTGTATGACTGGGTGGTGGAGAATATTACGATTGCGCATCAGCCGCATCAGTATGAATTTTCTCGGCTGGAACTGCTGTATTCGATTACTTCCAAACGCAAGCTGAATCAGCTGGTAGTGCAAGACCATGTGTCCGGCTGGGACGACCCGCGTATGCCAACTATTTCCGGTATGCGCCGCCGCGGTTATACGCCGGAAGGGCTGCGTCTGTT
Organism: Snodgrassella sp. W8158; assembly: GCF_016100435.1. Classification (NCBI taxonomy): domain Bacteria; kingdom Pseudomonadati; phylum Pseudomonadota; class Betaproteobacteria; order Neisseriales; family Neisseriaceae; genus Snodgrassella; species Snodgrassella sp. W8158. The sequence goes on along the minus strand of NZ_JACFSM010000004.1, from coordinate 67,960 downwards.
TGCCAAACGGGTAGGTATTTCCAAGAGTGAAAATGTGGTGGATATGAGTGTTCTGGAAGGTGCTATTCGTGAAGATCTGGAAAGTGTGGCACCTCGGATGATTGCGGTGCTCAATCCGATTAAAGTTGAGCTGATTAATTTTGATGAGGCGATAACGCAAAGCCGTGAAGCACCGTTTCATCCGCATCATCCGGAAATGGGCGAGCGTCTGATACCGCTAACGAAAACGATTTATATTGAAGCAGACGATTTTGCGCTGGAGCCGCCTAAAGGCTGGCAGCGTTTAACGCTGGGCGGTGAAGTGCGCCTGCGTTACAGCTATGTGATTAAGTGTGAGGAAGTGGTGCAGGATGCGTCCGGACGGGTGGTGTCGCTGAAATGCTCGATAGACCATGACACGCTGGCTTCTAAGCCGCAGGGACGTAAGGTGAAAGGTGTTATTCACTGGCTGTCTACTGAATATGCTGTGCCGGCTAAGGTGCGGTTGTATGACCGGCTGTTTACTGTGGAACGTCCGGATGCGGTACGCGGTGATGATGGTCAGTATCGTGATTTTACTGAGTTTCTGAATCCGGCCTCGGTAACAGAAATTGATGCACTGGTGGAGCCGGTAGCAAATACGCTGGCACCGGAAACGCGCTATCAGTTTGAGCGTCTGGGCTACTTTGTGACTGACCGCTATGACCATACTGCGGAAAATCCGGTATTTAACCGTACTGTAACTTTGCGTGATACCTGGCAGGCACAGGTTGAGAAGAAATAATTGTGTCTGTATATGGAAAACCGGCTTTTTGAAGCCGGTTTTTTTATGCTGTAAATAATCTGTCCGGTTTATCCGGCAGCTTGCTAAAATGGGGCAGGTTGTGTTTTCTGGTCATTAGAGGCGATTAGATGCGAACAATTCCGGTACGTGCAGGTTATCTGGCCAATTTACCGATGCTGCTCAGTATGATGCTGGCGGCACTGTGGGTATGGTATACGGGCAATACGGCTGAAAGTACGGCACTGTTTCTGGGAATTATTGCCGGCGGGCTGGTGGATCTGGATGATGGATTTACCGGCCGTTTACGCAATCTGTTTTTTACGCTGATACATTTTTCTCTGGCTGCTACTGCGGTGCAGTGGACATTCGGGCATCCGCTGGCGTTTTCGCTGCTGATGGTGTGGGCGGCATTCAGTATGACGATGATGGGTGCTATTGATGTGCGATACCGCACGATTGCTTTTGGTACGCTGCTGGTGATGCTGTATACGGTGCTGACTTATTCGCCGCTTTTACCCTGGTATACCAATCCGATTATGCTGGTTTGCGGTACCAGTTTGTTTAGTCTGTGTACGCTGGTGCTGCATCTGCTGTTTCCTAACCGGCCGGTGCAGGACAATCTGGCCGGCTCTTTTGCCAGACTGGCCGATTATATGCTGGTAAAAGCTCAGTTTTTTGACCCGGATGAGGTGGATTTGCTTGCAGAAAGGGAACTTGAGCTGGCAATGAAAAATACGGCGGTGATTAATGGTTTTAATCAGTGCCGTACTGCTTTGTTTTACCGTCTGCGCCGGCAGCACCGGCAGCGTAGTATTGGTATGCTGCTGCAATATTATCTGACTGCACAGAATATCCATGAACGTATCAGTTCGCGCCATGTTGATTATGCGGCACTGGCGCACAAGCTGGCACATTCTGATTTAATTTACCGTATTCAGCGCTTGATTGTGTTGCAGGCTCAGGCTTGCCGGCAGATGGGTGAATGCCTGCAGGAAGATAAGCCGTATGCATTTAATCTGATGCTTCAGCGTGCCGGTGAAGGTGTACAGCAGGCTGTGGCACGTTATTGTGCAGAACATGGCAGTGATGAGGATTTACCGGGTTTACAGCAGTTAACGGCTAATATTCTGGCGATTAATGAGCAGCTGTTGTGGCTGGAACAGGTAAAGAATAACAGTAAAGAACAAAACATCGGTGATTTGCAGATTGCCGGGCTGGATGTTGACCGGATACGCGATATTCTGCCGGCGTTAAAAGCACATTTTACTTTTCAGTCGAATGTGTTGCGCCATGCTGTGCGTTTGGCCATTCTGACTGCTGTTACCTGTGTGGTGGTTGAAAGTTTCCATCTGAAAATGGGTTACTGGATTTTGCTGACCGGGGTTATTGTCTGTCAGCCGAATTATTCGGCAACAACAGCCAGGCTGAAACAAAGAATTGTGGGTACGCTGCTTGGGGTAGTAGTGGGTTCGGCATTGCCCTATTTTGTGCCTGCGCTGTCTGGCAGGCTGATAATTGTGGTGGTTAGTACGGTGCTGTTTTTTGCATTCAGGGTTCGTCGCTACAGTTTCTCCACGTTTTTTATTACGGTTCAGGTGCTGGTGGGCTTTGCGATTATCGGTATGGATACGCAGTCAGCCATGCTGTCACGCTTTACGGATACGATTCTTGGCTCTGTGCTGGCATGGTGTGCGGTATCGTATTTGTGGCCGGACTGGCGTTATCTGACGCTGGGACGGATTGCCGGACGCGCCTTAAGCAGTGATGGTGTCTATCTGCGACAGGTAGCGCAGCAGTTGCAGAACGGGCTGAGCGACGATGTTGTTTATCGCGCGGCGCGACGCAATGCACACGAGCTGGCGGTTACGCTGAGTAATACTGTAGCTGATATGTCGATGGAACCAAAACGTTACGGGCAACATCTGGCTGAGGGTAAGACCTTGCTGCAACTGAATTATGTATTGTTAAGCTGTATTTCTGCACTGGGTGCGATTCGTGCTCAGGTGGATCGCCTGCGTCCACAGCTGACGCCGGAACAGGTGCAATACTGGATGACGATTGCCGGCAGTCTGGCAGAATTGATGGAGCAGAAACCCGATTCCGCACTTTTTCAAACTAAGTGGGAGGCATTGGCAGAGCTGTTAAAAGTGAGCAGGCCGCTGCCGGATGATGATGTGGTTGAAAAGGTATTATGGCGGCAATTGCATCAGATTCATGTACAGCTGCCACTGTACAGGCAGGCTTTGCGGGCTGATGCCGGAGCAGGCAGGATAGCGGCTCAGTAATGCGGCAAACAGGCTGTGAAAGTGAATTAATAAACTATGAAAAATCGGGGTGGAATAAAATAATTGTAGCACAAGCGCTCTTTTATCGATTATGCTGTAGATAGTTTTCTTTAAAATTCAATTACAAAGCGTTTTTCAGACGCATGTTATAATTGAAATATCATTTAAATATTAATAATGAGAGGATTATCATGACAGCTGTTAATAAACAAAATGAGGCTTCTTCTCATGTTCCACCACTGATTCCTACTCAGAACGGAACGCTGGAATTACACGATATCACTATTGTTGACCAGAATAAGCTTAAAAAGGCCATTTCTGCCGCTGCACTGGGTAATGCCATGGAGTGGTTTGATTTTGGGGTATATGGTTTTGTGGCTTATGCGCTGGGACAGGTATTTTTTCCGTCTGCTTCGCCCAGTGTGCAGATAATCGCCGCACTGGGTACCTTCTCCGTACCATTTCTGGTGCGCCCGCTTGGTGGTGTATTTTTCGGGATACTTGGCGATCGCTTCGGCCGGCAGAAAGTATTGTCGACTACCATTATTATTATGGCACTCAGTACTTTTTGTATTGGTCTGATTCCATCGTATAACAGTATTGGTATGTGGGCACCTGTGCTGTTGCTGTTGTGTAAGCTGGCTCAAGGGTTTTCTGTGGGCGGTGAATATACGGGAGCGGCTATTTTTGTCGCGGAATATTCACCCGACAGGCAGCGCGGTTTTCTGGGCAGTTTTCTGGATTTTGGTTCAATCTGCGGGTTTGTGCTTGGTGCAGGGCTGGTGGTATTGCTGGAAAATATTATGGGTTCGGCACATTTTCTCTCGTGGGGCTGGCGCATTCCGTTTTTTCTGGCTGCTCCTTTAGGTCTGCTGGGCTTGTATTTGCGCCATGCTGCGGAGGAAACTCCGGCTTTTCAGCAACATCTGGATATGATGGAAAAGGCTGAGCAGGAAGACGTTGGTAACCGGCCTCAGGTTTCGTTTAAGAAAATTATGCAGCGTTTCTGGCCTACATTGCTGGTGAGTGTCGGGCTGGTGTTAACCACAAATATCACTTACTACATGCTGCTGACTTATATGCCCAGCTATCTGTCGCATAATCTGCATTATGGTGAAGAGCGCGGTGTGCTGATTATTATTGCGATTATGATTGGTATGATGTTTATGCAGCCGATTATTGGTTTTGTCAGCGATAAAATCGGACGCAAGCCATTTGTGATTGGCGGCTCAATTGCATTGCTGATTCTGGCTATTCCGTGTTTTCAGCTGATTACCAGTGGCAAAGTAGGGCTGATTTTTCTCGGGCTGTTTATTCTGGCGCTGATTCTGAATTCTTTTACCGGTGTTATGGCTTCTACGCTGCCGGCACTGTTTCCTACCCGTATCCGTTACAGTGCTCTGGCCAGTGCATTTAATATTGCGATTATTATTGCTGGTTTAACGCCGACTATTGCCGCTGCGCTGGTGGATGCTACTAATGATTTGTTTATTCCGGCTTATTATCTGATGCTGGTGGGAATTATCGGAATTGTTACCGGTATCTGCCTGAAAGAAACAGCCAATCGTCCGCTGCGCGGTGTGTCTCCTTCAGCTTCGAATAAGCAGGAAGCGCGTGAGCTGCTGGTGCAGACTTATCAGCATATTGAGCAGAGTGTGGATGATATTGATGCAGAAATTGCCCGCTTACAGGAGCAGATAGGCGAACTGGAAAAGCGTAAGCAGCAATATATTGATTTACATCCGAAGCTGGAGTGAATAATTAAATAGATGGAATAAAATAAAATCAACTAATGTTAACTTGTGTATGTTAATATTAGTTGATTTTTTATTGATATAACATGATGATATGTCAAATTTAATTTATGGAAAAAATTAAAGAAATTACTCAATTAATACTAAATATATTTAAGATTATAAGTATTACATGCCCAACTATTGGAATTATTATTTTTACTTTTTACTGTATGGAGATACATTTTATTCCCCCAGATGTACAAATTAGTGAAACTTTAATATTTATATTAATAACTATAAGTTTTGGTATGCTATATGCATTAATTATTGGTTTGCTATATTTGACAAATTTAGCAATTTTCTTTTTTGTTTATATGTTAATAATAGGATTACCTTCTATTATATATTATAGAATAAAAGATTATAAAATTAAAAATTATAAATTAAAAGGAATTCCGTCATTAAGTATTATAATATTTATAATGGCTTATGGAATAGTATCAGAAACATTTATATTAGCATTTAGTAATGGATCAGATATTTTTAGTTTAGAAAAAATAGTTACGGTACAAATTTTAATATTTATATTTTTTAGTTTAAAATTCTGTGTTGATAATAATATCTTTAAAAAATTAAAAAAAGCATCAACTCAAAAAATTGAAAAAGAAAAATCTGATAAAAATGAAAAAATTAAAAATATTACATTTTATATATTTTTATTGATTATAATTCTAATAGGAATAGGTCCGTTTTCAACTAATTCATTTAAATTTTCTTTTACTATATATGGTCTTAGAAAAACTAATGTATCACTATTAATAGATAAAAATTATTATAAAGTATTACAAAAAAATATAAATGAATTAAATTCGAAAGATTCTAAATCCAACTTCAAAATTACATGTGATAATAATTTTTGCGAACTAGAACATATAGATATTCTACTGACTAACGTTGGTTCCAAAACTTTAATTTTTATTCCGTCAATAGAGAATAAGACAAAAGGCTTACGAGTGGAGTTACCAAACAGTGCGATAAAATTAAATCTACAGGATTATTCACAAAGTAATTAAGTTAAAAATTTGAGAAAATAATCATCAGATGTAATTGATTAATCAGGAAATGAAAATCTTTTTGTACTGATAGTGATGTTTATCTATTATTTAATCAATTTTGATAGTAGTTTTAACAGATATTTGATCAATGCGTTGAGGCTGAGAATAATGTTATTACTTTAATATCAGGAATGCTTTTATATGGTTTTATCTACGATTTATATTTGATAATCCTGCCTGAATAATAGAGCTAATTCTCAGATATATACTTTTAATGAATCATTCAAGTTATTTACCGGCTAAAAAATATTTTAAGCCGGTAAATTCTAAGCAGATTTTATTTGCCATTCAGAGCGTTATCCAAATCCTGCTGCCGGGATTTTACGGCATCTTCCAGACCTTTTATGCGTTCCTGATAGCGCACGTAGTTGCGTTCATTTCCCATACGAATTTTTTTACCGTCTTCCAGTGCTTTTTTGGCATCGGCAAGGTTTTTACGGGCAGCAGAAATTGCGGCCTGATCGGGCTGGTTGCGGGCGGCTGAATCTGCATCTTTGGAATTGGTATCAGGAGTAGCTACGGCCGGTTTGTAGGCAGAAGTGGTTGAGAAATTCCCGCCCAGATTGCTGACAGAATGGCAGTTTTTACCTTTCGGAACTTCGCTGTAACTGTGATTCCCCCTGCTGTCGGTGCATTCATATATCTGTGCCAGTGCAGAAGTGCTTATCAGTGTACACAATGTGGCAAGTATCAGGGATTTTCTCATGATTTATCCTTTATCTGGGTTTACATACGACCAAGTTCCCGCTGTATGGCCTGAATGTTCTGCTGCCGGTCAAGTACCGCACTTTGCAGTTCGGTAATATTACCGCCTTTACCGGTACGGCTGCGGTTCAGTGCCTGCTGTGCCTGAGCAAGAGCATTACGTTCATTGGTCAGCTCCTGCTGCAAAATGGCACGACGGGTATTGTCGCTGCCTTTAGGAACGATATTAACTGTGGGTTGCAGGCCGCTATAGGCTGTTGCTACCTTGGTTGCAGGCCGCGGGCGGCTGCGTATTGTGGCCGAAGCACTACTGTTGCGGTAGCTGGGACGGCTGTCGCTATAGCTACCGATAGCCGGTAAGTTGGCTACGGCACAATTTCCCTTTAGTTTTGAGGTATAGACAACTTCGCCGTTTTCAAGACAGGTATACACTTTTGCAACGGCACTCTGTCCTATAAACAGGCCACTGGTAAATATTAGTATGGGAATGATTTTTTTGTATGTCATTATTGAGCCTTATACTGCAATAATTCAAGTAGTCTGGTTAATGTTTTCTACTTCTTGCTGCCATTCAAGCCATTTTTCTTCAGTCTGAGCTAATTTTACTTTGAGCTCGGCCAATTGGGTAAGGGTTTGTTGTAATTTTGTCTGATTTTCGTCAAGATATGCTTCTTCACTGGCTAGAAATGCTTCATGTTGTTTGCGTTGCTGCTGCCAGTTTCCCATATCCCGTTCGGCTTTTTCGATATTTTTCAATAACGGTTTAATCAGACGGGCACGCTGCTGACGTTGTTGTGCTTCAATGCGTTTCTGCTCTTTGCGATTGTGGTTATCACGCGAATCCTGCGGCTGTTCACCGTTATGCTGATCCTGAGTTAAACGCCACTGGCGGTAATTGCTGAGGTCACCATCAAAGTGTTTCAGTTCGCCATCACTGAGATAAATTAAAGCATCAGTAGTCGATTCAAGCAGGCTGCGGTCGTGAGAGACTACGATCAGTGCGCCTTTAAACGTCTGTAATGCTACAGTTAATGCATGGCGCATGTCCAGATCAAGATGGTTTGTCGGTTCGTCCAGTAGCAGCAGGTTCGGTTTTTGCCAGACTATCATTGCCAGTGCCAGACGGGCTTTTTCACCGCCGGAAAAGGGGGCGATTGGTTGTAAAGCCATATCTCCGATGAAGGCAAAGCTACCGAGGAAGTTGCGGATTTCCTGTTCGCGTACAGCCGGTGACAGCTGCTGGATATGCCAGACCGGACTTTGGTCTGCACGCAGTGTTTCGAGCTGATGCTGGGCGAAATAACCGATTTTGAGTTTTTCCGCACGGATAATCTGGCCGCTTAGTGGTTTCAGGCTACCGGAAATGGCTTTGATAAGGGTGGATTTACCGCTGCCGTTTACCCCGAGCAGACCATAACGTGCTCCGGATTCAACTGAAAGGTCGATATCGTGCAGAACGGTTTTGTCACCATAGCCAAGGCTGATGTGTTCCAGTTTCAGCAGCGGATTAGGCAGATGGTCAGGCTGCGCAAACTGAAACGAAAACTCACTGTCCAGATGTGCCGGGGCAATGCGTTCAAGCCGTGCCAGTGCTTTGATTCGGCTTTGTGCCTGTACTGCTTTGGTGGCTTTGGCTTTAAAGCGGTCGATAAAGGATTGCAGGTGCTGAATATGAGCCTGCTGTTTAAGATAGGCAGCCTGCTGCTGAGTCAGCCGCTGTGCACGTTCCTGCTGATAAAAATCATAGTTGCCGCCGTAGAGGATAAGCTGCTGTTGTGTCAGTTCAACTGTCTGGGTAGTGGTGGCATTCAGAAAATCACGGTCATGCGAAATGATTATCTGGGTGGTATCCAGACCGGCCAGATGCTGTTCCAGCCACAATACTGTTTCCAGATCCAGATGGTTGGTAGGTTCATCCAGCAGGAGTAAATCTGTACGGCACATCAGTGCCTGAGCCAGATTCAGGCGCATACGCCAGCCGCCGCTGAATGATTTTACCGGTTGCTGCTGTTCCTGCTGTGAGAAACCAAGACCGTTGAGCAGTTTGGCTGCACGTGCCGGCGCACTGTATGCGCCGATTTCATCCAGCCTTGCATGATATTCTGCCTGTTTGAAGCCGTCGTCGGCATCTTCGGCCTGTTGCAGTAGCTGTTGCAGTAGCTGCAATTCGCTGTCGCCCTGCAAAACATAGTCCAGCGCGGGTATATCCAGTGCGGGTGTTTCCTGTTTGACAGTGGCCAGTTGCCAGTGTTTGGGTAAACGGATATCACCGCTGTCATGGCTGATTTTACCTTCAATCAGAGCGAACAGGCTGGATTTGCCGGTGCCGTTTTTACCAATCAGGCCGATACGCTGACCCGGGTAGATGGTCAGGCTGGCATTATTCAAAAGTTGTTTATTACCACGTTGTAAACTAAGGTTTTTAATTTCAATCATATTAATCTGTGCGGTTAACCGTGCTGAGGGTGCACGGTATTACTGAACAATCTGGCTGAGCGGCCAGCGCGGCTTTACATTAAAACCGGCAGCAGGCTGTGCGTTGCTCAGGTGCATGGCACCGGCAAAAGCAATCATGGCGCCATTATCTGTGCAGTAGGCCATTGGCGGAAAGAATGTCTGTATTCCCGGCAGGTTGCTGAGGCTCTGACGTAACTGCCAGTTTGCGCCGACACCGCCGGCAACAACCAGCTGCTGATAACCGGTTTGTTTTAATGCCTGTCTGGCTTTGCTGGTGAGTACATCTACTACGGCGTTCTGAAATTCGCGGCAAATATCATTGCGAATTTGCTCCGGAAGCTGTTCTTTACAGCCTGTTTCTGTGCGGATTTTGTTTACTGCGGTCAATACTGCGGTTTTTAAACCGGAAAAACTCATGTTTAAGTCGTGTGAATGCAGCATGGGGCGGGGAAAATGCAGGCTGCCCGGTTGTCCCAGTCTGGCCAGTTCTGACAGTCTGGCACCGCCGGGATAAGGCAGGCCAAGCAGTTTGGCGGTTTTATCGAAAGCTTCTCCGGCAGCGTCATCTATGCTTTCCCCCAGAAGGGTATAGTTGCCAATCCCTTTTACGGCCATAAACTGGGTATGGCCGCCGGAAACCAGTAAGGCGACGAAGGGAAAGGCAGGTTTGTCTTCGCTCAGTAATGGCGAGAGCATGTGTCCTTCAAGGTGATGTACCGGAATAACCGGTTTGTTCAGGGCGAATGCCAGAGCATTGGCAAAGCTGGCGCCGGCCAAAAGTGCACCGCCCAGACCCGGTCCCTGTGTGTAGGCAATAGCGTCGATATCACTGTATGTTTTATCTGCCTCTTGCAGACAGGCCTGAGTAAGCGGTGTCAGCCGGCGGATGTGATCGCGGCTGGCCAGTTCAGGCACGACACCGCCATATTCTGCATGCATGGCAATTTGTGTATGCAGTTGATGAGCCAGCAGACCGTGCGCGCTGTCGTACAGGGCGACGCCGGTTTCATCACAAGAAGATTCTATTCCCAGTACCAACATGTTTGTGTATTTGAAATATCAGCAATAAAGCCGGTTATTTTACCTGTTTTACACGCTTTCGTGACCAAACTGTCAGTATAAGAGGGCAAATGTTTTATAATTTGTAATAAATGACTGCGTGGTTCGCAAACCTCCCACGTCAGGCGGCCGGAAAGAAGGCTTTCCGGCTGGTTCTGAAATCAAAACTAAGGAATCTGGATAATGAAACAATATTCTAAGGCTCTGGTAATTTTTTCCGGCGGTCAGGATTCAACTACCTGCCTGTTGCAGGCCATTGCTGCTTACGGGCGTGAGAATGTGCAGACGATTACGTTTCAGTATGGTCAGCGTCATGCGATTGAGCTGGAAAAAGCACGCTGGATTGCCCAGGATCTGGGCGTGGCACAGACAGTGATGGATTTGTCGCTGTTGCAAAGTATTACCCATAATGCGCTGATGGATAAACAGCAGGCGATTGAGGCACCGGCTGAAGGGTTGCCCAATACTTTTGTCGACGGACGGAATGCGCTGTTTTTACTTTATGCGGCTATTTTTGCTAAGGGTCAGGGTATTCATGATGTTATTGCCGGTGTCTGTGAAACAGATTTTTCCGGCTATCCTGATTGCCGTAATGTGTTTGTCCAGTCTATGAATGTAACGCTGAATCTGGCTATGGATTATGAATTCAGGCTGATAACGCCGCTGATGTATCTGGATAAGGCGCAAACATGGGCATTGGCGGATGAGCTGGGCTATCTGGACTATGTACGGAAACACACACATACCTGTTATGATGGTATAGAGGGCGGTTGTGGTAAATGCCCGAGCTGTGTGTTGCGCGAACGGGGATTACAGGCCTATCTGGCACAAAAAACAGGTGTTTAGTCTGGCTGTACAGCTGTTCTTAGCTTTGGATTAAAAAAATTTACGTGAATAAGCCTGTTTTGCATGGGATTTACATGGTACAAACGTGAGCAGACAGGAAAGGTACAGAAATGAGTGATAATCTGAAAACCAGTATTATTGAATTTCCGCTGGATTTCCCGATTAAGGTAATGGGTGCACAGCATCCGGAATTTGAGGCTAAAGTGCTGGAGGTGGTGCAGCAGCATGCACCGGATACAGCGGCAGAAAATATTAATACCCGTCCGAGCAGTAAGGGTAATTATATTAGTGCAACGGTGGTGGTTCGTGCTGAAAATCAGGAACAGCTGGATAATATTTATCGTGCTTTAAGCAGCCATCCGATGGTGAAAGTTGTACTATGAAAGTGGTGCAGCTGGGTTTACGCTCCTATCAGCCGGTTTTTGCGGCTATGCAGGAATTTACTGCACAGCGTACGGCTGATACTGAAGATGAATTGTGGGTAGTTGAACATCCGCCGGTTTTTACTCAGGGTATGGCTGGTAAGCCCGAACATATTCTGGTGCATGATGATATTGAGGTAGTGCAGATTGACCGTGGCGGACAGGTCACTTATCACGGTCCGGGGCAGCTGGTGGTATATACGCTGATTGATTTCAAGCGCCGGCATATTACTGTGCGTGAGCTGGTCAGCCGGCTGGAAAACAGTATTATTGCTACGCTGGCTGATTACGGAATTACAGCGGTGAATGATCCGAAACGTCCCGGTGTTTATGTGAACGGGCAGAAAATTGCTTCGCTTGGTCTGCGTATTAAACAAGGCGCGGTGTATCATGGGCTGGCACTGAATGTGAATATGGATCTGACTCCGTTTACACATATTAATCCGTGCGGTTATGCCGGTTTGCATATGACCCAGATAGCGGATTTTGTTAAGCCCTGCCCTGAGCTGGCCGATGTGGCTGAGCGTTTAACCGGCTACCTGACTTTAGAATTGAATGCACCTCCGCCTGAGCGGAAATCTACACAGAAAGTTGTACTATGAATCAAGATAACAGCCAAGGGGTAAAACATAAAGGTGCGGAAAAAACTGCGCGCATTCCGATTAAGGTTGTGCCGCTGGAAGAAAAACTGAAAAAGCCGGAATGGATACGGGCACGACTGCCAAGCAGCCAGAAGTTTTTTGAAATTAAAAGCATTGTGCGTGAGCAGAAGCTGCATACTGTATGCGAAGAAGCCAGCTGTCCGAATATTGGTGAATGTTTCAGCAAAGGTACGGCAACATTTATGATTATGGGTGATATCTGCACCCGCCGCTGTCCGTTCTGTGATGTGGGGCATGGCCGTCCTAATCCGCTTGATCCGCAGGAACCAAAGCATCTGGCTGCTTCAGTGAAGGCAATGAATTTACGTTATGTAGTGATTACTTCGGTTGACCGTGACGACTTACGCGATGGCGGAGCACAGCATTTTGCCGACTGCATTACTGCCATCCGCGAATCCAGCCCGCATACACAGATAGAAGTGCTGGTGCCTGATTTTCGCGGCCGTCTGGATACTGCGCTGGATATTCTGGCACAGACACCGCCGGATGTACTGAATCACAATCTGGAAACCGCACCGCGCCTGTATAAGCAGGCTCGCCCCGGAGCCGATTATCAGCATTCACTGAAACTGCTGAAACAGTACAAGGCATTAAGGCCGGAAGTGGCGACCAAATCCGGTCTGATGGTAGGGCTGGGAGAAAGTGATGAGGAAATTCTGGAAGTTATGCAGGATTTACGTGCTCATGATGTGGAAATGATTACTATCGGCCAGTATTTGCAGCCAAGTAACAGCCATTTGCCGGTATTGCGTTATGTTACGCCGCAGCAGTTTAAGGAGTTTGAAAAGCGTGCTTACGAGATGGGCTTTAAGCATGGTGCCATTGGTGCCATGGTACGCTCCAGTTATCATGCTGATGTTCAGGCTGAACATGCGGGTGTCGTTAATGAGTAATATTTATCAGGGAGATGCCGGCATCTCCCTTTTTTATTCATTACAGCGGAAAAGTATAAAAACAGGATGCGCCTGTTTTTTTATATTTAAAGCCGGAAATAATTAAATCAGATAATTTTATATTGTTGAATTAGAATAATAATTGATTATTATTCTCAATTAAAATAATTTGCCAATAGCATAATTTGTGCTTTTGGCAATTTTTTTTGGCTGTTTAGGCCGTTATTATTAATTATCTCTAAATTGGTGAAAAATAGCAGATATTGTACTCAATTCCATTTTTATACGCAGTAAAACGGATTATCGTAGTGATTTAATCTAAATTTAAATGAAATCACAGAGTTTTTTTTGCGGTGCCGGAGAAAAAAGGTTTTGACGCTTATAGGTAAATTTTTGTATGTTTGTTACCTTGTCTAATTAATTTGTGCTTTGCAGTTAGTGCAGCAAATGAGGTTTCCCGATGTCCAGCTTATACGACCATTCTCTGGTAAAAGAAAACTGCGGTTTTGGATTGATTGCCAATATTGAAGGCGAAGCCAGCCACAAGGTGGTGCGTACCGCAATTCTTGGGCTGTCACGCATGCAGCATCGCGGTGCGATTTTATCGGATGGCAAAACAGGTGATGGTTGTGGCCTGTTACTGCAAATGCCGAAAAAATTCTTTCAGGCTGTTGCCGAAGAAGAAGGAATTACGCTGGCCAAAAACTTTGCCGTAGGGATGATTTTCTTTCCCCGTGATGAGGCTTTGCTAGAAGAATATAAAGCAATAATTGAGGAAGAACTGACCCGTGAAACGCTGAATATTTCATTCTGGCGGCCTGTTCCCACTAATCCGAAAATGCTTGGTTCCATTGCTCTGGCGGATATGCCTTATATTCAGCAGGTGTTTGTTAATGCGCCTGCCGGCTGGCTGCCGCGTGATTTGGAACGGCGGCTGTTTATGACCCGCCGGCGTGTTGAAAAACGGATTAATCATCGTGATTTTTATATTTGCAGCTTATCCAATCAGACGATGATTTATAAAGGGCTGTGTATGCCCAAGGATTTGCCGCGGTTTTATCCTGATCTGGCTGATTTGCGCATGCAAAGTGCTATTTGTCTGTTTCACCAGCGGTTTTCAACCAATACATTGCCACGCTGGCAGCTGGCACAGCCATTCCGTTATCTGGCACATAATGGTGAAATTAATACTATTTCAGGGAATCGTGCCTGGGCGCGCGCACGCTCGTATAAATACCATACTCCGCTGATTCCCGATTTGCAGACTGCTGCGCCGTTTGTCAATGAAACCGGTTCGGATTCCAGCTCTCTGGATAATATGCTGGAGCTGTTTGTGAACGGCGGTATGGATTTGTTCCGGGCTATGCGTCTGCTGGTACCGCCGGCATGGCAGCACAATCCGGATATGGATGAGGATTTGCGTGCATTTTACGATTTTAATTCCATGCATATGGAACCGTGGGACGGTCCGGCCGGTATTGTACTGAGTGACGGCAGGTATGCGGCCTGTACGCTGGACAGAAATGGTTTACGGCCGGCACGCTATGTTATTACTCAGGATAAACTGATTACGATTGCCTCTGAAGTAGGTATCTGGGATTACGCACCGGATGAAGTACTGGAAAAAGGCCGTGTCGGACCGGGTGAGTTGCTGGTGATTGATACGCGTGAAGGCCGGCTGATGCATTCGGCGGATATCAATACTGAGCTGAAAACCCGGCATCCGTATAAAGAATGGCTGGATAGAAATGTATTATCGCTGATTCCGTTTGAAAAACTGCCGGATGAAGAGGCCGGTACCTCCAGTTTGTCAGCAGACCAGTTGATGGTTTACCAGAAACTGTTCGGTTATGACATGGAAGAGCTGGAAAATGTGGTGCGGATACTGGGAGAAAACGGACAGGAACCGGTAGGATCAATGGGTGACGATACGCCATTTGCGGTGTTGTCACAACGGCCGCGGGTACTGTACGACTATTTCCGTCAGTATTTTGCTCAGGTAACCAATCCGCCGATTGACCCCCTGCGCGAAAAACATGTGATGAGCCTGAATACTTGTATCGGGCGCGAAATGAGTGTGTTTTTTGAAGCTGAGGGAATGTCACACCGGGTGAATTTTAAATCGCCGGTATTGCTGTACTCTGATATGCAGCAGTTATTGCAGCTATCAGCTGAGCATTATCAGCATCATCATCTGGATGCTGTCTATAACCCGAATGAAACCAGTTTGCAGGAAGCGCTGGTACATTTATGCGATGAAGCTGTGGCTGCTGTCAGAAACGGTGCTGTTCTGCTGGTGATATCAGACCGCAATGTCAGCCGGAATGCTATTGCTATTCCTGCTGTTTTCAGTGTCGGTGCTATTCAGCAGCGTCTGGTCGAAACCAATTTGCGCTGTGATGCCAATATTATTGTTGAAACTGCCTCGGCACGTAATCCGCACCATTTTGCGGTACTGATTGGTCTGGGTGCCACGGCAGTGTATCCGTATCTGGCGTATGAAAGTCTGGCCAGAATGGTTAGCATTGGTGCAATTACCAAACCATTACGGCAGGTAATGCTGAATTTCCGCAATGGTATTAATAAGGGACTGTATAAAATCATCTCCAAAATGGGTATTTCAACGATTTCTTCCTATCGTTGTGCCTGTTTGTTTGAAGCAGTGGGCTTTCATCACGAAGTGATGCAGTTATGCTTTAAGAATATGATTAACCGGATTGAAGGTGCAACATTTGCCCAGCTGGATGATGAGCTCAGATGGCTTCACAAGCGGGCATGGCAGAAAAGCCGCGGACTGGAAATCGGCGGTTATCTGAAATACAAGCCGCAGGGTGAGTATCATGCCTATAATCCTGAGGTGGTGAATACATTGCAGGCGGCCATAAATACCGGAGACTATAGCCGTTACCGTCGCTATGCAGATGCAGTTAACCACCGTCCGCCTGCTATGCTGCGAGATTTGCTGCGTCTGAAAACTGATAATGCAACGCCGGTTAAACTGGAACAGGTAGAAGCCGCAGAAAATCTGTATAAGCGCTTTGACAGTGCGGCAATGTCTATCGGTGCACTGAGTCCGGAAGCGCATGAAGCGCTGGCTACTGCGATGAACCGTCTGGGCGGTTTCTCCAATTCAGGAGAGGGTGGCGAAGATCCGAACCGCTACGGCACTGAACGGGTATCACGGATTAAACAGGTGGCTTCCGGCCGTTTTGGTGTAACACCGGCTTATCTGATGAGTGCAGATGTTATTCAGATTAAAGTGGCACAGGGTGCCAAGCCGGGCGAAGGTGGTCAGTTACCCGGCGATAAGGTGACTCCGTACATTGCTCAGCTGCGCTTTGCCGTTCCCGGGTCTACGCTGATTTCACCGCCACCGCATCATGATATTTATTCAATTGAAGATTTGGCACAGCTGATTTTTGACTTGAAACAGATTAATCCGCGTGCGCTGATTTCAGTTAAGCTGGTGTCTTTACCGGGTGTGGGTACGATTGCTACCGGTGTGGCTAAGGCATATGCGGATCTGATTACTATTTCCGGCTATGACGGCGGTACCGGTGCCAGTCCGATAACCAGTGTGAAATATGCAGGCAGCCCGTGGGAACTGGGTCTGGCTGAAACTCAGCAGGCTCTGGTAGAAAATAATCTGCGCCATAAAGTGCGCTTACAGGTTGACGGTGGTCTGAAAACCGGGCTGGATATTGTGAAGGCAGCTATTCTGGGGGCTGAAAGTTTTGGTTTTGGTACCGGACCGATGATTGCACTGGGCTGCCGCTATCTGCGCATTTGCCATCTGAATAACTGCGCTACCGGTGTAGCGACACAGGATGATACTCTGCGCCATGAACATTTCCACGGCCTGCCTGAGAAAGCAATGAATTATTTCAAATTCATCGCACAGGATGTACGCGAAATTATGGCGCAGCTCGGTGTAACTCAGTTAACGGATTTAATCGGCCGTACTGAGTTACTGGAAATTGTTTCCGGAATTACGCCTAAACAAGGTACGCTGGATTTGAGCAAGCTGCTGTATTCCCCGAAAGTACCGGATGGCAGCTCACGCTACTGTACTCAGACCAATCCTCCGTTTGATCCGGGACGCCTTAACCGTACCATCATGCAGGATATTGGTGATGCGATACAAAGCGGTGAGGATGTTGAATTAAATTATGATATTAATAATACCGACCGTTCAGTAGGTGCCTCATTGTCCGGCCGGATTGCAGAAACTTACGGTAATCGTGGTCACGTACCTCAGCGTTTTGATATCTATCTGACCGGAACAGCCGGACAAAGTTTTGGCGTATGGCTGGCCGGAACTGTAAATTTATATCTCACCGGGGATGCCAATGATTATGTGGGTAAAGGTATGGCCGGCGGCAAAATTGTGATTCATCCGCACGGCGGCACAGCTTTCCGTCCTGAAGACACGACAATTATCGGCAATACCTGTCTGTATGGTGCTACCGGTGGCAAGCTATTTGCTTCCGGTAAGGCCGGTGAACGTTTTGCCGTGCGCAATTCCGGCGCTACGGTGGTCGTAGAAGGCATTGGTGACAATGGCTGTGAATATATGACTGGTGGTGTGGTATGCGTACTCGGTAAAACCGGAATTAATTTTGGTGCCGGTATGACCGGCGGCTTTGCCTATGTACTGGATGTAGACGGCTGCTTTAAACAGCGGATTAATCCGGAGCTGGTGGAAGGGCTGGATATCAGTGAATTAACTATGCATCAGGAAAATCTGCGCGGGTTAATTGCCGAGCATGTAGAAAATACCCACAGTCCGTTAGGGGAGCGCATTCTGGCAGAATGGGATAATTATGTCAGCCGTTTTGTGCTGGTTAAACCGAAAGCCAATGATGTTGATGCGTTACTGGGACATAAGCCGCGTACAGTTACAGAACTGCGTGCAGTGACCCAGTAAGCTCGCCGGATAATGCAGAAATAATTAGAAATATTGCAAGGAACACCAGATGAGTCAACGCGAAAATGTTTATCAGTTTATTGATGTGCCGCGTGTGGATCCCCCGAAAGAACCGCTGACTGTACGTCGGCATGAGTTTGCGGAAATTTATCAGCCGTTTACTACTGCACAGGCTATTGCGCAGGCAGACCGCTGTCTGGCCTGTGGTAATCCGTACTGTCAGAATAAATGTCCTTTACACAATAATATTCCCAACTGGCTGCGACTGGCCAATGAAGGAAGAATTATCGAAGCAGTTGAACTGGCACACTCTACCAACAGTCTGCCGGAAGTCTGCGGACGGGTTTGCCCGCAAGACCGCTTGTGTGAAGGTGATTGCACGCTGAATGCTGAATTCGGAGCGGTTACGATTGGAGCCATTGAGAAATACATTACTGAGCAGGCTTTTGCACAGGGATGGCATCCCGATATTAGTAAGGTGGAAAAAGTAGGCAAAAAAGTGGCGGTAGTCGGTGCCGGTCCGGCCGGGCTGGGTTGTGCCGATGTACTGATTCGCAATGGTGTGGATGTTACAGTTTACGAACGGGCGACAGAAATCGGCGGTTTACTGACTTTCGGTATTCCGGCTTTTAAACTGGAAAAAGAAGTGATGATGCGCCGCCGTCATGTACTGACTGATATGGGTATTGAGTTCAGACTGGGGGTAACAGTAGGTGAAGACGTTACCCTGCAGGGACTGGAACAGCAGTATGATGCGGTATTTCTGGGTGTAGGTACTTATCAGGGGCTGCGTGCAGGAATTGAAAATGAAGATGCCGCTGGTGTTTATCTGGCATTGCCTTATTTAATCGGCAATACCGAACATTTACTGAATATTCCCAGTAAAGATTATGTTTCTATGGCTGATAAGCGCGTAGTGGTTCTTGGCGGTGGTGATACTGCCATGGATTGTGTGCGTACAGCTTTACGTCAGCAGGCAAAAGAGGTTATCTGTGCCTATCGCCGCGATGCGGCCAATATGCCCGGATCAAAAAAAGAATTCAATAATGCGCGTGAAGAGGGTGTTCAGTTCAAATTCAATGTGCAGCCACAGGCAGTAGTGACTGATGCTGATGGCACAGTAAGCGGTATTCAGGTAGTAAAAACCATAATGGGCGCGCCGGATGAGCGCGGGCGCCGGCGTGCTGAAATTGTTGCCGGCAGTGAAGAAGTGATTGCCTGCGATGCGGTGATTGTGGCGTTTGGTTTTGCTCCGCACAGTATGCCCTGGTTAAACAGTGTTGGCGTTACTGTGGATGAACGCGGCCGGATTCAGACCTGTGGTGAATATAAACAGCAAACAGCCAACCCTAGAATTTTTGCCGGTGGTGATATTACCCGTGGTTCTGATCTGGTAGTTACTGCTATTGCGGAAGGTCGTGATGCGGCACAAAGTATTATGGATTATCTTGAAGTTTAGAAAGTTTGTTATCTGAATCAAACAGCCTGTTGTCATATTTCTGGCAGCAGGCTGTTTGATTGTTCTGATACCGCATATTAGGGTTGTGCCAGTATCTGATCTGCCGCACGTTTACCCCAGTAGCAGGCTTCTTCAAAAATCGAATAACCGGATAAATCACTGTGTGCAAACTGTAAGCGACCGGTATAAGTACGCAGTGATTGTAACCCCTGATTGGACAGATAGCCCGGTTGCGGTACAGCCATGGCATGACCACGTAAACTTAAACGCGCCTGCAACATATGCCGGCGTAGTTTAACTCCATAGATTTGCTCCAGTTCAGCGGCCGCACACTGATAAATTTCATCGGTTGAGGCAGACAGCATCCAGCGGCGTACATTAGCAGGGGTATCATGATTCAGCGCAGTATAGGCGGTAAATGAGGTATAGGCCGGTGGACCCTGCCGGATTTGCTGGTGGGTTGCCACCACATAACCCAATCCTTTTCCCTGATAGAGGATATTATCCCAGGCGAGTTTGCTGCCCTTGCGTTCTGCCGGAAAACCACGCAGCAGAAAGTTCGCCACAATCCATGGTGCATATTGCGGCATATGAATATCCGGTTTGAATCCGTACTGCTGAATATCTTTAACTACATGGGCTGCAATATAAAGTGGCATGGCACATACAGCATGCTGAGCCTCAAGCCAGTAATATTGTTGCCGCTCTGTACAGATAAGCAGGCGAACACCCTGATTATGCTCCTCAATTGAAACAGCAAAGGCATTGATACTATATGGCTGAGTGCGTGGCAAACTAATATCCGCCAGACTGGTTGCCGGATGCAGGCGGCAGAACGTGCGTATCCGTTGTGACAGTTCATTCAAACCATCAGGCCATGTCATTATTGTGCCATGCTCATTTTGCTGATTACCGCGCGCACAAAAATAGTGCAAACCTGCCCAGGCACTGATTTGTCTGATACCTTGTCCATAATCATCACGGCAGCAATAGTCCAGATACCATAAAAATGTCGGCGAACGATAGTTTTGCTGCTCAAGCCAGTCAGCAAATGTTATTTTTTCCAGACGGCGCCATTGACTATCCATGCTGGCTAAATCAAGCGGAATAGTGAATAAACGCTTACCATCCGTACCACGCTGATTACTGAGCATGTGTATAAACTGAAAAAAGCGTTTACTGTCGGCATCTGTATGCGGCAGTAAATCGTTCTGCCATTGTTGCTGATAAAACAGACGCTCATTAGGTACTTGAAGCAAAGCCCGCTCATCATAAACACCATGCTGACAAAGCTGTAAATCATTAAGTAGTTCGCGAATATGTTCTGATTCAGGCGAAGGCAGGGGCAGATAATGGGCTCCGGTCGGATAGTTTACGCCAAACTGCTGTTCGCCGCGGTTATTGCCATTGCGTTCAGCCCCGTCAAGTAAAATATAATCCTGCATGCCTTGTCTGGATAATTGCCACGCCGCAGCCAGAGCTGCCGCCCCGCTGCCGACAATCACAGTATTCACGCTGAATCTGGGTATCTCTGCCGGGACATTTATACGGGCATCACGAATAGCATGGCCGGTTGTCTTACCGGGAAAATCTATACTGACTGGCGGCTGCCCGGGTCTGAAATAGCGCCATGCCTCATAGCCGGTTAGACCTACCATACTGGCACCGAGTACATGGCTGAGAAAACGGCGACGACTGATTTTCATTTCTGCTATTCCTTTAGCGCATGACAGCGCGCCAGTCAGCCTCAAAATACTCTACCAGCTTTTGTGTATTCAGATGATTGGGTTCAACAGAGCGGCGTTGCATATCTTTCGGAAAAATAAACATTTCTCTTGTACTATCGGCATCCAGATAGCGTGTTGGTACCTGATAATGATCAGGAATCAGAAATTCACCGCTCTGATTTGCCATTACATAACCCCATTCACCGAATGACGGAACATAAACATGGTAAGGCAGAGTCTTTAAGCCGGCCGTTTCCAGCGTGTTCACAATACACCAGAACGCATTCGGGGCAAAATAAGGTGAAGTGGACTGCACTACGATATTGCCCTGCGGATTTAAATGCTGTGCAACCATCCGGTACATCGGAACTGAATACAGCTTGCCCAGAGAAAAATTAGACGGGTCGGGAAAATCGATAATGATTGCATCAAATTTCTGCTGATTGTGTTCCAGCCATTGTGCCGCATCCGCATTGATAATATGCATTTTCGGATTATTCAGTGAGTTCTGGTTTAGCTGGCGCAAATGAGTTGAGTTACGGAATACTTTAGTCATGCTGGCATCCAGATCGACCAGAGTAACCTGCTTAACCTGAGGGTATTTCAGTACTTCACGAGCAGCCAGTCCGTCACCGCCGCCCAGTATCAGAACGCTGGCAGTCTGAGGATTCTGTTCCATTACCGGCAAGACCAGTGCTTCGTGATAACGGGCTTCATCCATTGAAGAAAATTGTAAATTGCCGTTGATAAATAAACGGGTATCATTATGCCATTTTGTAATGACCAGACGCTGATAAGGAGAGGCTGTGCTGTATACGACCGGATCGCCGAAATAATGCTGTTCTGCCTTATCGGTAATTTTATTGGCATAGCAGAAAAGAAGAATCAGAATAAGCAGAACCACATTACCGCGCAGATACAGGCTGCGGTAGCGGCGTAAGTTTTTTTTAAATAACCGTGCAGTTAATAATGCAACAACCGTATTCAGAATACCGAACAGCAGGGCACTTCTGGCCATACCGAGTTTGGGTGCCAGAATCAAAGGAAAGAGTAGGGAAACAGCCAGTGCACCCAGATAATCAAAAGTCAGCACCCGGCTAACGACTTCTTTAAATTCAACTTCACGTAAATTGAGTACCCGCATGACCAGCGGCAGTTCCATTCCGGTAACAATACCGATGGTTAATACCATTCCGTACAGTATTGAACGAAAAGGTGTCTCAGAGAAGCCAAACAGAACAAACAGCAGCAGCGCAGAAATACCGCCAACGATACCCACCAGAATTTCGATATCAATAAAACGGTTTAATGCATCTTTGTCCTTAATATAGCGTGTCATATGTGCACCGATACCCATCGCAAACATGTACACGCCGATAATTGAAGAAAACTGAAGTATCGAATCACCAAGCAGATAACTGGCCAGAGCAGCAATAATCAGTTCATATGCCAGACCGCAGCTGGCTACCACAAATACCGATACAATTAAAGCAGGATTCACCATTTATCCTTTTATTCATTTTGTCTGCTTCAGGCACAGGCTGCTGTGAGGCATCCTGTCTGACTAAACTGTATATACTGATAAGGCAGCAGTTATATTCAGATGTTAAATTTCTGCATAATAAAGTAAATTCAACACTATACAAAATAATTATTATACGGTATGTTTAACATCAGAAATAATCGGGATAATAAATAATGACAATTCCTTTATTGCAATATCTCCAATATTTAAAATATTTTGCGGTGGCGCTGTCCATGCTAATCGCATTTGCTTTGTTATATATGCGTATTACTCCTGTAGCTGAGCTGAAATTAATTAAACAGGGGAATATTGCCTGTGCTGTTTCACTGAGCGGCTCAATGATTGGTTTTTGCATCACTCTGACTTCCAGTATGCTGCAATCAGTTAATCTGGTCAGTTTTATTATCTGGGGCATAGCAGCCATGATTATTCAGATTCTGGTGTATTTGATTGCTACCTTGCTGATACCTAAAGCTAATCAGGAACTGGCAAATAATAATATTGCAGTCGGAATTCTGTTTTTTGGTTTGTCTGTGGCTATCGGTATTCTTAATGCTGCAGCATTAAGTTAATAATTAACTGTATTTAAACTGGATACGAACAATGGTAATGAATTCAATTTTTGGCAGTAATGGTCTGGGTGGCTTCATTAAGAAACAATTTATTGACGTTATCCAGTGGGAAAATCCTGACCCGGATGTATTAATGTGGCGGTTTCCCTTACAGGATCAGGAAATTCAGAATGGTGCCGCTCTGGTGGTGCGTGAAGCACAGTCTGCTCTTTTTGTGGATGAAGGTCAGATTGCAGATCAGTTTGGTACAGGAACATTTACCCTTAATACCCAGAATCTGCCTTTACTCACCAATCTGAAAAACTGGAGTAAATTATTTCAGTCTCCATTTAAATCGGATGTGTATTTTTTCAATCTGCGTCAGCAATTATCCAGACGCTGGGGAACTGCACAGCCGGTTACCATTCGCGACAGTGATTTTGGTGCCATCGCTGTACGCTCGTTTGGCATGTACACTTTTCGCATTGCCCAGCCGGCAGTTTTCTTTCGTGAAGTAAGCGGTGTCTGTGAAGAATACCGAACTGAAACACTGGAAGAGCAGTTGCGTAATCTGGTCATTACTCAGATGGCCACTGCTTTTGGCAATTCTTCTATTCCTTTTCTGGATATGGCTGCTAACCAGCTAATGCTGTCACAGCAAATGATCACATTACTAAAACCGGCTTTTGCAGAGCTCGGACTGGAGCTGGAAAAGTTTACTGTGGAAAGCATTACTCTGCCGGAAAATCTGCAAAAGCGTCTCGATGAGCGTATCGGCATGGGTATTGTCGGGGATATAGCACGTTACACCCAGTATCAGACTGCACAGGCCATTCCGCTGGCAGCGGAGAATGAAGGCGGTATTGCCGGAATTGGTGCCGGACTGGCTGCCGGTATGAATATAGCCACTGTGATGACTTCCGGTCTGACCGGAACGGTGGCTGCACAGACTGCACCGGTCGGTAGTACTGAAAACGGAACTTCAGATTTAACTGCCCGGCTCGCGCAACTGAAAACATTGCTGGAGCAAAACCTGATTAGTCAGAATGATTATGATACTGCCAAGGCTGAGATTATCAAAAAAATCACCGGTTAATTCGCAGTATGAATAGTTCATCCTCTTATCTGCTGCACACAAGCTGTCCCAGCTGCGGGGCTGAAATCGGAATCCGTTCAGCCACCGCAGTCACTGCGGTTTGCGGCTATTGTCATTCTGTTTTATTAGTTAATCAGAATAAACTGCTTCAATCAGGGCGCCATTCTGCAGTATTGAATGATTTATCTCCGCTGCAAATCGGTACTACCGGTAAGTGGCAGGGTAAGTCATTTATTCTGATCGGGCGTATACAAGTACATTATGAAGCAGGTTTATGGAATGAGTGGCATGCACTGTTAGAAGATGGCAGCAGTGCATGGCTGTCTGAAACTAATGACCGTTTTGCTTTTACCCGTTTGCAGCCCGCATCTGCCGGTGAGGAAAAATTACCCGAATTCAGTAGTCTGAAAGTCGGTAAAACATTTTTTAAGTATCAGTCACGTCGGTATGCTGTAGCTGATATTCACAAAACCAGCCGCGGTCAGTATGTGGCTGAAGGTGAGTTACCTGTATCGCTGCCAAATTCTGAAACAGCACTGGTAGCTGATTGCCGTAATGGTTTGTCATTTATTACGCTGGATTACTCATCCGGTCAGCAACAGCCTGAAGTATTTGCAGGCCGGGGAGTGACCCTGAAATCACTGAAACTGCAAAACACTCGCAGAAAAGAACAGATACGCAGCCAGGCCGGTTATGTAAAAGGCAGTACTAAAAGAGGTAAATGCCCGAGTTGCGGCGGTGAAATTCTCTGGGTAAGCGGGGTAACCGATTACGTACTATGCCAGTATTGCCACGGTCAGATGGATATGAGTGAAGACGCGGCATTACAGAAAAACGTCAGTGAGAAGCGTGAATGGTATGAGCGTCAGTTAACCATTAAAATTGGCAGTAAAGCACGTATCAACAATGAAGACTGGTGGGTACTGGGTGCAATGATACTGGTGGAATTACCAGTACAGATAGCTTTTCCGGATGTACCTTTGTATGTTCAGGTTATGCGTGAAGAGACAGAGGAAGAAGACGGTCTTGGCTGGACTGAATATCTGCTTTACTCACCCAGAAAAGGCTTTTTATGGCTGCTGGAGCTGGAAAATAATCAATGGGCAATGGCTTCAACACTGGACGATTGGCCTATTTTAAACGGACCATTGCAACCTCTCGATTTAAAAAGAGAAGATATTCCGTTTTTATATGATTATGCTGCCCATGTAATGTATGCTGCCGGTGCATTTTACTGGCAGGTTGCTCCGGGCGACAGAATGTATTATATCGATTATGGTTGCAAGGCACATAAACTGTCTACAACGCTCACGGACAACGAACAATCATGGTCTGTGGTCAGCACCATCCCTGCTTCTCTGGTGGCTGCATGGTTTCAAAATGATAAAAATATCAGTATTAAAGCAAAACCCCTTGAGCGGGATAAAGCTATTGAAATTGTGCGTGAACATCAAGGTATTAAAGCAAAAGATTTTAATGCTGACAATATCAGAAAATGGTCCCGGCAAACCTTTATAAATTCTCTGTTTAATATTTATAACCCTAATTTCTGGATAGCTTTATTTGTTGTTTTAAATTTACCAGTAATTTTTATAATATTGGTCGGCGGACCGGCTGATTATGACTATGGAATTGATGCGGTACTAGTGTTTATACTTGCTTTTAGTTTACTGTCGACTGTGCCCAAATTAAAAACTCGTCAATTAAATAAAACCAGAAAATATAATATTTATATTGCTGCAATACTATTAATTGCATTTACATGGATAGATTATGCCGCGCATGAAACAGATACAAACTCTTCGGGCGGGCATTATTATAGTAGCAGCGGGCGATGGCACAAATAAAACAGCTTAGTCATAGTGTAGGGCAGCACTGTTTACTGGATGTTTATCAAACAAACGGTAACTGGTTGCAGGATGCTGTTGCCATCGAAGAATTATTGCGTCAGGCTGCGCAGGCAGCACAGGCGCATATTCTTACCAGTTATTTTCATACTTTCGGCGGCAACGGTGGTGTTACGGGTGTATTGTTATTGGCTGAATCACATATCAGTATCCATACATGGCCTGAATATCACTATGCTGCCATTGATATATTTATGTGCGGACAGTTACTGACTGAAGCTGCTGTGGCAAAATTACAAAAATTATTACCGGATGCACAGATGCAGATTCGCTGGTTAGCACGCGAATATTTGCCAAAAGTATAAAATTTTTTCTGAACTGAAATCAGGGTAACAATAATCAAAACATACTTTTCAATTTCAGAAACGATGCCTGCAGAAATTCCGAATATATTGAATAAATATTTGCTGTAAAAAAGAATACAGATTACTTGTATTTGTAAGTCCTGATTACTTCTGTGCACCATGTGCAAAAACTATACAGAGCAGAATAATCAATTGCGCATATACAAAAAATCAGACCAATACCTGCGAATTGGTCTGATTAAGAAGTGTAGCTTATCTGAGACTGAGTACCGGAATATCAGCCGTAATTACTTCCAGTAACGCCACCATGGAATGGTATTGTGATCCTGCCATGGTTTCTGTAAATACGGGCTGTTCGGGAAATTCTGTGCCAGTACACGTTTGGTATCATCACTGAGTTTCTGCTCGCCCAGATTTGCATATGCTGAAACCATTATTGCCAGAGCTTCTTCAACATTTGGCGTATTCTGAAATTGAGAAATTACAGTCTGTGCCCGTCCTACCGCAGCAAGCCATGCACCGCGCTTCATATAATAGCGTGCCACGGAGAGTTCATTACCACCCAGTGCATCCAGCAGTTTCTGCATTTTGGCACGGGCGTCATCAGCATATTTGCTCTGTGGAAAATACTGTACGAGCAGAGCAAAAGTAGCATAAGCTTCACGGTTTGCTTTAGGATCGCGGTCAGACCAGTCCTGTTTTGCCAGTTTGCTGACAAATGATTTGTCTTCATTGAGCTGAATCAGCGCTTTCAAATATAGCGCATAATCCATATTCGGATGTTGCGGATAAAGACGCTGGAACTGTTCAATAGCAGCCAGTGCCTTATCGTTCTCATCATCCTTATAATAAGCATAAGCCGTATCCAGCTGAGCCTGTTCGGCATAAGAACCATAAGGAAAACGTGCCTGCAGAATTTCGTATAATTTCTCTGCATGAGTATAATTACGGTGCATCAGCTCATCATGTGCTTCATTGTACAGACGCTGAACTGACCAGTCCTGGGTAATCTGGGAATCTTTATCTACCGTACTTGTGCTGGCACAGGCACTCAGTAACAGGCCTAAGGCCACCGCCAAAAACAAATTTTTCATGAAAGACACTTCTTTGTTAGAGAATGATGACGATTATAACGATGATTTGCCATTTACGGCAGATGATAGTACACAAAGTTATAAAAATTGGACAGTACCTAATGAACTGGCCGGCCTGCGTCTGGATGCCGCACTGGCAAAACTGGCACCGGAATTTTCCCGCAGCCGGCTGACTGCGTGGATAAAAGACGGACATGTCACAGTCAATGGCAGCGTAGTCCCGCCCAAGTATAAACTGATTGGCGGCGAAGCCATACAGGCAGCCATCCAGCAGGATGAAAGTCAGCTGGCTTTCATACCGCAGGCTATGTCACTGGATATTATATATGAAGATGATAGTGTACTGGTACTGAATAAACCGGCCGGGCTGGTTGTACATCCTGCAGCAGGAAACTGGCAGGGCACATTACTCAATGGTCTGCTCGCGTATTGCCCGGCACTGACACAAGTACCACGAGCCGGTATCGTGCACCGTCTGGATAAAGATACCAGCGGATTAATGGTTGTTGCCAAAACCATAGTCGCACAAACTCATCTGGTTCGTCAGTTACAGGCACGGACAGTCAAACGTACCTATCGTGCTGTTGCTGACGGGGTAGTGCCGTTTGACGGTAAAATTGAAACACTGATCGGACGTGATCCGCATAATCGTACCCGTATGGCTGTAGTCCCTTTTGGCGGCAAAGAAGCCATTACGCATGTAAAAGTACTCGAACGTTATGCCGATTTCAGCTATATCGAATGTCAGCTGGAAACCGGCCGTACTCATCAGATTCGCGTGCATATGAAAGCTGCCGGACATCCGCTTGCCGGAGATGCTCTTTATGGTAATCCGCGCCATCACGCCACAACAGAAGTCAGAGACGCTGTTAAAATGCTGGCACGTCAGGCACTGCATGCCTACCGGCTGAGTTTTATTCATCCGCAAACTCAGGAGAATATGCAATTTGAAGCTCCGTTACCGGCTGATATTTATCATTTACTGTCTGTACTGCGTTTACAGGCTGGCATGGACTCTTCCATTAAAACCGAAGACCAATGGCAGCAGCGGCTGAGTGCGGAAGCAGCAGAAGATGATGACTGGGACGACGATGATTATGATGTGGATGTTATTTATGTACGCGAATAGGACAGAGGAATGAATCAATGGGACATGAATCAGGCACTCGGTCTGAATCAGAATAAAAATGTCTTTTTTAATGCACAATGGCCGGCGCCAGCCAGTGTGCATACCCTGTTTACAACACGTCAGGGCGGTGTGAGCCAGCCACCGTTCAATTCCTTGAATGTCGGAGCACATGTCGGTGATAACGCAGATGCCGTGCAGCATAATCGTGCATTAGTACAACAACAGGTAGCAAAACCTCTGGCTTATCTGAATCAGGTGCACAGCGCAGATGTTATTAATGCTGTGTCTGCGTTAACTGCATTGCAGTCAGGTACACCGGCCAATGCTGATGCAAGCTTTTGTCACCGCGGCGAATCGGTAGCCTGTGCGATTATGACAGCCGATTGTTTGCCGGTATTATTGTGTGACCGTGCCGGAACTGTAGTTGCTGCTGCACATGCCGGCTGGCGCGGACTGGCAGACGGAGTATTGCAGAATACTGTAGAGGCTATGCAGGTTAACCCTCTGGAAATATTAGCTTACCTTGGTCCTGCAATCGGGCCGGAAGCTTTTGAAGTCGGCGCTGATATATGGGAGGTGTTTTGTCTGAAACAGCCAAAGGCACAGACTGCATTTACGGATATTGGTAACGAGCACTATCTGGCTGATATTTATGCCCTGGCACGGCTGGCTCTCGCAGATGCCGGCGTGCATCAGGTATATGGTGGAACGGAATGTACCGTATTGCAGCGTGAGCGTTATTTTTCTTATCGTCGTGACGGGAAAACCGGACGTATGCTCAGTGCAATCTGGCTCGAATAAAACCGCAATGGATTAAATTGTTTACAAATCGAATTCATTTTTTAGCCAGAGCATCAATGTTTTTTAGGAAAGAATCAACTTAAAAATAAATTGTTGATGCTTCCGGCGAAAAACTTAATCTGATCATGCATGCTAATAAAGTGGTAAGTATCTAATAATAAATGCTAAATAATGTTGTAGGTATATACTTTGTTAAATTAACTATAAAAAACTGATTTAGAAGTTGATAATTATCGTGATATAATTCAAATAGTTATAACAAGCAATAAATATATAAAATAATTTTTTCTTAACCAGCATTATAAACAGGGGATAAAACATGGGTAATTTCTTAAAAAAACTTTTTGGCAGCAAAGAAAAAAATACTGATCAGCATACAACAGAGCTTTCCGAGCCAGAGCTTACCATTGCACGCGCAAATAACGAGATACAATTACGCACGCAGATAGCAATAAATACTTGGGGTCTTGATACTGCTGAATGGAGTGCAGACCTTGATACCGGTACGATTACTTTTGTCAGTCATGAAAAAAAACTGATGGTAACTGCCCCAGTACAAATAGTTGGTACATACAATACTGAAGACAATACCTGGTTATGGGGATGGGATCATCCGTCTGTCAGTGAATCGCTCAGTGTAGCTGCACAAAAAGTACGAGATTTTGGTACAGAATATCATCTGGAAGCACTCACCACTCGCAAACTTGAGATTTCTATGGAAGATGCATGGGGATTTGCTGCACTTGCGTGTTACCTCAGCGGTGGTGAAGGCTGCTATACCGGTTCGGCAGACACAACGAAAATATTCATGGTCTATGGTACGGTAACAATAAGTAATAAAGACTAACTAGCAAACTATTATCGGAGTAATCAGTAAGATTAGATGTGCATTGCTTTGCGGATATGACATTGAAATTTACATAAATAAGCGCTTTAACAGAGGAGCACGGCTTTTATGTGCTGATAGGTATACACTAATATCTGCAAATACATTAATTTAAAATCCAAATAATAATTAACACTTAATTTAAATTTTAAATTACATTTAACCATTTACTCTTAATATTTTTAATCATTAACTATTAGTTATTTATGGCATTTAATATTGTATAATCAAATACTTTAAAATTTACCAAATATATTGAAATTAAATTGATTCAAATGACATTAACAATTAACAAAAAATCTTATTGTTTATTGTTATATATTTACATATAATGTCAAGTTTATAAGATTTTCAACAGATATATGAAATTTTCAATATCTGACTGGCATGCTGTTAGTCCTTTTCATCATACGCCGGAAGACTGGCAAAAATGGGTTGCTCAGCGCAGAAATGTAGGTGGTTTACCGGTTAAAGATGTGGATTTATCTTTTTTGCCGGCAATGAAAAGACGCCGCTTAAGCTCTGCTGCTCGTTTGATGTTTGCTGCGTCATGGCCGCTGCTGCAAGAGGATGCTTCCTGTCCGGTAGTTTTTGTTTCTCATGATGGTGAGATCAACCGCAGTTTTCAATTGTGGAAAAGCCTGATACAGCAAGAAGAGTTATCACCCACTTCGTTTGCCTTATCAGTACATAATGCCATTATCGGACAATGGTCGCTGATGCGGGGTGATATGAGCGAAAGTATTGCGCTGACTGCCAGATACAATGGTTTGGAAATCGGAGTTACTGAGGCTGTAGGTCTGCTGGAAGAGGGGGCATCACAGGTTTTGGTAGTTGTAGTAGAAGAACCTCTGGCTGAGGAATATAACGTAGCTGCTGTACGTGCTCCGTTTCCGCTGGCACTGGGGTTAATTATTACCAGAGGTGAACAGGTAAGCCTGACTTATTCAACAGCAGATACTGGCAACGAATTATTATCTGGTGAACTGAATTATTACAGTAGTGCACTGGAATGGATTACACAGCAGATTACAGCGCAACCGGTGCGTCATCAATCTGCGGAGCAAGGTATCTGGCAGTGGCAAATTGGTTAACGGATTGGTGTAACTGGCTGTGGCGCTGGTGTGCAACAGCAATGGGTTTTGTAATTTTTGGTGTATTCGGGCTGCTGTTTAAAATAATTCTGTGGCCTTATACCTTACCTGCTGCAAGAAAAAATGCAGGCAGCCAGATAAAGGCGCGACGGCTAGTTGCATCTGTCTGGGCGTTATTTATCCGTTATCTGAGTATCACAGGAGTTATTGCTGTCCGCTATCATGGTTTTGAACGTTTGGGTCGCCCCGGGCAACTGATTTTAGTGAATCATCCTTCATTACTGGATGTTGTGTTTATGCTGGCCAAAGTACCGGTGCTCAACTGTATTGTTAAGAAGGATTTGTTGCATAATCCGGTAATGAAAAACTCGATACTTGCCTGTGGATTTTTACCGAATGATGAATCCTTACAGGTTATTGAGGATGCGGATGCAATACTGCGCAGCGGGCAGAGTATGCTGATTTTTCCTGAAGGCACACGTACCGGATGGGATAATAAAATTTGTTTTAATCGTGGTGCTGTGTCTATCGGATTACGCAGTGCCAGCGTAATTACTCCGGTCGTGATTGTCATGAATCCGCCGGCACTGAAAAAAAACCAACCCTGGTATCAGATACCAAAACAGAAAATTCATTATGATTTTTATGTTGGTGATGATATCGATCCACAGCAGTGGTTACAACACAAACCTTTGCCAATTGCGGCAAGACAACTTAACCAGCAGTTGCAGGAATATTTCCAGCAGGAATGCAGTAGAAGAAAGTAGTAAATGAGCGATTTAGTTATTCAGATTAAAGAATTAATTATTGACAGTTTAGGGCTGGAAGATATCACAACAGATGATATAGGTGATGATATGGCCTTATTCGGGGATGATGGTCTAGGACTTGATTCAGTAGATGCTCTGGAGTTAGGTCTGGCCATTCAGAAAAAATTTGGTTTGCAAATGGAAAGTGACAGCAGCCAGCTGCGCGAGTATTTTTTTAGTGTTAATACACTAGCAAATTACATCCAAAGCAAACGTTAAAGATAACCTGTTTTTATTTTAAAAGGGAAACCTGTGTATGACTGAACAGGAAATTTATGCCATTCTGGCAAATGCACTGGAAAATCTGTTTGAAATTGCTCCAGAGCGAATCAAACCGGAAGCAGATTTATTTGCAGATTTAGAAATTGACAGTATCGATGCTATTGATCTGATTGATTATATCAAGCGCCAGACTGGACACAAATTACAGGCAGAGGATTTTCGCAATGTGCGTACAGTAGCTGATGTAATTCAGGCAGTCATGAACAAGGCCAAACAGGCCGAGAATGCCTAAATTATATCCGGTAATTAATACTGTACTCGTTCTGGTCAGTATCCTTTACCCGTTTATCTGGTATTTTGGTCAAAAATACACCGGTGTTATTCCGGTTGCAGTATTGATGGCACTGATCTGGCTGTTACGGGCATTATTTAACCGTCAGCCATTACAAAAGCTGTTGTCATGTGCAGTAATGTTATTGTTTATCGTTTTAGCATGGCTGCATTCAGCTAAAGCTATGTACTGGTATCCGGTAATGGTAAGTGCGCTGCTTTTGTTGGTATTTGGTGCAAGTCTGTATAGCCGGCAGTCCTTAATTGAGCGTCTTGCCCGCTTACAGCGTCCTGATCTGCCTGCTTCAGGTGTGCGCTATACCAGACGTATTACTCAGATATGGTGCGGTTTTTTTTGTGTGAATATCATAATTACCGCTGGTTTGATTACCGGTGAATACTGGCACGCATGGACTGTATATACAGGGCTGATTTCTTATCTGCTGATGGGAATACTGTTTGGCGGAGAGTTTCTGTATCGGCGGTTAATATTAAAAATATAAATATGATGACGTCAGAGCAATTCTGGGCAGAGCGGGCCCGAAGTCAGGCTTTATTTACTACTGGTCAGAGCAGCCTGAGCTGGCAGCAGGCCATGGCACAAATAACGGCATTAAGCCAGTATTTGTCTGATCATTCTGTCAAACGTGCCGGTCTGTATTTTGATGATAGTGCTCATTTTGCTATCGCTTTACTGGCATGTGTGCAGGCCGGTACAGATGTTTATCTGCCGGCTAATCTTTCTGATGAAAATGCTCAGTGGCTGGAGCAGACTGTAGATATTTATCTGTCTGATGAAATTAATAATCAACTAAATATTCCGTCATTACCGGCATCTGCATGGATTTCACAGAGTTACAGTGAGTCTGACAGAAAGCCGATAAATAATATCGCGGTATTTTTGCAAACATCAGGTTCTACCGGTAAAGCCAAACTGATTAAAAAAGACTGGAACGTACTGTGTCTTGAGGCACAGATTCTGGCAGCGGTATTACCGGATTCAGTTATCAAAGACCGGCCGGTTGTGCTGGGCAGTGTCAGTGTACAGCATATGTATGGGCTGAGCTTTCTTATTATGCTCAGCATGTATCTTGGATTGCCGCTTTATCGCCAGCGCCTTATTTTTCCGGAGTTATTGCTGGTAACTAGTCAGGCTTTTAAAAAAGTGATCTGGATCAGCAGTCCGACTTTACTGCATACATTCCGGCAAACTCATGATATCTCTCTGGCTAAAGGGCATGTAAGTGCTGTTATTTCTGCCGGCGGAATACTGGCACAAACCAATAAAGATTTTTTGCATGAACATATCTGCTCTGAAGTAATTGAAATTTACGGTAGTACTGAAACTGGCGCAGTAGCCAGTCGAATCAAACAGCCATACTGGCAGTTTTTTCCTGATATTAGTTATAGCGTTAGTCAGAATGGTTTGGCTGTTCAGTCGCAGCGCTGTACTACCGAGCAATTACTGGCTGATGCAGTGGTGGAGCATGAAAATGGTTTTGATTTGTTAGGCAGGATAGACCGGATTATCAAACTGGCAGATAAACGTATTTCCCTTATGCAACTGGAAAATCAGCTTATGCAGCATGAATGGGTTGCTGATATTCATATTCTAAAGCATCCTGAGGGTACTCATCTTGCTGCATGGGTGGCTTTGACCGATGCCGGCATTCAGGAATGGTGCAAACAGGGGCGCAAAGTTATTATTCATCAGTTAAAAAACTATCTGGCTAAAAGTCAGGAAAAAATTGCCTTGCCGCGCCATTGGCGGTTTACAACAGTGTTACCGCGCAATACACAAAGTAAACTGAATCCGGAGGATGTACAACAGGCCATTTTACAGCCAGTTATCAATCCTGTTGTTCTGGATCAGAAAATGATTTCTGCAGATGAATACTGGTTACGTATTCAGGTCCCTCTGGATCTGGAGTATTTCAAAGGTCATTTCGATGTATTTCATCTGGTACCGGGCGTTATTCAGATTAAATGGATAATAGAACTGCTACAACAATGTTCGTGGCTGGTTCAGGCACCGTTACAAATGGAAAATCTGAAATTTCAACATTTTCTTCGGCCGGCTGATGTTGTTGAACTGGTATTTAAGCGTGATTGTGTCCGCAGAAAAATTTCCTTTCAATGCACAATGCAGGATAAAAAAATTACTTCCGGCCGGTTGGTGATACCTGATAGTGAAAGTGATGCATCATGAAAGTGCTGGCATTGATTCCGCATTATAACCATTTGCATACAGTAGGTAAGGTAGCTCAGTCGATGCTGGGCTACGGGATAGATTGTCTGATTGTAGATGACGGTTCTGATGAAACAATTCGTACGCAATTACGTGAATTATTACAACCCGGTATTGAAATAATTTATCGTGCCAGTAACGGTGGCAAAGGTGCAGCGGTTAAGGATGGCATAAAGTATGCTGCCGTACATGGCTATACACATATTTTGCAGGTAGATGCTGATGCACAGCATTGTCTGGAAGATACGCAAAAACTGATAACTGCCGCTGAAGCACAGCCTCATGCAGTTATTTGCGGGCGACCGGTTTACAATGACGATACACCAAAAGCACGTCTTTATGGACGTAAAATTACTAATTTCTGGTTGGCAGTAAATACGTTATCAATGGATATTCAAGATGGAATGTGCGGATTCCGTATTTATCCGCTGGTTCCTACCTTTGATGTGATCAGAGAAAAAAAAATCGGTAATTACATGGATTTTGATGCTGAGCTTCTGGTGCATCTGCATCGGCGGGGCTGTGTCTTTATCTGGATTGATACCCCGATTACTTATGCTTCCGATGGTATTTCCCATTTTCGGGTCTGGAAGGATAATGTTCTGATTTCCAGAATGCATGCACGTTTATTTGTCAATATGTTATTGAATTTACCGGAGATTTTGAGGCAGCGCCGGAAAAGGAAGCTCCATGGCTAATTCAATCCGACACTGGGCTAATCAGCAGGAACGGGGAAGTAGCTTTGCCTTGCTTCTGACCCGTTATCTGGTTAAATATTGTCCTGTACTGCTTTTGTCACCGATAGTTTGTATAGTAGTGGCATATTTTTATCTGACCGCGTCATCGGCACGCCGAAATGTTGCCTGTTATCAGCATTTATTAGCAGAAAACCATACAGAGCTGTCCCGGATTCTGTCCGTAAAAGGATCTGTATTCCGGCAATTTTATGCTTTTGCTCAGGCTATAGTCGACCGCTTCGCGGTCTGGCAGGGGCGCATCAGATATGAAGATCTGATTATTCATGATCCGGATAATCTTACTCAGTATATTGATCAGCCTGTTGCAGGTACTACGGGTCAGATATTTGTCTGTTCACATTTAGGAAATACAGAAATCTGCCGTGCATTAGTCAAAAAACATAAGAGTCTTATACTGAATGTGCTGATTCATAGCAGCCATGCAGTGAAATTTAATCAGGCTTTAAAAGACGCCGGTGCTTCACGGATTCGTTTAATTCAGGTGACATCTCTGGATACAAAGGTAATGATGGAGCTGAATGAAAGAGTGCAGCGTGGTGAGTGGCTGGCTATTGCTGCTGACCGTGTACCGGTAAGAGGAGAGAAAATTGTAGCCATCCCATTTCTCGGGCAGACAGCAAACTGGCCGCAGGGACCATGGTTATTAGCCGGATTATTAAAAGTACCAGTCAATACCTTGTTCTGCTTTAAACAGCAGGGTAAGTATCATTTACATATTCAGCGTTTTGCAGCAAATGTGAACTGGAAACGGCAAAAAAGGGAGCATTGTATTAAACAATATGTTCAGCAATATGCTCAATTGTTAGGTACTTATTGCTGTAAAGCACCAAGACAATGGTTTAATTTTTTTGATTTTTGGAATCAGAATGACAGAGCAATATAAGCAGTTACGGCACAGTGTGATTATTGAAGTACCTTTCTTTGATGTCGACTCAATGGATATTGTCTGGCACGGACATTATGTCAAATATCTGGAAGTAGCACGCTGTGCTTTTTTAAGTGCTATAGGTTATGATTACAACGTCATGAAAACCAACGGTTATGGCTGGCCGATTGTGCAACTGAATCTCAAGTATGTACGACCGGCTGTTTTCGGACAGAAAATCCGCGTTGAAGTTGTATTAAAAGAATATGAAAGCTGTTTGAAGTTTGATTATGTCATTAGTGACATTATCAGCGGCAAAAAG
Organism: Snodgrassella sp. W8158; assembly: GCF_016100435.1. Classification (NCBI taxonomy): domain Bacteria; kingdom Pseudomonadati; phylum Pseudomonadota; class Betaproteobacteria; order Neisseriales; family Neisseriaceae; genus Snodgrassella; species Snodgrassella sp. W8158. The sequence goes on along the minus strand of NZ_JACFSM010000004.1, from coordinate 30,962 downwards.
CTTACCAAGGCATCAAGTATGCAGGTTGCTGTGTGTATGCAGACACGGGAAACTCAGTTTCAGACGCCTGAAAGCTGGTTACAGGCAGTGCGAAATGCCATGCAAAATGGTTTGAAAGGGGAAGATTAATATGTTGAGAAAAATTTTATTTATTTGCTGGTGTTGCCTGTTTAGTGGATTGTTATGGGCTTTTGATTTAACTGAGCTACAAAATCAATTGCAACGGCCGCAAAATATAAAAGGTGATTTCACGCAGCAGCGTTTTTTGCGCGGTACCAATAAACCCATTATTGCACAGGGACAGTTTGTACTGGTACCAAAAGCCGGCTTATTATGGCAGATGAAAAAACCTTTTGCAGATACCATGAGGGTGCGTAAATCAGGTATTGATCAGCTAAACGCCAATAATAAATGGATTGCCAGCAAACAATCAGCCAGTGCGCAAAAAAATCAGGTAAAGCTTTTTCTGGATCTGCTTGCCGGGCAAACCAATAGCATACAAAGCCAGTTTACTATGCAGTTGCAAGGTACTGCTCAAAACTGGAAATTACAATTACAGCCGAAAAGTGTATTGATGAAACAAATTTTCACCAGAATTGATATTCAGGGTGATGAGTCGGTGAAAAAAATTGTACTGTCTGAAGTGCAGGGCGATCGTACAGAAATTACATTTTCCGCTTTGAAAATTAATACAGCCCTGAACAGGTTTGAGCAAAATGCCGTTTTACCGTAAACGCGTCTGGGCTGGTCTTTATTTACTGCTGATATTTTTTGTGGCGGCAGCGTTATTTTATAGCTTTCTGCAACAGAATCGTCTGGATACTGATTTAACCAGCCTGTTGCCTGATGACGGGCAGAATACACAGGCACAGCAAATGGCTAAAATGCGCATGAATCAGCGCATGAACCGTGATATTGTGGTTTTAGTGGGCAGTAAATCGCCTGACAAGGCGGTTGAGGCGGCACAGATGATTCAGCAAAAATGGCAGGATAGTCATATATTCCAGTCTGTTACAGGTAAACTTGAGCCAGATATTGCCGCTTTGCAGGCCAGTATGCAACGACTGAGCCTGGCTGTCGTTTCAGAACAAAGCTGGCGCAATATTATCAATCAGCCTGAAGAAGCTTTTGCCAGACAGGCGCAAACACTCGTTAATCCGTTTGCTGAGCGTAGCATATTGCCTGTTGATCAGGACTGGCTCGGACTGGGTAACATCATTATGCATCAGGCCAGTCAGGACGGACCTGTTTATTATAATTTTCAGACGGGCTGGCTGAATATAGATGATGGTGATACTACATGGGTTTTACTACGGGCGCGTTTACCGGAAAAAGCCGGACTGATTAATGTACCAGATGGTCTTCTTAAAGTAATTCATGATACTCAGGCATCTCAGGATGTGCAGGTACTGATGGCTGGTGGTGCTATTTTTGCCGCAGAAAATAAAGCCACCGGAGAGAAGGAAAGCCAGTATATGAGTATACTGGGTATGGGCTTAACTTTTCTGCTACTGTTGTTGCTTTTCCGCAGTCTGCGTATTTTATATTTATTACTTCCTCTGGCAGTAGGCATCTTATTTGGTCTGGCAGCTACCGTAATGCTCTTCGGACATATCCATATTCTCACTCTGGTAGTGGGAACCAGTCTGATGGGTGTATTGCTGGATTTTCCTTTGCACTGGCTGGCCAGTGGCGTGATTCAGCAGCAATGGAATCGCTGGCAGGCTTTACATATTGCAGCTAAAGCCTTTTTATTAAGTTTGATTATTACTTTACTGGGTTATGCGGCTTTACTGATTACACCTTTGCCGATATTGCAGCAGACGGCGATATTTTCTGCTGCTGCGCTGATTAGTGCATTTTTATTCAGCTTACTTTGTTTACCTGCATTTTTTTCTACTACTCAGGCATATATCTATCCTCAGGCTTTGAGTGCCATGTTGTCTTTCGGTAAATTTATCGTCCGCAAGAGGCAGATTATGGTACAGAAAAAATGGCCGGTATTACTGATTCTGCTGCTTATTGGCGGAGGCTTATTGCGGCTGAACACTCAGGATGATATCCGCCAGTGGGCCAATCTGTCACCACAATGGATGGCACAGGCACAAAAAATCGGTTTACTTACTCAGACGATGCCGTCCGGACAGTATTTTGTATTACAGGCAGATAATGATGATGAATTGTTACTGAAAAGTCGTACTCTGGGCAAATCATTACAGGATTTGGTTATACAAAAACAATTATCTGGTTTTCAGTCTCTTGATCAGTGGGTTATGCCGCTTAGCATCCAAAAGCAGCGCCAGCAGGATGTAAGTCGTCTGTCAAGCAATACAGATAACTGGCGTGATTTAGTTAATTTGGGCATAGATGATCACAGTATCCGGGATTATCTGACTGGTTTACAAAAACTACCTTTGCAAACAATTTCCCAAAGTCTTGATAATGAACTGGGAACCGCATGGCAGGATTTGTATCTGGGCAAAATGAGTAACGGAAAAGTTGCGGCTATTGTCAGTTTGTCAGGAGTAAGTCAGGTTACTGCTTTACAGAAGCTGGCCGATAAAAATAACGGTATTTATTTTGTTAATAATTTACAGGCATTAAATCAGTTATTTACACATACGCGAAATCAGGCAATTGCTTTGAAGATAGCTTCTTATCTGGTGGCCATCGTATTGCTGGCTTATGCTTTTGGCTGGCGTAAAGGACTTTTAATGCTGGCTGTACCTGTTCTGTCTTCATTAGCCTGTCTGGCTGTATTTGCTTATGCAGGCTGGCCATTGTCTTTATTTGCTATTTTTGGTCTGTTTCTGGTAACGGCAATAGGTATGGATTATGCAATCTATGTTTCCGTCAAACAGATGGCAGTAGCCGAACGTCTGGCCGGTGTATTGCTGGCTGCGACAACAACAATGATTTCGTTTGCTATTCTTGGTTTCAGCGCAACTCCGGCTATTGCCAGTTTTGGTCGCAGTGTTGCTCTTGGGGTATTTTTTAGCATGATACTGGCTCTGGCCTTGTTGCCCGGAGCCGATAACAGGGGGAGGTGTAATGAGTCAGTTTGATGTAGTAATAATTGGTGCAGGTCCGTCCGGAGCTATTGCCGGTGCTTTATTAAATAAAAAAGGTTATCGGGTTTGTGTACTTGAAAAACAAGTTTTTCCCCGGTTTGTGATTGGTGAAAGCCTGTTACCTCATTGCATGGAATTTATTGCAGAGGCCGGAATGCTGGAAGCAGTAAATGCAGGTGTTGACGATGGTTTCCAGTTTAAAAATGGTGCGGCATTTAGCTGGGGTAATCGCTATACCACTATAGATTTTACCGATAAATTTTCACCGGGTCCGGGTACTACCTTTCAGGTAATGCGGGGGCGTTTTGATCATATTCTTATTAGTGAAGCACAGAAACAGGGCGTAGAAGTTCGTTTTGAGCATAGTGTTAACGGGATTGAGTTTGAGGAGGATGCTGCTGTTCTGTCAGTAACGGATACACAGGGAATGCCTTATCAGATTCGGACGCAATTTGTGCTGGATGCCAGCGGATACGGACGGGTATTGGCAAAATTGCTTGATCTGGAACAGCCGTCTTTCTTGCCTGAACGCATGGCTTATTTTACTCATATTGATGATAATGTTACAGATCCGGTATTTGACCGTAACAAAATTCTGATATGTACCCATCCTGATTTACGTGATGTGTGGTTCTGGTTTATTCCGTTCAGTAACAATCGTACCTCTATTGGTGTGGTCGGCTTGCCGGAATGTCTGAACAATCATGGAGCAGAGGGAGCGGAGGCTATTTTACAAAAATTTGTCAGTGAAGTGCCAATGCTTAGACGCATTCTGGTCAATGCACAATGGCACAACGATGTACCATTCCGGACCTTACGCAATTATTCTGCTAACGTTAAAAGTCTGTATGGAAAACGCTTTGCTTTATTAGGAAATGCTTCAGAATTTCTTGATCCGGTTTTTTCATCCGGCGTAACGATTGCCATGCATTCGGCCAAACTGGCTACAGATGTGTTGCACCGGCAGTTTTCCGGAGAAACAGTAAACTGGCAGCAGGATTTTGCTGATAAATTACAGATAGGTATTAACACCTTTAAGACTTATGTCAATGGCTGGTATAGCACAGCTTTTCAGGATGTTATATATGCTGAAAAAATTAATCCTGAAATCAGACGCATGATAAGCTCTATTCTTGCCGGCTATGCATGGGATGAAACCAACCCTTATGTTATCAATTCAGAACGTCGTTTGGCTGTTCTGGCAGAAATTTGTGGTCAAGCCAAAATATGTTAAAGAATTTTGTTATTTGGCTGATGATGTTATTTTGTCTGAGCGCCTGTCAAAGTTTACCTGTGATTGATTCGTTACCGGTATTGAAGCAAACGCTCACTTTGCAGGTTACAGATAAAGATGGCAGTAACAGTCTGCTGTTAATAGAACCGTTGTCGGAGCAGCAATGGCGGTTTGTACAGGTTGATGGTTTAGGTGCGCCGATATCCAGACAGATTCTGCAACAGGGAAAATGGCATAATGACGGTTTTTTACCTCCTAATCCCAAAGCACGTCAGCTATTTACTGCTGCCTATGTTTATCTTGGTCATCAGTATCACTGGTCTGTACCTGCTGAACTGAATGATGTAAGAGTTTCTTCTGGTACAGATGGTATGGCTGCAGAAATAGAATGGCATAAACAGCATTGGAAAATCCGGGAGGTGACTGATGAATAAACCGGTTTTTCTAAGTCGTCCTGCTATGGTCAGTGCTCTCGGCTATGGTGTGCATGAGCATATAAGTGCTTTGCTGGGTGAAGCAGACAGCTATCTTACCCGTAGCGATTTCTGGGTAAACGGTAAATCATATTTATTCGGATCAGTCCAGACAGCATTAAGACCTTTTCCGGCCGGATTGAATCCGAATTTCTGTAGTCGTAATAATCAGTTGCTCTGGCACGCACTTTTACAGATTGAAGATGACATTCAGGCTGCCATTACTGAATATGGGACCGATCGGGTAGCAGTTGTACTCGGTACATCGACAACTGGCAGTGATGATAACAGGGCCGCTATTGAGTATGGTTTTACGCGGCAGGACTGGGCAAACAGTGGTTATAATCAGACCTTGCAGTTAATGTCTTCACCGGCAGATTTTGTGGCTGAGATGTATCAGCTGCGTAATGTCCGCTATGGTATATCAACTGCCTGTACTTCAGGAGCACGAGCACTCATAAGTGCGGCACGGTTATTGCGTACTGGTATGTGCGACGCTGTAATTTGTGGCGGAGTAGATACTCTTTCAGCGCTGACTATTAATGGTTTTCATGCATTACAGGTATTATCTTCCGGGCAATGTCAGCCATTTACCGCCATGCGTGATGGTATCAATATTGGTGAAGCAGCAGCTGTATTTGTAATGACCCGGAATCCGTCCAGAGGTCTGCCTCTATTAGGATATGGTTCAAGCAGTGATGCCTATCATATGTCCAGTCCGCGCCCTGATGCAGAAGGAGCCAGAAAAGTAATTCAGCAGGCTTTACTTAAAGCACAGTTGCCAGCCAGTGCTATTGGCTGGGTTAATCTACATGGTACTGGCACTACTCAGAATGATGCTATGGAAGCGCTGGCTATTCATAACGAATTGGGTGAGGAAGTATCCTGTGCTTCAACTAAAGCACTTACTGGTCATACACTTGGGGCAGCAGGTGCACTCGAAGCAGCTTTCTTATGGACAGTAATCAGTCGCCAAATTAATCCTGATGGTAAATTACCCCCGCATCGGGCAAAAACAAATCTTGATCCTGAATTAGCATTCATTCATCTGACACAATTTCAGGAAGCATTCAATGCTGATAGTCCGCGCATAGCATTAAGTACTTCATTTGCTTTTGGTGGTAATAATACCGCACTGATTATGGGGAGCAATAATGCAAACCCCGATTTATGATGTGGCTTCCCTGCTGCCGCATAGTGGCAAAATGGTGCTACTGGATGAAATTGTAAATTACAATGAACATAGCTTAACAGCCTATGCATACGTAAAACCAAATCAGATCCTGGTAAAGGGAGAATGTCTTCATTCATGGGCAGCAATGGAAATCATGGCTCAGGGCGTAGCAGCATGGGCCGGAGCATTAGCTCATGACGCCGGTGAACCGGTGCGACTGGGTTTTTTACTGGGAACAAGAAAGCTTCAACTTTATTTTTCAGCATTACCAGTACCCGTTATTTTGCAGATTAAAATTCATGCTTCTTTACAGGATACAAACGGCTTTGGCGTTTTTGACAGCCAGTTATGGTTGTGTGATGAAGCCAGAAATCCGAATCAGTTGCTGGCGGAAGCAGCACTTAATGTATACAGTCCTACTGAAAATGATCTAATACATGATGAATAATGATAAAACTATTCTGGTTACCGGTTCCGCGCGTGGAATTGGCAGAGCAATCGCACTGACGCTGGCTCAGGCTGGCTGGGATATTGTACTGCATTGTCGCAGCCGGCGTGCTGATGCTGAAAAAGTAGCTGCTGAAATAGCGGCATTTGGCTCTCACAGCCGCATACTGACTTTTGATATCAGTGACCGGCAAGCCTGTCAGGAAGTTTTACTAAATGATATAGAACAGCATGGTGCTTATTATGGTGTGGTACTGAATGCTGGTATTACTCGTGATAACGCTTTTCCGGCACTAAGTAACGATGACTGGGATCAGGTGCTGGATACCAATCTGGATGGTTTTTTCAATGTACTGCATCCGCTGATGATGCCCATGATACGCCGGCGGAAAGCCGGGCGTATTGTTTGCGTTGCTTCTGTTTCCGGAATAATAGGTAATCGGGGGCAGGTAAATTACAGTGCATCCAAAGCCGGTATGATTGGGGCAGCCAAGGCACTGGCAGTTGAGCTGGCCAGACGCAAAATTACTGTTAATTGTGTAGCGCCCGGGCTGATCGAAACAGAAATGATTGATGAACATGTACCTGTTGCTGAGATTCTGAAGGCTATACCTATGAATCGTATGGGACGGGCAGAGGAAGTAGCCCATGCAGTAGCTTTTCTGGTATCAGAACAGGCTGCTTACATTACCCGGCAGGTGCTGGCTGTAAACGGAGGTTTATGTTGAGACGTGTTGTGATTACAGGCATGAGCGGTGTCAGCGCGCTGGGAAATGACTGGTCTACAGTTAAAAGCGGTTTGCTGGCTTATAAAAATAAAGTAGTCCGTATGGAAAGCTGGGATCGGTATCAGGATTTAAATACCAGACTGGCTGCGCCGGTGACAGACTATTCTCCTCCTGCACACTGGACGCGCAAACAACTGCGCAGTATGGGAAAAGTAGCCCAGATGTGTACACAGGCTGCTGAAAATGCACTGGCAGATGCAGGACTGCTCGGAGATGAGTCTATTAAGGACGGGCGGATGGGTGTAGCATGTGGTTCGTCTACAGGCAGTCCGCAGGATATTCGCGACATCAGCGAACTTGTTCTTAATGGCAGCTCTGCAAATTTTAATGCCAATACCTACGTACGTATAATGCCGCATACTACGGCTGCTAATCTGTCAATTTTCTTTGGTCTGACCGGAAGGGTGATTCCTACATCCAGTGCCTGTGCTTCAGGTAATCAGGCAATTGGTTATGCTTATGAAGCAATTAAATCTGGCAAAATTGATATGATGCTGGCCGGAGGTGGTGAGGAATTATGTGTTTCTGAAGCTTTCGTGTTTGATTCGTTATATGCAACAAGTTTGCGTAATGAGACTCCGGAGCTATCACCAAGTCCTTATGATGCTGATCGTGATGGTCTGGTTATTGGTGAAGGTGCAGGTATTCTGGTGCTGGAAGAGTACGAAATGGCTAAAGCACGCGGAGCCAGAATTTATGCTGAAGTTGTGGGATTTGCCTGTACTAGTGATGGCTCGCACATCACCCGACCGGAACGTACGACAATGCGCCGTTGTATGCAGATGGCACTTGAAGATGCGCATCTGCCGCCTGCTGAGGTTGGTTATATTAATGGTCACGGTACAGCAACTGAACAGGGAGATATTGCGGAAACTCTTGCTACGGCGGATGTATTCGGATACGTGCCGCTCAGTTCGCAAAAAAGTTATCTTGGACATACTCTTGGCGCCTGCGGTGCACTGGAATCATGGTTTTCAATTCACATGATGAATGAAGGCTGGTTTGCACCAACTTTGAATCTTAATCAGATTGATAGCCGGTGCGGTGAGCTGGATTATATTGTCAACAAAGCCCGCAAAATTGATACAGAATTTGTTATGAATAATAATTTTGCTTTCGGAGGGGTAAATTCATCTCTGATATTTAAACGGATGAGCTAACGGGCCATTGATGCCAGTTAAATTTGTAGTTATGCCAGTGACCAAATCCATAAGTACAATTTAACGGGGATGTAGAGCATACAGCAGGATAGACTACACTGATATACCAGCAATTATCGACAATACAGCTGTATGCCTGAACCGGATTATCCAATGCCGGAATATAAATTCCATCATATCCGTCAGGTATTAAATTATATTGGTGCATATCAGATAACTGACCATGTCTGACTTTAATCAATGCTTCTTTAAGCGTCCATAACTGGTAGAAAGAGCAAGATAGATTCTGCTGTTCAGATAGCCATTTCTGTTCGTTATCTGTACAGCAGAGCTTTGCCAGTGATATAAAATCACGTTCCTGTGCATACTCCATATCAATACCTGGAATATGCTGTATTGAAGAACAGGCGATTAAACCGGCAAAACCTTTCTTATGTGTTAGAGAAAGCCGTTTATAGAAAGCTGAAAGTTGCTGTTTCAAAAACCGGCTGCTTTGCCAGTCGGTACGCTGAGCTAAATGCGGATTTTTCTGTAAACGCTGTTTGTCTGCCTGATCCAGTTTCAGGTTACTATATTGTCCGGAGACTTCGGATGATGCAAGCAAAATCAGACAATCTTGATTCATCATGTAGTACACTTCATTAATTAAAAGGAGTAAGGAATGAAAAAGTTTTCTAAAGTAATAACGCTGGCAGCATTGCTGGCTTGTGTGTCTGCTGCTTATGCACGTGATGATAAATTGCTTTTGTCTATTCAGGATGCAATTAATGCACCGGAAGCTGCACAGGTATTGAATCCGAAAATAAAAGTTTATTTTGCTCAGAGTTCCGGACGGGTAGTGCGTGCCGGTCTGGTTAGCAACCGTAAAACCAATAGTGTAGGCAAAACAGATGAAGAAGCCTGCCGTTGGGCATTTCTATCTGCTGTAAAACAGCTACAGGAACAGGCCGTTGCACATAATGCCAGTAAAGTAACCAATATTGTCAGCTATTATAAGAAAAACAGTATGGCTAGTACAAAAGAATATGAGTGTCATGCCGGCGGAGTGGTTGCAGGTGTTGCTCTGAAAGGGGATCTGGCAAATTAAAATCACAGCTGTTTGCCATACAACCGCCATTTATCTGAATAAAAGATAAACCGGCGGTTTTTTATCACAAGTATAAACTCAAAAATAATTATCTCTCTTTTGTCTAAAATGTCTAAATAAAATTATTCTATTAAGAAAAATAGAAATTTAACTTGCTTTAATGTCTAATTTTACGTATATTAGCTTAACGGAATATATTGTAGCACAATAAAATGAGTAAATTGGACAAAAGGTCAGTTATGCAATTGAATATAGACCGCTTAATTGCCTATTTTGGTGGCGTCAATGCTTTGGCAGAAGCACTCAAACAACATTATCCGGATAATGCTGCTTCTACAGCTGCTATTTATAAATGGCGTAAGCGTGGTTCATTACCATTAAATCAGTTACAAAAAATTATTCTAATGGCTGAGAAACAAAATAAGCCGCTGGATATCAATGCATTTATGCAACACAATAACACTACCTTGGAGAGACCAAGAATGACCAGTACCAATAATCGAGTCATTATATTTGACACCACTCTGCGCGATGGAGAACAGTCGCCGGGTGCAGCCATGACCAAAGAAGAAAAAATCCGCATCGCACGCCAGTTGGAGAAGTTAGGTGTAGATGTCATTGAGGCAGGATTTGCTGCTGCCAGTCCGGGTGATTTCGATGCTATTCACAGTATTGCCGAAATTATTCAGAATGCCACGGTATGTTCACTGTCACGGGCTAATGAACGAGATGTACGTAAGGCCGGCGAAGCCATTGCACCGGCAAAGCGCAAACGCATTCATACTTTTATTGCTACCAGCCCGTTGCATATGGAACATAAACTGCGCATGAAACCGCAACAGGTTAAAGAAACCGCAGTTAAAGCAGTAAAAATTGCACGTGAATATACTGATGATGTGGAATTTTCCTGCGAAGATGCATTGCGCAGTGATATCAATTTTCTTGCCGAGATTTGTCAGGCAGTTATTGAAGCAGGTGCTACTACCATCAATATTCCGGATACAGTGGGTTATGCCATTCCTTTTCAGACTGAAGCATTTTTCCGTGAATTGATTCAGAAAACACCCGGCAGTGATAAGGTTATCTGGTCGGCACACTGTCATAATGATCTCGGGTTGGCCGTAGGAAACTCACTGGCCGCAGTAAGTGGTGGTGCACGACAGGTAGAGTGTACTATTAATGGTCTGGGTGAACGGGCAGGTAATGCCAGTCTGGAAGAAGTAGTAATGGCACTGAAGACCCGTCACGACATTTTTGGTCTGGAAACCAATATTGATACCACACAAATTGTTCCTACCTCAAAAATGGTTTCTACAGTTACCGGTTATCCTGTCCAGCCAAATAAAGCCATTGTAGGCGCAAATGCTTTCGCCCATGAGTCCGGTATTCATCAAGATGGAGTGCTGAAATGCCGCGAAACTTATGAAATTATGTCTGCTGAATCAGTTGGCTGGAGTACAAACCGGCTTACACTGGGTAAACTTTCCGGTCGTAATGCTTTCCGGACTAAATTACAGGAGCTGGGTATCGAGCTGGATAGTGAAGAAGCACTGAATGCAGCCTTTGCCCGCTTTAAAGAGCTTGCAGATAAAAAACGTGAAATTTTCGATGAAGACCTGCATGCGCTGGTTTCAGATGAGCTGGTTAGCCGCGCACCGGATCGTTACAAATATGTATCTCTGAGTATTCACAGTGAAACCGGAGAAGAGCCGGTGGCAGAAATTGTTTTTAATCTGGACGGAAACGAAAAACGGGCCAGCGGTCATGGTTCAGGACCGATAGATGCGGTGTTTAAAGCCATTGAGTCTAAAGTTAACAGTTCTGCCGATTTACAGCTTTATTCGGTAAATGCGATTACTGCTGGCCCTGAAAGTCAGGGTGAAGTAACCGTGCGTTTATCACGCGAAGGCTATATAGTTAATGGCCAGGGAGCTGATACCGATATTCTCGTCGCCAGTGCCAAAGCTTATTTGTCTGCTTTGAATAAGCTGGATAGTCAGCCGCGGATTAAAGCTCAGGGTGTGATTTAATCAGTGTAAAGCAAGTTAAAAGACTTAAAAATTAAATATTTTAAAATGCCTGCTTCTGTTACGGTAAAAGTAATCAGAACAGGCATTTTTATATAAGGATTTACGATTTAACTGTACAAACTGTTTTATTTAAGTTTATTATGTTTTTATAACATTTGTTTAATAAATTTAAGTTTAAATAAGCATTTTGAAAGCTAATTTTTTAACTCAAATTTAATCAGATTATGAAATACATAAAACATTTTTTATGGTCAAGTGCCATATTTACTATTCCTATAACAAATGCTTTTGCGAATGTGGATGAAAATAGTACCACCTATAAAACTGGTTTCATCTTAGGCAAAATATTTTTAATTATTTTTCTAAGTCTGATCATTTATAAAATTTATCAATATTACAAAGATAGATAAATCTATCTAAGATATATAATAAAGTCATATAAAATTAATTCATCAATCCAATAATTTACAGAGAGAAACTATGCACTTAACCAGTCGTGAACAGGAAAAACTGATGCTGTTTCTGGCAGGAGAACTTGCGGCCAAACGCCGGGCGCGAGGAGTAAAACTAAACTATCCGGAAGCGATAGCTTATATCAGCAGCCAGCTACAAGAAGCTGCACGGGACGGTATGAGCGTGGCCGAACTTATGCAGTACGGAGCAACACTGCTCACCACTGCTGATGTTATGGAAGGTGTTGCCGATATGGTAGATGAAGTCCAGATTGAAGCTACTTTTCCGGACGGGACAAAGCTGGTTACCGTACATCAGCCTATCCGCTAAAATAAACGTCAGTTATTCTGAGATTAGCTGCAGGCGAATTATTATTAAACAGCAAATAATATCTGCTCAAAACAAATTCAGGAGAAACAGCATGATTCCGGGAGAATATATTCTGGCCGCAGATGACATTATGGCCAATCAGAACCGCCGTACAATGACCATTGTTGTCATTAATCGTGGTGATCGTCCGATACAAGTGGGTTCCCACTATCATTTTTATGAAACCAATCCGGCACTTGAGTTTGAGCGGGAACAGACACGCGGCATGCGTCTGAATGTTCCTTCCGGTAACGCAGTCCGGTTTGAACCCGGAGAATCGAAAACGGTAGAACTGACGGAATTTGGCGGGCACAAAAAAATATTTGGTTTTCATAATGCCATAAATGGCAGCGTAAACAGTGAATAATTTATCTGTCTGAGCAATAACAGATTGATGTATATATTCTGATTAATAGCAAAAATAACTTACCGAAAAATCGATACAAATTATTTAGACAGAGAAACCAGCTATGAGCCTGAAAATTTCCCGCCGGCAATATGTTGCTACTTACGGACCAACAGTAGGCGATAAAGTACGTTTGGGTGATACCGAATTATTTGCAGAAGTAGAGCGTGATTTGCTTACATATGGTGACGAAGGAAAATTCGGTGGTGGTAAATCCATCCGGGACGGAATGGCACAGTCTGCTACAGCAACGCGCTGTAATGAAAATGTGCTTGATATGGTTATCACTAATGTATTGATACTGGACTATTGGGGCATTGTAAAAGCTGATATTGGTATTTGTGACGGCAAAATTGTTGCTGTAGGTCAGTCAGGTAATCCGGATACAATGGATGGAGTGCACCCCAGGATGATTATTGGTGCTGCTACCGAAGTGCATAATGGCGCCAACCTGATCGCGACCGCAGGCGGGATTGATACCCATATTCACTTTATTTCTCCGCAACAGATTACTCATGCCATCGAATCGGGTATTACTACCATGATTGGCGGTGGTACCGGTCCGGCCGATGGTACCAATGCCACCACAGTCACACCGGGCGCATGGCATATTCAGAAAATGTTACAGGCTGCTGAACAAGCGCCGGTTAACCTTGGTTTTTTCGGCAAAGGTAACTGTGGCACTCTGGAGCCGCTGCGTGAACAGATAAATGCCGGAGCACTGGGGTTAAAAATCCATGAAGACTGGGGTGCTACAGCCGCTGTCATCGATGCATCATTACGGGTGGCCGATGAGATGGATGTGCAGGTGGCAATTCATACTGATACGCTGAATGAAGGCGGTTTTCTTGAAGATACCATGCGGGCAATTAATGGCCGTGTAATCCATACCTTTCATACCGAAGGCGCAGGCGGCGGACATGCTCCGGATATTATCAGGGCTGCGATGTATCCGAATGTATTACCGGCTTCCACCAATCCTACCCGTCCGTTTACAGTTAATACCATAGACGAACATCTGGATATGCTGATGGTGTGTCATCATCTGGATAAAAGTGTAGCTGAAGATGTGGCGTTTGCTGATTCACGTATTCGTCCCGAAACCATTGCTGCCGAAGATATTTTGCATGATATGGGTGTATTTTCGATTATGAGTTCAGATTCGCAGGCTATGGGCAGAGTGGCAGAAGTCATTCTGCGAACATGGCAAACTGCCGATAAAATGAAACAGCAGCGCGGACGTCTGGCCGAAGAAACAGGTGCGAATGACAATTTCCGTATTAAGCGGTATCTGGCGAAATACACCATTAATCCGGCTATTGCTCAGGGTATTAGTGATTATGTCGGCTCAATTGAAGCAGGTAAAATTGCCGATTTGGTTCTGTGGAAACCGGCATTTTTTGGAGTTAAGCCGGAAATTATTATCAAGGGCGGCAGCATCAGTTATGCACGTATGGGTGATCCGAATGCCTCCATTCCGACACCGCAGCCAGTTATTTACCGGCCGATGTTTGGTGCGCTGGGGCGTGCTGTTCAGGATACTGCCGTGTTATTTGTCTCTCAGGCAGGCGTGGATAATGATATTCGCAAAAAATACGGTTTATATAAACAGACTCTGCCAGTGCATAATTGCCGTGCAATCGGTAAAAAAGACCTGATTCACAATAATGCTATGCCGGAAATCAGTGTAAATCCGGAAACTTATGAAGTACGGGTGAATGGCGAGCATATTACCTGTAAACCAGTAAATAAAGTGGCTTTGGCACAGCGATATTTTCTGTTTTAATATGCAATAATATTTTTTATAAAACCACAAATGAATCTAATTATCCAAACCATTATCGGTAATCTACAAATACTTAAACAGGAAAAGCAGATTACTACTCAGATGCTGGATACTGTCTGCCTGCAATGGTTTGAAGCAGACCGGCGCATTATCCGTACTACAACTGCCAGCGGGCGCGAAATTGCTTTTCGCCTGCTGAAAGAGGGGCAGCGACTGCATCATGATGATGTGGTTTATCTGGATAAACAGCTGGTCATTGCAGTGCAAATCGAGCCAAGTGAAGTCATGGTACTTGCTCCGCAAACTTTGCCGGAAATGGCACGTGCCTGCTATGAAATCGGCAATAAACACACACCATTGTTTCTGGATGGTAATGAATTACTGTTGCCGTTTGATAAACCTTTATTTGAGTGGCTGCAGGCTGCCGGATTTGCACCGACACGTCAGCAACGAAGATTAAGTGAACAGTTGCGGGCTAATTCAGCGCCGGGTATCGGTGCAGGACACAGCCATAGCCATAGCCATGATATAACCGGTCATCACCATCATTAATGAATTGCACTATATGTCCGGCTTAGACCGAAAAATTGATATTGAAACACTGACACGTGCAGGATTATTGCTGCAACTGGCCGACCCGACGCTGCCAATCGGTAGTTTTAACCATTCCGGAGGGCTGGAGACTTTTGTTCAGCAGGGCATTATTTATGATGCTGTTACACTGAAAGCATTTGCTGAAACACAGCTAAAGCAAAATTGGTTACATAATGATGGTGCTTATATGTCTCTGGCTTATACTGCTGCTACTGAACATAATCTGAATGCCTTGATATCTCTGGACAGGCAGATAGGGGCGACAAAAATTGCACGTGAATTACGGGAAAGCAGTTATAAGCTCGGCATACGTCTGCTGAAAATTTTTGCACCACATACCAGCGCAGCAATAGTGGCTTCCTATCAGGCTGCGTTAACAGCACAGCAGGTACGCGGGTTTTACCCGCTGGTATTTGGATTACTTGCTGCGTCCCTGCAACTGGATAAAGCGGCAGCATTGCAGGCATTTTATTACAATGCCGTAATAGGTTTAATTACCAACGGGGTTAAGCTGATACCGCTGAGCCAGATGGCCGGACAGGAAATGTTAATTGAATTGCATGCAGTAATAGCTCATATCGTTATTGCAAGTATGCAACCGCAACAACAGCAACTTGGCGCTACAACACTGGCAACGGACATTCGGGCAATGCAGCACGAGCGTTTGTATAGCCGTTTGTATATGAGTTAATGTCTCAACACTGGAGGAAAACATGAAAAAAATATTTGCTTTGTTATTATTAACCCCGGCATTTGCTTTTGCTCATCCCGGACACCTTACCGAAGGCTGGATGGCAGGTGTTCAGCATCCGCTCAGTGGTTGGGATCATCTGCTGGCTATGGTAGCAGTGGGTTTATGGGCGGCAACTTTTCAGGGTAAAGCACGCTGGCTGATTCCTGTTACTTTTGTCAGTGTGATGACTGCCGGATTTGTGATGGGGGCGCAGGATATCCGAATACCAATGCTGGAGCAGGGGATTGCCGCTTCTGTACTGGTATTGGGGCTGGCTGCTGCCTGGCTGAAAAAAGTACCGGCAGGTGCTGCTATGCTGCTGGTTGGTCTGTTTGCTTTGTTTCATGGTATCGCACATGGTGCCGAAATGGGCTCACATGGTGCATTCAGTTATGCCTGTGGCTTTATTATTGCAACGGCGGTTTTGCATGCCATCGGATTTGCACTGGGTACTGTAATGAGTAAACATCAGTGGGTATTACGTTTTACCGGCAGCGTGATTGGTCTGATTGGTTTCGGTATGCTGTTTGCAGGCTGATAACAATACCCGGATAAAATCAGTTCAGACAGAAATGGCTTCTGAACTGATTGTTTAATAAACAAGCTGTTCTGTCTGAATAGAAGCAGCTGAGTTAGTCGTGAAATACTGTATCAATCCGAATAAACGGAATCGATGCAGAAGGAACACCATGCGTGAATACATTAAAATCGGCGTTGCCGGTCCGGTAGGTTCCGGTAAAACTGCACTGATTGAAAAACTTACCCGTCATATGGCTCAGGAATATAGTATTGCGGTGATTACCAATGATATCTATACGCAGGAAGATGCTGAATTTCTGACCAAAAACAGCCTGTTGCCACCAGAACGAATTATGGGCGTAGAAACCGGTGGTTGTCCGCATACTGCCATTCGTGAAGATGCCAGTATGAATCTGGAAGCAGTAGATGAAATGACAGCACGCTTTCCAGATATTCAGATAGTATTTATCGAAAGTGGCGGTGATAATCTTTCTGCTACTTTCAGCCCTGATCTGGCTGATGTTACGCTGTTTGTTATTGATGTGGCGCAGGGAGAAAAAATTCCGCGCAAAGGCGGACCGGGTATTACCCGTTCTGATTTGCTGGTTATTAACAAAACTGATTTAGCGCCGTATGTGGGTGCCAGCCTTGAAGTGATGCAGCATGATGCACAGCGTATGCGTAAAGGGCAGCCATTTGTATTTACCAATCTGATGGCAGAGGAAGGTATTAACACTGTAATCAAATGGATTAAAAAATACGCCTTACTTGAGAACACAGACGAACCAGCCGGTCTGATACGTTAATGCACAGCCGTTTACATCTATCTACTCAGCTAAACCGGCACGGACAGACCACCTTTGCCAGTTGCTTTTATACACCACCGTTGAAAATTCTGCCTTTACCGAAAATGATATCACCGGTATGGTCGCAGGCTTTGCCGGCGATACAAATGAGTTCATCACCGGGATTACTGGCAGGGGATAGTATTGATATTGATATAGAGCTGGCGGAACAAACTCAATTGTATTTGTTTACCCAGGCATTTACCCGGGTGCAATCCATGCCGGCTGCTATGGAAGCACAGCAGCATACCCGTATCTACTTGCATGAACACAGCCGACTATGCTATCTGCCTCATCCTTTGGTATTGCATCGTGATGCAGCTTTAACACAAACTATGCACATTACTCTGGCTGATAACTGTCAGCTCATGCTAGGTGAAATCATAGCCTGCGGTCGCGTGCTTAATCAGGAAAGCTGGGATTTTCGTTATCTGTCTTCACGCATTAATATTGATTACCGGCAGCAGACATTGCTTAATGACAATATATACTGGCAGCCGCATCAGCAGCCATTGAATGTACTGGGACAGATGGAGCAATATACCCATCAGGCTTGTCTTTACTATGTCAATACCGCTGCCAGCAAAAACGAAATCCAGCAACTGGTTAACGAAATCTATTCTGCACTACATCCAGACTGGCCGTTAAAAAATAATCAATATCTGTGGGGGATTACTCAGGCGGCTGATTATGCTTTATGTATGCGTGCATTAGGGTTGAGCGCAGAAACATTACAGCAGATATTAGAACAAACAGCACATTATTTAAGTTAATACAATCTTATATTTATCCGGATAGTGATTAAAATGAACTAATGCTATTGTTAATTTTTTAATAATTTTTGTATAAATATTTTTTATTTTTGGATAATATAGTTAATAGAGAAATTTATTTTAGTAAATTGTGTATAACTCTGTATCTGAATCAGTAATTATTAAAAATAATCGTTTTATTTAGTTTTATTCAGAGCTGTCATTAATTTTTATGATTCTGATATAGACATAATAGTTATCATAATTAAATGTGGACAGGATGCGGTCTATGGCTTACTACACCGAAATTTTTACTCCGGAAACATATCAGGCTTTTACTCAATCAGATCGAACGATTGATGGTTTTTATGAACGACATAAAGAGGTTGCGAAACGGGTTAAAGCCGGAGATATTTTAGTTTGTTATGTTACCCGCATCTCTCGCTGGTGTGGTTTACTTGAAATACTTGATAACGAGCCGTTTAGGGCTATTAAACCTGATTTTGTAGAAACAGACGATCAGCATGTTTTGTGTTTTCATGTACGACCAAAAGTATGGTTATCCTTGCCTGATTCAATCCCAATTCGTGACGATAAAATCTGGCAGCATCTTTCTTTTACTCAGTCATATCCTAAAAATAGTAGTATCTGGACCGGTATTCTGCGAAACAGTTTAAATAAACTTAATGATAAAGACGGAGAGTTATTGGCAGAGATGCTATCGATGCAGGCTAATAATCCTTTTCCTTATCCTTTAGATGAAAAAGAGTTGAAAAACTTAAAAAAACATACTGTGAATCGTGTAGATAAGGTCGTTCAAGTTTCTGTGCCTGAAAATGATGAATCTATAGATGATAATGAAGGCAGTCAAAATAATGATGTTCGTGAATCAATTAAAATGCAGGCATTACTGGCTCAGATAGGAGCTTGTATGGGACATCGAATTTGGTTACCTAAGGCAGATCGCAGCAGAGTCTTAAAAGAATGGAACAAAGGTACCAAAGCTTTATTGGATAGATTACCGCTTAATTATGATGAAGCGACAATAAGTACGATTGAGCAAATAGATGTTATTTGGTTAAAAGGGCGTTCAATTGTTCGGGCGTTCGAAGTAGAGCATACGACTTCAGTTTATTCGGGTTTATTAAGAATGGCCGATTTACTTGCACTGCAACCGAATATGAATATTAAATTACATATTGTTGCACCTGATTACCGACAGGAAAAAGTTTTTCAGGAAATACTCAGACCGGTTTTTTCTCTTTTAGAGAAAGCCCCTTTATCTGAAATTTGTAGTTATATTTCTTATAGTAAACTGAAAGAACTCAGTAAACAAAAGCATTTAGACAGAATGAATGATGGGGTATTGGATGATTATGATGAGCAAGCAGAATTGTAATTTTGATTTATTTTTCAAAATTTAAATTGATGATTTTTATAATTAAAATATAGTAAAAATTTATTATTAGTAATGTTAAGATATTTATGATAAAAGTATATTAATAATAGCTGCTTACAATTAAACCATCATAAGCCGGTGCACAATTTTTGGGGCAGCGTCGTTTTAGTGCCCGGTATTCCTGATGATGAGTCATATGAATAAAGTAAGTTTGTCTGGCATTGATACGCTTAGCATAAGTAAAAGCTTGTTCAGTACTCAGATGACTTGGATATGGGGTATCCATCAAGCAATCGAGAAAGAGATAATCTAGCCCGTTTAAGTACAGAAATATAGATTCATCTATATGGTTAAGATCGGTAAACCAGGCGATATTGCCGATACGAAAGGCACTGGTTGTCCAACTACCATGCGGTACACCGAAGTGCCATACAGGTACACCTTCAATAGTCAGAACGCTATTTTTACCTTGATTCAATGGCAGTTCATATGCACGTAATACCGGCCGGTTCCAATGGTTATTCTGTTCCAGAAAGGCATAATCGAAACGGTTCTGAATATTAGACAAGGTATCATGATGTCCGTAAATAGGAATTGCTGCACGTTGTCTGTAGCAGAATGCACGCAAATCATCAATGCCGTTGAGGTGGTCTGCATGCGGATGAGTATAAAGCACCCCATCGATACGCTGCAGTTCATGTTGTAAGACCTGATGGTAAAAATCAGTACCAGTATCAATTTGCCAGTATTGTTCACCAATCTGTACATGTGCACTGCAACGGGTACGCCGGTTTTTGGGATCTGTGCTGATACATGTAGGACAGTCACACCCAATAACCGGTGTACCGGATGAGCTGCCGCAGCCAAGTACAGTAACGGTAATCTGTGTCATGGCTAATTGCGGATTGGTGGAATTTTATTAAAAAGCCGATAGGTATTAGCCGTTGTAGCTTCTTCTATGTTGGTAATGCTGTCTCCGCGCAGTTGTGCTACAAATTCGGCAGTATAACGCACGTAAGCCGGTTCATTTTGTTTACCGCGTTTAGGCACAGGTGCCAGATAGGGAGCATCAGTTTCCACCAGTATCCGGTCTAACGGAACATAGCGACAGGCTTCCTGTATCTGTATGGCATTTTTAAAGGTTACAATTCCGGAAAAGGAAATATAAAAACCTAAATCCAGTACAGCTTTGGCAAATGCAGTATCTTCTGTAAAACAGTGAATCACACCTTGTTGTGCTTGATTTTCATGCAATAGGTGCAATGTATTGCTGGCAGCTTCCCGGGTATGGATAATCAGAGGTAAGCCGGTCTGATTTGATGCCTGAATATGTGTACTGAAACGTTGATGCTGCCATGCCAAATCTCCGCTACACCAATGATAATCGAGTCCGGTTTCTCCAATACCTACTACTTTTGGATGTCGGGCAGCGGCAACCAATTCATCCACACTCATTTCTGCTGAATTCTGATCTTCAGGATGAACACCAACACTGGCAAACAGATTGGTATGCTGTTCTGCCAGCGCCAGTACTTCAGCAGCGCTGGTACGGTCTACACTAATAGCAATAGCCTGACCTATGTCTGCCTGAACCATATTGTCCAATATTTGCGGCAATCTGGCTGCTAGATCAGGCATATTTAAATGACAGTGTGAATCGATAAGCATGATTACAAAGTATAGGTAGGGCGTTCGCTTAACAGTATTCCGGGCAAAATATCTTCAATTGACTGCTTTACTGCAATGCTATCTTCATCTTTACCAAATGCCAGCCCGATTCCCTGTGGCTGCCCGGTAGAAGTGGTAGCAGTGTTGATCCATACTACTGTGGTACGCAAATATTTGGCTTCGTTGAATTCTGGCAAGTTAACGACCAGTAATACTTCTTCACCCATATTAAATGTATCAGTGGTAGGAGCAAACAGACCGCCATGCTGCAGAAAAGCCATGTAACTGCGATACAGTTCCGGTTTGTCGGGTATTGTTAAATTGAGCATTTTGCCCGGCAGATTAACAGGAGCTTCAGCCATAGATTTCCTTTAAGATTTTGTGTTTTTTTGCTGCCAAATATTCAGATATTCAATTAATAAATCTTCCAGCTGCATTTTAACATTGAGTGTATGTTTACCGTAAGGGGCAAGCTTATTTACTTTATCAATTAAGGCAAACAACGATAATGTATCTGCTTGCCGGCTAATCTCATTTAATGCTTTACTCCATACAGGATAATACATGGGTTGCATATTTTGCTGGGCTAGTGACAGATCAAGTAACCATTTAGCCAGCCAGTCGAGAAAAGTAGCCAATGCCAGTTTGTGTTTATCAAAAGTAGCGGCATAATCCAATAAAGCAATCAGACGCGGCTTAACCAGCAAGGCGATTAATTCGTTACGCATCCGAGTATGGCTGTCGTTTTCATTAAACAAGGGAGCTCCGCCGTGAAAGGCTAGCAGTTCAGCTGCATTATCTCCGTGTTGCTGCTGTGCATAAGCCAGTGCTTGTGCTGGCGCAGGTATGGTTAATACCACTTGCCGGCAACGGCTTTTAATTGTTGGTAACAGACGGTCTTTCTGATGGCTTACCAGAATAAATACCATACCTGGCGGCGGTTCTTCCAGAATTTTCAGCAGAGCGTTGGCTGCTTGCAGATTCATATTTTCTGCCGGATAAATCAGAGCTACACGCTTGCCGCCACGATGAGCACTCAGATGAGCAAAATCCAGAACGTTACGTATAGTTTCCACCTTAATCAGTGGCTGTTTACGCTCTCCGCCTTCGCCATCTGTTTCTTCGGGGGTAACCAGCAGAAAATCGGGATGGCTGTGCTGACTGTATAAATGACAGGATGTACACTCACCACATGGCTGATGATTAGTACCCGGAGACTCGCACAACAATGCTTGTGCCAGATATTCAGCAAATTCCCGTTTACCAATTCCCGGATGACCATAAAGCAGCCATGCATGCGGTTGTTGCTGCCAGTGCCGGGCTATCTGTTGCCAGACTGGTTCAAGCCATGGATAAATCATGAATCTAATCCAAACAACTGTGCTAACCCTTGGTTAATTTGCTGTGCCACATCCTGAAGATTCAAACTGCTATCAATAACAGAATAGCGTTGGGGTGTGGCCGCAGCTCGTTCCAGGTAAACAGCGCGAGTATGCTCAAAAAACACAGCATCCAGTTGTTCAAAACGGTCAGGATGGCTATTCTGGCTGAGACGTTGCTGTGCAATTGTAAGAGGTACATCCAGTAATAAAGTTAAATCGGGATGAAAACCTTGCTGCACCCAGTTTTCCAGAATAGTGATATCTGTCAGCGGTAAACCACGGCCACCTCCCTGATAGGCGAATGTAGCATCGGTAAAACGATCACTGACTACATGTATGCCTTTTTCCAGTGCCGGTTTAATAACCTCATCCAGATGCTGCTGGCGTGCAGCAAATATCATCAGAGTTTCAGTACGGGCATTAGCATGAGTAGCCGGGTTTAATAATAATTCGCGTAATGCCTCACCAATGGGCGTACCGCCGGGTTCACGGGTAAAGAGTACCGGCAGCTGATGTTTTTCAAACCAGTTACGTATGGTATTGAGGTTGGTTGATTTACCGGCGCCGTCAATTCCATCCAGAGTAATAAATTTTGCTTTCATCTATAGTAAACCCGGTTAATGCTTTTTCAGGATATATTGGCGGACAGCAGCATTGTGTTCATTCAGATTGTGGCTGAACTGGCTGCGTCCTGTACCATCATTTCGCGCTACAAAGTAAAGATAATTGTTACTGGCCGGATGTGCCGCAGCTTCGAGCGCTGCTTTACCCGGCAAAGCAATAGGAGTAGGCGGCAGACCGGAACGAGTATAAGTATTGTATGGTGTATCACGGCGTAAATCCGCTTTTCCAATCTTACCTTTATAACGGGGACCCATACCATAAATGACAGTAGGATCTGTTTGTAATCTCATATGCTGATTAAGCCGGTTGACAAATACAGCTGCTACATTGTTTCTGTCTTCAGCATGGCCGGTTTCTTTTTCAATCAGGCTGGCCATAATTAGTAAATCATAGGCAGACTGATAGGGTAAATCACTGCGACGCTCTTCCCATGCAGCCTGTAAATGTCGCTGCATCGTATTAAATGCCTGCTGATAAAGAGATAAATCACTACTGTCTGAACTAATATCATAAGTAGCAGGAAAAAACAGTCCCTCCGCCTGAGTATAATTACTTTCAGCATTTAGCTGCTGTAGCAATTTGCTGTCCGGCCAGTCTTTCGTAATATGCTCAATATCCGGTGTGTTATCAATTAACCTGCGCATTTGCGCAAATGTACTGCCTTCAATAATCTGCACTGTAATACTGTCTGGTTTACCGTTGCGCAGCCTTTGTAAAATCTGCCAGCTGGAAGCTGAATGGGGAATGCGATAATTACCCCGATTGATTTTATCTCCCATACCCAGCATATAAGCAGTACCGACAAAAACCCAGCGGCTGTAAATCACATCATTAGCAGATAAATTACGACTTACTCCGCTAATGCCGTAGCCAGCCGGTACTTTTAACCGATAGCCTGTATTGCTTTTAGGCAGAAATAAAAGTGTTGCCCACATCAGCGCAAATACCAGTAAGCCTGTTAATATTAAAAGTATAGTCTGTCTTTTTTTGCGCTGCATAAATGCTTTCCTGTTTGAGAACAAAAAATCTGGGTTAGCATGTAAGTATAAATTTAATTATCAGATGCGACTACTTTATCAATCCATGTTTATTATGGGATAAGTGTTATATTTAAAATCATACCGGTTGAAAACCATATTTTCTCTTATTCTCAGCAAAGATTGAATCAGGGCTTGCAAAATTCGGTAGTTCAGGTAAAATGCGCAACCTGTTCAGCAGTAACTCGCTGCACACAGTGGGGGGTATAGCTCAGTTGGTAGAGCGCTTGCATGGCATGCAAGAGGTCAGCGGTTCGATCCCGCTTACCTCCACCAGTTAACATATTGTTTAGTAAATACAATTAGACGCTCGCCAGCGTCTATTTTTGTATTTACTAAATCTTTGTGCGGGTTTTGCGCGGGTCATGGCACTTTCTTTCTTACGATTGTTAGGGATTTGCTCAGTTACAGGTCTGTTTCCAGCACTTTATTTGTCAACTCAATCATACATTCATGCGCGCATATCTTTTTACCATCTTTTCACCAGACCAGCCGTCTAACTCAGTTAGTTGCCGCGTGGGTGTCCCTTGTACTGCGTGATTAGTTGCCCACGTATGCCGGTTATCATGAAATCTATAATTTTCAATCTTGGTTCGCTTTAATGCTTTTTTCCATGCGGTGCCGGCAGGGTTTTTAATTGGCTTACCGTTGTAAGTAAAGACATTCGTTTTATGCTTACCTCGCTGGCTTAAAATTGCGCTCATGGCTTCATCATTTAGCTGAATTCCTATGGGCTTTGATGATTTTGCCTGAGTAGCAAAAATCCATGCGATCCTTCGCGATAAATCAATTTGCGACCATTTCAAGCCTGCAACATTCGCCCTTTTAAAACCTGTCGCCAGTGCAAAAGTTACAATTGGTTTTAAATGCTCTGGCAGCTCCTTGAACAATCTTTCTTTTTCCATAGCGGTAAGCCATCGCTCCCTTGGTTCTGGCTCCTTGAGCATCTCAATATCTGGTACTTTAGGCAGCCATCCCCATTTATTAGCAGCTAATAAAACAGTTTTAACTTGATTTAAATACGCATTTACTGTCCTTGGTTTACGTCCTTGATTCAGCTTAGCGTCGCGTATTTCGCGAATATTTACACGCTCAATCTGATTAACCGTGAGCATACCAAGAAAATGATCCAGCCAGCGTAAATATGATAATGTGGTTTTATCCTCCTGTTTATGCGGGTTTTCTTTTAATCATTCAACAACACATTCGCGCCATGTGTATTCACGGCTATAACCAAGCTTTTGCACCTCAAACATTTCATAATAATGTTTAGCTGCTAATTCATTCGCTTGTTTTTTGTCGTCAGTCCCAGCAGCCTGCCGTATTCGCTGTCCGTTACATTCACTAGGTACAATTTGCTCTCTCCGATAAATATAAACTGTTATATTTTCATGTGTATGATAAATTAAAATATCTCGAACAAAAAAACAAAAAAGATGGCTTCTTCTATAGAGCAATGCACGTAATTTTTATTATTTCCAGGATCTCCACTTACAAAAATTCCATATAAATATTTATCTGGTTCCTTTAAATAATTGCCAATCATGGTAATCCCCATTAAAAAGTCGCTTAAAAGCGGCTTATCATATTAAAAAATTTAATATTGATTACTTATTTTGTATTTTGGTTACAACGTAGCTATTTTAAAGTGAGGCCAAAAACTGTCATAGGGATATTTTCAAAATGCAGTAAAATGTGTCCCTTTTGTGCCTCCTTATCAAGTTTGACATTTGTTCAATAATCCAGCTATACCTGTTCGATAATTCAGCTATATCGGTTCGATAATTCAGCTATATCGGTTCGATAATTCAACTATATTGTTTTATAGAACAACAAATAAATTTCTCCAAAATAAAAGCCAGCAATTAGCTGGCTTATTTTTGTTACAGAATCAAATAATAATTTTAGGATGTAGCTCCTCAATCGGGTAATCTAACCTTGAGCTGTTGCAGTCTCCTGATATTACCTTCATGCGGCTTGCCAGTTCTGCCAGATACTCTGCCTGCTGCTTTGTCTGTTTCAGCAGCTTTCTAAACACATCGGCCTTGATACGGTTATAACCGTTGATATTCTCTGCATATGTAACTTTGTAATTTTCGACAATTACCAGCCGGCGTCCGTCCTGATTCATATTAGATAATGCAGACTGATTATTGATTGGCTTAACTGAGCCACCTAAAAATGAAAGTGCCTCATCAAAATTCTTAGCAAGAATGTCTTGGTATCTGGGTACTTTAAACTTGGTATAGAGACTTCTATACACAGACTGATATGTTTTGCCTGTTTGGGCAGCATTCATTATTAAGTACAGCCTCTTTAATCAAATATTGCTGCTGCTTATTTAATGTTAGAGAGTAGCCGCCTGTTTTACGGATAGAGGGCAGGACTTCACTAGTTACCCATTTCTTAAACTGTTTAGCCTCAGTTTTGTGACTATGTAATATAAGTCAGTAAAAGCCGCTTTCATTGATGATGTTATAGCTCTGAGCACCTCGTCCAGCTCGATCCTCATTATTAATGAGGGTTGTCTTTTCATTACTATACTATCATCTTCATCAGTTTTAATTTCAAAAATACCCAAATCTCGTCGTTTTCTATTGACTTTTTTCCCACCCGGACACAAATCCGATTGCCCGGATTCTTCAATTTGTAATTGTATATGTGTTTCATCAATTTTTTTAAAGATACCGTCCGAATAATAAAAACAATCGTTACCACATTCAGAAGTGGTCGTTGAAAAGTAAGTACCATCAGCCTTAAGATATAAAATTGGACTATAACGAAATCTAAAACTATCTGAATCCTGTTTTACATCTTTATATATCATATATGAATCAACTTTATCATTTATAACGGAACTAATACTAATTGCCCGAGTGCCATTGCCATATTCCCAAAAATTACTTATTTCACTTTGTGCGAAACAGGTAATTGGAAGCAATAATAAAAAAAGGATTTTTTTCATAGTTATTTTCTTTCCACAATAAGAAAATTTATATATTTATAATATTACATTTACATTTCTTTGAGTATATAAAAAAACCTTTAAATATTTCAATATTTAAAAGGTTTAATATTTTTGATTTTGATCAATTTAATTTTTTTCAATCAAAACGGAATATCGTCATCAATATCATCTATTGGCGCGGTTGTAGATTCATGTTGAGGCGGTTGCCGATGTGGTGCTGGTGGTGGGTTCGATGATGTAAGTGGTGCAGCGTTATTATTGCCAGAATCAGAACCATCATTACGATTGCTCGGCATTTTCATCTCATTGCCGATAATATTGTATGCCATGCGTTCGATACCATCTTTATCGGTATATTTACGGCTCTGAATTTTGCCCTCAACAAACACTTGGCTACCTTTTCTCAGGTACTGGTTAGCTATTTCTCCTAGTTTGCCGTACAGGGATACGTTATGCCACTCTGTACGAGTCTGGCGTTCTCCATTACGGTCACGCCACTGTTCATCAGTTGCTAGCGAGAAATTCGTTATGGCGTCGCCATTGGGCATATATCGTGTTTCAGGGTCGCGCCCAAGGCGACCAATTAGAATTACTTTATTAACAGACATAATGAAATCCTTTTATGCGACCTGTTTTAGCAGCAAGTCATAATATTCCTGGCAAATTTCTACTTTTTCTTTAATCTTTTCGATTATTTTTTCATCTCTTGTTACCGTAACCGTTGTTAACCTCTTAGCGATAGGAATATCTTCAACCGCATCAATCAACATGGCCGGATTATCGTAAGTACCCAGCAGATTTTCAGGGCAGGGGAATAGCCAAAAATCTATATCAGCTTTATCACAATCAAATAGCCACATATAACCCTGCATCTGATAGATATATCCTGCTTTTTCTGCCTTTTTTTGCGCCTCTTCAATAAAAAACGGGTGAGTGCCTATATCCCAAGAACATTTTGTATCAATAATAAAACGTTCTTTAGGGTCATAAATATCACATTCACCTGTGATCCAGTCATTTTCTAAGCGCGTCTCATAAAAAACCAGCTATTTAGCTGGGCGGGAATGTCAACAATCATCACCTAAAATCATTTAAGCTCTGCATCACCTTTCATGCGTTCGCTATCACTCATGCGCGCATATGTATCAGCTAACCGTTTTACTTCCAGATCTGCCTGGTATTCTTTCTGCTGCATTTGTCTTGCTGTATAACTGCGCTGCATATCTAATTGCTCCTTATCAGACAAAGCAGGGGACACTGAAAGAGCAGCAGACATTAAAAAAACTGCAATAAATCCAGTTATAGAATTTTAATCATGTACAATTCCCTCGTTGTTGCTGTTACATGGGTTAATTTATCGTGTTGGAATATCACCTCTATAGCTAATAAAAAAGCCAGCTATTTAGCTGGCTTATGTTGCTTACTTTATTACTTATTCATATGTTGTGATAACTAAATCAATCGTCATCACTATCTGCATAAATTGTTATCTTTTTCCGATCTGCCTTTATTTTCGCGATTACGTTATTTATAGATCTAGTTAGCTCTTCTCTTTCAAAATTATTTTTAGGAGCAGGTCCCCAAGTAAGTGATCTAAGCTCTTCTAAATAAGTGTCTGTAGTTTTCACTACCTTAATCAACTCGGCAGGATCAGCATTTAAACAGCCTACTCTATATGTAAAACTATCAGCATATTCAAGCATTATATCATTTGATCTTTTATTTGAAATTACAATGGCTTTTTTAGATTTTAATCTATATACAAATTTTTTTATACCGGTATAACCACCATCAAGAGTTTTCCCTTCCACTTCACCGCAAACATATAGATGTTCTTTGTAGTGGGTATTTACAGACATTTCAACATGATAAAACTCAGCTGAATCAAGATTTTTCAATGTATTTCTAACCGCCTCTTTTGCTTCCGCGATGAGTTTAGAGTGCATGAAGTAAACTGCTGTACCGGTAATCAGTGCAATTACAACAACCAAAATCAGATACAGTTTTTTATTACCCTGTTTTGTCTTTGCTGGTGGCTGTGGTTTTGCTTTTTCTACTGATTCAGGCTCAGGCGGAGGGGTTAAAAGTTCTGGATATTCTGCAAATAAACGAGCATTGTATTGTTTGCGCGCCTCTACATCTAAAAGATTTAGTTTGCATAGTTTTAAATCCTCTAAAGTAATTGTCTGTTGCTGCGCTGCTTGCTTCATTGCCTTGGCAATGTCTGAGCGTGATGCTGTCGGCTTTATATTTAAAAGTGCATATAAATTTTTAATGTCCATTATGTTCCCCTTGATACATTTCAAAATGTTAACACAGCACACAGAAAATGTTAAATAATGTTAAATATGTCTACTAATCAATCCAAGCACACTTGTTTAAATGTGCTTGGATTGATTAGCTTAGGCTTGAAATTAAAGCCAGCATTTTGGCTGGCTTTTGATTTAATTAGCATGCTTTAAAATATAATCAGTTAGGATTTTTCTTGCTTCTAATGATAGATGGCTTAATAGTTGTCTTACTGTCATATCTTTATGGCAGCCCAATACAAGTGCCTTAACTATTCCATTTATAAGTCTGTCCGCTTCATCAGAATATTTTGTAGCTTCTCCAGCGATATATACCAGTTCATCGTCTCCAAGCTTTTCCAGTATTTCTTGTTTCTTTTCTTTGGCTGCGTCACTTACTCTTTGCGAGGCTTCCTCATACGCTATCAAATCATGGTATCCGACAGGTTCTGGGTTTGTTGTATTTTCATTCCAACTATTAATAACCCTATTCATTTTTTTAACCTATTAAAAAAGCCAGCTATTAGCTGGCTTGTGTTGCTTACTTTGTTACTTATTCATATGCTGTGATAACTGAATCAATCGTCATCACTATTTGTATAAATTGTTAGCTTTTGCTCTTCTGCCTTTGTCTTCGCGGATAAGTTAGCTATAGATTTAGCTAGCTCTTCTCTTTCAAAACTATTTTCAGAAACTTTTCTTTTGTCAATAAGAGATAAAACCTTTCCTGCATAATCGCCTGTAGTTTCCATCGCCTTAAGTAATTCTGCAGGATCAGTATTTAAACAGCCTACTCTATATAAAGTACTATAATAATATTCAACAATTATACTATCTGGTCTTTTATCTGGGATTACAGTGGCTTTTTTAGATTTTAATTCATATACAAATTTTTCTTTACTAGCATAACCTCCAGCAAGAGCTCTCGCATTCATTTCACCGCAAACATATATCTCTTTGTTGTGGGTATTTACAACCTTTTTAACATCATAAAACTTGGCTGAATCAGGATCTTTCAATAAATCTCTAACCGCCTCTTTTGCTTCTGCGATGGGTTTAAAATGTTTGAAATAAGCCACAGTACCAATCAGCACAATTGCAGCGGCTACAACAACCAAAATCAGATACAGCTTTTTATTGCCCTGCTTTGTCTTTGCTGGTTCTAATGGCTTAACTTCTTCTGCTTTTTCGGGTTTCGGTTCAGGCGGAGGGGCTAAAAGTTCCGGGTATGCGGCAAATAAACGTTCGTCGTATTTATTTCGTTCCTCTTCATTTAAAAGATATTGTTTACACAGCTTTAAATCATCTAAAGTGATTGTCTGTTGCTGCGCAGCGTGCCTCATTGCCTTGGCAATGTCTGATTGTGATGCTGTCGGCTTTATATTTAAAAGTGCATATAAATTTTTAAAGTCCATTATTTATTCCTTTGCTGGGTAATGAAATGTTAACACAGCACCCGATGAAGGTTAAATAATAGACTTTAAACCTAGGTATCTAATTTACATGTTTTCTTCCTTTTCGTTAGAATTAAAAAGCCAGCGGTTAGCTGGCTTTATTCACCTCATAGTTGAATTGTTAAAATTTCGATTGATTCATAGATCTATTAATTAGATACAGAGGCTTGTCTTTCATTCTGCAGACGGCACGCCGAAGACATAATATGTGTTAAGCAATT
>NZ_JACFSM010000013.1:0-1163 GCF_016100435.1 Snodgrassella sp. W8158 | reverse complement strand
AATTGCTTAACACATATTATGTCTTCGGCGTGCCGTCTGCAGAATGAAAGACAAGCCTCTGTATCTAATTAATAGATCTATGAATAAGATGAATGTAATTGCATGCGGAGGTCGTCATGTCTCAGGCGATGATTACCGTTCTAAAGTGATTAAGGCATTAAGTGCATCGAATGCCGGTACTACTTTTAATATCCTGATCAATCCGGGCGATAATTATGGAGCAGTATACATGGCGCGAGAATGGGCTAATATCAACAATATTCCTATTAAAACATTTAAGGCAGATTTTAATAGGAATCATCAATGCTAGACTATGTGAATAAAGCCAGCTAAAAAAGCTGGCTTTATTATTAGAAAGGAGTTAGTTATATTTGAAGTTATCATATCTTGTAAAGAAGAAATTCAATATCCGGCAGCCTGCAGAAGCCTTGAAGACGGAATAGTTGTCTTGTTCCTTTCCGAATGTAAAGGAGTAGTTATTAGAACCTCCCCTGATTCTGAAAGTAAATTGGGAGATGTTAGCAATGATTGGACTCCTTATAGTGATAATACAATTTGGGAACCTGTAGATATCACAATTACAGGTTAAGCAATCCAGTAAAGCCCAAAAATCGCAGCGCATTCAATTAGTAAATTGAGTGCGTTTTAGTTTTTGAGCTTATAAAAATCAAAGGAGTAAGAAAAATGTTACAAGTTTACAGTAATGAAAATACCACCAACCCAGAACCTATTGGATACCATGATTTGATAGCGTATGAAGAAGCCTTGCAAAGAGCAAGTGACGCAGCCGAAGAAAAGAAACAAGAAATACTGGAAAAGCTTGAAGACGATGAACTGGTAGATATTGCAGCGGAAGCTTTTGGTGAATTATTTAGCACAAAACATTCTGATGAAGCGGACAAGCTTACAAATGAAATAGTTAAGGCAATTGGATCGGGCTGCAATAAAGATATGACAGTAAGAGAACTATTAAGCCATCTGTCATTGGGAGCAGAAAAAATAGTAACTGATTATATTTTCACGCATGCTAATTAAATCAAAAGCCAGCCAAAACGCTGGCTTTATTATTTAAAGGCTGAAAAATGGAAGCTAAAAAAGAAGAGTTCATAGTTACCGAGAAATGGCTTAAAGAAAGGAAAGCTTGTAAAGATGGGCTTCAAGCT
>NZ_JACFSM010000019.1:0-342 GCF_016100435.1 Snodgrassella sp. W8158 | reverse complement strand
AAGCATTACCATTCCATTGCAGTGCGTCGCGTTGCAGATTACTGATGTTATTCACCGCAGAACTCAGACTACTAGACAAAGTAGATACATTACTGTTGGTAGTAGAGAGCCCGGTATTGTTACCGGCAGTCGCAGTGGAAAGACTACTGCTCAGTGAGGTGGACAGATTATACAGCTGGTCACCGTTAACGGCATCGGTAGAGCCACTGCTAAGTGTACCGTTGGCCACGTTAGTAATCTTCTGGGCAGCACCGGAGCCATGGCTGGCATCATAAGCATTACCATTCCATTGCAGTGCGTCGCGTTGCAGATTACTGATGTTATTCACCGCAGAACTCAGAC
>NZ_JACFSM010000018.1:0-344 GCF_016100435.1 Snodgrassella sp. W8158 | reverse complement strand
TATACAGCTGGTCACCGTTAACAGCATCGGTAGAGCCACTGCTAAGTGTACCGTTGGCCACGTTAGTAATCTTCTGGGCAGCGCCAGAGCCATGGCTGGCATCATAAGCATTACCATTCCATTGCAGAGCGTCGCGTTGCAGATTACTGATGTTATTCACAGCAGAACTCAGACTACTAGACAAAGTAGAAATATTACTGTTGGTAGTAGAGAGACTGGTATTGTTACCGGCAGTCACAGTGGAAAGACTGTTGATCAGTGAGGTGGACAGATTATACAGCTGGTCACCGTTAACAGCATCGGTAGAGCCACTGCTAAGTGTACCGTTGGCCACGTTAGTAATC
>NZ_JACFSM010000003.1:0-193703 GCF_016100435.1 Snodgrassella sp. W8158 | reverse complement strand
GAAACGTTAACACTATTAAAATTAAAAATATCAATGGTGGTCAGATACGTGGAGATGTTGATGCCGATGAAATTATCAACGATGGTGGATTGATTAGGGGGGACGTTAACACTTTCACCATTGAAAATATTAATGGTGGTAGAGTTAAAGGAAAGATTACTTATAAGCGTTCTGATGAACATAAATAAAGCCAGCAATTAGCTGGGTTTTATTTTGGATAAATATTTTGAACCCTTCATTTAACGTTAAAAGTTACATATGAAAATGAAATTATTTCTAGTCGCTATGGCGACTTTTTTATTGCCGGTTGCGGATCGCAAAGTAAGATTTCATCATGGAGCACTATTGAAATATGCAGGACTTTAGAGGATGGCCGAACAGTTACCTGTTTAATTTTTGATTCTGGAAATTCAGGTGGAATAACTTGTGATTGGGAAAATGCTAAGCCAGTTAAGTACCAACTTTAACAAACTTTGGAGATTATAATGACATATACTAAGTTAGATGCAGATTATCTTTTAAAAAATATTGATAGAGGTAAAGATTTAAATGCAACCGAACTTAAAATATTAGTGACTGTCTTTTTGCATAAAGCCACAGTACTTAAGATACAGGTTGGTTATGTATGTGTAGCCACTATATCTAAATTATCAAACAAATATTTCTATCTGAAGTATGAGTTGGAAGATGATGGGTGGCGTCAGGAATATACATTTTATGGTCAACCGACAGAAGTACACTTAGAAACCCGTACGGAGGAGCATGAGCGTTGGGTTAACTCCGCTGGAGACGTTCTACTTTAAAGCCAGCTAATTGCTGGCTTTACTTTTAAGGAGATGAACGTGTCAGATAAACAAACTATTGAAAAATACCTTTTAAATAAAATTGATAGAGGTGAATACCTAAGTGAACAAATACTTGAAAAGTTAGTTTCTTGGTTTTCGCATACAGACGAAACATTACGAAGGGATTGGGGTTATGAGCGTGTAGCTACTATAGTAAAACTATCAAACCGATATTTTTATTTGGAGTATGACTCGGAGGATGACGGGTGGTTTTACAAATATACGTTTGACGATCAACCTACAGAAGTACATTCAAAAATTCATACAGAGCATCGAGTACGTTGGATTAATTCTTCCGGAGAAGTTCTACTTTAAAGCCAGCATCTAGCTGGCTTTTATTTTGGAGAGGTATTTTGAAAAATTTATTTATTTTATTGTTTGGCTGGGTTTTAATTTGTTTTCTTTTTCTAGTACGAATTCCTTTTGCGATGTTCATAGGTATGGTTAAGGGTTTGTGTCGAAGTCTTCAAGAGATTAATGAGGATATTCTACCCACTGGGAAGTATCCTGCCTTACTAATATGGCTCTGTTTGATTTTATTTATGTTATTTCCTATTTTCATGATTCCATTTGTTTGGTTTTGTTTTTATACAGCTCATGAAGATTTAAAGTGGTCAGATATTTTACCTTTTAGGAAATAAGACTGAGAGATTTAATTTTAAGGAGAGTATTTTGAGCAAAAAGGATCTTGAAAATCAGCTTCTTTATAAAATTGATAATAATAAACTATTAACAACAGCAGAGCTTTTTACTCTAGTAAAGAAATTTACGATTGAAGACGACAAGTTACAGGATGTTGATACTTTCATGCTTATTGAAAGCACTGTCAAAATACAGCAGAGACAGTTTGAAATACGTTGGCTACAGTCGTCCGTCCCTGACCAAAAAGATATTTTCTATATGCAGCCGCAAGAGTTTATCGACGTAACCAAAAGAGAACTTAAAACTATTACTTACAGAGAGTATGTCAGATAATTAATCAGCAATTAGCTGACTCTGTTTCGTATTAAACCACAACACAAGCTAAAGCCACCAAACGGTGGCTTTTCTATTATGGGGACAACCTATGAGATTATTTAACGGCGACTGTCTAAATGAGTTACAGCACCTGCCAGAAGCCAGTGTTGATTTACTCATTACAGATCCACCCTACGGCGTTACTAAGTACGAATGGGATAAGGTGATCCCACTTGAACCTTTGTGGAAAGAGTTGCATAGAGTAGCAAAAGATTCTGCGGCTATCTTAATTTTCGGAATTGAACCTTTTTCAAGTCGTTTAAGGCTTAGTAATGAAGATTACTATCGGTACGATTGGGTGTGGGAAAAACCCCATGCAACAGGGTTTCTTAATGCGAACAGACAACCACTGCGTGCACATGAATTTATTTCTGTGTTTTATAGGAAACAGCCTACATACAACCCGCAAAAAACAGACGGGCATATAAGGAAAGTATCTAGTAGGAATTCATTGAATAGTGAGCTTTATGGGAAAGCTGAAAAGGGTGTCAAATATGACTCCACAGAAAGGTATCCGCGCAGTGTCTTAGTTTTTCCAAGTGACAAACAAACCAATGCACTACACCCGACACAAAAGCCTATAGAGCTACTAAAGTATTTTATTAAAACTTACTCCAATCCCGGTGACACTGTCTTGGATTTTGCTATGGGTTCAGGAAGTACGGGTGCTGCAGCTTTGATGCTAGATAGGGACTTTGTTGGGATTGAACAGAATAGGACTTTTTTTAATACCGCCAATAATAGGCTCAATTCTATTAATTATCTTGAAATAGCTTAAATTTAATTAAAGACCGCCTTAATCCGGCGGTCTTTTCATTTTAGGAGAACTATATGTATGCTGGTGTTTATGTAGGAACTTATAAAAAATATAACGAAGGTAGTTTATTTGGTAAATGGCTGGATATGTCTGATTACGATAGCTATGACGACTTTATCGTTGCCTGTAAAGAACTTCATAAAGACGAAGATGAGCCTGAGTTTATGTTTCAGGATTTTGATTTTGATTCGGAAGTTCGACTAGTACTAAAGCAACTCGTGTCAGAGTCTCATGTTGACCCTCAAGTATGGGATGTGTTTGAGTTAGACTCCGAGGAGTTGACTTATGTTTTAGCTACCTGGGACAACTATGATAGTTCCTTGTCTGTAAAAGAAGCTCTAGAGGAAGGGAGAGAGGCGTACATAGGTAGCTATGACTCGGATCCTGGTGATTATGTACGTGAGTATTTGGAAGAATCTATTAGGTGTTTACCTGGGTCAGTAAATCCTAAGACTGGGGAGCTATATAGAACTTATCAGTTTATTTTAGATCTTGTGGATTTAGACGAGGCCGTTCAAGCGTTTAAATATGATAATTACACATTTATGGATGGGTGTGTTTTCGACTTTAGATAATTAGAGGTTCTATGGAAACTACCGAAACCAGTGTAGCCAGTTTAATTAAAAGTGATTGTTTAATTACAGAGGCAGATGAGTTTATAGGTGACCTTTATAACAAAGACTCAGCTCATATGGCCAAAATAAATGCTTTAATTCTGGCCGGAATTCTGGACGGAATAGATTCAGATATTTTAAAAAGTCTGGCTGAAGAATTTAAAAATATTAAGATCAACAACCTTGAGTTTTTAAATCAGGTGGCCAAAACGCTGGATAATATCCCCTTAACTGATCAGTTTCATGAGCATTGAAAATTTTCAGTTTAAAGCCTCAAGTATTAGTGTAGCAGCCGACGATTGTTGGGATTTGTCAGATGATTTAAGGTTTCTTATTCAAGCTTATCATGATGCTTATGAATTTGTTTCCAGAACTAATAAGAAAACTATCTTTTATCAGTACAAGTTATGCTACGGGAAAACTTCTGGTTTTCAGATTCTTATTAACTCTGAATTAGACCTTGAAAGTTTTATATCGGATTGCTTATTACAGTGGAAAACTGAGAAAACCTTACCAACAGTGAGTGGGGAAAATAGTGATCTTTATACCCTACTCTGTTTTCCGGTTGTTCCAAAAAATTTAAATAAAACTATTTTAAGGAGGGCTGTAAATAGAGAATATAAACTTATGTATAACCAGTTAGTAGACTTTGCTAATTCTGTTGGGTTAGGTGAAGTCACTGAAACAGGTTCGGTTAATTATTTTAGTAATTTGAGGAAATTTAGTGCAAGAAGGCAAGCAAGTTTATCGTGTATTTAAAAATACATATGAATATGCAATTGTAGAATTGGATAAAACTGTTAAAAACCCTGAGCAACATGTTCGGGGTTTAATTTTATCCGGTAAATTAAAATTTAGCGATTCTGAAAACTCTCTCACCGTCATACCAGAGCATAAATATAAATTAGGTATTTTAAATGATAAATAGATTTAAAAATTGATTATTAAATTTAGCTATTAAACAAGTATTTATATAAATAATGTGTACATTTATTACAAATTATATATATTTTTTTGAACACTTGATATAATAGCTTTCGATATGAAGTAAGTTGTTAAAAGTAGTACGAATAAAGGTTTACTTATGAAACATTTGTCAGATTCAGACATAAACCAGATTGTTCAAAATTTTTCATTACAGGAGGTAGATATTTTATTAAAAGGTCTAATTCGTACTGTTGAGCAGGAGGATACATCTATACCGAATCGATACTATGGTTTTCTACGGAATGCCATCAAGGAGTACAAGGATGACCATTAATATCATTTATGGGATACCCCTAATGATTATTAAGAGTTCTCTAAGTGAATTTGAATATGACTTAGAGAGTTATTTAAAACGTAATAAAACCCTTAAATTTATTGAGAATAATTATGTTGGCAATAAAGCTTTACTAAAAATAGTTGCTATAGCCTCTGGTTATTATCAAGATTCCTATATTCACTCTAAAAATAACTATGAAATTTTAATAGTGGCGAAGAAAAACTATTTCCCTAACAGTGATGCATTTAAAAATAGTTTTTACCTTCCAACCACTTATTTGGAGATATCTCAATGGCTGAAATCTCAATCTCAACAACCCTAGACTCTGAACTAAGACCCTATTTAGAAGCAGCATGTAAGGGAGACTGGTGTCCTCCTCTTACAGAAAAAATTCAAAATACTGAGCCTGATAAGTTAATACAGATACTAAATTCAGCAGAAGAAAATCTAAAAAATATGGGTTATGCCGGTCCAGGTTCTTTAAATGCCATGTTTGTTATGTATCTAAATCGAATTAGATCCTTAGTAAAAAGACATTTATATAAATTGGAGATTGTATGAGTAAAGATTTTTATTCCGTATCAGATGTGGCTAAAGTATTGAACGTATCAGTATCCACTATATATAGATGGGTTAGACTTGGAATTCTGCCTCCGTTTGACCGATTAAATGGCAAACTCCCTGCTGGCTATAACCGAGATACTTATGCATATATATTAAGATTCGAGGGTTCAAAATGCCTGGTATAAAACATGATAATGGAAAACCCCGTTTAGATTTAGTAGACCCTAAATGGCTAACAGCGGTTGCTACGGTTTTAGGATTCGGAGCGGAAAAATACTCAGATCATAATTGGCGGGAGGGCTTGAACTGGAGCCGCTTGTATGCAGCTCTCCAAAGACATCTGACCGCATTTCATTCTGGTGAAATAAATGACCCTGAATCAGGATTTCCTCATCTTGCTCATGCTTCTTGTAATTTGATGATGCTATATGTATTACAGGAAAAACCTGAATTGAATGATTTATATTGGGCAGCAATAAATCAATCAAAATCTGGTTGGGAAGAATTGTGTAAAGGGTTTAGTGAAGTTAAGAAAAATTTAGAGGATGGTTATGATGACAACTGAAAGATTAGCAGTTACAGAAGGTTGGGATATATAAACTTCCACTCTTAGTTATAAACTAAATTAATCAGAATTAATTTTTATTTTAAAGGATTCTATCGTGTGTTGAATAAAACTATTCCAACAGCAGCATTAGTGTATCTAAAAGATATTGAAGAACATAAACCAGACCCACGGGCAGCTAAGTTACTAGTACTGTCCAAGTATGGAGTTTTGCGCATCGGCACACCTGTGGCGGGCTATGACGTTGCGTGGTCTGAGTTACCTAAAATTCCAAATTCTGTAAAGGATAAAATGTGTCGAATGAAAAATTCAGAGTTATGTTAGCAGCAACCTTGAAAAAAGGTCAAGAAAAAGATTTAGAGTTTCCACTCTGGGCATCACCTAAAATTGATGGTGTGCGTATGTACATTAAGGATGGTGTAGGTTATACCCGTTCTAATAAGCTAATTCCTAACAAGCATGTACAAAATATCATAAAATCATTTGGACGTATGCTAAATGGTCTTGATGGAGAATTGGTAGTTGGCAATCCTTATGATAAGGATGTGTACAATAATACATCGGGTGCTGTTAGAAGAGAATCCGGGGAGCCTTACGTTACTTTCTGTGTTTTTGATAATTATATGGTCTCAGGCTGGGATTATAAATCTAGACTTCAATTACTATCGTTGCCTTTTAAAGGTATCAGATTCGGAAGTGAAGAGTATCCAGAGGGATTCGTTGAACTTGTTGATACCAAATTAATCACTTCATACGAAGAGTTAGAAGCTTATGAACGAGAAGTATTAGCTCAAGGTTATGAAGGTGTAATCCTTCGCTCTCCTACAGCTCTGTATAAGCAAGGTCGTAGTACCCTTAATGAGCAGGGTATGATAAAGCTGAAACGATTCCTAGATGCTGAGGCTGAGATTATCGGGTTTGAAGAACTAATGCATAACCATAATCAGGCAGTTACTAATGCACTTGGACTTACTGAGCGTTCTTCCCATAAAGAAAATTTAGAAGGTGGTAACAAATTAGGAGCTTTAATTTGTAAAACACCTGAGGGTGTTGAGTTCAAAATCGGTACTGGTTTTAACGATGCCCAGCGTCAGGAGTTCTGGAAGCGTCGAGATGAGTTACTTGGTCGGTTAGTAACATACAAGTATTTTTCACACGGTATTAAGGAAGCACCTCGCCACCCTGTTTTCTTACGGTTACGGACAAGTGGGGATATATGAACTTAGCAAAAGTAGAAGTTAAAGTATTGGCTGATTCTATCAGTTCACAAGGATGCCGGATAACTACTTTGAATTTAAAATATCCCAGATACATCCACTCTGAGTTTATGACTCATAGAATGTTTTCCCGGAATGCTTCAAGTAGCCGTGCTGTTCCAGTTTCCAGAATGCTTAAGAACATTTGGGGTAATTTTGTTACACCTGTCCGCTGGGGTAAAAATCAGGCGGGAATGCAGGCTCAAGATAAAAATTTGAAAGGCGTCCGTCTTTGGCTTGCAAAAGCCATTTGGTATGGTATGGCCATAAATAATAGTCTTGGTGTCTGGATTCTCTCTAAGTTAGGTCTACATAAGCAGTGGGCAAATAGACCTACAGAATGGTTTTCTCAGATATCTGTAGTAGTTACAGCTACAGATTGGGACAACTTCTTCGCATTACGTTGTCACCCTGCTGCACAACCTGAAATTAGAAACTTGGCAGAGAAAATACGAAATGCTTTACAGACTTCTAAGCCTAAGTTAACCAATATACATCTACCCTATTACTTAGGTGGTGATCATGAAAACCAATCACCTTTAAGATTGATGGAATTATTTGGTAAAGATTCAGCAGCACGTTGTGCTCGTGTTTCCTATCTGAATCATAATGGAAACTTTCCTTCGTATGACGAGAATGCAAAGTTATACGATAAACTTGTAGGAAGTAAACCAGAGCACTATTCACCTCTTGAACATCAAGCTATTGCTTGTGAAGATACAGAATACCACGCAAACCTCAGAGGTTGGAAAAGCCAACGAACCCTGCGTGAAGAGGGGAAAATATGTTAATACTTAGAGTTTTAAACTTAAATACTGAGGCTTTTTATCAGATAATTCATTATGCGTTAAATATAAGGTTGACGAACACTCGTTAGATTCAGTAGTATAAAGACTTGGGTTGGAACTTTGTTCCGCCCAGGTTTTTCTATGGCTTTTAATTGTTCTTTTTTGATTTAAATTATTTCAATTTAGAACTTTTATAGTGACGAGGGTTCTATGTCAGCACTTTTACAGCCGTTTGTATTTAAGTATATGGATGCAGGGGAGATGAAAACTTTGGAGTTTATCCCTGATGGAAGTCTTCTTCCGGTTTCCAGAATTGTTAATTGTTTAGGTATGGATTGGAGAACTAATCGTGACAGAGTTCGAGTATATAAATCATTTGAAATTTTAAAATTTAGGGGTAGGTCTCAGAGGGAGGCTGCTCTGGATGGAGAAGATTTTATTTCATGGCTTTTAAGCGTGAATCGCTTAAAAGTGAAAAAACCAGAGTTAGTAAAACATTTTCAGGAGCATTTTCCGATTTTGTGGCGGAATTACAGATATGAAGTTGAAAATCCACATCCCGAAGTAGAAGCAATCGGTGACCGTTCAGAGGATGATCCGGAATACAAAGCTATTATGCAGGAGATGGGTATAGATACAGATACAACTATATATGTAGACAAAGATTTAAGTAAACCTGAACGGTATATAGCTCTCTTAGCGAAATTCAGACACATGGATCCTACGGGTCTTCGGTACTACCGCTCTATAAAAGAAGTACGACTGTGTCAGGAACTTCCTAAAAATATGCAAGAAAAGTTAGGTAAGACTTATAGATTGATTCGTCATCCTTTTGAATTAGAACTTAATGTATTACGACACAAGATTAGACAAGGGTATCTACCAGATTATGTCTTTTTTTTAGAATATCCGGAATATTACGATAAAGAACCCGTTATTCAAGCTGTCGTAGAGTGGGATGCGTCAGGCAAATCGATACAAAAATTACAACAAGTAGATATTTCACCGTTATCCTCCCTTGAATACTACGAGAAGGTTCAGAGAAGAAAACAAGAAGATAAAAAAATTATGATAGAAAACTTTAAACGTGAGGTGGACGTAGATAATGACACAGATATTTCAGAATACGCTAGAAAAAAGTGGGATTTCTCCAGCCTTGGAATCCCCCAAAAATCTGATTATGACCCCAACTACGGAACAGCTCGAGCATGGGCATCTTAGGTTTAGTCCTAAGCAGCACTTTGTTAGTGCAGAAGAATATAAGCGTCTTCTAAATAAATTGCCAGCAGAAGAGATTGTTGATTATTACCCTTTATCTAATGCTGCTGAATTAGTGGAAAAACAATTTTCGATACCCTTTCCGCTTTATCCATATCAATCTACTTGGGTAAATGCATTTGCCGATAAACCGGCTGCGGGAATGTATTTTGAAGTTGGAACCGGAAAATCTTTAACCGCACTAGCTGCATCTCTCTATCATAAATTACAAGGGTACGAGACAACAATTATTTTAATGCCTCCTATCCTCTTAACTCAGTGGGAAGAAACTATCAAGCTAATTCCTGAAATTAAACGTGTTCAAATCTATGCTGGTACGCCAGATGAACGTAATAGAATTTCTTTAGATGCTGACTACCTACTTATGTCTATAGAGGTGTTTAAAAATGATTTTAAACGTTTGTTTGACTTCTTTCTCGATAAGAAAGTTACCCTCATCGTAGATGAAGCTACATCTATGAAAAATATTGCTACAGGGAATTATAAAGCGGTCAAGGCATTCTTAACTGGTCAATCTGCGTTATTTTTAAATCATAAAGCAAAGACTAAAAGAAAACAGTCTACTAAGACGTCTGCCCAAAAACAAGACTCAACTGAATCAATTAATTTATTACAGCAATTGTTGAAGGATACATATCGTGGTAGCTGAACGTAGATTTATAGCTATGACTGGTACGCCTCTGACCACACCCGAAGATGCTTATGCCTATATTTCAATTACGAACCCTGATGCTTATGTATCTAAAAAATGGTTTGATGCTAAGCATGTGAAATCCAGAGATTTTTTTAACAAGATTCTTGAGTATAAGAATGAGGATGAGTTAAATGAAAACTTTTTGTTTAATAGTGCACGGGTTTTTCGTAGGGATGTAGATAAGTATTTACCTGAGGTTATTTTCAAACCTATTTTTTATGAATTAGAGAAATCACATAAAGAAGCTTATGACAGTTTAGCTGAGAATGCTTTATTTAAATACGGCAATGAGAAAATTAATGGGAATACAGTTCAGAAGCTTCACATAATGTTACAACAAATAATCGTAGGTTATGAGTCATTTTTTGAAGATGAAAAATCTAAACAAGAAGCTCGTAAAAAAGTAAAAGCTTTTGAACTTATTGAACAGATTATGTCAGAACTTGGCGGTCGGAAGCTAGTTATCTTTGCCTATTACCAGAACACAATTAGGGCTTTAAAAGATTTTTGTAAACCCTGGAATGCTGTGGAAATTTACGGAAAGCTAACAGCGAAAGTCAAAATGCAAAATTTGAATCGATTTCTTAAGGAAGATGATTGCAAGATTTTAATTGGCCAACCCCTATCTATGGGTTCTGGTTTAGACGGTATCAAGAAAGTTTGTACAGATATTTTATTTGTTGAGCTACCTATGATACCTAAAGAATTGATTCAGGCTATAGGTCGAATCGATAGAAACGGTCAAACAGAAACTTGCCGGGTTAGACTAGCTTGTGCCAAGGGTACAGTACAAATGCGCAGACAGGATATTTTATTAGCTAAAGATACTATAGCCAACCGGATTCAATATTCCTATAAAGATTTACGTGATTGGTTGTTCGGAGGTTAAAATGAGTTGGTATTATAGTGTCATGACCGGAAAGAGTCCGTGGCAAACCTTAGAAGATATAAATCGCCAAGATTATCTTAATGAGCATAAACCTGAATTTATGACTATTCTGGATTGTAATGCTAAGTGGAATAAAGGTGAACCTCCTCCGGAAAATTTGGCTTACCGCGGACCGTTTTATCTTGATTGGGACAGTGAAGGAGATATCGATTCAGTTTTAGAGGACGTCCGCAGTTTTATGCGAAAACTACAAGAATTGGGTTTCGATTTACGTCAGGCATCATGGTGGCTATCTGGACGTAAAGGGGTGCATTGCACTATTCCTATGGTTTGCCTGATGTCAGAAAAAGCAAAAAATATTGCAATGCTGAAAGGTGTTCCTGACCTACCTGACATTTATAGAAGTTTAGCTTGGGAGTTAATTACACCTCATTTAGATATGCGGGTTTATACAGCCAAACGCGGACGAATGTGGCGTACTACCTATCGATCACGAACTTTGGACAACGGACAGATTTCGTGGAAAGTCCCTATCCACCCAGAGCAACTACTAACTCTGGATGAACAGGGTTACTGGGATTGGTGTTCCCAAAAACGTCCAGATATCCGCCCGGAGGATGCGGAATTTAATAAGGGGCTATCAACTCTCTATTCTGTGGCTATAGCTAACTTAAATGAACAGAAGAAGACAAGAGCTAAAAATAAAACTAAGAAACTAAGTTTCCCTAATCCTAGTGCTGTACCTACTATTCAGGCACTGTTTTCAGGAGATGCTGTTAA
Organism: Snodgrassella sp. W8158; assembly: GCF_016100435.1. Taxonomy (NCBI): domain Bacteria; kingdom Pseudomonadati; phylum Pseudomonadota; class Betaproteobacteria; order Neisseriales; family Neisseriaceae; genus Snodgrassella; species Snodgrassella sp. W8158. The sequence continues at coordinate 182,332 of NZ_JACFSM010000003.1, read as the reverse complement.
TCAAGGTAAGAACCTGAATGATATAAAGTTACAGATGGCTATTGCTGCGGTAGCTGTAGGTATGAACACTCTGGAACATGAAGACAAGTATATAGAATCTATTAAAGGTTTTATTGAAAAACGTTCGCAAATAAAGGGGTTAACCCATTCATCCAAACATGACATAGAAGTAGCTATGCGTGAGGCTTTTCGGTATGTAGCTGAAAATAACTATTTTGAGTATACCTCAATAGGTTTAAGGTCTATCTTACAAGAAGAATATGCTTCCAATCTGGATTATTGCGGAATAGATATGAAGGATGAAATTGAGCGCGTAAAATTTGTTCAGAATATGGCAGGTGACATGCATGCCAGTGATCTTGGCGTTGTACAGTTAACTTCTAAAGATGTTTTAACTGTATCGGATTATGCTTGGAAACCTGATTCACTCCAAGTGATTAGAGACGAGAATGGTTTAATTACGCACTATAGTGTGATACCTGTAGTTCTGGGTAACTCTTTACCCAGAATGGTTATATCGCTAGCTGAGCTGAATAATCAGGTTAAATTCTCTTTACATATTCAGAAATTAGGCGGACATATAGCGGGTTTGACCATGAAAGAGTCTAGCCGGTTTCGTCAGGCATTGCTTAATTTTGCAGGCTCATCTTCAGATGGTTATGAAGAATTAAAAGCCACCTGTCTTGAAGGTGTATATGTTGATGTGGCGGATGCTAAAGAAAATGAAGAACATCATACAGAAAGTCTGTTTAGTCGATTCTGGGTTGAAGCCAAAGATACTTATGAAGGGGCAATTTCAAAATCTTCGATACATAACTACCCTTTTTATGTAGATGCTTCAAATGAAGCGGGGATTTTTAAGACAGATTTATTTAATGTACCTGAACAAAATAAGAGTGAGTTGCAGGAAGCTGTAAAACACTTATTAGATTTAAATGGTAATACTTATAGTTTGTCTGTGGTTCTGGGTTGGTTCTCAGCATGTTTTATTAAACACATTTTGTATAAACTGGATTTGATAAAAAATTTCCCGTTAATGCAGATTGTGGGCCAGGCCGGGTCAGGTAAAACTACAACTATTAATTTGCTGTTGAATCTGTTTTCGTTTAAAAATAAGTTAAATGTATTAGCTGCGAATAATACTTCACGATTTGCGATTGAGAAACGGTTGGTCAGTTCAGCCTCTATTCCAGTAGTAGTGGATGAAGTAAAGCCTCAGAATGTATCACCTCAGTGGTTACAAGACTTCAGAGGTCTACTTCAAGTAGCCTATACGGTCGGTTCAACCGTAAGTAAGGGTGGAGGCAACACTGCCGGCTCGCATTATGCAGAGTTAAGCAATCAACCCATGCTGGCTCCTATTGCATGGCTAGGTGAATCGATAGACACATCGCAAACGTCACTGTTGGAACGGCTTGTGCCGGCCATGTTTCATTTGGATGACAAAGTGGGCCGCGCAGAACATGTTAAATTTCTGTCCAGAAACGAAATACTGATCAGTGCTCTTGGTTATTTACTGGCCAAACGTGCTATTACATGTGATTTACTTGATTTAAAAAATTCTTATCTTACTGTTGAAGAGGAGGTTTCAAATTTACTATATAACGGAGCAAATGATCGTATTGTTTCAAATGCTATCGCTGTAACAGCTGGTTTTGACTTCTTTACAGCGACATTATTTGAGCATTTCGGAGATGTTTTTACAGAAAAGTTAAAAGCAATGCGTTTAGCTTTACTGAATAAAGCTTTCTGGACTACAGAAGTAGCCAGTGAAGTAGTTATGTTTATGAAATCTATGTCGAATGCTTCCAGAGAGTCAGATATTTCTGTTGGTAAGATTGTGATTGGAACACATTACCGCTTTATGGATGGCGACAGTGCTGCGGGCAGAGTTCAATACTTAATTGTTTCTGCACCCAGACTATTCTTTAGTTATAGAAAACGCTGTAAAGAGATTGGAGTCGTACCTGTTTATTCATCTGATAGAGAGCTTCACTCTGTTCTGAAGAATGCGTCTTTTGCAGTCGACTCTTTTACAGATACTATTCTAGGCACAGATTGTATCAAAATTGATGTTGCCCGAATGGAAGAAGCCGGTGTAGCTAATTTTAGTACCAAATAGTTGATTCAACCTAAATTTAGTCTTGAATTGGATTTAAATTTGGGTTATTATCAACTCAACCATATAGATGGTTAGTTTTCTTTTTCCTCTATATGTTCAAAAAAGTATCCATAACGAACCATTTAACTATGGTTTGAATTTTTATACTTTTTTGATGTTCCAAAATATATCATTACTGAACTTTATTTATTATTTTACGAAAGAAAATTTATGCTAGAACAACCTTTAAATTCCACAGAAACAATTAACAACACTTTGAATTCCACAACTCTAAATGGAACTGTGAACACAGTTCCTCAGGTTACAGAAAATCAAAATATTGTAGCCACAGCACAGTCTTCCTTTAATGTCCCGATTGCAGAGATGCAATTACCTCAAGAAACGTTCCACGCTTGTGTTGTTACGGCTGCTGGAGTATCTCTAGCCTCTGCCAGAGGTGGCGAGCTTGATCTAACTCTGGATAGTATTACTATACTACCTATTAATATAGCACCGTATCTACGCCTGAAAGTACCAGGAAGAGATGCAAATGAAGGAACCGTTAAAGCCTTTAATGGTTATGTAGAAGAAGAAGGTAATCGAATCCCTCAAGATGAATATTTAGATAGAGTTAGAAAAGATTTCCCGGAAGCTTCATGGGAAGAACGCGGTGCTCTATTTGGGCGGTTTAAAAGTGCTGACCCTCTAAAAGATGGAACAGTTGTACCTTTAACTTCTTCTGATTTTGTAATGGCTTATTTCTCACCTTCAAGCTTGAAGGCTTGGAGATCCTTTGTATTTTTAGCCGAGCTAAATAAGAACACGGTCGAAGCAAAAAACAAAACCTGTGTACAGTTAACTAAGCGGGATAAAAAAGGTAGAGGCTTTAATTGGGTTCAATTTGATTTTACCGCAGTAGAAGATCCAGCAGAACAATCTCCACTTGCCGTTTAATAATTTATCTGGGCGTTGGTATCAACGCCCTTTAAGGATTTTATGTATATTTTAGGTATTGATACTGAAACCACAGGTCTTGGCTCTGGAGCAAAAATAGTTGAGTTAGCTGCGATTTTAGTTGATGCGAAAACATTTAAAACCGTCGATTCTTTAAACCAGAGAATTAACCCTTTAATTCCTATTTCTGAAAGTGCTACTCGTATTCATGGTATTACCAATGACGATGTCAAAAATGAGCCAACTATTGAAGAAGTGTTTGAAACATCTCCGTTTTTAAACTGGGTAAAAGGTGTTGATACTGTATTCGGTCACAATGTGAAATTTGATATTCGGATGATTGGTGCGGACAGATTTACAGGGAAACAGGTTCTAGATACGCTTTCTTTAATCCGTTGTAAGTTTCCTTTCTGGGGAAATCACAAATTACAGACTGCAGTAAGTAATCTGAAACTTGAACAGCGGGCAGCACACGCTGCATTAGCCGATATTGAATCTTCCTGCGATATTCTCCGGTATTTGGCTACTGAATTTAATTTAACACTTGAAGAAATACAGAATATTGTTCCAACGGCTGTGAAAGAAACAATTAAAAGCTTAGAAAAAAGATCTTGAGTTTTACAGAGGATTTCGAAAGGTTCCTGACTGCACTACCTAAAAGTGCAGTTTTTTCCAGCCCAGCGCGAGAGCCAATATTTAAAGCTCCAACTATTGTGTTGGAAAAACAAACGGTTTTCGGATTAAACATTTTTGAGTGGCAACATCCAATCCCTGAAAATAATACAAACAGATTATTTGATTGGATCTACAACCCGACAATACCTGAATTACTACCTGATGTTCAGAAGTGGTTATTAAACAGCTCAACTGTGCAGAACAAACATGCGCAAAGCTTCAGATATTTTCTCTGGTTACTCATTGATGTTTTAGGGGAACTAAATGCATTGGATAAGCATCGCGGTTTAATAATTACAAATGAGCAATTGCTTATCAAACTTAACGATGTAAATCTCGGATGGAGCCACGACCGGTGGGGTTTGTGGACTGATATCGCTCTCAAAAACTATCAGAATAAAACATCCGTCTCCCCTATTAAATGTCTGAAATCTTTTCAAAACAGTCCGGTTAATCTACGAGATGAGTGGGCACATGACCTTTATGTCTACTGTGTCAATGTTTTTCCTCTCATTTTGCATAAACCAGACGTTAAACAGAACTTTCTGAACGTATTAGAAATTGCCCGCGTTCTATTTCCGGGCAAAAACACAAGTTACAGATTCTGGAGACGCTAATGCAAGTATTTGCTGATACTAGTGGTATTCTTAAAAAAGTCCTATTTGCTGGGAAAGATAGTGAATTTGGGTACATAGAAGAACTTACAAATGAGAATAATGAAGTTACATCTCAATGGATAAATACTTCACAGTACGGATTTGATAATGCTACTAATGTACTAAAAACCTTTTGTGAACAGCTTCATTTAAACCCTAAAGATATCGTCTGGGTAAAAGAAGGAAGAGACGGAACTCAGTTTAGAAAAGCCATCTATCCTGAATATAAACAAGGTAGAACTAAATCCCAGGCCATCTTTAATGAGTACAATAAACTAGAAGAAATGTGGACTGAGGCTATGCTCAATCTTGGTTCACAAGTTGTTTCACATCCAGGGGTTGAAGCAGAGGATTTGATTGCATGGTTTGCTCAGACTATAACTGAGGAGCCTGTATTGGTTTGGTCAGTTGATGGTGACTTAGCTATTCTTTCGAAACATTCAAATGTATCTACTTATATAAATGAAAATTTAAATACTAACCCATTCGGCGACTTTCCCGTGGGCTTTATAGATGTTTATAAAGCTACTGTAGGTGATACTTCGGACAACATCAAAGGTGCACCAGGCTTTGGTAAAAAGGCTTTTGAAGCTGTTTATGCTAAGTTTGGGGATAACGGTTTAGAAGTTTTACGTAGACTCATTGAAACTAAGTCTTTAGTAAAGATGCAGGAAGACGTAGAGAAATGTCCTCAGTTACAAAAACTGATTGATCACTCACAGTCTGTTGAACTGTCCTTAAAATGTGCCAAACTACATACTGAAATGATTCAACCGTCATTATTAGAATGGCAGCATGGGGTTAATAAGACTGGTGTGATTCATCACCCAAATCTTTTGAATTATGCTCAAAAAGTAATTGGTGTAACCCAAAGTAATTTCAATGAAGTCTTTAGCCAGATTAAACGGATTGCAACAGAAAGTCCCTATGTGTCTCTGGATATTGAAACATCAACTCCGGAGGAGTCAGATGACTGGCTGGCTGCGATAAACGCAACTAAAAAAGGACAAGGTCAGAAATTAGACGTTTTTGGATCTGAGTTAGTCAGTGTGCAATTAACTCTGGGCGGCAATTTTCAATATACATTTGATTTCAGTATTAATCATGCTAATACTGACAATCTTTCGCTTGAAATGGTTGAGCAAGTTCTACTATTTCTCAATCCCACCCATCGGTTTGTGATTCAGAACGTGAACTTTGAGCTACCTGTCCTGAAAAATACTTACGGATGGTTTTTGCGAGATGTTGATGACACCAAGTTAATGGCATCTTATGTGGATGAAAACAGTCCATTAGGTTTAAAAGAAAACTCAAAACGCTGGTTGAATTATGAACAGGCTACATTTGCTGAGACAGTTACAGATTCTGATGGCCACATCCGGAAGATGGACGAGCTGACATTAACAGAAGCATTAAGTTATGCCTCAGATGATACGATCTGTACTGCTGCCCTCTTTCAGTGGTATCGCTTATTTATGCTTACAGAGCATAGCTGGGAAATCTATCGTAAGGTTGAAATTAGCGCAGCGTTCTGGACAGCACAGGCTTTTCTGGATGGTTTGAATATCAACTTGGCTACGTTAGCTGCATTAGATAAACGAGATAAAGCCGAATTAGAAAAACACCAGAATGAAATTTATCAATATCTGACTAAAAGACAATGGGAAGGCTCAGTCTTCAAACCCCTAACAGAAGAGAATTATAAAACACCTGAGGGTATTAAATATGCATATCAACTTTTAAAGGGTCAACCATTTAAGACACGTAAACACAAATTTGAAGCTTTACTTGAAGAGCTTTCTTTAGCTGGTGCTGACGATTTACGAAGCTGGTTAGAGGATGGTGATCTTGAGTATTTAAACAAAGCTTTAAAAGCTATGTTTAAGGGTCAACCTGATTTTAATTTCAATAGCCCGGACCAGTTAGCCGAACTTATGTACAAGACTCTACAGCTACCGGTTCGTATTCGGAATAAACCAACTGTGCTTCAATATAAAGCAGGGAAAGACGGTTCACCTAAAACAGATGCGGATGCTATAGAGCTAGCTATCTGCTACGACACTGCGGAAGGTACAGAAGAACGGGAAGTGTTAGAAAACCTGTTAGTAATAAAGACATTACAAACCAGGTTTAATCTGTTTTATAAAACCTATCGGATGCTTCCACACTGGAAAGACCGGAAAATCCATGCCAGTTTGAACCAGTGCAGTACGAACACTCGCAGATTCTCATCATCTAATCCGAACCTGCAACAGTTTCCTAAAGGTGCCGGAGATTTCCGTACTGTTATAGAACCTCACCATAATCAGGCCATGATAGTGTCGCTGGACTTTTCAGCGCAGGAGTTAAGGATTATTGCTGATTTATCTCAGGATGAAAATATGCTCTCCTGCTATGTTGGTGAAAATCTGCGAGATATGCACTCTATTACAGGTGCCAAAATTTCTGGTATGGACTACGAAGCTTTCAAAGCTATTCAGGTTAATGAAGACGACCCTCGTCACAAAGAGATTTCAGACTGGCGTAAATTAGCTAAAACAGTCAACTTTGGCACACAGTATGGTGTTGAGGCACAAAAACTGTCAATTACACTACGTTGCTCTGAATATGATGCCTCTGAATACATCAAAGCCAAAGTCGATGCTTTCCCTGGTGTAGAGCAATGGAAAACCCAAGTAGTTAAACAAGCCAAAGCCCTTGGATATAGTCTGACTATGTTAGGCGCACGTCGTCATCTTGAGAACATTAATAGCACTAATATCTATGAAGCGTCAAAAGATGAACGTCGGGCAGTTAATTTCATGGTGCAAGGTTCCGGTGCTGAAATGACTAAACTGGCAATGGGACGTATTTATGAAGCTGGTATCAGGGATAAATACGATATTCGTTTCCTGGCTCCGATTCATGATGAGTTAGTCTTTTCTATTGCTATTAAAGATATGCCGGAAGTTATCCCGTTAATCTACAAAGCTATGACTGAACACTATGCCAATATGCAAGTTCCTATTCAAAGTTCTGTCTCAATTGGTTGGACGTTTGGTGATCAGCATGAGTTGGGTGATGACGTTGTTCCAACTGCTGAAAACATCACTGCACTGATTAACAAAGTTTCTGAACGAGACTTGCAGGCTGCATGAGGAGAACTTTATGGGTAACCCAACTGTTCACAGTGTGATAAGTACAGCTAAATTAGTAGAGCTTGAGGCCCAACATCAAATTCTAAAAGCCTATAAAACTGAAAACGCTAAACTTTACAAAATTATCAGAGGCTTAACATCTCAGGATATTGAGGTTGGTAAATCAGAAGGTTTTGTTGAGTTTAAAAGTAAGTTAGAAAGATTAACCACTGAAAATGCCAAGCTCAAGAAAGAGTTAGTTAGTAAAGAAGAGACAATAGAAGAGTTAATGGCTGATTTGGATTCTGAGGATTTGAATTCAGATGAAAAATATTCAGAGCTTCAGGCTGAATATAAAGAAACTCTTATTGAAATAGTCACCCTTTTACGTAAGGGTGAGTATAAAGAAATGGAGTATGTCCTACGCGACCAGCTTACGCGACTCAATTATTTTTATAGTTAAGGAGACACTGATGGTAGATATTGCTGATCAGGCATCCTTGGTTGAGCAAAGCCTTTTAGAAGCGGCTCTTCGTAATTCCAAACAAAATACAGAAACTACAAAACCTACAGGTTACTGCCTGTACTGCGGTGACCCCGTGGAAGGTGACCTACGCTGGTGTTCTGTTGAGTGTCGGGATGACTACGAACGAGACCAAAAATTAAAGAATATGTAACTTTTAATACAGGGTGTTAGTTTTAGAACTAACACCCGGAGGTGTTTATGCGTAATACCGGTAAAGAATCAGAAGAACTTGTCAGACAGGCTCTTAAAAATGTAAATCTTCCTATTTTCGATTGGCAACGTATGTATGACGCTACTTCGGCCAGAAATACGTTTATGGCCCAGGTAGGCGACTTCCAGTGGTTTTTACCTAACCATCATGGGGTTATAGAAGTTAAGAGCACTAAGCATACTTATCGATTAAATAAAAAGGCATTTAGCGACAATCAGCGAGCGAAGTTGTACAGACGATCGGAAGCAGGAAGCACTGTATCCATTTTAGTTCACCATTACGAAGCTGGATACTGGCACGTAGTACCTTTAGATGTTGTCTATGAAACTTTCAATATTCAAGGACAAGCCAGTATTGATTTAAGTAATTATGAAAAACATCTAACTGCTGACAGCGCGTTGCTGGCAGTTTTAAAAGAGGTTCTGTCACAGAACTCAGTGAATAATTAACAGAGGAAAGTTGTATGCCAGGATTTTTAAATTTTCTACTAATTGTACTTATGATTGTTCTGTTCATTTCGCTATTTGGACTTCTATGTACTGTTATAGCCAACGTAATATCAGAGGCGGAGTTAAGCGACATTTTTAGTTGGAGGTTTCAAAAGAGAAAAGGCTATATTGTAGCTGATGACAGTCTGTGTGATATGTTGGAAATTATTCTATCTGACTTAGATAAATACAAACCTTGTATATCTTACACCCCTTACTGTTTATATATACGCCCTGATAATGGCTACAAATCTATAATTGTTGACTATTCAGACGGACTTACTGTTATTAGTCCTGAAGAGATAAAATTTCCTAAATCTAGAGAAAAAGATCTTAAAAAACTAATAAAGAAAGCTCTTGTATTTTTCGAAGAATCAGATACTAACAAGAAATTAACAAGAGTTAAAAATTCCTTATCCTCAGCATTAAACCCCACTACTAATCAGCATAAAACTCCTGAAGTTTTAGATATTGATGAATAAGGAAACCTGATGCAGAACTTGGGCTATGTAAGCAGGTTTACTTGGAATTGGAAATGGGACTGGGATTGGGGATTGGTATTAGGAATTATTGGATTATTTATATTAGTGGTCATAATTTCAAGAAGTTTAACTTTTCTAATATGTATAACCTGTAATCTTTTTATTCAATTAAAAACTAAATTTTCTAAAAAGGAATCTATTGAAACTCACCGTCATTAATGACACACATTTAGGTGTGTCTCGTCAGACAGGAACTACACCTGAAAGTCAGAAAGCCCTGACAGAATTCATGAAACAACAGTTTCTAGATTTACTAAACAGAGCAAATAATTCAGATCTATTAATAAATGGAGACCTATTTGATAAGTCTGATGTAGATAAGTCAATTGAATTTTTTGTGTTTAGACATCTGCAAAACTGGTGCGTAAATAATCCGAATAAAACCTTATTTTTGGCGGCTGGAAATCACGATGAAAGCAAGAGTTCAGATGTTATTTCCAGTTTTCATAATTTGGCTTCGTATTTAGAAGCTTCAATTTCTAATGTAAAAATCATTAGTAAAAAATACGAAGAGATTTATCCGGGAATATTTGTCATTCCACACATGATGAATCAGGATTTGTTTAGTCAGGAGTTGGCCGAGGTTTTAAAACAGTCTCCTAAGTATGTTTTTCTACATGCAAATTATGACAACAAGTTCGCAGCTCAGACTGATCACTCTTTAAATGTGTCTGGCGATTTAGCTCTGGAATTTGCAAAAGCAGGAACTACCCTAGTATTTGCACATGAGCACAAAAAACGGCAAATAGGTAATGTTCATATTGTAGGAAATCAGATTGTCAGTTCCATTGCTGACTGTCTGGGCGACGATACTAAACAATATGTAGTGTTAGATGACACAGGATTGCAATATGTAACCTATCAGCAGATAGCAGATTGCTTTGCTGAAATTGATTGGACTGCCTCAGAGATTCCGGAGAAACACTTTTTAAGAATATCCGGTGAAGCTGATCAGTCAGAGGCGGCTGCCACTATTTCAACACTTAAAAATATACGTCAGAAATCTGAGGCTTTTGTGGTAACAAATTCAATTCGAATTAAATCTCTAAGTAATGAAAAGCTTGCAGAGGTTGATGATGTTAAAAAATATGATGTTAAAGAGTTGGTTGCCAGCAGACTACCTGAGTCATTGAAACCTAGATTTGAAGAGGTGGTAGCCTTGAAGGAGGATAATTAAATTGAACTTCACACTTATAGTAATTATGGCACTTTTTATTTTACTTCCTACGGTACTTTCAGCTATAGATACTATAGAAGAATCTGAAAACAGAGCTAGAAATTTCATAATTCTTATAGCTATATTATGTACAACTCTGGTAATAGTTACTGGCCTTTTAGGCTATTTCGGAAAATTATGACTAATGCAACTAATTTAGACCTAAATTCTGAAGATTCAGGGAATGCTTTGGATTTAGATAGATTATGTGGTGAGATTGAAAACCGTTTACAGAAGCTCCTATCACAACTTTTTTCTGAATCCTGGGTAGACATCCTGGTTAAATTAACAGAGGATAGAGGTTATTATAAGATAAACTTACTTTTTGATATCAATGTTCTATTATCAAAAACAGCCGCCTATCGCTATCCTAGGATAATAACAGGTTATTGGAATAACCGACGACGTTTAGATACAGAGGCGAGACAGGAGCGATTTATTAATCACATGGTTGACCGGTTAGCCCGTGTAGTATTCAAACGGGAGTTTGGTACAGAAAAGTACAAAGATATTCTAAAGGTTATAAATTATATTTATACAGTTCAGAAAGATCCTGTGTTAAGCCATGAGAATAATTTGCAAATAGACGGAAAGTTAAGATTTTATAATTTAAAGTTGAATTGTAATGATCCTTCTGAACCTTATGTAAAAGGTTTAATATCTAGTAATAAAAGCCCTGTTTACGAGAACCCTAAGATGCTACCAGAGGGTGTGGTACTTAAGTCTTTTAGGTGTACTACAAACGACCTTAACCTGATTGTAGAAGATGTCTCACCAGATTCTTATAAGTATACGTTTCACTGGAATCTAGCCTCTAATATCAGACTACGTAGGTTCTGTAAGTTTAATTCTAACAGAAAAGAACTTAGGGCTTGGAAAAGAAGAAACCGCTTTTATCTTTAAAAAGAATTTATGCTAACAAAATTAGAACTAACAAATTTCAGACAGCATACTTCTCTCAAATTAGAATTTACGCAAGGTGTTACAGTTATCCGAGGAGCAAATGAATGTGGTAAGTCAACCATATTCGAAGCTGTAACCTTTGCGTTATTCGGTGTAGAAGCCTGTCGTTCAAATGATTTAACTACCTGGGGTGCACCAGACAAATCCCATGTTGTAACCCTAGAACTGGATTTAAACGGTCAGATATATCACATTGTACGTTCTGCCAGAGGGGCAGAGCTTAATTCCGGGGATATAAAAATCACAGGACAGCGTGAAGTAACCAGACGTTGTGAACAACTTCTGGATTTAAAGCCCGGAACAGGTACTAACCTAATGTTTGCCTCGCAGAATTCAGTCAGAGGTACACTAGATGAAGGTAGTAAATCTATCCAACTAATAGAGAAGCTGGCAGATTTTGATGTGGTCGATGGCTACATTAATACTCTACAGACCAATTTTAGTTTGGGTAAGTCTGACCACCTGCAACAGCTAGTTGCAGAACTGGAAACTCAACTGGTCAATACCCAACAGCAGATAGATAAATTTATCGATATTGATGAGTTTGAAGCTACTGAAAATAGTGTTCTAGATGAACAGTTACAGGCACTTGAAGCTCAGGCTGCTGGTAAAAAATCTGATATAGACAGACTTACAGAGCAGTTGGGTAAAATCCGGGGGGAAGAAGAAACCCGAAATAAGTTAAAACTCTCTATTGCAAACGTTGAAAAGAACCTTGATTCTATAAGGTCAGGGTTAAATGCACCTGTATCTACACGACCAAACGCTCATCTTGTAGTGGATGCTGAATCACGTGTGAAATTTCATGAGCAATTAAAAAATATACGTGCACAGGCCGACATTCAGAAAAAGCTTGGGATTCTGCATTTAGATTATTTAAGTTATTCCTACTATTGTCCTAGTCATTTTGATTCTAAAAATCCACTTATCAGAATTAATGGAACAAAAAAATCCATACAGCAAGATATAGGACTGCTTGAATCAAACTATAGTGAGTACAGGATTCGGAAACAGGAGTTGCTGTTAAAGCGCAAGAACCTGGAAGACCAGAAATGTACTAATTTAGTCTGCCCCACCTGTAAACGAGAGTGGGATAATGCAGATGAGATGCAGAAAAACAACGCTCGTATTTCCGAGGAAATTGTTGAACTCAATATTGAGTTGGCCAAACTGGATAACTCTATTGTTGAAGTCGAATCTGAAATTAACAAGTTGAAAGCGGTCTTGCGTCAGCCTGAATTTACCCCTGCAATAAACTCAAAATGGGTTATAGACGATGACGGAAAATACCCTCTGAAATATAAATGGGCAGGTGGAGAACTCGCAGAGGTAGATCATGAGGTCTCCAGGCAACTGGAAGTGTACGAAGATTTACTGGAGGACTTATCAGCGTGGGAATCTAAGCAGGAAGTTTTTAAACAACAGCTTGTTGATGCTGAAACCCAACTGGCGGAGTTAACTGAAAACCTTGCTCTGGTACCTGAATCTGATACCTCATCTGCTGAACTTTCCCACACTTTAAATCAGGTTAGACTAGACTTGAATGATATTCAACATGGTATCAATTCAGTTAATAGTAAAAAATCTGAGATACCGGTTAAAGTTGAGCAACTGCGCAAACAATATTCTGAACTTAAAACTGAGGAAAATAATGTAAAAGACAAAATTAATAACTTTAAGAATGAGATTATTAATACTCAAATTAATAACGCATTGTTAAAGGCTTTACGTGAGATTAAACCTATACTGGCCAACACCATCTGGCAGCAGGTCTGCAATACAATTTCCCAGTATTTCAGCACCATGCGAGATACACCTTCTATGGTTACTAAAGCCAGTACCGGGTTTGAAGTAGATGGTCATAATACTAAAGCATTGTCAGGCAGTACGCTGGATGTGTTAGGCATAGCGATTCGGGTAGCACTAACGAAAACGTTTTTGCCAACATGCGGTTTTATGTTACTGGATGAACCTTTTGCAGCCTGTGATGTTGAACGCCAGATGCGAGCTTTAGGATTTATTACTTCTACAGGTTTTGATCAGATAATTATCGTCACGCATGAAGATACAACGGAAGCTGTTGCTGATAACCTAATTACATTGTAAACGTAAAAACCAGAGTTAACTCCTCTGGTTTTTATTTCCTTATTAATACGGTAAAATAAATTTTTAAATTAATTTTATCAAGAACAAGTGAGAATGACTAACAAAGACAAGACTAAAGACAATTCAATATTAGCTGCGAGAGCTCAACGGACGCTTAAAGATATAGGTGTCAATCCACTCATCCCGCAAGACCCCAGGCAATGGAAGTCGTATATCATTAATCTCCGGACTGCTCTTCTGGGTTTAACTACTGAAGAGTTCTGGGATATTGTAGGACTATCCAGAAGTTCGGGTGTCAAGTACGAAAGCTCAGACAAGTCTTACAGCAGACAACCTAATCGGAAACTTATGCTTCTTATAGCAGAGGCTTTTAAGTTGGAATGGGAGGTACCTGACCGTGTCCCTAATACCCCTGTTGATTCGAAATCCTCTTCGAAGATGTTAGAAATGCTGGAAAAGAGTAATGTCAGCATGCAGGAACTGGAGATTCTTCTCAACTGTCTGAGTAATTTACGGAAATTACATTCTAAAATGGGAACTAAAAATTAATCTTTAAACTATGAGGTTTGCATGAATTATATTAATTTAAGCAACTCAATATATTACACTAACTACAAAAACTGGTCAGATGCGTAATTCATCTGACCAGTTGTCTATTTGGGTCTAGGTTGACAATCTTCGGTTGGCTCTAACCGCCCTTTCTCATATTTCAGTTCTCTATCTACAGTAAAATACGACACCAAACCTATAAATACGGCAATTGCCATTAGAGATTTAACGTCTTTTACAGTCATGCGCGAGCCCTACGTAAAGCCAATTCAAACAGCTCTGCATGACCTGCAATTTTTACTGCTCTGTCTGTACCATTAATAATCTTCCTTGCTCCTTTGTAGTCCGCATTATTTAAAGAAATATAATCCTCTAGCTTCATACCGGTAAACCAACCTTCAACCATACCCTGTTCCATAATGGCATAAGCTACATCTGTTTTCAAAGCCAGTTCTGGGTGATGAATCAGGTCAAGGTCTAATGCCTTACCTGCTCTCTCGTAATTTTCATACCAGGTTAATTGAACGTAACCTCGTCCATAATAGATAGGCAGGCTGCTGCTGTATGCTTTGCCACTTTGTTTTATATGTTGGCCGTATCTTCGCCCTTTACCCTTACCATACTCTTCAATTGGCCGCATAGTCGCAGCCGTCTCATGATAAGCAGTTGCCAGTATATAAGCTGTATTATTAGTGGTTTGCCCTGCCATACAAGGCACGAGAATATTCAGGCAATCTACCTGGGTCTGAGTGAACTTACCGAATAACGGTCGGATATTGTCAAAAAATATCTTCGGATTAATAGGTTTCAGGTCTTTTTCTCTTAATACCGGCATTAATTTAGCCCAAGTCTTAGAGCCAACTTCACCATCTATTAATAAACCTGATTGTCGTTGAAATTGTTCAACTGCCGTTTGGGTTTTGACACCAAACATACCATCTATTGTTAAACCTAATGCGTGTTGTAACGCACGCACCTCTGCTCCTTTGCTACCTTGTCTTATCATGTACACCCTTTGGTTTGCGGTTTTTAGTTAATTGAGTGATCTGGGAATAGAAAAATAACGCCATACCCACATCAATCGGAATATCAGCAGGTGCCAGAACAATCGTTGGTGACAGAAGCACCATTGCAATTGCCGAGACTGCTCCGGCTGTAAGCAGGACATACGCCCACATCTCTAGCTGATAAAATTTCCACTGCCGGTTGGATATCCGGCACACTGCAAAAAGGAAGATAAATACTGACGCAGTTATTTTTATGGATGCTAATAGGTTAATCATGTTTTGAGCCTCCGAACTTATCAAATAAACTTGTCAATATTCGTTTTCCTCCATCTGCAACAATAGGTAACAGCCAAGGCCATGCGCCACCAATCACAACAGGGATAGCTGCGCTAAAAAAGGCATTGGCATTATCAAGATTAAATTCTTTCTCAATCGTAAACTGTAATACCGGTGTGAATGCACCGGCTAATAATGTGCTTGTAACTACATTCGTTACGCCAGACAACCGTGTTATAGACGGTTGAAGACTTTGAACTGCTGCACCGGCTAATGCACCTAAAACAAGAGCCTCAATAGGCATTCCTAGAAAAGTACCGGTTATACCTACAGCACCCAGATTCAGAACATAGTTAGATCCGCCTGAACTTAAAGACATAGATTCTTTTGGTATTTAATAAGTTATATTATAGCATAAATTCACTATTTTTTCCTTATAAATAGTGAATTCACTATCATAAATGAATTATAATAGTGAATTTAACTAATACACTACCACACCCATAAAAACTCCTACCTGCTCTAAAGCTTCTTTAGTTATTCCTCTGTCTTTTGCAAACTTAGGTAAGGAGTATTTCACGTAGGCTCCCTCTTTCGAATTTGAACTTCTGCTGGCCATCCAGTCCCATGTATTTGAGTCAAACGTACCCATACTAAAAGAGAACTGTCGGGATTTATCACTCGGATTCCACTCACCTCCGCCAGTAAACCCCATTAGAGATGAAGCCCATTTACTACCATGCACCCAGTTGATACCGTTAAATACACAGCAGGCAGTTGACCCTGACTGTCTCCCATAGACAAAAGTATCTACACGACTAAATACGCATCCAAGTTTGTAGCTTGATGAAGGGATAGAATTGATACTTCCTGAGTTAGAAACAAAGACAGGTAACAGGGGTGGATTTTGAGATGTAAATGTTTTACTACCGTCGGTCCGGAAAGTTTCAATGCCATAGCCTGGATAAATAGGTGCGGTGGGCCATTTACTATATATTTGTATCTGAATATCCACGTAATCAGCTTCACTGAAAATTACGTAGATTTCCTGTGTAGGTGTCTTACTGAATAATCCAATAGAAAATGAACTGGAGAAATCTGCTGGATATAAAGCAGCCACTTCATCTTGTCCTACACGCACTACTAATAGATGCATGGTAGGGCTGTCAAATTTCACTTTGCCGCGTTTCATCCACATCCGCCGTGACCGCTGAACAAATTTACTTTTAAGCATATATGAAGACATCTCTTGCATAATGCTGATCAGGCTCCCCTGACCCCAAAACCCATATGTAGGTGCGCTGGGTTGAATTATAGATTTAGCCGGGGAATTTATTGTATTTGTTAAACCTAGAAGGCTGGCTGTTGAACTAACTATATGCCCGTTGGCATAGGAAATTGAGCCAGGAGTATAAGTGTTCTCACATAATTGATGAGCTACAGAGTCTGTGGTTGCAGCATTGAACTGATCAACTACACCTTGTTCAGAGTCTGACCAATAACCCATAATGGGCGAAAGTGGGAATTCAACTTGAGAATATTTATTGGGTGTCCAACTATAATCAACATTCTGCCCGGATTTATTGATATCAAACGCTACACCCATTTCAGTTGTAGACAGGAGTTTTACACCTGAACCTAAATAAACTTCTATACCGTACAAACAATACCCCTAGTAATGTCCAGACAAATATCCGATAACAACCATAATATTTCCGTTAGTGTCGTATACACGGAGACCTTGACTAGTAAAGACCATACCTTGTTTAGCCTGGCTGTTGTCCCGTATGCTGACGTTACCACCGTTATCAACTACAAAACGTCCATTACCTATGTTTAATGAACCACCATTTATCTGTCCCCCTCGTAGCTCATTACCGATCAGCGTTTTACCACTCAAAGTACCAGAAAGTACTAAATCACCATTTAAACCAAGTATGCCTTCCTGAACGGTAAACAGAGGCACTTTCTGACTTGTCCAGACGGCAAACTTATCTGCCTGTACCACAAATTCAGACTGACCTGTGGCTCCGTCCACACCCAAATGCACACCTCCGATAATCGGTTGCCCTTTGGAATTATCTACAGATACCTGCACCTGCCATGTCGCAGACAGCTTCCCATTTAGGTCAGCATATGAACGGGCAACCTCAGTAACCTGAGCTTTTGTATCATTAACCTGTGCAACGACTGTAGTTAGTTTTTCACTTTCAGCATGCTGCTTGTCAGCTAATGTTGTTATCTGTTCAGCGACAGTAGCTATATTCTGATTAACCTGGGATTTAACCGCTTTTATTTGTTTGGTTAGAGCGTAGTCACCGCTGGTAATCTGAGAGTAAACATCCCATTTTCCAGCGCGCGGTGTATCATTCCCTGCCATCTCCTGACTGTCACCAGCGAAGTCTGGGATGTTTTGAAGTAATTCGTCGGCAATTTCTGGTTTAAACTGTTCAAAAGACAGACTTCCATTAATCTGGTCGAGAATAGGTTTAGGGTCAGGGTCGGCGGTTGCTTCAATAACATTCGTGAAATCACCAGTTACCCCAGTTTCATCCTTAAATCTCGCCCATAGAAAATAGTGGTCGGATAGTTTTACATTTTGTACTGTGTAACTACTAGTGGGATAAGGTACAGAAACCAATAACTGCGCAGTGTCTAATCTGTTCTCAGTGTTTATGAATATTTCGGTACAAGCCTGATTTACGACAGTTATAGGATTAACCCAAGATAGTTGAATAGAATATAAGCCACCTTTTGCTTGAAATCCTGTCAAGGTGTAGTCAATAACAAAAGTCTTAACCTGAGGCTCTGATAATGTACCTTTAGCAGTCCTGCCTCGTATCTCTATACGGTAGTTACCGCAAGGTAAGTCATTTAATTCTATATTAGGGGTTTGCGCGTCAGGTATATGGCGATAAAACGCACCATTACGGTAAACCTTGACATCATAAGAAACGTAGGAACCAGACAGTGAACCATCCCAACCTACATTAACCTTACCGCCCTCATCTGAGACCGTAATATTATTAATTTCGGCTTTATCAGTTTTATTAATTGTGGTCGGGAAATTAGCGGCTGAATCTATCTCACCATACTTAGATGGATCATGGCTAACTGCTGAGATGGTGTAGGTCTCTTCTCTGGCGTTCTCTGTGATACTTACAGTGCGAAACAGCCTCGACTTAACATCCATATGAATAACACAGGTATCACCTTCTTGTATCGGGATGACAGGGTTGATAGTTAAGTTACTTCCAGATTGCGCTGTTATCTTTGCGCTCTTGATACCCTCTTTTGTTGCTACAAAAATTGTACCGCCTACTACGGATTTATGCTTAAACTTCGGCATCCGTCTCCTGCTTCTTCTCTAAACTCTCTATCTTTTTAGTTAATTCATCCACTTTACTGATTAAAGCCAGAATACACTCATGGTTATAGGCACTCATGGCACCATAGTCCAGACTTAAGGAGTCTTTGACTACTGTACCGTCATTCAGAGTGATATCCTGATTCACGTAGACACTTTCAGGCAACACCTTTTCAATATCCTGTGCTATAAATCCTGCTTCATAATGATTATTGGTTTTTCGTTTAAATACATAACCTCTGAAGGATTTGCACTGTTCTAGAATATCAGTATCTGAACCTATAACCTTAAATTCAGTCTTTAAACGTTTATCGGATGAACTAATCCAAGTACCAGAACTATAAGCGTTGTTATCATTTTTAAATACCCAGTAATGCCAGTTCTGACTCCAATCTTTAAGGCTAATAGTTGCCTGTGTAGAATAACCCGCACATTCTTCTATAAAGAAGTCTGCCCGTATTCCTCTTTGCAGATCACCCCACATAGGGCAACTAGAAGTCAACAACGGACCTCGGTATACCTGTCCAGTTACAATTGTGCCTCCAGCACCCCAACCCGCACTATTCTCTAAACAAAGATTAGTGTTCCCACCTCCGTATGTTCTAATAACCTGAGGCATTGAAAATACGTTAGATTGATTCAGTACAGGTATGACAGCACCATCCTGACCAACATTATAGGTAGATGCAGTACCCAGCCCTAGCTTATTTCGTCCTACTGCCGGATTACTATAAGTAAAAATCTCTCCGGAATCAGAATTTAAAGTATATTGGCGAGTAGTAGGCGTTTTAGTTGAGTAATCCACTGTATTAAATTGAATACCCACTCCGTCTACACTAACCGTTTTAATACTATTTATACTGGCTGATGCATATTTACTGCCTTTAACTGAGAGTGAAGTTTCTAAAACACCTCCGGATACTACTGAGCCATTAGCAGGTACATTAGACTGAGCTGTCACAATTTCCTGCCGTGTATTAACACTGAGAATATTGTTTACACGAATGATAGCTATAAAATTAGCAGACACAGGCCTGTTCTCATCAGCGGTGGGAACGACTCTTGACGCATCAAATTTTAATTGCGTAGGCAATTGCTGACTGTTTGGGACATCATCTGCATACGGGGCGGTCGCTCCATAGGCTTCTAATACTCCGGTTGCTTCCTGCCAAGCCACAGCACCGGCTGCTGATATCTTTCCCGAAATATTTCTAATAGCATCACCATTTACAGTACCGCTCGCAGCATAACCATCACCACGAACAAACAACCCTTTCAGACTGCCAGACTGTTTACCGTTAATATCCGGAACCCGGAAGGTTGTTGAGCCATTACCAGAAGAAAAAGAAGCACGTTTATCCGGTGTATTGAGCCATTCTTTATCGCTAATTATATTGAGTAAGTTTCTAGACAGTGTGTCCCACAATTCAGGGTAATCTTCTCTATTCAGAAGTTGCCCGTCCGCCGGAACATAACCGACAGGAATTGCAGCACGAGAGCCATTAAACCACTGAATAGCTCCGATGTAGTCTGAAACTACATGTGTTGTACCACTTGAAGAGCCTGAACCTTGAGCAAATTTAGCATTAAGCTGACGCAGGGTAACAGAACCCATATTATCCGAAGCATCCGCTGCTTGAACAATATTGTGTTTTAAGCCGTTTAAAGATGTAATATCTGAATTATCACCTTTGGCAGCAAAATTTGTTGCAGCCTTAGTTAATGTATCCAGATTATCTGTGAGAACCTTGACACCTCCACCTAATGCTTCAGCATTATCATTACACTTCTCAAATGCAGTTCTTTGACTGTCTCCACCTCTTCCTGTAGAATCTAATCCCAGATCAATTTTTACTATGTCAACCATAAAAATATACGCAGTTAAACCGCGTATATTATACTCTTTTTTGCCTATTATTTCAGCAATCTATTACGTTTTAGGCTTACTTGGAACTTCTTCAAGCCTCAGGCTTGGCACTCGTATTTTATTACCCTTAACCGAAGTAACCCGACCGCCTAATGGTGTTCCTGCGTAGTCACTATCAGCCACCTGAATGATGTCATGAGGTAAATGCCTTAAACCTTCCCGACCTACAGTGAAGGATACGGATAGCTGCTGACGTCGCTCAGTTTCAAGCAGCCACTTTGCAAACCTGATAGCCTGACCACGACTGTCACAACCGAATGCAGTAACATTTTTGGCAATAAATCCATATTTGCGGACTGCCTCGTCATCCTGTACTAACTCTTGTGTAGGCTCGCTATTGTTATTCCGGTCAATATATTGAACATACACCGCAGTATGAATAGCTTTAACACCTACACCTGAATAAGTGAACTGACCATTTTCCACATTGGTATTGGTATATTGTGCAACCGGCGGGTCGTTTTTATCGACCACTACTGAGAATTGAGCACCATTCCAAATCTGATAACCGGTCACAATCGAGCACAGGTCAGATATTAAGTCATAAGCAGCACGCTCTTCTGAGGCATAAACATTGCATACTGCCCTACGCTCTTTTCCACCAAATCCATCGTCAACTAAATCATCACACCACTTACCTATAGCGTAAAGTGTCCACTTATCAATGTCAGAAGCCTGTATCCGACTGGCAATACTACTATAACGACTAGTCGTTAAAATATCATACAGCACCCACATCGGATTATTAGACCAGGCTACTTTAAAAGAGCCATCCCAAACCGGAGAGTTATATGTCCCATTAACAGGGTCGTAATTTGAAGGAACCTGAATCAGCTTACCCAAAATATCATAGGTAATCGTAGGCATACTATTTCCAAACTGGTCAGTATCAATTGACCACGCAGCCAGCGCAGTGTTAGCGTGATTCAGTTTTGTACCGATAATCTCGACATACGAGAAGAAATATGTATTATTCACCACTAAATCAGAGTTGCTGTCATCGGTAATTCGGGAAACTCTGATATTGAATGGTGAGGCAGGTACTTTATCAAATACCACATCGGTCATAAAGTTACCGCTGCTTTTCTCTGTAAATGTTACTACTTGAGAAGAGAAGACAGTATTCTTAACTAAATCCACCACTACTTGTGTGGTAGTAGGTTTAACATCTCCGGTCTTTTTATCTGTCTTGGAATTTTTACTTACACCTACAGTCACCCGTAAACTGGTCAGATTATCATTAGACACAGTTCTGGAAATATTCAGAGATTTTTTAACTTCCACGCCTACATTTGTAACATTATCAACCTGCTCAAATCCAGGTAGATAAGTCTGATCAGCGGCACCTGTAGTAAATAGTCCGGTTACACCGTGAAAATTAAATTCTCCAGACCGGCTTTGTACAGGTGTGTTATCAAAATATACAGATTGCAGAGGGTCTTTAGTTACAAAACCTTGTATTTCCCCTTCACATATAGCATGAACTACTTTCAGAGATTGAGCACTTGAGCCAGTATTAGGGGCGATATAAGGTGTTCGACTGCCACCACTAGACTGTTTACCACCCATATCAATCCACTCCTACGCTAACGGTATAATTGGCATTAAGTACACTATCATTATTACGGTCAATATTGTAAGCAACGCCGTTAGGAGCAGTTGCTGCTACCGGAGTCACAAACGTTTTCTTTAAATTCAGATTTAAACCAATATCAGGATTCTGCATTACCGGGTCATTTTTAGTATCTACCCTGCGGGTCTGATACCCCTGACTGATCACTCTCGCACCACACCGGACACGACCATAAGCAAGAGGAACAGGCTGACCATCTGCCCCAGAATTTTGCAGATTAGAGAATGATGTATTTCTGCTGGACTTTTCCTCTTTGCCAGAGTTCATATCCAGAGAAGGTGTTTTAGTTAATAGCTGGGCTATACCCCCGAGTACCAGTGACGCACCCATCATAAACATCCCGCCGGCCAGTGTGCTTGTTCCCAGATATGCCCATCCAGCAGCACCACCCGCATACCAGCTTGCAGCAATCAACACTACACCTACAACAATCTGTGTATATTTACCCGCACCAGAAGTAACAGGTGTCAGATGTAACTCACCCTTAGCATACTGGTGGAATTTTTCTTTAACAGCTTCTTCATCCAGAATATCCTGATTGAACTTAACCTGATACTGCCCGGCATTAATATAAGAACGTAAGCCCTCAATCTGTACCATTAAGGCTTTCAAAGCTTCAGCCGGGCTGTGAGCGTGCAGACTGAACTCCTGACCATATCGGCGTAAATCACCATGAAAAACAACTTTAATCACTTAAACCTCTTACATTATTTTCTAAATCATTCTTTATGGCCACAATCATGTCTGGCTGCCAGTCTTTATGTCTCCAGATGCTGTCAGTGCGCCGGCGCAGTGCCTCTGTGTAGACTTCTTTACCGCTTAGGCGGTCAACCTTGTGGTGAATAACTTCCCCGTGGCCGATGTACAGCAGAACATGAGCAGGGATATTGCTGTAAGCTGTCAGAATAACGTCACCCACTTGTAGATCCTGAACTTTAGAAAAGCCTCCGTCAGGTAGGTTATTTTCAAAGCTATGAATTTCCGCATCATAATTAATGTCAATTCGCTGATGGTCACGAAACTCAATGCCAGTCAACATAAAAGCATCACGAATCAGAGTAAAACAATCCCGGGTTCCATATTCAAACACTCTTCCACGTAATAACGGGGCATATCTGAACGTTTTTATTTCACCTCCGGTTACCAAAACCCAGGGTAACTTACTCTGGTGCTGAGCTACCCGGTCAGCACCCGACAGATAAGGCTCATTATTCGGGTGACTGTGAACAATCGCGATTACTTCTCCTTGCTTTTCCGCAGCTATCCAATCATCTGGACTAATTTCAAAACTCTCCTTAGGTAGAGCTGAAACATTTGTACACGGGTAGTAGGTCTGACTTCTTTTATTCTGTACAACAAACCCACAAATTTCTGTTTTGCTGTCTGCTGCATGAGTTTTAATCAGACCCTGGACTTTTTTAGTTAATTTCATATTAAGCCTTTACATTTCTTGCTGACAGGAAGGCACCGATTGGTAGCACAGCGGTTTCTCCGAATCGGGCTTTACAGCTCAATAAACGTTTACCACAGTTATCTAGTGAGGGGTCATTGGTGGGCATATCATTTTCATCGGCCACAGCGTGCCCGGTATAACCACAGCCTTCACCGCGATACTGCCAGCAGCAATTTTGTGAGGTCATCACCCTGCATGGTACAGTTGCACCGTCTGACTCACTGGGCACTGCCAGTTCAAATACTCCCTGTTCTCTTGTTAAGGAGACCATACGTTCAATAACGTAGCTGGTTTTAATCTCCTGTAAAGGGTCAGCAGAAGAATTCCCCTCAGCAAAATTTTCAGCATCCATAAATTGCTTATAGACCAAATGCCGATAGACAGTGGCTCGTTTTAATTGGTCATATTCTTCTACAGCTCCGGTTACAAAGCCCAGAGCGTTGGATATTGTCAGAGTTGGTCTGTTAGATGTTCCTTGCGTGGAGACTTCAAATCCCTCACCTAAAATCGGGTAAACTGCAAATTCATGCCCTTGCCAGATAAAATTCTTACCCAGCTCGTTAGTATTATTTGCAAATCTATAAATCTGACCACCAATATTCCGTAAATCAATTGTCCAGAGTTCAACCAATACATCTTGATCCAACTTTTCAGTGGCTTTAAACCACTCTTCACTCATCTGGTTAATACGTGCATTCATCAAATAGCAACCTCCGTGAACTTTACAGACAGGACGTCTTCAAATCCTGTTTTTTTAATGGATTTATCAGAATGAATAACAATTATTTGCCGGTTCTCTAATGGGGGTTCCCATAGAAAACGCTTACCTGTATGCTGGTTTAAAAAATCCTCAATTGCTTTAATGGTTGCAGGTTTACGTGTAAACGACAGGCTATAGACTTTCAGAGGTGAACCAGCTCTTAATGGTATTAGCTGCACGACACCTCCACCAAATTGAATTACCTTTACAGCATCCGAGCTATCCTCAACACCCATATCTCTGTCCGGAATCCAGTCCCGATTAAATATATCCATACTTTATTAACTCTTTGCGAACATGCCACCGGCACGTGTTTCTTTTGTTAAAATCCTATAAATTTCAGTCTCTATAGTTTTACCAATTGTCCGACCTAAACCCTCAGCTCCTTTAGCATCCACAGACGACTCAGAACTACCATCTGAGTTAACAGTTACAGACACCGTTACAGGAGAATTTATTACCGTACCTGCTCCGCCTCCGGTAGCCTGTACACCTAAATCACCATTTGCCATTCGGGTTAAGGGTAGAATTCCTTCCGGACCAGCTTCACCTGCCAGACCCATGCCTCTGGCCATAGCAAATGTAGTCGGGTGATGCAGCACGCCGCCGTTAGCATAAGCGAGGGTTCCACCTTGTGATACAACACCGCCGCGAGCAAATAAACTGTTTAAACTACCACCTGCACCACCTCCGAAAGCACTCATCCCTACATTAATGAGTTTCAGCATAGCCATTCGCATTGCTATTTTGGCTAAGTCTCCGAGAATGCTTGCTGTCATACTCTTAAAATTTAGTTTTCCGGTTACAGCCAGATTCTGCATAGCCGAAATGACAGAGTCAGTAACTGAACTAAATGCCTTTTGTGCAAAAGTACCGTAGCTGATAGATTCATCTACTAGCTGGTTATAAGAACGTTTTAAGCCCACTTTCCAGTTAGTTTGTGCCTGTTGAGCAGCTTCAAATGTACGTTGTGTGTTTTCAATCTGACGTTGATAATCTGCAAATGTATCTTTATAAGTTGTTGCATTTTCATCTACGTTTTTAGACTTTAATTCAGCCAGAGCCTGAGCCTGTTTTATACGCAGGCTTTCAACTTGCAGAAGCATCTCCTGTCTGGCCTTTTCACGGTCAGTAATAACGCCCAATTGATTTTGCAGATCTACTTCTACTTTCTTTTGCTCCAGTAGTTTACTCTGCTGGTCTAAAGAGTATTTCTGCGCCTGCATTTGCAGCTCACGTACAGTATCTCGTGCAGCTTCAGTATAGTTAGTAGTATCTCCGCCTATAGCACTTGCGAGCGCATTGGACGCTCCACTACGCGGACCAAGCTTTACTGTTCTGGGGTCTACCTTTTTTCCATTAACAGTTGTTGTTAGATGTAGATGTGGTCCGGTAGTGTTACCCGTGTTTCCAGAGCGGGCTAAAGCTTGCCCGCGTTCTATTCTGTCACCTGTTTGACGCAGAACGGCAGACAGGTGCGCCATGCCATATATGATTCCGCTGTCGCCCTGAAATTGCATCTGTGTTCCACCGGCACCCCCAGACCAGGAGCGGATAACTTTACCGCTCTCCGGTGCATTAATCACTGTGCCTACAGGCATGGCCAAGTCTATACCATTGTGGTAAGTGGAAGCCCCAGCTTTAGGTGAATGTCTGTGACCAAAACCGGAGGTGACCCGCGTCATACCATTGGTCAGAGCCTGATATGCCAGTTCTGAACCCTTGTTTGTCACATTTTTGATAGCATCCAGAGTTTTCTGAGCACGGGCTTTATCCTCAGCGGAACCTTTACTTTTCAGAAAATTCTCAGCCTCTATTTGTTTCTGGCGCAGTTTACGGGTGTACTCAGACTGGCTGATTTCATCCAGTGCACGTGCATTGTCCATAAAGGCTTTTACCAGAGAATCTGAGACACTCCCCTTTGCAGCCAATTCTTTCTGCATCTGGTCACGCAGTGACTTCTGTGTATCCTGTAAAGCAGTCTTTTCCAGATTACCTAAGTCTGAATTGTATGTAGGTAAAGGTCTGGACGACGCCGGATTTAATACAGGAGGGTTTTCAATCAGATTCTTAGACTGACGAACTTCAAGTGAAGTTTTACGTTCTCCGGCCAGTTTAGATTCTGTCTGTGTCAGCAGTGCCGTTAATGTTGTGAGGGCTTTCTTACTTAGTTGTTCATCACCAATAGATAGAAGATTACGGGCAATACCTTCAGAGCCTTTTTTTTCACTGTAAGGAATTTGATTTTTGTAAGCACTCATTGAAGCCAGATTTTCAGCACCAATTTTCAGGTTTTGCAGATAAATGGCTGTCCGCTGAGGGTCTTGTTCAATTTGCTTTTTAAGTTCTTTTAAACCGTCAGGAGAGAGTAACAGATTTAATCTTTCTCTCAATTCACCTTCTGTAAATGTAGAAGATGTCAGAGCATTAGCCTGATTTGCCGGCATACCCTGAGATACAAAAAGTTTAAATTTCTTATCTTCTGAATTTAACAGGTGCTGGAAGTTTTTATTGTTTACAAAGTCTAAACGGTCTTTGACTTCTGAATTTTTCTTATCAAATATACTACTGAGAAAACTCTGAGTTTTCACAGCTTCCGCCTGAATTTCCTGCATATGCTGCATAGCCATAGCAGTGCGCTTAGACATCAAGTTCATTTCAAGCGTATACAGGTCGTTTACCAGATTGCTTCTAATCTGAGCAGACTGAGTATCTAATTTATTTTTATGCTGCGTAGCCTGGTCAAACCGTGTCAATTCTTCTTGTATCAATGTCCGTTTACGGTCAAGCAGCAAGGTTTCCTGCTCTATCCGGTAGGCTGAGCTCTGACTTGCTGCTGAGTTTATCTGACCAAGGGAATCTTGTACTGCCGCATCAATTCTCTGACGATTCTTTTCAAAAGCCTGAATTGTAGTTTCAGCTTCCAGAGCATATTGCTGGAAGTTCGACTTATAGCCTAAACCTAATTTCTGATCTAAACGAAGACCGGCACCAGTTGTATTAAATTTCTCCAATACATCGGTTTTAACCGCAGCTAAACTGGAATCCAGAGTTTTAATTTCACTGGATAAATCAATTACAGCCTTTTTGGATAAAACCATGTACGCAGCAAAACCACCTACAGCTAATGCAGACCAGCCAACGGGTCCCATTGCGGTAAACAACCCGGTAACAGTTGTTTTAAGAGCAGCTAATGTTCCGGTAGTTCCTGCCAGCGTGGTTGCTGTACCAGCCTGAATAGCTGCAAACGTCTGTGTAGCCAGAGACGCACTTCTGTAGGCAGATGAAACTAAGCCAACAGCCGTTGATACCAGACCAAGTCCGCCTACCCAGTTCATAAAGGATACAGTAGCGGCAGCTGCGGCAATGCCTGTGAGTAATGGAGCAACCGGAGTTAAAACCTTAATGGTATTTACAACCGTGTCGGCCAGTTTCAGGAATCCCGATGTAAGCCCTGTAATAATCTGACGAACATTGCCATCGTTAGCAAAGTTCGAAAGTGAAGACATCAAACCCTTAAAATCCCCTTGGGTGTTTTGTCCGATTGAGGCAAAGGTGTTTTCCCATGAGTTCTTCATTTTCAGGAAAGAACCTTGAGCAGTATCACCCAGTCGAGCAGCCTGCGTCGTGGTGTAACCCATGTTTTCACCCGCACGGGCAATCTGGTTATGCAGTTTAGTAAATTCATCTCCAGATTGAGACAGCAAAATGTTGGCTGTCTTCAAACCACGCTCGTTGAATATGGCTTTTAACCACTGCTGTTGCTGCTGATCAGTTAATCCGCGCAATTTAGATTGCAGCTCAGCAACCACCTGGCTGAACGGTTTTACCATTCCGTTCACATCATAAATTGACAGACCTAACTGATTAAGAGCTTTAGTAGATTTCGCTGTACGTCCTGAAAGGTCACTTAGAAAATTCTTCAGAGATGTACCGGCTGCGGAACCTTCAATATTATATTTAGCCAGAATAGCCAGCGCAGCAGAAGTATCTGTAACAGATAAGCCGAAACGGGCAGCCTCAGAGGACGCCTGTTTTAGTGCTTCAGTCATCTTCCCTACGGAAGTCTGAGAAACGTTCGCTGCCATTGCAGCCTGGTCAGCAGCCTCCTGCAAAGCATGCGCATTTAAAGACCCGTCTTCATTATTCAGATGAAATGCTGAACGCAAACCTGCCAGGAACTTAGCAGAATCTTCATCGGACAGGTCGCCAGCTACAAGAGCCAGATTAAGTGTGGCAGGTATTGCCTTAAAAGCGTCAGATGCCGAAAGACCTGCCTGTGTCAGAACTTTTAAAGCCTGTGCAATCTGAATTGGTCCCTGAACCAACCGTTGGGAACCCATATCCAGAATTTTTTGAGACAGCTCTGCTACTTTAGCACTACCAGCCTCGGCAGCCACACCCACCTGTTCCATCTGCCAGCCAAAGTCTTTACCTACAGTTAAAGACTTAAATACTGTAGAGGCTCCGGCAAGACCGGCCGCCATTGGGAGTAAAGAACCCCAACTCAACCATATTTGATTAACACCCGCGGCCATACCTCGCCACACCTGATGCAGGTCGCGCGAAGACACCATTACATTGCGAATTTCCCCGTTTATCTGTCGCCACCGTAATAATGCAGATTCACCGGAATCAATTGCCTTGTTGATAGTAGGCATACTTGCTTCAGATGCTGCATAGGCACCGTAACGGGATTTATAAACACGCTGTTCTGCGGACTTTAAGGGTGAGGCTGGTAAAGCACTGATACGCAGATACTCATTACGCATCTCGCGCAAATAGTGAAGCTGTGCCTCTAATTGTGCAGCCTGTCTGCTATTACTTACAGATGCAGCCTGTGCAATAGCTAATCGCTGTTCCAGTTGCTGATTCAGATTGCGACTGACATTCTGCTGTTTAACCAGTACATCTAAAGTCCGCCCTTCTGCCTGAGCCAGTAATTGCGCAGCTCGTACATCTCCACTCGCCAGTGCTTTACTGATACTCTGTTGTGAAGCAGCCGTAGCAGCAGCCGAACCGTAGTTTCTACGATATTCCCTAAAAGCCGAAGACCTCTCAGCTCCTTTAGGCATGGCCTGAATGCGACTATATTCGGTGCTTATCGCCCGAAGCGCATCAAGATGTTTACCTAGCTGAGCTGCATTAAGCTTATTGAGTTCTGTTTCTGAACGTAAGACTTTGACACGTTCTCTTACCTGATCATTTAAAAGCTGATTTCTATTATTTTGACGAGTCAGAGAGTCTAGGGATTTGGAGGTGTCTACCTTCTGAATCTGATTAAGAGACCGACGGATTCGGTCTAAGTCAGCCAGAAAATCCTTACTTTGCAGATGTGAGGCTGCATCACTGCCGAACATATTTTTGAACGCAGTAAAAATCCCTGAGTCCTTACGAAGATGGTCGACGACAGAATTGAAATCCTCTGCCTGTTTAGCCAGCTTTTGCAATTGATTCCGGGTAAATTCATGACCCTTATTCAATTTATTCAGGTCAGACAGGTAACGGTCAAAGTTATTATTCTTAAGAAGATTAGTCAGAAAGTTACGAGCTTCGGGTTCTACTTCTCTCAGAGCTTTTTTAATATTTTTTAGAGACTCTGCTGTTGCAAGTGAGTGACTGGCTAGCGTCTGTGATAGGTTTCTGGAAGCCTGAACCATTCCTGCCGTGCTTTTACGCATCTGCGCATCGACATTGCGGAATTCCTGATTAAAGTGTTCTAAACCCTGAGTATTTTGACCTAAATTTGTAAGAGCTTGGTTTAATTTAACTATTTGTGCTAATAGCTCTGCCAAACCTTCACTACTAAAACCTAATTCGTACTTCTCTTCCATTAACTCTCAGACATCACATTTGAAGTCCTAATTTTACCATTTTTTCGTTCTTTTTGTTTCGTTTTTATATACAAATTGAACGCAAAAAATTACAATACTACTTCTCTTAATTAACACTGTGAAACTATGTCAAATCTAAAAGTAACTAAACGTAATGGTAATTTGGAAGATTATAATGAAAGTAAGATTGACGATGTCTTAAAATGGGCAGTAATAAGCTGCTCTGAAAAAAAGGATAACCAGAACTATATACAGCTTGAGGTTCCGGATATTATCAGTGAAATTAAAGCAAATGCACATATTCAACTTTACAATGGTATCTCTACTGATGATATCCATCTGCTGCTCATTAAATCCGCAGCCGATTTAATTTCAGAAAAGCAACCAGAGATGCAGTACATCGCTGCCCGATTAGCTTTATTTAGAATTCGGAAACTGGCATTTGGTGATTTTTTTCCGCCTGAGTTATATACACATATCACTAATCTAACTGAACTGGGCTTATATGATAGTCAGATTTTAAAAGATTACAGCAGAGAAGAAATTGAAAATCTCGATGACCTTATGGATCATGACTATGATATGACTTTTGCTTATGCCGGAATTAAACAGTTAGAAGGCAAATATCTGGTACAGAATCGGACAACTGGGAAAATTTATGAGTCACCTCAGTTTCTGTTCATGCTTGTAGCAATGTGTTTGTTCAGAAAAGAGTCAGCAGATGTCCGTCTAGGCTATGTGAAATTTTTCTATCAGTTTTTAGCCATGTCTTTCATATCTCTCCCCACACCCATTATGGCAGGGTTACGTACCCCAACCCGTCAGTTTGCATCTTGTGTTCTAGTTGATTGTGATGACAGCCTCGACAGCATTAATACTACTTCTAATACAATTGTAAAATATATATCACAGCGCGCAGGCATTGGCATTAATGCTGGTCGAATTCGCGCACTGGGCAGTGCAATTCGTGGCGGTGAAGCCAAGCATACAGGCTGTATTCCATTTTATAAGATGTTTCAGGCAGCCGTTAAATCCTGCTCACAAGGTGGTGTCCGTGGGGGAGCTGCCACAGTATATTTCCCGTTATGGCATCTGGAAGTAGAAAATCTGCTGGTACTGAAGAACAACCGTGGGGTTGAAGAGAACCGCGTACGGCATCTTGACTACGGTGTACAAATTAATCGCCTGCTGTATACCCGTTTAATTGAAAACGGAAAAATCACATTGTTTTCGCCTTCTGATGTCCCTGGCTTGTATGAAGCATTTTTTGCTGACCAAACGGAATTTGAGCGATTGTATACTCTTTATGAGGCTGATGAATCTATTCGTAAAAAAACTGTACCGGCAAAAGATTTATTCTCCCTTTTAATGCAGGAACGGGCTAGTACCGGACGTATATATATTCAGAATGTAGATCACTGCAACACACACAGTGCTTTTAACCCAGAGAAAGCTCCGATTTACCAGTCTAATCTTTGTGCTGAAATTACTTTACCCACTCGTCCGGGAGAAAGCCTCGAAAACCCTGAAAAGTTAGGGGAAGTTGCACTCTGTACACTTGCCGCAATTAACCTTGAAAAATTTATTAAAATAGATTTTGAAACACAAAGTTTAAATGACGAAGGTATTGCTGCTTCATTTGGTATGGTTTTATTTTTATTAGTGCGAGCCTTGGATAATTTACTGGACTATCAGGATTATCCAACCGAAGCTGCCAAGCAAGCGACCCTAGCCCGTCGTCCACTGGGTATTGGCGTCATTAATTTTGCAACGTATCTGGCCGCTAACGGCCTGAAATATGATAGTCCGGAAGCAGTTCGTAAAACTCATCAATTATTTGAAGCAATCCAGTATATGTTATTAATTGTCTCTATTGATTTAGCTAGAGAACGCGGAAAATGCAGTAGTTTTGAAGATACTTCCTATGCTCAAGGATTACTTCCGATTGATACCTATAAAACAGATATAGACGAATTTTGCTCAACTCCGTTAATTCAGGATTGGGAAGACTTACGAATCGCCATTCAAAAATACGGCTTACGTAACTCTACGCTTACTGCACTTATGCCCTCAGAAACTTCCAGTCAGGTCTCTAATGCTACTAATGGTATTGAACCTCCGCGCGGACTTATCACTGTTAAAGCTTCTAAAGACGGGATATTAAAGCAGGTAGTTCCACATATTAACCGACTGGCCAGAGACTACACATTGGCTTGGGATATGGAATCTAATGAGGGCTATCTAAAATTGGTCGGCGTGATGCAAAAATTTGTGGATCAGTCTATTTCTGCTAACACTTATTATGACCCAGCAAAATATGAGAACGCTAAAGTTCCTATGAAAGTACTGCTGAGAGATTTGCTGACTGCTTATAAATATGGAGTTAAAACCTTGTACTACCACAATACCCGAGACGGGTCTGATGATACTCAGGATTCGTTGGCAGACAGTGGTTGTGACAGTGGAGCTTGTAAAATCTAAATTCATGAGGTCGCAAGACCTCAAGGAGTATTTGTGACTTTTTCAATATTTAATCGGAATCATAATAATCAGTTACAGGAACCTATGTTCTTTGGTCAATCTGTAAATGTGGCTCGCTATGACCAGCAGAAATACCTGTTTCTGGAAAAATTAACTGAAAAACAGTTGTCTTTCTTCTGGAGACCGGAAGAAATTGATGTATCCAGAGACCGTTCAGATTTTGCCAATCTTCCTGAACATGAAAAACACATCTTTATCAGTAATCTGAAATATCAGATTCTTCTGGATTCTATTCAGGGGAGAAGCCCGAGCATAGCTTTTTTACCTATATGCTCTTTACCTGAACTGGAGACCTGGGTAACCACTTGGACATTTTCCGAAACCATACACTCAAGAAGCTATACACATATTATCCGGAATATCTTTACCGACCCGTCGGTAGTCTTCAATGACATCATGGACAATAAGCATATTCTGGCCCGCGCTGATGAGGTGGCTGTCTACTATGATGAGTTGATAGCGGCTACCCAAGACTGGATTCAGGGAGGTACTGATATTGTACCTACTATGAAAAAGCTGTATCTATGCCTGATGTGTGTCAATGTACTGGAAGCAATCCGCTTTTATGTTTCATTTGCATGCTCCTTTGCTTTTGCTGAGCGCGAACTGATGGAAGGCAATGCCAAAATCATCAAACTGATTGCCCGTGATGAAGCTTTACACCTCACAGGTACCCAGCAGATGTTGAATAACTTGCGTAACGGCTCAGAGGGTGAGTTATGGAAGCAGGTTGCTAATGAGTGTCAGCAGGAGTCAGTAGATATATTTCAACGAGCTGTTCAACAGGAAATAAACTGGGCGGAGTATCTGTTCAAAGATGGCTCTATGATTGGGCTGAACAAAACTATCCTGACTGAATACATTAAATTTATATCTGGTCAGAGAATGCAGGCTGTAGGTTTACCTGATCTGTACAGGATTAAACAGAACCCCATTCCGTGGATTAATTCATGGCTATCTTCTGATAACGTGCAGGTAGCACCTCAGGAGGTAGAAATTAGTTCTTATCTGGTCGGACAGATTGATGCCGAACTTAATGAAGACGATTTAAGCGATTTTGAGCTTTAAAGAAAACCACCGGTTATCCGGTGGTTTTTTCTGCATAACGTAAACTAAGCATCGCATGGTCTACTTGATACAAAACGGTCAAAGCAAATTCTCTTACTGACACCTCCTCTATTTTAAATATAGAAAAATAAGCTTCATATTCCGATAACGGTATATAGTACTCACCCACTGCACCTAGTGTCCTGCTGGGTGAGAGAAAGGAATAAGCATTGTATAGCCATACATATTCCTGTTTTAGTTCGGGTCTTGTCTCCAGAGCTTTAACCGGCATCCCGTCGGCCTGTAAAGCTAGATAGTGTTTAATTGAAGACCCAAACTTATTCTCCCATTTGAGGACGGCAGTTAGTTTTTTACAGCCTCCTCCACACTATATTTATGATACTGTTCAGACTGCTGAGCAAACGACAAAATTACATCGAAGAAAGAATCTAAACTGAGTAATTTAATTGCTTCTTCTTTTGAATAAGGAAGCTCGGTACCATCTAGTTTTACAAAATTACTCCAATCCAGAAGAACACACTCTGCTACAGTTTCATCAACAACTTTACGTACAGCCTTCTCCTGCTGCTCCTTTGTCAGACTCTGGGGGTTCGGGGCGATTCGTTGCAGAACCTGATTATAAACTTGATAGTATCTAGAAGAACCAAAGCGGGCTACTTTAACCTTAGCCCCTGTAGTAACATCTATATCAAACCAGACGCCTTGAGTTTCCTTCTCCGTATCAAATGTGTACGCTCGTTCAGGACAAAAGCCTGCTACTTTTCGTTTTGGAATTCGCCGATCTTTTGGTATTGGCATATGCTTAAAACCTCTCAATAAAAAATGTCTTGTCTGTATTACCGCTGTCTTGTAAAGCTGTATAGCCCAGCTCCATTTTTAATGCTTCGTCTTTACCACTAACTGCTGCTTTAGGGTCTTTCAACTCTAAGCAAGGGAAGATAAATGCATAGCCATGGCCATCTTTATCGTAGACAGCGAATTCCAGACGGTGATGCTTCTGGCTAATCACATCGTTGTATATACTGGCATCATTAAAATACATCGATATAGTGCCACCGGCATTAATAGTTCCGGCTGTAATATCAACAAAACCCAGAACACCTATCCCCGCATGACCCTTCATAGAGTTATCGTAATCAATAGATATTTTTTCGATAGCAGCGGTTAATTTCTCACGGACATCCTCCCCATCCAGTAGTGCACCTTTCATACCAACAACGGTATTAATAGGGATTCCTGTCTGGCTTGGGATATATTCACTTTTATCTCCCAGCATCCGGCCAGTACCCCACTCTGAGGACATACCGATAAAATCAAAGTTACCGGTTACAGCAGCCTGACTCTCAAAACTTAAAGACATTTTATTAACATGCATACCTGAGTACACAAAAGTCTGATCTTTATCAGTTAAGCGTTTTTCAATAGAGAACGAGCGATCTGTCACTCCGTTACTAACATGGCCGTGATATATCTTCACATTGGTGGCCAAAGTAGTGTCAGTGAGCTTTGTTTTTACATAAATACTTCCAGCTTCAACCTGGGCCACTATAAGAGGATAGTTAAACTCTGCCGAAGCTTCGTCAGCAGAAACTGAAAAATAATTGCCAACGGACAGAAGCTTGGTAAAGTCTGTATTTCTGTTTGCTGTGATTTCCAGTTTACTTAACTGTGTAGTGTCATCGTAAGAGATTGCTATACTCTGAACACTAAGTACACCGTTATCACCAAACTTAGACCATGTACCCATCAACAGAGCCTCAAATAACGGGTCATACTCACGAGCACTAAGTTCAATATTAAAACCACCGGATGTCTGGGCATCGGTAAGAAACATACCGGATACCTGACGGGACTGGTTAATCTCCTTTGAAACATCCTTTGTAATGTTCTGTTCCAAACTTTCACCGGTCATTCTCAAATTTATACCCTTACCGGTAGTCGGGGTTTTTCCTATCTCAACTTCAGGCATAAAAGCTAACTGAGCATAGGAGGTTGAGCCAACACGTAATGTCATGAATTCCTTTCTTAAAGATGATAATGATGAAAAGGTACAGAAACTCTATAACCTACCCACCCTTTTTCGGCATAGGAGTTGGGTAACAATTTACCAATCTCCATTTGAGCGCCAGCCAGATGTTGTCGCTGCAATAAGACAGCGCACTCATCACGAAGTCTGACGGGAATCAGCGTACCTACACTGTCTTTTACTAGAATTGTTACCAGAACATGTCCTTCATCAAGTATGTAAGGGTCAGCATTAAAATCCGCCTGCCTTGAATCTAAGTAAATAATATTGTAAGAAATAACTGGTAAAGTAATTTTTCCAATATCGATAAGTTTGTCGTTCTCATACTGAATGAGACAGTCCGTTCTTTTTGAGAATTTATCTCTAAATTTAGTTGTGACCGCGTCACGAAAAAGTTCTCTATCCATTACCACTTCCCGAATTGCGCCAAACGTGCAGATACCCTTACCTCGGCACAAATCTCATTAAACGTGTAGTAATCCTGATTTACTGCACGCAGCAAAATTCCCAATGAGTTGGAAGATAGCCATCTGGTAGCATAAGGCTGAGAGTTGTACAGAGTGATTTTTACATCTTTACCTGCCCGGACTTTTGCATACACAGCCAAGCGAATTCGTTTTAATTCGGCATTTACAACAGACCTGTTAAATGCTGGTGCTTTTGAGTCATGGATACCTTCCTCAAATGCAGGAGAATCAACAAATACTGGATAACCTGAATCTACTGTGGGTTCCCCGTTTAGCGACAATTTCCAGCTCTCTGTGGCAGCTCCTGACCACTTTGGCGTATGTTCTGTAGCAACTTCAAGAGCCACTTTAGCTAAAAACATCAACCGTTCAGCAGCTTCTTTTCGTACATGAGCTTGAAGCAAATTAAGTACAGGTAAACCGTTCTTTGATTTTTTCAAAACTACCCGCATTAAACTTTCCTAACCACTACAGAAATAGCTCCATGATTTTTATGCTCAACCCTAACAAGCTTCCACTTCGCTCCCTCAAAATACACTTCTACAGCTTTCTCCAAATATTCAGCATATTCTTGGGAGGTTCTGAACCGGATATCTCCGACCTGCTGAGGTTCTGCTGAGGGAAGACTATTGGTATAGTCGTCCCGCCAATCCAGCTTAATAACAGGTATTTGGCAGATATCTTTAGTAGTTGTCTCTGAAACAGGATCGTAATCTCCGATATCAACTGATAAGGAGAAAAGACACTCAGGTTCCAATTCATTACATTCAGCTATATAAAACCCGGCAGTAGACGTGTATATATTTCGAATGATGTGCCAGCGGTCTTTAATGAATGCAAATTCACCCTCTTCAAAATGCTCACCTTTTGTAAAGTAGATGTAGTACTGACTTTGAAATTCAGAGGATGTTGTAATATCTTTAACATCCTTAACCCAGACTCTGGACATATAAACATGTTCACCTGAGCCGTCTAACAGTTGGCTGGTTCTGGCTACCTTCCCTAACTCAGCCAACTGAGCAACATAACCTTTACGGCTTACATCTTTTTCCCATGTATCCGGGTTTGAATAAGCTGATACTATCCAAACCTGTCCCCCTATAATAAGGGTATGCCTTACAGGTAGTTTTACAGAATACGCCATAGACAACGTTCGCCGTAATGTGGTTAAACCGTCTCGTCTTGGGTTATCCCATACAGTTACCTGACAGGTGTCTTTTAATTTCTCCCCTGTGTAAGCATCCCATATAGGGGTCATGTCGAACCGTCTAGAAACCGCTACTAAATCCATATTTATCCAGTCACAGGATCATAGCTAGGCTGACCTGCACCCATAAACCGTGGAAGTTGATTAGAAGCTTTAGACTGCTTCAATGCTCTTATTGCCTGATTCAGTCGATTTCGAATCGTTTCAGCTATACTGGATAAATCTGAGTTGAAACGTTGAATTGAAGCTTTGGAATCAGTCAATACACGTGCTGCTATAAGCGGTAAAGTCTCACCTATTAAATTACAGATGCTGTAAAGAGCAACTCGTTTGACCATCTCCAGCAATCGTTCATTCTGTAAAGTGCCCCAGTTACTGAATAACTCTGGACGAATCCGTAACAAAGTTTCCTTTACTTC
The DNA here is from genome assembly GCF_016100435.1 of Snodgrassella sp. W8158. NCBI lineage: Bacteria > Pseudomonadati > Pseudomonadota > Betaproteobacteria > Neisseriales > Neisseriaceae > Snodgrassella > Snodgrassella sp. W8158. The sequence continues at coordinate 144,244 of NZ_JACFSM010000003.1, read as the reverse complement.
ACTTATATAGACAGGTTGCATCAACATGTCGTCTGACAACTCCGCTGAGGAAAGCCCAAAAATAGCCCGGACTTCGTCAGTCGTTGTCAGTGTGCCGAAGGGTTCTAATACAATATCCAGAGGTGCACCGGCGGCAGCCTGAATAGCTACCGGGTCTGGTAGCCCTGTTTCAGGGATTTCCATCGACATACTTATCTACTTTTCATACACCAATTTACCGTTTGTCCACAGTAAACGTTCGTTGGTGACTGTGTACATATCTACGAAACCTGCCTGTAACTGTGCCAGCAACCAGTTATCACAAGGAAATTCTCGTAATTCAGTTGTAACATGTTTATTTGTATAAGGGTGAAGTAAATTATAGCCACGAGTTACACGGACTTTGACAGCTTCAGGTAATTTTGAAACGACTTTTTTGGTCTCCATTGCAGGACTTTCCTTCGGGGGTTTTTGTTTAGTTGTGTTCTGTTTATTTGGGTTCTGGTCAGAGGTTTCAGTTTGTTCTAATTCCTCAACATTATCAGAGGTTTCAATTTGTTCAACCTGATCAGACTTATCTTGTTGGTTATCTTTTGCCATAAAATTCTCCAGCAGGCTGCCGAAGCAGCCTGTTAAATTAGTTTAAAATAGAGTAGTTACTTTAAAAGCCTCATCATCATGACGGTATATAATTTGACCTTCGTCAAAACGCATTGCCTTACCACGACGCATAGCCATATCTTCAACCGCGCTGTAATTAGCCTGAGAATTTCTAACTCGTGCGATAGCACTCTGTGAATCAATTCCTACCAAAGTACCAGCCGGAATAATGCCAGCTTTAAGAATGAATACTTGAGGTTCATAAAAATCCATATTGATAGGTTTAGCCGGATAAGCCATTTGTTCTGAGCTAGTAACAGGGTTAGTTAATATAGTAGGCCGACCTTTACGCTCGATAATTCTGAAATAATCATCTTCATTACACAGAACATAATCTACCAGACTAAATTCCCAGTTATCCCGTAACCATTTCACATAAGCTTTATGGGTTAACACACCATTACCAGCTTCACTATCATATTTATTGATAGGAACTACAGGTAGAGGTTTCATACCTATATCAACATCCCCATTAATCAAAGAATTAAACTGTTGGTGTACTAAATTCAGAGCTAATCGCTTACGTAGACGTCTTAGGTAAATTGCTATAGCATCAATGGAGTATGCTTTTAGAGCCTTATCTGAGGCTTCTAAGGCATAAGAAAAAGTTGGAATTGTGTTAGCTCTCTGAGAAACCTTTAACTGACCTACAATATTAGGAGTCGCTAACTGACCAATAGTGGAAACATGTTGTTTATCTGCGTTTGACGAATCAAAAGTTGGCAGTGCAAAAGTGTCGTTTTCAATAGACTCATCTACTGCGATCAACTTTTCAAACAGACTGAGCGTACCGTTATTTTTTCCGGCGGGGTTTTCTTCTACTAATGCTAAAATCGCAGCAGGTGCTAAAATCGTACTCGCTGTTTTTGCATCCTGAGTTACTGCTGCTCGGAATGACCCATCCAAAATATTTCCAAGCTTCATAGCTCGAAAACCTTTACCCTTTTCATCAATAGGTGCATTTAGGGATGCCATCACTTGTGAAAAAACATTACCTTTAGCATAGTTTTTATCAGCTTTCTGACCATACTCTTGCTGTAAATAAGCAGGTACAGAAAGATTACATTCAGCGGCTGCTTTATAAAGATCTATTGAAATAGGTATTTGAGAAGGTCTACCACCTGATTCAATAAATGATGCCTTACCAATTATTCCGGACATAAGTTCCTTTCATTATTAAATTGCTTCAATTAAATACACATTAGGATTACGAATATCTAAAGCGATAACTCGCCATTTAAAATTAACGGGTGAGCCTTTCTTCACCACGGTCGTACCATAACTATTTAATGGAAAATCATCATTTCCATTGGCAACACCTGGTGCAGTTTGTGCACCACAAACAACGTAGTCTCCAATTTTTAAATCCTGTCCGGTTACAAACATACGAACCAGAGAAGCATACCGAACGCAAGTCCCGTAGGAGTAGCCGTCTTGTGTACCGGGCTCAACAGATTCAACAAAACCTTCAATCTCATCACCTTCTTCACATAACTGCATAGCCGTAGAATCAGTACGCTTAACTGCTTTATTGTGATCCTCATTCGTAAACTTAGAATCTAAGGTACCAAAGGTATTAGTAATCGTATTTCGAGAATTATGTTCTGCGACAATACTTAAAATAAATTTAGCCATTTAATCTCCTTAGTTGGTCTTAATCTGACTCATCCAGTTAACTTCCTCTTTAGTCTCAGACTCCATAACTTTTGGGTCAGTTATCGCTACTCCGCCTGATGGATATTTCTGCTGGAATTTAATATCAATCTGTTGATTCAGAGCCTCTAAACCTGCAATGTCAGTCGGCAGGTAAGCTTCTACGTTTAAAGCAGCCGCTTTAGCCTGAATAGCTGAACCCAGAAGTTCGGCATACTTATCCGCAGTTTGATTAGCATCTACTAAATTGGAAGCTAAAGCTTTGTTTGTAGCCTCTAATTCTGTATTTCGGCTTGAAAGCGTAAAGTTTTGCTTAGTCAAGTCTGCAAGTTTTGTTGCTTGCTCCTTTAATTGAGCTTGTAAGCTTGCAATTTCAGGTTGAAAAGTGTTTGCAGTTACCTCAGTAGCTGCCTTTTCCTCTGGAGCTGTTACACTCATACTAGGTTCTCCATTAAATGTAGTCAGGTGACTACTGGGTTGATAATTGCGGCTACCCGAATCTTGTGGTTGCCACGTAGATAAAAGGGATTCCAAGGTGTCAATTGAATCCACAAAATGACGGTTAACTGCTTCATTACCAAAATAGCTGCTACCGTCTGCCATATTGGTTTTTACATATTCAGGATTTAAAAGCCGGTTTTGGGCTACTGTATTTACAAAAATGCCATGTATATAATCTGCACGTTCTTGTACCTCGGCTTTAGCAGTATCTGTCAGGTCTTCATACGGATTGACTAAGCACTTTTTATCGACTGACCGAATTACCGTTGGGGTGATACCTTCTTTAATCAGTCGATTTTTATGTGATAAAAGAAACGTAACTACACCTATTGACCCTACTGAACCAAGTCTAGCCAGTACGAACTTTTCCCCTAAACTACCCAACCAATAAGCTGCGGAATGACACTGATCAGCAAATGTTGCAACAGGTTTTTTGCTCTTAAGATACTTAAGAGCTGAGTGTGTAACATCTATACCTGAGACACTTCCACCACCTGAGTTAATATCTAGAATGACTCGGCTTACATCCTTATCTTCAGCAAGCTCATAAAAAGATTCTTGTAGAGAGTTGTATGTAGTTACCCCCCACAATTTTGCTAAAACTACGGGAATATCCTCATTAACTAATTCACCCTTAATAGGTACAATGGCAACATCTCCATGTTTAATGTAAAGGTCTTGCTCAAGAAGTGATTGCGGAGAATCACTTGAAGAAAGTTTCATGTTGGCTGCTAGTTTTTCTTCGTAGTTCGCACAAAAATTTTGATAAGAAGCCAACGAACTTTCAGTACCTAACCATAATTCTGGTTTATTCAAACTAATACTCAATTACCTGCTTTCCCTCCGTTTTTGCTCTTTGCATTTTTTGGTGTATTGGTCTGATTCAAATCCTGATTTAAGGCACCTTGTGATGTGTTACTATAAGGATTTTCTGAAACAGACGATTTATTAACTGTGAAATTTGTTCCTGACAATTCAGGCATACTCTCTGGAGCCAATTTCCCTGTAAGTCGTAAACTAGCCTCATCGTCAGAAATAAATCCGTAACTTAGTTGTTCCAGAATTCTGGACTGTTCCATTGCTTTAAAAGCTTCCAGCTCAGCATCTGGGCGTAAATTAATAGAGCCAAAACTGAAATCCACATAGACGTCATAACCCATCAATCTCAGGGCAAGTGTCAATGCCTGACTGAAAATGTCATTCAAGGCAAACTGGACACCTTCTGCGGACTTCATAAACAGAAGCGATTCAGTTGATGCAATATTGCTAGAAGCTGAACCATAACCAAGGATTGCAGGTAAAGTTTTAGTACCCGTAGCAACCTTGGCATCAATCATATTTTGTAAATTAGCTATTTCTGAATCGTGAGAATTGTTACCGGCAGTTATATATGACGCCTCAATACTATCAGTAGAAACAAAGGCATCTTCCGGTTCCATGCTGTTTACTATGTTAGATATTGAGTCAACAACGCCCTGTATATAATTATTTACCTTAGTATTCTCGTCTTCATCATCCGTAGATTCCTGATAATAAGCAGGCATCTGCGCTAATATACTTTCAGTATTAATCGTCACTTTCATTCGTGGATGAATAGCTTGACGAACAATACGCCGTAAATCGTCCATGAACTCTTGATTAAAAAGTGCAGGTTGAATAGCTGCTTCTAAAGGGCTGTCTGGATAAGCAGTGAGTAAATCCTGATCAATAGGGCGATAAAAAAATGTTGGAATATCTAAGTCAATCTCGTCGTTATCTACTTTTTGAATTGGTTTTAAACTGCCATCTGTTTCAGGAACAAACTTAATAGATGTAACTGTGATAGGTTGTAAGCGAATAGGTAATCGTTGCTTATCTAAAACTAACTCCAGAGCACAAGCTCCGTAGTATCTCAATTCCTTTGCCAGCATCTCAGCTACAGCTCGAATAGAAGCTGTATTTGAAAAACCTTCTTCATAATTCTTTAAGACATCAAATCTCGTCAAAATTGATTGAAGAGCTGTAGTCGCATCTCTATTAAAAGTACCATCTTGATTTTTGGCAGTGGCAGTATATGTTTTGGTTACTGCCATCCGGATATAAGCAGCTACAGATGCCGATAAATCTGGCATTGCTATGGCAAATTTCCGGATTACTTTCTGTGTATCTTGTTCAGTTCTGAAAGAAGTAATGTCAGTATTAACTAAATTTCGGTCTTCATTACTTAGTGGTTGGCCACTAGACATTGCAGACTTAGTTAAATAGACAGCTTTACCCTGTTGCTGCTTAGGTACTTTTATTTGCGAGGGGTTAAAATTATTTTGCTGAACACTGACTTTAGTGCCGTTTTTAGGTGTACTTTGAGCCGCGGAATTGCGGCTAAAAAACTGCTTAACACCTGATAAAAACGCCATACTTGCTAATTACTTATTAATACAGAAACATTATACCACTTTGTGCATAATTGTGAAACTTTTTGAACAAATAAAATGTAAAGAAATTTGGCTTGTTAGCCAAATTTTAAACTGGTACCTAATGAGGTACTTTACCACCGCAAAATTACATTTATTTATATTATTTTCAATAATATAAATAAATACTCTACTTTATGATCCAGAAACAGGATATATGGCGTTAGCAAAACGCAATAAACAATCCTTTTATCTGGAAAACAAAAATGAAAAAACACCAAAAGCCATTGATAGCGAGTGGAATGAATATATTAAATCATTAGATGAACCTAAAAAAATCAGTTGTATTCGTGACAATTTAGAAAAAATAAAAGAGTTGATTAAAGAACTTTTGGATAATTCCAAGTTACAAAAAATCTCTAATCTAGACGAACTACTCAGTCTGGCGGTTTTACCCATTTCCTGCCTGATAAAACATGCTGCTTTTGAAGATGAAGATGAGTGCCGGATGATTTATATTACTCATATTGCCGATGATAATATTGTTGAACCGCAGGATTACCAATCTGCTAACAGTTTGTATGTCGAATATACGCATGTAGAAGAATATATTGATAATATTTATCTGGGTCCGCAATGCAAGATACAGCATAAAATATGGCTGCAAAATCATTTTAAAAAGAAACGGCGTGAAAGAGAAATTAAGCTGATTAAATCTGAAATGCCGTTGCGCTGATTCAGGCTAAAACAACAGGATTAATTAAAATATCAGCTTTACTGCTATTGCTAAACTGGCAGTTCGGTTATCCCATGTATAATCTGCCTGTATCAGAAATTTAACCGACTAAATACCGGCCGGAAATATCCGTTCGGTATTTCTTTGGCGGTGTTATATGAGTGCCGGATTATGCAGGAACATAAACAATTAATTGCCGCAGAATATTCAGCCGGAAGTGATGCACACCAGCTCCGGCAAAATGCCAAACCAAAAAGAACTTTATCCGTAGCGCCGATGCTGGACTGGACAGACAGGCATTACCGCTATATGGCCAGACTGATTAGCAGAAATGCGTGGCTGTATACAGAGATGATTAATGCTAATGCAATCATCCATGGCAACAGTGACAGATTACTGGCCTATCATCCGCAGGAGCAACCTGTTGCTTTGCAGCTGGGCGGCAGTGAGCCGGCAGTTCTGGCACAGGCTGCTAAAATTGCTGCCGGTTATGACTATGATGAAATTAATCTTAACTGCGGCTGCCCTAGCCCGCGGGTACAGCAAGGTGCTTTTGGTGCCTGCCTGATGCGTGAAGTTGAACTGGTAGCACAATGCTTAAATGCTATGCAGGAAGCGGTTAATATTCCGGTTACGATTAAGCATCGCATCGGTCTGGATAAGGAAACAGCCTATCAGCCTCTGGCTGATTTTGTCGGTACGCTACGTGAAAAAACGGCCTGCCGTATTTTTGTTGTTCATGCACGCAATGCATGGCTGGAAGGGTTATCGCCGAAAGATAACCGTGATATCCCGCCTTTACGTTATGATTATGTTTATCGTCTGAAACAGGAATTTCCTGATCTGGAAATTATTCTTAATGGCGGGGTTACTGATAATGCACAAATTCACCGGCATTTGCAGTATGTTGACGGGGTAATGGTCGGACGTGAGGCTTATCATAATCCGATGCTGATGCGCAGCTGGGATGCTGAATTTTACGCCAGTCACCAGCCGGCTGTTGAATATGAAGACCTGGTTAATCAGTTAATTGACTATGCTCAACGGCAGCTGGCTAATCCGGATATTTCATTGCGCCATATGGCTCGGCACTATCTGGGTCTGATGCATGGTTTACCCGGTGCGCGCCAGTGGCGGAGGATGCTGTCTGATGCTTCGTTATTAAAAAATAACGATGCCAGCCTGATTGCAGAAGCATGGCAGGCGGTAAAAGAAGGTGCCGCAAACCAGTCTGAGTTGATTTAAGTTACAATTAGGCCGTTTTTATTTGGATAAATCCGCATGCAACAGTATCTTGACTTAATGCAACATGTTTTAGACCGTGGCACAGATAAAGCAGACCGTACCGGCACGGGTACGCGCTCGGTTTTTGGCTATCAGATGCGTTTTAATCTGGCTGATGGCTTTCCTGTGCTGACTACTAAAAAGCTGCATTTACGTTCAATTATTTATGAGTTACTCTGGTTTCTGCGCGGCGATACTAATATCGGCTATTTGCATGAACATAATGTTTCTATCTGGGATGAATGGGCAGATGCTGATGGTAATCTGGGGCCGGTATACGGTTATCAGTGGCGCAGCTGGCCGGCACCGGATGGCAGCCATATTGACCAGATCAGTAATCTGCTGCAACAGATTAAACACAATCCCGACAGCCGTCGCCTGATTGTTTCTGCATGGAATCCGGCACTGATAGATGAGATGGCTTTACCGCCCTGCCATGCTCTGTTTCAGTTTTATGTGGTTGAAGGCAGGCTTTCCTGTCAGCTTTATCAGCGCAGTGCTGATATTTTTCTGGGTGTGCCTTTTAATATTGCCAGCTATGCTCTGCTTACGATGATGATTGCTCAGGTATGTGATTTAGAGCCGGGGGAATTTATTCATACGCTGGGTGATGCTCATTTATATAGTAATCATTTTGAACAGGCTAAACTGCAGTTAAGCCGCACACCGAAAAAATTGCCGCAAATGCATCTGAATCCTGATGTAAAAGATCTATTTTCTTTTCAGTTTGAAGATTTTACGCTTACTGATTATCATCCGGATGCCCACATTAAAGCACCTGTAGCTGTATGAATACTCTGAATAAAATTACGCTGATTGCCGCTCTTTCGGATAATAACTGTATTGGCGAAAATAATCGTATTCCCTGGCATGTGCCCGAAGATTTTGAATTTTTTAAAAGTTACACTATGGGCAAGCCGGTTGTTATGGGACGTAAAACCTGGGAGTCGCTGCCCAGAAAACCGCTTCCAGGCCGCGCCAATTATGTTATCAGCCGGCAGGATGCGCAGACATTCAGCGGAGCAATTTTGTGTCACAGTGTTGAAGAAGCGCTCAGGCAATTAGCCGGTTGCCCTGAAATTATTATTATGGGCGGGGCACAAATTTATACTCAGGCGATGCCTCTGGCTACCGATTTGCGGTTAACCAGAATTCATGTTGATGTTGCCGGAGATACTTTTTTTCCGGCAATTGATACGGATATCTGGCAACAAACTGAAAGCAGCAGCCATGTAAGCAGTAAAAATAATATTGCTTATGATTTACAGCATTATGTACGCCGGTCTGGTGTTGAATAAGCTTTATTACGCAAGCCAGTTTGTATTCAGTCCGATTGCTCTGAAATCAGAGACTGCAATGCAGACTGGCTGATTGATGATGCTGTAAATTTTCTCAGTCGTATTTTCTAAGATTTACGTTTTTGCTGAATTGTCAGAAAAATGTTGGTTTTCTGCGTTTATGCAGGTGCTATATTTGCTGCTATTTACTGCATATAATCAGCATAGATAATCTTTGACAGTTCCCTGCCAATCCCCCACAATAAGCCTGCACATTGTTAATCAAATTAAACATCAGAAGGATGCAGTCATGAGTACAGTAACTCTTCAAGGTACCGCTGTTGAAGTCAGTGGTCAGTTTCCAAAAGCAGGCAGTACAGCACCAGCTTTTACGCTGACTGATGCCGGTTTAAATGAATTATCGCTTACCGATTTTGCCGGTAAACGTAAAGTACTGAATATTTTCCCTAGTGTAGATACGGGTGTTTGTGCTGCATCTGTACGCCATTTTAATGCAGCTGCGGCCAATCTTTCTAATACTGTTGTGTTGTGTATTTCTGCCGATTTGCCATTTGCGCAGGCTCGCTTTTGTGGTGCAGAGGGGCTGGATCAGGTAAAAACTCTGTCAACATTCCGTCATCCTGAATTTAAGGAAAACTACGGGGTTAAACTGAGCAGCGGTGCTTTAGCCGGCTTATGTGCCCGTGCGGTTATTGTGCTGGATGAAAATAATCAGGTTTTATACAGTCAGTTAGTGGCTGAAATTACGACAGAGCCGGATTATGAGCAGGCATTAGCCGCTCTTTAAAATGGCTTTTTCATACAAGCGTTCAGATATCTGAACGCTTTTTTTCTTTCGGGCTATGTCGTTGCGCTGGTAGCTTTGCTAAAATCTACTGATAAAGATATTTAACTAGAATAACAGGAAATCACATCAATGAACCCACAAAAACTGACTACTGATATACAACGCCCGAAATTAACTCCTCCCAACGGGGAAAATAAAGTATTGCTTCATTCTTGCTGTGCGCCCTGCTCGGGTGAGGTTATGGAAGCAATGCTGGCCTCTGGTATTGATTATACGATTTACTTCTATAATCCTAATATTCACCCGAAAAAAGAATATGAAATCCGTAAGGATGAAAATAAGGCATTTGCGGAAAAATTCAATATTCCTTTTATTGATGCTGATTATGATATGGACAATTGGTTTGAACGCGCTAAAGGGATGGAGTTTGAACCGGAACGCGGCATTCGCTGCACTATGTGTTTTGATATGCGCTTTGAACGCACAGCATTGTACGCGTATGAAAATGGTTTTTCGGTTATTACCAGTTCATTAGGGATTTCCCGCTGGAAAAATATGCAGCAAATAAACGATTGCGGCAAACGTGCGGCAGAAAAATATCCTAATCTTGTTTACTGGGATTATAACTGGCGTAAAGGCGGCGGTAGTCAGCGTATGATTGAGATTAGTAAGCGTGAGCAGTTTTATCAGCAGGAATATTGTGGCTGTGCTTATTCTTTACGTGACAGCAATGCCTGGCGGCGTGAGCATGGCAGAGAAAGCATTAAAATTGGTACGAAATTTTATGGTACTGAAGAAAAGGCTTAAGTATTTTTGCTAATCATTGGTTGTATTTTGAGTCACTTCATCAGTATTGCACTCTAAAAGCGGATTCAGTCTTGAATCCGTTTTTATATGGGAAAGTGTTCAGGTTAAATTTTCAGGAACGGCTTTATTTTCATTCAAGCTGATATTGAAAATTTTTTGTTGAACATTATGTAAAACTCAATAAATTTGTACTCAGTTTATAACAACCATACGTAATATAACTGCACAAGGAAACTAATGCAGTAACGAGAAGGATAAATATGAATCAATGGATTTTTCTTTCCATCGCTATACTGGCTGAGATATTTGCAACCAGTATGCTTAAGCTGAGTAATGGTTTTACCCGGCTGATGCCCAGTATTTGCTCTATTCTGGGCTATATTATTTCGTTTTATTCTCTTGCACAAACTCTGAAAACTATGCCTGTAGGCATTGCTTATGCAGTATGGTCCGGTGTGGGCATTGTTTGTGTGTCAGTCATAGCCTGGATCAAATTCGGACAAAAGCTGGATATGCCGGCAATTATTGGCATCGGTCTGATACTGGCGGGTGTTATTGTGATTAATCTGTTTTCCAAATCGATGACTCATTAGCAAAAAAAACCGTGGAAATCCACGGCTTTTTGCTAATGCAGTATGACTGTATTATTCTGCTGATGCAGGTTTCGGTTCATGCTGCAAGCTTACTGCACGTGCAGGCACAATTGTGGAAATCGCATGTTTGTATACCATTTGTGTTACTGAAGTATTACGTAAAAGTACAACATACTGGTCAAATGATTCCACCTGACCCTGTAGTTTAATACCGTTTACCAGATAAATTGAAACTGGCACATACTCTTTTCGCAGTGCATTCAAGAAAGGATCTTGTAACATTTGTCCTTTGGCGCTCATTTGGCTACTCCTGTTTTTTTGATTATGTTATCGCTTAGCTGCACCTGCGTACAGCGATTTAGAAAGCAGTGTCAATGCTATCACATTAATGGGCATTTGTTTTCTTTGAACTGACTTTATTTTTACGCTTTACCTGCTTTTTCGATTGTTTTATCTGTTCACGCTTGGCAATCCGGTTACTTAGTTTGACACGACGCAATGGCTGCGCTGGTTTGCTGTCATTTTCCTGATATGGATTCTCGCTTACATTATATTGAATACGTAAAGGTGTACCCTGTAAATGAAATGCTTTGCGAAATGTTTGTGTCAGATATCGGGTATAAGCATCACTGATATGCTGTAAGGCATTACCATGTATGACTATAACTGGCGGATTCATGCCGCCCTGATGGGCATAACGCATTTTAGGGCGAATTAAGCCGGCGCGTGGAGGTTGCTGTCGTTCCAGCGCACTTTGTAATACGCGGGTAATTTTCGGGGTAGGCAGTTTAATCATTGCAGCATCATAGGCGGCCTGAATTGAACTGAAGAGCCCGTCAATTCCTTTTTCTTTCAATGCCGAAATATAATGAAATTTAGCAAAATCAAGAAAATACAGTTTACGTGCTATATCACGCTTAACCTGTTGCTTGCGCTCTTCGGTTATTCCGTCCCATTTATTTACTGCAACAACTAAAGCACGCCCAGCTTCCAATGCAAAGCCGGCAATAGTTGCATCCTGATCGGCTATATCCTGTTGTGCATCAAGTACCAGTACAGCTACGTTAGCTGCTTCGATAGCCTGCATTGCTTTAATAACGGAAAACTTCTCAATGGCGTCATCTACTTTGCCACGACGACGTACTCCGGCGGTATCGATAATGGTAAAAGGTTTGTCGTTGCGCTCGAAATCAATGTGAATTGAGTCACGTGTGGTACCGGCCATGTCAAAAGCAATAACCCGCTCCTCACCCAAGATTGCGTTAACCAAAGTTGATTTGCCGACATTCGGCCGACCAATAACTGCAAAAACCGGATGATGACTGTTTACCGGTTCCTCTTCTTCGGGAAAGTCTTCCAGTACAGTTTCTATCAGTCCATACACGCCGTCACCATGCGCCCCTGATATAACGATAGGCTCTCCCAGACTTAATTCGTAAAACTCTGCTGCCAGAATCGGTCGGTTAGCGCCCTCACCTTTATTCACTGCCAGATATACAGGCCGGGAACTCTGGCGCAAATGGTTGGCGATAATCTGATCCTGTGGCGTCAGACCGGTACGTCCGTCTACCAGAAAGATAACTGCATCCGCCTCATCTACGGCTTGCAGAGTATGGCGAGCCATTTCATATAAGATACCGCTATCTACTACCGGCTCAAAACCACCGGTATCAACAACCAGATAAGGTTTACTTCCCACTCTACCATGCCCGTAATGCCGGTCGCGGGTTAGGCCGGGTAAATCGGCAACCAGTGCATCACGTGTACGGGTCAGGCGGTTAAATAATGTTGATTTGCCTACATTCGGGCGACCAACCAGAACAATCGTTGGTTTCATATTCATTCTTTCAGATAATTTCTATTGCTTTAAAACAGCAATAGCCTGCCAGCGGCAAGCTTTTCAGTACAACTGATAAACCTGAAATTCCTACCGGTTTTTCCGGCCGGAATTTCAGGTTTTATTAAGCATTGATTAACTCAAACTGCTTATTTTCATTTGGATGACTTCGCGTTGTACTGAATCTTTTGATAATAAATTCAAAGCTTGCTGGTAAGCAGCAACGGCTTCGGTATTTTTTTTCTGTGCCTGTAAAACATCACCTTTGGTTTCAAGCAGAACCGGCTTTAATTCATTGGTTACTTTTACATCCAGCGCCTGTAAGGCTTCATTGTATTTACCTTGCTGCAAATATACGGTAGCCAGCCGCTGCGCAACGATTGTTTGCAATAAGTCATCATGCTGTCTGGCTTTAACCCATTGCAAATGGCGGATGGCTTCGTCATATTTACCATCGTCAAATGCTGAACCGGCCATCATCAGTGTAGCCTGAGTTGCATTCATGGTATCAGGATATTTTTCCTGTAATTGTACAAGTGCTTTTTTACTCTCAGTCAAATTATTGGCACTAGCCTGTGAAATAAATGTATCAAATACTTCTGCTGCTTTTTCATTATTACTGCGTAAATGACTTTGATACAGCACATAACCCAGATATGCCAATGACAATATAACCAGTATAGCAAAAATCCAGCGTCCCCAGCGTTGCCAGAAATATTTGAAATTTGCAACTTCCTGTTCATCCTGAATATGTACAACCATTATGCATTCTTCCATTGTTGGATTAACTGTAAAGCTGCTTCGGCAGCAACAGTCTGTTGTTCATGAGTACTCAAATTCTTAAGCGTTAGTGTATTGTTTAATTGCTCTTCCTGAGCAACAATTACTGCTATTGCAGCACCACTGGCATCAGCTTTTTTCAATTGGGCTTTCAGACTCTGATCACCACAGTGTAAATAAACATTCAAACCTGCTGCACGTAATAATGCGGCATGCTGCATGGCAATCAGACTGCTTCCTTCTCCCTGATGCATGATATATACATCAGGCGCATTGTTAATATGCAGTTTGCCAAATTCCTGTACAAGCAGTAATAGACGTTCAATACCCAATGCAAAGCCAATAGCCGGCGCTGGTTTACCGCCAAGCTCTTCAATCAGCCCGTTGTAACGACCACCACCGCATACAGTTGCCTGTGCGCCAAGTTTAGTTGTCGTCCATTCAAAAACGGTCAGATTATAGTAGTCCAGACCACGAACCAGACGCGGGTTTTCTACATATGTGATACCAAGCCCGTCCAGCATATTTTTTAAAGTATTATAGTGTGCAAGTGATTCTGCACCCAGATAATCTATAAGACGTGGCGCAGCATTCGCCATTGCCTGTAAATCGGGATTTTTAGTATCCAGCACACGTAACGGATTAGTATGCATACGACGCCGGCTATCCTCATCCAGAATGGCTTCATGCTGTTGTAAATAAGCAATTAGTGCAGTACGGTGAGCAGTACGCTCCTGCTGATTACCCAGAGTATTTAATTCAAGTGTGAGGTATTCCCGAATACCCAACCGTTCCCAGAGATTCGCAGTCATGGCAATCAGCTCGGCATCTACATCAGGGCCGTTAAATCCTAATGCTTCAACACCAACCTGATGGAACTGACGATACCGCCCTTTTTGTGGGCGCTCCCGTCGGAACATCGGCCCCATATACCATAATTTTTGCGGACTATTATAAAGTAAGTTGTGCTCAACAACTGCACGCAGGCAGGAGGCTGTACCTTCCGGCCGCAGGCTCAGGCTCAGTTTGTCGTTGGAATCGGCAAATGTATACATTTCTTTGCCCACAACGTCGGTTTCCTCTCCGATTGAACGTACAAACAAACCAGTTTGCTCAACAACCGGTGTCCGAATCTGGTTATAACCAAAACTGCGTGTCCATGCGACCACTACGTCTTCAAATGCCTGCCAGAGTGCAGATGTCAGTTTAAAATCTTTCTGCTCTACTGGCAGTAAATCATTCATGCCCTTAACGGCCTGGATTTTCTGACCCATATTAATTAATTTGTATATCCCTATTAAACTAGATTAGCTGCTGACAGCTATAACAGTATATTTATCTTATAAAGCCGTAATCGGAATCACTTTCGCTGTTTCCCGCTTTTTACCCTGCTCACCATAATTGGTCTGAATATATTCTTCCACCAAGGCCAGAAACTCTTCAGCCATATGCTCGCCTTTTAAGGTAGTTTTGCGCTCGCCATCCACGTATACAGGAGCAACAGGTGTTTCACCCGTACCCGGTAAAGATATGCCAATGTCGGCGAGTTTACTTTCACCAGGCCCGTTAACAACACAACCCATAACCGCTACATTCAGATTTTCAACGCCCGGGTATTGCAGCCGCCATACTGGCATTTTTTCACGCAAATACTGCTGAATATCCCGCGCCAGTTCCTGAAACACGGTACTGGTTGTACGTCCGCATCCGGGACATGCTGTTACCAGCGGCGTAAAAGAACGCAATCCCATGGTTTGCAGGATTTCCTGAGCAACCACTACTTCCTGTGTCCGTGCACTTCCCGGCTCAGGAGTAAGCGATACTCTAATGGTATCACCTATACCCTGTTGCAATAAAATAGCCAAAGCCGCAGTAGACGCTACGATACCTTTACTCCCCATTCCTGCTTCGGTTAAACCAAGATGCAGCGGATACATACAACGGGAAGCAAGATTATGATAAACCTCTATTAAATCCTGTACATTAGATACTTTACAAGACAATATAATCCGGTCAGCCGGTAAACCAAGACTTTCTGCCTTTTGCGCAGATTCCAGTGCAGAAACAATCAATGCTTCTTTCATAACTGTTTCTGCAGGCTGAGGAGTTGCTAAAGCCAGATTATTGTCCATCATGCGCTTTGCAAGAGCCTGATCCAGCGAACCCCAGTTTACTCCGATGCGAACAGCTTTATCGTGCTCTGCTGCTGTATGAATCATGAAAGCAAATTTTTCATCGCCCTTCACACCTTTACCCACATTACCCGGGTTAATCCGGTATTTTGAAAGTGCTGTCGCACAATCCGGATAATCTTTAAGCAGGCGATCGCCATTAAAATGAAAATCGCCAACTAAGGGGACATTACAGCCCATGTCATTCAGACGCTGGCGAATTTCAGATACTCTGGCCGCCGCCTGAGGTGAGTTAACTGTAATTCGAACCAGTTCAGAACCGGCATCTGCCAGTGCTTTTACCTGAATGGCTGTTTGTTCAGCATCAGCAGTATCAGTGTTAGTCATAGACTGTACTCTGACGGGTGCTTCAGATCCGATAACTACATGATCAATTTTTACCTGATGGGTTTTCCTTCGTACTCCAGCCAAGGTCATTTCAATTTCCACCTACCGTCATTGCTGCGGTTCTTTTCTTGTTTTGTTCAATAGCGATATCTTTGCCGGCAAACCGGATACTGGCACCAGGGGTATAACCAAGTATTACTTTATATGGAGCAGCTCCGCTAAACTGATGTGTACTACCGGGATCTACCACCTGACTGATGAGCAGCTTGCCATTTTTATCACTTACCTGTAACCAGCCTCTGTTTTCAAGTTTTATTACCAATGTATCTGAAGTTGATACAGCAGGCTGAGAAACTTGTGTATCTGTAGTATTGCTTGTACTAGCAGACTGACTGGCGGCAGTAACTTCGGTAACAGTCTGGGAACCGGTGTGTTCATTGTCCGTCATTGGTACAACACGAATATTACTGGCAGCGATATCACTAATAGAAGCTGTTTGCACAGATACTTCCTGACCCGCCGTAGCAGTTTGTCTGGCATTTTCAGATGTAGATTTAGTCTGCCATGCATATACCACTGCACTGATTAAAATTACTACCAATACAACAATCAGCCAGCGTGGAAAATGACGACGCTGCGGCTTACCTTTAAAATCAAGATCCGCAGAAACGACTTTATTATTGTCTGAAGTTGACAAATGACTGGCAGCAGGAAAAATCTGCTGAAAATATTGCTTCAGTTCTTTTTCATCTACTTCGAGCAAACGGGCATATGAGCTTAAAAAGCCTTTGATGAATACAGCTTCTGGCAAACCTTTATAGCTACCGCTTTCCATTGCCTCAATTTGCCGTGCCGGCAGTTTTAAACGTTCGGCAACTTCACCTACAGACAGTCCTTTCTGTTTTCGTGCCTGAGAAAGTAATGTTCCCAGAGTAACTGCTGCATTTGGGCCGGACTCGGGATTTTTGGTTTGCTCATTCATCAGAATTTTCCTGTAGAAACCTGCTCTAACTCAGCAGAATAAGGGAAATTATTACGCAGTTGTGCTTCATATTCGTAAGCGGCCTGCATATTACCCAAAGATCTTGCAATTCTCCACCCCAATAATAAATCATCAGCAGATAAGTTATTTATCTGACTCTGATACTGCTTAAACAGATAATTGGCATCCGAAGCATTACCTGCCAGCAAATTATTACGTGCCATTTCTTTCTTTGCAGCAATAAAATTCGGATTAGCTGCTAAAGATCGTTCAAAATAGCTGTTGGCTAGCTGATACTGCCCCATTCGACTACTGCAAATACCTTTATTGAACTGGGCAATTTCCGGTGTAGGATAAGTCGGATCAGCCAAAGCTTTATCAAAATAAGCTAATGATGCATTCGGCTTCTTCAAAACATCACACACAAACCAGCCATAGTTATTATTTACTTCTGCACTATCTGATGCTAATGACAAAGCACGCTGAAAACTCTCTTCTGCTTTTGCCGGTTCTTTTAAATACTGCCATATCTGAGCGCGTATCAACCATGCATCAAGTGAACTACTATTATTTTTTATCGCTTCATCAATCGCTTCAACAGCCTGACGATAATTTTGATTTTTCAAATACTCTACCGCCAGCTGAGTTTTAATCTGTGCTACCTCTCTGGCTCGCTGTGCCGCTGTCGGTTTTTTGTTCATAGTCTGAGTAGCACAGGCTGATAATACCAGTGCACATAATAGAGTTAACCCCAATTTTTTCATCGAATCATCCCTGTACAAGTTGCCACTTTTGTTGTCGCTGCGTTTTATCTTTTACTTTTCCCGCAAGCTGACCACATGCTGCATCAATATCATCACCACGGGTTTTTCTGACTGTTACTACAAAACCTGCTTCCTGCAAAATTTCACGAAATACACGGATCCGTTCATTTGTTGAACGTTCAAACCCCGAATTTGCAAACGGATTAAACGGTATCAGATTAAATTTACACGGCACATCTTTAACCAGAGCGATTAATTCACGCGCATGTTCGGGAGCATCATTAATGCCTTTCAGCATAATATACTCAAAGGTAATAAAATCACGCGGTGCTTTTACCAAGTAACGCTGACATGCAGCCATTAACTGGTTAAGCGGATATTTCTTATTCAATGGAATGAGTTTATCACGCACCTGATCGTTAGAAGCATGCAGTGAAATAGCTAATGCTACAGGCATAACTTCTTTCAGGCGATCCATCTGGGGTACCATACCCGAAGTAGATACAGTTACACGACGACGTGATAAACCATAGCCATGGTCATCCAGCATGATACTTAATGCTGTCACCACATTATCAAAATTGGCTAATGGCTCGCCCATTCCCATCATAACCACATTGGAAATTACTCTTTCATCCTTAGGCGTAACACCAAGGGCTTTGTTAGCCCACCATAACTGCCCGATAATCTCTGCTGTGGTCAGATTGCGGTTAAAACCCTGTCTGCCGGTAGAGCAAAACATGCATTCCAATGCACAGCCTATTTGCGAAGAAATACATAACGTACCCCGGGTATCTTCCGGTATAAAAACCGTTTCCACACCATTACCAGTACCAACATCAAGCAACCATTTGCATGTACCATCAGCTGATTTTTGCTCAATCAGTAAATCCGGTACTTTTACTTCCGCATTATCCAGTAATTTATGACGCAAAGATTTAGCCAGATCAGTCATATCTGTAAAATCGGCTATTCCGCCTAAGTGCATCCAGCGCATCACTTGTCTGGCACGAAAAGGTTTCTCTCCCATTTGAGCAAAATGGGCAGTTAAACCGGGTAAGTCAAAATTTAGCAAATTGGTTTTCATCAGGGTAATACATTAAGTAAGCAATAAATAGTAATAACTGGTTTTCAGTCATTCTATTATGCTGATAATACAACTTTATTCAACAATCTATACAATTCTTTAATTTTTACCAGACAGATAATGCCATATTTTTTTCAGTGGTGTTTCCGTTTTCTTTTTCTGAACAATGACATTAAATAAACGACGATAGTGGTTTGGAGGACAAGTCAAAACTTCAGTTGCATGCCATCCGTCGGAAGTATTTTTAAATAAAAAACTGCTGTTATCGCGGATATCAAAACCTTCCACAGTTTCAAAATCACTGATATCAGGATTCGTTTTATCTGTTTTTTTACCGCCAAGAGCTAAAATGGAACCGCCCCATTCAATTTCCCAGTCGGCTGAAGTATTGAAATAAAAAATGTGTGTACCGATTTTATCAAGACTATCACAGTGCGGTGAAACTTCAGAACCAGTTTCACCTACATGCCATGCATAACGAATAGTATATTCATCAAGATTTAAATAACGATTTAAAAACTCCAGATAAGGCTCCGATGTTTGTACCTCACGTACAAATTCCTGCCATACATTCGGCAACTGCTCAATTTTGGTTACGCCAAGTCCGGACTGATCATTTTTATGATATATAGATTTTTCAAATGCCAGATAGTATCGATTATGAGGTCGCTGCCCGCTTTTTCCGCGTGGTCTGTTCACATGCTTTTCAAATAGATCCAGACTGGGAAAATTGTTATACAATTCATTAAATGCTTCGGGTAGTAATATTTCCTTAAATAAATGATTTGGAAATGGTTTGGTTTCATTAAATTTCTGAACCGGAAGCGATTTCAAAACAGATAAATTAAAAAAATCAGACACTTTATTTCTCCTACTTGTATTTATACAAATTAGTCCACCTGTACAGGTGGACTAAGTTCAGTAAATTTATTTACAGTATTAACGAGCGCATAGCTCATCGGCTGCAAAAAAATATGCAATTTCAATAGCTGCATTTTCAAGGCTGTCTGAGCCATGAACAGCATTGGCATCAATTGAATCAGCGAAATCAGCACGAATTGTGCCTGCAGCGGCTTCTTTAGGGTTAGTTGCACCCATTAATTCTCGATTTTTGGCGACTGCATTTTCACCTTCCAGCACCTGAATCATCACTGGTCCGCTAATCATAAAACTTACCAGATCTGCAAAAAATGGACGTTCCTTATGAACAGCATAAAAACCTTCAGCCTCAGCTTGAGACAAATGTTTCATTTTAGCAGCAACAATTTTCAGGCCGTTATTTTCAAAACGGCTGTAAATCTGTCCGATAACGTTTTTAGCAACTGCATCAGGTTTAACAATAGATAATGTGCGCTCGATAGTCATATTTGTTTCCATAAATATTGAATATACTAATTTTTTGCCGCAAATTGCTTCAAAAAACATATCTTGTCATTTTAACAAAATTCAGTCTTATTTAATATCTTTTCCTATACTTGCATTTTCACTATCAAGTGTTAAATGAGGTAAAGTTAAATATTCTTCTGAACGCATTTCTGTAAGACGGCTGGCTGTACGAGTAAACTCGTTGGCGAAATCACCGTCTGTATAGATATCATCTATAGCGACCTCGCAACTGGCACATAACTTAATACGATAATCATACAAAACATCAATTAACCAGGTAAGCCGTCGTGCTTCAGCCATCTGACCAGATCCCATTTTGGGTATGTCTGACAAAATTAATACGCGAAATTTTTTTGCCAGTTCCAGATAATCATTTTGTGAGCGCGGACCACAGCATAATGTATTGAAGTCGAACCAAATTGTTGTATCAGAAATTGCTTTGTATGGTAATTTACGCCCAAGTATTTCAATTTCTCCGCCAGTAATTTCCTGTTCACCATTAATTTTGTGAAATAACTCTGTTAATTTTTGTTCACTGCTTGCATCTGCTGGTATATAGAATATATCTGCCGGCTTTAATGTACGCATTCGATAATCTTCACCGCCATCTACATTTAAAATAGTCAGCTCTTTTTCAATTAGTGCAATAGTAGGCAAAAAACTGGAACGATTCTGACCTTGCGGATAAAGCTCAGATGGAGCGTAATTGGACGTAGCCACCATAACCACACCCTGCTCAAATAAGCCCTCAAGTAATCTTCCCAGAATCATGGCATCAGCGATATCACTGACATGAAATTCATCAAAACACAACACCCTTACTTCACGTGCAATATCCTGTGCGACTGCACTTAATGGATTAGTCTGACTATGATGATCTTTTAATCGTTCCTGCACTTCTGCCATAAAAGCATGAAAATGGACTCTGCGTTTACGCCGATATGGTAAACATCCAAAAAAAATATCCATTAAAAAACTTTTGCCACGCCCGACTCCACCATACATATACAAGCCTTTCGGTGCGCGCGGCGAACGCAGACTGCGCCCGAGAAAGCGGTTTCGTTTACGTTTGAACATCATCAACTCTGTCCAGAGTCTGTCCAGTTGTTTAATTGCACGTAACTGAGCTGCATCATGTATGAATCCGGGTTGCTGTTCTGCAGCCTGATACCAAGTAAGAGGACTTTGATTATTAAATTCGGGAGCAACAAAGACTGATGTGGCCATATAATTGATTTCTTCTAGATGTCAGAATTGTATTTAGCAAAAGTTAAAAGACGTAACCTTAGCACACCTACTTAACATCCGACCACCATAAAATAAAAATACGCCGCAGAAACTGCGGCGTTAACGTCTATCTAAAATAAAACAGAATTATTTATCTTTAGATACGAGAGCTTTGTCAACACGTTCACGTAATTCCTTACCAGGTTTGAAGTGCGGTACATATTTTTCCGGTACTGACACCTTTTCACCTGTTTTAGGATTACGTCCAACACGAGCTGGACGGTGATTTAAATCAAAGCTACCAAATCCACGAATTTCAATTCGCTGACCTTTAGCTAAAGCTCGAGTCATCGTATCAACAAGAATCTTAATACTTTGCTCAACGTCCTTAGCATTTAATACAGTACTATCATTATTAGCAGTATATAATTCCGCCAGGCGAATCATTAATTCCGACTTCGTCATAACCGCTTATTCGCTTTCACCAGATAATTTAGCTTTTAACAAATCACCCAGGCTGGTAGTACCGGCTGAAGCATTGTTGTTAGTAGACAACGAACGCATAGCAGCACTGCTTTCCTGAGCATCCTTAGCTTTAATAGACAGATTGATATTGCGATTTTTACGATCTACCGTAGTAATCACAGCTTCAACATCATCGCCTTCTTTCAGGACATTGCGAATATCCTCAACACGATCATTTGAAACTTCTGATGCGCGCAGATAGCCTTCAACATCATCAGCCAATGCAATAACAGCACCTTTAGCATCCAGTGATTTCACTTTACCGGTTACGATGCTGCCTTTGTCATTTACGCTGACATAATTACTGAACGGATCGCCAGCCAGCTGTTTTACACCCAAAGAAATACGTTCTTTGTCAACATCAATGGCCAGAACTACAGCTTCAACTTCTTCACCTTTCTTGAACTGACGTACAGCTTCTTCGCCACCGTCTGTCCATGACAGATCAGAAAGATGAACCAGACCATCGATACCGCCAGGCAAGCCGACAAATACACCAAAGTCAGTAATGGATTTCACAACGCCTTTGATTTTATCGCCTTTTTCATGGTTGGATTCGAATTCCTGCCATGGGTTAGCCTGACATTGTTTCATACCCAGAGAGATGCGGCGACGATCTTCATCAATTTCAAGAATCATCACTTCTACTTCATCACCCATCTGAACTACTTTGCTTGGATGAACATTCTTATTAGTCCAATCCATTTCAGAAACATGTACCAGACCTTCGATGCCCTGCTCGATTTCCACAAATGCACCATAATCAGTCAGATTGGTAACTTTACCAAACAGACGGGTACCCTGCGGATAACGACGGGCCAGACCATTCCACGGATCTTCACCCAGCTGTTTCAGGCCCAGAGAAACGCGGCTGCGTTCCTGATCAAACTTCAATACTTTAGCTTCAACTTCCTGACCAACTTCCAGCACTTCGCTTGGATGTTTAACACGGCGCCATGCCAGATCAGTAATATGCAGCAGACCGTCGATACCACCCAGATCAACGAAAGCACCGTAATCGGTAATGTTTTTCACAATACCTTTCACTACTGAACCTTCTTTCAGGTTTTCCAGCAAGGCTTTGCGTTCTTCACCAAGAGTTTCTTCCAGAACAGCACGGCGTGAAACCACAACATTGTTACGGCGTTTATCCAGTTTAATTACCTTGAATTCAATTTCCTTGCCTTCAAAGTGAGAAGTATCTTTAACCGGACGTACATCAACCAGTGAACCAGGCAGGAATGCACGGATACTGTTAATCATCACAGTCAGTCCGCCTTTAACCTTACCATTAATCACGCCAGACAGAATTTCACCATTTTCCATGGCTTCTTCCAGCTTGATCCAGTCAGCAGCACGTTTGGCTTTTTCACGTGACAGCTTGGTTTCACCAAAACCGTTTTCCACAGATTCAATAGTTACGGTAACAAAATCGCCAACCTTAACTTCAATCTCGCCCGCTGCATTTTTGAACTCGCTCACATCAATCAGAGATTCTGACTTCAGACCGGCATTCACAGTGACGAAATTATTGTCTATGGCAACAACTTCTGCGGTGATGACTTCGCCGGGATTCATCTCTTGCAAGGTGAAACTTTCTTCCAGCAACTGGGCAAAATTTTCCATAGTCATATATTTATGTTCTCAAACAGGTATCGTCAGGGGATACAAAAGTTAGTTAATCAAAACCGGCACACCCTGACTGTGCCAGTCAAACCATATAATTACTGCCGGCATCTATTACAAGCCTGTCAGTATAAAAACATGTAAAACAATTATTTAGTACAAAATTCAAACATTTTCAAATATTGAAATGCTAAGAATGTTAGTACAAAAAGTTTAATTATAACCTAATTTTAGATTTTTCGATACCAATCAAGTACTTTTTTCACACTTTCTTCAATATTAAGAGAAGAAGTGTCTAAAATTTTTGCATCACTCACTGGCTTAAGCGGTGCCACAGTACGCTGACGATCCGCCTGATCACGTTTTTCAATATCAGTAAGAATTTGCACAAAATCCGGACCATCAACAGCCAACCCTAACTGCAAAGCCCGCCGCTGCGCCCGTACTTGCGCACTGGCTGTAAGAAATATTTTGAGTTCGGCTTGCGGAAAAACAACAGAAGCCATATCCCTTCCGTCAGCAACCAGTCCTCTTGGAGTTAAAAAATCTCGCTGACGCTGCAACAATGCAGTCCGCACTTCAGGCAATGCCGCAATAGCTGATGCACCCATGCCAATACTTTCTGTCCGTATAGCTGAAGTTACATCCTCATCATTCAGAATAATTGAATCATTCTTGAAAACTACCGGAAGCTCTTGTGCAAGAGCAGCCACTTCATGTTCGTTATGCCAGCTTATATCCTGTTGCTGGGCATATAGTGCAGTTAACCGATAAAGCGCCCCTGAATCCAGATAATCTCTGGACAAAATAGCTGCCACCCGTGCTGCTACCGTTCCTTTTCCAGATGCACTGGGACCATCAATTGCAATTACTTTTAATCGCGGTTCTGATTGTATTGCAACCATATTAGTACCTTTTAACAAGCTCTTTTCAGCCTTATAGATTGTTCTAAATTATATTTATATATCATAAAATTCGTTTTAAACACAAACTGATATCATTTATATCAAAAACTAATGAGCCATCAGACTGGTTAGCAAACTCTGATGGCTCAATTTTTATCTGAATCAATGAAATATTACACCTTAACCTGCTTTAAAGATCTTTTCATCTGCATAATTGTTCGCCATTGCAATACTGCAGAGACAGTAAATAATGCAAGCATAAACGGACATTCATACAATTCTTCAAGCATATCATCATAAACCGGATTTAACAAAATAAACTGTGCAATCCATCGGCCACGCTCAATTGCATCAGCCAGCAGAAAGCCGGCTGCAGCCAAAAGGAAATTCCATACAGGAAATGGTTGATGGTAATAATACTGGATTCCTGCACGTAGCTGCGGCCACAGCAACATTAAAATCAGGCCTAAAATCAGTACAGCAGCAATTCCATGATACACAGCATGAGAATATCCGGAAAAAGTTTGCCTGCCCCAGTTCTGATCACGACCCAGCAATACCAGCCACCATAATGATGCCCAGAGCCAGAATGCTTTTTCTTTTCCTTTTAAACCACTGCATAAAGTTGAAAGTAAAGTAAATAAAAAACAAAATAGCAGAAAAATGGTTTGTGTATTTTCTACATAGGATACCCAGTCAGGATTGATATGTAATTGCTGAACAAAAGGAACAGCCAGTATCATTAATAACCAAACTGTACTGGGTATAGACCAGCGCCAATCAAAATTCATATTTATACTTACTAAATTAATATATTAATATATTTGCTATTATAACCAATATTACTGCTGCTCAGCTAAATTATACTCCTTCATGGTTCCCGATTTTATGTATATTTATCCTGTTTGCGATTGATATGCATATCCCACAGTACAATTAACTGATAAACTTTCAATCAAATACTTCAAATTTACCAATTTATACATGAAGACCTTGCATTTAAAAGCCTGTACCTGTCATCCTGCCAGTATTAATCTGCCCGGCTCCAAAAGTATCAGCAACCGCACCTTACTCCTTGCTGCATTGGCGGATAATGTCAGTGAAATTTATGATTTACTTGATTCAGATGACACCCGCTATATGCTGGAAGCACTGAAAACACTTGGCGTTAGAGTTGAACATCTTCCCGTAAACAGTACTAACTCTGGTTTAAATATCAGAATATATGGTTGTCAGGGTAAATTCCCTAAACAGAAAGCTGATTTATTTCTTGGTAATGCAGGTACTGCATTCAGACCATTAACAGCAGTACTGGCGATAACAGGCGGTGAATATTATTTACATGGTGTAAATCGTATGCATGAACGTCCTATCGGCGATTTGGTTAATGCATTGCGAATGACAGGCGCCGAGATTGAGTATAAAGGACAAAACGGCTTTCCGCCATTACAAATTCATGAAATCCGGCAACAGAATACTGATCATATTAGTGTTAAAGGTAATGTTTCCAGCCAGTTTTTAACTGCATTACTCATTGCTCTACCATTAACAGGTAAAAAGTATACTATCGAAGTTACAGGTGAATTAATTTCTAAACCTTATATCGCAATTACTCTGAATCTGCTCAAACAGTTTGGAGTAGACGTTGAACATGATCATTATCAGACATTCAGACTGAATGCAGGACAACGTTACCATGCTCCGGCTCAAATTTATGTGGAAGGAGATGCATCCAGTGCTTCCTACTTTCTTGCTGCCGGCTTAATTTCAGGAGAACCTATTCGTGTCAATGGCATAGACAATCAAAGTATTCAAGGTGATGTAGCATTTGTGCAAGAGCTTGAAAAAATCGGAGCAACTGTACACTGGGGTAAACAATTTATTGAAATATCCCGTGCCCCACATCAGAACATTCTGCCTTTTGATATTGATGCTAATAATATCCCTGACGCAGCTATGACACTGGCTATCGTCGCTCTTGCCAGCAAAAGTACCTGTCATATTCGCAGTATTGCCAGCTGGCGTGTTAAAGAAACTGATCGAATCAATGCCATGGCTTGCGAATTACGTAAACTAGGTGCCACAGTATTAGAGACTGAAGACAGTATCAGTATTACACCACCGGCAAAATTACATTCAGATATTCATATTAGCACTTATGATGACCACAGAATGGCTATGTGTTTTTCACTTATCAGTTTACTGGGAACACCTGTTTATATTGATGATCCGCAGTGTGTCAATAAGACCTTCCCAGAATATTTTCAGGTTTTTGCCAGCATGTGTACACCTGTTTAAAATCATAACTTTACTTAGTCTGTTTTCCATTTACTCAGGTTTCAGTTCAATATTGATATAATTTATTTTTTTATTTACTCATGTTACAAACAGACCAACTATCAGGCGCACAGCCACAACGCGTCATCAGCCCGCAGACAGCTTCAGCACAGGAAGAGCTACTCGAACGAGCTCTGCGTCCGCGTGCGTTATCAGATTATATAGGTCAGCACAAATCCAAAGAGCAGCTTTCAATATTCATTCAGGCAGCAAAAATACGGCACGAAGCTCTGGATCATACTTTATTGTTTGGTCCGCCGGGACTTGGTAAAACCACTCTGGCACATATTATTGCTCATGAACTTGGCGTCAATTTACGTCAGACATCGGGACCTGTACTCGAACGCGCAGGCGATCTGGCCGCACTGCTTACCAATCTGGAACCGCATGATGTACTTTTCATTGATGAAATTCACCGGCTGAATCCTGTAGTAGAAGAGATATTGTATCCGGCACTTGAAGATTATCAGCTGGATATCATGATTGGTGAAGGACCCGCTGCGCGTTCAGTCAAAATCGATCTCCCGCCATTTACTCTGGTCGGAGCAACTACACGCGCCGGCATGTTAACTAATCCATTGCGAGATCGTTTCGGTATAGTTTCACGTCTGGAATTTTATAATAATGCAGATTTAACTACGATTGTGAGCCGATCGGCTCAGCTGCTGCAACTCAAAATTGATAATACCGGAGCGGCAGAAATAGCCAGACGCAGCCGCGGTACACCGCGTATCGCTAATCGTCTGCTCAGACGTGTACGAGATTATGCAGAAGTAAAACATCAGGGTGAAATAAATGCCGTTACAGCAGATGCAGCCTTAAAAATGCTGGATATTGACCAGTCTGGACTGGATGTTATGGACTGTAAATATCTGGAAGCAATTTTATATAAATTTTCAGGCGGACCTGTCGGCTTGGATAATATTGCCGCGGCAATTGGTGAATCAACTGATACCATCGAAGATGTTATCGAGCCCTATTTAATTCAGCAAGGATTCTTACAGCGCACGCCGCGGGGACGCATGGCCACTGAACTAAGTTATAGTCATTTTGGTTTACCTACACCCGGCAATAAAGCTTAATTGTTGCACTAATATTCCGGTTATATCATCAAATACCAATTAAATATAAACATACCTAGATTCAAATACAGGAACAAACAAGGAAAAACACATGAATACCAAACAGATAGATGCCGGCATATTCAAAGCATATGATATCCGCGGTATCGTAGATGTTTCACTGAATAAAGATACTGCCGAACTGATTGGCCGTGCTATTGCCACAATAGCCCTCAGCAAAGGAGTTGATCAGATTGCAATAGGACGTGACGGCCGTTTGTCCGGTCCGATTCTGGCAGCAAGTCTGATTCAGGGCATCACTGCCTGCGGTATCAATGTAATCGATATAGGTATGGTTGCCACACCAATGTTGTATTTTGCAGCTGTTGAACATTGCCAAGGCAGCGGTATCATGATTACAGGCAGTCACAATCCACCTGACTATAATGGTTTTAAAATGATGCTGGCAGGTACTACTCTGGCTGGAGATGATATTCAGGCTTTACGTAAAATTATCGAATCCGACGAGCTTGCCGCTCAATCTGAACATACCGGTAATGTTGTTCCCTTACCTATTGCATCAGAATATATTAATTATATAACTAATCATGTTCAGCTCCAGCGACCAATGAAAATCGTTATTGATGCCGGAAACGGTGTGGCTGGAGCCTATGCCGGCGATTTATATCGCGCTCTGGGCTGTGAAGTACAGGAATTATTTTGCGAAGTAGATGGCAATTTTCCCAATCATCACCCTGACCCGGCTAAACCTGCTAACTTACAGGATTTAATTCAGGTACTGCAAAAAAGCGATGCCGAAATCGGACTAGCCTTTGATGGAGATGGTGACCGTCTTGGTGTTGTAACAAAAGATGGACGGATTATCTATCCTGACCGTCAGCTAATGCTCTTTGCTGCTGATGTTCTCGCACGCAATCCGCAAGCAAAAATTATCTATGATGTAAAATCCACCAGATTATTAAAACCCTGGATTGAACAGCATGGTGGCGAAGCTATCATGAGCAAAACTGGTCACAGTTTTATCAAAGCAGCAATCAAGGAACACAATGCATTATTAGCCGGTGAAATGAGTGGTCACGTATTCTTTAAAGAACGCTGGCTAGGCTTTGACGACGGATTATATGCCGGCGCACGTATGCTGGAAATTTTATCCAGACATGAAAATCCTTCTGCTGTTTTGAATGATTTACCTGAAGGAGTTTCTACACCAGAACTGAATATTGCTGTTCCGGCCGGACAAACCGGACATGAAATTATTTCCAGTCTGGCACAAAATGCACAATTTGAAAATGAGATTGAGCGCATCACTATAGACGGACTGCGTGTGGAATTTAAAGATGGATTCGGGCTGATGAGAGCTTCCAATACCACTCCTGTACTAGTATTACGCTTTGAAGCTGATAATCAGCAAGCTTTAGATAATATTATCGCTCAGTTCAAAGCAGTTATTGCTCAAAATCCAGACTTAAACTGGGACTGAATTTTCTTTAGTCCAATAATTTTCTGACTTAGAATATATATAAGTAAACGGCTACATAAAGTAGCCGTTTTAAATTTAAAGCCGATTATTATATCCGCTCAAACATTATTTTTTAGCCTGACTGCCAGTTTCACGAACAAACATTGTCATGATAAATGCCAGAATCAAACCACCTACAAAAACATAGTCAGCAGTTTGGAAAACTTTCAAATTCAGCTGACCTTCTGCTTTTGTCAGATGGTCAATCAGAATATTAAACATATTGGTCATAATTGCACTAATCACAAATACGAAAAAGTTAATCACACCAGTAGCTGTACCTTTAACTTCATCAGGATTCACTTCTTTAATCATCGTATAAGGGATCATTGCCGCACCGGAAGCAATACCGAATAATAAACCCATCACAAAAGGCGGCATAACATCAGGCAAGTAAACAATAAAACCACCAGTAATGCCCATAGCAATAAGACTACCCATCACAACTGGCTTACGGCGACCAATTACATCAGATAAATAACCTAAAATCGGACAACCAATTACCCAGCCTAGCGGAACCATTGCCAAACGTAAGGCTATATCATCTTTAGCAATCAGTCCGTCCTGTAAAAACTGATTTCCCCATGCAATATTACCAACATTGGTAGGCAGGAACATCATGGCACCGATGAAAGCACAAATGTAAGACTGTGGATTTTTCAATACCACAATATAAGGATGGCTTAAACCACTCCAGTCAATTTTACCTTCACGAGTACGTGGTGTAGATAACACTGAGCCAAAGAAAACTACAACCAGTATACCAGCAGCCACTATCCAGAACATCTGCCATGTCAGCACCTGATTTTTAATAATCGGCGATACAACAGCTTGTCCCATAAATCCGCCAAGCATACCGAAACACTGAGTCATACCGACAGCAGTTGCCAGCCATTTTTTCGGAAAACCGCGTGTGGCCAGAAATACTGCACTGGTAAAAGCAAGTCCGGAACCTGCACCTTGCAGGAATCGACCGAATTGAGCAGTTATAACTGTTCCGGAACAGAATAGTACGCAACCAATAGCAACTAAAATAATACCCAACGAGGCAGTAAAACGCGGCCCGATACGATCCAGCATCACACCTGATACCAGCGCAAAGAAAGCATATGAATAAAAATACAGACCGATAATGCCAGCCATTTCAACTTTAGAAATATGCAAAGTGTCTATAATTTCAGCCTGCATAATACTTGGGGCCGAGCGCAATGCATATTGTACAAAATAAAAAATAGCACAAATAAACCAGGCAATTATAAACGTTTTATTTAATGCACTGGATTGATCAGCATTTGGTGGAGAAACTGACATATTGGATTTATGATTCATAGCGTACTCGCTTTCGTTTAATTCCGAATGAAATATCACAAAATCATTCTAACAAAACCCGTGTTACGTACACAATAAAGTTCCCAAATACTTAAAATAAGAAAAAATATAATTAAATTACATTAATTTAAACAAAAAAATAAAACATTAATCAAACTTAAGCATTATTAGAACAATATTATGCTTTCAAAATGTCAAATTAATAAAATATTCTGTTCAATTTTACAAATATAACTATATTTCACTAATTATCGGATTTTTGATTTACACCATATTTACACAGGACACAAAAAACATCATAGCATGAACAAAAGTATTAAATGAAGTTTTATAAACACAATTTTAATTAAGCTCAAGATTAATACATAAACAAATATTTTATGTATTATAAATATTGATAGCGATAGTATTATATGTTTTGGTGATGGATTAATTATTATTTAAATTCAATAAATAATAAAATTATAAGACATTAAATATATTTTTATATTAATCCAGTAAAAAACTTTATTATAAGAATATTTATTCAGTTTATACAAATAAACTTGCAGTTAATGGATTAGAGAAAATTTTGAAAAACCTGCCAGCTACAAAATAATAGATAAATACAAATAATAAAAAATTTTGCTTTTGAAAAACTGAATCATATTAAGCTATTTATTTGGCTTATATATGATTTAGTCTTTCAAAAGCACGAAATAATTCTTAATTTAGTTAGAAATTATTAAATAGATGCATTGATAAATGCTTCCAGTTGTCCTTTATTCAAAGCTCCAACTTTTGTAGCAACACTGGCACCATCTTTAAATATCATTAATGTGGGTATACCACGAACATTAAATTTAGCAGGAGTATCCTGATTCTCATCTACATTAAGTTTCACAATTTTCAGCTTACCTTGATAAGCCGAAGCCAATTCGTCCAGAATAGGCGCAATCATTTTGCATGGCCCACACCAGGGAGCCCAGAAATCCAGTAGTACCGGTACATTCGCCTGCAAAACTTCTTTATCAAAATTGCCATCACCTACATGAACAATTAAATCACTACTCATTATGGTTTCCTTTTATTATCGGGTTTCTATATAAAATATAGCTAATCAGCTATCAATGCAATAGTAAAATAAAACTAACTGACTATATGATAATTAGATACCATGTATACAATACACTAATAGCTGTTTAAATTAATCTGAAAATTATTTTCAATACATCAAATATTTATCTTACTTAATGCATTAGCTAAATCAGCTTTCAAATCAGAGGCATGCTCCAAACCGACAGATAAGCGAATCAGTCCGGGCTGAATTCCGGCTTCCAGCTTGGCTTCCGGAGGCATACGGCCATGTGTAGTCGTCCATGGATGAGTGACAGTTGATTTAACATCGCCCAGATTTCCGGTTTTACTAAACAGAGTTAACATGTCAATTACCTGCCAGGCAGCTTTTTCACCACCTTTAACCTCAAAAGCTACAACAATTCCGCCACCTTGCTGTTGCTTTTGCACCAGTGATTTCTGCGGGTGATTAGACAGACCAGTATAATGTACCGTTATTACCTGTGGTTGAGTTGAAAGAAACTGAGCAACTTCCAGCGCATTAGCACACTGCTTTTCCATGCGGATATACAAAGTCTCCAAACCACTTAGAAGTATCCATGCATTAAAAGGTGACAACACTTCGCCGGTAGTACGGACATGTAAAAAAATTTCGTTTACCAATGCAGCACTGCCGCAGATAACTCCTCCCATTACACGCCCATGACCATCAATCGCTTTAGTAGCAGACTCTACTGATAAATCTGCCCCCAGTCGCAGCGGCTGTTGCAAAGCCGGCGATAAAAAACTGTTATCAACAACCAGTATAGCCTGATTATTATGTGCAATTTCTGCAAGTTTAGTAATATCAGCCAGTTCATTCAGCGGATTAGACGGCGTTTCAACAAAAAGCATTCTGGTATTAGGACGGATAGCGGACCGCCATTCAGTAATATCAGTCTGACTTACCAGTGTCACTTCAATCCCAAAACGTGGCAAAATATTATTCAGTAATCCAATCGTGGTTCCAAACAAACTTTTACTGGCTACCAAATGATCGCCAGCTTTTAACAGAGCAAGAAAAGTAGCATTGATTGCAGCCATTCCTGTAGACGTTGCCAGACCAGCCTCTCCCTGTTCGAGCTGAGCCACCCTTGCCTGAAACGCCGCAACAGTAGGATTATTAGTACGTGTATAAGTATAACCCTGTGTAGAACCGGCAAATAAAGATGCACCAGTTTCTGCATTTTCAAACATAAAACTACTGGTCAGAAACAGTGCAGAATTGTGTTCATTATAGGGAGTTTGTTCCTTAGCACCCCGGATGGCGATAGTTTCAGGATGCAATTGTAAAGTAGACATGATTGTTTAATTTATCTATAAATATTGAGTAAAGAATTGTGCCGCTTTTTTTATAATTGTGCAAATAACCGGCTTTTATAAATAAAGAATACTATATTCTTTATTTTAAGCCTCATACATCAAGCAAATAGCAACACCTCAGTATATGTTTATCATACATTTTGATAAATTATATATATTGGGAAAAATAATTGAAAACAAGGATAAAAAATGTATTTTGTCATTTCACCTGCAAAAAAATTAAATGAATCAGTAGAGATACCTACAAAAAAGTATACGCAAGCTAAACTTTTGGATCAGGCACAACAACTAATGCCATTACTACAACAACTGGCTCCCCATGAAATTGCTACTCTTATGAGTATCTCCGATAAACTCGCTTTACAAAATGCCGAACGTTATCATAACTGGCAGCCCCCTTTTACACCTGAAAACGCCAAACAGGCTGTATATCTTTTTAATGGTGATGTTTATGAAGGCTTGGATGCGCTGCATTTAACTGAATCTGCATTAGATTATTTGCAACAACATATGTCTATCCTGTCAGGTTTATATGGTGTTCTTAAACCTTTAGATTTAATTCAGCCCTACCGTTTAGAAATGAGTATTAAACTTAAAAATGCTCGCGGCAAAGATTTATATACTTTCTGGGGAGACATCATTACCAACACCATTGAACAGAATATACAGTCAGAAGAATATAAAGTACTTATTAATCTCGCGTCACAAGAATATTTCAAAGCAATAAATACTAAAAAAATATCTGTACCTGTTATTGCACCTGTTTTTAAAGATCAAAAAAACGGTAAATATAAAATTATCAGCTTTTATGCCAAGCGTGCGCGAGGTTTGTTTATGCGCTTCGCGGCAGAAAATCAACTAACAGATCCGGAACAGTTAAAAGAATTCGATTATGATGGCTATTATTATGATAAAGCTTCATCCAGTGAAACAGAGTGGGTATTTCTGCGTGATGAAAACAGCCATCACTAAATTTAATCAAAAATAAAATGAATGATTTAACCAGAAATTCGCTGTTTGCTTATACAAAACACTTGGCAAATCCGTATTAATCGTCTATTATGCGCATCTTCAAAGACGGAAGCGTGGCAGAGCGGTTTAATGCAACGGTCTTGAAAACCGTCGAGGGTTGATAGCCCTCCGTGAGTTCGAATCTCACCGCTTCCGCCAAATAATAAATAAAATAAACAATTAACTAATTAATATTAGTTTTATCTCACATAAAAATCTATAAAAAGCGTGCATTACCGAGAAGGGAAGATATGGGTACTTATCAAATCGCTCAAGTTTGTTTGAACGGGCATGTTACAACAAGTGCCGCAGATCGACACCCCGAACAACGAGAAGCATTCTGTTCGAAGTGTGGTGAAGCGACCATCATGAATTGTCCTAGCTGCAGCGAATTTATTCGGGGCGAATTTAAACATGATCACGCAGTAGTCATCGGTGTCTTCTACAAACCACCAGCGTTCTGCCACAACTGCGGTAAAGCGTTCCCTTGGACTGAACGAAAGATTGCAAGTGCCGTTGAGTTGGTCGAAGTTGGGGCAGATCTATCCCCCGAAGAAATGCAACAGTTCCGTTCCGACTTGACCGAGCTTACGAAAGACAGCCCGAAGACACAAGTTGCGTCGCTTCGCTTCAAGAAGGTAATGGGCAAGGCTGGAAAGTCTATCGCATCGGGTGTTCGGGATATTGTTGTAGACGTTCTGAGCGAATCAGCCAAGAAAGCGATTTGGGGCTAAACAACCGCAGCTAGACGAAATAAGCCCGGTATGAAAGTCGTGCATAGTCCTTCTGGTACTGTGAATTCACATGCGAACGCGCTTTAAAGCTTTCGAAACAAACGCCTATTTTATAAGCTGCTGCGAATGCTGCCGATGGCCTTGTCGAACTTCAACGCAAGTTCCCGAAGCGCTATGCAGTCTGTCATGCGCTTGTGGACGTCTGAAACCTAACGTTCCATCGTATCGTAACGAAGCTTCGAATGGGTTTTGGCATTTAAGCCCACAAGGAAGCCGCGCGAATGAAAGATGACAGCGGCAACGTCATTGCTTTCGAGTATCGCCGCACGCACCTTCGCCGGACGGTCTGCTTGCTTCGCCTGTTCGCGGCTATATTCCGAATTTCGCTTTCATGGCTGGCGCGCTGTGACACGTCTTCATGCTTACTCAGTTCGACAATGAACGTGCTGATTTCGCGGTAGGATTCGGTCAACGAAACTTCAGGTTAACTGCCTAGTCGTTCGCTCTGCCGATGCACTGTAGACTTGCCATTGTCTTTCTGTCATATCCATCCGTCAGCTATGCGTAACACTTATGTACAGAATCCCCTAGCGATGCGCAGAAACAGTCTTTCTGCACCGTTTACGGCATGCCGTCCTACGCTAATCAACTTTAACAGACTAAGTAGCTATAAAACGGATAAATTATTAGGATAATTTTATTCAAATTTCATTTATCTAGGTTAAGGTTGAAGATAAAAAATAAAATACTGCATTGAATTACACATTAAAAAGGAAAAGTAGATTGTAAAAAAGCTGAGATAAAGGCTGATAAGCCTTAAGCAAAACCTTTAACCTGCTGATCACAGTTATTTCCAAAATATTAGAATATTTTATAAGAATAAGTCTAAGTAAATTGCATAATGAAATAAATAATTTTTACCACTCATTTCACTATTCTTGGTTGGCAATATTTCTGCCAATTATCAAAAAAATTTTTGATATTAATGCTTTAATGGGATAAATAGCAGAAAACTGCATAGACTGTCTTAGCTAGAAAATATTAGTAGAAATGACTACTCTATACGAAAGATTATCTACTTATAAAAAAACTAAATTCTTACTATAGTTTTTAAAAGATACAGCAAATAATTGTGATATGTAAAATAAAAGTTTTGCGTCGATATCATGAAACTTTTATTTTACAATTTTAACATACATATCATAGACATATTTTTTATACTCTACCATGTGAAACTAATTAACTATTCCCGAAATCATGATGCTTGATTCGCTGATAGTTATACCAGTTTGTTTGATTTGACATCGAATTAGGTTGATTTTGTTGTAGTTCAGTATATTTGGAATTACCATCTTTCAGCTCGGGATTATCTTCAGTACTACTGGATCCTGAAGATAAACTTGTCTGAACATGTTGCTGAAACTCCATTTTCCGGGCTTTTTTATCCAGCATTGATATATGAATTTCTGTATCATAAATGCTTTTCAGTTCGAGCAATTTTTGATAAGTAGCAATCAACTCTTTATTATCAGGAGTTCGCATGATTTGCCCTTCAAGAAATTCACGGCATTTATTAAACTCTTCAGTTCTCATGGCTCATATATTAAAAAAATCTCAATATCTAAATTTTACACCATTTACAGAAATTAGCATTGAGAAATTGAATTAATATTTAAGTTATTCAGATATTATTAATCTAAATATCTGATATTACATTCGTTAAAAAATTTATCTTTATTCTCACAAATACGGGAATAGAGAAATTTAAAATTCTGAATCAAAATTTCAAGTACTTTTTTCTCAAAATATTAGAGATATAAGCAAAGCAATTGCACAAAAATTAATCACGCTTAAATTGGATTGATTCACCTTGTTTTTTTATAGTTATCCACAGATATACTCACAAAAATTGTGAAATTCTGAAGGACTTTGAAATGATAATAAAGGCTGAATAATAAAAATAACCAATCATATATATATGTTTTTAAAACAATTTTACTTCATTAAGTAAATTGAAAAAGTAAAACAACATAATTGAAATTCAAGTTCAGTAGCTCCAGACGTTTTGAATTAAAAGCATCCTGACAAACGCTCACAATTTCTATTTGTATAAATTTTGTTTCAATAATATTGATGATGCACTATAAAATTATACAAAGTAGGAAATTGAGACTTGAATTCTTCAATAAACATAAATAAAAAATATTAAATATATTTAGGTTGATTTTTTATAAATCAAGAATTTAAATCTAATCAAAATATTTATCCATACTGGTACTTGACATTAATTTTCTGATACCAATATATCTGTTAATGAAAATATAACTAAAGGAAATTTTGATGAGATTCGATAAGCTTACCGCAAAGTTTCAGCAAGCTTTACAAGATGCACAAAGTCTTGCTTTAGGACAGGATGCTGGTTATCTGGAAGCCGTATTTATATTGAAGGCTTTACTGAATGATAATGATAGCGGCTGTGCTGCTTTACTTACCCAGGCTGGTGCAAATGTTGCACAGGTTAAACAGCAGGTTGACTCTACTATTAATGGTTTACCCAGAGTATCCGGTCAGGGGGGTGAAATTCTACCCAGTACTGAATTGCAGCACATTCTCAATCTGATGGATAAAGCTGCTATTAAACGTAATGATGCTTATATTGCCAGCGAGTTGTTTTTGCTTGGTGCTGTTCAGGAAAACGGACAATGCGGACGTATTCTGAAACAGGCTGGTGTTACAGAAGATAAATTGAATTCGGCGATAGATGCCGTTCGCGGAGGCGCAAGTGTGGATAATCCTAACGCAGAAGATCAACGTGAAGCATTGAAAAAATATACAACCGACCTGACTGAAAAAGCACGTTCGGGTAAGCTGGATCCCGTAATCGGGCGAGATGATGAAATCCGGCGCACTATTCTGGTGCTTGAACGGCGTACTAAAAACAACCCTGTACTTATCGGTGAACCGGGTGTAGGTAAAACTGCCATTGTTGAAGGTTTGGCTCAACGAATTGTGAATAATGAAGTTCCGGATTCTTTGCGAAATAAGCGTTTGCTTTTGCTGGATCTGGCTAGTTTGATTGCCGGTGCAAAATTCCGGGGTGAATTTGAAGAACGTCTGAAAGCAGTACTTAATGATCTGGCTAAAGACGAAGGCAATACCATTATTTTTATTGATGAAATACATACACTGGTAGGAGCTGGTAAAGCCGATGGTGCTATGGATGCAGGTAATATGCTCAAGCCGGCTCTTGCGCGGGGTGAATTGCATTGCATCGGTGCGACAACATTGGACGAGTATCGTCAATATATTGAAAAAGACCCTGCTCTGGAACGCCGTTTCCAGAAAGTACTGGTAAAAGAACCAACAGTTGAAGATACCATTGCCATTTTACGTGGCTTACAGGAACGCTATGAAATCTATCATGGCGTAGAAATCACTGATCCGGCAATAGTAGCTGCTGCTGAATTATCTAATCGTTATATTACCGACCGTTTTTTACCAGATAAAGCCATTGACCTGATTGATGAGGCTGCATCATTAATTAAAGTTGAAAGCCAGTCTATGCCTGAAAGTATGGACAAGCTTAAACGCCGT
Source organism: Snodgrassella sp. W8158 (assembly GCF_016100435.1). Lineage (NCBI taxonomy): Bacteria > Pseudomonadati > Pseudomonadota > Betaproteobacteria > Neisseriales > Neisseriaceae > Snodgrassella > Snodgrassella sp. W8158. Next base: position 105,894 of record NZ_JACFSM010000003.1, on the reverse strand, counting down.
GAAATACAGTTGGAAATTGAACGCGCATCTCTGGTGAAAGAAGATGATGAAGCCAGCAAAAAACGTCTGGCACTGCTAGATGAAGAGCTGGATAATGTTAAGCGTGAGTTTGCTGATCTGGATGAAATCTGGAAAGCGGAACGAGCCAAAGCTCAAGGCAGCGTTACAATTAAAGAGCAGATTGATCAGCTAAAAGTTAAGATGGATGCGCTTAAGCGTAATGGTAAATGGGAAGAAGTGGCCAAGCTCCAGTATGAAGAATTACCCCGGCTTGAATCCCAGTTACAGGCTGCTGACAACGGGCAACAGAATAATCAGCCTAACAAGCTGTTACGCACTAAAGTAGGCTCAGAAGAAATTGCCGAAATTGTTTCGCGTATGACCGGTATTCCGGTATCCAAAATGATGGCCGGTGAACGGGAAAAACTATTGAGAATTGAAGAAGTATTGCATGAACGTGTAGTGGGACAGGATGAAGCTGTACGCGCTGTAGCAGATGCAATCCGCCGCTCACGCTCCGGTTTATCAGACCCGAATAAACCCTATGGCAGCTTTTTGTTCCTCGGCCCCACCGGTGTAGGTAAAACAGAGTTGTGTAAAACTCTGGCAAGCTTTTTGTTTGATAGCGAAACCCATCTGATTCGGGTAGATATGTCGGAATATATGGAAAAACATTCCGTTGCGCGTTTGATTGGTGCGCCTCCCGGCTATGTTGGTTATGAAGAAGGTGGTTTTTTGACTGAGCAGGTACGCCGCAATCCTTATAGTGTGGTTTTGCTGGATGAAGTTGAAAAAGCTCATCCGGATGTATTCAACATTTTGTTACAAGTTTTGGATGATGGTCGTTTAACTGATGGTCAGGGACGTACAGTTGATTTCAAAAATACGGTTATCGTTATGACTTCCAATATTGGCAGTCAGGAAATCCAGAAAATGGAAAGCGATGATTATGCTGCGATTAAGGCAGTAGTAATGGATGAAGTTAAACAATACTTCCGCCCTGAACTGATTAACCGTATTGATGAAGTTGTTGTATTCCATAGTCTTAACCAATCCAATATTCGTGCTATCGCTAATATCCAGCTTGCCGGTCTGCGTCAGCGTCTGGAAAAAATGGATTTACATTTACAGGTTGATGATGCCGCTTTGGATGTACTGGCTAAGGTGGGATTTGATCCGGTCTATGGCGCACGTCCTCTGAAACGGGCTATTCAGACCGAAATCGAAAATCCACTGGCTAAAGAATTACTGGCTGGAGACTATGCTCCTAACAGTACAATTATGTTAACGGCTCAGGATGGTATTTTGACTTTTGCCTGATTATTAATTGAGAAACCTGCTGTAAAGCAGGTTTTTTTTTAACCTCTAAATTAGCTTTACCTTTTATCTATATTGGTATTATCTAAAATTATTGGAAGCATTAATCTGATAATTTCTGAATTTTTAACTTTATCTATACTTGACGATTTAAATAATGTACAGAATATTTTATGAAAATGATAAATAAAACTTTTAAAACTGCTTTATTAACTCTGTGTTTAACTACCAGTTTTAATATTCATGCAGCAACTACGCCAAATAGCTGTAAATCATTAGGTCTCAACAATTGCCCTGCTCCATTGGACAAAAAATTACCGGATGTCAAAAACATGTTAAGCTGGAATCAGCAACAACGGGCAATTGGCTTTCGTAATGACTATCGCTCTTATCCCGGTGATGTTTTTCACGCTGCTCATGGCCTGCCACTGCCCAGAGCGCCTCAAAATCTGTCTAATGTAAATTATCAGATTCACGGTCAGTCATATCTGCTAAAAAATTATTTAAAGCGTAATAATGTAACCGGAATGATGGTAATTAAAGATGGCAAAGTAGTATGGGATTATTACGCCAATGGTAATAATCCTACTACACTCTGGACATCACGCTCAGTGGGTAAATCGGTGGTTTCTACACTAGTAGGTATTGCTCTGAAAGAAGGTAAAATCAAATCACTGAATGATGAGATAGTTAAATATAATCCTGATGTGCGGGGAACAGCATGGGAGCACGTGACGATTCGTCAATTGCTTCAGCATACTTCTGGTGTGAACTGGAACGAAGATTACACTGATCCGAAATCAGATTTTTCACAACTTACTCAATGTGAGGCCAATCCTGATACTTATACCTGCGTTAACAGTCTGGTAAAAGCACCCGGCCGCAAATCATATGCTAAGCCCGGTAAAGCATGGTCTTATTCATCCGGTGGTGCATGGCTGCTAGGAGACACACTGGAAAAAGCAACTGGTGAAAGTATTGCCCGATATCTACAGAATAAAATATGGCAACCATTCGGTATGAGCAAAGATGGTGTGTGGCACAGTTATACTGTGGGACAACATGATGTGGGTGCACACGGATTTAATGCTACGCTTGAAGACTGGGGTAAATTTGGCCTCTTCGTAATGAATAATGGTACGCTGCCAGATGGCAGGCAGATTTTACCTAAAAACTGGGTTAAAGATTCCCGTAACTGGAATCAGGCGAAAAATTCAGTCAGCAAACTGCATCCGGAAGGAAGTTATGGCTATGAATGGTGGAATAATAGTGTACCGGCTACTGTAAATGATGTTTCTCCAAAAACAGGGCTGAACAGTCAGGACAGCATGTGGGCTTTAGGAATTTACGGACAGATTATTATGGTTAATCAGAAACAGAAGCTGGTTATTGTACAATGGTCTACCTGGCCTAAAGCAGAGCCCTCTTTTCTGGAACAGCCACTGGAAGCATCTTTAATGTTTAATGCAATTGCTAACAGACTTGCATCATAACTGTTATTATTCAGCCTGACACAAATCTGTGCACCAGTTTACTACCAAACAGTTTCTGGTGCTTTTTGGCATATAGGTTGATTCATAAGATTTTATTATGGCACAGGAAATTGAACGTAAATTTCTGGTAGTAGGCAATGCGTGGCGGAATCTGGCATCAGCTAAGCATCTTTGTCAGGGCTATTTATCGACGGTTAAAGAACGAACCGTACGTATCCGTATTTGTGATGATAAAGCATGGATAACGATTAAAAGCACAAATCGTGGCATTACTCGTACTGAATTTGAATACTCAATTCCGGTTGCAGATGCCAGACATATGCTCATTCATATGGCAGAGCAGCCAATAATTGAAAAATACCGTTACCGCATACCTTTAAATGGACTTATCTGGGAAATTGATGAATTTTTAGGTGTGAATCAAGGCCTGATTGTGGCTGAAGTTGAATTAAACCACACTGATGAGCATATTATTTTTCCAGACTGGATAGGACAGGAAGTATCGGATGATCCCAGATATTACAATAATAATCTGGTCAGAAAGCCTTTTACATCGTGGCATAAGTCTTAATTTGCGGACTTCTGAACAATCTAACCAGATATATCACAGTTAATCTATGCTTCACCTAACAATTGTTCGCGTGTCAGCAAAAAGACAAAACCATCTCCGCCACTGGTAGGCATCCAGGTAAATGGCAATTCCGGAAATGCCTGCTCCAGTACTTCGCGATTATGCCCGATTTCAACCAGCAATACCCCTTTTGGGTTAAGATATCTGGCAGCCTGCTGAATAATCTGCCGAGTAGCATCCAGACCATCAATCCCGCTGCCTAATGCCAGTTCTGGCTCATGCAGATACTCTTCTGGCAATTGTGCGACTGATTCGGCATCAACATAGGGCGGATTTGACACGATTAAATCATAAGTTGTATCAATACCGGTAAACAGGTCGGTATGAATCAGATTGATTCGATCCTCTAATCCATAGTCTTCAATATTCATACCTGCTACCTCAAGCGCATCAAGACTGATATCTACTGCATCAATCATCGCATCCGGATAAATGTGCGCCATCTGAATAGCCAGTGCACCGCTGCCCGTGCATAAATCCAGTGCTCTGTGTACCAGTTCATCATATTCAATCCATGGATGAAGCGGTGCACCTAAAAGCTCATAAATAAATGAACGCGGCACAATTACTCTTTCATCAACATAAAATTCATATGCACCTTGCCATGCCTGATGGGTAAGATAAGCCACTGGTATGCGTTCACTGGTACGGCGCTGAACAAGCTGTAGCAGCAGTGACTTTTCTGTGTCGAGCAAACGGGCATCAAGGAACGGCTCTAATGTGTCCAGTGGCAAATGTAAGGTATGTAAAATCAGGTAGGCAGCTTCATCATAGGCATTATCATTTCCATGACCAAAAAATAATTCTGCCTCTTGAAACTGACTCACAGTAAAGCGTAAAAAATCACGTACAGTTTGCAGTTGCTGCGCTGCTGCTTCAAATACAGACATGTATCACTCCGGCAATAAAACAAGTGTGGATTATAACAGTTAAGAGTTATCTAAAATAACCGGCCAAAGCCGGCTGTTAATAATGCGGTAACAGACTACGATTATCCGGATGTCTGATAAGCGGTTTAAGCAAGCGACGAAAATCCACTAGAGAGTGCTGATACCGTTTATCACCGCTCAATGCCAGAAAATAATGCTGTACTATATTCGCCTGTTGCTCCATATTCAGCTGATTAAGGCTGATAATTGTTTCCGGAGGCGGATACCGGTAGGCACGAGCCTGATAGTAGCCTGCTTTAAGTGCAAGACAAACTCCGGCAAATAAAATTGGAAAACCATGCTGGCTTTGCCAGACATGCATAAGCTCATGCATCAGCCAGCCTTGCATACTCAAATCTAACTGAGTAAAATCATCAACATAATATGCCGCCGGAAAAATAATATGATTTCCGCACGTTATGGCAGCATGCGGATGTACTAGCCACCATGCATCACATACTATCTGCACTTTTGTCCAGTCTGCTGCATTACCCAGAAACTTTCTGACCAACCTCAACTCGTTATCCGTTAATGATCTTTGCATGTCTTTATTTCTGAATGGTGGTCACATGTCTGCGTGCAAACCACTGCCAGCCATTCCAGACCACAATATATCCGAGGGTTGCGAGTATCATGCCCAATACTGGCACACCCAAAAGTAAAGGCTTACCAAACTGAATCAGCCATTGCCATAATTCAGTCCCGAGATGACCTAATTTAAACTCTGGCAGTTCAGGCATGGCTTTGCCCCACTGACCATATAATAAGCCCTCACCAATCTGATAAGCACAGTAATATAAGGGTATATAAGTTAGCGGATTCGTATACAGTGTAGTTAAAAGTGCCACGGGTAAATGTGTGCGTACCACATAAGCCACTATCAGAGCGGTAAGCATTTGGGTAGGTCCGGGCATGAGACCACAAAACATGCCAACAGCTACAGCAGAGGCAGCACGTTCTCGATTGAGCTGCCAGTAGTATGGCCTGTCAAACCAGCGTGCAAATGGTTTAAACCATGGAGACGAAAATAATGATGCCTGTGTTGGCATTTTTTGCCGCATATACTGAATCCATTTGGTCAGGCTAATGTTTATCATCTTGCCGAGACCAATTTTGAAAATTACCAATACAGATTTTTATACTAAAAAACATAACCTATTTTTTTAATTATAAATCAAACAAAAAATCAGACATTTTCTATGATAATAACTTAATACTAATATCCGGTTTAACCTGATTCTGTTGATTTTCACTTTTATTTTATGCTAAGGGGTTAAGACAGGTACTTAAATACAAATTTATTCCCGTTCAAACGCACGATGCTTCTTTTTAACCAGCACATATACTGCACCATCATTACGCTCATTTGGCTGGGCATAAGCCAGCACTTCGGGGTGTGCCATTAACCAGCGGCGTACAAGTGTTTTCAATACAGGCTGATAATCCTTTGATCCCAGTCCGCTGCCATGAACTATTTCACCTACTACTCCATATTGCTGAATATAATCTATAAATTCATTCAGTACTTCCTGGGCCTCATCCTGACGATAGCCATGTAAATCCACATAAGCTACGATAGGCCATTGCTTCGCCTGCAGGCGCTTAATATCAGCCGTACCGCGACCATTTTTACTGAATACTGGCGGTGCAGTATCATTCTGATTTTCACCAACATAAAAATAGCTGCTTTCGTCTGTTGATTCTTCCTGACGGGTTCGCAATTTAATCGGGCTGGTATCACGCGGATGCTGAAACTGATTTCTTGCCTTTAATGGCGTAATATCTTTTCCGATCGCTTCAGCAAAATTGACATCTGCCTGGCGCTTTTGTACTTCTTTTGCCTGCTGCTCTTCTGCCAGACGTTTCGCTTTAGCCTGTTTACCCAGTTGCTGCAATTGATCCTGAAATGAGTTTTTAACCATTTGTATAATCATTCATATATAAATCCTATTACCATGATTTTAACAGAGCAATAATTTAAGGGTTAAGCTTGACGTTTATTAACTTTCTTTCAAACGGATATAGGATTCAAGTTCATTTTCAGTTATTCTAACGCTGTATTGAATATATTCATTCAGGAATGGATTTTATGGCAGCAAATAATGTGTCTTCACACTCAGATAAAGAAACTGATGTCATTATCGTTGGAGCCGGACCTGCTGGTTTAAGTCTGGCACGCGCTTTAGCTCCATCAGGGCTTTCAATTACTGTAGTTGAAAAACAGGAAATGGCTGTACTGGCGCACCCGCCTTTTGATGGCAGGGAAATTGCTCTGACACATTATTCAAAGGAATTAATGCAGCAGTTAGATATGTGGGACAAAATTGCACCAGATGAAATTTATCCTTTGCGTGATGCTAAAGTAATTAACGGCTATTCTAACTATCAGCTCCATTTTGAACAGCCAACAATGGCTCGCGGCAAACCGGCCAATACACTGGGTTTTTTAATCAGTAATCATAATATCCGGCGTGCTGCATACGAAGCAGTCAAAGCCTTTAATAATGTAAATATTATTACTGGCCATAGTATTATTGATGTAAAAAATGATCATGCAAATCAAATTGAAGCCAAGCTGGATGATGGCCGGCTAATCAAAGGGAAACTACTTGTTGCTGCCGATAGCCGTTTTTCCAATACACGCCGCCAGTTGGGTGTTTCGGCTCAGATTCACGATTTCGGGCGTACAGTAATTGTTTTCCGAATGAAGCATACATTGAGTAATCAGCATACTGCACTGGAGTGTTTCCATTACGGGCGTACTCTTGCGCTACTGCCACTTGAAGAAAATCTCACTAATTGTGTTGTTACTATTAATAATGAACATGCAGGTGACATTCTGGCCATGTCTCCCGCTGAATTGGCGGCTGATATTACCCAGCAGCTTAAAGGCAAGCTAGGTGAGATGCATTTGGTTAGCACTGTTCATCATTACCCGCTTGTCGGCGTCCATGCCAATGCATTTTATGCTCAGCGCAGTGCTCTGATTGGAGATGTGGCAGTTGGTATGCATCCGGTAACAGCTCATGGTTTTAATCTTGGACTAAGCGGAGTAGGCATATTGTCCAAACTGATTAATGAAGCCGTCTCTAAAGGAAAAGATATTGGCAGTCAGACATTACTGGCTCAATACCAGAGACAGCATATGCCTCATACCCGGATTCTGTATCACGGAACTAACGCTATGGTGTCTTTATTTACTAACGACAGCCACCCTGCCCGACTGATGCGCTCATTGGTATTGCGTATCAGTAATAATCTGCCTCCGGTGAAAAAACTGATTAGCAAACAGTTAACCGGATAATCCAATTTATACAACCAATAAAATAGCTGCTAACTATATATGTGTTAGCAGCTATTTTTTATCAAAACTTTTCTGCTTAAATCAGACCGTTATTAATTTTTTGCAACAACTCAATCGGGTTCTGACTTTGCGTTACCGGTCTGCCCATTACCAGATAGCTGCTGCCTGCTGCTAGAGCTGCTTTTGGGGTCATAATGCGCCGCTGATCATCTGTAATTGAATTTTGTAATCTGATACCGGGCGTAACCAGTAAAAAATCCTGCCCGAGCTGTCCGCGTAATAAAGATGCTTCCTGAGCAGAACAAACCACCCCATCAAGACCGGATTGCCGGGTTAATTCAGCCAGACGAATAACTGTTTCTTCTATAGATGAGCTTATACCGATTTCTGCCAGTTCATTCTGAGTCATACTGGTTAATACCGTTACTGCAATTAATAATGGCGGCTGGCTGCAATTACTAACAGCTTCAGCAGCAGCTTCCATCATTCTTCGGCCGCCCGATGCATGCATATCTACCATCCACACTCCCATATCAGCAGCCACTTTACAGGCAGACGCTACGGTATTGGGAATATCATGGTATTTTAAATCAAGAAAAATCCGATAGCCTTGTAATACAAGCTGCTCAACCAAATAGCGGCCAGTAGCAGTAAATAGTTCTTTACCTATTTTAAGCTGACACAAATCCGGGTCCAACTGACGAACAAAATCCAGCGTTGTTTCAGCATTGGCAAAATCCAGTGCCACAATGACAGGTTTAGCTTTCTGATTCATTAAAGTAGTATCAAGCATCAATGGATTCATATTCCGCAAGTCATCATTCAATATTGTCTTTAACAATACACATATATATTGCTAAAGACTTATTTATAGAAATAATTTAATTATGATATTAAACCCTAATTTAATATCATATTATTTTTAAAAATCATTTATTATTTTTAAAAATCATCTGTAACTGATTGTGTGCAGAATTTCTGTACATCAGACCAAATATTCAGCAACTGATAAGACTTATCAGCCAACTACACATCAATACGATTTGGCGTAAATGTTTCCCATTTATTACAAGCCGGACAATGCCAGAAGAATACCTGAGATTTAAAATGACAATGGCGGCAACGGTACATCACAGATTTTTGCATCTGCATGCCCACTACTGAACGCATCATATCAACTTCGGCTTTCCACTTCGAACTGATAGTATTTTGTAAAACGCCGAGTAAACGGTAAGTTCCGGTCAGAGTAGGCTTACGCCGCACCAGATCAATAACAATTTCGGTAGCTCGGTCTTCACCATATACAGGTAAAGACTTTTCATATATCACACCAGATAAATCCAGCTGCGGAAACGTCTGGGCAAAACCAATTAAAACTTCCAGACCGTCTGCGGCTTTATTCATTCCATCATAGGCATCATATAAACGCTCACCTACCAGACTGAGATATTCATAATTCTGTTTTTCAATAGCGCTATAAGCATCTACAGCAGCCTGAAAATTTTGTTGTTTCAGTTCAACATCACCCAGAATCATATTAGCCCGGCTGCATTTGCGATTGACTGCCAGAGCCTGAAAAATATACTCACGTGCTTTATTGTACTCAGACTGATACAAAGCCAGCTGAGCTAGCTCACAATAAAACTGAGCAATTTCAAATTGATAAGTCTGGTCTCCGGTACTGAGTTCTTCTGCCAGCTTAATGGCTTTTTCCCAGTCCCGATCTTGCTGATAAATATTCAGCAATATCTGCCGTGCCTGTCTGGCTTTACTGCCATTAAGCAAACCAACCAGAATCTGCTCGGCACGGTCTACCAGACCGGCGGCCTGATAATCTTGGCCAAGCTCGAAAGCGACAATATCACGACGTTCTGCGATAGTTTCCGGTAGCTCCAGTAATTTCTGATGTAAAGCGATGGCCTTATCATTTTCACCACGCTGACGGTACAACTTCCCTAATGTCAGATGCAGCTCATAAGTGCTTTGACGGGCATCATTTTGCTGATCGACAACCTCAGCCAGCTCACGTACTGCAACCGCACTTTTATTCTCAGCCAGGGCATCCAGACTTTTATAAAATCCTTCCGGAATGGCTTTCGCCTGTTTCAGCACTGCCCGCATATCTACCCGGGCAGCAAACCAGCCCATAGCAAAAAATACAGGTAACAAAATAACTGGTGCCAGCCACATCCAGAAATCATTACTATCCATATTAATTATTTACTTTCTTCTGATCAGAATTACCGGATTGTGACTGAGTAGCAGTAGTGGCAAGATTTTCAGTATGTACTGCCTGAGCGGCTGCCTTAATTTGTTTATCGAGCTTAGCCTGTAACTGATTGACCTGACTGCGCAGACGTAATAATCGCCCAAACATGGCAAACACACCAAAAACAGCACCAATAATAAAAAATATCAGTAATAGGACAATTAATGGCAAATTGACAGTTTGTCCGGGTAAGTAATTGAATGCAGTCATTTGTGTATTGCTTACAGCAAGCAGCAACAATATCAGCAACACCACTATTTTTATTAATGCATAAATAATTTTCATACTTATTCACCTTACACTGTACTGTTTTCTGAAGGTTTAATCAGACGTCAGATACAAGCCGGATTATTGAGGAAGCAACACAGTTTAAACGATTTCACGCCTTTTTAGCAAAAACTGCCCCCTGCTTTCAGCATTGGCAAGCAAAACTGGCAGTGATAATATTTACTTTTACATAAAGTAACAGCGGCTATCGGCTAAAGATAAGACCAACAGCTGTTGTTACCATTATTTTTTGTACTGCCTAGTCACCAATCCTGCCTTGCCCTATCCATTGCAACACAGGGTTCCGGCCACCGCAGCTTAATGTCTTATTTTGGAGAAGTTTTATTATGTCTATGGCCGACCAAGACGGTTTTATCTGGTTTAATGGTAATCTTGTTGAGTGGAGAAATGCTCAAACTCATGTTTTAACTCATACATTGCATTATGGTATGGGGGTTTTCGAAGGCGTACGTGCTTATGAAACGCAAAACGGAACAGCTATTTTCCGTTTACAGGATCATACTAAACGTCTGTTTAACTCCGCTAAAATTACTGGCATGCATCTGCCATTCACAATGGAAGAAATCAATCAGGCTCACATTGAAGTAGTTAAAGCCAACAAACTGGCTTCCTGCTATTTTCGACCTATGGCTTTTTATGGTTCAAACAAACTGGGTGTAGCACCAGATCAAAATGATGTACAGGTAATTGTGGCTGCCTGGCCATGGGGAGCCTATCTTGGCGAAGAAGGTATGCAAAAGGGTATTCGCGTGCAAATCAGCTCGTTCACCCGTCATCACCCCAATATCACCATGATTAAAGCCAAAGCCAATGGCAACTACATGAATTCTATTATGGCTAATACCGAAGCTACCCGTAATGGCTATGATGAAGCCATTATGCTGGATTCAAACGGTTTTGTTGCTGAAGGATCTGGGGAAAATATATTTATCGTCAATGATGGTAAACTTTACACACCGGCTCTGGATGCAGCTTTGGATGGGATTACTCGGCGTACAGTAATGGCTATCGCAGCTGATATGAATTTAACCGTTACTGAAAAGCATATTACTCGTGATGAAGTTTATTGCGCAGACGAAGTATTCTTTACAGGCACGGCAGCTGAAGTCACACCTATCCGTGAAGTTGACGGTCGCGTAATTGGCTGTGGCTCCCGCGGTACGTTGACTACAGAGATTCAGCAGCGATATTTTGACATTGTTCATGGCAAAAATACCAAATATGAATCCTGGCTGACTTATATCATTTAATTATCTGAATAAAAGGCCTGATTACAACATTATTTGCTGTAATCAGGCCTGTTTTGTATGATTAGCTCTCAGCTTAACCAAGGGAAATAATTATGAGTAATACAGCCCAATCAGTTACAACCATTACACCGCATGATTTACCATTGATATGTACCGGCCCGGAACATGAAACATGGAATGGCCATCCCCGAGTATTTTTACCCATTCAATCTAACAGTAGTATTGAATGCCCCTATTGTGGCAAACAATATCATCTGGATGGTATTGCTGATAATCATCACTAACTTTGTTCAGGCGTGCAGATAACCAATAACTACTCTATTAAATTGAAATTGGAGAATTTAATTCTTTTTTGATATTGTGGTACAGTTACCTCCATTTATCCTACCTAGTATTGCCCAAATAATAAGGAAATGTCATGAGCGAACTCACACACAGCCGATTAATTATCCTTGGTTCCGGACCTGCCGGTTATACAGCTGCGGTTTATGCAGCCCGTGCAGGCTTGAAACCTACACTGATTACCGGTATGGCACAGGGTGGTCAGTTGATGACAACAACTGAAGTAGATAACTGGCCGGCTGATGTTAATGGTGTGCAGGGTCCTGAATTGATGCAGCGTTTTCTGGAACATGCCGAACGCTTTGGTACCAATATGATTTTTGACCATATCAATCAGGTGGATTTACAGCAGCGCCCATTTACTCTTATTGGTGATATGGGAAGTTACAGCTGTGATGCATTAATCATTGCAACAGGTGCTTCTGCCAAGTACCTGGGATTACCCAGTGAAGAAATTTTTGCCGGCAGAGGCGTTTCCGCGTGTGCTACCTGTGACGGCTTTTTCTACAAAGATCAGGATATAGCTGTTGTCGGCGGGGGTAATACTGCGATTGAAGAAGCTTTGTATCTGGCAAATATCGCACGTACCGTTACCCTGATACATCGCCGTGACAACTTTCGTGCTGAAAAAATCATGATTGACAGATTACTGGAGCGGGTAAAAGAAGGCAAAATCATTCTTAAACTTAATGCTACAGTTGATGAAATTCTTGGTGATGACAAAGGAGTAAATTCAGTACGCATCAATTATGCCGATAATGAAAGTGAAATTCTGGCAATAACCGGCATATTCATTGCTATTGGCCATCAGCCCAACACCGAAATTTTCAAAGGTCAGCTGGATATGGATGCAACAGGTTATCTCATTACCAAAGGTGGTAATGATGGCAACGTCGGCGCAACAAATATTCCTGGCGTATTTGCCGCAGGAGATGTGAAAGACCACATATACCGTCAGGCTATTACCAGCGCGGCATCAGGCTGTCAGGCTGCACTCGATGCAGACCATTATTTATCCGGATTAACTGAATAATTTTTTAATTATATTTAGTTATATATTGACCGGCTGAATGTCATCACATCAGCCGGTTTTAAAGTTTCTACTCTAGCGCTATATTTCGCGTAAAAGTAAATATTAGTTATAATGCGACCTTTAAGCTAAACACAAATCACGTTCAAGGATAATAATTATGGGCTTTTTGCAAGGCAAAAAAATCCTCATCACCGGTATGATTTCTGAACGCTCTATTGCCTATGGCATTGCCAAAGCCTGTCGTGAACAGGGAGCAGAACTGGCTTTCACCTATGTTGTAGACAAACTAGAAGACCGGGTACGCAAAATGGCTGCCGAACTGGGTTCAGAACTGGTATATCGCTGTGATGTACAAAGTGATGATGAAATCAGCCAGTTGTTTTCTGATTTGGGGAAAAGCTGGTCGCAGCTTGACGGTCTGGTACACGCTATTGCTTTTGCACCAAAAGAAGCCTTAAACGGGGATTTTCTGGATAGTATTACACGCGAAGCATTTATGACGGCTCATGAAGTATCTGCTTATAGCTTGCCTGCACTGGCTAAAGCTGCCCGTCCGTTAATGAGTGGCCATAACAGCTCTATTCTTGCCCTGACCTATCTTGGTGCAGTACGTGCCATACCTAACTATAATGTAATGGGCATGGCTAAAGCATCATTAGAAGCAGGTATCCGCTTCACAGCAGCCTGCCTCGGAGAGGAAGGAATTCGATGCAATGGTATTTCAGCAGGCCCGATTAAAACTCTTGCTGCTTCAGGCATTGCCAATTTCGGCCGTTTGCTGGCACATGTATCTGCACAAAATCCTATTCGTCGTAATATCACTATTGATGAAGTTGGAAATACTGCTGCTTTCTTGTTATCAGATTTGGCTTCAGGTATCACAGGCGAAATCACATATGTTGATGGCGGTTACAGTATCAATGCTCTGGGCGTACCAGAAGATCTGGTAAGTACTCATAACAGCTAAATTGTAAATAGTTTTATTAATACAAACTTAATTTAGAGTATATAAAATATTATGTATCAGCTGTTTTGATATAAAACTCAGTATATGCAAAGCCAAACTTTTTTCGGGTTTGGCTTTTGTAATGTAAGCTTTGAATCACTAAAGTCTATTTATTAATAATAATTTCGAATAATTCTATTATTTTTATTTATAATAGCAACAGAGCTGATGCCAGATGTAACTCCTCTCATCCCGACAATTCATTCGTGTATAAAATTTAAAAATATAATGAAGAAAACCATACTTTTTTTAATTTTATTATATTCAGCACTGGTACAGGCTGAATTTATTCATCCGATGGATTACGATGGTTCTCAGGAACAGAAAAAAGCAGTAAAACAATTTATTAAACAGCAGGTACAGCATGATTATTGTCAGGAATTAAATATTTGTAATGCATCTGCTCTGCGTAAAATGGAAAAGAAAAATTTCCGGGCATTTATGAAGGCAACGCATGCAACTGATAGAAAAGTCATGGATGAAGCGATTGACCATTGTATGCATTATATGGATATGTGCGAATATTCTATTATTGAACTTAAATATTCAGATATTAAGAAATCTGACAATTAAGCCAAGCTAATAAACAAAATCTGACTTACTTTATTATGCTACTAATCTGGTTTGCAAACTGTATATAAAGTAACCAGATTGACAAATTTAAGTTGAAGCCATCTGTTTTAATTATTCTATTCTCCTTAGCCAACTTAATTTATTCTTAATTAAGTTATATCTTTTATTATTTTTACATTGAATAACTTAGCTCTGGTATGACTGCCTGCTTTATCGCGCTACTATGAAAAAGCCAAATACTTGATTTTCAGGCCAACTATGGAGGCAAACATGAAATTTATTGAACAGTTTAAAGCTTTTTTATTACGAGGCAATGTTATTGATCTGGCTGTCGGTATGGTAGTCGGTACTGCTTTTACTAATATGGTGAAATCACTGGTAGATAATGTCATCATGCCACCAATTGGTCTGCTGATTGGCGGGGTAGATTTTTCCAATTTATTTATCACTTTACGCAGTGGTTCTAAATATCCGGGCCCGTATGAAACACTGGGTGCGGCACAGGCTGCTGGTGCGGTAACACTGAATATTGGTTTATTCATCAATACTGTTATTAGTTTAGTAATCATTGGATTTGCGATTTTTCTGGTTGTCAAAGGAATCGACAAACTGCATAAAAGCCCTGCACCAAAAGCCACCACAAAACAGTGCCCTCAATGCTGTACAGATATTCCGATTCAGGCAAAACGCTGTCCGAACTGCACATCTGAGTTAAATTAATTTAAAACATTATTATGTTTTAAATCGTGGTGTACACTATAAGTTATCAAACAAAATCTGAGTTTTTGAGACGATTGATAAAAGCTACAAATTGTATGTAGCTTTTTTTGCGCCAGCGAATTATATATATATTTTCAGGCAGGCAATGGATAAGTGTGCGTATTAAATATTTACTCAATATGCCACAGAAAATAATTTAAACTTACAGGAATAACAATGCAAAATAGCCCGACTCCGTTTTATAACCCTTTATTAAGCTATGAAGATAATTATCATCAAGGGCCTTTCGGTGATTTCAGAAATTTAAATGTATCTGCTGATATTCAAAGCCAGCCTGAGCGTTTTCTGAATATGGAGGTTAATTTACCTTTTGGTATTCCTGCCGGCCCTTTGTTAAATGCAAATTTTATTCGGGCTGCATTTAAGCATGGTTTTGATTTATGTGTTTATAAAACTGTCCGAAGCCGAGCTCAGGCCAGCCACCCGTTGCCTAATGTTCTATCTATTCATCCTGCCGGTAAGCTTTCTGCTAATGTGGATACTGTTCTGGCTGATAATCAGTACACTCAGCCTTTATCTATAACAAATTCTTTTGGCGTACCTTCTTATAATCCGGATATCTGGCAGGCTGATATGGCAGAAGCAATTCAGGCTGCGCAGAAAGGCCAATATGTTATCGGCAGCTTTCAGGGAACACCGGGTAATGAATCCAGTATAGAAAAAGATTATGCCCGAACGGCCGTTCTAGTAAATGAAACAAAGGCACCGATACTGGAAGCTAATTTAAGCTGTCCGAATGAAGGGGTAAATAAATTATTGTGCTTTGATTTTGACAAAGTGGAGCGGATAGCTAAAGAAATTAAAAATGCTGTTCCGGATAAACCTTTGTTTCTGAAACTAGCGTATTTTGCAGATGATAATGCTATCTTCCCCTTATTAAGTAAGCTGGACGGAGTAGTTGACGGCTACAGTACTATAAATACGTTATCAGCCAGACCGGTTGATGCAGATGGTAAACCTGCTTTAGGTACAGACCGACCTACCGGTGGTGTTTGTGGTGATGCCATCCGCTGGGCCGGATTAGAAATGGTAGAACGTCTGGCCAGATTAAGAGCCCGTCTGCAAAACCATTTTGCGATTATTGGTGTTGGCGGTGTAAGCTGTACTGAACATTATCAGGCTTACCGTGCCGCCGGAGCTGATGCTGTGATGAGTGCTACTGGTGCCATGTGGAATTCGCAGCTGGCTATAGAAATTAAGAAAAGTCTGAATAAATAATATAAAAGCAGACAGCCGGAAGTTGATCAGGCTGTCTGCTTTATATGTTCAGAATTTTTTCATCGCTTTATGCGATAAGGTTCATCCATAGCAATAAAATCTTTTTCTTCAAGCGCCTGAGCAATCCATGCTGCTACTGCTTCATTGGCACATAATGCATTTATATAATTAGTCAGTATTGCTGAAGTATGAATTTGGAAACCTTTTAATCTTAAACACATGGGTGCATAAAAAGCATCGGCAATACTAAATTTACCAAATAGAAACGGTCCTTCAGATACAGCCAGAAATGATGACAAATGCTGATCAAGGAAATCAATTTCTTGTTTTACTGCGGGAAAATCCCGCAGGATAATCTGGCCGATTTCAGGCAGCACTGCCTCAATATTCATGGGTAAATGCCGGCGTATATGATTATAACCATTATGCATTTTAGCCACTATACTTCTTGCTCTGGCACGGGCTTTATAGTCTTGCGGCCATAATGCCAGTTCCGGATGTTGTTCTGCAAGATATTCACAAATTGCCAGAGAATCACTAACAATCAGATCATCATCTGTTAATACAGGCACAGTACCATAAGGATTGAGCGGCAGTATGGTTTGTTTAAAAACCGAATCGGGTGCAAAACTGTCAAAGCTTACCAGATGCTCAGTAAAATCTATCTGAAAATGCTTCATGACTACCCATGGCCGCATTGACCAGGTAGAATAATTTTTATTGCCGATATAAAGTGTGTAATTCATTCGCTTTTCTCTTTTAGTAGTCATATTTTCTAATTGATTAAGCATAGTATCAGCTTAATCTTGTGTAATCTAGCGCAAAGAAAAGATAAATCAGAAAAGTGCTTTAATACAGATTTTTTTGCCCGTGCCGGTAAATTCGGTACAATAACAGGCTAAATTAATCAGTCCTACAGCAGTTATTGTACATGCTCAGCTATCGCCATGCTTTTCACTCCGGTAATCATGCCGACATTCTTAAACATTATTGTCTGATGACAGTACTGGAATATTTCAAACTGAAAGACAAACCTTTTTGCTATGTTGATACTCATGCAGGTGCAGGGTTATATAGTCTGATCAGTAAAGAAGCTCAGAAGGTTGGTGAATACAGGGAGGGAATCGGCAGGCTTCTGGCTGCAACTAATCTGGATAATAGTTTAGAACAATTCCGTAATGCTGTTGTCTCCTGCCTGCCGGATGATACAAATCTTTATTGCGGCTCCCCATGGCTGGCTCAGGCTCTGGCTCGCGAACAGGATCGTCTGCGCCTGTTTGAATTACATCCCGCGGATGCAGAACTATTGCGTAATAATATGCGTAATATTAAACAGCCAAACCGTGCTCAAGTTTTTTGCGATGATGGCTTTAAAGGTCTGCTATCTATGCTACCCCCACCAAGCCGGCGTGCAGTCGTGTTAATTGATCCGCCATATGAATTAAAGCAAGATTACCAACAGGTAACAGACACGCTTAAGACCGCCCTGAAAAAATTTGCTAGTGGCTGTTATTTAATATGGTATCCATGTCTGAGCCGTGGTGAAAGTCTGAAATTACCCCAAAATCTGCAAAAACTGGCTCCTGATAATTTTGTTCAGGCAGAATTGTATGTACACGCACCACGCCCGGATGGTTTTGGTATGCACGGCAGTGGTATGTTTATTATCAATCCGCCGTACACATTGCCCGGGATACTGGAAAAGGTATTACCGGCAATGACTCGGTTACTGGCTCAGGATGACAGCGCACATTTCGTTCTTAACTCTGTGATTGCCTGAATATAAATAATTTATGGTTAGTAAAGTCTGTTATTTAGTCGGGAAAAGTTAAAGCTATTCTGTAAGCTTTCATGCGAAGTGTATCCGGCCTGTAATAAATAAATCAAGAAGATCGGATTAAAGTGGAAATCCGCAATCATTATCGCTGAATAACTTCATTGATTTTCTGAAAAAAATCATTCAAAGATAAATAAAATCTAATGTATATAGTGATTAAACGAGCTGAATAATACTTAAGAAATGTATAATAACAGTGAGTTTTAAAAGGGAGTATTCGCATGTCTGTTTTACTGTCTGATTATCTGCAACAGCAGCAGCAAAAATATGCTGTTACATCGAATTTGCCTGATGTGATTACGAGCATTAGTCAGGCCTGTCTACACATTAATCGTGAAATACGCATGGGCGCTCTGGATAATATTCTGGGCAGTGCTCATACTGGTAATATACAAGGTGAAGAGCAGAAAAAACTGGATGTTTTATCCAATCAGATTATAATTGATACCCTCTCTGCTAATCCGGCTATTGCCGGACTGGCCAGCGAGGAAGAGGATTCATTTGTTACAGCCAGTCAGAATGGACAGTTTCTGGTGTTATTCGACCCACTGGATGGAAGTTCCAATATTGATGTGAACATATCAATCGGGACTATTTTTTCGGTATTGGCTAAGCCGGATGGTGCGCTTACTACAGAAAGCTTTTTACAATCCGGCCGGCTACAGCTTGCCAGTGGTTATGTGCTGTACGGACCGCAAACCATTCTGGTACTGACATTGAAACATGGTATTGCCATGTTTACTCTGAATGAACATAACCAGTTTCAACTGACTCAGGAAAATCCGCAGATACCAGTATCTACAGCTGAATTTGCTATTAATATGTCTAATCAGCGCCACTGGCAGCCAGCTATGCAAAATTATATTGCTCAGTTGCTGGCAGGTAAAAGTGGCTGTCGCGGAAAAGACTATAATATGCGCTGGGTGGCATCGATGGTAGCCGAGGTGCACCGGATTCTTATTCGCGGCGGTATCTTTACTTATCCGCAGGATAATCGCAATCCTGATAAACCTGGTAAGCTACGCTTAATGTATGAAGCAAATCCTATGAGTTTACTGGTTGAGCAAGCTCAAGGGGCTGCTACAAACACCCGTCAGAACATTCTTGATATTCAGCCAGAAGGCCTGCATCAGCGTGTAGCCGTTGTACTTGGCAGCAAGGAAGAAGTAGACTACGTTACTGCTATGCATAATGCAGACTAACCGTTGCAGATCATTCTGCAATTTTTTTATTTTACTCCCCTCAGGAGATTTTAATGATTAAATTAACTACGAATTTTGGTGTTATCGGTATTGAGCTTGACCATAAGAAAGCACCCAAAACCGCTGAAAATTTCGAACGCTATGTTCGTGAAGGCTTTTATGATGGCACCATTTTTCACCGGGTTATCGATAATTTTATGATTCAGGGTGGCGGCTTTGATAAAGATATGCAACAAAAACCCACTCATGAACCGATTGAAAATGAAGCCAATAATGGTTTGAAAAATGATCGCTATACTATTGCAATGGCTCGTACCATGCAGCCTCATTCAGCCAGCGCACAATTTTTCATCAATGTAAAAGATAATGATTTTCTGAACCATACTAAACCGGATTTACACGGCTGGGGATATGCTGTATTTGGTAAGGTAGTTGAAGGACAGGATGTAGTTGATAAGATTAAAGGCGTCAAAACCGGTAATCATGGCCCGCATCAGGATGTACCAGTTGAAAATGTGATTATTGAAAAAGCTGAAATTGTTTAAATAACATTAAAATAAATGCATTAGATAATCCTGATGCATTTTAAAACAGCAATTAACTGCTTTTTTAACTCTTTTTTGTATAATTAATGAAGTCTTCATAAGCAAAATTTTTCGGCAATGAAAAATTTTGCTAAAGATTTACTTCAATAATTAAAATACAAGGAAGACTTAATGAATATAGTAACTTTCAAACTTAAAAAACGGTTGGAAGAATTACTGGCTAAATTTGAAGAACATAATAAATTTTTAGATTAATATTTTGCTAAAATAAGTTAATAGCATCAAATCCTTTAGACAATAAAACTGGTGCTATTATTAACGTAAAGAACAAAATCATTAATATTGCAAATATATTAATATTATTTGTGGTAAGAATGATGATTAATTTTAATGTTATAGTTAGTTATGCCGCTGCATTATTAATATATTTAGCAGACAATAATGATAATAAGGAGATGAGAACATGAAAAATCTTAGAATGAAATATTTTGACTTATCGCCAGAACTCATGAGTGGTTTTAGAGCCGTGAAAGTCGCCCTTGGGAAAAGCGTTGTTGAACAGAATCTTATTGAGTTGGTCTATCTCAGAGTTTCTCAAATTAATGGATGTGCATATTGCCTGAATCTACATACAAATTCCTTGCTAAAAGCTGGTGAAACGCAGCGCCGCATATCTGAAGTGGCCGGATGGCGTGTTAGTGATCAATTTTCTAAAAAAGAACAAGCGGCATTGAACTGGGCAGAACAGTTAACGCTAATATCGACAAGCCACGCCGATGATGAGTCGTTTGAGTTATTAAAAAATTTCTTCAATGATACAGAGATATCTGACCTTACATTTGCAATATCGCTGATGAATGGAATGAACAGACTTGCCATTTCTATGCGGCAATGAGGTGCATTATGGGCAATGTTGAATAGTTGACTTAAGTAAGGTGTAGGTTATTTAGGAATCAGAGTTTAGGTGCTGGTAATTTCTTTTTTAAGGCCTTAAGTACTTATCCAAATAGTGATGCAGACTATAACTATCTTGAAAAAGAATTTATTATACCTAAGGGAAGGACTACAAAAGCTTTTCATTAAATTTTTATATAAAGTCATTAAAAGCGTTGCGGCATAGTAATGAGTGATTCACTTGAAGAAGCGAAAAACATTATGAAGTCAGATCCATTCTGTGTTTATGATCTTGTTGATTTAGAATTTACTTTATTTCAAGCTGCTAAAATCCCGCCTAACTTATTAAGTAATTAAGTCCATATTTTCACAGCAGGCAGTCTTGTTAAAGGCTGCTTTTTTATGCTATCAAAGAAACTGTATCTATGAATAAAACAATACCCTGCTAAACTATTTTGGCAGGGTATTTAGCTATAACATTAAATGATTTATTGAAGTGGCTTCATATTCATCACTTCCATCAGGAAGTTGGTGAATGCCGGATTAGCCGGTTTGGAGCGCATTACCGGCCAGCGCTGCTGCCAGCCTGATAAAGCATTCTGAATATAAGCTTTTGATTGTGCTGTATCGATTGAACCTTGCTGACTTTCAACCACACTGCGTAAATAAATGGCATACATGTCATCATCTACCATGTTATGCCCTACCTGAGCAATGCGAAACTGATCCAGTAATTGTGCAGCCTGAACTTTGGTCATGCTTCCCTGTGAAACCTGAAAGCTCAGGCGGGTAGCTTCATCACGGATTCGTGCCACATCAGACCAATGACTGCTGGCTAAATGAAATTCGTTACTTCCAGTACCATCTACCACCTGTACTGGTTTAACTTCTTTATTATTCTTAGCCGTTAAAGGGTTTTTAACAGATGAACAACCACCCAAAAAGGCTGCAACGACACATAATGCTAATGTTTTTTTCATCATTTGTTTACTCAGTATATTGCTTGAAAATATTGCTTAAAACAAAATTAAAAGCCAGCTAGCTTAAGCGTGTGGCTGTACATATATCGTTTACAATTGTAACACAGCCATGACTGTAATAAAAAACCGAACCAGTTGTTTTCTGGTTCGGCATTATTCAGGCAAATAAATTATCAGGCTAGATCTGCAAATAGTGGTGTAGAAAGATAACGCTCACCATAAGAAGGAATTAAAACTACAATCAGTTTATTTTTGTTTTCCGGTTTAGCTGCAAGCTGCAGGCCTGCCCATACAGCAGCACCGGAAGATATACCGACCAGAATACCTTCTTTAGATGCCATGGCACGTGCAGTATCAAAACAAACATCGTTCGGCACTTCAATAATACCATCATATATTTTGGTATTCAGAGTTTTGGGAATGAAACCTGCGCCAATACCCTGAATCGGGTGCGGCCCCTTGCAACCACCGGACAATACCGGAGAAGCTTCAGGTTCAACTGCATAAATTTCTACTTCAGGTTTCTTCTCTTTCAATACTTCACCTACCCCGGTTATGGTACCTCCTGTACCGACACCGGCTACGAAAATATCGATTTTGCCATCGGTATCATGCCATATTTCCTGTGCAGTAGTTTCACGGTGAATCTCCGGATTAGCCGGATTTTCAAACTGTTGCGGCATAAAATATTTTTTCGGGTCTGAATCAACGAAAGCCTGTGCACGGGCAATGGCACCAGACATGCCTTCTGCTCCGGGCGTTAATACCAGCTCAGCGCCAAAAGCACGCAATAACATGCGCCGTTCTTTACTCATTGTTTCCGGCATGGTAATAATCAGTTTATATCCGCGTGCAGCGCAAACCATGGCCAGCCCAATACCGGTATTACCGCTTGTCGGTTCTACAATCACTGTATCAGAATGAATTTTACCGGCCTTTTCTGCAGCATCAATCATACTGGCTGCTATTCTATCCTTAACACTATTGCCCGGATTAAAAAATTCCAGTTTGACTACAACTTTACCCGGTAAACCCGCACTTAGACGATTCAACTGTACCAGTGGTGTATTACCAATTAAATCGGTGATGCTAGAGGCGATATTCATTTATTATCCTTCGTCATGAGAAACTATCTTTGTTATCTTAGATGAAAATTATGACCAGTCTAAATAATTTATATGCGGATAGATACAATTAATATTTATATAGGCGTACTAAATATATATGATATAGGCTTAAAATATTAATATTATTGCTAAAATGCTAGCAATTATTATAACAGTAATCTGAAAAATTATTTAATCTTAACATTTTGAAAACTACTCAATTAGAAAGCTTATGCAGGTTTGATATTGTCATAAAAATTTCAGCCAATAAAAAAGCTGCCGTCACCAGCAGCCTTTTGTACAGCAATCAGTATATATGTTACATCTTAGGCATCCACTTTAGCCGCTACATCTACATATTCCTGAATTTCATTGAAGTTCATATAACGATAAATTTCAATACCTTTATCATTGATAATGGCGATATTTTCGCGATATTCATCGATATTCGGAATATGTCCCAGTTTTGAACAGATGGCTGCCAGTTCGGCTGAGCTTAGATATACCTTGGTATTTTTACCCAGTCGGTTCGGAAAATTACGGGTAGAGGTTGAAACGACAGTTGATCCCTCTCTTGCCTGTGCCTGATTACCCATACATAAAGAACAGCCCGGCATTTCCATACGCGCACCTACCCGGCCAAGAATACCGTAATACCCTTCATCAGACAGTTCTTTAGCATCCATCTTGGTAGGAGGAGCTACCCACAGCCGGACTGGCAGATCAGATTTACCATCCAGTAATGCAGAGGCGGCACGATAATGACCAATATTTGTCATGCATGAGCCGATAAATACTTCATCGATATGGGTACCGGCCACGTCAGACAAGGTTTTCACATCATCCGGATCATTCGGGCAAGCCAGAATAGGCTCTTTAATCTCATCCATATTGATATCAATAATGGCAGCATATTCTGCATCAGCATCAGCTTCAAGTAATTTCGGTTCTGCCAGCCACTGCTCCATTTTTTCAATACGGCGTTTCAGTGTGCGTGCATCCTGATAACCATTGGCAATCATGTTTTTCAGCAATACGATATTGGATTTGAGATACTCCTCAATAGGTTCTTTGTGCAGTTTTACCGTACAGCCGGCAGCTGAACGCTCAGCAGAAGCATCTGTGAGCTCAAAGGCCTGCTCAACTTTCAAGTCCGGTAAACCTTCGATTTCCAAAATTCGGCCAGAGAAAATATTCTTTTTACCTGCCTTGGCAACGGTAAGTAACCCCTCTTTAATAGCCTGCAAGGGAATAGCATTAACCAAATCACGCAAAGTAATACCCGGCTGCATTTTACCGGAGAAGCGTACCAGTACTGACTCCGGCATATCCAGCGGCATAACACCGGTTGCAGCAGCAAAAGCTACCAGACCGGAACCAGCGGGGAATGAAATACCCAACGGAAAGCGTGTATGTGAATCACCACCAGTACCTACCATATCGGGTAGCAGCATGCGGTTTAGCCAAGAATGAATAATGCCGTCGCCCGGACGTAGTGCCACACCACCGCGTGAAGACATGAATACCGGCAATTCTTTATGGGTTTTAACATCAACCGGTTTCGGATAAGCGGCGGTATGGCAGAAAGATTGCATCACCAAATCCGCACTAAATCCCAGACAGGCCAGATCTTTCAGCTCATCACGGGTCATAGGACCTGTAGTATCCTGTGAACCGACTGTGGTCATACGTGGTTCACAATAAGTACCCGGGCGAATACCCTGACCTTCCGGCAAACCACAAGCGCGGCCAACCATTTTTTGTGCCAGAGTAAAGCCGGCAGTGCTTGGCGCCGGAGACTGTGGCAAGCGGAAAACTTCTGAATGCCCCAGATTTAATGCATCTCTGGCTTTAGCAGTCAGACTACGACCAATAATCAGATTAATACGGCCACCCGCCTGAACTTCATCCAGAATTACCTGTGATTTCAATTCAAATTCAGCAACTGTTTCGCCGTTTTTAATAATTTTGCCTTCATAAGGCAAAATATCAACTACATCGCCCATTTCCAATTTGGATACATCAACTTCTATAGGCAATGCACCTGAGTCTTCCTGTGTGTTGAAGAAAATCGGAGCAATTTTGCCACCAAGACATACGCCGCCGAAGCGTTTATTCGGTACATAAGGGATATTTTTACCGGTATGCCAGATTACGGAATTTGTTGCTGATTTACGTGACGAACCTGTACCAACTACATCACCTACATAGGCAACCAGATTACCTTTGGCTTTCAGCTCAGCCAGTTGTCTGATTGGTCCCACCTCACCCGGTTTATCGGGTTGAATACCTTCACGCGGATTTTTAAGCATAGCCAGTGCATGCAAAGGAATATCCGGACGGCTCCACGCATCAGGTGCAGGTGATAAATCATCGGTATTGGTTTCACCTACTACTTTAAATACTGTGACCGTGATTTTTTCCGGAACTTTTTCACGCGCAGTAAACCATTCTGCATTAGCCCATGATTCAATGACTTCCTTTGCATACTGATTACCAGCACGCATTTTTTCTTCTACATCGTGGAATGCATCAAACATCAGTAAGGTATGTTTTAAGGCATTGGCTGCAGTAGAAGCCAATTCTTCATTATCAAGAAATTCTATTAAAGGCTGGACGTTATATCCACCCAGCATGGTACCCAGCAATTCAACAGCGAAAGTCGGTGTAATTAACGGACTGGTAACAGTTTTCTCTGCAACTGCGCCCAGAAAGGATGCTTTTACTTTAGATGCATCATCTACACCCGGCGGTACACGATGCGACAGCAGCTCAACCAGAAATTTTTCTTCTCCTTTGGGAGGATTTTTCAGCAATTCAACCAACTCTTCTGTTTGCTTAGCTGTAAGCGGCAATGGCGGAATACCCAGTGCTTCGCGTTCAGCAGCGGCTGCGCGGTAGGCTTCTAACATCTTGAATGTCCTTAATGTAATGGTTTTTTAAATTTTTCTTGTAAATTTATTATGCATTCCCAATGCAATAATATGAATGATAACCGAAAACAGGGACGATTGAAATAATTTGTAGTCGAATGTAGTCAGGATAAGAAAATGTAAAGATTAAAATAAAAGCAGCCTCAGACAGGCTGCTGAAAATAATATAGGACAGAATTTAATCTGAAGAAATCAATCTTATTTATTTAAATTCAGGAACGACTTTTCTTTTTAGTGGTTCCTTTTCGCGCACCACTTCCCTGTGTGTTTTTACTTTGACTAATCCCGGTTTTTTGCATTGTCAGATTATTTTGTTTTGCCTGCTCATAAACAGGTAATACCTCTGGCAGCATTTTCTTCAGTGCATTAATACGGGCATCATTGCTCGGGTGAGTAGAGAGTAAGCTTGTGCCACGGTTATTACCCATAACTTTATTCATTTTTTCCCATACCGTAATGGCTGCATGCGGATCATATCCAGCCTGTGCCATTAGTTTCAGCCCGCCGGCATCTGCCAGACTTTCCTGATGACGTGAGAAAGGCAGGGTCAGCCCAAACTGATTTAAAACATCTTTATAAATGCCTACATTGTTGGCACTGGCACCTGTTTTTGACTGTAAGGCAGAACTACCTATTTCAAGAGCAACACTAGTCAGAATTTGCTGACCGGCAGCTTTTTTGCTGTGCTCCTGAAGAGCATGCGTCATTTCGTGACCAATAATTGCCGCAATTTCATCATCACTCAGATTCAGACGATTAACAATACCGGTATAAACCACCATTTTTCCACCCGGCATTGCAAAGGCATTTGGTATTTCACTATTAATTACATTAAGCTGCCAGTCAAATGGTACGCCTGTCTGATTAGCTTCATTAGCATAAGGTACTAATCGCTGAAATATTGTATGTACACGCTTCGCAACAGGAGTATTGGTTTCAATTTCACCTTTGGCTTTAGCCTCCCCCATCATCTGAGTATAACTTTTGGCAGCAGCGGCATTTAATGTCTGAGTATCATAACCCATTACTTCTGCAACCTGAGCGCAACCACTCAAAGCCATTAAAACAGATGCCAGAGTAATTAATTTCGGTTTAAGCCTGATTAAATTCATAATTTATCCAAGTATAAAAGTAAATTGAAAATTAACACTTTTAAATGCCTTACATTTAGCTAAAAATGTAATAATGGGTTTTATTGTATTGTATTACATTAATTTACATATGATTAATTTAACTTAATAATACATTGAAGTATTCCATACTGCAATTTTCAACCGCCATCCGTGTTCGTCTGAATTATTATTAATACATAGATTCAATTATTTAAATATTATTCTTATCAGTTTTAAATCTATTTGGATTTTCTGCTATCTTTAATATTCAATTAACATAAGTGTCGTAGTTTTACACCAATATTTCCACCATTCAGCACAAAGGCTACAATAATGAAGGTACCACTGAGGTGATGTAAATAACGTGAAAATCCTGATACTCGGTTGCGGGCAGGTTGGTTCAACTATTGCCAGTAATCTGGCCAGAATGACTAATAATGATGTCACTATTATTGATATCAATGAGAGTGCCTTGCAGCAAATTAACCAACGCCTTGACGTACAAACTATTGTAGGCAATGGTGCCTGGCCTTCCGTATTGTCCGCAGCCGGTGCACAGGATGCAGACATGATATTAGCATTAACTCAGAATGATGAAACCAATATGGCAGCCTGCCGGATTGCCTATGCTCTATTCAATACACCTAACCGTATAGCCCGGGTTCGCTACAGCGATTTTGTTGAATTCGAAACCGGTAATAATAATTACAAAACCAGTCTGGACTTATTCAATATCACTGAAGCCATTAGTCCTGAGCAACTGGTAACAGAGCAAATCGTCAATTTATTACTACATTCCAGTGCGCTGCAAATTCTGCGATTTGCTCACGATAAAATTCGTTTACTGGTAATTCGTGCTCAGAATGGCGGTATGCTGGTCAATCAGCCCATCAGTAACCTGAAACAGCATCTGGAAGAAGGTGTAGATTGTCAGATTTGTGCTATCTACCGCAATAATCATCTGCTCGTTCCCACCGGAAGTACAGTCATACAGGAAGATGATGAGGTTTTTGTTCTTACACCCACAGCCTATCTAGAAAACATCATGCGTGAGCTGCGCCCGATTAACAAACGCACACGCAGGATAATGATTGCCGGTGGCGGAAATATTGGCTATCGCGTTGCCAAACAACTGGAAACTAAGCTGGATATCAAGATTATTGAACGAAAACAAAATCGTGCTGAATGGCTGGCTGAAAACCTAAACAATACTCTTGTACTGGTAGGTAATGCATCTGACGAAAGTCTGCTGGAAAACGAATATATCGATGAAATAGATGTGTTCTGTGCGCTTACTAATGATGATGAAAATAATATCATGTCGGCAATGCTAGCTAAAAATCTTGGTGCGAAAAGAGTAATGGCGATTATTAATCGCTCCAGCTACGTTGATTTATTGCAGGGAAGTGCCATTGATATCGTGATATCTCCGCATTTAATTACGATTGGTTCTATCCTGACTCATGTACATCTGGGCGATATTATGGCAGTTTATCCGTTACGCCGCGGTTCTGCAGAAGCGATTGAAGTTGTGCTGCACGGTGATCGCCATACATCTAAGTTAATCGGTCGTACCATGACTCAGCTGCGCCTGCCAGCCGGCTGTTATTTTGGCGCAGTCATACGCAATGAAAAAATAATTATGTATCATCAGGATACAGTTCTTGCAGATGGAGACCATGTTATATTTTTTATCGCTCGGCGTAAGGCTGTTCAGGATCTGGAAAAAATGATTCAGGTCAAACTGGGCTTTTTTGCTTAAGGCTGCCAGACTATGAGCCATTTTACCAATCGCTTTGTTTTGCATCACAAGGAATCAGGTTTTCTAAATAAAATTGCGCCTACGGCACATATTGTGGCTAAAACCGGTTTTCTGTTTTCCTTGTTACTGCTTGCTCCAGCGATTGTTTCTTTAATCTATATGGATCATGTATTTCCGGCATTTGCTTTCACTGCCGGCATTTGCATGAGTGTATGTGTAGTGGCATGGTTATTAACCATGCGCTATAACCGTGAATTGCGACCACGTGATGGTTATACACTGGTATTTATGCTGTGGATTGGCTTTGCGCTGATTGCCTGTCTGCCCTTTTATATTTATTTACCCGGACTAGGCTTTACTAACGCCTATTTTGAAGCTATTTCAGGGCTGACTACTACCGGTGCTACCATTATTACCAGTCTGGATTCACTTGCGCCATCATTGAATTTCTGGCGACACATGCTTAACTGGCTGGGAGGCATGGGTATTATTGTACTGGCTGTTGCGGTGATGCCAATGCTCGGCGTAGGAGGAACACAGCTATTCAAAGCAGAAATACCCGGTGTAAATAAAGACAGTAAGATGGCGCCGCGTATTTCTGAAACGGCTAAGCGCTTATGGGGTGTCTATGTATTATTTACTATAGTCACTTTACTGGCACTGCGTCTGGCCGGAATGAGTTGGTTTGATGCGGTCTGTCATGCCATGTCTGCTTTTTCACTGGGCGGATTTTCTACCCATGACAACAGTATTTCCTATTTTCATTCTGTTCCGATTGAAATTATTCTTAGTATTGCTACCTTATTAGGCGCAATCAATTTCAGTAATCATTTTAATGCATTACAGAAAGGCTCATTACGTTATTACTGGCGTGATGAAGAGGTAAGAGTTTTATTATGTGTTCTCTTATTCAGCATTGTCAGTATCAGTCTGTATCTGTGGTGGCATAGCTTTTATTCTTTTTCAGAAGCATTTCGCTACACCAGTTTTAATCTGATTTCAATCGGGCTGGCAAACGGTTACTCAAATACAGATTTTGCCAAATGGCCTTTAATCGCTTCATTATGGATGTTTTTTCTGTCCAATATACTATCTAACGGCGGTTCAGCCGGTGGCGGTATCAAAACGGTACGAGCTATTGTATTATTTAAATTCAGTCTGAGAGAAATGCTGCTGATGCTGCATCCAAATGCTGTCAGTATGGTTAAAATAAACGGCAGCAATATTCCTGATCGGCGTGCACTGACAGTAATGGCCTTTGTATTTGTATATGTGCTGACTATTATTTTATTCAGCTTTGCACTTATGATCAGCGGACTGGATTTTCTGTCTGCACTTACCGCTGCCATAAGCTGTATTACTAATGCCGGCCCCGGACTGGGTGCTGTAGGACCGGCCAATAATTTTGCTTTTCTTTCAGACATTCAAAAGTGGTTATGTATTATGATTATGCTACTTGGTCGTCTGGAAATTTTTACTGTTTTTATACTCTTTACGCCAGCTTACTGGAAAAAATAAATTACATTATGAGAAAAAGTGAAGGAAAAAAATTGATAAAACATTTAATGATGCTGAAATCAAAATTATTAGTTCAACGGCATCGTCTGATTTCTGGTACTGTGCTTTTAATAACAGCATGCAGCAATCAGCATGAAGTAGCTGTCCAGCCAATCAATACTAATACAGGTAATGCGGTTCTGCCGGGGACTCAGGCTAGCGAAACACCAGATAAAATTATTAGCAGCTTCCAGCAATATCAGAATGCCCTTAAGGCAGTTAAAGACGGAGATGATGTTTTACCTGCTCAATTCCTGGCCCGTCAGCCGGACAGTGCAATGAGTAACAGTATTCGTAATAACTGGTTACAGCAATTGGGAAAAAGGGGAAACTGGGCTGTTTTTCGTCAGCAATATGCTTTACTGGATAAAAATGCCCGTGATATGGAAACCCGTTGCTATGCGGTACAAGGTGGTATAGAAAGTGATTCCAGCCTGATCGCCAGTCTGAGTCAGGAAACGGGTAATCTGCCGACAGGATGTAATCGCCTGCTTGTACAAGCTGCTGCCAGCCAGCAAATTAATGCACAAAATGGCTGGCGGCGTGTACGTTATCTGCTTGCACTGAATCAAATTACAAATGCACGTAATCTGGCTCAGGCTTTGGGCAGTCCTTTACCTGATCCGTTGAATGCCAGCGCAGGAAACAGTCAGGGCGCACAGGAAGCTTTGTTATATCAGGTAACCAATAAAGAAAACCGCAGTAAAGACAGTGCTGCAAACACATTAATGCAAATATCAGCCAGTCTGACTAAAGAACAAATCGGTTTTGGCTGGGGGCAATTGGGATTGGCGCAGGCTTATAGTTTGAATTCTATAAATGCACTGACATATTTCGACCGTGCCGATCCGGCTCAGATGAATAATGAAATGTGGGAATGGTATGCCCGTTCTGCGCTGCGTTTACAACGCTGGCAGAAACTGAATAATATTATTCGCAGCATGCCGGAAGCTTTGCAGCAACAAGTTACATGGCAGTACTGGCTGGCACGCAGCTACCGTGCTTTAGGGCAAAATAATCAGGCACGGGAAATATTCGAACAAACTGCCAAACGCGGACACAACTTTTACTCTCTGCTTGCAAAAGAAGCACTCGGGAACAAAGCAAGTGTTCAAAACACTGTTGCTAAAAGTAGCCAGCAAATTCAAAGCAAAATAGCAACCGATGGCAATATTGACCGCTCCCTGACTTTATTTAAAACTGCACAGGCTGAAAACAACTGGACAATGCGGCGTCAGGCTCAGCAGGAATGGCGCTATGCGACACGTAATTTCAATGATGACACCTTAATTGCTGCCGCAACATTAGCCGAAAACAATGGTTTTTATGAAATGAGTATCTATAGTGCAGACCGGGCTGATAACCAGCTTAATTATGAATTGCGCTATCCGGCACCATTTAAAGAACTGACTGTTCCGTTTGCTCAGCAAGTCGGCATAGATCCTGCCTGGGTGTATGGCTTAATCCGGCAGGAAAGCCGTTTTATGATAGGTGCACGATCCAGTGTTGGCGCGACCGGACTGATGCAGGTCATGCCAGCTACAGCCCGTGATATAGCCAAACGTCTGGGCATGGACAGCAGTGAGCTGTATACCATGAGCGGAAACATTCGCATGGGTACATGGTATATGAGTAGCGTACGTAAACAATTTGCCGATGAAGTACTGGCTACAGCCGGCTACAATGCCGGCCCCGGACGTGCTCGTCGCTGGCAGGCCAATACGCCTCTTGAAGGAGCAATTTATGCGGAAACGATACCTTTCGATGAAACGCGAACTTATGTTAAAAATGTAATGGCCAATACAACTTATTACGCCAATCTGTTTGGTGAACCCAGAACCACCCTGACAGAACGCATGGGTACCGTTCCCGCCCGCTAATACAGCCAGTGAGCATCATTGCTCTGATTAACCTGTGTTTACCTTAAGCTACATATAAATACTGCATAATTTACATGCAAATTATTTAACCTTTCTGAAAGCACATTATGTTGTTAGACAGTAAACGTTCCGCAGTATTAATGATTGATTTACAAACACGCCTGTTGCCTGCTTTAAACAACACTGAAGAATTGCTGGCCAATAATATCTGGCTGGCCGGTCTGGCGCATGATATGGCGATTCCTACCCTAATCAGTGAGCATTGTGTTGATAAAATCGGTGCAACTCGTGAAGAAATCATCACTGCTGCACCACAAGCAAGAATCGTTCAGAAACAAAGTTTTTCTGTATATGCTGCCGGTGTGCTGAATGAAGACAGCCTGCAACAGGCTAACCAAATCATCATATCCGGCATTGAAGCTCATATCTGTGTGCTGCAAACGGCCCTGGATCTGCGCGCACATGGCTATGAGGTTTTTGTGGTTGCTGATGCTGTCAGCTCTCGCAAACCGGAAGATGTTAAATTAGGTCTGGCACGAATGCAGGCGGCTGGTTGTGAAATTGTCAGCCGTGAGATGATTGCATTTGAATGGCTGGGTAGTGCCAATAACCCGCTATTCAGAGACATTCATAAAAAATATATTCGCTAAATTGCCAGAATACTTTTAAGTTATTATGCAGTTAATGCAATTCAGATAAATAGCTAAAAAGCTGAACCCGATTTGTTACGGATTCAGCTTTATTTTTCAGCTGTGACTTTATACTTAACTTATAAAATCAAACTATTTATCCTTCACTTTTGGATTCACTGCGAATAATCAGTAACGGCAGATTAGTTTCACGCATGACAGTTTCGGCAAAACTACCCATTAATAAATGCATCAGACCACTGCGTCCGTGAGTACCGAGAATAATCAGATCACTACCATGTCCGTCAGCGTAATCAACCAGCATCTGAGCCATTTCTCTTGCCCCTTTATTGGCAATTAGTAAATGCCGGTGAACTTTATTTTCCGGTAAAGCTGCTTTTGCTTTTTCGATTGCTGCATCCAGTACAGTATTGCCTTCTGACAACGCAGCAGCTTCATAACTTTCATGCTGGAGAAACTCAGGAGCCAAAGCCATATATTCAGTCGGATTGGCAACATTCACGACAGTTAATTCTGCATCCTCACCCTTAGCCAGACCAATAGCATGATCTAAAGCATTTTCCGAAGTATGGCTGCCATCTACCGCTACCAGTAAATGTCTATACATGAAACCCTCCTATCTTTTTTGCAATTCGAATCACATGGCAGATACAGTATAATACCACTACCTGTACAAAACAGCTTTACGGATTTAATTTACGTGTCGCAAATACTCACTTTTTCTGCAAATTATCAACGTCGCTTCGGCGGCATTGCCAGATTGTACGGTGAAGATTGTCTTCAGCGTTTTGCTTCGGCTCATGTATGTATAGTCGGAGTGGGCGGCGTCGGCTCATGGGCAGTAGAAGCTCTGGCACGAAGTGGTATTGGTTATCTGACCCTGATTGACCTGGATAATGTAGCCGAATCAAATATCAATCGCCAGCTTCCGGCCTTAATCAGCCTGATTGGCAAACCCAAAGTCGAAGCTCTGGCCGAACGTATTGCTGATATTAATCCAGATTGTCAGGTTAACTGCATTGAAGATTTTGTGGAAGCAGATAATATCGAACATATATTCAGCCAGCCATTCGATTTCGTAATAGATGCTATTGATCAGGTACGCGTAAAAGCGGCCATGGCTGCATTTTTTACCTCCCGAAACCAGCCTTTTATTGTTTCCGGTGGAGCAGGCGGACAAAAAGATGCCGGTTTGATTCAATGCGCTGATTTAAGCAGAGTAACCCATGACCGCATGCTGGCAAATATGCGTTATACATTGCGTAAACACTATGGTTTTAGCCGTCAGCCGGCAGATAAAATGCATATCCCCTGTATTTATTCCAGCGAAACTATAACTCCGCCTCAGTCTGGTATCTGCCTAACAGAACAAACTGCTCCGCAAGGTCTTTCCTGCGCCGGTTATGGTGCCTCCATGGTAGTAACAGCCAGCTTCGGTTTGCGCTGTGCTCAGGCTTGTCTGGAATATCTGTGCAAACACTGAACCATAACATGAGTAAAGAAAGTATAGCGGATAAAACCGTTGCTATGCTTTTCGGGCAGCCTGTTACCGAAATTCCACAGGACCTGTTTATTCCCCCGGATGCACTTCAAGTGGTATTACAAAGCTTTGAAGGTCCGCTCGATTTATTACTGTATCTGATTCGTAAGCAAAATATTGATGTACTGGATATTCCCATGCTTACTGTTACTGAGCAGTATTTGTCCTATATTCATCAGATGCAACAGCATGAGCTGGATTTAACCGCTGAATATTTGCTAATGGCTGCGGTGCTGATTGAAATTAAAACCCGTTTACTTCTTCCTGCTCCGCCCGCCAGCGAAGAAGAAGTAGCCGATCCGCGTGCTGAATTGGTACGCCGTCTGCTTGCCTATGAGCAAATGAAGCTGGCTGCAGCCGGACTGGATGCTTTACCGCGTGCCGGACGTGATTTCGGCTGGGCATGGTTACCAGTTGAACTGGTAGCCGTAACGCAACCACCGCATGTACAAGTAGCTGATTTAACCCGGGCATGGCTGGCGATTCTTGCCCGCTCTCAGCACAATCGTAGCCATAATGTGGTCAAAGAAACATTATCAGTACGGGCTCAGATGACCGTTGTCCTGCGCTTCCTGCAAACCCGGCAGCACTGTTATTTCACAGAACTCTTTAAGCATGACGACAGTATGGCATTGGTTGTCACCACCTTCATAGCATTACTGGAGCTGGCCAAAGAAGGGCTTGTATTTATTACCCAGCATAGTACCGGAGATCCGATTTCTATCCAGACTGCCGGTATCGAATCCGGCAACAATCAAGAATCGATTAATAAACCAGCATTCTAGTGACAATAACTGTAAAAAACCCTAATATAACAGTTAATATTCCAATCAGGATAATCTTATGCCTGCTAACCCTGTATTATTTCAAACTCTGTTTAATCATTACTTAAATATTCCGCATTGCCGCTGGTTAAAAATCTACGGTGACAGTAGTTCTCATGAACCTGTTATTTCGGTAGACTGGCGCGACGAATTGCTGGAAAGTCCGAAAACCGGCAATATTCATGGCGGGGTCATTACTACTCTGGTAGATATGGCTTCCGCCTGTACATTAGCAGCATTGTTTCAACAGTTTGAAACGACTGCTACACTGGATATGCGCATAGATTATCTGATGCAGCCAGTGCCTGATCAGCCTATACATGTACGTGCACACTGTTACCGGCAGGAAGGTCCAATTGCCTTTATCCGCAGCCACTGCTTTCAAAATGATGAAACCCGGCCATTTGCACTGGGAATGTCTACTTTTATTCATAACCCGTTAACCCAAGCAGAACAGCAAGCATTACAGGCGTATCTGCAACAGGAGCAGGCAAAATGAACCCAACAATTTTTCAACCGGATGAACAGCTGACTATTCAAGCTCATCAGCGCATACCGTACTGTGCAGCAATTAATCTGCAAATTGGTACGGATAGTCTTAATAAACGTCTGTACAGCTTGCCTTTTGCCAGACAAAATATTGGTAACATTTTCCTGCCTGCACTGCATGGGGGTCTGATTGGCGGCTTTTTACAGAGTTGTATCAGCTTATATCTGATGGAGCAGCAAAACCTGCAGGAATCTGCCCGGATTATTGACTACTCAACGGATTATTTATTAAGCGGTAAGCCTGTAGACAGTTATGCACAATGTGAAATTATGCATGCCGGAAAGCGCATTTCACATGTTACTGCAACTATGTGGCAGGCTCAGTCAGATAAACCCATTGCTTTTGTACGGGCACATCTGCAAATGCCGGCAATTGCTAACTGATAAAAAGCTTTTCAAAAGTAAACAGTATTAAATCTCGGCTGAACATGAAATTAAGCTCAATCCCAGTTTAAGTAAATCCAAAGCAGACCAGAAACAATACTGATAGTAAATTATATTCAAGCAACGCAACTGTAATAATAAATCATGTTACAGTTATTCAAACGAACTGCACAGCAGCCGGGTAAAGATTACAACTATGCTGATAAAACCCATTTCTCAAATGGAAACAGGAGCGGAAAATTTAGCCCCGAATAAATGAGGATTGTTAAATGAATGAGCTCAAATTTTGAAATGCGGATAAAAACTCTGTAACAATTCTGAAACAGAATTCAGTACATATATTTCCGCATAGTACATATTAATTACTTTTATGAATTGCTCCAGCAATATGACCATAGATACCAACCGTCCGCCCATTATCCAGTCTTTACTGGATACAGATTTATATAAATTCACTATGCTTCAGGTAGTATTGCATCAATTCCCTCAGGCAACCGGTGTCTATGAGTTTCGTTGCCGTAACAATCATGAAACAGCCTACCCGCTTGGTGAAATTTTAGAAGAACTTGACTGGGAGCTTGACCGGCTATGCCAGATGAAATTCACTGAAGATGAATTGCAATATTTGCGCAGCCTGCGCTTTATTAAAAGTGATTTCGTCGACTATATGGAGCTGTTTCAGCTAAAACGGCGTTTTATCAAAACATCTGTAGATGATAATCAATACCTGAATATCCGCATTGAAGGACCGATTATTCAGGCGATGTTTTTCGAAATATTTGTGCTGTCTATTGTTAACGAATTGTACTTTCATCGGCTGGAATCTCCGGAAATACTGGCAGAGGGAGAGCGCCGTCTGCAAGCAAAGGCTGAACTGATTCATCACTATGCTAATGAACAGCACCATTACAACTCTCCTTTTGTTGTTTCCGATTTTGGTACCCGGAGGCGTTATCGTTATTCATGGCAAAAGCATGTGATTAAAACCCTTCATGAGGCGGCTCCCGGCGTTTTCAGAGGAACCAGCAATGTACATATCGCCAAAGAACTTAATCTGATACCGATTGGCACTATGGCTCATGAATTTTTGCAGGCTTTTCAGGCTTTAGATGTCCGGTTACGTGATTTTCAGAAAGCAGCACTGGAAGCTTGGGTACATGAGTATCGTGGTGATTTGGGTATTGCCTTAACAGATGTAGTCGGCATGGATGCTTTTTTGTGTGATTTCGATCTGTATTTTGCCAAATTATTTGACGGACTGCGCCATGATAGCGGTGATCCGTATATCTGGGGTGAAAAAGCCTATGCCCATTATCAGAAACTCAAAATAGATACCCGTACCAAAATGCTGACTTTCAGTGACAGTCTGGATTTACAACGCGCGTGGGACTTATATATTCACTTTAACAGCCGTTTTAAAACCAGCTTTGGTATCGGCACTAATTTTACCAATGATATGGGTTTAACCCCGTTGAATATCGTATTAAAACTTGTTGAATGTAATGGTCAGTCTGTGGCCAAAATATCGGATTCGCCAGGTAAAACCATGACAGACAACAGCACATTTCTGGCTTATTTACGTCAGGTTTTCAATATAACCGACAAAATTTCTGTTAAACCGGATTAAACTTATACATTTCGCGCAAAATCTGCTTTAAATAAGCTAAATTATTTAATCCAACAATTATCAGCAACTAAAATAAATAAAGATTATAAGCAGGAATATATAAATTATATGAATAAAAGCAATAATATCAGCACAGTAGTAATGCGTCTGGATAAATGGCTTTGGGCTGCAAGATTCTTTAAAACCCGCGCACTGGCACAAAAGCATATTGAACTGGGACGGGTACAGGTCAACGGCGCCAAAGTCAAAAACAGTAAGAATATTCAGATTGGTGATACCATTGATTTAACTCTAAATTCTCTTCCTTACAAAATTCAGGTAAAACGATTAAATCATATGCGCCGCCCGGCTCCTGAAGCCCGTTTACTTTATAGCGAAGACAACAATAGCATCGCTAAGCGTGAAGAGATCAAGGCTTTAAATCAGGCAAGTCAGATAACTGCTGCATATCCGGACGGCAGACCCACCAAACGTGATCGCAGAGCACTTGATAAAATAAAAAAACACTGGCAGGAATAATTCTTTAACCTTAATAGGTAATAATATTCAGATTCTAAAATACATTAAAATTTATAACGATTAAAAATAATTATATTTTAATCATTTAGCATATAATTATTCGGACTAAGATGACTATTTTTAACAAAATTATTTTTCTTTAAGGCTTTAGATACCATTTCTTTATTTAGCGGTACATGCAACACAGGAACTTGCGATTTCAATTGTTTGAATAAGGGTAATTTATTTATAAAATAATGTACCTTAAAACTCATGTCTTTTTTGCCCTCTACCATCATAAGTTTTTTATCCTGTATATCTGCATACAGCACAATAACCGGTAATTTCAGATATCCTATACCATACTCCAATTCTTCTTTTACCCCTCTGGACTGAAAAGTATTTTCACTCAAAAACAAAATTATATTATCAGCTTTGTCCAGACGCTCTTTAATACGTGGTTTTAACACACTGTCCCAGTCGCTACCGTCACGGACATCGTATTTTTTATGATGTATATCATTAAAAGGAAAAAGTTCATCCTTAAATTTCCATGTTCTTAACTGATTATAATAATAATAGTCCTTCTGAGCTAAAGCACCCGCAGATAGCTCATTGAACGGTTCTTCAACATGAAAAATACTGTAATTATGTGCCATATTTCTTCCCTGATGTAGTTTTTTCTAATGAATAAAATAGCAATATTACAGATATTACAATAAAACAAAACAAAAACCTACAAAAATAATTATATAATACAAATAGATAGGACAAATAGATAAATCAAGCAATATAAAATAATCTACTAAAAAACCCGTATCCTCATGGATACGGGCTGTTTTTGAATATTATTTAAAACTTATTTAACTGAAGATGCTGCTTCATGGGTCACTTCAGATAAAGTAGGATGAGCGTGAACAATTCGGGTGATATCTTCGCTGGAAGCTTTGAAATCCATTGCCATAACGGCTTCGGCAATCAGTTCTGATGCAACAGGTCCAATAATATGCACACCCAATACACGATCAGTATCTGCATCAGCCAGAATTTTCACAAATCCCTTAGCCTGACCCATACCCAGGGCGCGGCCGTTGGCAGCAAAGCTGGACTGACCTTTTTTGTATTTTACACCGGCAGCTTTTAGCTGTTCTTCGGTCTGGCCAACCCATGCAATTTCCGGATGAGTATACATAGCCGCAGGAATAGTGTTCATATCTACAAAAGGTTTCTGACCGGCAATTCGTTCAGCCACAGCCACGCCTTCAGCAGAAGCTTTATGTGCCAGCATCGGACCACGAACTACGTCACCAATTGCCCAGACATTTGGCAAACTAGTGCGGCATTCATCATCAACGATAATAAAGCCACGTTCATCTTTCTGCAGACCAACAGCTTCAGCATTCAGTCCGTTAGTATTGGGAACACGGCCGATAGCAATAACCAGTTTATCAAAAGTTTCAGTTTTTTCTTCACCAGCAACTGTATATTTAACAGTGACATTGTTTTCACCTTTAACAATTTCATTAACTGTTACACCAAGGTGAATATTAA
Source organism: Snodgrassella sp. W8158 (assembly GCF_016100435.1). Classification (NCBI taxonomy): domain Bacteria; kingdom Pseudomonadati; phylum Pseudomonadota; class Betaproteobacteria; order Neisseriales; family Neisseriaceae; genus Snodgrassella; species Snodgrassella sp. W8158. The sequence continues at coordinate 66,030 of NZ_JACFSM010000003.1, read as the reverse complement.
GACTTTGTTCTTTAGTGAAGATTTTGAAGGCTTCCTTCGCTACCTGCTGATCTGCTGTAGCAAGGAATGTCGGCATTGCTTCCAGAATAGTCACCTCTGAACCGAGACGATTCCAAACAGAACCCATTTCAAGCCCGATGACACCGGAACCAATCATGCCCAGTTTAGCCGGTACCGCTTCCAGATTCAGTGCACCTTCATTATCCAGTACATTAACATTGTCGATTTCAGTTAAAGGCAGCGGGCGAGGTAAAGATCCTGTAGCCACAATTACATGTTTGGCAGTTATCTGTTGCTTGTTACCATTAGTATCAACTTCAATCTGCCATAAACCATCAGCCTGCCCTTGCAGAGAACCCCGACCAAAAATACTTTCTACTTTATCTTTTTTAAACAGAAAACCGATACCATTAGTCAGTTTACTTACAATGGCATCTTTACGTTCAATCATTTTTCTGGCATCAAAGCCTTTAACCTGAACATCAATACCATGTTCGGCAAATTCAGTTTGCGCTGCATGGTAATTTTCACTGGTCTGTAATAAAGCTTTAGAAGGAATACAGCCAACATTCAGACAGGTACCGCCCAATGCCGGTGCATCACCCTGTTTATTCAAGCCGGCATCAATACAAGCAGTTTTAAAACCCAGCTCAGCGGCACGAATAGCAGCGACATAGCCGCCAGGACCTGCACCAATTACCACAACATCAAATTGAGACATTAAAATTCCTTTCAATCATGAATATTTCTGACTGATAAAATAAACCGTAATGCGGCACAAACGCCATTTGATAATGTGTGGCGGCCATCATTACGGTTGTTATTATTGCCTGCCAGATAAAAATACTAACTATAGCAGCCAGTTTATTTGCTTACAGTTCAAGCAACAGACGGGCAGGATCTTCCAGAGCATCCTTAATCGCTACCAGAGTCAGTACGGCTTCACGTCCATCAATCAAACGGTGGTCGTAAGAAAGAGCCAGATACATCATCGGACGTACAACAACCTGACCATTTTCTACTACTGCACGTTCTTTAGTCGCATGCATGCCTAAAATAGCAGATTGAGGCGGATTAATAATCGGTGTAGACATCATAGAACCGAAAGTCCCGCCATTAGTAATACTGAAGGTACCACCAGTCAGGTCTTCAAGTGCCAGCTTGCCGTCTTTCGCTTTAACTGCATAATCATGAATAGCCTGTTCGATATCGGCTATGCTCATCTGATCTGCATCACGCAGAATCGGTACTACCAGACCGCGCGGGCTGCCAATTGCGATACCAATATCAAAATAACCATGGTATACAACATCAGTACCATCAATAGAAGCATTAACAACCGGATATTTTTTCAATGCGGCAACAGCTGCTTTAACAAAGAAAGACATAAAGCCCAGTTTAACGCCATACTCTTTCTGGAACTGTTCTTTATAACGGTTACGTAAATCCATAACCGGTTTCATGTTCACTTCATTAAATGTTGTCAGAATAGCATTTTCGTGCTGTGACTGTAATAAGCGCTCAGCAACACGAGAACGCAGACGCGACATAGGTACACGCTGTTCCACACGTTCACCGGTTGTAGAAGGTGCAGAGGCTTTGCTGGTTGCCATAACCGGAGCAGCAGCCAGAGCTGAAGCAGCAGCGGCAACATCTTCTTTAAGTACACGTCCGTCGCGGCCTGAACCCTGAATATTAGCAGTATTCACACCTTTTTCGGCTGCCAGTTTGGCAGCAGCAGGCATGGCAACACCAGCCTGAGACTGATTAGCCGGAGCGGCAGTCTGAGTTGCAGCAGCTGCCGGAGCAGTTTCAGCAGCGGCTGCTGCCGGAGCTGCGGCTTCTGCAGTAGCTGAAGTATCAATTTTTGCCAGTAACTGACCGGCAGTTACGGTAGCACCATCTGCTTCAATGATTTCAACCAGTTTACCTGCCTGCTGAGCCGGTAATTCCAGTACAACTTTATCTGTTTCCAGATCAATCAGGTTTTCGTCACGCTGTACGAAATCACCCACTTTTTTATTCCAGGTCATCAGGGTAGCTTCGGTCACACTTTCCGGAAGCATAGGAACGGTTACATCAATAATCATGGATTACTCCTAAAAAAAAGGGTATCGGCCACCACTACAGTGGCCAGTTATTCATAACAGATTCGGATTACTTTAAGTCCAACGCATCATCAACCAGCTGTTTAAGCTGGGCAACGTGTTTACTCATGTAACCCACTGCTGGTGAGGCACTAGCCGGACGGCCTGCAAAAATAACCTTTTGCTTGCTACCAGCAATCTTTTCAATGCGATGGCGAATCTGGAACCAGGCACCCTGATTTCTCGGTTCTTCCTGAGCCCAAAGAATTTCAGTTGCATTAGGATAACGGCTCAGTTCAGCAGCTAGCTGTTCGTACGGGAACGGATATAACTGTTCTACGCGGATAATCGCAATGTCTTTACCCAGATCACGTTCAAGACGTGCTTTATTGATATCGTAGTAAACCTGTCCGGCACACAAAATCACACGCTTAACACTATTTTCATTACCTTCAACCTGATCGCCGATAACCGGGCGGAAAGTGTGGCCTTCAGTAAAGTCACTGAGCTGGCTCATGGATTCATTAAAGCGCAGCAGACGTTTAGACATGAAGATTACCAGTGGTTTACGGTATGGACGTAATACCTGTCGGCGCAACAGATGGAACATCTGAGAAGCCTCAGACGGCATTACAACCTGAATATTTTCTTCAGAGCATAATTGCAGCCAGCGTTCCAGACGACCAGAAGAGTGTTCCGGCCCCTGACCATCATAGCCATGCGGCAGAATCACCGTCAGACCGCATAAACGTCCCCATTTGGTTTCACCGGAAGTGACAAACTGGTCAATGGCAACCTGAGCACCATTGGCAAAGTCGCCAAACTGCCCTTCCCAGATAACCAGCTGGTCTGGCGCACTGCAGGCAAATCCGTATTCATAAGCCAATACAGCTTCTTCATTCAGAATAGAATCAATTACTAAGAAAGAAGCCTGATTTTCGCTCAGATTACGCAATGGTACATAAGCCCCGGCATCACTTTTTTCACGTTTCTGATCGTGCAGTACTGCATGACGGTGTGAGAAAGTACCACGACCGGAGTCCTCGCCGGAAATGCGTACACCATTACCATTAGTCACCAGACTGGCATAAGCCAAAGTTTCTGCCATACCCCAGTCTACCGGCTGCGTACCTTCTGCCATCGCCATACGACTGGCCAGCATTTTTTTCACCGTATTATGCGGAGTAAACCCTTCCGGCAATGCAGTAAATTTTTCAGCAAGACGTTTAATATCAGCAGCAGGAATACCGGTTTCAACCGGATGATTCCAGTGGGTACCCATATAAGGTGTCCAGTCTACTGCATACTTATGGTTATAATCAGTCAGAGTAGTCTGCTCAACATGCTCACCTTTATCCAGTGCATCACGGTAAGCCTGAATCAGTCCCTCAGCCTGTTCTTTGGTAATGACATTTTCACTTACCAGACGATCAGAATACAGAGAACGAGTGCCCGGATGCTGATGAATTTTGTTATACATCATTGGCTGAGTCAGCATCGGATCATCACCCTCGTTGTGACCCAGTTTACGGAAGCAGACAATATCCACCACCACGTCTTTACCGAAAGACTTACGGTAATCCATTGCCAGACCCATTACATAGCTAACAGCTTCAGGATCATCACCGTTCACATGGAAAATCGGCGCATCAACCATTTTAGCCAGATCTGTGCAGTAAACTGTAGAACGAGTGTCACGTAAATCAGAAGTCGTAAAACCAATCTGATTATTGATAACAATATGGATAGTACCGCCGGTAGTATAGCCGCGGGTTTGTGACAGATTGAAATTAGCCTGATTGACACCCAGACCAATAAATGCAGAATCACCATGAATCAATACCGGCAATACCGCATTACGACCGGATTCACCGCGGCGTTTCTGCCGCGCACGTACTGCCCCTTCGACAACTGGGTTAACAATTTCCAGATGAGAAGGATTGAAAGCCAGTGAAACGTGTAAAGGCCCGTTACCTGTAGCCAGATCAGAAGTGAAACCCATATGGTATTTCACATCACCACTTGGCAGAGTAGTTGTATATTTACCTTCAAATTCGCTGAATAAATCACGGGGTTCTTTACCCAGAATATTTACCAGCACATTCAGGCGGCCGCGATGTGCCATGCCAATCATAACCTCTTCAACACCCTGACTACCACAGTGCTGAATCAGATAATCAAGGGCGACAATTGTACTTTCACCACCTTCAAGCGAAAAGCGTTTCTGACCGACATAACGGGTGTGCAAATAGCGTTCAAGCGTTTCAGCCGCAGTCAGCTGTTTCAGAATGCGACGTTTGTGTTCAGGCGTATAACTGGAAACTGATAAATCTTTTTCCACCCGCTCCTGCACCCAGTTACGTTCATCCGGCCGGGTAATGTGCATATACTCCACACCCACGGTGCCGCAATAAGTCTGATCCAGGCGGTTAATAATTTCAGATAAAGGCAGTTTGGGACTGCTTCCAAAATCGCTGCCGGTATAAAATTTAGTAGACATATCTGCTGCAGTCAGCCCGTATTGTGCCGGGTCAAGTTCAGCCAGATATTCTTTAGGACGGCGTTTTAACGGATCCAGATTTGCATTACGCGCACCGAGAATACGATAAGCATTCATCAGATTTAATACTGATACCTGCTTTTGCAATACATTTAAATCAACACTACCCTGAGTAGCAGCATGCTGTCTGGACAGATTAACAAAAGATTCCTGAATCGGTAATTGCGGTATATCCTTGGCAACATAGCCCGGTAATGCAGCTACTTTGTCAAAATAATCTTTCCAGTATTCGTCAACTGAATCGCGATCCTTTAGGTAGCTCTCGTAAAGCTCCTCAATGTAAGGAGCATTGGCACCATATAAATAAGAAAGATTGGTTTGTTCTTCCATCATGGTAAAAATCCTTTTTACCTCAAACTAATAAAACAGGAATATCACTATCCCCTACCAATAAAGAATCGATTGCCGATTCCTGATTACCGCATATCAACATACCGATTCCAGATCACCACGTATAAGCATGGTGATGAAGCATCAGTATGCTTCAGGCAGCAATAAAGCTGCCTGAATACATAAATAACTAGCGTTTATCCACCGGGAGATAATCGCGCCGACCGGAACCTGTATACAGCTGACGCGGGCGACCGATTTTCTGATTCGGATCAGCTATCATTTCGTGCCAGTGTGATACCCAGCCTACTGTGCGTGCCAGTGCAAACAGCACGGTAAACATAGTTACCGGAATACCCAGTGCACTCAGCACAATACCGGAGTAAAAATCCACGTTCGGATAAAGTTTGCGTTCAACAAAATAAGGATCTTCAAGCGCAATTTTTTCCAGAGCCATTGCCAGCTTGAATTTAGGGCTATCATGCAATCCCAGTTCTTTTAACACTTCATCACATGTCTGCTTCATGATTTTGGCACGCGGATCCATATTTTTGTACACGCGATGTCCAAAACCCATCAGACGATAACGCTTTTCTTTAACTCCCTGCATAAATTCTTCAACGCGGGACACATCACCAATTTCATCCAGCATTTTTAATACTGCTTCATTGGCACCACCATGAGCAGGTCCCCACAGGCAGGCAATCCCGGCAGCAATACATGCAAACGGATTTGCCCCAGAAGAACCGGCAATGCGTACTGTAGAAGTAGATGCATTCTGCTCATGATCCGCATGCAAAATGAAAATCCGGTCTAAAGCACGTTCCAGCACAGGATTAACAACATAATCCTCAGTTGGTTTAGCAAACATCATATGCAGGAAATTACCGGTATAAGTCAGATTGTTCCGCGGATAATTAAATGGCAATCCTTTTGAGTAGCGGTAACACATAGCTGCGAGAGTCGGAATCTTGGCAATCATGCGGTATTCCGCAATTCGGCGGTGTTCAGGATTATTGATATCCAAACTGTCCTGATAGAATGCAGCCAGTGCACCTACTACCCCGACCATCATTGACATCGGATGAGCATCACGACGAAAACCCCTGAAAAACCAGGTTAATTGTTCATGCACCATATTATGGCGCAAAACACCCAGTTCAAATTTCTGCTTTTCGACTGCATCAGGTAATTCACCATATACCAGCAGATAGCATGTTTCCAGATAATCACTGTGTTCAGCCAGCTGCTCAATAGGATATCCCCGATAATATAACTGCCCCTTTTCACCATCAATGAAAGTGATTTTGGATTCGCAGGATGCGGTTGAAGTAAACCCTGGATCAAACATAAATGTCCCGGTCTCACCATACAGTTTACGAATGTCCACTACATCCGGACCCAAACTGCCAGACAAAACCGGCATCTCAAAAGGCTCTTGCCCCTCAATGCTCAGTATAGCTTTCTTAGTCATCCATAACTCCTTAATTTTCAATTTTTCTATTTAAATAAACTAAACTTAAATACGTTAACAAAAGCAATGTATTTACAGCTACTGAGCCTGCCTGATTTTAGCCAGAACAGACTCAAATTCAGAATCAGTACAACCCTCAGACTGATTGATTAACGCCAGAATTTCCGGATCAGGCAAATCCATTAACGCCACAAACACAGCTAACTCTTCGTTAGATAACTGATCAAAAGCATGTGTCATAAACCGGCCCAGAATAATATCCAGCTCCAGTAAACCGCGTCGGGTTAGCCAGCGTATGCGGCGTTTGGCATTATCATCAAAATCCTGCATCAGATAGCTCTTCTCAACATTAAATCTTTAATCTTACCGATAGCACGAGTCGGATTCAGATGTTTAGGGCAAACATCCACACAGTTCATGATCGTATGACAACGGAACAGACGGTAAGGATCATTCAGATTGTCCAGACGTTCATTGGTGCACGTATCACGAGTATCAGCAATAAAGCGGTAAGCATTCAGCAAACCTGAAGGACCAACAAATTTGTCAGGATTCCACCAGAAAGAAGGACATGAAGTAGAACAGCAGGCGCACAGAATACATTCATATAAACCATCCAGCTCTTTACGCTCAGCCTGTGACTGCAGACGTTCACGTGTCGGAGCAGCTGTATCATTGATCACATAGGGTTTAATTGAATGGTATTGATTGAAGAACTGAGTAAAATCAACAATCAGATCACGGATAACCGGCAAAGCAGGTAACGGTTTTAACACTATCGGCTGTTTTAGACTGCGAATATCAGTCAGACATGCCAGACCATTTTTACCATTAATATTCATACCATCAGAACCGCAAATACCTTCGCGGCAGGAACGGCGGAATGACAAACTGTCATCCTGCGCTTTAAGTTTAATCAGCGCATCCAACAGCTTTACATCAGTCGGTTCAATTTCGAGTTCATAATCTTTCATGTACGGCTTATCATCCACATCGGGATTATAGCGGTACACTTGGAAGCGGATTTTTTCCATCTTGATAGTTCCTTAGTAAACGCGTTCAGCTGGTTTTATGTATTCCACACTCAGAGGTTTAGTGTGTACTGGTTTATATTCCAGATGCTGATCTTCAGCGTAGTACAATGTGTGTTTCATCCAGTTTTCATCATCACGGTTCGGATGATCATCGGAAGCATGTGCTCCGCGTGATTCTTTACGTGCCTCAGCAGAAACCAGGGTCGCCTGAGCCACTTCAATCAGATTATCCAGCTCCAGCGCTTCCAGCCGTGCAGTATTCCAAACCTTACTCTTATCGTGAATCTGGGTTTTGGCTACACGTTCGGCAATTTCATTGATTTTCTCAATTCCTTCTTTCAGCAGAGCATCTGTACGGAATACCCCAGCATGTGACTGTACACACCGCTGCAAATCATTACGTACTTCAGATACCTCTTCACCATTAGTCTGATTTTCCAGACGGCTTAGACGTGCAAGTGTTTTTTCACCAACATCTGCCGGCAACTCACGGTGTGCTACCTGCTTTTTGATGTAGTCAATCATATGATCGCCGGCTGCTTTCCCGAACACCACAAGGTCAAGTAAAGAATTGGTACCCAGACGGTTTGCACCATGCACTGAAGCACAGGCACATTCACCTGCTGCATAGAAACCGGGAACCGGAGCTTCCAGATCATCACCTTTGGCCATTACCACCTGACCATGATAATTGGTAGGAATACCGCCCATCATATAGTGGCAGGTCGGAACCACCGGAATCGGATCTTTAATTGGATCCACACCGGCAAATTGAATGGAAATCTCGCGGATACCCGGCAGTTTTTCCATAATTTTTTCTGCGCCAAGATGGTCCACTTTCAGCAGTACATGGTCTTTATTTTTACCTACACCACGGCCTTCATGAATTTCAATAGCCATTGCACGGGACACCACATCACGACAGGCCAGATCTTTTACAGTTGGCGCATAACGTTCCATAAAACGTTCGCCCTCACTGTTAAGCAAAATTCCGCCTTCACCACGCACACCTTCAGTAATCAGCACCCCGGCACCCGCCACACCGGTAGGATGGAATTGCCAGAACTCCATGTCTTCCAGAGGAATACCTGCACGGGCAGCCATACCCAGACCATCACCAGTATTCATATAGGCATTGGTAGAAGAAGCATAGATACGTCCGGCACCGCCAGTAGCAAAAAGTACAGCCTTTGCATGCAAAATGAAAACTTCACCCGTTTCCATTTCCATTGCAATAACCCCGATTACCACACCTTCTGAATCCCGAATCAGATCCAGAGCAGCCCATTCCACAAAAAACTGGGTTTCTGCATGCACATTTTGCTGATATAAGGTATGCAGCATTGCATGACCGGTACGGTCTGCCACTGCACAGGCACGTTCTACAGCACGTTTACCAAACTCAGCAGTATGTCCGCCAAACGGGCGCTGATAAATTTTGCCGGATTCAACCCGGTCAAACGGCATACCCATATGTTCAAGTTCAACTACAGCATCAGGAGCGCGGCGTGTCATGAATTCGATTGCATCCTGATCACCCAGCCAGTCGGAACCTTTAACGGTATCGTACATATGCCAGTTCCAATGGTCTTCCTGTACATTACCCAGCGAAGCAGAAATCCCGCCCTGGGCAGCTACCGTATGAGAACGGGTTGGAAAAACCTTAGACAGCACTACTGTATTTAAACCTGCTTTAGATAATTGCAGAGCGGCACGAAGCCCTGCACCACCGCCGCCTACGATTACGGCATCAAAACGACGTATCGGCAAACTCTTGGGCATATTCATGCTACCCCCCAAATCACTTTAACAGAATAAATCAGACAGCCAACCAGCCACAGGATAGTGGCAACATGCAAAAACAGGCGCAAACCTGCTGGTTTGATATAGTCCATCCACAAATCACGTATACCAACCCATGCATGCAATACCAGTGCCAGCACAAAAATCTGTGTTATCAGACGAACCCACGTCTGAGCAAAGAAACACTGCCATTCCTGATAACTATGCGGTAAACAGATAATCATAATTAAAAACAAGACTGAGTACACCAGCATGATTACTGCCGTGATACGCTGCATAATCCAATCGCGCAGACCATAGTGCGCGCCGGCTAATTTACGATCAATCATGATAACAAGCACGCTCCATAAATAATAACGGACAATACAATTGCACAAATAACCACCGCTTTAGCCGAAGCGCGTGCCGTTTTTAGTTCTGTACCTTTATGAATATCCATAAACAAAAAGCGCACACCGGCCAGACTGTGGTAAACATATGCCAGCAAAAGAACAAAAAGAATGCACTTCACCATAGGATGATGCACAAGCTCCTGATAAGTATTGAACGCAGATTCATGGGAAAGCGTACCTGAAAACAGCCATAAAAACAGCGGAATACAGATAAATAGCGCGATACCACTAAAACGATGAAAAATAGACACAATACCCGGAATGGGTAATCGTATCTTTTGTATATCCAGATACACTGGCCTTTCTTTTTGCATCGGTGACTCCTCTTGTATTATTAGAAGATATAAACTCAAAACCAGCGACCAAAGCCGCACCCAACCGAAATTTACTGCAATTGACCCAGTTTTTAACAAACAGGCAACATTACTACACACCAATTATTTACAATACTGGCATCAGTACTCAGCAGAGCTGCCACTTAGTTGCAAAGACTGATTTCCAAGTTGTAAATAACGCCGGCGCCATTCATAAGGAACACCGTCGACACTCTGGCTCAAACGCCCGATACAAAGGGCATGCGAAGCCATATCTGCCTTCAACAGTCTGGCAATCTCAGGACGCAGAACTGTCTGCCAAAGCCATTGTCGCGAAGTATCCATCAAAACATCATACTCAAGCAACAAAAAAGCATAAAAACTACGGCGGCGGCGCATAAAACGTACATTTAAATCCTGCAATAACGCAACAGGTAAAAATAATTCATCCACCGCCACTTCAATATAACCGGTACGCCATAGCAGCATAATTTTCCATACCGGTTCTGCGATTTTTATACCTAACTGCATAGCAGTTTCTTCATCCGCAACAGCAACAGTCACACTCAGAACTTCAGCTACCGGCCAAACCTGCTCAGTTTTAGCTTGTTGCAATACCGGAATTTCAGTAAAAGGATAATATCCCCAGTCCCAGTTTTGCTGGGTAACAAAGGTTCCTACCCCCTGATAACGCTGCAGAATACCCCGCGCGGCCAGTTCACTCAGACCTTTACGCACGGTTCCCTGACTTACATTCCACTGCCTGGCCAGATCCCATTCACTAGGCAAAAGCTGACCAGGCTTGAAATCACCATCAGCAAGCAAATGAAAAACCCGCTGCATTACAGACTGGTATAAAGGAATGTGTCTTTTAAGCGAACTGATTTTAAATCTATTGTACGACATTTCAAACTCATGTAAATAAAGTCTTATATAAGACATAAGATAACACAGAAAAACTCACTTAATATTCTCAAAAAAGCATCAATCTATTACTTCAATTAATTTAATTTTGAAAATAATTTTGCTATCATACAGCCCAAATTCTTGTAGTACAGACATATTAAATACCTTTAAGACAAGAAAAAATATTTATAGTCGTGTTTTTATTTTAAGAGGATATGTTATGAAAAAACCTGTACGCATTGCCGTGACGGGTGCTACCGGTCAGATTGGTTATGCTTTACTGTTCCGGATTGCCAGCGGTGATATGCTGGGAGCTGATACTCCGGTTATCCTGCAATTGCTTGATTTGCCTCAGTCGCAAACTGCTGCCCAGGGGGTAATGATGGAATTACAGGATTGCGCATTTCCCCTGCTCACCGATATGTTTGCGACTCATGATCCTGAAGTGGCATTCAAAGATGCAGATATAGCTATCCTCGTCGGTGCACGTCCGCGAAGTAAAGGTATGGAACGCAGCGACTTATTACAGGCCAATGCCGAAATCTTCAAAACACAGGGTGCAGCACTGAATAAAGTGGCCAGCCGCGATGTGAAAGTCCTTGTTGTAGGTAATCCTGCCAATACCAATGCTTATATCGCCATGAAGTCTGCCCCTGATTTACCGGCAAAAAATTTTACCGCACTGATGCGTCTGGATCAGAACCGCGCACTTAGTCAGCTGGCAGAAAAAATTAATAAACCAGTAAGCAAAATAAAACAGCTGTGTGTATGGGGAAATCACAGTCCTACCATGTACACTGATTACCGCTTTGCCCGGATAGATAATGAAAACGTAGCAGAAATGATTAATGATCAGGACTGGTATGTAAAAGAGTATTTGCCTAAAGTAGGCAAACGCGGATCAGCCATCATTGAAGCCCGTGGTCTGTCTTCTGCTGCCAGTGCCGCCAATGCAATTATCGATCAGATTCATGACTGGGTAATCGGCAGTAATGGAGAATGGGTTACTATGGGCGTACCCTCAGACGGTTCTTATGGCATCCCGGAAGAAATAGTATTCGGCTTTCCCATGACTTGTGAAAATGGCGAGTACACTATTGTCCAGGATTTACCTATTGATGAATTCAGTCAGCAGCGTATTAATCAGACACTGGCTGAACTTGAAGAAGAAAAAGCAGAAGTGAGCAGCTTACTTTAAATACTGAAAATATCTCTGGCCGGCCTGAAACATCAGACCGGCTTTTTTATCACCTGTTTGTATTAATGCTGATTAATACAAAATAGATTTCAATACAAATATCAGCAATATTAGCGAACTAATTACTATCAACACCAGCGCCAGACAGTTTACCCAGTATCCGAGCGTCTGTTTTTGCTGCCTTCCAAGTATATACTTAAGCAAAACACCCAATAACATTACAAAAAGAAACAGACGCAGCAAACGGCCTATCATTTATTTTCCAAAACACGTTATATCTGTGCAAACCAGACAAAGTCGTTATAATGCCAGTTTTCTATTCTTTTAACTAATCCTATGAAAGAAATAGACAGCATTGGCATTGTAACCCCGCAAAAGTGGTCTTTTGACAGCCCGCTCACCCTGCAAAACGGTTGTGTTCTGCCCCGGTTTGAATTAATGATTGAAACCTACGGCACACTTAATGCAGACAAAAGTAATGCGGTATTAATATGTCATGCACTGTCAGGAAATCACCATGTAGCGGGTTACCATAGTAAAAATGATAAACACCCCGGCTGGTGGGATAATATGATTGGTCCGGGAAAACCTGTTGATACCAATCGTTTTTTTGTTGTCGGCTTAAATAATCTGGGCGGCTGTCACGGCAGCACCGGTCCGTTGAGTATCAATCCGGACACAGGAAAAGCTTACGGCGCTGATTTTCCGATGGTAACCGTAAAGGACTGGGTAGAAAGTCAGTCTATGCTGGCCGACCGCTTCGGCATTGATAAATGGGCAGCAGTTATGGGCGGAAGTCTGGGCGGGATGCAGGCATTACAATGGGCAATCGACAAACCGCAACGCCTGAGACATGCATTGATTATTGCCTCAGCTCCACGATTATCTACCCAAAATATTGCCTTTAATGATGTAGCCAGACAAGCCATTCTTACCGATCCCGATTTTTGTCAGGGACAATACGCGCAACAGCAGAAAATTCCACGACGAGGTTTGCGTATCGCTCGCATGATGGGACACATTACCTATCTGGCAGAAGACGGATTGGGTAAAAAATTCGGGCGCCAGATGCGACAACCAAACTATCAGTATGATTACAACGTTGAATTTGAAGTTGAATCCTATCTTCGCTATCAGGGCGATAAATTTGCCGAAGTGTTCGATGCCAATAGTTATTTACTGATGACAAAAGCACTTGATTATTTTGATCCGGCGCGTGATTATGATGGTAGTCTGGTAGCCGCAGTATCGGCAATTCAGGCCAGAATACTGATAGCCAGCTTCAGCAGCGACTGGCGTTTTTCACCCAGACGCTCACAGGAATTACTGGATGCTTTGGTAGCGGCCAACAAACCCGTGCAATATATTGCCCTTAAATCAGCTCACGGACATGATGCCTTTTTAATGGAAGATACTGATTATCAGGCGGCTATCCGCATTTATTTCAACAATATTGCCACTGAACTAACACAATGAACATATCATCAGTACCACTGCGTGATGACCTGCAAATGATTTTCGACTGGATTACACCCAATAGTCGTGTACTGGATTTAGGCTGCGGAGACGGAGAACTGCTGGCCGCACTAGTCAAACACAAAAATTGTCAGGGATATGGATTAGAAATTAATACCAATAGCGTATTAGCTGCTATGCAACGTGGCATCAACGTAATACAGGCTGATCTGGAAGCCGGTTTGCAACATTTTAATGATAACAGCTTTGACATCATCGTTTTGAGCCAAACCATTCAGTCTATGCAAAATACGGAAAACATCCTGCAGGAAATGAAACGAGTCGCCGCAGAAACTATTGTCACCTTTCCCAATTTCGGCTACTGGCGCAACCGCCTGCAAATCGCACTGGGCGGACATATGCCGGTATCCGAACGCATGCCCTATCAATGGTATAACACCCCGAACATTCATTGGTGCACCCTTCAGGATTTTGATAAATTATGTGCCAAAAATCATTTAAAAATTTTGCAACGAGCAGTGATGAGCGGAAATAAACGCATTTCCCTCTGGCCAAACTTGCTTGGTAGTCTGGCCTTTTATCGCGTAGGCTGATCATCACACAGTTAAAGTATACCGGCTGGTATCCGGTATACTTTAACAACATTATCCATTTACACACTAAAAACGCACAAATCATATTCAGCATAAATCAGCTAATCTGATTGATAATTACCAATCCATTTATCTATATAGTATTCTTATATAGCCACAAAAAAATTTTCTTAACTAATTTAGGCAATATTCCCGTCAAGTCTGTTTATTCATTGTGCTGCGCTAATGCGATTTACGCTTATTTATGCGAAAATTAGCCATTTTCCTATTTATCAGATCAACATGAAATTACATCAACTAGTTGCAGCTGAAGTTGAACAAGCATTCAGTGCAAACGGGCTCACAGACCAGCCAATTATTCTGCAACCAGCCAAAAATCGAGACTTTGGCGATTATCAGATTAACGGCGTCATGGGTGCCGCAAAAAAAACCAGACAAAACCCTCGCGAACTGGCACAAAAAGTTGCCGATGCATTACAGCAGAACCCACTGATTGCCACAGCAGGAGTTGCCGGCCCTGGTTTTATTAACTTAAAACTTCGCCCTGAAAAACTGGCACAATATATTAAGGACTCATTGCAGGATGAGCATCTGGGTATTGCCAGAAACAGCAAGCCACAAACAATAGTTATAGATTACTCCTCACCCAATCTGGCTAAAGAAATGCACGTAGGTCATTTACGCTCCAGCATCATAGGAGACAGCCTCAACCGGGTACTTACTTTTCTCGGACATAAAGTTATTGCCCAAAATCATGTAGGTGACTGGGGCACACAATTTGGTATGCTGGTCGCCTACCTGATAGAACAACAGCAAAACGGGCGTGCAGATCTCGAACTGGCGGATTTAGAACAATTCTATCGTAATGCCAAAGTACGTTTTGATGAAGATAAAAACTTTGCTGACACAGCACGTGATTACGTAGTTAAACTTCAAAGCGGAGATGCCAGCGTTCTGGCATTGTGGCAACAGTTTGTACAGACCTCTTTGCAACATGCTCAGGCGGTCTATAAAAAACTTGGCCTAAAACTTTTACCAGCCGATGTAACCGGCGAATCATTTTATAATGATCAGTTACAATCAACTGTAAATGAACTTCTTGCCAAAGGTATTGCCGTTGACAGTGACGGTACTAAAGTTGTTTTTCTGGATGAGTTTAAAAATCAGGATAATGAACCAGCAGCATTTATTATTCAGAAAAAAGATGGCGGATTCCTGTATGCCAGTACCGATTTAGCCTGCCTGCGTTACCGGATTAATACCTTGCACGGCAACAGATTGTTATATGTTGTGGATGCGCGCCAAAGCCTGCACTTTGATGAATTATTTACAGTTGCCCGTAAAGCCGGCTGGCTGCCTGATACCGTGCATGCGGAACATGTACCTTTCGGTACCATGATGGGTAAAGACGGCAAACCGTTTAAAACCCGTAGCGGTGACACAGTAAAATTAATGGATTTACTAAACGAAGCTGTAACACGTGCATCTGCTCTGGTTGCCAGCAAAAATCCTGAACTGAGCGCCGATGAAATCGCACATATAGGTGAAGTCGTAGGCATAGGTGCCGTAAAATATGCAGATTTAAGCAAAAATCGTACCAGTGATTACATATTCGACTGGGACAGCATGCTCTCTTTCGAAGGCAATACTGCTCCTTACTTACAATATGCCTATACCCGCGTGCAAAGTGTTTTTCGCAAAGCAGGTACCTGGGATAACAATGCTGCGATCACCCTGAACGAAGCCATGGAACAACAACTGGCTGTAGAATTACTTAAATTTGAAGATGTTCTGGATAGTGTTGCCAATACCTCTTATCTGCACTATCTCGCCGCTTATCTGTATCAGATTGCCACCCTGTTCAGCCGCTTTTATGAAGCCTGCCCGATACTGAAAGCAGACGAAGCCACTCGCAATAGCCGGTTGCAACTCACCAGCCTTACCGGCAAAACCTTGCAACAGGGTCTGGCCTTACTAGGCATAGAGACACTTGAAACCATGTAACTAAAACAAAGATATCAGCAAAATAAAATGCACCATTTGAATTTATACAATGGTGCATTTTTTGTTTTAACTGGCAAATAAACTCAAAATCAGTCAGACAATATCTACGATATACTGTTTTTTACCTATTGATAAATATCATTTATCCGTAAACCATACCTTACGCATAAACTATATATCTGTATAAATACCTGTCAATAAAAACTAATAACAGATATATATAGAATTAATTTAACTACCAATTCTGGCAAATTCGAATATCCCACCAAAGATAGTTATACTTAAAATACAAAATTGAAAGCAGATAAAACAAATTTCTAAATAGTTTTTAGTCAGAGTCAGACCGATTACTTTAAAGATAATAAAAAATATGCTGAATATTTTTTAACTTCTTCTGAATATAGAGACTCCAATATATAAAAGTACCTAAACTCAGTACGAATCTACTGCCAAAACAGTCATTTATACAAGTTACCAAATGCAAAAAAGGTATTGTCACGAATTCGTCACAATACCTTGATAATTCTTTGTTTCCAAAATATTTAATGGTGCGGATAAAGAGACTCGAACTCTTACGCCTTTCAGCGCCAGAACCTAAATCTGGTGCGTCTACCAATTTCGCCATATCCGCAATCAATCAGTAAAAGATTGAGCGATGAATTATAGGTTAGTTTGCAAATTGTGCCAAGTGAAATATCTTAAGCATATACAGACAGATGCAAATAAGCTGTGAATGAGTATAGATACCATGGAGTTTCTTATTGCACAATACCAAGTAATAATAGCCTGAATATCACAAACTGATGATCGGCTATGAATGCCACCAGCACAGATAGTTTGATTGCATATAAAAACAGCAAACAAATAGCTAACTAACAATCAAAAATTTAATTAAATCAGAAATCAGGAGAGAAAAACATGGTGGGTGATGACGGAGTCGAACCGCCGACATTCTGCTTGTAAGGCAGACGCTCTACCAACTGAGCTAATCACCCCTAAGAAAGAAAACAGCAAATATGAAATTGGCGCGGCGGACGGGGCTCGAACCCGCGACCCCCGGCGTGACAGGCCGGTACTCTAACCAACTGAGCTACCACCGCGCAAGTTTTATGCAACGCATAAAACAGAAAAATGGTGGGTGATGACGGAGTCGAACCGCCGACATTCTGCTTGTAAGGCAGACGCTCTACCAACTGAGCTAATCACCCTGTGCTGTCGAGGCGCGTATTTAATCACAGAGTAAGAAACACAGCAAGCCCTTTTTATTGCAATGTTGCACATTTTTTTTAGTTTACTGTTTTTTAAATTTAAATTTTATAGTACTTGAAACTTGTTATTGATTAACCAATAGCATGGGTTATATCCTCTGTTTGATTCAGACATTCAATATATAAAATTCTGTTCCTTTCCCTATTATCTCTATATTGAAAGTGGAAAACGATATTCTATATACCTGCAAAACAAACCAAGGCATATAGAACTTTTGTTATATCAAACAATACTTTCATATTCACCTAAAATTAAAAAAAATATATAAAACCAAATACAATATTTACAGCAACAAACGCTTATTATCATATTCTAAGCAATAAAATTGCTAAAAATCTATAAAATTAATTTTAAAATAAATTATTCACATTGAAATAATGATTTTAAATATTTATTAAATAAAAATAAAAAATTATTTATATAAAATTAAATAGCAATTTATAATAATAAAAATAGATAAAGAGCAATAATTAAGAATTTTACGCTAACTTATCAGCATAAACTAATCAAAGTTAATCAATCTTCTTCTAAAATAAACTATAGATTTTAATTTTTCAGATTTAAACTTTAATAGCATAAAATTGCCAAATAAGTTATTTAGCATATTAATGCCATCGGTATTGAATCAGAAACCTGACAGAGATTTTTCCTGAGTAACTATCACCGGAAAGTTAAATATACCCCTCTATTTGAATCTTTATATTTTATCTGACAATCAGCTGCACATTCATATTTTATTTTTGTCTGTCACATAAAAAGCTTAATTGCCTAAGAATTTACTAAAAGTCAGCAACAGAAGCTACTAAACAAGGAATTCCATGAAAAAACAAAAAGATAAATTCAAAATTACCGGAACAAAACACATCACATCCGGTCGAACTTTGTGCCGCACAGTCCTGGGCCTTTTTAATCTTTTTGCTATTCCGTCAGCTTTGGCTGCGGCAAATATCTTTGCTGATATTCCGCTGCATCTGCAAAGTAAATCCATTACTACTTCGTCATATAGCGTTAAACCCAATGTTACCTTTTACATTGATGATTCAGGCAGTATGTCTATGAACATCGTACCGATTACCTATAAATGCCGGGTGAGTAAATGGATTCCCAATCCGGATGGTAAAGGGGGCAAATGGCCGCCATTTGGTAGTTATGAATACGGATTTACAAAAAAACCCAAAAATACCTCAGAAGTCAGATATAGCTGTGATACCTACCGGCGTATTGATTCCGTTAAAGAAGTACTGACAGATATCATCAAAAAATATCATGATGATATGTACTTTGCATTTCGCCCGATGTGCGGCACCGGTGACCAGAAAAAATTCAATAAATTTTATGACACTTCTGATCCGGCCAATTATGAAAGCATGCTAAATAACATCAAAAAACTGGAAACACCATGCGACACCCCCACTACACGCCAGTTTCCTGTTATTGCACGCAATCTGGTAATAAACAAACTGAAATATCGCTGCCAAAAATCTTATATTATTTTGCTAAGTGATGGTGAAGCTGATAATACATATTCTATTTCAGATAAAAATTTCACCAAAAATACAGATTCACGCTACGATAGCTACTTTGATCGGGATTTTGAAACTAATAACGATCGCTTAAATTTTCTTGCCCGCAATCACAATACCAATAAACCACTGCGTCTGAAATACTATACAGACAGGCTCAATAACTATAACTTTGGTGACTACATCTACACCAGTGATTACTATAGCTCAACCGGTAAATCCATTAATGCCTCACCAGTGCGAAAAAAAACTGATGATGCGGGTCAGCCATGGAATGAAGTTGATCCAAAAACAAAAAAACGTTTTCGCCAGACTGCACAAACATTCACCATCGGAGTAGGACTCGGGCAGCGCAATACAAACGAAGCCAAAATCGCCATTCCTTATCTGGAAAATGCCGCAACGCCAAGTGGCGAATACAATGAAACAACCAACCCTAACGGACGTTTCTTTAACGCAAATTCCCGTGATGAAATTATCAGCGCTTTTGAAAAAATATTTAAAACAATCAAAGGAGAAATGACCGCATCAACCATTCAGACTACTACAACAGCTCCGACTGTAGCCATTTCCAATACCAACCAGGGTAATCTGTCGATTACCGCCAAGGTTGAAACCGGTTCATGGAGCAGCAGGATTTGTATTTACGATATCAATACCAAAAATGACAGCAGCTCATGCCCGATGCGGCCTACATACGGCAACCGGCAATTATTGCTTAATGATGGTAAATATACACAACTCTTTAACGAAAGCCTTAACAGCTTTAATAACAGCACATTTAAAATCAGCAACAATAATAAAAATCGTAATGAATGGCACGATGGCTTACTAGCATGGCTAAATCGTTCACTTACTGCTGATACTCAGAAAAAAAATGAATTTGTATTGGATTATCGTACCCGCCGCTCTCTGCCAGACTTCGGAAATACGCGGGATTTAGGAGATATTATAGATAATCCGATTCTTACAGCCGGCAATATAGAAAATAACCGCCAGCGGTATCTGATTACATCAGCTAATGACGGAATGGTCTATGTTTTCCGCTCGAGTAATAATTCCAAATTTCCTTATGATTTAAAATTTAATTACATGCCAATGGGGATTGAAAGGCAGAGTAATGACGGTTCTGATCTGGTTGCTCACTATTACAAGGATTTAACCAGCAAAAAATATGGCGTTAATGATAATTTTCCTCATCGTTTCCTGCTTAACGGAGGCATGGCGGTACAGCAAACAGATGGCAGCAACGGGCGGCCACAGCAGATATTTATGGTTTCAACCCTCGGGCAAGCGGGACGAGGCGCATTTGCCATCAATATCGGCGGAAACGACATTATTACCGGCAGACCATTAGCTGGAGACAACATGCATTCGTCCCGCTGGTATGAGGATGTTTTCCTGTTCCAGACACCCAGTGGAAAAGACAATCAGTTTGGTTATACTATCGGTTCACCTGCCATTGCAAGAGTTCGGGTCAATTCAAATATCGATGCCTCAGATTCATCTATTACAGACCATATACGTCAGGCTGCATTTATCAGCAATGGCTATAACTACTCCCCCTCTCTGGCTCAGGATATCGCTGCCAAACCCTCACCTGAATCAGCTTTATATATTTACGACATACTGGGAATAGATGTAGGCACCCAGGCCTATATTCATACCGGCAGCAAAAAAGGAGATTTAATCGCCAAACTGGTTGCTCCTAATGGCAGCGGCGGCCTTTCCAGCCCGACAGTTATCGATATAGACGGAGACGGCGTAGCTGATATTGTCTATGCGGGTGATTATCAGGGTAATTTGTATCGGTTTGACTTACGTGCTCCTAATCCGTCAAACTGGAAAGTGTATAAAATCTTTACTGCTGATGGTCCCATCACTTCAGCACCCGGGGTATTTCTTCTTAAAGCAAAAGGAGCACAGCATACAAATAGCGAAATACCAACAGCAATTGTTACTTTTGGCACAGGCAGCGATATTTATCAGTCAGACCTGACAAATAAAGATCAGCAAAGTGTATATGGCATTTATGACGATCTGAGCCAGCAAGAAGTGCACGAAATCAGCAAAAGCAGCCTGGTAAAACAAGAATTTATCCAAGCCGGCAATTACCGTTTACTGAGTAACTATCCGCTAAACCCGGCAGTTCATCGAGGCTGGTATTTTAATCTCAAAGAAAACACCGGTGAGCGCATTGTATCCAAACCGGTAATTGTTTCTTATGCTGGCGCAGTCCTATCGCGCACTTATAACGTAGAAAAAGAAAATAAACTGCCTGATCCGTGCAAAATTACTTCTGTCGTCCAGCGCAACTCCGTTACCACCGGTAAAATTCAGTTTAATGTAAAAACCGGGGGCGCATTACAAAGCACAGATCCGAATTTTGTATTTGATGAAGCAGCGCCGGCAGGCAGTAGCGTGAGTACGGAAGGACCTTTTGGTTTTACCGTTTCAGGCAATAATAATATTGATATAGGCGGCTCATATACCCAAAAACCATTAACTGAAAAATCTCCTCCGGTAGAAAACTGCTCGCGTGCCGCCGTGATAGCAGCGACAACAGACGGAAATAAATTAACTATTAATGTCCCGCGTTGTCCGATCATAATTCACCGGATTTCATGGCGTGAAATAAAAGAAAGTTACATCAATTTATAATTTCATACAGATAACGACTGGTATATCCAGTCGTTTTATTTATATAAATTTATCCTAAGAATACTTAAAAACTGATTTTCAATTAGTTTCTTAATAGTATATTTCAATCATAAATAAAAAATCATATTATAGAAACAAGTTAAAATTTTTATTTAGCAACCTAACATACAAATTAATATAAATATAATAAGCTTAACATATAAAATAAAATTAAAAATAAAAATATTTATTTAAAAAATAATTAAATATAACTAATTTTGATAAAAATTTTCTAGTTAAATATGACCTAAATGCTACAAATAATATAATATATTTATTTTTTTTTTACTTAATTTAATATAAAACACATTTATTTGATAATTGATAACTGTTTTAGTGATAATATACACTAATAAAATTTATTTACTATTATGCATTTGTTTTTATCTTAAATTAACATTCAATATATAGGTAATCCTCATGACCCATAAAACATTTAGAAACAAGAAATTAGGAATTGAGAAAAAATTACTTTGTAAAGCAATTATAGGAGCATTGTCATTATTGCCTTTAACAATTCAGGCACAAACCGATTTTTTTGCAGACACACCTTTTTCATTCCAGAAAAAGAATCTGATAACTACATCCTACAGCATAAAACCAAACATCCTTTTATATATTGATAATTCGGCTAGTATGGATGAGAATACTCTATATCAATGCTCTTATAAAACCAAAATAGAAAAAGTTAATAAGAATGGGAGTATAAGCATTGTCTGGTCAGAATATCATCCAGATAAAATTACTGTAAGTTCAATAGGTAATCCTAATGCTCATATATCGCCTGATGGTGAACGCAGATATGGGCACTGCAAAAGTTTGAAAACAACCAAAGATAATATATTGCGTCCTATTTTACGTGATATTGTTGAAAAATATAGAAATAGTATGTATTTTGCTCTAGTTCCCATGAATAATTCAAGTGATAGCACCGCAGATTCAAAATTCTTGAAATTCTACGATACGGAATCAGATGAAGAATATAAGTATTTTGTAAGAGAATTAATAAATAAGTATACTACTCACGGTACAACTCCGATGCACCGTGTCTACGTTTCTTTAGCCAGAAATCTTATTATGAATCAATTAAGATTTCGTTGTCAGAAGTCTTTCATAGTTGCACTAACAGATGGTGAAGCTAAAGCCTTTGTGGCACCATCAGATGTAACTTTTGATAACTATTTTTATAAAGGTAAAACGACAAAGGAAAAAGAAAAGGATTTCAATAATGACCCGACTACAGCTCTTTCATTTTATAGTAAGACTTTAAGTTCTAAAAATTTTGGTCCATATATTTATACCAGTGCTGTATACCAAAAAGAAGGTAGAGAACTAACTGATGCAAGCAAATATAATAAATTAATAAGAAGAACTGTTGATGAAGCTGGTAAGGCCTGGGACGCCAATAAAGAGGATCCGAAAAATCCAGGCACTCCTTTGGAAGAACAATTTACTCAAACAGCAGAAACTTTTACTATAGGCTTCGGACTTGGATTAAAAAATAGTAAAAGGGGAAAGATTGCTATACCTTATCTTGAAAACGCAGCCACACCGGAAGGAGAACACACTAAAGATCACCCTGAAGGTCGCTTTTATAATGCTAATGATGAAATTGAAATACTCAATGCATTTAAAAATATTTTTGAGGATATTGCAGGTAGTATAAAAGAAGAAAGAGTAAATATAACCGCATCAGCACCAGTACTAGGTGTATCAAATACAATTAGCGGAAATCTCATTACTACGGTTAAAACAAGTACAGATGGCTGGAGTAGTACAATTTGTATTCGAAGTTTACAACAAATATATGAAGGTGAAACCACATGTAATCAACCTACTTTTGGTGAAAGAAAGCTTATTTTAAACGACGGCAAGAATACTTATTTATATGCCGACTCACATTTATCAACCCATTCTAGTCAATCTTTGAACAATGAAACATTCAAAATTAAAAACAATGACGGTAAAAATCAAAATGAATGGCTTGATGGTTTACTAACCTGGCTAGGACGCTCCAAAGCAGATAAAGATATAAAAAATTCCAATCCAGATTTTGTATTGGATTACCGTAAACGCCCTACGGATAATAAAATGGGTGATATTCTTTCTAATAATATTTCATTTATTGGTCATAATGAAAACAGTTCTTTCCAGAAATATATGGTTACTTCAGCCAATGACGGAATGGTTTATGTATTTAAATATACAAATAGCGATACAAATCCGTATTCTCTGAAATTTAACTATATGCCAATGGGAATTGAAAGACAAAGTAATGACGGTAGTGATTTAGTTGAACATTATTACAAAGATTTCGTACAAGAAAAATATGGTGAAGAATCAACACAACCTCATCGTTATCTAATGAATGGTCAAGTATATTTACGGCAAACTGAAGCTAGAGGAAAAGATAGTCCTCAGCTTTCATTTATGCTAGCTACTATGGGACAGGCAGGACGAGGAGCTTTTGCTATCAATATTGGCGGTAAAGATTTAACTTCTAACACTGCAGTAGCAGCTGATAATACCGGAAGCGGAAACTGGTATGAAAATGTACCATTATTCCAAACTCCATCCGGTGAAGATAATAAATTTGGCTATACTATCGGTAAACCTGCAATCGGACGTCTGCGGGTAAATACTGAAGTCCCTGATTCTGTATCTGTAGCAAATCATGTACGACAAGTTGGTTTTATCAGTAATGGTTATAATTATTCAGACACACTTGAATCAGATAACTCACCACAGATGTCCGAAGAATCATCATTATATATATATGATCTGTTAGGAATTGATGTAGGAACGGATGGATTCCAAAAAACTGGAGCTAATAAAGGATCATTAATAACAAAAATCGTCGCACCGGGTGGTATAGGCGGTTTATCAAGTCCTACACAGATTGATACAGATGGTGATGGCATTATCAATTATGTATATGCTGGTGATTATGGCGGCAATGTATTCAGATTTGATTTGAATAGTGCTGATCCGAGCAAATGGAAAGCCACTAAAATATTCAGCAGCGGACAACCAATCACTATATCACCTATGGTATATGCTGCAGATATAAATACGAATCAAAATGCTAATACTTCTTATGATAAATTAATAATAGTTTTTGGTACGGGTAGTTCAATTTATCAATCTGATTTGAATAACCATGATCAACAGTCAATTTATGGTATCTATGACGATTTAAGCAAAACTGATGGCGATGCGTTGGTAACAAAATCCGAGTTACTGAAGCAAGAATTATCTGATAATTCTTTATCTGACCATAAGCTTGATAAATCACAAAAAGGATGGTATATAAATCTTCATGATAATGGAGAACGTGTAGTATCACCAATTGACGGTATATTTAATACCGGTATCGTGTATACAGAAAGCTATAAGACAACAATAGATCCCTTACCAGAAGACCCTTGTGTAAAAACTACCAGACTGCAACAAATCACAACTACAACGGGTAGATTGCAGCTTGATGTCAGAAATGGTGGTGCTCTAACGAAAGATAATCCTCATGCATTTGTTAATTCTGATGGTACGGTACCTGGTGCAATTTATTCTGAAGGACAACTTAGTAAACAGTTAATAGCAGAAGATGCCAAAATTAATTTAATATATGGAGAAGGTACTGATACACCTTTAAGAGACCCAGGAAAAGTTGTTCTAACTACATGTTTAAGAAAAACACCAGAATTAATTGAAAACGGACCTAGTGGCGTAACCGTTACTAAAATTAAAGGTGTTGCTATGTGTCCCGTCAGCATCAATCGTTTATCATGGAGAGAAATTAAAACTGGTTATTTAAGCTAGGAATATTCATAAACTTCATCTGAACATAAACATTACACTCATCCCCTGAAATTTTATCTGTACAAAATTTCAGGGGATAATTTCTTATTTATGGGTTGATGCCGACGAGTTGATTGTATTTGGTGATATCACCAGATGTGAATCAAAGAGTAATAACAGAATGATATGCCACATTCAAAAATAATTCAGATTGTGATTCACATGATATTTGAAGCTGTTGAAAACGTTCGGCTGCAATTTTTGCCTCTATTTCATTTACTGGCACACAGTTGCAGTTTTTAAAGTATCTGTGTTCTGAGATTTTAAATTTAATCCGTAATACTTAACTAATTGCAAAAATATTATGGAGAACATCCTCGATGTCATTTAATCAGATTAATCCGCAAAATGTCCGAGTTTTTCCATTTTGGTATGCAGATAATGCCGGTTTTCAGGATTTTGTCCGACATGTAAGGGAACACGATTAGTTACATGAATACCCAGTGCTTTTAGTGTATCGACTTTCTGCGGATTATTGGTCATTAACTGTACGGACTGTATGCCAAGATGATCAAGAATGTGTTTGGCCAAAGAAAAATCACGGGCATCGATGGGTAAATTCAAAGCAAGATTTGCTTCTACGGTATCCAGCCCTTCATCCTGAAGTTTGTAAGCCCGGATTTTATTCAGTAAACCTATACCCCGGCCTTCCTGACGTAAATAAATAATTACACCTTTTCCTGCCTCTTGTACTGCTTTCATCGCAGCTTCAAGCTGAGGGCCGCAATCACAGCGTTTGGAAAATAAAGCATCACCGGTAAGACATTCAGAATGAATTCGTCCGAGTATATCTTCTCCTGTAGAAATATCGCCTACGGTAAGAGCAATGTGTTCCTGCCTGTTGCGTACATCTTCAAATCCGTGCATGGTAAATTCACCCCATTGCGTTGGTAAACGGCAGGAAGCAATAAAGCGTACAGGACTATTATCTTGTATGTGGTTTTGATATATTTTTGACATAATATTTATCCCTTGGTATGTGTTGTGGCAGCGTTATGCAAATTATGCATCAGTGGTGTAATTACCATTGCCAGGGCAATCCAGTCGATAAGTTCCGTATCGGAAATGGCATCTTGCTGCTGATGAGCGGCAAACAATACACCCAGTACTTGCCCTTCTTCACCAGTAACAGGAACAGCCAGCTGTGAAGCCCCGCTTTGTTCTCCTGTCAGACTGCTGTCATTAATCCACATTTGTACATTATTTATCTGGTTCAGCCAGCCAGTAGAAGCTGTACGTGCAAACAAATACTGATTTACCTGCTGCTGATCGCAGTTTATTACAGCGGGAAAATGATACCCGCGTGCCAGTAGCCGGCATAACTTCCCTGTTTCATTATTTCCTTCATATAAATATAAAGCAAATACATCATTATGATGCCGGCTTGCTATTGAATCGAAAGCCAGATATAGCTGGCGCAAGGTATATGCACTGTTCTCATTGGCTGTAAATAAGTCTGCCGGATGAATCTGGTATAGTGAATCTGGACTTAAATTGAATTTACGAGCCAGACTAAATCCGTTTTCTTCATACCATAGCACAGACATATCGATTTCTGCCTGAGCAAGCTCCAGTACAGATTGCGCAACCAGCATTGCCATCCGGACTTCCTGCTCTGGTAATTTTAATCCTTGCGTTTGCAGGTAATCACGCACCTGAGCGCATGTCATACACTTCCTTACTTTTTTCTTTGCAAACAGGTATTGTAACCGAAAACGATGCAGATACCGGATAGCAAAAGCTCAAGCATTTTAAAGCAATTTATATTTTTTATTCATTTTATCCGGTATAAGCAGAACCGACATTATTATGGCAGTATTGGCACTAAGCAATTTACTTTTCATTACCTTAATGGAATTTACTGTGTTAATTTAATTCTGGCTAATTAAATTATAGTTAAGTACTTGTATTATTTAAAATTTAAAAGAATAATAAAGCTACCGTAGATTCACGGTAATTATTGAAAAGGAGTTGTATATGAGCAATCTGAAACCCGGCGATAACTCTGGAACCAATGGCGGGATTTATCAGGAAGTTGATCAGCATGGCCATGAGCTGGATAATTTTGCCACGATTAAAGACCATGAAAAAGCACCTCCAACCCAGCATCCGGGTAATACCTGGAAATTAAAAAACAGGACTCCTGACGGTAAACATTAAATATTTTCTGTTATTAAGCTGTCTGATTACATATATGTATTTTTTCGGATAAACTATATTTACAGCTTGTATCAATGTAATCAGGCAGCTTTCTTTTATTTAATCCTGATCATGTTACTTGATTAGAAAAATCAGTCTTATATCAATTGATATTATTTGCCGCTTTTTTCAGAAAAAAATCTTACAACAGTACGAATTGATGGAATACTTTGATATTAATCTGTTTATTTTGTTTTATCAAAGTTCCATCTGAATCATCAAATCTTCTTTGAATATCAAGCTATTTTTATTCTCTGATTCAATATTTCCGCTTAAAACAGACAAACTAAACTGGTTTTGCTCTGAATCCGGATAAACGTTCTGCATAAATATGCAACACCGAAACTGATGTACTTTATTTTATTTTTATGCTTAGTTTATGTTTTTTATTAATAAATATTAATATCCGGTTTCAAATACTATCTGAATCAAAATTTAATTTTTAAGTTTGTCTGATAAATTACTTTATTTTACGGCTGTGCAAATATTTAATACCTATATTAACTATAAGCATCAATATTGTTTTTATCATTATTATTTTGGCTGGATAAAGCTAATTAATAGAGAACAATATTTGTTATGGATAATAGTTATAAAGTTAAAGAAAAAATAATATATTGTTCACATACATCGAAGGTATTAATCCATGAAGAAACACAGTACATGATTAATCTGATCCATTAAAACTTAAACATTTTAAATATTTAATTTATTAAATAAAATTATAAATTACGGATTTTTTTATGAGTTTCCACAAATACTATCTTTGGTATTGCTGGTACTGATATTGGTATTATCAATCTGGCGGCATGTAAATATTGGCTTACTGGGTTTTTGTGCAGCCGCAGTAATGGTTACAGCAACACAGTTCTACACGGTAACTGGTTCAGCGACAGCACCAGACCCGGCACTGCTACTTACTTCTAAATCAGTATTCGAGCATTTTCCGGGTTCAATTGTTACTTTACTCATTGGTGTATCGCTGCTTTTTAGGCATTTCGAACGCAGCGGAAGTCTGAGCTGGCTAACGGATAAAGTATATAAGGCAAGTGGTGAACATACTTTACTGATTCCGTGGGTTGGCTACATGATTGGTTTGTTTATTTCTACTGCCGGCGCTTTTTCTACTGCAACAATTACATTACTGGTACCGGTTATTGCGGCTTTAGGCAGACGTATGCCAAGAATTTTCTTCATCAGTGAAGTCGCTGCAATTGTGGGTGCCAATACCGGTGCTCTATCTCCGATTAATCCGGTAGATACGGTTATTCGTGACTCTGCAAATCATGCCCAGGTCAGTTTTAACGGATGGCAGTTATGGTTACTGGGCACAATAGTTAGTGTCAGTACTGTATTGGTATTGCAAATAATTTTTAGTCCTAGTCGCATACAGGACAGTACGAATGGAAAAAAAACCGGCTCGTGGTCTGGCTTTACTGAAACCAGTTGCTGTTGATAATAATGATAAAGGACAACTGAATCCTGCCTATGCAATTTGCTCAACATTATCTGTATTGTTCTTTATCACTCTGGTGGTATTTGCAGGTACTGACGTGGGTTTAACAGCAATTTCTCTGGCTGTATTATTGTTGTTACTGTTTCCGAAATATAGTAAAAATTTAGCCAGAAATATCTCCTGGAATGCTGTGGTGGTAATCAGTGGTTTACTGGTGTTTATTGGTACGATGATGTCGGTACATACCATGGATGCTTTAGAAAACCGTTTACTCGGTATGACTACTAATCAGATAATTTTATTGTTCATTATTACGTATTTAACTACCAGTCTGAGTAATGTTGAATCTTTTACTATTGGTGTGCTCAGTCTGATGACGCCTATGATTTTTACGATATTCGGCGGTTCAGCACATATGTCGCTGATTCTGGCTGCCTGTGTAGCACCGGCTTTACTCAGTGTGATTAGTCCGATTCATATTGCCGGTACGCTGGTGGTAAGCTATACCGATGAAAAGCAGCAGGATGCAATGTTCAGACGCCTGCTAACCATTGCTTTTTTCATTGTTCCGATTATTCCGGGGTTAACAATGATTTTGCCGGCAGTGATGCTTTAGCTTTAAGTTAAATGCTGCCGTCTGACTCCTGTTCAGGCGGGTTACAGGGTTCTCATGGCAGTACTATATATCTGAATTCAGACTATACTGATTTATTTTCTTTTATTTAACATTAAAAAAGATATCTTATACTTTACTTTACATTAAAAGTAATTTTTTTTATTATTTTATAAAGAATATATATTTTTTAAATCTAATTATATGACAATTTAATGATATCCGTATATTAGCTGCAGGCTGAAAAGTTTTCTGAATCCGAAATAAATACAAATGTTATTTATTGTGCGATTTTCAGCATATTCATTCTGAAACAATAACCATTCAGGACACTTTATGAACTTACCACAAATTTTATCGCTTATATTACTGGTTGTGATTTTGGTTCTGGCAGTCTGGCGACATGTCAATATTGGTCTTTTAGGTTTTAGTGCTGCGGCGATAATGGTTATGGCGACAACTGCAATTGCTGATGGTTCTGATACAAATACAGTTTTAAGCAGCAAGGATGTACTCAGCCATTTTCCCGGAGCCATTGTAACGCTGTTAATCGGTGTGTCCTTACTTTTTGCTCATCTGGAAAAAAGCGGTGGCTTAAGCTGGTTTACAGATCAGATTTACGCAAAAATGGGACATCGCACTAATATTGTTCCTTGGATTGGCTATTTTATCGGATTTGCGATTTCGACAGCCGGTGCCTTTTCTACGGCATCGATAACGTTGCTGGTTCCGGTTATTGCTGCTTTAGGCAGAAAACATCCCAGATTATTTTTCATCTGTGAAATGGCAGCAATTATTGGTGCCAATACCGGTGCACTTTCACCTATTAATCCTACTGGTCAAGTTATTCTGGATGCAGCAAAAAAAGCACATGTTGAGTATAGTCCGTGGCTGGTCTGGTTTCTGGGAATGTTAATCAGTTTTGTGCTGGTTATTGCCTTGCAAATTGTATTTCAGGATAAAAGAGTAGTCGAAACAGGTGATTCTAAAGCGCCTGAAAAAGGCTTTGTACTGCTAAAACCAATTAAACAGGAAAATGGTGATAACCATCAGTTACAGCCATTTTATGCAATCTGTTCTACTATTGCGGTATTGATTTTTCTGATATTAGTGATATTTGCTAAAGCCAATGTCGGTCTGACTGCTCTGACGCTGGCAGTAATTATGATGCTGTTTTTTACGCAGCAAAGTAAAGATTTTGTGAAAAAAATCCCATGGAATGCTGTAGTGGTTATTAGTGGTCTGCTGGTTTTCATCGGTACCATGATGCAGGTAGATACAATGAAAGCGGTAGAACAAGGTCTGCTCAGTATGACCAGCAGTAAAATTGCTTTATTGTTTATGCTCGCTTACCTGACTACGTTCCTGAGTAATGTGGAGTCCTCTACTTTGGGTGTTATCAGCCTGATGATTCCGATGGTATTTACGATTTTTGGCGATTCTCCGCAAATCTCTTTGATTCTGACTGCCTGTGCGGCACCAGCTATGCTCAGTGTCGTTAACCCGATTCATATTGCCGGTACTCTGGTGGTAAGTGTAACCGAAGAAAAACAGCAGGAAATGATGTTTAAACGTTTACTGATTATTGCCTTTGCAACTGTACCGTTTTTTCCAGGGCTGGCTATGATTGTTCCGGCTCTGATGATGTAATATCAATATTATTTAAAAACGCTCTGTTTTAAAGCAGAGCGTTTTATATTTCCGTACAGCAGATATTTATCTGCCTGTTAAATATTCTTTAAGATGATTTTGATTCAGCCTGCTCTTTTCCAAAGGCTGTTTGCTTATTAATGCTGGCTGACGGAACTGCCAGCTGCATGTTTGCAAAAAACCAGTTAACAAGCTGATTGGACTGCGGCACAATAATCATCTGTTTTCTGTTAATACTTTTTTATATTTTATATGCAAATTTATTTGGTTGGTGGTGCAGTAAGAGATAAGTATCTGCAGCGGCCGGTGGTCGACCGCGACTGGGTAGTGGTTGGTGCAGATGCAAAAAAAATGCTGGAAGCCGGGTATCAGCCCGTAGGCAAGGATTTTCCGGTATTTCTGCATCCGCAAACTCATGAAGAATATGCGCTCGCGCGTACCGAACGTAAAGTATCTGCCGGTTACAATGGTTTTACTTTTCATGCAGCGGCAGATGTGACGCTGGAGCAGGATTTACAACGACGCGATTTAACTATTAATGCTATGGCCGAAGATGCATCGGGTAATCTGATTGATCCGTATAACGGGCTGGCTGATTTACGCTGCGGTATATTACGTCATGTCAGCCCTGCGTTTGCAGAAGACCCGGTACGTATCTTGCGCATTGCCCGATTTGCAGCGCGTTATGGATTTAAAGTAGCCGATGAAACTATGGCACTGATGTGCCGGATGGTAAATAATGGTGAAGTAAATGCTCTGGTTGCCGAACGGGTATGGCAGGAACTGGCTAAAGGGCTGATGGAAAAGAATCCGCGGCTGATGATAGACGTTTTACGTGCCTGCGGTGCGCTGAAAGTAATTTTACCAGAGGTTGATGCGTTATTCGGCGTACCGCAACGCGCTGATTTCCACCCTGAAATAGATACCGGTGAGCATACATTACTGTGTCTGCAGTATGCTGCTGAAAATGATTATTCACTGGAAGAACGTTATGCTGCTCTCACTCATGATCTGGGCAAAGGACTGACTCCGGCAGATAAATTACCACGCCACCCCGGACATGATTATGCCGGAATAGAACCTGTAGAAGCGATAAACCGGCGCTGGCAGGTACCCAAAGCCTGTGCGCAACTGGCATTACTGGTATGTGAATATCATATCAGGTTACATAGTGTCAGCCAGCTTAAACCCAAAACGACACTGGATATTCTGAAAAAAACCGATGCATTGCGCCGTCCGGATCGATTTAGGCAAATTTTGCGTGTATGCCTTGCTGATATACGCGGACGCCTCAGATTTGAACATCAGCCATATCCTCAGCAACAGCACTGGCTAAATTTACAGTCTGCGGCAATGGCAATTGATGCAGCATCAATTGCCCGGACAGTGGCTGAACCGCAGCAGATAGCTCAGGCAATCGATCAGGCAAGGCTGAATCAGATTCGCCCGATACAAAATGCATATTGTCAATCTCAACCACACGGCTATTAATTATGTCATCTTCAGCACTTATTACTCAGTTGTCGGACAAGCTACACAAGCACAAACAACAAGCGGCAGAAATATACCGGCAGCGCAGGCATCCGTTTGTCTATTTTCGCCAGCATACCGGAGTAATTGCTGATGTGCTGTCTACACTGTGGCAGGAATTGTTTGCCGAAGAAGAAATGTGTCTGCTGGCAATAGGTGGATTCGGACGCGGCGAAATGTATCCGTATTCGGATATGGATATTGCTATTGTCAGCAGAAATCCGATTGATGACGATATTCAGCAGAAAATTGGTGCTTTTGTTCAAATATTATGGGATATCCATTTACAGCCCGCCCCTAAGGTGGGAACAATTAATGAGTTATGTGAAAGTGCCCGGGTTGATTTAACGGGTGATTCAGCCTTACTGGAAAGCCGGTATTTATGCGGCCGGCAGGATCTGGCTGCTGAATTGATTCATCAGCTTGATTTACAGCGGGATGTGGCTGCTTTTATCGAAGGTAAAATACTGGAACAACGGCAACGATATACCAAAGCGGCCGGTGAAGCCAGTCTGCTGGAAGCCAATGTAAAAACCACTCAGGGTGGTTTACGCGATATTCATACTTTATTGTGGCTGGCAAAAGTTCAGGGATTACCTCCTCAGATTCATCAGCTGATGAAAAATGCTATTCTGAACCGAACTGAAGCCAGGCTGTTACTGAGCTGCCAGAAACAGCTGGCCAGAATCCGTATTGAGCTACATCTGACTGCCAGACGGGCTGAAGACAGATTAATTTTTGATTTACAAACTCAGGTAGCACAGAATCTTGGCTATCGCGATGATGCAAATTCCCGTGCCAGTGAAAAACTAATGCATGATTTTTATCGTGCACTAAAAGGCGTGAAACAACTCAGTGGTATTCTGGTACCTATGCTGCGCGACCGTGTCTACGCTTCTCTGCCGCGTGTGGTGGTTAATCTTGATCAGCATTATTATCAGGTAGGTAATATGCTGGCGGTGCATAATCTTGAACTTTTCTCGCAACAGCCTGAGCATATATTTACCATTTTACGTGTTGCTCAGGAACACAATGACATAATTGGTCTGGCACCAAAAACTCTGCGTGTATGGTGGGCGGCTGCACACCAGCTGGTGAATGAAGAGTTTTATCAAAATCCGGCAAATCGCGAATGCTTTGCCGGATTCTTCAAACACGGAGAGGGTCTGACTCATTTATTGCGCTTTATTAATCTGTATGGTGTGCTCGGCCGGTATTTGCCGGCATGGGGAAAAATTGTCGGTCTGCTGCAACATGATTTATTTCATATTTATCCGGTAGATGATCATATTTTAATGGTGGTACGCAATATGCGGCGTCTGGCTATGGAACAGCACAGCCATGAACTGCCTTTTGCCGCAACATTAATGCATACTTTTGCACGCAAACATATTTTGTATATGGCTGCACTGTTTCATGATATTGCTAAAGGCCGTGGTGGTGACCATGCACAAAAAGGCGTAGCCGATGCCCGCTCCTTTGCCGAAGATCATTTTCTGGATAGTGAAGAAAGCGATTTACTGGCGTGGCTGGTAGAACAGCATCTGCTGATGTCTATGACAGCGCAGAAAGAAGATATTCAAGACCCTGAAGTGATTACCCGATTCAGCAAACAGGTTAAAACTGTTGAACGGCTCACTGCTTTATATCTGCTGACCGTAGCAGATATCCGGGGCACCAATCCGAAAATCTGGAATTCATGGAAAGCCAGTTTGCTGGAAAATTTATATAAAGCCACGCTGCATCAGCTCAATGGTAAACAAAGCAACCGGCACACGACTATTCTTGACCGCCGGCAACAGGCAATGCATGAGTTAAATCAATATCACATCAGCGAATCACAGCAGCGCCAATTGTGGCATATTCTCGGTCAGGCTTATTTTGCCCGCCATGAGTGGCAGGATATTTTATGGCATTTATCAAAAATTATTAATTACGAACAGCAGGCTCAGGCACACAGCCAGATGCTGCCGGATAATGATACCCTGAAGGTGATGGTTTATATGCCTAACCGCCCGAAACTCTTCACTGAGCTGGCTTCGGTTTTCAGTGAAGCAGGGATGAACATTCTGACTGCCCGCGCCTATATCACCGAACACAACTTTATTCTGGATACTTTTATTCTGCAATTTCCGCCGAATCTCAACCCGAATGATTATCTCACCATTCAGAATAAAACCGAGCTGGCGCTTAATCAGTTTGTAAATGGTAAATTGCCGATGTCTGCGAGTAATCCGGCCAGTCTGAGCCGACGTAGCCGTCATATTCCGATTGCACCACGAATCAGTATTGATGAAGAAGATAATCCGGGCTGGTACAGTCTGCACATTATTACAGCAAACCGGCGTTTTTTACTTGCCAACATTGCTGCTGTTTTATCCGATTTAAATATCAGTATTCGCTTTGCCAAAATCACTACTCTGGATGAACGGGTAGAAGACAGTTTTCTGGTATATGCGCCTCAACTGGCCGATACTCAACAGCAATTGCAGCTTAAAAATGCCCTTCTGGATCAATTACTGCGCTAAGCAATGATAACGGGAAACAGGTAATGAACAGTTTTCAGATTGATAAAAATATTCTCAGCCAATGGCAACGGCAGGCAAACAGACAGTTTCCTGCATTGTGTCAGCAGCGTCCGTCTCAGAGCCATAAAGGTACGTTTGGTACGCTGGGTATTCTGGGTGGTGCAGAAGGCATGGCCGGTTCGATTATTCTGGCCGGAATAGCTGCACTGCATTGTGGCTGCGGTAAAGTATGGCTTGGTTTTCAGCAACCGGCATTACCAATGCCGATACTAAGCCAGCAGCCAGAAATTATGTTAAATACCGCTGAACGGCTTTTACACCGTTCCGATGTTACCGCATGGGTGATTGGCTGTGGTCTGAGTACCTCAACTACGGCACTGGCAACACTGACTGAATGTCTGCAACAGAAGCATATGATGGTAGTCGATGCCGATGCACTGAATTTACTTGCTCAGCAGCCTGCTTTGCTGACTGGCAGGCATAATAATCAAAATGTTGTTTTAACGCCGCATCCGGGAGAAGCTGCACGCTTACTGCAATGCAGTATTAGTGAAATTCAGAATAACCGTTATCAGGCCGCACGCCAGCTGGCGCAAAAATATTCAGCATGGATAGTTTTAAAAGGCCATCAGAGTATGATTGTTTCACCTCATGGCCAGATACAGCAAAATGAAACCGGCAATCCGGGACTGGCAACAGCAGGTAGCGGTGATGTCTTAGCCGGTATAATCGGCAGTTTGCTGGCTCAACAAATCCCACCGGAGCAGGCAGTATCAGCCGGAGTATGGTTACATGGTGCTGCAGCAGATATTCTTGCTGCCAATGATACCGGTCCTATAGGTTTATGCGCCGGTGAAATAGCTACAGCAGCACGCTGGCTGCGCAACCGTTTAACTGAATCTGTGTGAAAAACAAAACAGATGGTTAGATAGCCATCTGTTTTATCAGTTTATCCGCTTTTATATTTCGGAAACTGCATTATTTATCTGTTAAAGCCCAGTCTACTGCTGCAGTAGCATGAATTGCCGTAGTATCAAATACCGGTACCGGACTGTCATCCTGCGAAACCAGTAACATAATTTCGGTACAGCCAAGAATGATGGCTTGAGCGCCCTTATCAGCCAGACGCCGGATAATCTGCCGATACTGCTGGCGTGATTCTTCACGTATGATACCTGATACCAGCTCTTCATAAATAATTTTATGTACTGTCTGACAATCTTTATCGTCAGGAATCAATACCTCTAAACCAAATTTTTCTGTAAGCCGGCCTTTATAAAAATCCTGCTTCATGGTGAATTCGGTACCCAGTAAGCCAACTTTTTGCAGCTTCTGGCTGCAAATTTGCTTAGCCGTTGCATCAGCGATATGCAGCAAAGGTATTGTTATACTATTCTGTACCTGTTCAGCCATACGATGCATGGTATTGGTACAAA
Source organism: Snodgrassella sp. W8158 (assembly GCF_016100435.1). Classification (NCBI taxonomy): domain Bacteria; kingdom Pseudomonadati; phylum Pseudomonadota; class Betaproteobacteria; order Neisseriales; family Neisseriaceae; genus Snodgrassella; species Snodgrassella sp. W8158. The sequence continues at coordinate 29,097 of NZ_JACFSM010000003.1, read as the reverse complement.
TTACAATACACTGTGCTCCGCCCTGCTCCAGCTGACGTGCAGCTGTACACATATTTTCTGCCAGTTCATCCCATCGTCCCTGATGCTGCAAAGCTTCGATTTCGGCAAAATCTACAGATAACATGATGCTGCGGGCTGAATGCGTACCGCCAAGACGCTCACGTACTTGTTCATTAATCATGCGATAATATTCAGCAGAACTTTCCCAGCTCATGCCACCGAGCAACCCAATGGTTTTCATGTTTTCCCCTTGTTCGTTTAAAAAATTATTTACTTAATAGTTGAAGAATTTCTTTTGGCTGCTCAACAATATAATCGGCTGGCCATTGCGATATGTTGTCTTCTGCACCGATATATCCCCAGTTCGCCAGCACTGTAATCATGCCGGCATTACGTCCTGCCTGCATATCACGCTCTGCATCACCGATATACAGGCAATTTTCGGGAGCTACGCCAATGTGACGGCAGGCATAGAACATGGGTTCGGTACTGGGTTTCGGCGCACTGGTGGTATCTCCGCTTACTATTACAGCCGGTTCAATACTGCATCCGAGTTTTGGTACCAGACGGTCAGTAAAAACATGCGGCTTATTGGTAATAATCCCCCAGGCTATGTTCTGTTCAGCCAGTTTTTCTAATAACTCATTGATGCCGCCAAATAAAACTGTCTGATCAGTAAAATGCAGTTCATACTCAGCCATAAAATCCTGCCTCAAAGCTGCAAACGCAGGTTTATCAGGCTGCATACCTGTACCGAGTTTAATCAGTCCTGCTGCGCCATGACTGGCAACCGGACGAATCTCTGCCATAGTTTTAGGCGGTAAATTCTGCTTTTTCAGCACATTATTAAGGGCTATCCCTAAGTCTGGCGCCGTATCGGCCAGGGTACCGTCCAGATCAAATAACACAGCTTTAATCATGATTTTCTACCTGAAATATGGTCTGATAATCTGATTATATTGTATTAATGAACATGCTGACCGGCAACAGAAGGAATACAGCATAAAAGATTATTGCTGTGTTTATGGGCTGCGCTTTCTGTCTGCACTGTAACATGATGTATATCATGTTTGAGCAATACTTCTGCAAGCTCATTAACCAGTTTCTCTGCTTCCGTTATCGTTAATGTACCATCAACAACAATATGGCAGGACAAAGCATTCATATTGCTGGTAATGGTCCAGGCATGTAAATCATGTACAGCTTTAATTCCCGGCATATCCTGAATCACTCTGCCCAGCTGCTCCAGCTCAATTGCATCCGGAGTGCCTTCCATCAGAATACGCAAAGTGGTTTTCAGGATTCCGATTCCACTGTAAGCAATCAGGCAGGCTACCACTATACTTGCTACCGGGTCAGCCCAGCGCCAGCCAAACAGCATCATCAGTACAGCTGCGGCAATAGCACCCACAGAACCGAGTAAATCACCCAGTACGTGTAGAAACGCTCCGCGCATGTTTACATTATGTTCTGTCTCACTACTGCTGTGCATATACCAGGCAATAATAATATTTACCAGCAAACCAATCGTACTGATAATCAGCATGCCCCGGGTAGCGATATCCGGCGGATTAACAAAACGACCTATGGCTTCATAAACAATCATAACTGCAATTACCATTAGCGCCAGACCATTTACTGCCGCCGCAATAATTTCAAAGCGTTTATAACCAAAGGTCTGCCGACCGTTTACCGGTCGCTCACTCAGGTGAAATGCGATTAACGACAGTGCCAGTGCCAGTGCATCCGAAAACATATGACCAGCATCCGACAGCAGTGCCAGACTATTGGTTAACCAGCCGCCAATAATCTCTACCACCATATATGCACCGATAATCAGCAGTGAAATACTTAAAACTTTTTTATCTGCACTATGTGCACCAAGGTGATGATGGTGATGATGAGTTTCATCATGTTTATGCTCATGTGTATGGTTATGGTCGTGGTCGTGCATAGTATTCCTTTAAATATTGTCTGATACCATTTAATACGTTAAACCCTGACATATGGTAAAAGTCAAATGTGAATATCAGCAGATTTCAGCTTAGATCATTCTGGAATCCATAGTTAATATTTATATACATACCGGCAATAAATTTTTTACATAAGTTGATAATAGCAGAAAACACAGAAATTTTGCCGGTGTTTACTCTGGCTTCGTGCGGAGAAATATTGATATCAGCAAAAGCAGTAAATATTTTTAATATGTTTATTATTTAAATAATAAATTTTTATTTATTAATTTCCTTACATTGTTTCACATATCAAGGTAAAATACTTGTATGTACAAGTCATGTTCAGTGAGCTACTGAATCATTAATAGACTTGAGAATTGACAGCCAATTCAGATTAAGCGAAAAGAATACATATTCCGGTTTGCAGTGTTTATATTTTATGAATATGTATTTTTCATTCACACTGAGAATACTTGTTTATTCTGGTAATGTGAGATTTTTTGTAAGCTTATTCATAATACCGGATCATTGATAGATTATATGCTTTTACAAAACGAATATTGTATGCATATATTAGCTGCCGGAAATAATCCGGATTTAAGCAAAAACATGAATTAACTGATTCTCAACTGTTGTTTTTCTTATTATTTATGTTTGGCATGGTTTAACAATCACTACTTTCTGACTGTTTATCTGTTTCATGTTTAGTTTTATATCTATTGAATTCGGCCTTTCATTTATTGCCTTTTTCTGTCTTTACTGGCTGTTGGGCAGCAAACCGAAACTGCAAAATCTGCTTTTACTGTGCACCAGTTATCTGATTGTTTATTTGTGCGGAAAAATACAGGCATTAATTGCATTACTGCTATTTACGGCATTTATTTATGCCACATCTGTACGAATAGTTCATGCCGCTAAACCCAGAATATGGCTGATAACTGCAATCATATGCACTATTCTGAATCTGGCATTATGGAAATATTTTGATTTTTTCCGCACGTCTGTCAGCTATGGCCTGGATAGTTTGAAACTGAGTTCCGACTGGCTGTCGGGTATCATATTACCGCTGGGACTGTCCTACTACTCATTTCAGGCCATCAGCTATCTGGTTTCGCTTTATCAGGAGCGATGCCACAATCAGCCTGCCGGTAAAGTTTTTACATTACCGGGTCTGGCCCTGCATCTGGCTTTTTTCCCTACTATTACTGCAGGCCCGATTGCACGCGCCTACGATGCACGCGGGTTAACGGATATATATAAACAGCCCTGCGGCATGGCAACACAAATCTATACTCCGCAACGCCGCAGAATTCTGGCACCTACTCTGGCATTGTGTCTGATTGTAATGGCTTTAATGAAAAACTGGTGGCTGTCCGGCTGGATTGCCGACAACTGGGTAGATCCGGTATTTGCCAATCCCATGCAATATCATAGTCTGGAAATACTGGCTGCCATATATGGCTATACTGTTCAGCTGTTTTTTAATTTTTCCGGTTACAGTGACCTGATGATTGCAATGGGGCTGCTACTGGGATTTCGCCTTCCGGTAAATTTCCGCACACCATTACTGGCACACAATATCCGCGAATTCTGGCTGCGCTGGCACATCAGCTTATCAACCTGGATACGGGATTATATTTATATTCCATTGGGCGGCGGCCGACATGGAATGGCACGCACTCAGCTTAACCTACTGATAGCGATGGCATTATCCGGAATCTGGCACGGGACAGGCTGGCATTTTTTAATCTGGGGCTTATTGCATGCAGCCGGGATGATATTGCTTAATCTGGGCGACTGGCTGTACAGTCGTCTGCGTCATTGTGAATTGAATAAAGCTCGCGACGCTTTGAGTAAAAGTAGCCGGCCAGCTAAAATTGTCAGCATAGTTGTGACTATACATTTTGTATGTTTTTGTTTTATTTTTTTCCGCGCACCTACACTTAACGATGCTATGCTTTTGTTACACGCATTGCTTTACAACAATATTAATGTACCTCTGAGTACCAATCCGTTTTATTTTTTTAGTTTGTTATTGCTGGCATGGACACTGTATCCATTTCTGGCAAAATTTACCAATATGTTATACAAGCGCGCGGATTCTTTGCCACGATACCGTCTGATTCTTCCTTTATTACTGTTAGTGGTTCTGGTATTAATCTGTGCGCCGGCTGGTATTCCGGGATTTATCTATGCCAATTTCTAAATATCGCCGCGTGCCTTCTTACCGCAAAAAGGGAAGTAAAAAAAAATTTTCCCAGTTCAGGGAAATAACAGATGTTAGTGTAAAAACCATCACGACCGTACCTATTGTCGTTGCAAGTGAAGAAACAGAAACCAGAGAGCGCCCAAAGAAAAGTAATAAACAACAATTTCGTTTTGTTTTACTATTCTTTCTCATCACTGCAACTATTTCACTTTGGCTGATGCAAAATTCTGTCATCGCCTATTATCAGCAAACTTACCACAGCAATAGTATTTTAACGAACCTGAAACAGCAGACATGGTGGCAAACAGGCAGCCGTGCAGGTGAAGCACTTAATAACGGTGTCAGCCAGCTTAATCAGTATATCAAGTCTGCTAACCTCAGCATCATCACTGCTTTTAATGATAATTATGCCTATACGGACAGCTATAAAGCCAAATTGCAGCAACAACTAAAACTTGCACAGGAACAGCATCGGTTAGCCCAGAAAAAAGCAGCAAAAGAAAATGATATGAAAGCAGCCTTTACGCTTACAGCTGCTGATGAAGTATTTTTTGCCGGTGATTCATTAATGCAGGGAGTGGCACCGCATGTGCAAAAATGGCTCAGTGATGTTTATGGTATTAAAACCATTAACCTGAGCAAACAGAGTACCGGATTAACCTATCCGAGCTTTTTTAACTGGCCGCAAACTATTGCAAATACGCTGGATAATAATCCGCATATCAAAATACTGGTTATGTTTCTTGGTCCTAATGATCCATGGGATATTCCTGATCCGCATAACGGCAGCAGATTTGTCAGCTACGCATCTCCTCAATGGGAAAGTATTTACCGCAACCACATCAAAACGATTATGGATAGTGCCCGACAGCATCAGGTCACTGTTTTGTGGCTGACTCCGCCAAGTATGAGAAAACAGAAATTGAATGAGCAAATGATTTATCTGCGTCAGATTACAGCCGATGAAGTAAGCAAAAATCATGGATATGTCGTAGATACCCGCGCAATGCTGGGTAGTAATGGTGATCAATTTTATGATACGGTAACGCAAACCGATGGAAAAAAAATTAAAACCCGCAGTTCAGACGGGATTCATTTTACTGTGACCGGGCAAAAAATTATTGCCCAAAATATTTTTAACCGCTTTAACCTGCCAGCACAAACTATGGATAACGATTCAACAAATGTACAGTAAAAAACATTTTGTCATTTTAAGTTGCTGCCTGTCGATCATGGCCTGTTCAGCAGATCCGGTTCCGGCAAAATCTGGCCGCAAACAGGTATCAGCATCTTCGCAGAATAATCATGCTGCTCAGATAGCCCAGGCATTACAGAAAAAAAGCATCAATATAGTACAAATCGGTGATTCACATACAGCAGCGGATTACCTTACTGATGCTGCCCGTATGTATTTACAGCAGCAATTAGGCAATGGCGGTCCCGGCTGGGCTATGCCGACTCAGTTTCCGGGTTTACGTCTGGCGCGTTTTACCTATCAGAATCAGGGCTGGCAGGCTATCTCCAGCCGTACCGATACCAGCCAGAATTATGCACTTGGCGGTTTGGTAGCTGTTCCTTCTGTGGGGGCTGTGATGACCATCAAAACACGTGGAGAGCCCGAAGCCGAACAAACGGTTACCGTCACTATCCGTCAGGGACCGAATGATGAAGATTTAACGATTACCGACAGTAATGGTAAACAGATTGAACTTGGCGCACAACCCAAAGACAATCAATGGCATTTCAGTCAGTTTAATGCACGTTTTCCGATTACCGTTACCGCCGGTATGAATTTTCAGACAGCCATAGGCGGCTGGTGGGTACGTAATCAAAACCGTCAGGGTGTGGTATTTTCTGCTCTGGGAATTAATGGAGCCCAGCTTACTCAGTGGCAACGCTGGAATACTCAGGTATGGCAGCAGGAGTTGAATGTTATTGCTCCTGACCTGATTATTCTTGCCTACGGTACTAACGAAGCCTATAACGGGGTTGAGATTGAAACCGTTAAACAAAATCTGATTGAAACTATTAACCGCATTCGTGCGGCCTCACCCAACAGTGCCATTATGATTCTTGGTGCACCGGAAAGCCTGAAAAGTACAGCCGGCTCATGCGGCGTACGACCGGAAAAACTCACTGAATTACAGGAAATGCAAAAAGAAGTGGCACAAAGCCAGCAGGTATTTTTCTGGGACTGGCAGGCTGTAATGGGTGGTGAATGCAGTATGAAACCATGGATTAATCAGGGACTGGCCCGAAATGATGGTGTTCACTTTACCTCAAAAGGTTATCAGCGGCTTGGTCAGGCACTGGGTGAAAGGATTTTATCCATGCGGCAGCAGCGTAATTCTGTATTTAAATAAAAAAACCGGTTCTGCGGGTAATTATCCTGCAAAACCGGTTATTTTTTATTCAGTCTGTTTAGCGTTTCGCCAGTCCCTGCTGATGCAAAAATGGCAGAATCTGCGGACGTAACGGCTGAGAAAAATTATTAGCCACAGCCTTACTCCAGTTCAGATCCAGACCACTACGCTCTTTATAATAAGCAGTGAGCTGTTCATCATAAGCAGCCAGTTTGGCTGCATCAAGTGCCTTATAACGGTTTTCACTCACCAGTGTTTCCAGAGGCAGACGGGGACGATACATCGGATCCTGAGCCGGATGCCCGATACACATGCCGAACAGCGGAAAAGTTAATGGCGGCAACGCCAGTATTTCTGCCGCGCGGACGACATTATTACGCAGAGAACCAATATACACACCGCCCAAGCCCATTGATTCAGCTGCCAGAAGACAGTTTTGTGCCATAATACCGGCATCCACAGCACCGAGAATTAATCCTTCAGTCCAGTCCAGCTGGGCTTCAGGAAAAGCCTGCCTGTGTTTTGTGTAATCAATACAAAATACCCAGAATTCTGCAGCAGTACGTACGTATTTCTGATTGGCTGCAACTTCACATAAAGCCGCACGTTTTTCTGCATCTGTGACGCGAATAATCTGGGTACTCTGCATAAAACTGGATGAAGAAGCAGCACGACCGGCCTCCCAGATCGCTTCACGCTGCTCATCCGTTAAAGCTTCTTCAGTAAATTTACGGATGGAGCGATGACGGTAAATAGTCGGTAAAGTAGCTTCACTCTTTAGATTGGTGTGGTAACTCATGATTATTCCTGATATTAATTTTAGCGTTTCAGACGCAGCGCCAGTTCAGCCAGCCGCTTACCCTGCGCAAACGCCAGTGCCTCTTCTTCAGCACTCAATTGGGTATTATTATGACCAGCCACATGGCTGGCACCGTAAGGTGTTCCGCCACTATGGGTACCATTAAGCTGTGGTTCACTGAACGGAATACCGCACAACAGCATCCCGTGATGCAAAAGCGGAGTCATCATACTTAAAAGCGTACTTTCCTGACCACCATGCAAACTGGTGGTACTGGTAAATACACAGGCTGGTTTGCCAATCAGACTACCCGCCAGCCACAGGCTGCTGGTACTGTCGAGAAAATATTTAACCGGGGCGGCACAATTTCCAAACCTCGTCGGACTGCCCAGAGCAAGCGCTGCACAGTTCTGAACTTCATCCAGAGTAACATAAGGCGCTCCTTCATCCGGAATCTCCGCTGCTGTTGCTTCACATACAGCCGATACTTTCGGTACAGTGCGTAACAAAGCTTCACACCCTTCCACACTGTCTGCACCTCGAGCCAGTGCCAGTGCCAGATTACGGGTACTGCCTGACAGGCTGTAATACACCACCAGAATAGGTAAATCGGCCATATACTGCTCCTTGAAGATTGTCTGAAAGCTATTATTGTGCCGTAAGTGTCATAAATTGACCAGCCTGCACGGAAAGTCTGCGCCGTCTGCTCTTTTTGGTTACAATCAGCCATGTGAGGAGTCGCCATGAATATACAATTATTTAAAAGCAAATATTTACAGCAGCGCCTGCCACAGTTTTTATTGTTTGTTGCGCATAACTATCAGCGCTGCAAGCTGCCGCTTATTGCCGCCAGCCTGACATTTACTACGCTGCTGGCACTGGTACCGTTTTTTACCATTACTGTTATTGTCATTAACGCGTTTCCCATGTTTGCAGATATGGCCACACGCTTTAATCAGTTTCTGACCCATATTATTGTACCGGCAGCCGGTGCCGATTCTGTCGGTGACTATCTGTATGACTTCCGAGATAAAGCCAGCGGATTAACTGCTGTCGGTATCAGTTTTATGATTATTACCTCACTGATGCTGATACAGACAATTGAGCATGCATTTAATCAAATCTGGCAGGCACGCGATCAGCGACCACTATGGATTCGTATTCTGATTTACTGGGCACTGCTAACCCTCGGACCGGTCGTGCTGGGGATGAGCCTGTCTTTTATTAATTTATTATCTAATCCGGCCAATATGGCCAATCAGATACCGTTTTACAGCACACTTTTTAAAATTATCACCAATCTGGCGCTATTCACCATTTTATTGTTTTTATTATATAAACTGGTACCATTTTGTTTTGTTCAATGGCAGCATGCTCTGCTGGGTGCTTTCATCACAGCAGTAGGGCTGGATTTATTGCGGCGCGGCTTTGCTATTTTTGTTACCTATTTCGGCAATTATCAGAAAGTATATGGTGCATTTGCAGCAATACCGGTTTTTTTAATCTGGCTGAATTTATTATGGTTGCTGTTACTTGCCGGTGCTGTACTTACCTCTTCTTTGCCCTACTGGCATCAGGACAGATTTCGCCATCTGCGTCAGTATCAGCCATTTGAAAATGCACTTGATCTGTTGTATCAACTGGTAACAGCTCAGCAACAAGGACAGGCTGTCAGATCCTGTCTGTTGCAGCAAAAGCTCGGAATCAGTGATAAACATTTAGACCAGATACTTTCTAAACTCGAAAAGCAGCATTATATTGCTTACTGTACTGACGGCTGGATATTGCAAAAAGATCCGGATAAAATCATGCTGTCAGATTTGTATCAACTATTTATTTATCAGCCTAATCACAATTCAGCCGTAGCTACTTCCGTAAACACCCTGCTACAGCCATGTTTACAGCAACTGAATATCAGTCTGTCCCGATGGGCAAGACAACTACAACAGCAAACACAAAATCAATCATAAAAATTATTCTGACACTGGTAATTTCAGATAAATAGTTTTACATTTACCTGTTTTAGGATGGATTGCCCGATACACAACCATGTCCCTGTTAACTCAATCATCAGCCTTGTTAAAGCAGTTCAAACAGAAAATAGCCGCCAAACCAAAACTCTGGTGTGGTATTGCCGTGGCAATCATATTGCTTCTGATTATACTGGTTGTACTCATATCCGGCCGTAAACACAATTCAGATCGTTATCAGCCAGAGCATATAACACTCAAACTGGCTCCGGTTAACATTAAAACCCAGGTACCTGTACAGAATTTCTGGCGGGACGAAATTGTCCAGCCCGGTGATACGATTAACATGGTACTAAGCCGCTTTGGTATCAGTGCTGATGAAATTCAGCGCATTACCAGTCTTAACATCATAAAAAATAAGGTACAGCATTTACAGGTCAATCAGGTTTTCAGTATCCGCACGGATAACAATGGCCTCCTTACCGATATTCAGTTTTTTAATGATGATGATAATGGCGAAAAAAATCTGGTGGCACTGAAAAAAACCGGTAATAACTGGAATGCCGATATCAGCGCAGTGGATACTGAAACCCTGCCGACATTTAAAGCCGTTGTCGTTAAAACCTCTGCACGCGGAGCACTGGCACAAGCCGGTATTCCGGTAGAAATCAGAGAATCACTGCGTGAAATTTTCAAAGACAAAATTGATATTAACTCGCTACAAAGTGGCGATACTATCCGCCTGATTTACGACAGCCTGTATTATCGCGGTCAGGAACTGGCAACAGGTGATATACGCGCAGCAGAATTCAGCCACAATGGCAATATTTATCATGCCTATTATTACGATACCGGTAATGATGGTAACGGTCAGTACTATGATGTAAACGGTAAACCTTTACGCAAAGGGTTTTCCAGTGTACCAGTCGATGGTGCACGGATTTCATCCCCCTTTGGTACACGTTTTCATCCGATATTGCAAACTCTGCGCATGCACAGCGGTATCGATTATGCTGTTGCCAGCGGAACACCCATACATGCCCCATCGGATGGTACTGTTGAAAGCTTTGGTATCAAAGGGGGCTATGGCAATGCAGTTGTGCTTCGGCACAACGACAGCATGCAAACCCTGTACGGACACATGAGTGCTTTTGCTAATCTAAGTGTTGGTCAGCATGTACAGGCTGGTGATATTATCGGATACGTAGGCAGTACCGGCGTTTCTACCGGCCCGCACCTGCATTACGAAGTCCGGATTAACGGACAGCCGGTAAATCCGACCAGCGTTGCCCTGCCCACCCGTACATTGAATGCACGTGAACTGGCTGACTTCAAAAAGAAACAGCATCACTGGGATAAGCAGTTATCCGGCTTTCGTAATCTGAATGTAACCATTGCCCAGCTGGATTAACTGATAGCGGTATCTGCTCTGGAACTCACCAAACTTTACGCATACAATACCCGTTTTGCTGAAACAGAATCCATCATGAAAATTGCCACCTGGAATGTCAACTCCCTCAATGTGCGCCTGCCGCATACGCTGCGCTGGCTCGAAGAAAACCAGCCGGATATACTGGCTTTGCAGGAACTGAAACTTGAGCAGGATAAATTCCCGGAAACTGATTTTACCCAAATTGGCTATCATGCAGCATGGAACGGGCAAAAAACCTATAATGGCGTTGCCATACTCAGCAGACAGCCTCTTGAAGACGTAACAGTTGATATCCACGAATTGAATGAACCGCAAAAACGTATTATTGCGGCAACGGTTAATGATGTCAGAATTATCTGTGCTTATTGCGTCAATGGTGAGGCTGTAGGCAGCGAAAAATTTGCCTATAAAGAGCGTTGGTTTGCGGCACTGAATAACTATATCAACACTGAGCTGACACAATATCCCAAAACCATATTGCTGGGCGATTTTAACATCGCACCACACGATACAGATGTTTATGACCCGGTAAAATGGCAGGACAAAGTATTGTGTTCAGCACAGGAACGCAGCTGGTTTCAGCAGTTGCTGAATCTGGGATTAACAGACAGTCTGTATTATCTTTACCCGGACAGCACAAACTATACATGGTGGGATTATCGTATGAATATGTTTAAACGCAAACTTGGTTTACGCATAGATCATATACTGATCAGCAATGCGTTATTGCCGGCTTTGCGTGAAGTACAGATAGACAGCAAAGCCCGCGGCTGGGAACGCCCCAGTGATCATGCACCGGTAATGGCTACTTTCGCCTGATGAACAGCACACCTTCTTTTCAATACTATATCGGCCTGATGTCAGGCACCAGCATGGATGGTATTGATGCCGTACTGGCCAAACTTTCCGGTACTCAATGGCTGGGTGTCTGTGCACATGCATTCGTCGCCTACCCGGAAACACTCAGGCAGCAGCTATTATCATTACAAATACCACAGCAGAACGAACTGGCACAGGCAGCCGTACTGGCACAGCAGCTGGCACACCTGAATGCGCAGGCTGTCAGTACAGTGCTCACTACAGCACAAACTGAAGCACGAGCCGTGACAGCACTGGGCTGTCACGGTCAGACCATACGTCATGTACCGGAACAGCATTACAGTATTCAGCTAATGGACTGGGCACTACTGGCCGAACTTACCGGTATCACAACAGTAGGTGATTTTCGCAGCCGCGATCTGGCTGCCGGTGGTCAGGGTGCGCCATTGGTACCGGCCTTCCATCAGGCAGTTTTTGCTGATGAAAAGCAATGCCGTGTGGTTCTGAATCTGGGCGGCATTGCCAATATCAGTGTTTTGCAACCACACCAGCAGGCATTCGGCTTTGATACCGGTCCGGCCAATATGCTGATGGATGCATGGGTACAGCAAAACTGGCAGCAGGAATTTGATTTTAACGGCACACTGGCCGCACAAGGCCGGACAATTGAGCCATTGCTGCAAGCCATGCTCAGCCATGCCTATTTCAGCCAGCCCTATCCCAAAAGCACCGGCCGTGATTTATTCAGTTTCGATTGGCTCAGCCAGTATCTTAACGGACAGGAAAATCCCGCAGATGTATTACGCACTCTGCTTGAACTAACCGCACACAGTGCAGTAAACGCCATTATAAATGCCGCACCTGATGCCGGCAGCGTATATGCATGTGGCGGCGGGGCGCAAAATCTGCTTCTGATGCAAACACTGGCACAGCAGCTTGAGTTACACCGGATATCTCTATACAGCACCGATACTTTACAACTTCCGGCACAACTGGTTGAGGCTTCTGCCTTTGCCTGGCTGGCTGCATGCTGGTATCAGCGTCAGCCTGTAGCCACTCATCATGCTACGGGTGCTCATGGTGCACGTATACCCGGCTGCGGTTACTGGGTTTGATACTCCGCAAAAAACCGTTAAATCCTGTTACTAATATCAGATACAGAGCCTGACAGAACGTATAATAACCAGTTAATTTCTGATAAAAATACCAAATTAAGCTGCAACATTTATGGCCACAACACGAAAAAAAACTGCTCCGAGCAAGCAGTTACCGAAAAAACTCAAACCACAGGAAATCAGCAAACCCAGACAGCCATGGTTAATGAATCTCATTAATGATATTTTCTGGCTGCTGGCACTGATGATTACCCTGTTTGTCATACTGTCATTAGCCAGCTTTGATATGGCTGATCCGGCATGGTCACGCGGTATTGCACAAATTAATAAAACTCATAATCTGGCTGGTCTTACCGGAGCATGGCTGTCTGATATCGGCTACTACATTTTCGGTTTATCTGTCTGGTGGTTAATTATTGCTGCCATTATCGCCCTGTATAAAAGCTTTCGTCCGCTCAATGCACGCTCTCTTAACACCAGCGTTGACAGTAAACCCTACAGCAGCTGGCTGGCTCTGAGTGGTTTAGCTGTACTTCTGGTTTTCAGCCCTGCCCTGGAAAATCTGGTATTTACCAGTATGCTTGAGAATGCTCTGCCCATTGGTGCCGGAGGTTTAACCGGGCAGAGTTTCGGAAAACTGTTACATCAGTTCTTCGGTATGACCGGCGGTCTGATTATCAGTATATTTATGATGTTGATCGGGCTGTCAATGTTATTGCAGGTATCGTGGTTAACCGTAATCGAAAAACTTGGTGCACAGTTTGAATGGTTCTGGTGCAAATTACTGCGCCGGCCGCAGCGGTTAATTACCGAATTTCCAAACAACAAAACCGTCCGGCGTGTAGTTAAACAGGCCAAAAATATTACAGCAAAAAATATCGAACCGCCCGAGCTTACCACCAGCAACCGCAAAACCGTGGCTGTACGTACAGAAGTACCCGTCGCACAGGATTTAACAGAACCGGCACCGGTATCTGAATCTATAGTAAAAAGTGATAATGGTCTGATTCACTTACCGGATACAGAATTACTCAGCAAACCCTCCGGTCAGCCTGCTGTGGTTAACAGCGAGCTTTTGCAGCAAACGGCTGCACACATCGAATCCCGATTGAAAGAATTCGGCGTTGAAGTAGAAGTGACCAGTGCCACTACAGGCCCGGTTATTACCCGCTATGAAATCGAGCCGGCACAGGGAGTGAAAGGCAGCCAGATAGTCAATCTTAATAAAGATCTGGCTCGTTCCCTTTCAGTACAAAGCGTACGTGTTGTAGAAACCATCGCCGGTAAAACCACAATGGGCATTGAGCTGCCTAATGAAGAACGCCAAAACGTTCTGCTGTCAGAAATTCTGGGCGCAAAAATCTTTCATGAAGCCGCTGATAAATTAACCATGGCTATGGGGAAAGATATTGCCGGTGCACCGGTGATTGCCAGTCTGGCGAAAATGCCGCATTTACTGGTTGCCGGTACTACCGGCTCTGGTAAATCTGTCGGTGTTAACTGCATGATTCTGTCGATTTTATACAAAGCACAGCCGGACGAAGTGCGCTTTATCATGGTAGACCCGAAAATGCTGGAATTAAGTGTATACGACGGCATTCCGCATCTGCTTGCTCCGGTGGTTACCGATATGAAAGAAGCAGCTCAGGCACTCAACTGGTGTGTTACCGAAATGGAAAAACGTTACCGGTTGTTAGCGCATGTCGGAGTACGCAACATTACCGGCTTTAATGACAAAGTAGCAGCTGCCAAAGTAGCATCAACGCCACTGGTTAACCCATTCAGTACCAATCCGGACGATCCGGAGCCACTGGATAAACTGCCTTATATCGTTGTTGTTATTGATGAGCTGGCTGACCTGATGATGGTAGAAGGCAAAAAAGTAGAACAGCAGATTGCCCGGCTGGCACAAAAAGCCCGTGCTGCCGGTATCCACCTGATACTGGCAACACAGCGCCCGAGTGTTGATGTGATTACCGGACTGATTAAAGCCAATATTCCCACCCGGCTTTCATTTCAGGTATCCAGTAAAATTGACAGCCGTACCATTCTGGATCAGATGGGTGCTGAAAACCTGCTGGGCAAAGGTGATATGTTGTTTTTACCGCCCGGTCAGGCAGAACCTACCCGTCTGCATGGTGCATTTGTCTCCGATGATGAAGTTCATGCCATCGTTAACTTCATTAAACAGCAGGCTCCTGCCCAATACGTAGAAGGCTTATTATCAGGAGAGGCTGCTCAGACCAATGTTAATCAGGTTAATCCGAACGCCAACAGTGACGAATTATTCGACCAGGCGGTAGCCTTTGTACTGGAAACCCGTAAAACATCTATTTCATCTTTACAACGCCATCTGCGCATTGGTTACAACCGTGCAGCAAATCTGATGGAAGCACTCGAAGCCGCAGGTATCGTTTCACCAGCCGAGCTGGGCGGCAGCCGGCGGATTCTGGCACACAAAGACAGCCTGTAAAGATTAATTACCCTTCTCTGTCCGCCAATAATTAAAGCCGCAATAAATATATTTTATTGCGGCTTTAACAGCTTTATAAATTCAGTTTAAGCTGCTTTTCTACAAGTATAAGCGAATCCGACTGCGCCAATCACAATCATCGGCAGACTGAGCCATTGCCCCATAGACATATGCATCGCCAGCAAACCAAGAAAGTCATCAGGTTCACGCGCAAACTCAACAATAAACCTGAATACACCGTAGCCAAGTAAAAACAGCATAGATGCCTGCCCCAGCGGACGAGGTTTTTTGGTAAACAGCCACATAATCACAAACAGCACAATTCCTTCAAGCATAAATTCATACAACTGTGAAGGATGGCGCGGCAGCATCTGAAATTTTTCCCATACCGGCAGCCATTGTTGCGGATCCTGCTTCACCAGCGCCACATCATCATCATGCGCGTGCGGAAAACCCATCGCCCAGAAAGCATCAGCACTGGTAACACGCCCCCACAGCTCGCCGTTAATAAAATTACCGATACGACCGCATGCCAGTCCGAGCGGTATCAGCGGCGCTACAAAATCGGCTACTGCCCAGAATTTAACCTTGTGTTTGCAGGCAAACAGCCACATAGCGACCAGCACTCCGATAAAGCCGCCATGAAACGACATACCACCCTGCCAGATTTTCAGAATATCCAGCGGATGACTGAAATAGTACGAAGACTGATAAAACAACACATAGCCCAGACGCCCGCCCAGTATCACGCCGAATACACCCCAGGTAAATAAATCTTCCAGCAATTCATTGGTAAATATGGTCTGCCCGCTTTTAATCCGTCTGCGTCCCAGCCAGATAAACAAACAAAAACCAACAATATAACTTAATGCGTACCAGCGAATGGCCAAAGGACCCAGATGTATCAGTACTGGATCAAAATTCGGATGGATCATCATAAATTTAGCATTCCTCAGATATCCTGCTTATTTCATCAGTCACAACAGCCTGTCACCCTATTCTGGATAACAACCAGAAT
This sequence comes from Snodgrassella sp. W8158, assembly GCF_016100435.1. NCBI lineage: Bacteria > Pseudomonadati > Pseudomonadota > Betaproteobacteria > Neisseriales > Neisseriaceae > Snodgrassella > Snodgrassella sp. W8158. The sequence goes on along the minus strand of NZ_JACFSM010000003.1, from coordinate 12,944 downwards.
GACCAGAAATACCACAACCAAAATAACAGACAGTTTAACTCATATTAGCCAATCTATGCGCCACTTTCCGCATTTCATCCCTTGATAGCAATACCGAACAGATTGAAATAGAAAAATTATTCATTTAATTGATTCAGTATTTATTGACAGCTGTTATTAAGCAGCCTAATATAAAATATGTATTTTATATACATATTAAATTATACAAAATTTTCGGGAGAACAATCATGCAACTTACTACCAGACAAATCGAACTGGTTCAGTCTACTATTCCAACTCTAAAGGAACACGGTGTTGAACTAACCCGCTACTTTTACAACAGGATGCTCACTAATAACCCCGACCTGAAAGAAATATTTAACCTTGGCAACCAGCGCAATGATGCGCAACCACATGCACTGGCCAGTGCAGTACTGGCTTATGCTCAAAACATTACCAAATTACAGAACCTCGGCGATGCAGTTAGTCAGATCGCTCACCGGCATGTCAGTCTGGATATTCAGCCGGATCAGTATCCAATTGTTGGTACCAATCTGCTGCACTCCATCAGTGAGGTATTGAACGTCCCCATGGAAAGCGAACTGATAGAAGCATGGACTGCTGCTTATCAGCAACTGGCCGACATTCTTATTACCACAGAAGCAAATCTATATAAGAAACAAGATAAAACTGAAGGCGGCTGGAATGGCTGGAAAAAATTTAAAATAGTTGATAAGCAGATTGAAAGCAGCGAGATTACCTCTTTTTATCTGCAACCGGCAGACAACAGTCCGCTGCCGGAGTATAAGCCCGGTCAGTATATTTCCGTTCGGGTTATGGTACCTCAGCTAGGCATCCGGCAACCGCGTCAGTACTCACTTTCCGACAGCAATCACCCGAACTATTTCCGCATCAGCGTCAAAAAAGAAATTGGTGACAAACAACATGCTGAAGGTTATGTGTCTACAACTCTGCATGAGCATTACCAGATCGGTGATGAACTGGAAGTAACCAACCCGACAGGTACTTTTATACTCCACCATCCGCATAAAAATACTGTTCTGATTAGCGCAGGTGTTGGTATCACACCCATGATTGCTATTCTGAATACCCTTGCCGCAGAAAAAAATCCGCATCAGCAAATCAGTTTTATTCATGCCTGCCGCAACAGTAATGTACTGGCGATGCACCAGCATATCACCGAATTGCAGCAAAGCATGCCTAATCTGCACAGCTATCTGGCCTGTGAAAATCCGGGTAAAGAATTAGCAGCAGATAAAACTGGTCGTCTGAATTTATCCGAACTGGACAGCTCACTACTGCCTGCTGATGCAGACTATTATATTTGCGGCCCGATAGAATTTATGCATGCACAATATCAGGCTCTGCGTGATTTACAAATACCACAAAGTCAGATTTTCATGGAATTGTTCGGTACAGGCGGATTCAGCCAGCTGGCAGCATAATAACCATTTTGAAATTATTTAAACGAAATCTTTTCATGGCAGCTGAAAACAGGCAAAATTGACCTTCCATTAGTCTGACAGTCTGCCATGCAATTAAACCGTTTTACCGATTTAGGCCTACGCGTATTATTAGCTTTACAATACCTGCCTGAGAACAGACTTTCTACCGTAGAAAGTCTGGCCAGACAGCTCAGCGTATCTAAAAATCATCTGGTAAAAATTGTATATTTCATGGCACAGAGCGGCTGGATTGATTCCTTTAAGGGTAGAAAAGGCGGTATAAAACTGGCTGCCTCCAGCTATCAGCTCAAACTGGGTGATATTGTTCAGGCACTGGAGCTGGCCTCATCAGAGACCCCTCATTTAATCAACTGCCGGCAACCCCCATGCTCAATGGCAGAGTTTTGCTATCTTCCCCGACTATTCAGCGAAGCGCAGCAAGCCTTTTATCATTCCCTGAACCGCTATACCCTCAGTCAGCTCAGGGCTCCGGCTGATAATCAGGCAATTATCAAATGGCTGGAGCAGCCAGAATAAATCAGCTGAAAACTCAAGCTGACAAATTACTGCCAGAATAATTACATCGTATCTTCGGTTTCAGATGAAGAATCATTAGCAGGCGCAGTAGATCCGTTAAGTAGTCCCTCAACGGCAGGCGGTTGCGGAAGTAGCGTATTTAAAGCCAGTACAGAAGGATTCAAAACCGGATAATCACTGAAATCAATCTGATAACCACCATTACTGGTAGAATACAAACTTGCTTTAGCGCCCAGAGGAAAGGTAACCTTATCGGTAATATGCCCGAAAGGAAATCCAGTTAGTACCGGAACCTTTGTCAGCCTTGCCATCGTCTGAATCACAGAATTCAAAGTATAACTACTGTCATAGACATCACGAATCGAACCCATACGGAAATTACCCAGAATAATTGCCTGCTGTCGTGCAAGTACTCCGCTCAGATACAATGTCTGAAGCATGCGTTCTATCCGGTATGGCTGTTCACCCACATCTTCAATAAACAAAATACCGCCATTCACCTGTGGCATAAATTGAGAGCCGGCGAGCGCAGACAACACACTCAGATTGCCTCCCCACAAAATACCCTCAGCCCGTATCTGATAATTCTGTATATCGGCAACTGTAACTGACATTTTCGGATTACAGCTGTTCTCAATAAAAGAACGGGTGGTAAATAAACTCATCTGTGGTTTACCAAACTCACTATACAGCATTGGCCCGGCAAAACTGCACATTTTCCCCTGAGCCAGCAATGCCAGTTGCACAGCAGTAACATCACTGTAGCCATACAGTAATGTACCCTGCTCACGCATTCTTGCACCCAGAGAAGACCAGTTAACCAGAGGCAAAATACGCATCGCCCCGTATCCGCCACGCAGCCCCATCAGCACCTTCGGTACAGGTACCCGGCCGATAGCAACATCCTGCAAATCTGCAGCACGCTCAGCATCACTGCCAGAAAAACGCTGATAGCGACGCATAAACGCCTGCTGATTACTCACGGCAAAACCGGCTATAGCCAGACGCTGGGCTGCCAGCTCACTTCGGCTGACGCTTTCACCAAATCCAGAACAGGCAAAAATACGCATAGTATTAAGATTATTATTGGTTTGCACAGGTACTTTAGGTGTTGATGCTGTTTTGACGTCAGGCTTCGGATTGCTGCGACAAGCCTGCAACAGACCGGCACCAGCAAAAGCAGCGCCGGCACGCAGAAAATTACGACGGCTATTTTGTTGAGTATCCATAAAACTCACTTCCTGATCCGGCAGATTGTCCGGACAAAAATATATGGGCCATTGTAAAAGTAATTCATTCTGATTAACAATATCAAAACCGAAATTATTTATGCCGGTACAAACCGGCTAAGGATTACTATATCCCTGTTTACGAAGAATAGCAGCAAAAAAATAGCAAAAAGGCATGTCACAGCCATGCCTTTTCAGTACCAACCGGCAACCAGATTACTGCCGTGGCGGTATAGATTTGAGTAAATCCAGCAAAACAGACCAGCATTCAGCCACAGCTTTAATTTCTACCCGTTCTTTAGGAGAATGTGCTGCACGTATTGTCGGTCCGAATGACACCATATCCAGATGAGGTGCTTTACCACTGAGAATCCCGCATTCCAGTCCGGCATGAATAATCTGCAACGGTGGCTGTTTACCATAGTGACGGGCAAAAATAGTGCTGGTTAGTTTCAGTAAAGGAGAGTCTGCATTCGGTGCCCAGCCCGGATAATCTGCTGTTAACTCCAGATTCGCCCCGGCCATCCGCGCCAATGCAGCCAGACGTAAACTGAACTCATCTTTAGGTGTTTCCAGAAGCGAACGCATCAGACAATGTATCAGTAAACCATCGGTTCCGGTTTTCACTTCCCCCATATTAGAAGAAGTTTCCACAATCCCCTTAAACTGCTCACTCATGCGCATTACACCATTGGGCACAGCCAGCAGCAAATCAAGCGCTTTCTGAGTACTTTCCAAAGTAGCGGCCTGAGTCAGATCCTCTGCCGGTAAAACTTCAATATCCAACTGTGTTTCTTCTGCCCATTCTGCAGCAATAACAGCAGCAATTGGTGCAACAGCTGCACGAGCTGTATCAGCCTCCAGGCCAATCACAGCCTGAGCCTCACGTGTGATTACATTGCGCAGCTCGCCACCCTGCCATGAACCCAGAGCAAAAGGTATCTGTGCATACAGACCAGACAGCACCCGTGCCAGCAATACATTGGCATTGGCATGATTTTTATCAATATCCACGCCCGAATGACCACCGCGTAAACCGGACACCCGAACAGTACATGCAGACAGCTTACCGGCTTGCCAGTTCAGAGGTAAGGTCATACTGGCATCACGACCACCGGCACAACCAATAAAAATCTCACCCGCTTCTTCGGTATCCAGATTAATCAGATAGGGCATCTGCAACCAATCCGCACTTAGCGCTTCTGCTCCGCCCATACCGATTTCTTCTTCAACCGTAACAATCAGCGTTAATTCAGGATGCGCAATACCTTCACTGAATATTACTGCCAGCCCCATAGCCAGACCAATACCATTATCAGCACCGAGGGTCGTGTCATTAGCCCAAACCCAGCCATCTTTAATCTGGGTCTGCACCGGATCACGCTGAAAATCATGCTGCGAATCAGCGCCTTTTTGTGCCACCATATCCATATGCGCCTGAATGGCTACCGGCACACAATTTTCCATACCCGCAGTGGCTGGTTTGCAAATACGCAAATTTCCCTTAGCATCAATATCTGTTTTCAGACTATGTTCTTGTGCTGCCTTAACCAGCATTTCCCGCACAGCCTGTTCATGAAATGTCGGACGCGGTACCGCACACAAACGCGCAAACCACTGCCATACCGGCTGCGGCTGTAATTGTTCAATTTCACTCATAACATTATCCAGTCACATATAAAACAAATCAGGCTACCATATGGCAGCCTGAACACAGTGTCAACTGACAAACTAAAACTTAACCCCTTTATGCAAAGCCACCACGCCAGCGGTTAAATTATGATAATTCACACTATCAAATCCTACATCCAGCATCATTTTTCTTAACGTTTCCTGATCAGGATGCATACGGATTGATTCTGCCAAATACTGATAGCTGTCTGCATCTTTGGCAATCAGCTTACCCATCAGCGGCAGCATCTTAAATGAATATAAATCATAAACCGGCTTGAGCGGCTTGAATACATGAGAAAATTCCAGTACCAGCAAAGTACCGCCGGGTTGTAAAACGCGATACATTTCCGCCAGTGCCACTTCTTTATGCGTCATATTACGCAAACCAAACGATACCGACACCAGATTAAAATAATTATCTGGGAAAGGCAGTTTTTCTGCATCACACAGCGCCACCGGCAATGCCAGCCCTTCATTAAGCAAACGATCCCGGCCCACTGTCAGCATAGAAGAATTAATATCAGTAAGCCAGACTTCACCGCTGCGTCCTACCCGTCTGGCCCAGCCGCGCGACAAATCACCTGAACCCCCGGCAATATCCAGTACCTTATCGCCTTTACGTACCGGAGCTGTGGTAATGGTAAAGTGCTTCCAGATCCGGTGTAAACCGCCGGACATCACATCATTCATCACATCATAGTTTTTGGCCACCGAATGGAATACACCGGCAACACGACCCGCTTTTTCATCTTCATCAACAGTTTGATAACCAAAATGAGTTTTGTGATCGCTCATACCACACTTTCAGAATTAAATATTGCCCAAATAAACTTATCCGGCTGCCTGCATCCGAATAACCGCAAATCAGTCGGGGTCACGGCTGGCACCGGCAAGAAGTAACTGCTTTTCATAACCTGCCCAGAGTTCTGCCTGACGAACAGCCAGATCATACAAATAATCCCAGTCGTACAACCCTGTATCATGTCCGTCTGAAAATGCAATACGCAAAGCATAATTACCAACCTGAGACAAAGCAGTAATCGTTACATCACGCTTACCTGTCTGTAATACTTCCTGCCCCGCTACGTAACCACGCACTTCAGCACTGGGTGAAAATACCCGCAGAAACTCAGCCTCAAGCTCATATGTTTTTGCTCCGTAAACCAGCCGTAATCTCTGCCGGTTCTGACTTAAGCGGATTTCAGCTGGTACCATATCCTGCATATAACTATTTTTTCCGTCACAAGACATTAATAAACTATACCTATTCTAACCTAATATACCACTTACTGCCCAATCAGATTAAATACATAAGCCGGCAGCAACAGTCGCAACAGACCCTTTGCAAGGCAAAGCTTAAAGAAGTATATTAATCCTGCTCAATAATCAGCGAAAGAATACACCATGCAAACAGCAGCCATCATTGAATATATTGTTAACTGGTTACGTGATTATGCCACTCAGGCAAAATGCAAAGGTTTTGTTGTAGGCGTTTCTGGCGGTATCGATTCTGCCGTAGTCTCTACTCTTGCTGCCAGAACAGGCTTGCCCACATTAGTACTGGAACTGCCTATTCATCAGAAAGTTAACCAGATAGCACGGGCGCAGGAGCATATTCGTCAGCTGAAAAGCCGTTATAACAACATAGAAGAACACTGGGTAGATCTTACCCGTACCTTTGACTCATTTACCATGGCGGTAGACATTGGTGACAATAAAGATGAACAAACCCAGCTGGCACTGGCCAATGCACGCAGCCGCTTGCGCATGATTGCACTATATTACTACTCTCAGGAACGCGGTCTGCTTGTGGTCGGAACCGGTAATAAAGTAGAAGATTTCGGCGTCGGGTTCTTTACCAAATATGGCGATGGTGGCGTAGATATCAGCCCGATTGCCGATCTGCTTAAAAGTCAGGTATATACACTGGCTGAAGAACTGAACATAGATCAGAATATTATTGATGCTCCGCCTACGGATGGATTATGGGATGCCGATAAAACCGATGAAGAGCAGATTGGTGCAACCTATCCTGAGCTCGAATGGGCTATGAGTGTCTACGATACCCATAAAATAGACGATTTTACTGACCGCGAGCGCGAAGTATTTGCTATTTATGAACGTTATCATCGTGCCATGCAGCATAAAATCAACCCAATTCCAGTATGCAAGATTCCGGACGAATTACTTAAATAATAGAAAAAAAACCAGATTGCAAAATCTGGTTTTTTATTCGTTAATCTTCAAACTGCAACCATAATTACATTATCAAATCAGATTATTATTTTCTAATAATAATCAGCCAAAACCAGACGCACAATGTCCGGTCTGTGCACATGTAAAATATTAATTACGGCTGAATAAAGCACAAATATGCGGCACTACTGCATCAACGGCCAGCTCAGTAGCTTCAGTATCCCTTCGCGCCTGATACTCTACTTTACCCGCTTTCAGACCACGGTCACCAATCACAATCCGGTGCGGAATACCAATCAGCTCAGAATCATGCAGTAATACACCGGAACGTTCATCACGATCGTCCAGCAGCACATCTATTCCGGCCTGCTGTAATTGCGCATACAAATTATCTGCGGCAGCTTTTACATCAGCTGACTTTTTATAATTCATCGGCACAATCACCACCGTAAACGGTGCCATAGCTTCGGTCCAAATAATACCGCGTTCATCATTATTCTGTTCAATTGCCGCAGCAATCACACGCGTAATCCCGATACCATAACACCCCATTTCCAGCACAACACTTTTACCGTTCTGATCCAGAACAGTAGCCTGCATAGCCTCAGAATACTTAGTCCGTAACTGGAATACATGGCCAACTTCAATTCCGCGGGCCAGCTTCAGACTTCCGGTTCCGCACGGACTAGGATCACCGGCGATTACTTCGCGTAAATCAGCAAATTCCGGTTCTGCTGCATCACGGCCAAAATTAAAGCCCGTATAATGATGATCGTCTTCATTAGCACCAATTACCCAGTCTGCAGATTTTGCAGTAGCAAAATCGGCGTATACCTTACCATTAAAGCCCACAGGACCAAGCGAACCACCATGTGCGCCATTGAAAGCAGCTTCAATAGCTGCCACAGAAGCCATAGTTAACGGTGCTTTTACTCCTGCCAGCTTCTCAGCCTTGATTTCATTCAGATGATGATCTCCGCGAACCAGCAGCAATACCACCGTTCCCTCTTCTTCACCCTCAACAACCAGCGATTTCAGAGTCTGCTCAACCGGAATATTTAAAAATGCCACTAAATCTTCAATACTGCGTACATTCGGCGTGTGAACTTTGCTTAAAGACTGCCCTGCACTCAGGCGCTCTCCTGATAATGGCAAAGTAGCAGCCAGCTCAACATTAGCTGCATAGTCAGATGTATCACTATAGGCAATAACATCCTCACCACTTTCCGCCAGAACCTGAAACTCATGCGAACCCGTTCCGCCAATACTGCCGGTATCTGCTGCTACAGGACGATAATCCAGTCCCAGTCGGTCAAAAACGCGGCAATAGGCATCAAACATATCCCGATAAGTCTGTTGCAATGATTCAAATGAAGTATGGAATGAATAAGCATCTTTCATAACAAACTCACGGGCACGCATTACTCCGAACCGTGGCCGTACCTCATCCCTGAATTTAGTCTGAATATGATAAAAATTCAGTGGCAGCTGCTTGTAGCTGCGAATTTCACTGCGCACAATATCCGTAATTACTTCCTCACAAGTCGGCCCCATACAGAACTCACGTTCGTGACGATCAGTAATACGCAATAATTCCTTACCATAAAATGCCCAGCGACCGCTTTCCTGCCACAATTCAGCCGGCTGAACTACCGGCATCAGCAATTCAATCGAACCAGCACGATTCATCTCTTCCCGCACAATATGTTCAACCTTGCGCAGTACCCGTAACCCCATCGGCATCCATGTATACAATCCGCTGGCCAGACGCCGGATCATCCCGGTACGCAGCATAAGCTTATGGCTGGCCAACTCCGCTTCGGCCGGAGCCTCTTTTAATGTTGAAATATAAAACTGACTGGCTTTCATATATATCTCCAAAAACAGCCGCCATTGTACCAGTCTCCGCGCAGTAAAAAAGCCAATATCTTGTACCTGAATAAACAAAATCAGCTTTAAATAATTACCCTGAGTAAAAACCGGCAGACGTGATATGATAAGCCTTATTTATCTGAATCTGTACACCATGAAATATCTGCTTGTATACAGCAGCCGTTTTGGCTATACCCTTAAAATTGCCCAAACACTTGAAGCGCAATGGACTGCTGCCGGTATCACAGTTGATATGATTAATCTTGCAGATGATCCGCTAATTCAGCAGGGGGAATACGATAAGATCATTATCGGTGCCTCTATCCGGTACGGACACTACGCCTCTCAACTGGCACGCTGGATAGAACGCCATCAGCAAATTCTCAGCAACACCCCAAGTGCCTTTTTCAGCGTTAGCATACTGGCTAACAAACCTCATCGCAGTACACCGCAAACACATACCTACACACGTAAATTTTTTACCAAAAGCCCATGGCGCCCTCAGTTAATTGGAATTTTTGCCGGAGAGCTCCACTATGCCAAATACAACCTGCTCGACCGCTACATGATGCGTCTGGTTATGAAACTCAATAAAGGCGAAACCCATCTGGATGCCCATATTGAATATACCGACTGGCAAAAGGTACGAGATTTCGGTAAAAATATAATACAAATTTAACAATAAATGCTATATAAATATTAATCTAATAATTTAGACTAATATTTATAAAATATTTTTAAATATGAAATTTTCATAATTTTCTATAACTTAAAAATTAAAAAATATAACTATAACCATTAAATTTCTCGGATAAATTTAATCAGAACTTATTTATTAATATTAACTAAAAAATTAAAACAATATATATATTTATGTTATTGCAACAAATACAATATAATGATAAAGTTTGTTAAATTGATTATTTTTAATTATACATATTGTTATATATCGTAATATAAATTTATTATTAACTTATAACGTAAAATTATCTACATAAATTCTAAACTCTAATATTAAAACTAGCAAAACTAATTCATACAAAACAAAGCGAGGTTAATATATGCCAGTATAATTTATAATTCAATCTAAATTATTATTTTTATTATTTTTATTATTTTTATTATTTTTATTATTTTTATATTTAACAATTTAAGGAAATTCTAATGGGTGCTGGACAAATACTTGCAGGAACTGTTATTGCAAAAGGTGGTGTCGCTGCTCAAGGTGCTGCAGCAGCAAATCACAGTCAATCAAATTTATCAACATCTGCCGGTATGGCAAGTGTAACGAGCTCTTATGTATCTTCAATTCCATTCAGCCAGGCTGCCAAATTTGGATATGGATCAGCTGCATTTGCATATCTTCAAACTGGAATTAATTTTCTTGATAACGATTGTGATGTAGGACAATTAACGGCTGGTGATATTTTTAATATTGCTTCTGCTACTGCATCCATAATTCCCGGCGGACAAGCTGTTGGGCTAGTATTTGCAGGTTTAGGAATTGCTTATAGCTTTTATGAAACTTATAACGGTCCTGTAAAAATTCAGGACATCAATGACTACTGGAAAAACTTTTTCGGTTCAAAAGATAAAAACTGGAAGTCAGCTAACCGTCAAGGAAAATATCATATATTCGATCCATTAGTATTAGATCTAGACGGAGATGGTATTGAAACAATTGGAACAAATCAATTTGATGGTGCTTTATTTGATCACGATAATGATGGGATTAGAACAGCTACAGGGTGGATAAAATCAGATGATGGAATTTTGGTTATAGACCGAAATGGAGATGGAATAATAAATAATGGTAATGAATTGTTTGGTGATAGCACAACAATGGGAGATGGCAAATATGCTAAAAATGGTTATGCTGTATTAAAAGAATTTGACACCAACGGTGACGGCAAGGTAGATGCAAGTGATAAAAATTTTTCTAAATTACGTGTTTGGCGTGATTTAAATCAAGATGGCATAACTCAGGCAGATGAACTTTTCACTCTTAGTCAGGTTGGAATTAAATCTCTTAATCTAAGTAACAAAAATACAAGTACATCATTAGGGAATGGTAATACATTAGCACAAACCGGAACATATGAGAAAACAGATGGCTCAGAACATGTAATGGGAGATGTAAATTTTGAATATGATCCACGTTATAGTGAATATATTGATCATATAGAACTAACCGATGAGCAAATGCAACTTGCTAATTTAAAAGGTGTAGGTAGAGTACGTGATTTGCGAGAAGCTGCAGCTTTATCGTCAAATCTTACTAAAATATTAAAAGCTTACTCAGCAGCAGAAACAAAAGAAGAACAGTTAGCTTTATTAGATAAACTTATTTTAGAATGGGCCAAAACTGATCCGAAATTTACTGAAAATGCGCAATATTGGATATCCAGTGTTTGGTCTGCTACTGAATCAGAAGGTACGGCCATAACACCTTCACAAGAGCGTGATATGATTCCTATGCCCGATGAAGAACTTGAAAAATATAAAGATAAATTAAACATATTGAATGCATTTACGGGAGAATCATCCAAAATATTTTATACATTAACCGAAAAGGAGCGACAAGACCTTTATGATACAATTGATAAGACATATAAAGATTTAGCTGAAACAATTTATCAAGGTCTATTAGGACAGACCCGTCTGCAACCCTATCTTAATGAAATTTGTATTAATATAGATAAAGGAAATGCATATTTAGATTTTTCAAATATTTCCGCTTTATTTAATCAGGTATTTTCAAATACCCCGGAAAAAGCCTTTGAAGATTTATGTGACTTTCTGATTTATCAACCAGATATAAGCAAACAATGGACAAATAGATATGAAGTATTATCTAATTTTTTAGACTATGCAATTCAAAACAATTTTACAGAAAAATGGTTATCCAATATTAATAAAGAAGCAGCTATAAATGCTGGGGTTTTCTTAGCTTCTGATAATAATAAAAACGTAAAAGGTACAACAAATAATGATTTCCTTTTAGCTACAGTCGGAGATAATGAACTTGACGGTGGTGACGGAGATGACATTCTCATTGGCGGTGCCGGTAATGACACCCTGAACGGCGGCAGAGGTTACGACATCCTTATTGGCGGCACCGGTAATGATATTCTTAATGGCGGTGACTGGGAAAAAGACCGCTACGAATTCACAGCCGGTCACGGACATGATGTGATCTATGATATTGGCTATGATCATGTATCTTATCAATCACAACGCAATGATTTAGTCTTTAAAGGTGCAAATCTGGCTGATGCTCAGTTTATCCGTTCAGGTACTGATCTGGTTATTCGTGCGTATGCCTCAGACGATTCCGTTACCCTCCCGGATTATTTCAACTATAAAAATTATTACAGCAGATCTTTCAATTTCGTATTTGATGATCAGACTATTTCTATTGATGAAATTAAGAATAACTACACCTTTACTCAAACCGGGGATGATAACGATAATGTTATTGCCGGCTGGTATGGTAAAGATATTCTTAATGGTGGTGCCGGTAATGACACTTTATATGGTGGTAATGATAATGACATCCTGTATGGTGAAGACGGGGATGATGTGCTGAACGGGGATGATGGAGACGATATTCTCATCGGCGGTGCCGGTAATGACACCCTGAACGGCGGCAGAGGTTACGACATCCTTATTGGCGGCACTGGTAATGATATTCTTAATGGCGGTGACTGGGAAAAAGACCGCTACGAATTCACAGCCGGTCACGGACATGATGTGATCTATGATATTGGCTATGATCATGTATCTTATCAATCACAACGCAATGATTTAGTCTTTAAAGGTGCAAATCTGGCTGATGCTCAGTTTATCCGTTCAGGTACTGATCTGGTTATTCGTGCGTATGCCTCAGACGATTCCGTTACCCTCCCGGATTATTTCAACTATAAAAATTATTACAGCAGATCTTTCAATTTCGTATTTGATGATCAGACTATTTCTATTGATGAAATTA
>NZ_JACFSM010000017.1:0-371 GCF_016100435.1 Snodgrassella sp. W8158 | reverse complement strand
TCAGCTGCAGCAGCACAGGGACATGCAAATGCTCAGTGTAATTTAGGTGTATTGTATGAAAATGGCGAGGGTGTAGATCAGAGCTATGAAAAGGCAGTTGAATATTATTCAGCAGCAGCTGAACAGGGAGATGCTGTTGCCCAATGTAATTTAGGTAGATTGTATGAAAATGGTGATGGTGTTGAGCAGAATTATGAAAAGGCGGTTGAGTATTATTTGGCTGCAGCTGCACAGGGAGATGCTGCTGCCCAATTTAATTTGGGTGTATGCTATGAAACGGGCGATAGTGTAGAGCAGAATTATGAAAAGGCAGCAGAGTATTATTCAGCTGCAGCAGCACAGGGACATGCAAATGCTCAGTGTAATTTAGG
>NZ_JACFSM010000012.1:0-2262 GCF_016100435.1 Snodgrassella sp. W8158 | reverse complement strand
GAAGGAGACTAACCAATGACGAAATAGGTTTGATAAAAAATAGATATTCTGTAATGATGCAAAAGCAGGGTTCTAAAGCAAAAGCCGGAAAGGGGACGAGTGCTGTAGATGATGTTGCTACAATAACCTCTAAAGATAAACTTTCAGGACCAACAGCGAATTGGAACAATTACACCCATGCAGAGGCTGTAATTAAAACAGGAAACTCTGGGAAGCTAGCAAATGCAGATAAAGCAGTAATTGATCCGAATAAAGTTACTTCTTATGCATTAAATACCGAGCATCCCGTAGGGGGAAACAAAGCAAAAGTTTTTGAGTCAGCTTTAGGATATAACCAATCAAACGCAAATGATCTAATATCAAAAATACAATCGGGAGCAAAAACAAATACAGCCATTCTAGGTAAAGCAGATAATCATGGTCAAAGAATTACTATTGATATGCCAATTACTGGACCGAATGGGAAAACAGCAACTGTTCGAACTGGTTGGATATATGATCCTGGATCATCAACACCTAGATTAACAACACTCTATGTAAAGTGAAGATATTATGAAATATTCCCTTTTTGATACAGTAAGTTTAACTGAAGATATTCCTGAGTATAATCTGAAATCAGGAATGATAGGTGCAATTATAGATGTTTATACTAAACCCGATGAATCATATGAAGTCGAGTTCTGTGATGAGAACGGTAGAACAATAGAGATACTAGCCTTATCACCAGATAAATTATCCAAGGTAAGCTAAAGCAATCCCCACCTAACCCGTGGGGATTTTGTTTTACCTCTTAGCTCAGCCCCTCAATCCTGATAATCAACAGCCTCGGCTGTACATCAATGATGACTGGCTGACTGGTGGTAAAGCAGGAAAGGGAATGAATGGTAATTCTCTGGAATGGAATTCTTGGCAAAACTACATAAGAATGATTCCTACCTAACTATTAGAGATTCTAATTATTATCTTTTAGACTTATATAACAAGTTGAATAAATAATTTACCCTACTTTATTGTTATGGTTATGAGCATACCAGCATAAAATCTGAGCTCCTCCAATCAATGACCATTCATGGTCAGTTGAATTGGAGGGCTAGGTCTGACCAGACTAGGTGTATATAACAAATGGTATAAAGTTATTTGGTTATAGGAAAAGTTGCTACTACACGACCTATAAACAATTAATTGCCAAAAATAAAAGGTAAAATAGGTTCTGGATTTACCTTTTGTTTTGGAAGTGTTAAGCAGCAGCAATTATGATAGAAAAATTAGAAGAATTAAATAAGCTCTTTAAATGTAAATAACAGAGTATTAGAACAAGTATAATAAAAAGCTATTTGTACTTGTTCTGTTATGTTTGTTTTTATTATATATTTTAAATTAACTACGTCTGCTGAAAGTTTATAAATGAGTAATATCAATATACTATGGAAAGGATATAAGAAAAGGATTATATATATTATCTTTATATTATGTAGCTTTTCAATTTTTGGGTATATAAAATGGATGGTGAATGGAAAATCTAGATATGAAATAGATAATAATGAAAAAGAATCAATAATAATTAAACAATTACCAGATATTCTTAAGCCATATTCATTTAATAAAGAACAAGTAATGATAACTAAAAATGGTTCAACAACGACAATTTATGTGATATTTAAACTAAAGTATGATGATTTTGAAAATAGAAAAAAAATTTCTAATACTGTTGATAAGAATAGTGCAAAACTAGGTTTTGAACATAACTGTCGCGGAGAAGAGATGATTATTACTTCTAATTTGGATGATTATTATGATTATGAAAGAGATCCAACAGTAACTGAAATACCGCTTCAAAGATATGCTGTTGTATGGCAATATCCTAGTTATGCATGTATTTATCAAAATCAAAAGCATCAGTAATACTCAATAAAAAATAAATATTTATTGAATAATGTAATTAATCTTATTGATTAAGGTATGGGATTTTAAAACCTAGCAGCTATCCATACTGATATCAGCAGCGAAGATTATGCTGATAAGGCCGGATATCTGCATAATAACTTTGATAAAGACAAGGTACAGAAAGAGCTGGATTTACAGCGTGAAATCAGTCAGGAATTCAGCGATAACATGCAGACAGCCTCTGCCATAATAAACAGTAAAAAAGATGCCCTTAAAGAAAAACTGAAAAATACAGCACTGAGTCCGGAAGAACGTGAAAAATATGAAAAAGAACTGTCGCAGTGGAATGCAGGCGGATTACTGTTAAATGCGATAGGA
>NZ_JACFSM010000016.1:0-487 GCF_016100435.1 Snodgrassella sp. W8158 | reverse complement strand
TATAAGATTCTGGAATGGTCCGGGCTGGTCATCACCAGCAAGAGAGAAAGCTGATCAGGAATGTTTTGATGAGCTTCAATTAACTTTGCCTGACCCACATTACCCACTGGGTTCTGAAGCAAGTAATGAATGGCTTAGTAAAGTTTATACACCTGCATCATTAGAATGTATGAAGAGAAAAGGTTTTTAAAAAATGTTTCTATAATGCTTCAAGCTGAACATTAACAGCTTATGATTTTGTAATCTGATAAATTAGCCTTGAGCTGAATTTTATAATAGTAATATTAAAAGAGTGAATTCAGGGCTGTATCGATATCTAAAAGATGATTTTTGCATACTAGTGCAACTGAAATAAAAGAAACTAGCCTATTCTGGTAAGGTCAACTAAACCTCAGGAAGGAATGCATTATCATGAGACACCACATTAAAATTATATTCCTGTTAAGTATGTGTTTGTGCTTGGAGGGTTGCATGGAGGCAGCTATAA
>NZ_JACFSM010000011.1:0-15710 GCF_016100435.1 Snodgrassella sp. W8158 | reverse complement strand
TGCGATGGAAGAAGGCTTACGCTTTGCGATTCGTGAAGGTGGCCGAACAGTTGGTGCCGGTGTGGTTGCTAAAGTTATCGCTTAAAGTTTTGTAGGCCAGTAGCTCAATTGGTAGAGTATCGGTCTCCAAAACCGAGGGTTGGGGGTTCGAGACCCTCCTGGCCTGCCAAAAAATCAGACTAATCGGCCAATGGTCGGTTAGTCTTTTTTGTATTAATTAAAAGGTGGTTATATGGACAACAAAACATCGAAAGATGTAGGAGCCAAAACCAAAGCACAATTAAAAGCTGAAGCTAAGCAACAGCAGGAGTTGGAAGTCAAACGTAATAAATGGTTTGATTTGTTGAAATATCTTCTCTCCGCTATATTGGTTGCCGCTGGTATTCAGGCATTCTATGCTCTTGATGCGCAATTGCCACTTTATATCCGTTATTTATTTCCATTGGTAGGTGTAGTAGCAGCCATTGTAATTGTATTTTTCTGGAGTACAGGTGGACGCAAACTTACTGCCTATGTGCGCGACTGTGTATCGGAAGCCAGAAAAGTAGTTTGGCCAGAGCGTAATGAGGCATTGCGCATGACCCTGTTTGTACTGATATTTGTTGCTGTCTTGTCGTTATTTATTTGGGGTGTTGACAGCCTGATTTCATGGTTGTTATTTGACATCTTTATGAGGAGAAGCTGATCATGGCAAAACAGTGGTATGTTGTACACGCTTATTCCGGTTTTGAAAAAAATGT
This sequence comes from Snodgrassella sp. W8158, assembly GCF_016100435.1. NCBI lineage: Bacteria > Pseudomonadati > Pseudomonadota > Betaproteobacteria > Neisseriales > Neisseriaceae > Snodgrassella > Snodgrassella sp. W8158. The sequence continues at coordinate 14,970 of NZ_JACFSM010000011.1, read as the reverse complement.
ACAAAAAACCTTAAAAGAGCGCATTGAGCGTGAAGGAATGGGTGAATATTTTGGTCAGATACTGGTGCCGGTTGAAGAAGTTGTGGATATAAAAAACGGGCGTCGCAGTATTACTGAACGTAAATTTTTTCCTGGTTATGTTCTGGTAGAAATGGATATGACCGATGCTTCGTGGCACTTGGTTAAAAATACACCACGTGTGACGGGCTTTATTGGCGGAACAGCCAATAAACCATTGCCTATTTCAGCTCGTGAAGTGGATGCTATCTTGCATCAGGTGCAAAGTGGGGTAGAAAAACCAAAACCAAAAGTCCTCTTTGATGTTGGTCAGCAAGTGCGAGTAAATGAAGGTCCGTTTAAAGACTTTAATGGTGTTGTAGAAGAAGTCAATTACGAACGCAATAAACTGCGTGTTGCTGTGCAGATATTTGGACGTGAAACACCGGTTGAGCTGGAATTTTCTCAGGTAGAGAAAATTTAACTGCAATAATGCAACATAAACTAACCTGTGCTTGTAAGGAAAAGGTTTTTTCTTTATAATCACCGGTCTTGCTTTTGGGGAGCAGCATTTGCTGCGTCATACCCGTTTATTTGGAGTTTAAATCAAGTGGCAAAAAAAATTGTAGGCTATATCAAACTGCAGATTCCTGCAGGTAAAGCCAATCCGTCTCCTCCGGTAGGTCCGGCACTGGGTCAGCGTGGTCTGAATATTATGGAATTCTGTAAAGCCTTTAATGCGGCTACGCAGAATGTTGAACCGGGTCTGCCGGTTCCGGTAGTGATTACTGCGTTTGCAGATAAATCATTTACCTTTGTAATGAAAACGCCACCGGCTTCTATTTTGCTGAAAAAAGCAGCTGGTCTGCAAAAAGGTAGTTCAAATCCATTAACCCAGAAAGTGGGTAAAGTGACTCGTGCACAATTGGAAGAAATCGCCAAGACTAAAGAGCCTGATTTAACTGCTGCTGATCTGGATGCGGCGGTACGCACCATTGCCGGTAGTGCCCGTTCAATGGGTTTAGATGTGGAGGGTGTGTAAATGGCTAAGCTTTCAAAACGCATGCAGGCTATTCGTGCTGCTGTGGAAACCAATAAATTATATGCTATTGATGAAGCACTGAGTCTGGTTAAAGCTAATGCTACGGCCAAATTTGATGAATCTATCGATGTATCTTTCAATCTAGGCATTGATCCACGTAAATCTGATCAGATTGTTCGTGGTAGTGTAGTACTGCCTAAAGGTATCGGTAAAACTGTACGTGTAGCTGTATTTACTCAGGGTGCTAATGCCGAAGCTGCAAAAGCGGCTGGTGCTGATGTGGTTGGTTTCGATGATCTGGCTGCTGAAGTAAAAGCAGGTAATCTGGACTTTGATCGGGTAATTGCATCTCCTGATGCTATGCGTGTGGTAGGTCAGCTGGGTACTATTTTGGGTCCGCGTGGTTTGATGCCAAATCCGAAAGACAGTACTGTTACACCGAATGTTGCTGAAGCTGTTAAAAATGCGAAAACTGGCATACGGTATCGTACAAATAAAGATGGTATTGTACAAGCAACTATTGGTCGTGCTTCTTTTGATGTCGCTGATCTGCGTGAAAACTTTAACGCATTACTAGACGCCATTGTTAAAGCTAAACCTGCTGCAGCAAAAGGTCAGTATTTGCGCAAAATCGCCGTATCCAGCACGATGGGTACAGGTCTGCGTGTTGACAGTACTTCTGTAAATAATTAAGAAGTATCGTTGAATTTTGGCAGTTTGGTCTCATATCAGACTGCCTTAAAAATTCATATAAATGTCTTACATTTATATGTTGGGCTACTTAGAAATAAGTAGATGTCCAAGACCGTAGGGAATTTGTGGTAGTAAAACAAATTTTAAAAATTAACCCTACGCAGACGGTAGTCCCGGATAATCTTGTGTAAGCTTTGCTTACGGATGTCTTTTTGGGTTGCCGCGCTGGGTGGAGTGGTATTCATATCGCTCTGATTAAAAACAGTGGGAGGTAGACCTTGAGTCTCAATATTGAAACCAAGCAAGCAGCCGTAGCCGAAATCGTAGCAGCCATTGCTAACGCTCAAACTATGGTTATTGCCGAGTATCGTGGTATCAGTGTTGCCAGTATGACCGAACTGCGTGCCAATGCTCGTAAAGCAGGTGTATACCTGCATGTGTTGAAAAACACATTAGCCCGTCGCGCTGTTGAAGGTACATCATTTGCCGCTCTGGCTGATCAGATGGTTGGTCCGTTGGTTTATGCGGTATCTGAAGACCCGGTTGCTGCTGCAAAAGTACTGCACCAGTTCTCGAAAAAAGATGAAAAAATTGTGCTGAAAGCAGGATCATATAATGGTGATCTGCTGGATGTTGCTCAGGTGGCAGAACTTGCTTCTATTCCGAGCCGCGACGAATTGCTCGCGAAATTGCTGGGTATTATGCAAGCTCCTGTTTCAGGTTTTGCCCGTGCACTTGCTGCTTTGGCTGAGAAAAAAGCCGGCGAAGAAGCTGCCTAAATTTCATCTGATTTATATTTAAATTTTTATTCTCAATTATTGGAGTTTAATAGCATGGCTATTACTAAAGAAGACATTCTGGAAGCAGTTGGTAACCTGACCGTTATGGAATTAAACGATCTGGTTAAAGCTTTTGAAGAAAAATTTGGTGTATCTGCAGCTGCTTTGGCTGTTGCTGGTGGTGGTGCTAGCGGTGGTGCTGCAGCTGCCGAAGAAAAATCTGAATTCGATGTAGTATTGACTTCTGCCGGTGCTCAGAAAGTTGGCGTGATTAAAGTTGTTCGTGCTATCACTGGTCTGGGTCTGAAAGAAGCTAAAGATCTGGTTGACGGTGCACCTAAAACTCTTAAAGAAGGTGTTTCTCAGGCTGAAGCTGACGACATTAAAAAACAACTGGAAGAAGCCGGCGCTTCTGTCGAAATCAAGTAATTTCAGTTGCGTTTTACAGGCTGGTAGCTTAGGCTACCAGCCTGCTTTCGCTTGTCTACCTCAAGTGATATTTTATAAATATTTACAAAAAAACCTTTAATTTACCTAATTTTACTCTTTTGATATCAACAGTTATCTGAGTATTTATAAAACCTTACTTGCCAAACCTCCCTACTGGAGACTGTACATGTCCTACTCTTTTACTGAAAAAAAACGTATCCGTAAAAGCTTTGCCAAACGTGCGAATGTATTAGAAGTGCCGTTTTTATTGGCTACGCAGTTGGATTCTTATACACAGTTTTTACAGATGGAAACACCCTACGACCAGCGTGCTGATGTTGGTCTTCAGGCTGCTTTTCAGTCTATTTTTCCGATTATCAGTCATAACGGTTATGCCCGCCTTGAGTTCACCCATTATGTATTAGGTGAACCAGTGTTTGACATTCCGGAATGTCAGCTGCGTGGTATCACTTATGCAGCCCCGTTGCGGGCACGTATCCGGCTGGTGATTTTGGACAAAGAGTCATCCAAACCTAATGTGGTTAAAGAAGTTCGTGAAAATGAAGTTTATATGGGTGAAATTCCGTTGATGACACCCAGTGGTTCATTCATTATTAACGGTACTGAACGCGTCATTGTTTCACAGTTGCACCGTTCTCCGGGTGTATTCTTTGAACATGACAGAGGTAAATCACATTCATCTGGTAAATTATTATTTTCAGCACGGATTATTCCTTACCGCGGATCCTGGCTTGACTTTGAATTTGACCCGAAAGATTTGCTGTATTTCCGTATCGACCGTCGTCGTAAGATGCCGGTAACTATTTTACTGAAAGCACTTGGGTTTACACCGGAACAGATTCTGGACATGTTCTATGACCGTGAAAGTTACCACCTGTCTAAAGATGGTGTGCATACTGATCTGATTCCGGCACGTCTGAGAGGTGAAACTGCCAAGTTTGATCTGGTAGATAAAGACGGCAAAGTACTGGTACAAAAAGGCAAACGTATTAATGCCAAGAATATCCGTGACATTATTGCTGCAGATATTAAATGGCTGGAAGTTGAACCGGAAAGTCTGATTGGCAAGGTACTGGCTGCTGATGTGGTTGTTCCGGATACCGGTGAAATACTGGCTAAATCCAATGATGAAATCACGGAAGAGTTGCTGGCACAGTTTGATATACAGGGAATCAAAGAAATTTCAACGCTGTATATTAATGATCTGGATCAGGGTGGTTATGTTTCAAATACTTTGCGTACTGATGAAACTGAAGGTCAGCAGGCTGCACGTATTGCTATTTATCGCATGATGCGCCCGGGTGAACCGCCAACCGAAGACGCTGTTGAGGCATTGTTTAATCGCCTGTTCTTTAGTGAAGACAGCTATGACTTGTCACGTGTCGGCCGGATGAAATTCAACACCCGTACCTATCAGCAAAAATTGCTGGAAGCACAGCAAGAGTCATGGTATGGACGTCTGATGACACAAACTTTTGCCAATGCTGATAAAGAAGGCAATCATGTACTGACTATTCCGGATATTGTATCCGTAATTGCTACACTGGTTGAATTGCGCAACGGACATGGTGAAGTCGATGATATTGACCATTTGGGTAACCGTCGCGTACGTTCTGTGGGTGAGCTGGCTGAGAACCAGTTCCGCAGTGGTCTGTCTCGTGTAGAACGTGCCGTTAAGGAACGCCTGAATCAGGCAGAATCAGAAAATCTGATGCCGCATGACCTGATTAATGCCAAACCGGTTTCTGCTGCAATCAAAGAGTTTTTCGGATCCAGTCAGTTGTCTCAGTTTATGGATCAGACTAATCCGTTGTCTGAAGTCACCCATAAACGCCGTGTATCTGCATTGGGACCCGGTGGTCTGACCCGTGAGCGTGCCGGCTTTGAAGTGCGTGACGTACATCCGACTCATTACGGTCGTGTATGTCCGATTGAAACACCTGAAGGTCCGAATATTGGTTTGATTAATTCTCTGGCAGTTTATGCCCGTACCAATAAATACGGCTTTCTGGAAACACCTTATCGCCGAGTTGTCGACGGTAAAGTAACCAATGACATTGATTATTTGTCAGCTATTGAAGAAGGTCGTTTTGTTATTGCCCAGGCGAATGCCGATCTGGATAAAGACGGCCGGATTATCGGTGATTTGGTAACCTGCCGTGAAAAAGGTGAAACCATAATGGCAACACCGGATCGCGTACAGTATATGGACGTGGCTACCGGTCAGGTGGTTTCAGTAGCGGCTTCACTGATTCCGTTCCTTGAGCATGACGACGCCAACCGTGCTTTGATGGGTGCCAACATGCAACGTCAGGCAGTACCTTGTCTGCGTGCTGAAAAACCATTGGTTGGTACTGGTATTGAACGCTCTGTGGCTATTGACAGTGCTACAGCTATTGCGGCCAGTCGCGGCGGTGTTGTGGAATATGTGGATGCAAACCGTGTCGTAGTACGTGTTAATGATGACGAGGCTACTGCTGGTGAAGTGGGTGTGGATATTTACAATCTGGTGAAATTCACCCGTTCTAACCAGTCAACCAATATTAATCAGCGTCCTGCCGTACAGAAGGGTGATGTTATCCAGCGCGGTGATGTTATTGCGGATGGTGCTTCTACTGATTTAGGTGAGCTGGCACTGGGTCAGAATATGACTATCGCCTTCATGCCATGGAATGGTTATAACTATGAAGACTCAATTCTGATTTCAGAACGTGTCGTTGCCGGTGATCGTTATACTTCAATTCATATTGAAGAATTGAATGTGGTATCCCGTGATACGAAGCTGGGCGCCGAGGAAATTACCCGTGATATTCCGAATTTGTCTGAGCGTATGCAAAATCGTCTGGATGAATCCGGTATCGTTTACATTGGTGCTGAAGTAGAGGCCGGTGATGTACTGGTAGGCAAGGTGACACCTAAAGGTGAAACTCAGCTTACACCGGAAGAAAAACTGTTGCGTGCTATTTTTGGTGAAAAAGCCAGTGATGTAAAAGATACTTCACTGCGTATGCCTACTGGCATGAGTGGTACTGTTATTGATGTTCAGGTATTTACCCGTGAAGGTATTGAACGCGATAAACGTGCTAAGGCGATTATCGATGCAGAACTGAAACGCTATCGTCAGAATCTGACTGATCAGTTGCGTATTTTCAATGATGATGCTTTTGACCGTACTGAACGCCTGATACTGGGACAAAAAGTCAATGGCGGACCATTGAAACTGGCTAAAGGTGCAGAAGTTACTAAAGAATATCTGGCTTCATTGCCGAGCCGTCATGACTGGTTTGATATTCGTCTGAGTGATGAAAGTATTGCTAAGCAGGTGGAACTGATTAAGGAAAGTTTGCAGGCCAAGCATGAAGAATCAGATGCTCTGTATGAAATCAAGAAGAAAAAACTGACACAAGGCGATGAATTACAGCCGGGTGTACAGAAAATGGTTAAGGTGTTTATTGCCATTAAACGTCGCCTGAAAGCCGGTGACAAAATGGCCGGCCGTCATGGTAATAAAGGTGTGGTATCCCGCATTCTGCCGGTTGAAGACATGCCTTACATGGCTGACGGACGCGCTGTGGATATCGTACTGAATCCGCTCGGTGTACCAAGCCGTATGAATATTGGTCAGATTCTGGAAGTACATCTGGGCTGGGCTGCCAAAGGTATTGGTGAGCGTATTGACCGTATGCTGACAGAAAAACGTGCTGCTGATGATATTCGTGCTTTCCTTGAAAAAGTGTACAACAGCAGTGGTAAGAAAGAGGATTTATCGCAATTTAATGACGATGAAATCATCAATCTGGCTCAGCATTTGCGTAAAGGTATGACTGTAGCTACACCAGTATTTGATGGTGCGGAAGAATCCGAAATCAAAAATATGCTGGCACTGGCTTATCCAGAAGATGATCCAGAAATTCAGAAACTGGGCTTTAATGATACCCGTACGCAGATGACACTGTATGATGGTCATACCGGAGAAGCCTTTGACCGTAAGGTGACTGTGGGTGTAATGCATTATCTGAAACTGCATCATCTGGTTGATGAAAAAATGCATGCTCGTTCTACTGGTCCGTACAGTCTGGTTACTCAGCAGCCGCTGGGTGGTAAAGCTCAGTTCGGTGGCCAGCGTTTTGGTGAGATGGAGGTTTGGGCACTGGAAGCTTATGGTGCTGCTTATACTCTGCAGGAAATGCTGACTGTGAAATCAGATGACGTCACCGGTCGTACCAAAATGTATGAAAACATTGTTAAAGGCGAGTACAAGATTGATGCCGGCATGCCGGAATCATTCAATGTGTTACTGAAAGAGATTCGCTCTTTAGGCCTGGATATGGATTTGGAACGTTACTAACCGACACCGGTCGTATACAGTGTGTGAGGCATACTGTATACGGCATCGTCAGGAGCAAATATGAAAGCTTTATCAGACTTATTTAATCCGCTGCAAAATGCCAGTGCCGAAGAAGAATTTGACGCAATTAAAATCGGCATTGCTTCGCCGGATACCATTCGTTCTTGGTCGTACGGTGAGGTGAAAAAACCGGAAACGATTAATTACCGTACTTTTAAACCGGAACGTGACGGCTTGTTTTGTGCCAAGATTTTTGGCCCGATTAAAGATTATGAATGTTTGTGTGGTAAATACAAACGCCTGAAATTTCGCGGGGTAACCTGTGAAAAATGTGGTGTGGAAGTAACTTTGTCTAAAGTGCGCCGCGAGCGCATGGGACATATCGAACTGGCTGCACCGGTTGCGCATATCTGGTTTTTGAAATCTTTGCCATCCCGTCTGGGTATGGTATTAGACATGACTTTGCGTGATATTGAACGTATTCTGTATTTTGAAGCTTATGTGGTAACTGATCCGGGGCTGACTTCATTACAGCCGCGTCAGCTGCTCAGTGAAGAAGAATACATTACCAAATATGAAGAGTCTGGCGGCGATTTTGAAGCCAAAATGGGTGCTGAAGGCATTCGCGATTTACTGCGAGCTATGGATATTGCCCATGAGGTTACTGTATTGCGTCAGGAACTGGATTCAACCAGTTCAGATACAAAAATTAAGAAAATTGCTAAACGACTGAAAGTTCTGGAAGCATTTCAGCGTTCCGGTATGAAACTGGAATGGATGATTATGGATGTGCTGCCAGTACTGCCACCGGATTTGCGTCCGCTGGTACCGCTGGATGGCGGCCGTTTTGCTACTTCTGATTTGAATGACCTGTATCGTCGCGTCATTAATCGTAACAACCGTTTGAAACGCCTGCTTGAACTGCGTGCACCGGATATCATCGTACGCAATGAAAAACGTATGTTACAGGAAGCGGTAGATTCATTACTGGATAATGGCCGTCGTGGTAAAGCCATGACTGGCGCTAATAAGCGTCCGCTGAAATCCCTGGCAGATATGATTAAAGGTAAGGGCGGTCGTTTCCGTCAGAATCTGCTGGGTAAACGTGTCGATTACTCCGGTCGTTCTGTGATTACCGTTGGTCCGTACCTGCGTCTGCATCAGTGCGGTTTGCCGAAGAAAATGGCTTTGGAACTGTTCAAACCATTTATTTTCCATAAACTTGAACAGTTAGATCCGACCGTAACTACCATCAAAAAAGCCAAAAAGATGGTGGAACAGGAAGAGCCGATTGTATGGGATATTCTTGAAGATGTTATTCGTGAACATCCGATTCTGCTCAACCGTGCACCAACCTTGCACCGTTTAGGTATTCAGGCATTTGAGCCGATTCTGATTGAAGGTAAGGCAATTCAGCTGCATCCGCTGGTATGTACTGCATTTAACGCCGACTTTGACGGTGACCAGATGGCTGTGCACGTACCACTGAGTCTGGAAGCACAGATGGAAGCGCGTACCCTGATGCTGGCTTCGAATAATGTATTGTCACCAGCCAATGGTGAACCAATTATCGTACCGTCACAGGATATCGTATTGGGTCTGTATTATATGACCCGCGACAAAATTAATGGTAAGGGTGAAGGCAGCCTGTTTGCTGATGTAAAAGAAGTACACCGTGCCTACCAGACTCGTCAGGTAGAGCTGGGTACTAAAATTACTGTACGTTTGCGTGAATGGGTGAAAAATGGTCAGGACGAATTTGTACCGGTAGTTAACCGTTATGAAACTACTGTCGGCCGTGCTCTGCTGTCAGAGATTCTGCCAAAAGGTTTGTCTTTCGATCATATTAATAAAACGCTGAAGAAAAAAGAAATTTCTAAGCTGATTAATGCTTCATTCCGTCGCTGCGGATTGCGTGATACTGTCATTTTTGCTGATCATCTGATGTATACCGGTTATGCATTCTCAACTCGTGCCGGTATTTCAATTTGTGTTGACGATATGCTGGTGCCTGAAAGTAAACCACAGTTGCTGGCTGAGGCTAATGCTGAAGTTAAAGAAATTGAAGACCAGTACCGTCAGGGTCTGGTAACCAATGGCGAACGTTACAATAAAGTAGTCGATATCTGGGGCCGTACTGGTGACAAGATTGCCAAAGCGATGATGGATAATCTGTCTACTCAGAAAGTAGTTGACCGCGAAGGTAATCTGGTTGATCAGGAGTCATTCAACTCAATTTACATGATGGCTGACTCCGGCGCCCGTGGTTCTGCCGCTCAGATTAAGCAGTTATCAGGTATGCGTGGTTTGATGGCGAAACCGGATGGTTCCATTATTGAAACACCGATTACTTCTAACTTCCGCGAAGGTCTGACAGTATTACAGTACTTTATTTCTACTCACGGTGCCCGTAAAGGTCTGGCTGATACGGCATTGAAAACCGCTAACTCCGGTTATCTGACCCGTCGTCTTGTTGATGTGACACAAGACTTGGTGGTAGTAGAAGATGATTGTGGTACCAATGACGGCTTTGTGATGAAAGCAGTGGTACAGGGCGGTGATATCATTGAATCATTACGTGATCGCGTACTGGGACGTGTTACTGCTGAAGATGTTGTTGACCCGACCAGTGGTGAAACTTTAGTTGAAGCAGGTACGCTGCTGAACGAAAGTCTGGTTGATCTGATTGATAACTCAGGTGTCGATGAAGTTAAAGTACGTACTCCGATTACCTGTAAAACACGTCATGGATTGTGTGCCAAATGTTATGGCCGAGATCTGGCGCGCGGTAAACTGGTCAATGCCGGTGAATCTGTTGGTGTGATTGCTGCTCAGTCTATTGGTGAGCCGGGTACTCAGTTAACTATGCGTACCTTCCACATTGGTGGTGCCGCTTCACGAGCTGCAGCTGCTAGTCAGGTAGAGGCTAAATCTGGTGGTACGGTTCGTTTCTCCAGCCAGATGCGTTATGTAGCCAATAACAAAGGTGAACTGGTCGTTATTGGTCGTTCATCCGAAATTGTGATTCATGACGATATTGGTCGTGAGCGTGAACGCCATAAAGTACCTTACGGTGCATTATTGCAGGTAAAAGATGGTGGTGTGGTGAAAGCCGGTCAGACACTGGCTACATGGGATCCGCATACCCGTCCGATGATTACCGAGTTTGCCGGTCGTGTCCGCTTTGAAAATATCGAAGAAGGCGTTACTGTAGCCAAACAGACCGATGATGTTACCGGTTTGTCTACACTGGTAGTTATTGATGGTAAACGTCGTTCCTCTACTCAGTCTAAACTGTTGCGTCCGACAGTAAAACTGCTGGATGACAAAGGCGAAGAAATTCGCATGGCGGGAAGCGAAACTGCTGTTTCCATGGCCTTTCCGGTTGGTGCAGTGATTACTGTACGAGAAGGACAGGAAGTAGGTAAAGGTGATGTACTGGCCCGTATTCCTCAGGCTTCATCCAAAACCCGCGATATTACCGGTGGTCTGCCGCGTGTAGCTGAATTGTTCGAAGCACGTACTCCGAAAGATGTGGGTATGCTGGCTGAAGTAACTGGTACTGTTTCTTTCGGTAAGGAAACCAAGGGTAAACAGCGTCTGATTATTACTGATGCAGACGGTGCTGCTTATGAAACCCTGATTTCCAAAGAAAAACAGGTGCTGGTACATGATGGTCAGGTGGTGAATCGCGGTGAAGTGATTGTAGATGGTGCAGTCGATCCGCATGATATTCTGCGTTTGCAGGGTATTGAGGCGCTAGCTCGTTATATCGTGCAGGAAGTACAGGAAGTGTATCGTCTGCAAGGTGTGAAGATTTCCGATAAACATATCGAAGTGATCATTCGCCAGATGCTGCGCCGGGTAAATATTGCCGATGCCGGTGACAGTCACTTCATTACTGGTGAGCAGGTTGAACGCGGTGATGTAATGATTGCCAACGAGAAGTTGCTGGCGGAAGGTAAAGAACCGGTACGCTTTGACAATGTATTGCTGGGTATTACTAAAGCATCATTGTCTACCGATTCGTTTATTTCTGCTGCATCCTTCCAGGAAACTACCCGTGTGCTGACTGAAGCGGCTATTATGGGTAAACGTGACGATTTGCGCGGCCTGAAAGAAAACGTAATTGTTGGTCGTCTGATTCCGGCCGGTACCGGACTGACTTACCATCGCAGTCGCCGCCAGAAATGGCAGGAGCAGTTGGCTGCTGAGGCTGCAGAGAAAAGCGAATAAGCTTTAATATCTGTTGTAAATAAAACCGCTGAAAGCCATTCAGCGGTTTTATTTTGCACATGCTTTTATATAGTTGTTTTTTCAACAGATATAAAGCGTTTAAAGTTTGATTATCTTGACCATAATAAAGCAGGAATGTTAAAATACCCGTTTTGCCGGCATGGTGCCGGCATATATTGACTCAACAGGATAAAGAGAAAATATGCCTACTATCAACCAATTGGTACGTAAAGGACGTCAGGCTCCGGTTTACGTCAACAAAGTACCTGCTTTAGAGGCTTGTCCTCAAAAACGTGGCGTATGCACCCGTGTATACACCACTACTCCGAAAAAACCTAACTCAGCGCTGCGTAAAGTATGCAAAGTGCGTCTGACCAACGGTTATGAAGTGATTTCATATATCGGTGGTGAAGGCCACAACTTGCAGGAACACAGCGTAGTACTGATTCGCGGCGGTCGTGTAAAAGACTTGCCGGGTGTGCGTTACCATACTGTACGCGGTTCTCTGGACACTGCAGGTGTTAAAGACCGTAAGCAGTCCCGTTCTAAATACGGTGCTAAACGTCCTAAATAATCGGACGCATCGGCAGATCATCTGTCGAGTAAGTGAATATTTACATAAATATTCGCGGGCTATGCCCAGCTGAATAGTTTAAGGAAATTGAAATGCCAAGACGTAGAGAAGTCCCAAAACGTGACATATTGCCAGATCCGAAATTCGGCAGTATCGAATTATCCAAATTCATGAATGTGCTGATGATTGACGGTAAAAAATCTGTAGCAGAACGCATTGTATACGGCGCTCTGGAACAGATTGAAAAGAAAACCGGCAAAGAAGCCATTGAAGTGTTTAACGAAGCCATTGCCAATGCCAAACCGGTGGTAGAAGTAAAAAGCCGTCGTGTTGGTGGTGCTAACTATCAAGTTCCTGTTGAGGTTCGTCCTGCCCGTCGTCTGGCTCTGGCCATGCGCTGGGTACGCGATGCGGCTCGTAAACGCGGTGAAAAATCCATGGATTTGCGTCTGGCTGGTGAATTAATTGATGCGGCCGAAGGTCGCGGCGGTGCATTGAAAAAACGTGAGGAAGTACATCGCATGGCTGAAGCCAACAAAGCCTTCTCTCACTTCCGCTTCTAATGCAGAAAGGCAATTATCGTGGCTCGTAAAACCCCTATTGAGCAATACCGCAATATCGGTATTTCTGCACATATTGATGCTGGTAAAACCACCACTTCAGAACGTATTCTGTTTTACACCGGCATGACTCACAAACTGGGTGAAGTACATGACGGTGCAGCCACCACCGACTGGATGGAACAAGAACAGGAACGTGGTATTACCATTACCTCTGCTGCTGTTACCACCTTCTGGAAGGGTATGGCAGGTCAGTTTAAAGAACACCGTTTAAATATTATTGATACCCCGGGACACGTAGACTTTACTGTTGAAGTAGAGCGTTCCATGCGTGTACTGGATGGTGCGGTAATGGTTTACTGTGCTGTGGGTGGTGTACAGCCTCAGTCTGAAACTGTATGGCGTCAGGCCAATAAATACAAAGTGCCTCGTCTGGCTTTTGTAAATAAAATGGACCGTCAGGGTGCCAACTTCTTCCGCGTGGTTGAACAGATGCAGACCCGTCTGCGTGCCAATCCGGTACCGGTTGTCATTCCGGTAGGAGCTGAAGACGGTTTCGAAGGCGTGGTAGATTTGCTGAAGATGCAGGCTATCGTATGGGATGATGCAACTCAGGGTTTGAAATTTGAGTATGCTGATATTCCTGCTGACCTGAAAGACGTTGCCGAAGAATGGCGCGAAAAAATGGTTGAAGCTGCAGCAGAAGCCAACGAAGAACTGATGGAAAAATACCTCGGCGGTGAAGAACTGAGCGAGGATGAAATCGTTGCTGCCCTGCGTGCACGTACACTGGCTGGTGAAATTCAGCCGGTACTGTGCGGTTCAGCATTCAAGAACAAAGGTGTACAGCGTCTGCTGGATGCTGTGGTTGAGTATCTGCCAAGCCCGACAGACATTCCGCCAGTAGCCGGTGAAAAACCGGATGGTGAAAAAGACAGCCGTAAAGCCAGCGACGATGAGAAATTCTCTGCGTTGGCATTTAAACTGATGAACGATAAATACGTTGGTCAGCTGACTTTCATCCGCGTGTATTCCGGCGTGGTGAAATCTGGCGATACTGTAGTGAACTCTGTTAAAGGCACTAAAGAACGTATTGGTCGTCTGGTACAGATGAAAGCCAATGATCGTGATGAAATCGAAGAAGTACGTGCCGGTGACATTGCAGCTGTAATTGGTCTGAAAGATGTAACTACTGGTGAAACGTTGTGTGATACTGACGCTCCGATTATTCTGGAACGTATGGAATTCCCGGAACCGGTTATTCACGTTGCAGTTGAACCAAAAACTAAAGCTGACCAGGAAAAAATGGGTCTGGCTCTGAACCGTCTGGCTAAAGAAGACCCGTCTTTCCGTGTGAAAACAGATGAAGAATCTGGTCAGACTATTATTTCCGGTATGGGTGAATTGCATCTGGAAATTATTGTAGACCGTATGAAACGTGAATTTGGTGTAGAAGCCAACGTGGGTGCACCACAGGTGGCTTATCGTGAAACCATCCGTAAATCGGTGGAATCCGAAGCCAAATACGTGAAACAGTCTGGTGGTAAAGGTCAGTATGGTCATGTAGTGATCACTATGGAACCTCTGGAACCGGGTGGTGTAAACTACGAATTCATCGACGAAATTAAAGGTGGTGTGATTCCACGTGAATTTATTCCGTCTGTGGATAAAGGTATTCGTGATACCATGACCAATGGTATTCTGGCCGGTTATCCGGTTGTAGATATCCGTGTGCGCCTGACTTTCGGTTCATACCATGATGTGGACTCTTCGCAAATCGCGTTTGAATTAGCCGGTTCTATGGCATTCAAAGACGGTATGCGCAAAGCTTCTCCGGCATTGCTGGAACCTATCATGGCGGTTGAAGTAGAAACACCGGAAGACTACATGGGTGATGTAATGGGCGACCTGAATCGTCGTCGTGGCATCGTGCTGGGTATGGATGATGATGGTATCGGCGGCAAGAAAGTTCGTGCCGAAGTACCACTGGCAGAAATGTTCGGTTACTCAACCGACCTGCGCTCTGCTACTCAGGGGCGTGCTACTTACTCCATGGAGTTCAAGAAATACGCTGAAGCACCAAATAATGTAGCCGAGCAGGTAATTGCTGCACGTAAAGGCTAACTTATTTACCGATAACCTGAAAGTACCTGTACTTTCAGGTTATCATCGTTCTTTAATGATCTTTATTCAAGGAAACTTAGCTCATGGCTAAAGAAAAATTCGAGCGGAGCAAACCGCACGTAAACGTTGGCACCATTGGTCACGTTGACCATGGTAAAACCACTTTG
>NZ_JACFSM010000002.1:0-817650 GCF_016100435.1 Snodgrassella sp. W8158 | reverse complement strand
ATTTCTCGTCTACCTTAAGATTTCCTTTGATGTAAATAACCTCTTGAGTAGAAACATCGCCTTTAATATGTACATCATTGGGGTAGAAAAGATTACCTATTAAATTATTAAGCTCTAAAGGTGGATAAATGGGAGGCAAGCGATATACTAACCACCTTGCAAAACTCTTATAATCTAACTCTTCACATCGCTTTAGTACTTCTAAAGCTTCCCCGCTATTAGGGAAATACTGTTCAAAAGCTTGAAGTTCAGCTTTACAAGCTTTCATTTCTTTAAGCCATTCACGGGTAATTACGAATTCTTCATATTTCATTTATAAACCTTTTAAGAAGAAAATCTAATATTTATATAGCTCTGTCTAAAGTTAGATAACAAAATAACCGCTTACGGCGGTTAGTCGGCACGTACTACTGGAAGAGCAGGCCAGTCATGTGCTGCACGCTGTTACTTCCGCCACCTGCGTGCTGGGCGGGGTAGTACCACTAGGAAAATTTAGATAAATAAAAAGTCGCTATAGCGACTGAAATTGATTTCATTTTCATTTTCAGATTTTTGGTTAACCAGTAATTGTGATATCTACGGGTTCCCAAATTGTATTATCACTACAAGAAATCCAATCATTGCTAATGTCTCCAAATATCGTTTCAGAGTCAGGAGAAGTTTTAATAACTATCCCTGTATTTTTGGATAGAAACAAAACAATAAATCCATGTTCACGGTGTTTGCGAGCAACCAGATATTCAGATCCTTTTTCATGCGTTTTAGTAACTTCCAACATAACTAACTCCTTTCTAATTATTTGTTACTTCTATAATATAGATATTAAATTTACAAATTTCCTACTTATCTTCTTCACTTGGCTCTATTTCTTCAATATCAAAAGAATACGGGTCTAGACTTGCGCTGAACTCTACAACTTTTAAATTAATTCCACTGCTTCCATCAACAGCCGGGAAGCCTACTGTTGATGCAATATAATCTTCTATAGAAGACCCACGACCATATCCGCACATCTCCGATGTGAGGTATGAATAAGCTAAATTGGAAATAATTTTCAGGCAGTCCTGTAAGCACTCAATAAAATTATCTTCAGTGAGCTCTAGATCATGAAAAATAGTCATTTGTTCAATGACTTCATATAAAGTTTTATTTTCAAAATCAACTTCAAAAACTACATAACAACCCTGGAAAAAGTAATCCTCAGAACACCAGTATTGTTTTTTACCTGAATATTTGTTACTCATAAAATCTCCAACAAAAATTCCTTAAATAATTAAATCCGCTAAATAACGGGCTTTTTATATTTACTATCTGATAATTAAATAATAGGTTCTACCACTCCTGTACACAGATATCTTTGGGTTCAATAACAATGTCAAATTCATAACTAGCAACTTTAATCCCCTCAGTTCCGTCTAGATATGGAAAGCCCTCTAGACTTCCAACATAATCTCTTATAGTTTTAGAATAATCCTTAGGTCGAAACATCTCTGTTGCTAGAAAAGAATAGATAGCGTGGGCTATAAGCTGTAAACAGGCATCGAAACGCCCTTCAAAATCAGATTCAGGAATTTTTATCTGGTGATAATCCGCCATCTGGTCAATAGCACTTTTTAAACTATTATTATCAAAATCAACTTCAAGAAGTACAGAAGTTCCGTCGAAACATTCTCCCTCTGAACATATAAAATGTCTTCTACCTGAATATTTGTTACTCATAAAACCTCCAAAATCAGTATGTAAAATTAAAGCCACTGTATAGTGGCTTTATTTCAATTTAATAATTAATAAGTTAACCCTTACAACGTACAAAAACTTCAATAGTTTTCGTTTCTTTTTTAACTCTATGGGATTCTTGGAATTCATTTTCACCAGAATAATAATGACACCAAGTTACTTCATAATATAGATCAGGATCAATTTCTAAAACTACGACAGTAGTTTCGCTATATTCATCTGACTCAATAATTTGACTATGAACTTCTTTAAACTCAACAATAAGGAATAAAAGCTCTTCTTCCGTTAAATCTTCTTTATTAGCTAATTTACTCAGAATTTCTTGTTTAATCACTTCAACTCCTTTCTTATTTCAGGTTGTAAAACTCAATTAAAAAGCCAGCGGTTTGGCTGGCTTTAATAGCTGGCTTTAATAGAGAATCCGCCCGTACTTGTCTACCCAATACTTCACGGTTTTCTCTCTAAGATACACCTCTTGAGGTTGATATAAAAAAGTGGAGTTAAGTTTATCTGGACAGACAGCAGATCCTGGGTAATATGTCCAGTCAATTAAAAAATACCTACCTTGAAGAATAATTACAGTTGAAGTTTCTTCGGAATTTTCTTCCTTTTTAATACGCTCTCTATAAAAAAACTCCTTCACAAGCTCTCTAAGTTCGTCATCTGTTAAATTCTCTTTATTATCAATTTTCTCTAAAATTAATTTTGAAAAATCTGAATCAATTTCCATGTTAATCTCCTTAAAATTAAAGCCAGCGATTAGCTGGCTTGGGTTAGTTTGCTTGCATTCTGCTTTGATTTTTCGGAAATTACTCTAGACATAGTATTTATTGATTTATCTGCATCTTCCTGTGTTCTATAGAGCAAACCAAACTCAAATTTGAATTTAGATTCTGGATCGGAAGGGTCATATATCAATGTTTCACTGATTGGCACATATTCTGGAAAAGCATTAGTTACCATCCAAATTACTGTTCCCGCATCGGGTTCGTCTGTAATATATGAAAACTCTCCTGGGTGCTCTTTCATATACTCAAAAAGAAACTTTTTAGCTTCCTGAACATCTTCTTTAGTCAAAAAGCAAAGAGAAAGTCGTGTAAGTTCTTTTTCTACCCAATCATGTACAGATTTAATTGCTAAAGCTTTATCTAAGACTGAAAAATCCAAAGAAAAATAGATTGAATCTCGTTTAGGTAATCCGTTTATGCAGATAAATTCTTTACTCATGGGCTTCCTCTTTAGTAATTTTTGGAATCGTAGGATTTATATGGTTTAGCATAGCTATATTGGCGCGTATTGCATGTTTCTTTTTAGAAAAAAGTAATCCAAGGTTTAAATAGCGAACATGAGCAGAAAAATTAGGGTGCCACTCCAACTCATCAAAACCAAGTGCAAACCCCAAATGTGGATAATAGACTATGGTTCCAGGTTCTGGAGCTTCTGTTAAAAATTTATATTTAAGTCTTTTCTGCTCTTTAGCCAAAGCTTTTGTTATTATCTTTGAGGCTTCTTTAACCATATCTGAATTATTATAAAGTAAACCTAGTTTTAATAATAATTGATGTTCTCCATCTTTGGAATCAAAGGGTATTTTCTTACAATCCAATTTACTACCATCCATATCAATACCATACCAAACCTCAGTTCCAGGTTCAGGCTCAGATGTAATATAATTTAGCTGTTCTTTGTGGGATTTTATGAAATCCTTTACAAATTTAGCAGCCCGTTTAACATCTTTTCTAGTTGGATAAACTCTATGAGCTCTTAACCACTTATGTTCAGTAACCGCGTCGTCCCATGAGAGTTCCCTATAAAAGGTCTGACCTCCGTCAGGAGTTAATAGATAGTATAGTTGACCAATCTTTGGAGCCTTTTTTAAAAATTTAAATTTCTTAGTCATAATTAATTCTCCTAAAAATTAAAGCTCACCGGATAGTGAGCTTTGGAATGTTGTTTCAGGTACGTCAAAGGTTAATTCGACGTATCAGCTTTTGATGCACGTTGGGTTTCTTCCTTCTGTTTCAGTTCCTTTTCCTTTTTCTCAGCTATAGCTCTTTTTAGAAACTTTAAAGCTTTATATGCTTCTTCATGAGATTCAAAAACAAATATACTTCTAGCCATACTTAAACTCCTTCGTTAAACATTTGGCCATCAATCCTAATTATCCTACTTAAAACGAGATTTAAACAACAAATCTGGTACTTCCAACAATAGCTGTAACATCTCCTGCGCAGCTTCTTCTGTTGCAAACAAAAGATTTCGTTCCGCAAGTCTCATATGTCGAGATGGGCAAAAATTGTCTATCTCTATAGAATTAGTATAAATGTTAGGAACATAAACAAATTCGCCTGATTTGAAATCCTGTGATATTCCTGTTAAGTTTTTATTTCTTACTTCTTTGTACAAGACTTCTTCTAATATTAATCTGGCAGCGTTTGCATCCTCTATCGATTTATAAATCAAACCACAATCTAGAAGATATTCAGGATTAGGTAAGTTTTCTAATTGATAATCCCGAACAAAACGAGATACAAAATACAGATATCCATAATTCAAACAGTAAACTTCGTCTTTGTCATTGGCCTGGCTTATATAAGAAAATTTTTCAGAATTATTCCGAATATAATTCAAAATAAAGTCTGCTGCTGCTTTTGCTGATTGCCAATCTTTAAAAATTATTATATCTGAGGAATAAAACGGGTCTTCGGTAGCTGTCCACTTTAAATGTGAATAGCCTCCAACGTCATCTAAACTAATAAGAAAGCAATCCTCACCTAATTGGGGTTTACGATAATATAGATTATATTCTTGGGTCACTAGTCCTCCTTTAATTGTGAGTTATTATTTAATACTGGTAAAGCTAACCAAGTTTGAAGTACTTCTTCAGCAGCCTCTAAATCTGTAAATAGTAAATTCCGATCCAAGAGGTTATTATGATCTGGGTTGTCTGAATCAAAATATATAGTTTTTACAGTGCCTGAGTATGAGTCTGGGACAAAAAATGAAGTATCTTCTAATGGATGATATGAACTAAATACAAAACCAGGATTAGACCTTAGGACTTCAGAATACAAGGCTTCCTCTAATTCTTTTTTAGCTTCTAATGCTTCTTTTTCAGTTCTATAAATCAAGCCACTTTCTAAGAGATATTCTATAGTGTTATAAGCTGGAGAGGGTTGTCGTTGAACAGACATTCCACTCAAATGACCCATTTTCAAAATATATGTGGGACATCTATGGTCAATTTTTAAACAAGGAAATCTGTTAGGGTTATCTTTTATATAATCTAAAAGAAAGTTTGTTGCGGCTTGCGCTGATTTCCAGTCTTTAAAAATAACAGTTTTAGAGTTGCAATGGTCTTTGTCATTGTGGTCCCATTTTGTACGTCTATAACCTCCAGACGTTACAAAACAAGGCAAATAAATAAATTCATCTTGTGCAGGTTTATGGTTAAATATATTGTACTTTTTAGTCATAATAATCTTCCATTAAAAAGCCACCCAGAAGGTGGCTTTAAGTGTTTGAAATAGTTATAACGGGTATTTTAAGTCTTCTCCAATAAGCCATAATGCCCATTTTTCAATTAGGTTTAATTTTCTATATCCATCTCTATAACCTTTATCAGGCGTAAAACCTAACACTGCAAGAGCAGCCAACTGAGCAGGGTAGGAGAGACTACCTACTTCTTCCAAGTCATGAGTCTGAAGGTTTACAAAACTCTTCTTAAGAACATCTGATTCTGTATTATCAAAATTTTCATATAAGGTCAGATAACTCAATGCTTGTCTTTTGGCTGTTTGAGCTTTTACTCCTGATTGAGTAGTAATTTGAAAAAATACCAGAATAACAATAACGAATCCTGGAATTACATTTGGTACTAAATCTGTTAAAGATATAATAGCCATAACCATTATAAGAAAAGACATTAATTTATCGAATCTTGAATAGAGTTTAGCCATAAACTTTTCATACAAATATGAGTAAACCAGATCAAATTTAGAGACTGAAAAATTCTGACTTTTTTCCGGTTGTATAAGAGGTACCTCTGCGTTATAGACACTCTCTTGTTCTTTATCCATAATTACTTCCAGCCTCCCGATAACTCTACTATGTCATTGATTAATGAGCTAAGAAATACTGACTGGTTATAAAGAACGTTATCCCAAGGTGTGTCTTTTTCTGGGTTGTCCCTAAACTTAATAGATTTCAGGTTGAAGTCCTCAGTTAAAGTAAATTCAACAAGGTCTTTCCAAACCATATTCAACTGAGTTACTTTTACACCGGCATTTAAATGTTGTACAACTTGTCCTGAACTAATATCACCATTTGATATTCTTATTACTTGACCTTTTTTGGAATCTTCACAAATCACACAACTGGAACCAACTTCGAATTTTTCGTCTTCGGATTGGCCGTTTCGAACTACTTCACGCATAAACTCATGAAGTGGAACAACAGTAGCAGGGGTTGAGGCCCAGAATTCACCTAAATCTGATACAGCGTTGCGTAATGAATTAACAAACGTATCAGCACGTGATGAGTTGGTTGTGTTGATCAGTAATAGTTTATTTTGAGTATCTATAACACCTTCGGTAATGAACGTTTCAGAAAAGGCTTTTGGTAAATACTCTGTAATAATTTGGTCTTTAAGTAGGATTTTCTCTTCTTTACTCAAAGAAGCGTAGGTATCAGTCTTAGAACTCAAGCCAGTTATAGGAAAACGAGAAAGGAAATTCTCCACCATCAAATCTTTAATCATGGCCTCGGTCAGAATCTTTTGTTCAGTTTGAAGTCGCATGTAGGAGATTTTATCTATAGTAATCTGATACCGGTCTCCTAATATTTCTGGATTAATCGAAATGAATCCGGAGCGTGATCTCTGATTAGGTTCAGGAGGTCTAAAATGAGCCTTAAGCAGTTGGTCTTCGATTTCAGGATATATGTTTCGTAATCGATATAGTTTCATCTGTGAAAAATGCGGGTGTTTTACTTTTGATTTTGACATAAGTTCTCCAAGCAGTGTTTTTGGTTGATGGGAAGAGGGGGTGGAAATACTCAAATTACATAAATAAGAAAAAAGAGGGGGTGGAAATATATGTTATTTGAATAAAAACCAGACTTTCCACCCCCTCTTTTTGAAATTAGAAGTTTGTAAAAGCAAAAGAGGGGGTGGAAATATATGCTAATTTAATAAAAATTAGGATTTCCACCCCCTCTTTTAGGGCAATTCAATGCTATTTGAATATCACACCCCTCTTTTTTGCCTAATTTTTAGGCAGTCGTAGGCAGTTACAGTGATTTAAATTAAGAGAATTTCCACAAAATATAAATATAAATCAATTATATAATTGTTATTTTGGCTGTTGGCAGTGGGCTTTTGTGTAGGCAGTGATTTTCAAAAAGGGGGTACCCTTATTATTATTTTTATATGTTCAAAATTAGAATAAAAAAAATTTCTCTATATAAATTTTAAATAGGTATTTTATATACTAACTATATGTTACTAAATTTAGTTTAGTATTTCTGTTAAAAATATATATAAAATCAATAAATTAAAATTATAGAATAAATGCATATTTTTAGAGTCGAGACTCTATAGAAGAACTGTAATCCCGAATGCACCTGCCTGCACCAAATTTCCACCCCCTCTTTAGATATATTGATACCTTATTGCATAGAATTTCCACCCCCTCTAGCAAACAGGTAGTGTGCCAACCACTGCACCCATGTCAATTAGCGAACCCTCCCTGTAGATTAAACGCTGTACAGCGAAAAACGGAACGTCTAACTTAGCGATATTAGGCTTTCTGGAAAATACATTGGATTTCAGAATTTTTCCGTCGCGTGACAGATATCGTACTTCGTAGGTCATGAAAAGAACTCCTTTGGTTTGGTAACACCTGTAATCAGCATGAAGAAATTGGTGGCCAGTTCTGCTAAACCTCGTGATTCAAAGTCAGATATAGGAAAGTAGGCTGTCTGTTCTGATTTTCGGATTTTGACTGAAGTGCAAGACAAAGTTACGTATAGGTGATTCTCAATCGAGATAGAGACATAATCGTAATTTTTATCGGATATTTTTATCCTCTTATCTTTAGCAGCCGCTTTGATAGCTTTGACAATCAGAGTCAGTATCTGGTCCATACTCATCATTTAAGGAACCTCGCCGAAATATATAAAGAAAAAGGCAGCCAAATGGCTGCCATTAGAAATGTGAACATTATGTTCTCCGGATTGTAGATTTTCCTAAACTCTAGGGTTTCTCCTGATATCCCACTATAGAGATTCCATCAGTATGGCTAATAGATATTTTTACGTAATTCCATGTGCCATTGAATTCAGGATCCGTGAGGTTTCTCACACCCAGACAGATTTCAGGTGTTAAAACTAAAAACTTATATTCGTATAAAATTTTGACGTCATCGTAAGCTATGTAACTGTTTAAAATAATACCTGCTAAACCATTAATTTCTACAACTTCCTGTCCAAACGTTAGTGACTTGTTACTTAAAACAACATCAATTGGTTGCCAGGATTCCTCATCCGTACATTCACAAAAATCTGAATATTCAGAATCTAATTCATACCCACTCCTATCTTTTATGAGTTTTAAGACTACAGCTTTTGTCTTAGTAAAAAATAAAACAATATCTCCAGAAATTTTTTGGAGATAGAATCTAGGAAACTTCAAATTATCTTCGTCTATTAATTTCCTATCTACAGGCTTCCAACGTCTATCTATCATATTTACTCCTTATTATCTTTAGAAAACCTGCCCCCTGTTGTGCGAAATTCGGAGCAAAATTTTCAAATTTCGTTTTCAAACCGCCCAACGCCAATTATAAAACGCCCATCGCCCAACGCCGATTATAAAACATCCGCTGTTATTCGGACAAAAAGCCACCTACAACGCACGATCGGCATCGTACGCAGACAGACCTACGTCTTTTAACTTGCGTCGCTCTACGGGCGTTTATGGACGATTAATGGAAATTGAGAACGTGAGAGTTAGGACGAATTTGAATGACTGCCGGACGAGCCTCGCGCCCTGACTGAAAGTTAATTGGAGCTTGAAACACCTGTCTAATCTTATGCGGTGCTTTGTGAAACTCACCGAAGCCAGTTGGAGTAGGGCGTTTGTGCTTTCCCCGCATGAATTTGTCCAGACATTCTTCGAACTCTGCCCGTGTTTCCGGAGTCTGATAGGCTGTCTTTGACCTTTTGATTCCGAATTCATAAAGTACATCAGCCGGAGCTTGAGCTATAAGTTTTTTAAACTTATTCCGCTCATAGACTTCATTCTCTGCCCACTGTGCAGCGGCCCATATACATTGGGCGAATTCCTCATCGGCAGTAAAAAAACCTCGCAGAAAACCATAATACTGCTTTGCGTTGCCTGGAGGTTTTATTCCGTAGAGTTTAAACGGACAATGGTCCTTGAATCTAATCCAGTAAGGGATTTTTGAAAGAACTTCTCTTATTTGACTTTTATCTAACTTTGTAAGGTTAAAAGGTTGCATTTTTCATCCTTTTGAATTTCATTTTCATTTTCAAACCTCCTCAGCTTCATAACAACGTGATCCGTTTGCATAAAAATAATATTCGTAGTCTTCTGCTACTGTGGGAAGTGATTCTAAAATTGCTACATATTCCTTTTGAATTTCTTCTAGTGTTAGATCTAGGGCTTCTTTCAAATAATCCTCTAAGCTGCACTTAAGGTTTTTCTTCTGTAGAATTTCTTTTAAAGATTCGACAAATGAATAATATATCCAATCGTGTTTCTCATCTGTAACCTCTTGAATTTTTGAAATTCTTCGTTTGGTTTTGGATTTATAAATTTTCGGTACTAAATTGAATTTATAGTAAAGCCCTAGAACTTTCTTAAAAGCCGATAAACCTTCAACCTCAAATTCGGTTAAGTCACTGTTAATATAGAATTTAAAGTCAAATTCACAATAGTCAAATTCCCAAGAATGTAGGATAATACCGACGTATTCCAGCTCTTTGATAAATTCCTTGAAAGAGTCTATTAAATATTCTGTTGGATCAGTAGTATCTGCCCACTCTATTTGAGCGTTATACTGGGCGTTTTTAGATAATTCACTGTATTTATAGACAGGTATTTGTATGTATTTCATTTTCAAACCTCTCAGATTTAAACGGTTTTCAAAATTCGATTCGATTTCAAACCGCACGATAAATAAACAAAAACCGCCTTTAGCAAGCGGTTTTTGTTTAGTTACCAACAGTTATTTAAATACTTGATAGTGTCTAACTGGCGGCGTATTTCATGCCTTAGTGATGAGTTTTGTGTAGTCTCACATATATAGACTAAATTCTTATTATGCCGATTTAATAAGTCGACAAACTCCTGTTCATATATCCAAAGTAATTGGTAATGTGGGTATTCTTTCAGGTCGGGCGGGGCTTTGAAGTACTGAAACATAGATAGAAGCCTATATGCCCAGACAGAAATTCGGGTGGATTCCCAGATAAAGTCGTTCATATCCAGCGGGCGTTATTTTTCTACTATATTCGCCAATCTGTCTTTGTACGATTCCAGTAATTTAAATTGCAGATTCTGGCTCTGACGTTCGCACTCTATAAAGTATTTACGTACTTTCCGCCCGATATCCGATTTCTCGACCATAGCCAGCTCTTTTGCCATGTCCAGTGTGAGAATGTACTCTTTGGTTGGGCGTCCTCCTTTAGGGTTCTTTATAGTCCTATATAAATTCGCTATATCTACGTCTATATTTACATTTATAGGTTTTCCAGAAAATTCAGGAAAACTATCTTTTTGAATATTATCAGTATTTATACTTTCATTAGGTTTTTCCCAAATTTGGGAAAAACTATCTTCACCCTCACTTTGAGTAGTTTTCGCCAAATTTGGCGAAAACTCAGACGAGCCTTCTGGTATTTTCCCTGAATTTTCAGGAAAATTCTTATTACATTGATTAATAGGAAAAATATCAATTCCTAAACTCTCAGTGGCAATGTGGTAATCTACACCAGCCACAAAATCATATTCTGCAATACGATCTTTAATCCAGTTTGAAAAGTCCTTACCCACATTTAATAATTGATGTAGTTGTCGAGCGTCACAGAATAATTGTTCTTTTCCATAGACTAAAACAGGGAATACAGCTACCAACTGTGCACTGTCCGGTGTTGTATTTGTCATTGTTTAATATTCCTATGTCATTTTGAAAAATGGACGACAAAAAACCGCCTTTGTGGGGCGGTTTTTATCTCAAAGAGTCTATTTTATAGTTCTTGGTCTATATTCTCCTTTCTCAGATTATGCGGCTTTTACTTCTTGCACTGCTAAACTTGGCATATTCTGTATCTCTTGGGCTTCTTCTCGCTGTGCGTTGTCTTTATCAGCTTGAATAGTTGAGATCATCGCTTCTAACTGTTTTACATAGTCCAATAATCCATAGCTGTTTAATTCTTTCTTTAGTCTGTTAACTCCTTTCTCGGCTTGTTCAAGTCTCGTGCTCCTCGGTGCGTTTGCTTTTTCCTGCTTTTTAGCCTCTTTCCGGGCTTCTATCACTTCAACTGCATAAGGGTTGGACTCTTTCAGTACGTCATCTGCTGCATTCTCTGGCGCACGTTTAGCATAGTCTGAACGCTTTAAGACACCAGTCTTACTATTTCGTTTTACTGCATAACTAAAGGTGTTCAGAATCGAACGTGCAGAACTAAACGTATTAAACAACTTAACCAGACTAACAAGGTTAGTATCATTATTAACACGGATAGAAAAACTAATTATCTGCTGTATAGATGCAAAAATCCCTTCCTGCTGAGCGCGCAGTTTTTCAGCCATTGCACCTTTTTCTGCTTTAGCATTGTCAAACGTTTGCAGGGCATTGATCAGGTTATTAACTGTATCAGTAAAGTTATTTGCATTAATTGTGTTGTTGACAATTTTATTTTCCATGGTATCATATCCTTTGTTAATAGGGATTGATGTCAATTGATGGAGATTGATATCAATTGATAAAGCCTAGTAGTAAGAGGTCTTTATTAATCCCTGTTGATGAAGTTATAACCTTGTTAGGTTGTTTAAAAGTTGTTTGGCAATGTTACAGGTTGCAGTCCTAATTGCCTCACATAGTCGTAAAAAGTTATTAATAGGTAACACCTATTAATAACGCCTGCATTGGGTGGATTTATCCATACAATGCTAAGAAGTTTATAAGCTGCTGGTAACAGCTTATAGGGTCATATGCGTTAGGGTGGAGGCTAACAAAGCAAACACCTTAACGTATATTATCTTTTGTGCGGTGTAGTATTCACACATGCTACAGCACGTTACATGTGTATAGCTTGGTTAAACGTATAATATACGTATTAACTCTTGCTTATCCAAATTGTATAAAGAACGTCCCACGCCTTACGGCTAGAGAGTGCGCAATGACAAATTCATGTCTTTATTCAATACACAGTAATGTGTATAGTCGCATATCTTAAAAAGCAGTATGCTAGTTTTCCGGCACCCGTCGTACGTGGTGCTTTTTTAGTCTTACCGCTTTAAGTTGTTAAATATCAGTAAAGGACTGTATCGATTTTGTGTCGCTCTGTGTCCTTCGGTATGTGTGTATATTAAGTCATAAGGCTTAAAGTTACAAGGCATTTTACAGAACTTAACATAATGACTGACGGGTACACATTTGTCATGATAGCCCGCCAATCGGGGCTTCTGAGGTCTCTCAAAAAATTTTTTGAATTTTTTTGAAACTTTTTTGACACAAACCAGAATTTATTTTGACCTGAAATTACTGTACTTTTATAATACTATTGTTAATAAATTGTAAAAGGTGGTGAGGAACGATGCCTAAAAAATGGCTTAGTTTTGATGAAGTCAAACAAAAATATGAGCATAGTTTTCCTAAAAATAAATTACTGGAATTTACTAGGTATGATGAAACATGCATAATAGAATGCCCTACACACGGGGTGATTAGTGGGCATACCTATAAAAGTATATATAGAACAGCGCATGGCTGTCCGTTATGCAATAAAGAGTTATTTAAACAAGGTAGCTCTCTTGCTGAAAAACGTTTTAGAGACGCTAATAAGAGATTTGAGCAAAAGTTTCCTGGTAAAAAGTTAATTTCCTATACAAATTTTTATGGAGATTGTGTAGTAGAGTGTCCCACCCATGGGGAAGTTACAGCAACTTTTGCAAACGCGATGAATACTAAATACGGCTGCCCATTATGCGGCAAAGAGCTGTCTATTAAAGCCCTTCGCTCAAAATCCAGAACCTCTTCAGACAAACAGGCTATTAAAATTCCCTCGACTGTAGTTCGCCCACTGATCTATGATGAACATTTGGAGTCACCTGATAGCTCTTTCGTTCTCGTGCCGTACTACTCGGATTTGAGGTTGTCCGCTGGGGCAGGGCAGATTACTGAGAACTTAGAGACAACCCCGATTCCGTTAAGTCGCATCGACCTCCAGAAGAAAGGAATTAGTCCGAAGAATGTCATGTGTTGCAAGGTTCAGGGTGACAGCATGGAGCCTATGCTGCAAGATGGGGCTTTGGTTGGTATCGATACTTCCGATAAAGTTATTCATGCAGGTAAAATCTATGCTTTTGTGCAGGCAGATGGTCTTCTAAGGATTAAGTCTCTAGTGCTTTCTGACCCGAAGCACATTAAAATTCATAGTATTAATTTTGCATATCCGGACGAAACTGTTCTGGCAAGTTCAGTCACTGTCATCGGAAGACTATTTTGGGCATCAACACTGTTTTAACAAAACCTTGACACAGTTTTAGCTTGTTGTTAATATAAAAACGAATTAATTGTTTCTCCTTTAAATAATTAATTTCCCCTTTAAGATAATTCTTGTGAAGTGGAAGCTGTCATCTTCCACTTTCTTTTTTACTTTCCGGCTTGTTCAAATTTATTGACAGAATGAACAAGTATAGTTATTATGTAATTGCTCGGATGACTTAATATTCCACGTTCGTCAGAATATTTTGTCTCAATTCAATAAGCACAGATTTCTTTTCTGTGCTTATTGTCTTTTAGTTTTGTTCAAAAATGTTGACAAATAGAACAAAAAGGAATATTATTTAATTGTATATGACTTAATGCACATTTTTTCATATAAAGCTCCTACCGTAATAAGCACAGGGATTTCCTCTGTGCTTATTTTTTTCTTAATCTTTGTTCATAATAGTTGACAAATTGAACAATTAAGGCTACTATAGTTGCTGACTCTGGTCGTTAGTTTTCTTTTAGTTTAAAGTATAGATTAACTCCGGTCGTCATTTTCCTTTTAGTTTAAAGCACAGATTATCCCCTGTGCTTTTTTTTTTATTTTGTTCAAAAATATTGACAAAAAGAATAAAAGAAAGTAGTATGGAATTGTCACATATTACTATTGTGATTGCATTAAATACTCTTGTACCCAATAGGCACAGATTTCTCCCTTTCTGTGCTTATTTTTTTTTGTTCATAATAGTTGACATTATGAACACATGAAGGTATTATATATCTGCATTATATATTATTCGATAACCTCCTCGTTAGGTTAAAGCACAGATTAACCTCTGTGCTTTTTTTTTTTTTTTTTTTTTTTGTTCAAAAAATGTTCAAAAATATATTAAAAATGTTGCATTTTGAAAAAAGCGGTGGTAATATTCATTTGTGGGTCAGGACGGTTAACCCACTAGTAGTAAACGGCTGTAAACAGGAGTGTTTAACTTTTTATCTGTTAATGTATTTCCTTTGTGGTTAGACACTCCTATCCCCGAATGTAGATATAAATTTGTTCAAATGTAGTCAGTAGCTCAATTGGTAGAGCAGTGGTCATGAAAACCTAAGATGCAGGTTCGAATCCTGCCTGGCTCACAACATCATTAAAGAATCTCATGTCCTCTCTTGATAACTTAGTTCATTATTGCTTTGACACTACCAGGAAGTTGAAATCTGAGTTAGAAACTCTCCAAAGTGAAATTGCTAAGGATCCAAAATTAAAATCAAAGCAAGACGTTCAAATAGAAGACTACCTTGAATTAACTGATAAACTAGAGAATTTTTTCATGGGTTTAGCCTCAGAATTCATAGAGTCAGACCTAGGCAAAAGAGAAATTAAACCCTCCGACCCTGAGTACATTCTCATTGAAGAAATGCTAAAACGCTTCGCTAAATAACCTTAGTTAGTTCAAAAATAAACATTCTAGTTTCAAAAATGAACAATAAATGTTAAAATAGCTTAAATTTTAAACAGGTAGTTGTTAGTTTGACTGGAAAAAAGTTTGACGCTTCGCAGTATACGCGAGAGGAATTAAGAGAGTTAAATCAGAAATTATCTGAGTATTTAGGTTTAGCTCCAAAAGACTTAGATCTTCAAGCAGAGATTAAAGAGCATTATTTCAGATGTAAACGGATAGCTGAAGCAGCAGAAGCCAAATTTGAGGCTAACCCCTCAGCTATGTCATCAGCACTGAACACTGTTAATTCTGCATTAAAAGAATTAAGTCGTCAGGAAACAGACATCTATAACGCTGCAAGGGCTAAAGCCTTAGAAATGGCTTTAATTAATACACTGAAAGAGTTTCAAGACATAGCTCCCAATATTCTCAAGAGATTCTATGAAAATTTAGAAGGGGTTACGCATGAGTAACAAGATTGATTTAGCTAACATATATCAACGTATAAAAAATGCAGTATTAGATCAATACGACCTTACTCAGGTAGCTGATTGGGTTTGTAACAATATTAAACTAAACGGCCGTAACTTATCTTTTAAAGGTCGTGAGTATCAGAAAACTATCTTAGATTCTAATGCACCGGAAATCGTTGTAAAGAAATGTTCCCAAGTGGGTATTTCAGAGTTGATGCTGATAGATAGTTTGGCTATGTGTCAGATAGTGGATGGCTTTAACATTATATATACGTTACCTACAGCTACTTTTGCTCAAAAGGTAATGAAAACCCGTGTAGATCCACTTATTCAGGGTTCTCCGGAATTAACACAGAATCTGGCCAAGACTTTGGATAATGCGTCAGTTAAAGGCTTCGGTAATAGTCATTTATATTTAAGCGGGACCAATAGTGATAATGCTGTAATTTCTGTTCCCGCCGATGCTATTTTTGTTGATGAGTTGGATTTCTCTGACCAGGAAATGGTAGAGAAGTTGCAGTCCCGTTTAACTGCTTCAACTTATAGATGGTGGCGATATTTTTCTACACCTACTGTAGAGAATTACGGTATAGATAAGAAGTTTAAAAATACTCGACGCTTCTATAATTTCTGCAAGTGTGTTCACTGTGGTCATTACTTTATTCCGCAATACTTGGAACATGTACGAATTCCAGGATACGACGGGGATTTATTAGCTATTACCAAACCTCTATTGAATAAAATAGATTGGAGAGAGGCTACTTTATTCTGCCCAAAATGTGACAAGCCTGCGGATTTGTCGATTGAACATCGTCAGTATGTCTGTGAAAATCCGGAAGATGTAGGTTTTGCAGGGGAGGGTTATCAGGTATATCCTACAGATGCCCCTGAAATTATCAAAATGTCGGACTTAGTTTTATGGTCTACGAATTTTGACAGAAAAACCCAGTTTCAAAACTTCCATTTGGGTATTACAGCAGAGGATAAAGATTCTGGCTTAAATCCCGATGACTTTGAGAAGATGAAACTTGTAGGTGA
The DNA here is from genome assembly GCF_016100435.1 of Snodgrassella sp. W8158. Taxonomy (NCBI): domain Bacteria; kingdom Pseudomonadati; phylum Pseudomonadota; class Betaproteobacteria; order Neisseriales; family Neisseriaceae; genus Snodgrassella; species Snodgrassella sp. W8158. Next base: position 801,225 of record NZ_JACFSM010000002.1, on the reverse strand, counting down.
GCAGACTCCTCGTGGTCAAAAAGTTTTTGGTATCGATTTAGGAACAACTTGTCATATAGTTGTAGCCGTAACTAACGGTATAGATAAATTAACTGTGTTGGAGTTACACAGAGTCGAGTATACGGACTTTGAAAAAACACTACAAAGATTGATAAGAATTCACCACCCTGCAACTATCTTGTCAGATAGTCAACCTTATGTAGAAACAATCTATAGATTACAAAACTCGATTCGTAACCTTTATGGTGCATTATATGTTACGAATAAATCTATGGAGTTATTCCGCCTGTTAGCTTCACAAGAGGATTTATCTAAAGCCATTTTGCGAGTTAGACAGGTAAATATCAATCGTAACTTCGCCTTTAATACCTTAATGGATTCCATTCGTGAAGGTTATATAGGTGTTGTTCCAAATATCCCTGATATTGATATCCTAGCTGAACATCTCCAAGATATGCGAAGAGTACCTAACGGTACAAGACAGGCGTTTAGTGATGGGGCAGATACGGCAGAAGTAGAGGATTACAGATGGGTAAAAACATCTGGAAATGACCACTTCCACCATGCATTACTTTATGCTTATATTGCTATGTATTTAGTAAAACACCGCCAGGATAGTAAACACGTCGCAGCACTTTTATGTACCAGTTTTAAAATAAAGAATCAAAATCTTTAATCTCGCTTAGACAGTAATCTGCCCAAGCCTGCATCATTTCTCGACGTTCCTCAATCAAAGGCTGTCGATCATAGGCTCTCTGAACTTTACTACCATACTTATGACATAGTTGAAGTTCAGAGAGTCTGTCTGAGTAGCCCATACTAACTGCCCACCCCTTAAATGTAGACCTGAAACCATGAGTAGTTATACATCTACCAGGAATATCAGATTTAAATTGTTTGGCATGGATATTTAGGAATACCTTCGTAGCCGTGGGGTCTAAGGGTTTTATACCATTACGTGAAAAAACAAGAGTATTTGTACTTTTTCGGCACGACAATAGCTTAATAACCTGTGTACTCAATGGAAAATAGCGGTTAACAAGGGTTTTAGATTCCTCTCTTTTTGGACTTAGTGTCCATATGTTTGTTTCAAAATCAATATCACCTCCTTGAATCAATCGAGCTGCACTTTTACGACATGCAGTTAAAATAATAAACATCAAGCAGTATTTAACCCTACTTTTTCTAGTTTGCCCGATCACAGTTTTAAAAAATAAAGGTATATCTTTCCAATCTAAGGCCGGCTGATGTGCCTCTTCTTCTGGAGGTTTTCTTTGTTTACCAAGAGCTCTTCTTACAGAGGTGCAGGGATTATGTCCGCAGTAACCCATTATATTTGCCCATTCGAAAATCTCACGAATATGTGATAACACATTAGTAGCTGTACTTGGTTTTGTATTCCAAATTTCTTTAAGTAATTCCGTAATATCACGTATATTAATTTCTGTTATAACTTTATTCGCCAAAACTGGATAGACGTACATCTGCAAACGCCTTTCAAAACTCTGAGCGTTCCTTAGGTTTTTCCATCTTCCCATTGCTTTTTCATGATTTAAATACTCTACAGCAAGATACTCAAATGTATAACTTTGCTTTTGTAATTCCTGGTCTTGAATTTTTTGTTTTTCTACCTTAGGATTTAAACCTTGCTTTAAAATTGATCTATAAAGTTTGGCTTCGGATTCAGCGTCAGCTATACCCATTTTAGGGTAGTGACCTAAGGTCATTTTTGTACGTTTTTTAGAAGAGTTATCGTAATAACGGAGAACCCATGCCCCTGCACCTTTTGTGCTTGAACTAGGGTAGAATACAAGACCAGCTACTGCTGAGCTGGTTAGAGGTTTACTTTTGGGAGCTATATTGCGTAGCTTACTATCTGTTAATCGCTTACCAGTTTGTGTCGCCATGTTATCCTTAAAAAACAAACTGAGTATATCACAGAGAAGTTTTAAACGTTAAGTACCATTTTAGGTACCAGTTTGGTGCTTAAGTATACTCTTACGTGCACCTAGGTGACAAAAAGCACCTCTAGTAACCCTTTTAATTATAAAGATTTTATTGGCAAATAGGGGTAGAGGGACGCAGCTAAGAGAAAAAGCATTTGTTTGGATCAAAATACAGGCAACGGTATAAAGGCAAAGGATAAAGAGTATTGGCACTTATAATTTCGATTTGCTCAGTTTCAAGTTTTACTTGTTTATTTTCAAACGATTTGATAGATTTAATACTGTGTAATGAGATTATTTCGTTATTGATACTGCGTTCTGTATCCAGACCAAAAAAATTTTTATTAAAAGCAATACTGATACCGGAACCAATAATGTTATCATCATTACCGTATAAACGAAACTGATTCAGACAATTATGATTAAAGGAGAAACTGGCTAAAAAGCTTTTAATTTCATTATCAGGATGATTGCTAATATTCAGCCAGCTGGTTAATACCTGATTTTCACTGGGGTCATTCATGAAATCTACGATATTAAGCCGGAATTTACTGGGATTTTCTCCTTTAAGCAGATTAAATAATACAGCTGGCTTGGTATAATGAGCGACACGTCGTTCCGGCTGTTTTTTGCTATATTTATTATCTAATATTTTAGAAATAAATAAAATATTTTTAATATTATTAGTTAAGTTACATAAATTTTCAATTTTATTATAGATGAAATCTTTAAGTTCGTTAAATTCTTTTTCATTAAAATCATGATTAAAGTTATTTTGTTTCAACCCCAAAATTAATTGAGCGCAAATATATTGATATGGATAACGATTTGAGTAACTCTCAATTTTAGAGGCAAGGAGAAAGCAGTCTGTAGCTTGAGTTTCTTTTTTAATTTTTTCTGTATAGATTTTGCCTAAGATATCTTGAGCTTGAGCATAGATTTCAGGATTGTTCTCTTTAGTAATTTTAAAATAAAAAGCTTTAGCCTGATCATAATCGTGTTTTATTTCTTGATATATATATCCTAAAAAAAATTGAGCTTTAGCATAAACTTCAGGATTATCTTCTTTGTTGATATTTAATAAAAAAACTTCAGCCTGATCATAATCGTGTTTTATATCATGATATATATATCCTAAATTACCCTGAGCTAGAACATAGATTTCAGGATTATCTTCTTTGTTGATATTTAAATAAAAAACTTCAGCTTGATCATAATCGTGTTTTATTTCTTGATATATATATCCTAAAAAAAACTGAGCTTGAGCATAGATTTCAGGATTATCTTCTTTGTTGATATTTAATAAAAAAACTTCAGCCTGATCATAATCGTGTTTTATATTATAATATATATATCCTAAACCAAACAGAGCTAGAGCATAAACATCAGGAGTATCTTTTTTGTTGATATTTAAATAAAAAGTTTCAGCCTGATCATAATTGTGTTTTATTTCTTGATATATATATCCTAGACTAAACTGAGTTTTAGCATAAACATCAGGATTATCTTTTTTGTTGATATTTAAATAAAAAGCTTCAGCTTGATCATAATCGTGTTTTATTTCTTGATATATATATCCTAAAAGAAACTGAGCTTTAGCATAAACTTCTGGATTATCTTCTTTGTTGATATTTAAATAAAAAGCTTCAGCGTGACTATAATCGTGTTTTATATTACGATATATATCTCCTAACTCAAATTGAGCTTGAGCATAAGTTTCCTTACCATCTTCACGGGTAATTTTACTTAATTCTTCAATTTGCTGATCAATATCTTTTTCTTCCATTACTATTCCTGTTTATTTATGGCTAAGCAATTAATCTGTATGCTGTTCGTAACATAGTCTGGTAGTAATCAAATATATTAAAATTCTTAACCTTGTCGAAAAAGGAACAAATTTATTAATTTACAATTTAACTAATAATAACAAAAATTAAACTTAATATCATAAAATTCATAACTATCTACAGCTGTATTTAGTCAGATGGATTTTTATTGATAGTTAAAGAAAATTGTTAATAAATTGATATTGAGTTAATTAACTGTATGATTTACCAATTAATTATTTTTATATGTAATTAGCTGCAAATATTGGCGTTTTCCATTGCTTACCGCTAATTGTCTCTCTAAGATAAATTCTTGAAGGATAAGAATTTACTTGTGTTTAATTGAATACTGTTGCATGCAGTAGACATACAGAATGGAGATGGTTATGAGCGATAAAGGATTTGTAGATAAAGCCAAAGGCGAAGTAAAACAGAACGTGGGTAAAGTAGTGGGTGATACTAAAACCCAGTCTGAAGGAATGGTTGATAAGTCCGTTGGCGGCGTGAAAGAAGCTGTGCATGATGTGGCTAATGCCATAGATGGTGCAGTAGATTCAATCAAGAAAAAGTTTCAGGATTAATTCTGAAAAATGTGTACAAGGCCGCTTATTTCAGCGGCCTTTGATTTGAGTTTATATTTCTTTTAAATCAGACAAATTGGCTACAGCTTAAATTCTTCTGAATTGGTGGTATTAGATATAAAAATGTATAAGTGAAATATATTGGTTTTACTGCACCGGCTTATGCATCGTTTTGCTGATTAGTAACTGCAACAAACTGAATAAAGTGATCAAAGAGGCAATTAAATAAAGCATTTTTATATTGCCGAAATCAATAATTCCTGCGCCGATAATTGCCCCAATGCCTACGGCTCCATTAAAAATAGCTGCATAAATAGCAGAAGCGGGTAAAGCGTTATCATTTCCTGCCAGCCTGATTATCCATGCCTGAATACCAACAAATAATATGGCTACACCCAAACCCCACGCAAGCACCAATACCATCAGCATGATTGGATTATGTGACAAGACTGCACTCAGCAGAATCAGACTGCCACAAATCAGCACTAAGCCTGCACCAAGTATACTTTTCAGATATCTGTCTATAAACAGACCACATAACAGATTACCAGCTACACCGGCTATACCGAATACAAACAGACAAACAGCAATCCAGTTGGCAGAAATAGCCATTTCTTCGGCCATAAATACTTCAATATAGGTAAAAGCGGCAAAATGGGCGATGATGGCAGCAGTAGCAATCAGATAAACTTGGCGTAACTGCTTAATCTGAAGAATTGCTGAAAATTGTTTTCGCCCCATTCGGGAAGTACCGGATACAGCCGGCAGGGTAAAAGCCAGAATAATTGCGGTTATTATGGCTAATACGCCCAGTAATAAAAATGATAAACGCCAGCCAATAGTGCTGCTAATCCAGTTAATAAAGGGAACACCAAGTATACTGGCTATTGAAACACCGCTGAATATAATTGCTGTGGCTCTGCCAGTATATTTATCTGATACCAGTTGCGCTCCCATAGTGCCCGCCATCGCCCAGAATGCACCATGAGCAATAGCACCGGCCAGACGGGCGATTAAAAGTACAGAAAAATGCTCACTCATAGCCGCAATACCATTCGATGCAGCCATCAGCAACATTAATACAATCACTACTGGTTTACGAGGCAGATGGCTGAATGTAGTAACTGAAACAAGGGCAGAAACAGCCCCCAGCCATGCATACAAAGTCACAACCAAACCGGTAGTACCGCTGTTTTGTCCCATAGATGAGGCTATAGCGGATAACATACCAATCGGTGCCAGCTCGGTACTCACCACAATAAATGACGCTATTGCAAGCATGCAAACAGCCATCCAGTTACGCCATTGTGTCTTATTTTCTGAATTATTCACTAAATCATTTCCTCTTTTGCAATCAATTTTTCAAACAGATAGAGTTTGACCTGATATACGAACCTAAAAGATCGGCAATTGTGCACATCCGGCTGAAAACAGATTGTATTGAGTTGTTATAAATCTGCTTTTAAACATAGTTATTAGCTTGGTGAAAGCAGGGTTAATTCAGTATACTTTGCGAAAATAGACAGATATATAGCTAAATCTGGTAACTGGTTTTCCAGAATCGGAAATCAAATATGAACAAAAAACTATGCTGGGATGATACTAAAGTATTTCTGGCAATCGTACGTGAAGGCACATTGAGTGGTGCTGCAAAGACATTAAAACTTGGCATTGCTACAACTTACCGCCGTCTGGAACGTATGGAAAAGGTGCTGGGATATCGGTTATTTATCCGCGATCAGCAAGGGTATAAGCTAACAGATGAAGGCAGAATACTCGTTTCGCAGGCAGAAATACTGGAACAGGCCGGACACGCGTTTGATGCCATGGCTACCGGAGTCAATGCCAGTGTCAGCGGGCACGTGCGTTTGGCTACGGCTCAGGGGCTGGCTGATCATCTTATTATTCCGGCTTTACCCAAGCTATATTCAGCACATCCTGATTTAACCCTGGAACTGGTTACTGGAGTATCAACTATCAATCTGCAAAGAAGAGACGCTGATATGGCCTTGCGTCTGGTTCGCCCGGAGCAGGGTAAAGTAACCATCCGCCGATTAGGCGAGCTTGGTTTTGGTTTGTATGCCTCTGAAAGCTATTTGCAGCGCAAACCGCTAAACAAAGAAGAAACAATGTTAAAAAACGCAGATTTTATCGGCTGGCCGGAAACACATCAGAACTTGCCGGCAGCAAAGTGGATAGAAAAAAACAGCCGTGGCAAATGTTGTCTGAGAGCCGGCAGCATGTCTGCACATATCAGTGCAGTTGAAGCAGGTATCGGAATGGGTGTCTTACCGAAATTTATTGCCTTAACCAAAAATCTGAATTGTGTTCGCAACGATATTGGCTGCAATCAACCCATTTGGCTAGTCATCCACTCCGACCTTATTAACTCGGGAAGAATAAGAGTGGTAGCTGATTTTTTGAGTAATTTAGTGCAAGAAAATCAAACTCGGCTTGCTTGAGTGGTTTTATAAAGCTTTCTTTAGTACAAATCATTTTATATATTAAAATTTTGCGTAGTTAATTGCATATTAAAAAAGTATATATTCTGCTTCTTCGGTTTCAAAATCAAGTTGCAAGCCATCTTCCTGTACATCTCCCTGATATGCTTTTTTACCCATTGCTTCTTCAATAAGTGCTATTAGTTGTTTTTGTCTGTCCTCAATAAATGCAGTGAAATTATCTTCCCTAAGTAGTACAGGGTTAATACAATGAGATTTTAAATATATATCTAAATCAGCCGATTTTATACCAGGGGTTTGCTTGTCGCCTGTTTCTAATTTTTTTAAATAGATGGAAGGGGCAGAACTGCCAATAATACGATTGGTTTTATAGCTTAAAGGAGTTTTATTAATAACAGAATCATAAATTTTAGATTTAAAATCATGTTTTCTACACCAATCTTTAGGAAAAATATGATGAATATCTACATTTTCGTCAAAAAAAACAGTATGGCTATACTTTTGGCTTGAGCGAAAATCTTGTGCACCTTGTTTCATTAAAAGCGCATTAATCCCTTTATATGCCGCAGATAAACGGGTTTTCATAGTTTTTAATCTGTCTGGTCTGAATAATGTTTCGCTGACCGTTGATGGTTCTGTAGCCCCCTTTAACCATTCTGGCACTTCCATGAAATCTCTTGCAATGCGTGTATCTACAGCAGACCCGTAAAGCTCACCAAATACACCATTCCAGTACCATTGAGTTAATTTTCGTCTATTCGTCTCATGTTCCCAATCATCGCCTATATCAGCTAATATAGCTGCTAGAGGAACTACTTGTGATTGATAAGGTAGGTCGCTTACTTGGTAAATATGCAGCATATGTAAAAATTTGGCTGCTTTTTCAAAGCCTTCTTCTACTTGTTTTTCATACTGTTTATAAGCTGATAAGGGCAGATCTAGTAAGGCATGGCGATTACCAGATACTGTTGGTAATTCATTTCCTTGTTTACCTGCTTGTTCTGCTTTTCGTCTTCGTTCTCTTGTATAGAACAAAGAGATCGCTTGTAAAAAATCTGTATTGGATACTTTACTAATAATACCTTCCTTATTATCTGAAAAACGGCAGGCATTATTAAAACGGATTTGTCTACCGGTATTTTTGCCATTATCATACCAGTCTTTACGCAATTCATACCCTTCAGCTGCATAAATTGCTGTGACTAATTCAAAAGCTTCAAGTGCTTTTCCTTTGGTATTTACTTTTTCGAATACCACACATACAGCTTCTTTACTGGTTTCTCTGTCTAAAGCGATAACAGGTACACGATATGATTTGAAATTTTCTAAAATTTCTCGTTTAAATTGTCTGAATATTTCTCTTTGGTGCTTATTATTATCACCTGCCCAGTAGCTATCAAAACCATCTTGCCATTCATCCCAATCAAAAACTTCAGTCATCGGAAAAATAAAATTAGCATATTCTTTTTCAGGTGAAGATATATCTAATACTACTTCTCGTCCAAATTGACTAGTTACTTTTTTATCTTCGGGGATACTTAAAATAGCTTCATCTCTGTCTATATTAGGATTTAATGCTTTTTTTATATCAATGTAAAACCAGCGTTTAACCTTTTTATTTTTAGGTGCCACTGTCTCAACAACTTTTTTGCGTAAAGTTACTAGATACATGGAGGTAATACGTTGTTGGCCGTCTAATAATAAAGATTGAGGTAACACCGATTTAGCAGTTTCTGGCACACCCTCTATTAATCTAGGTTGAAATTCTACAGAACCCCCTGTATAGAGCGTCATCAATGCGCCTATAGGAAATGATCTGGATATAGAGGCAATAAGGCTCTTTATTGTATCTTCATCCCAAACCCAGCTTCTTTGGAAATCAGGTAATTGAATTACGCCATTGTGGCAATCGTCAAGAAGTTTCGAAAGATCAATCGGATTTGTTTGGAATGTTGGGCCAGACATATCTAAATATCCTCTGTTAATATTAATTTAATATATATTATTATTTTCCATTTATAATATTAATATCAAGTGATAATGTAATTTTTTTAAACATAGGTAAATAAATTGTTTGTATCTTGCTCAATTCATTTAAAATTAGTTTTAATTTCTAAAATTATTAAAATGTGATTTTATATCTTAAGCAATGTTTGTCATCATACTAATTAATCATAAGTATTAAAAAATTAAAAAAATTATAGCAAAAATTTTTAAATTATAATAAAAAGAAAAAATATTTAAGCTTTTTTATTTAAATAAATGCTTTTTATTTCGTACACCAACCACCACACCTTAACGAATGTCTTGTTAAACAATCTAGCAGCGCATAGAAAATGTATTTTTTAAGAAAGAGAAAGTTACAAATCCCCAGTCTTGATAACAAAATTCAATCTATTTGTCTAATTATAAATATGTTAAATTTATAATATGCTTTCTTACTACAATAAGAAAACTAATTAGGTATAGCTTCTATTCCTTTGTTATCTTGTTCGCATAATGGTTTAATTCCCAAATATTTAGCGTAGATATGTTATAGAAACAAAGCCCAGCTGATCTATGAATTCTTACACAACAAGGACACAGTTCAGAAAATTTAGCTGTAAGATTTTAATAAATTGTGTAAGCTATTCTACTTTGATACTGGGGAATTGTAAAAGCAAGCGATAATGGTAATCCTCAGATAAAAGTGCGCTGCACAAACAAATAAGCAGGGATGTGAAAGCATGGTTAATCAGAATCCAGAACAAAAAGCCCGTGATCAAATAGATGCATTACTCGCGCAAGCGGGATGGGTAGTACAAGACAAACAGAAAATTGATTTTTCTGCTTCTACTGGTATTGCAGTTCGCGAATTCCCGACACATACAGGACCGGCCGATTATGTATTGTTTGTTGACAAGAAAGAAGTAGGCGTAATTGAAGCTAAACCTGAAACTTGGGGTGAGAAAATCACTATAGTTGAAGAGCAATCCCAAAAATATGCTAACTCTACTTTAAAATGGGTTAATAATAGCCAGCCTTTGCGCTTTGTTTATGAAAGCACTGGTATCATTACTCGCTTTACAGATAGACTAGACCCGCGTCCACGCTCCCGCGAAGTGTTTAACTTCCATCGTCCGGTAACTATTGCAAAATGGAGCAAAGAATCTAAAAGTCTGCGAGGACGTTTACAAGATTTTCCGCCACTGATAAAAGAAGGTTTGCGTAATTGCCAGATTACAGCTATTACTAATCTGGAAGAATCGTTGAAACAAGACAAGCCTCGCGCTTTGGTACAGATGGCCACAGGTTCAGGAAAAACTTTTACCGCGATTACAGCCTGTTATCGCCTGTTACGCGAACCAATAAGTGTTAGTCGCATTTTATTTCTGGTAGACACTAAAAATCTTGGGGAACAAGCAGAACAAGAGTTCATGAGCTTCATGCCGAATGATGATAACCGCAAATTTACTGAGCTTTATAATGTTCAGAGATTGAAAAATCAATACATCGCCAAAGATACTCAAGTCTGTATTAGTACCATTCAACGTATGTACTCCATTTTAAAAGATGAGCCATTGGACGAATCTCTTGAGGAACAAAACCCAGCAGAGCAACAATTTACCAAGTCTAAAAAACCATTGCCAGTGGTATACAATAAAAAAATTCCACCTGAGTTTTTTGATGTAATCATCATTGATGAGTGCCACCGCTCTATTTACAATCTGTGGCGGCAGGTTCTGGAGTATTTTGATGCTTATCTGATTGGACTAACCGCTACACCAGACAATCGTACCTTTGGTTTTTTCCGTAAGAATGTCGTAAGTGAATATAACCATGAAAAAGCTGTGGCCGATGGTGTTAATGTTGGTAATGAAATTTTTATTATTGAAACCGAAAAGACTATGCGCGGGGGAAAAATTGAAGCAAAACAGCTTGTGGAGCGTCGCGAGCGTACAACCCGGCACAAACGTTGGGAGCAACAGGATCAGGATGAAATTTATACGGCGAAGCAGCTCGACCGCAATATTGTAAACCCAGATCAAATTCGCACAGTTATCCGTACGTTCAAAGATTCACTGCCAACCATCTTTCCCGGCCGTAAAGAAGTGCCCAAAACCCTGATCTTTGCCAAAACCGACAGTCATGCCGATGACATTATACAAACCGTCCGCGAAGAGTTCGGTGAAAGTAATCAGTTCTGCAAAAAAGTTACCTACCGAGCCGCCAATGACAAAACCAACTCTGAAGGCAAAGTAACTGAAAAAGGTGAAGATCCCAAATCCGTGCTCACCCAGTTCCGTAATGACTATTATCCGCGTATTGCAGTCACTGTTGATATGATTGCTACTGGTACTGATGTCAAGCCGCTAGAATGTCTACTGTTTATGCGTGATGTAAAAAGCAAAAACTACTTTGAACAAATGAAAGGGCGCGGTACCCGCACACTGGATAAAGACAGTTTGCAAAAGGTCACGCCCTCCGCGCAGAGTGCTAAAACACACTATGTTATTGTCGATGCTATTGGCGTCACCAAGTCGGTTAAAACTGCAAGCCAACCTTTGATTACCAAACCTAGCGTGTCGCTTAAAGACTTAGCGATGAGCGTCATGTTGGGTGCGAGTGATAGTGATACTGTTTCATCGCTAGCTGGACGCCTGGCACGATTAGACAAACAACTTAATGACAGAGAGCGTGCCCGCATTACTGAAAAAGCCGGTGGCACGACACTCCTTACGATTGTGAGTGAACTTTTCAACGCTATTGATGGTGACAGTGTAGAGCGAAAAGCCTTGGAAATCGTTGACCAACCTGTCGGTACCGATCCTGGTGATGATGCCCGTAACCAAGCTCAACAACAGCTGGTTAGTGTGGTCGCAAACGTGTTTAACGGTGACTTGATAGAGCTAATTGATTCTATCCGTCGGGATAAAGAGCAAATTATTGTTCATGATGACTTGGATACAGTACTTAAAACTGGTTGGGGTGGGGAAGTAACCGAAAACGCCAAGGAACTAGTACAAGAATTTACCGATTATTTGAAAGATCATGCAGACGAAATTGATGCGCTTACCATCTATTTCCATACTCCTGAACGGCGTTCTGAGGTCACATACTCACAAATTAAATCCCTGTTAGAAAAGCTCAAACAAGATCGCCCTAAGCTGGCGCCACTGCGTATCTGGCAGGCTTACACCCATTTGGATAACTACCAAGGTGAAAATCCACTTACGGACCTCACTATTTTAGTAGCACTGATTCGCCGGGTGTGCGGTATTGATAGTAAAATTAAACCATTTAATAGCACTGTAAGAAAGAATTTTCAGGATTGGATTATGAAGTATCACTCAGGAAACTCTGAAAAATTTAATGAACAGCAAATGCAATGGTTACAAGCCATTCGCGACCATATCGCTAGTTCTTTACACTTTGAGCGAGATGATTTAGATATGACACCTTTTGATGCCCAAGGTGGTTTAATGGGGATGTACCAGCAATTTGGAAACAAAATGGACTGGGTAATTGAGGAATTAAATCGGGAGTTGGTGGCGTAATGAAACATTCAGTCCCATGTTCCTGGATTCAAATCCGCATAGGAGATACAGGATTCTGCGTAACAGGAAATACCCCATCAACTAAAGATTCTAGTAATTATGGTGGAGGTATTCCATATATAAAGCCACCACAACTAAACAATAAGATAGTGTCAGTTGGAGATGAAAGTCTCTCAGAAAAAGGAGCTAAATTAGCACGAATTTTGCCAAAAAACTCGGTGCTTATTTCTTGTATTGGAAACTTAGGGAAAACAGCGCTCAATACTGTGCCTGTCGCTTTTAACCAGCAAATAAATGCCATTATCCCAAACAACGCAATACTCAGTAAGTTTCTTTTTTATCAAGCACAATCAACAGAATTTAGACACCAGTTAGAAGAGAAAGCAACGGCCACAACCATATCTATTGTAAATAAGAGTAATTTCGAAAAAATACTTGTCAACATAGCTCCATTAAATGAACAAAAACGTATCGTCGCCAAAATCGAAGAACTGTTCTCTGAGCTGGATAATGGCATTGCTGCGCTAAAAACCGCCCGCGAACAACTTAAAGTCTACCGCCAGTCCGTGCTTAAACACGCCTTTGAAGGCAAGCTTACTGCGAAATGGCGTGAGGATAATGCAGATAAGCTGGAATCCTCAGAACAATTTCTTGCCCGTATCCAACAGGAACGCGAAGCCCGCTATCAAGAACAACTGGAAGATTGGGAAACTGCGGTAAAAGAGTGGGAAATTAATGGTAAAAAAGGGAAAAAGCCAAGTAAACCAAGAAAACAAAAAATAAAGCCTATTGGAAAGTCAGATTTGGATGATTTATTTGATATTCCTGAGAAATGGAAATGGGTATTTCTAAGCGAATTATCTGAGTATATTGTTGATGGGATTCATCATACCCCTGATTACACTGACTCTGGTGTTCCACTCATATCCGCAAAGGATATCAGAGATTTTAAAATAAACTTTGAAAAAGCTCGATTCATAAGCGATTTTCAGCATAAAGAATTAATTAAACGGTGTCGACCAAGAAAAAATTCGGTTCTTTTAACAAAAAGCGGAACAATTGGACGAGTAGCATTGGTAGATATAGATTTCGAGTTTTCTTTGCTCGAAAGTGTTTCGAATATTCCTATTTTAGGAAATTTGCAAGGTCGATTTGTCATGTGGGCTGTATATTTCCAAGTTTCTACCTACTTTGGTGCAAAAAATCAGAAAGGCGTAGCGATTAGACATCTCCATCTAGAAGATATTAGACGCCTTCCTGTACCATTACCTAGTTACAATGAGCAAACAGTGTTCGTTGAAAAAATAGAAAATATTTTTAATAGAATATCAGAAAATGAGGCTGTAATTGACGCAGAATTGCTTCACGCCGAAACTTTACGTCAATCCATTCTGAAAAAAGCTTTTTCTGGTCAATTGGTACCACAAGATCCGAGTGACGAACCAGCTAGTAAACTGCTGTCTCGTATTCAGGCGAAAAAAGTGTTTGTCAACACTCAGAAAACCTCAAAATCAAACAAGAGACATTCAGTGTCCAGCCATTAGATGATAGGAAAAAATCAATTTTATATGAAAGCCACATTGATGCGCTTTTTATCTATTTATCCAGTTAGAAATATATAATTATGAACACATCAACAATCATTTCCAAAGTCTGGAGTTTTTGCACCACTCTGCGTGATGACGGAGTAGGTTATGGCGACTATCTTGAACAGCTAACCTATCTGATCTTTCTTAAGATGGCCGATGAATACGCCAAACCACCTTACTCTCGTGATGTGGGTATTCCGGCAAAATATAATTGGCAGGCACTTACTAGTAAGAAAGGTGCAGAGCTTGAAGTACTTTACGTGGAATTGCTACGTGAATTAGGTAAGCAGAAAGGGATGCTGGGGCAGATTTTTACCAAAGCACAAAACAAGATTCAAGACCCAGCCAAGTTATACCGTCTGATCGATATGATCGACAGTACCCAGTGGATCATGATGGGGGCAGATGTTAAGGGCGACATCTATGAAGGGTTACTAGAAAAGAACGCAGAAGATACCAAGTCTGGTGCAGGACAGTATTTTACACCGAGGGCATTAATCCGCGCGATGGTGGAGTGCATTCGACCAGAGCCGGGAAAAACTATTGCTGACCCTGCCTGTGGTACAGGTGGTTTTTTTCTCGCTGCTTATGACTTTCTTACAAATCCAGAAAATACCGCTCTCGACAAAGAGCAAAAGCAATTTCTAAAGCACCGCACATTTTACGGTAATGAAATCGTTGCCAATACCCGTCGCTTGTGTTTGATGAATATGTTTCTGCATAACATTGGTGAAATCGATGGCGATACACTGATTTCTCCTAATGACGCGCTAATAGCAGCCAACCCTGTTAGTGTAGACTATGTGCTTGCCAATCCACCATTTGGTAAAAAAAGCTCAATGAGCTTTACCAATGAAGAAGGTGAACAGGAGACAGATGAACTCACTTATAAGCGGCAAGACTTCTGGGCTACGACTTCCAATAAGCAGCTTAACTTTGTTCAGCATATTCGCAGCATGCTGAAAACCACTGGCAAGGCCGCCGTAGTGGTACCGGATAACGTGCTGTTTGAAGGGGGCGCAGGCGAAACAATTCGCAAAAAGCTACTAGAAAACACCACTCTGCATACCATTCTGCGCCTACCCACAGGCATATTTTATGCACAAGGGGTTAAAGCGAACGTTTTATTTTTTGATAACCAGCCCGCCAGCCCAGAGGCATGGACAAAAGAGGTGTGGTTTTATGATTACCGTACCAACATTCATCACACTCTGAAGAAAAAACCAATGCGTTTTGACGATCTGGCCGACTTTATCGAATGTTATAACCCGAAAAACCCTGCCAAGCGCAAAGAAACTTGGCACCCTGAAAATAATCCAGAAGGTCGCTGGCGTAAATACAATGTTGAGGAATTGCTTACACGAGACAAAACTAGTCTGGATATTTTCTGGTTGAAAGATAAAAGCTTAACCGACCTTGATAATTTACCAGAACCAGATGTAATCGCAGAAGAAATTATCGAAAATTTGGAGGCCGGTTTAAATAGTTTCAGAGAAGTACTTAGCGCACTATCTAAACAATCAACATAAATAGTAATACCTATTTGGACAGGATGCTTCTAGTATCCTGTTTAAAAAAGCTTCATGAATTCATAAATAGACTGAGCTGGTAAAATCCAGCTTTTCTAATTCAATTTTATTTTCTGTCAGTTTTAAATTATTAAAAATGACTTTTAATAAATTTTTTAATAAATAAAAACAGTTAATTTGTTAATATAAATGGTTTCAATAAAGAAATTTTAGAAATCGATAAAAACTAAAATTTTCCCAATAATTCTGGTACCGACATACTGGATATAATTCTGCTATTGCTAATTGTTCGAAAAATTTTAGTCAAAATACTTTAAGCTCTGTATTACCTTTCTCAAGCTGAATAGACATTCAAAGATTATAGCTATAATTTATGCCTTTTGAAGACATGAATTTCTTTAAGTTGGTTACAAATCAGGTAGTATTTTATTTATATAAAATATTTCTAATTAATCAATTTATAGTAAAAATATAAACAACATATCATTGGTTTAGCTAATGCTGTTTACTTATAATAATTAGTAAACTATGTTATATTTTAGGTTAATGCTCTTAACTATAAACGATGTATGGATATTAAACTTGGCAAAAACGATAAGCGTTATATAGAAGGTTCAGATGATGTGTTCAGCATCATGCAACGCATACTTCTTCGTGAAAATAAGATAGACAAAGAAAAAGAGCATTTCTGGATTATCGGTATGAACGAAGCAGGGTATATCCTCTATATCGAATTAATTGCTTTAGGTTCAGTAAAGGCCGTTAATATAGAGCCTATGAATGTATATCGTGTAGCCGTTATGAAAAATGCGTCACGTGTTATTGCTATTCACAACCATCCTTCAGGGCGTCTTGTTCCTTCCAAAGCAGACTTAGATATCACTGACCGTCTTATCCAGGTAGGCCGTATACTTAATATTGCACTCGTTGATCATCTTATAATCAGCACAGAAGCCTATGAAAGTTTCAGAAGCATGGGCATTATGGATGATTTAGAGAAAAGTCTTACCTATATCCCGACTTATCAGGTGGTTGAGCAGATTAGGAAAGAAGAGAAGAAGATTGCTAGAGAAAAACTAGCTTTGGAGAGAGATAAAACAAAATCTGCCCAAGAAAAAGCTAAATTAGCTAAGGAAGCTGAGAAACTGGCTCAAATACAAGCAAAGGCCCTTGCCAATGCACTGCTTGATAAGGGTGTCGATTTAAAAACAATTGCTAAGATTATGGAAATTACACCTAAAGCAGTTGAAAAAATGATTAACAATACACAATAACTATGTGTATTGTCTCATACTTGATCTAACATCTTTGTTATTCAAGATGTAATCAGATCAGAAAGTCGGCTCTACGCCATAAATGGGCATTGCTAACGCTATAGGTATAATTATCCATGGTAGTAGTCACTCTTGACCTGCCCAAGTATCGATACAATGCGGCCAGTCAATTAAGTAAAACTCAATAATGCTCCTCTATATACCCGTAAGCCTTTTGGAATAGTTCCTTATCTTTACCCAATCCAAATTGGGCCAGAGTCAGCAATAGCGCCTTTTGGATTTCACGCGGGCCACTATTGGAGTTTTGCCAGCCGTCAAAGCGGGTGGCTTTGACAATTTTGTCAATTTGTTCAACCACATCGCCGATTAACTTAGGCGTAGACTCTGGACGGGTTTCCAGAAAAAGCTTGGTTAGAGCTTGCTTGTTATCTGCTTCTGTCACTGGGTGTTCACCAGTTTCGCGCTCTGCTTGCACTGTGTCCTTCGCAGCATCCAACAAGCCCTTTAACCACTCAATGGCTTTAATAACACCGGCCTCATAGTCTTGGCGAAGTTTTTCCAGTCGCTCGCCTAACTCCACAAATTTAGGCTCATGACTGCCCCGCAAGCGGCCCATAAGATCAATTTCCAATCTTTTAGC
The DNA here is from genome assembly GCF_016100435.1 of Snodgrassella sp. W8158. Classification (NCBI taxonomy): domain Bacteria; kingdom Pseudomonadati; phylum Pseudomonadota; class Betaproteobacteria; order Neisseriales; family Neisseriaceae; genus Snodgrassella; species Snodgrassella sp. W8158. The sequence continues at coordinate 783,841 of NZ_JACFSM010000002.1, read as the reverse complement.
ACGTTGCTCTTGCTCTTTTTCTGTCAGGGTAAAAATGGCGTGTTCATCCATGATAAACTCGTCGATATCATCGCGAATTCGATTAATATCAGTATGCTCATGGATCATCTTGATAGTTTCGGGGCCTAAAGCAGCCCAAACAAGCGCCCCCGTCTGGCCTACTGGACGCACTGACTCGTAAATTTGCGCTAACCACTTATAGTTTTGACGATACGGGCTTAAAAAAGGATCAGGGCTAATAGCCGACCATAACTTAGATAACACCCCAAAACAAGCGGCGAACTCATCGCGTTTTTTGTTAGTTGGTAAGCACTCTTGTGCGGCCATAATACCTTCGAAACCCTCTAAGGTGCGGTCCACATTGGGGAAAAAGGACAAGCACTTATCCAGTTGTGCCGGTAATAATTCTTTAAAGGCTTCGATACCCTCTACGACACCATCAATTTCTTCCGGCTTATAAGCCAATGCGGTACGCAGATTTTCAAATACGCCGAGGTAGTCAATAACTAACCCCATATCTTTGCGAGTATCATCAGTTTCGTATAATCGGTTAGTCCGACACATGGCCTGTAAAAGGGTGTGATCGCGTAAAGGTTTATCTAAATACATGCAATAGCAGATAGGGGCATCGAAACCTGTTAATAATTTGGCAGTAACGATGATGAGTTGTAAGGGATGTTTTGGATCTTTGTAGCATTCAATCAGTTCTTTTTGTACTTGGCTTTCTGCATCAATATTCTGCCAGCGCTTAAAATCCTCTTGTTTGATGGGTAGCTTTAACTCATCGTGCCACTTACGCCAATCGCTGTTGACCTTGTCTTTTTTATCGCCCTCTTTGGCTTTTATAGGGGCTTGATCAACGTTCATAACTACTTCAATCGCATTAAAGCCAAGCTTTTCACCGAGCAAGTGGTACATTTGCACACAAGCTTCGCGATCATATACCACTACCATGCCTTTCATCTTTTTCGGCTTTACGTGGCTGGTAAAGTGTTTGGCAATATCGCTGCTAATGGCCGCCATGCGTCTGGGGGCTTTCAACATTATAGCCAACTTACCAGCACGTTTAGATAATGCCGCTTTTTCTTCATCGTCTAAGTCGTTTTCTTTAACCAGTTGCTCGAACTCGTCATTGATAGCATCACGATCCACCCGCAGTTCAGCAAGGCGCGGTTCAAACTTAACCGGATTGGTGGAGCCATCACGAATCGATTGCTTATAACTGTAACGGTTCATATAGCGACCGGGATCTTCGTCGGCGCCGAACAGTTTGAAAGTATTGCGATCGATGCCTGATATGGGTGTGCCGGTTAAACCATAGAAGTGGGCATTAGGTAATGCCCAACGCATTTTCTCGCCTAAACCACCTTCCTGGGTGCGGTGTGCTTCGTCTACAAGTACAATAATGTTATCTCGGCTGTTCAAGCCATTAGGGTTGCTATCGTCAATCTCGACATCTTTAAACTTAAAGATAGTAGTAATTAAAATGCCTCGGCTATCTTGTTCGATATACTCACCTAGCTTTTTGCAGCTTTGCACTTTGACTAGGTTTTTAACATCGGCACCACCAAAAGTTTCGTTGATCTGGCTGTCTAAGTCTCGCCGGTCAACCACAACCAATACGGTTGGGTTTTTTAACGCATTGTCAGCACGCAACATTTTAGCTGCATAGAGCATCAGCAATGACTTACCCGAGCCCTGAAAATGCCAAATCAGGCCCTTTTTCGGGTAGCCTTTGCGAACTCGCTCAACAATCTGTTTCGCTGCTTCAAATTGCGGATAACGCGGCAGAAGCTTAATACGCTTAGGAGGGGTATTTTTACCGGTTTTAACAGTTGAAAATAGCGCGAAGGATTCCAGTAATTGTAATAAAGTCTGCGGATTTAACAAACCCTCGCAACTGTTAAGTACCGATGCCAATCCCGGCAGAATCTCATCACGAAGCTCAGTATTGTGCCAGGGACCCCAGTCTTTTACCCGAGCATTAATGGCACCATAGGCAAAGGTTTTTCCTTCACTGGCAAAACACAGCAAATTAGGAACAAAAAATGATTCTACATTTTTCCAGTAATGCTTTTTGCCGCCCATAAAATCGGCGGCACCATCTTGCCAGGTCACACTTGGCCGCGTCGCAGTTTTGACTTCGCCCACTACTAGCGGTATGCCGTTCACATACAGCACAATATCAAAATAGACTTCGGTGGCTGCGATATAATGCACCTGTTGCGACACTACAAAGTGATTGTTCTCTATATTATCAAAATCAATCAGATTAATGGTGATATGGTCGCAATTCTCGCCAAAAGGCAAAGTTTTCTCAGCCAATAGCCATTCATGGAAGTTTTCGTTGGCCTTTACTAAACCAGTATGGCGGGCTTCTAACACCACACCGCGCAATTTATAAATTACTTCATCAGCATAATCCGGCTGCTTGGCGATATCGGGATTTAACGAACACAACGCGTCTTTTAGCCACTCATCGACAAAGATATCTCGCGCTTGCTTAGGCAGATTCTCGCCATGGCAGTAAATCCACTTGGTTCCGCTTAGCCCTTTTAAGCGATCGATAATTCCATTTTCTGTGACGGTTTGTTCGTTAAACATTTACATTACTCCAAATATTTTTTGCATATAAGATTTCTTTGCCATACTTATAATTGCCAGCTTTGATAAGGCGATCGAATGTAAATTTTCCGCGTTTGATAAAAATTCTTGTATGTTCTTTACCTCGCTTTCGGGTGGAACAGGTAACATAATATTTTCAAATACCTGAGCAGGTATTCTTTGTCTTCCTGTTGTACCTTCCATATTGTTTATAGCAAATTGCCGTACACGATTTGTTCTGCAAAGATGGTATAAATATTCAGAAGATATTTTCTTTGGCGATAATACAATAAACTCAGTAGAACCTTGTCCTACGAAATCTCCTTGCAAAAAATCTACTATTGCCATTTTCCCATTTTGTGCACAAGGAGTAATGCGTGCGAACAATAAATCTCCATTCTTAAATCTTGCGCCACTACCCCCAGTTTTTTTGATATTCAATTCTCCTTCTATTTTCATAGAATCAGTGGCTAGTGCCGCCATATCGCAAAAAATCACTTCCGATTGATTTGCATACTTATAAGTTGGATTTATTTTTGCCAAATAAGATAAAGGTTTAATGTCCCATCCTTTTGGGATATTACCCCAATGAGTAGAAGCTAAATTTCGAGCTTTCCCCCCTTTATATAACACTTCAGCCCTTGTTGCAGACCGAAGAATACTCGAACTGTTAATCAACTCTTGGCATTTTAATAAAACAGATTCAAAAGCCCGAAACGTTTTAAGTATTTTTTCTTGGTAATTGACATCAGGAAATAAAAAAGATTGATTTGCTAATATTTTCCATTTTATCGTTGGAGATAATGAGCCCTCTGATATTGCTACTGCACGATTCATAAATACATCAGATTGCATAAAAAATGGTAAAAACTCAGGAATTACGTTTTCAGGGTTAGCTTCCAAAACCATTGCATGAGCCGAACAAATACAATCCCAATCTGCCACCGCTACCTTTCGCTGATAGGCTCGACGCTTACCAAAAATAATCTGGCCCTTCTTCACCAATAACTTTTGTCCTTCGACATCGCTTGGTACGCCATGCCGCTTAATTTTCAGACTATCAGGATCTAAGTGCTCCAACCCAACATAGATTTCAAGATCGGTTTCGCTTGGCTCGACTCGTTTAGAGATATGTTTAGCAATATCGCCAAACTTCATCATCTGCCAGCCTTCTGGTAATTGTTGTTTCATCATTTACTGTTCCACCTTGTCTTCAACGCTATAACCAAGTTCAGCAAGGCTCTTGAATAATTTTTGGGTCTGTTTCTTTAATTGCACGCGACTGACTTTCCACGCCTCAATGGCATGTTCAATATCGTCTACTTCACCGTTACCCTGTGCTTGCACATATAGCGAAATCGATAGGTTATAGAGATTCTCTTTGATAGTTTCGATATCCACCAACGCAGTGATATCACTCTGCTTTTGAGGTGTAAAATAAGCCTCACACAACAGCGCTAAATCATCATCGGATAAGCGGCTATGGGCGCGTTCACGGGTGACATGCTTAACACCGTTGATAAACAATATCTTGTTTTTGCGATCGACAGACTTATTACAGTTAAGTACAACGACACAAGATTCCATCGGCGAGTTATAAAACAGGTTTGGCCCCAAACCAATCACTGCTTCAATGATATCTGATTCAATTATCTGTTTACGAATGGCTTGCTCAGAATCGCGAAACAAAACACCGTGCGGCCATAGCATAGCGGCACGACCTATATTAGGCTTCATGCTTTTGATGATATGGGTGTAAAACGCATAATCGGCACAGCCTTGTGGTGGCAAGCCATAGAGATTACGGCCATAGGGATCGTCAGCAAACTTGTCACGGTTCCATTTTTTAATGGAATATGGAGGATTGGCAAAAATCACATCAAACTGTTTGAGCCGATCGTTTTCAATAAACTTGGGATCGGCTAAAGTATCGCCGCGCAGCACATCAAACTCTTCAATATCGTGCAGAAACATATTCATACGAGCGATGGCCGAGGTGAGCAGATTGACTTCCTGGCCGTAAAGATGTACCGAACGCCACTCTTTGCCCTGAGAACGTAAATCCATCACCGCGTTAAGAAGCATACCACCGGTACCACAGGTAGGATCGTAAGCTGTTTCTCCGGGCTTTAAGCCCATGATGCGTGTCATCAAATGGACTACAGTACGGTTGGTATAGAATTCTGCTGCGGTATGGCCGGAATCGTCAGCAAATTTCTTAATCAGGTATTCGTAAGCTTCACCAAGGTCATCCTGAGCGACAGATTTAATACCTAATGGAATTTTACTAAAATGCTCAATCAGATCGCCCAGCAGATGATCGGGCAGGCGTTCTTTGTTGGTCCACTGGGCATCACCGAACACGCCATGCAAGCGCGGATTATTGGCTTCGATTAAGCGAAGCGCGTTCTGAATAGCTTCACCAATGTTTTTGCTGGTGTTGCGTATCTTCTCCCAGCTCGCTTCTACAGGAATATCAAAGCGGTGAAACATGGGCATGGCAGCGTATTCAACGTCTACCTCATGAACCTCCATCGCTTCGTTATATTCTTCCAAATATACGTCCGATAGACGTTTATAAAACATTAGCGGGAAGACATATTGCTTATAGTCTGAGGCATCGATTTGGCCCCGCAAGAACTCAGCCGCTCCCCAAAGCAAATCTTCCAGTTTTTTCTTATGCATTATACTCATATCTCAAACCCTTCTTTGATTAACAGGGCTTCTAGCTCCTCTTCCGCTTTTTCCAGGGCAGCCAGTTTTTGTTGGAAATCTTTGAGTGCCTCTTCTACTGTAATGGTTTCTTCTTCGAGTGGCTTTTGCACATAACGAGCGATATTAAGATTGAAGTCATTTTCTTCAATCTCGTTTAAGGGTACCCAACGTGCAACGCCTTCGATTTCTTGTGCTGCCGGCCCTTGTTGCTTCTGGCTCTGGTAGATGTGGTAGATCTCATCGGCCTGAGCGTTGGACAAGGTATTCTGAGCCCGGCCTTTGGTATAGATTTCTTCAGCATTAATGATGAGTACATGATTTTTGTGTGACGCCGGCCGTGATTTACGTAACACCAGAATACACGCAGGAATCCCCGTGCCATAGAAAAGGTTTGGAGCAACGCCAATAATGGCTTCAATGCAGTTTTCTTGCAGTAATTTAGTACGAATTGCGCCTTCAGCACCTCCACGAAACAGTACGCCATGGGGCAAGACTACTGCCATACGGCCTGTATCGTTGAGTGAGGCAAACATATGCTGCACCCAAGCAAAGTCACCATTAGTTTTAGGAGCCAGACCATACTGCTTACGCCCATAGGGATCATTTGACCACAAGTCATAACCCCATTCTTTTAAACTAAACGGTGGGTTAGCGATAACACAATCAAAAGTTTCTAAACGATCATTTTGCAGAAACTTAGGCTCACGTAGAGTGTCTCCCCGTACAATATCGAAATCTTCCTGCCCGTGTAGAAAAAGGTTCATACGCGCAATAGCTTCGGTGGTTAGGTTTTTTTCCTGACCTTTGATTTTTAGCAGGCGCGGGTCGCCGCCGCTTTCTTTCACATGGTGAATGGTTTCGAGCAGCATACCGCCGGTACCGCAAGCAGGATCATAAACGCTCTCACCAGCTTTAGGATCGAGAATGTTAACCATCAAGCGAACAATAGTACGTGGAGTATAGAACTCACCGGCTTTCTTGTTAGCTTTATCAGCAAAGCGTTTGATCAGATACTCGTATGCGCGTCCCATATCATCGTCACGGACACTAAAAACGCCAAGGTTCACCTTATTGAAGTGATTAAGTAACGTAGCCAGCAACTCATCAGAAAGACGTTCTTTATTGGTCCAACTGGCATCGCCAAAAATGCCATGCAATTTGGGATTTGCTAGTTCTATGCCGCGAAATGAGTCTTTTAAGGCTTGGCCTACATCTTTAGGCTTGGCAAAAACGTCACGCCAATGACAGTTTTCAGGTATTTGAATACGGTGGAACATCTTGCCTTTGGCAAGTTCTTCATCCCCAACGCTCTCCATCGCATCGACAAACTCTTCGTCATACACGTCGCAAATACGTTTGAAAAACAAAATTGGGAAAATATAAGTTTTATAATCTGATGCATCGATAGGCCCAGTGATGATGTGGGCTGCATGCCAGAGATGGGCCTCGAGATCTTTTAGGTTAATCAGTGTCATTAATTTTTCTCTGTACGATTCTGCGATGTTGGAACCTTTTGTAGCAAATCGTTTATGCCACAGTCAAAAAACAAGCAAAGCCTGTCCAATGTATTCAGGTCAACCTTCTGGACAATCTCCCTGTAAAGTAAAGTTATGGTGTTGCAACTAAAGCCGTTTCCCTAACCGCATCGGCTATCCACATTTTGTGTTCGCCCATTAGTCGAGCAAGATGGCAACGGATCATAACAGTCCTTATCGTTGTATCTGATGATGCGAATTTTACACTAGGACTTTGTATCAAACGAACATTTTTAAATTGAAAGATTATTTATACGTATAAAATAGTGCTACAACCTGCAGCGCTATTTTTAAGTTATATCTGATAGATCGCTATTTATTTTTCTCCTTCTTAGCCAAATGCCTATCAATCCAAGCATCAATATCACTCTCTAACCATGCAACAGCTCGTTGACCTATCTTGAACTGCTTATAGATATAACTACTGATAAAAGAAGAATCGGTAAGAAGAAGGTATTATCCAAATTTTTCACTTCAACAAAGGCACAGAAATAACAATATTGGCATTTTCTGAACATATTAAGTTTTTTACCGTTTAATTTACGATAAAAAATAGTAGTGGATATTACCAAGCTTTAATAAATAGAAAAACCAGCTAATCTAATCGATATAACTGGTTTTAAGAAAGAATATTAGGAGTTAATAAAAACTAAATTTCTATTCCCACTCAATAGTGGCTGGCGGTTTACCGCTGACATCGTAAACAACACGGTTAATACCGCGTACTTCGTTGATGATGCGATTGGAAACGCGGCCGAGCAGGTCGTAGGGGAGGTGGGCCCAGTGTGCTGTCATGAAATCGCTGGTAATTACTGCTCGCAGGGCTACTACGTATTCATAGGTGCGACCGTCTCCCATTACACCTACGGATTTTACCGGCAGGAATACAGCAAAAGCCTGGCTGGTTTTATCATACCAGGATATACCGTCTTCATCGCAGGTATTACGCAACTCTTCAATGAATATATGGTCGGCACGGCGCAGTAAATCGGCGTATTCGCGTTTTACTTCACCCAGAATTCGCACGCCCAGACCCGGACCGGGGAAGGGGTGACGGTAAACCATATCACGCGGTAATCCCAGCGCAACACCCAGTTCGCGTACTTCATCTTTGAACAAATCGCGCAGTGGTTCCAGCAATTGCAGATTAAGTGTTTCGGGCAGACCGCCTACATTATGGTGGCTTTTAATAGCATGTGCTTTTTTGGTTTTAGCTCCGGCGCTTTCGATTACATCAGGGTAGATGGTGCCTTGTGCCAGCCATTTTGCATTTTGACGTTTGCCGGCTTCTTGCTGAAAGACTTCGACAAATTCGGCTCCGATGATTTTACGTTTACGTTCAGGATCGGTTTCACCGGCAAGTTTGGCGAGAAAATTGGCAGAGGCATCAACGTGAATTACATTGACGCCAAGGTTTTTGCCGAACATATCCATGACCATTTGCGCTTCCTGATAGCGTAACAGACCATGATCTACAAATACGCAGGTGAGCTGGTCGCCAATGGCGCGATGAATCAGTGCAGCAGCTACGGATGAATCTACTCCGCCGGAAAGGCCAAGAATAACTTCATCGGAACCAACTTGTTCGCGAATTTTGATAATGGCTTCTTCGATATAGTTAGGCATAGTCCAGCTGGGTTTGGCCTGACAGATATCAAGTATAAAGCGGTTGATTAGTTCACGTCCCTGTTTGGTATGGGTAACTTCAGGATGGAACTGAACACCGTAAAAGTGCTTGTGCGGGTTTTCAATGATGGCATACGGACAGCTTGGTGTATGTCCGATACTTTTAAATCCTTCTGGCAGTTTGCTTACTTTATCGCCATGGCTCATCCATACATCCAGTGTGTTAGGCTGGTTATCAAAAATGCCATTGGTAAACTGGCTGTCTTCTGTATGTACTTGAGCATAACCGAATTCTCGCTGATCGCCACCGCTCACTTCGCCGCCCATGGTATGTGCCAGCCATTGCATGCCATAACAGATGCCAAGAATGGGTATACCGAGATTGAGAATTTCCGGGTTAGCCTGATAGTCAGATTCATAAACTGAATTGGGACCACCGGACAGGATAATGCCTTTAGGGGCGAATGCCTTGATATCTTCAATAGGCATGTCAAATGAATGTAATTCACAATAAACATGAGCTTCACGTACGCGCCGGGCGATAAGCTGGGTTACTTGTGAACCAAAATCGAGAATTAATATTTTATCCTGATTCATGCTAGGCTCTTGACAGGTTTTATGTATGAAGCCAGTTATTTTAACACTTTTCCGACTTTATTTCTGCAAGTGCTTTGTCCTGAAAAAAACAGTTTTTGAAAAATAGACATCAGGTTTGGATAAAGATATTTAATAAATTGATATATGATTGTATTTTATGTTATCTGCTCAGAATATTAATGGTCATATTGCTGTACTCACACATTTTAATGAGTCTCTTTTTTCTTTTGCAAAAGATTTCAGAATATTGATAAAGTTGTTTTGATAATCGTAATCAGCGATATTTTCTACAATTCCGTCACTAAATTGTATATAAAAGTGTATATCTTCTTTTATATTTGAGTTTTTATTAAATGTCATAACAAATTCAAAGGCTTTTATATTGTCAGGATAATTTTCGCTGGAGATTAATGGATTAGCTTTGATTATATGCTGAACAAATGCAATAGATTCCAGATAAGATATATCTATTTTTTCATTTTCTACATAGATTGCATCTGGTGTGAAAAGAACCTTTTTAATTAATTCATTAGTTTTTTTGAATTTCATAACTGCAGGGATTACTACAAATAGAAGTATTGTTGACCAAAACCAAAAGTATTGCCCAAAGACGAAAGGAATCAAATAAGCACAAAAATAAATAAAGTAAACGAAATAATTAATATGTGCAAAAAGTTTATTAGAGGTAAATTTTTTAGATTCATTTCTCCATTCTTGCATGACTTTTAAATTTTGTGCTTGGTCATTCATAAAATCTCTTTCTGGGATTCTGCATGATTTAAAATTTACAGGATAGATTTTTATAAAGTTTGATGCAATAGGTAAAGTGTTTTGATTTTTAAGTAAAATATGTTGGTGGATATTATTTTCCTTATTCAGGTTCTACCAGCATGAATAACTTATTATTCAGAAATATTAGATTGCTGTACCGGAATCTTTTAGTAGCTCTCTTCTTTCTTTTGCTAAATCTTCCAGAATAGTGATGAAACAGTCTTCAAAATTATAATCCTGATACTTCCACCGAAATGACTTACCGAATTCCATGTAAAAATATATATCTTCTTTAATTACCCGGTTTTCAGTAAATCTTATGCAGAACTTAAATGTAGACCCTCTATTATAAGTAGGGTATTTAAGTTTAATAAATGTAATTGATTTAAGATAAGATATATCTATTTTTTTGTTTTCTATATATATTGCTTTTGGTGTGAAATAAACCTGTTTAATTTTTTTTCTTTTAGCTTTAAAAAGTTTCCAGAAAAAAAAAGTACTTATTGCTGCAAGTAAAGCTATTAATGTGTTTAAAATCTGATCTTCAAATAATATATTTAACTGTTGATCTTTAAATATTATATTTAATAGGTACATAAGGCAAATATAAGCACCCGTAGCTCCAAAATACAAATGAATAAATGCATGATATCTTGAACAACAATGCCATTCTTTCATGATTTTTAAATATTGGGATCGGTCATTCATAAAATTTGAATATACAGTTTTCTTAAATCAGGTATGGAATGTTAGTAAGGGTGTTTGCTTATATTGATGCAGCAATACTATTTTAACATAATTTAACTTTTTTGTGTCTGGTGAAATTATAAAATTCAACGTGATTTAAAGTGCACAGGAGCGGTTTTTATGTGATTAGATGCAATGAGTAAAGTGATTATGTGATTTGATTTTTAAATAAAAATATGTTGGTAGATATTATTTTCCTTATTCAGATTCTACCAGCATGAATAACTTGTCATTCAGATATATTAGATGCTTTACCAGAATTTTTTAGTAGCTCTCTTCGTTCTTTTGCTATAGTTTCCAGAATAGTAATAAAGCGGTTTTGATAGTCATAATCTTCATTCCATTCAAATAGCCTATTACCAAATGCCATGTAAAAATATACATCTTCTTTAATTACTGGGTTTTTGGTAAATTTTATGCAGAACGTAAATAGAGCTTTATTTAAACTAGGGTATGGTTGTTCAATCAATGTAACAGATTCAAGATAAGATATATCAATTTTTTTATCTTCTATATAAATGTCTTTTGATGTGAAGTAAACCTGTTTAATATTATTTCTTTTAGTTTTAAAGAGTTTCCATAAAAAAAGTGTACTAATTGCTGCAAGTAAAACTGTTATTATGCTAAAGTTTGGATATTTAAATAATATATTCATTAGGTACAAAAAACAAATATAAGCACCTACAGATCCAAAATATAAATAAATAAATGCATAGGCTCTTGAACAACAATACCATTCATGCATGATTTTAAAATCTTGTGGTCGGCCATTCATAAAATTTAAATAAACAGTTTTCTTAAATTAAGTATGGAGTCTGATGGTAAATAAAATATTTATTTAATAATTCATGTTTACCGGCATTTTCGCGGACTTTTTCCTTTTAGTTCTTCATTTGTCCTGATGTCGTAAATCCGGACTGTGGCTTTAGGAAATGCCTTACATAGTACAATTTTTGAGCGATAAATTCCTGTTCCTTGAGCCAGCATTTGTACTTTAGGTGCCAGGTCGTTACCATTTTCATCCAATGCAACGAGACGGTAATCTCCGTTTAATGTCATACAGCCGTTTAGCAATAAAATTATTGATAGCAGACCGATTTTCTTCATCATTACACACCCTGTATTGTTAATAATGCTTGCCTGTATTGATACAGTAATACAAGTTTAACATAATTTAACTTTTTTATGTCTAGTTAAATTTAACTATTTATTATATTAAGAATGGATGTTAAAGGATGATATATAAAATACTGATTTAATAATAGATTATGATTAATTTAATTTGGTTTATATGAAATATGATTTTCTGGAGTTTATTAGCTATATTATTTTACCAGATAAAAAGAAATGCTTTAATTAGTTTAATTTTTTTATTTATACGGGAAATTAATGAATTTAATTTCCCGTTTTATTATTAATATTTGCCAGGATTTAGCGTGTCTGTTTAAGCAGGCGTTGTTTCTCACGATTCCAGTCTTTTTCTTTGCTGCTTTGGCGCTTGTCATGCTGCTTTTTACCTTTGGCTAACCCCATATCGATTTTTACATAACCATGGCTGTAATGCATGTTAACAGGCACAAGGGTATAACCACTGCGTTCTACTTTGCCTATCAGTTTGTTGATTTCTGATTGTTTCAGTAATAGTTTTCGCTGCCGTACGGGATCGGGTTTTACATGATTGGAAGCGGTGGGTAAAGCAGTAATGTGACTGCCAACCAGATAAAAAGCACCTTTTTTCCATTGGATATAGCTTTCTTTGATTTGTACTCGTCCGGCACGAATAGCCTTTACTTCCCAGCCTTCAAGAACAATTCCGGCTTCTATCTGTTCTTCGATAAAGTAATCGTGAAATGCTTTTTTATTGTTGATAATGCTCATTTTAGATATCTGCTACATAGTATTTTTATGTGTATTTTAGCAGAAAGATTTATTATGGAAACAGATTAAGCTAACACTAATGTGAATTAATCGCTAAGATAAAAAACCGATTGGTTAAATCGGTTTTTTATCTGTTTTAATTTTCAATTTCCTGTTTATGTGTTTCTGGTAGCAGTAGTACTGCAATCATACTCAGTATACAGGCGGCAATCAGAAACCAGCCTATATATACTGTACCCTGTAAGCCATATGTTTTAACTATCCATGCTGCAGCAAACGGGGTGAGTGATCCGCCCAGAATACCGCCAAAGCTGAATGAGATAGCCGCACCGGTATATCTTACATTGGTGGGGAATATTTCTGGTAAGAATGCTGCTAAAGGTGTCCACAAGATACCCATTATAAACAGAGCAGAGGATAAGAAAATGGCAGCTGTAATGGCACTGGAAGAATTGATTAAGTCGCCAAAAAAGAAACCGATTATGATTGTGGCTATCCCACCTATCAGAAATACCGGGCGACGGCCGATTCTGTCTGAAAGCCATGCAGATATCGGGGAACCGACAGCCATAAATACAATAGCACCCATGAGAATGGATAAATACTCAATTTTATTAAATAATGCTGTACTTTGCCACTCATGCTTTGTAGTAGCATATTGCAAAGAAAATACGGTTGTTAAAAAGAACAGGGTAAAGCACGACGTAGCGGCCAGAGAGCCTAAAATAAGCTGATTGTAATGTTTGCGTATAGTGTCTGTCAGAGGGATTTTTACAGCACTCTGTCTGGCAACCATGTTACGAAAAGCATTACTTTCAATAATGGACATGCGAACATACATACCCAAACCAACCAGAACAATGCTCAGTAAAAATGGGATACGCCAGCCCCACGACATCATTTGTGCATCATCAAGATTTTTGGATAAAACAATGAAAATCAGGCTGGCAGTAATGAATCCGATAGGAGGCCCGATTTGCGGAAACATCGCAAAAAGAGCACGTTTACCTCTGGGCGCATTTTCGGTAGCCAGTAAAGCGGCTCCGCCCCATTCACCACCTAAGCCAAGACCCTGACAAAAGCGCAGGACGCATAAACAAACCGGTGCAATAATACCTGCCTGCTGATATGTCGGCAGAACACCGATCAGGGTTGTACTGATACCCATTATCAATAATGATGCTATCAGGGTGGTTTTACGACCAACTTTATCGCCAAAATGTCCAAATAATCCGGCACCAATAGGGCGGGCAACAAAGGCTATTCCAAAAGTAAGAAATGAGGACATGATGGCAATTGCCCGATCCTTGGTTGGAAAAAACAGGTCGCTTAATACGAGTGCAGCAGCAAGCCCGTATATGTAGAAGTCGTAAAACTCTACGGCTGTACCTACGAGGCTGGCAATCGCTACTTTGGTAGGGGAGTTCTGAGTAATTTTGTTTGCAGATTCAGACTGCGGAGCGGGTGGAGTAGTCATATTCTTTCTTGAATTCGGGGTTTAAAAAAAGCTTGTATATGAAAATGCATACACAAGCTTTTTGCTTTGTTACAAACAGACTTAAGCAGCTATATTAGTTTTTATCCTGATCAACCAGTTTGTTTTTGGCAATCCATGGCATCATGCTGCGTAATTGGTTACCAATGATTTCGATTGGATGATCAGCATTCTGGCGACGGCGGGCAGTCATAGACGGATAGTTGGTTGCACCTTCTACGATAAATGATTTGGCATAGTCACCATTCTGAATGCGTTTTAATGCTTCGCGCATAGCCTGACGTGAATGTTCATTTACGACTTGCGGGCCGGTGAAGTATTCGCCGTATTCGGCATTATTGGAAATGGAGTAGTTCATGTTTGCAATACCGCCTTCGTAGATTAAATCTACGATCAGTTTCATTTCGTGCAAACATTCAAAATAAGCCATTTCCGGAGCATAGCCTGCTTCTACCAGTGTTTCAAAACCGGTTTTGATTAATTCAACCAGCCCGCCGCACAATACGGCCTGTTCGCCGAAGAGGTCGGTTTCAGTTTCTTCTTTGAAGGTTGTCTGAATCACGCCGCCTTTGGTACCGCCATTGGCGGCAGCATAGGATAAAGCGATGTCGCGGGCACGACCGGTTGCATCCTGATGTACTGCAATCAGGCTGGGCACACCACCGCCTTTCATGAATTCACTGCGTACTGTGTGACCGGGGCCTTTGGGTGCAATCATCACTACGTCAAGATTTTTGGCCGGAATAATCTGGTTGTAATGAATATTAAAACCATGAGCAAAAGCTACTGTGGCATTTTCTTTCAGATTAGGCGCGATTTCATTCTGATAAACTGCCGGCTGAAATTCGTCAGGTGTCAGAATCATCACTACGTCGGCTGCTTTGGTGGCTTCTGCAACTTCCCGTACGTCATGACCGGCATTTACTGCTTTATGCCAGGAATTACCGTTTTTGCGCAGCCCGACGATTACGTTTACACCTGAATCTTTCAGGTTGGCAGCGTGAGCATGGCCTTGTGAGCCATAACCGATGATGGCTACGGTTTTGCCTTTGATTAATGAGAGATCTGCGTCTTTATCGTAATAAACTTGCATTGCTATTCCTTCAATTTAATGTGTTGATTTTAAAATCAGGGTTTTAATATGTTTTTAGGTCGGATAATGCTTTAAAAATGTCCGGCTTAAATACGTAACATGCGTTCGCCGCGACCTATGCCTGCTGCACCGGTACGTACGGTTTCCAGAATAAGTGTTTTGCCCACGGTATCCAGAAAGGCATCTAGTTTGCTGCTGGTGCCGGTGATTTCCACTGTATAGGTTTTGTCGGTTACATCAATGATGTGTCCGCGGAAGATATCGGTCAGACGCAGTATTTCATCGCGATCCTTGCCGGTAGCACGCAGCTTAACCAGCATTAATTCACGTTCAACGTAGTTGCTATCGTTCAGATCGATAACTTTGATAACTTCTATCAGTTTATTAAGCTGCTTGGTTATCTGTTCCATTACTTTGTTATCGCCGCTGGTGACAATTGTCATTCGTGACAGGGTTTTGTCTTCTGTTGGAGATACGGACAGGGAATCGATATTGTAAGCACGGGCTGAAAACAGACCAACAATACGGCTCATGGCTCCGGCCTGATTTTCCATCAGAATAGATAAAATGTGTCTCATGATGTGCTCCGGCTATTCTTCTCTCATATGTGGCGGTAATACCATTTCATCCAAACCTTTACCATTGCCTACCATGGGATAGACATTCTGAGTACGGTCGGTAATGAAATCCATGAATACCAGTCTGTCTTTGAGTGCAATGGCTTCTTTCAGTGCACCTTCGATGTCGGCTGCTTTTTCTACTCTGATGCCAACATGCCCGTAGGCTTCAGCCAGTTTGACAAAGTCAGGCAATGATTCCATATAGGTTTCAGAATAGCGGTTGTCATAATAGAGTTCCTGCCACTGACGAACCATGCCAAGGAAGCCGTTATTAAGATTGATCACTTTAATCGGCAGACGATACTGATAACAGGTGGAAAGTTCCTGGATATTCATTTGTATAGAACCTTCACCGGTAATACAGAATACGTCTTCTTCCGGTTTAGCCAGTTTGGCACCCATAGCATAAGGTAATCCGACGCCCATTGTGCCCAGCCCGCCGGAGTTTAGCCACTGGCGCGGGCGTACGAATGGATAGTACTGTGCTGTAAACATCTGGTGCTGGCCAACATCCGATGTGATGAGGGCATTGTTGTCGGTTAGTTTTGCCAGTGTCTGGATTACTTGCTGAGGTTTGATAATTTCATCTGAACTTTCAAACCAGATGCTGTCACGGCTGCGCCAGTTTTCGATGTTTTTCCACCATCTGTCCAGTGCATTACTGTTAAAGTTCAGATTCTGCTTCTGCCACAGGGCTAGTAAATCAGCCAGAACGTTTTTAACATCACCAACAATGGGTACGTCTACTTTTACGCGTTTGGCAATGCTGGACGGGTCGATATCAATATGGATGATTTTTTTGCCATCGTCAGTGAATTTATCGGGTACAGAAATAACACGATCATCAAAACGGGCACCGACAGCAAGTACTACATCGGCATTTTGTAAAGCAATATTAGCTTCGTAGCTGCCATGCATACCTACCATGCCAAGAAATTGACGGTTGGTGGCAGGAAATGCGCCTAATCCCATCAGGGTAGAGACACAAGGTGTACCGGTAGACTGAATAAAATCGGTAAGGATGTTGCTGGCATTACCCAGGATTACGCCTCCGCCGTACAGTACAATTGGTCGTTTAGCTGCAGCCATCACTTGTGCTGCTTTTTTTATCTGACCTGTATGTCCCTGAGTAACGGGCTGGTAGGAGCGGATATTGATGTCTTCCTGCGGATAGCTGAATTTCGCCATTGCCTGGGTCACATCTTTAGGCACATCAATCACTACCACACCGGGTCGGCCGGTGCGCGCAATCTGAAAGGCTTTTTTAACTGTTTCTGCCAGCTCACTTACGTGGGTAACCAGAAAATTATGTTTTACACACGGGCGGCTAATGCCGACAGTATCGACTTCCTGAAAGGCATCAGTACCGATAGCAGGTGAGCCAACCTGACCGGATATGACCACGAGCGGGACAGAATCGGAATTGGCGGTGGCTATGCCGGTTATGGCATTGGTAGCCCCCGGACCTGATGTTACCAGAGCGACTCCGATTTTTTCTCCGTTGCTGGCGCGTGAGTATGCATCAGCAGCATGAACTGCAGCCTGCTCATGACGGACAAGTATGTGGCGGAATTTTTTTAATTGAAAGATGGCGTCGTAGATTTCGAGAACTGCTCCGCCGGGATATCCGAAAACATATTCTACATTCTCGGCTTTAAGACTCTGCACGAGTATTTGTGCACCTGAAAGTTGCATATCAACCTCTTATGTTCTAGTAGTCCGACTGATACATTGCCAATGCATCTTCATCCGGTAAGATTAATAAGTGTAAACGGCGGTTTAGGGTACGCGAATATACTTATTGTGATGATCTATTGGCTCTGCATCCGGTAGTCGGAATAGCAGGTTTGGGTTAGCTAAATGAGTGTTTACGATAAAACAGGTTATAGATGTTAAGCAAGCGCTAATTTTGAAAAGAATGCTAATTATATGATTATATTAATTTATTTTATGCTAAAGATTTTATATTTTGCGCAATATTATACTTGTTTTAGACAAATTTAACGTTGCAAATGATTAAATTTGTCTAAATTTATAAATAATATATGTTTTTATAAAATTATTGGTTTTGGACTTATTGTCCAGTTAATGTATGACAATATGAGCACCTGCAGCTTGTGCCAGTTGCATAAGTGTTGCACTGTCCATATAGGCATGAGCGAGGCGGGAAATATTGGCCACAATGGGCAAATGAGTAATCTGTCTGGCTTTAACAATGGCTTCTACATCAAGCCGGTAAGGAGCGTTTCGCTCCAGACTTAATGTGCCTGCTTCACCCAGCATCAGATGATGATTGCCTTTTAAGGCAATATGCTCAGCTGCAATCAGCCATTCATCTACCTGATGATGTTTGTCTTTGCAGAGTACAACCGGAATATTCAGACAGCCTACTTCGTTAAGGAGGGTGCGATTAGACATTAATTCTCCGCCCAGATAAATAATATCTGCTTCTGCCTGTAAAGCTGGTTCTAGCTGGCGCACATCCCTGATACGCAGCCAGACGGGCTTGTTGGCTGCATGTGCCTGCTTAATCTGTTGTTGCATGCTGATATTGGTTTGCGGCACTGTCGAATAAGGTGAAAATGCCTGATAAAAAGGATCGATAAAGACATTAGCTCTTTCCGGAAGCCGGGTGCCGCTCATGCTGTCGACTATATGAAAATGGTTGCCGCCAAAGTTCTGTCCTCGTACGGTGATAACTGTATCCTCGGGCTGACTTTCACGACTGATGATGCGCCAGTCCTGTAGTATGCGCATGGCTTTTTCAACGCCGGCAAGTGCTTCCAGTTCGCGTGGTTCGAAGACTCTTTCATCACCAACAGCTCCGATGATGGTGCGTTCTGCGCCACGGGATAAATGTTCGTGCAATCCGCGTCCACGGATAAAACTGATGACATTGCTGATCTGTGTTTCGGTTGCCTGACGCTGCATTACGATAATCATATCCGAATTCCTTGAAAACAGTATTCTGATTGTCAGAAAAAAACAGAATGCTGACAAGTGGCAATTAGTTGTTTAGCACTCAGAATTTGCTTGGCGTAATTTTCGCAAATATGTAACAGTAATAGTAAACTATTGTTATTGATGAAATGAATGGATATTTTATGTGTTAAATTGTGTGAGCAGGATATGGCGAGTTTCGTGATGCGGAACCAATAAAACAGTTTGTTCAGGGAAAAATAAATGAAAACAAAAAAACTGTTGTTTGTGTTGGTGGTACTGGTATTAGCCGGACTGGCAGTGTGGATTAATATGCGCAGCCATACTGATTTACCTGATGGTTTTGCCGGCGGTAATGGCCGTATGGAACTCAAGCGGCTGGATGTGGCTACTTTATATGCTGGTCGTGTCATTGAAATGAAAGTGGATGAAGGTGATGTAGTCGCTAAAGATCAGGTTCTGGCTGAGCTTTCATCTGATCAGACCAGTAGCAGGCTGGATGCTGCCCGTGCTGATAAAAAGCGTGCACAGGAAAATGTCTCTAAAGCAGAAGCAGAAATTGCCGCTCAGCAGCAGATACATAAGGTTGCTCAGATGGATTTGGATAATGCGCGTCAGCTTAAATCAGATGAGCTGGTATCTTCACCTGAATTACGCCGGAGACAGGCTGAACGTGATGCTGCAATAGCCAGAGTTAAATCTGCTCAGGCAGCCCGCGCTGAGGCTCTGGCGGCAGTACAACAGGCGCAGGCTCAGATTAATGCTACTTCTTCTGCTAATAACGACATGCTGATACGTGCGCCTAAAGCCGGGCGTGTAGAGTATCGTATTGCCGAGGCCGGTAATGTACTGGGTGAAGGTAATAAGGTTGTGTCATTACTTGATCCGTCTGATGTAACGCTGTCAGTGTATTTACCCACAGATACTATCGGTAAATTAAAGCTTGGGGATGAAGCAAGGATTATTCTGGACGGAATGAGTGCAGTCTGGCCGGCAAAGGTGGATTTTATTGATTCCAATGCTCAGTTTACGCCTAAGTTTGTAGAAACTCAGAATGAACGGCAAAAGCTGATGTATAAGGTTAAGCTGAAAATTCCCCCTGAGATTGCATTGAAATACAGTGGATTGCTTAAGGGCGGGCTGACAGGTAACGGATATATCCGTTTTGATAACAATAAAGCATGGCCGCAGCAATGGCAGGTAAATTTACCCAGTATAAAACAATCTGCCAAAGGTGGCTGATATGGATAGTACGGCCAGAGAGCAGGCTGTAACAGGAGAAGAATGGGCTGTAGATTTACGCCATGTTTTTCATCAGTACCGTCAGACGAAGGCATTGCAGGATGTATCATTGCAAATTCGGCGCTGTGCAACGGTGGGTCTGATTGGTCCGGACGGTGTAGGTAAGTCTACTTTACTGTCTTTGATTGCCGGTGTAAAAATTATTCAGCAGGGCGAGGTACTGGTATTTGGCGACAGTATGGCGGACAAGCATAGCCGGCAGTCGCTAAGCCACCGGATTGCGTTCATGCCGCAAGGGCTTGGTCAGAATCTTTATCCAACATTGTCGGTTAATGAAAACGTAGATTTTCATGCTCGTTTATTCGGTTTGCGCGGACGAATGCGTCACGAACGCATTGCGCGTTTGTTGCAGGCGACAGGATTATCACCTTTTGCTGACCGGCCGGCCGGTAAGCTTTCCGGAGGCATGAAACAGAAATTAAGTTTATGCTGTGCGCTGGTGCACAATCCGGAATTACTGATTCTGGATGAACCAACTACTGGGGTGGATCCGTTATCCCGTCGGCAGTTCTGGCAGTTGATTGATGAATTGCGGGCAGAAAATCCAGATATGACGGTGATTGTGGCCACGGCGTATTTTGATGAAGCAAAGCGCTTTGAATATCTGCTGGCAATGGATAATGGTCGTCTGATTGTCAATGCGCCCACTCAGCAGGTTTTAGATGATACCCATACGGATACGCTGGAACAGGCTTATGTAAAACTTTTGCCCGAAAATAAACAGAATAAATCGGGCAGTCTGCAACTAACGACGTTTGTTCCGGATAAAGACTCTCCTCCGGCGATTGAGGCAAAAGATTTAACCAAACGGTTTGGTGATTTTATTGCTGTCAATAATGTTAGTTTCAGGATTGAGCGAGGCGAAATTTTTGGTTTTCTTGGTTCAAATGGCTGTGGTAAATCAACAACCATGAAAATGCTGACGGGGCTGTTGGATGCCAGCTCCGGTTCTGCTGAGCTGTTAGGTCATACGGTTAATGCCAATGATATGACGACACGGATGAAAATCGGTTATATGTCGCAGTCGTTTTCTTTATATGAAGAGTTAACGGTACGACAGAATCTGGTACTTTCAGCCCGATTATACCGTATGGATGCTGCCCAGATTGATTCTGCTGTTCAGCAGTCTTTGCAGGAATTTGATCTGCTTGAATTTGCAGATATTCAGCCCAGTGAAATGCCGCTGGGTATCAGGCAGCGTTTGCAGCTGGCAGCAGCCTGTCTGCATCATCCTCAGGTATTAATTCTGGATGAGCCGACATCCGGGGTTGATCCGGTGGCCAGAGATATGTTCTGGCATCATCTGCTAAATTTGTCACGAAATCATCGCACTACTATTTTTGTCTCTACGCATTTCATGAATGAAGCGGAGCGCTGTGACCGGATATCATTCATGCATCAGGGGCGGGTTCTGGCTATCGGGACACCAGAAGAACTGTGTGAAAGTAAGGATACAGATGATCTTGAAACCGCATTTATTGATTATTTGCAGGAGGCTGTAGATAAAAATCAGCCTAAATCTCAGGTATCTGCTTCTGATACAAAAGAAACCCAAAACACCGCGCATGAAAGCGGATTTGGTCAATCTTCGGGTAAAACAACGGATGTTGATAGCCTGGCTTACTGGCTACAGACTATATGGACATTTGCTGTACGCGAAGGCAAGGAATTACTGCGGGATAAGATTCGTTTATTCTTTGCTCTGTTCGGACCGGTGGTGTTAATGATGATGGCAGCATGGTCAGTATCTTTTGATGTTGAGCATGTTAAATTTGCGGTAATAGATAGGGATCAGACGGTAGAAAGCCGCGCTTTGATTGAGCAATTTCAGGGTTCGCGTTATTTTACTTTCACCAGCAATCTTCACAGTGCTGCTGAGATTGATAATACGCTTAAGGTTTCCAATGCCAGAATGGTGATTGATATCCCGCCGCATTTTGGTCGTGATCTGTTGCGTGGCAATAAGCCGGAAGTAGGCTTTTATATTGATGGTACGATGCCGTTTATGGCAGAAAATATTAAAAGTTTTATTTTATCGACACTAAATAACTATACAGCGATGAAATGGACTGAAACAGGTTTGCCAATCTCTCTTAAGCCGGCTGCGCAGATCGCGCCGCGCTATGTTTATAATCAGGATTTTAAAAGTATTTTTGCAATTACCCCCGGTATGATTATGATGGCTATGATGCTGATACCGGTAATGATGACGGCTCTCGGGGTAGTCAGAGAACGGGAAATCGGTTCAATTACTAATTTGTATACTTCCCCCGCATCGGTTAGACAGTTTCTGATTGGTAAACAGCTTCCTTATGTGTTTGTTTCTTTTCTCAGCTATCTGATTCTCGTATGGCTGGCCGTAGTGGCATTGGGTGTGCCTGTGCGTGGCAGTTTTCTGGCGATGAGTCTGGGTGCGCTGGCATTGATATTTGCAGCGACAGCTTTCGGTTTATTGATTTCCAGCTTTGTAAAGTCGCAGGTGGCTGCCATTTTCGGTTCGGCAATCTTATCATTAATTCCAGCGCTGAATTTTTCCGGTCTGCTGTATCCGCTGTCTACACTCAGCGGGGTTAATTATTGGTTTGGCTGGAGCTTCCCGACTGCATGGTATCAGTTAATCAGTTTAGGCGGTTTTACTAAAGGCTTAGGCTTTCTGGACTTTATTAATTATTACTTGATATTAATGGTATTTTGTCTGGTATACGTTTTTCTGGCCGGCTGCTTACTGAAGAAGCAGGAGGTATAGATGCTGCAATGGTTTAAAAATGTATGGGTGCTGAGTGTAAAGGAGCTGAAAAGCCTGCTGAGTGATGTGGTTTTAATTGCATTAATGGTAGTCGTGCTGTCTTTAGCCATTTACTCAGTTGCAACCAGTATTACTACCGAAGTGCGCCATGCTTCAGTTGCCATTATGGATGCTGATCACAGTGTTTTGTCTTACCAAATTCGTGATTCTTTGCTGGAACCTTATTTTAAACAGCCGGTAGAAGTAAAGCGTGAAGAAATTGATGCGGCTATGGATAAAGGTGATTATGTCTTTGTACTGGATATTCCGGCCAATTTTGAACGCGATGTGGTCGCAGGACGGTCTCCTACCATTCAGGTGCTGGCTGATGCAACGTCAGTAACTCAGGCTGGTATAGGTTTTAATTATTTAAGCCAGATTATTGATGCACAGACACGTTCTTTTTTACATCAGCAGTCTGCAGTGAAGTTATCTCCGGTTACGCCGGTGTTAAATATTCAGTTTAATCCTAATGGTGAATCCTCATGGTTTATCGCTACGATGAATGTAGTATCCAATCTGACTTTACTGGCGATTATTCTGGTCGGTGCCGCGGTAATCCGTGAGAAAGAGCACGGTACGATAGAACAGTTGCTGGTTATGCCGGTACGACCCAGTGAAATTGTGATGGCCAAGATTTTTGCTAATGGTGCGGTTATCTCAGTAGCTTCTCTGCTGTC
This sequence comes from Snodgrassella sp. W8158, assembly GCF_016100435.1. Classification (NCBI taxonomy): domain Bacteria; kingdom Pseudomonadati; phylum Pseudomonadota; class Betaproteobacteria; order Neisseriales; family Neisseriaceae; genus Snodgrassella; species Snodgrassella sp. W8158. The sequence continues at coordinate 760,453 of NZ_JACFSM010000002.1, read as the reverse complement.
TTTATGGCTGGTTATTCAGGGCTGGCTGCATATACCGATAAACGGCTCAATATTTTTATTTAGTATGGGCATGTTTATTTATTTGTTTTCTGTGGCGTCTCTGGGTATCTGGTTTGCAACGCTGGCTCCTACCATGCCGCAGTTTGGTTTGTTATGTTTGCCGATTTATGTGGTAATGCGTTTACTTTCGGGCTCTGAATCGCCATTGGAAAGTATGCCGGCAGTTTTTCAGTATATAACTTGGTTTTCACCGGAAACTCAATTTACTCAGTTTAGTCAGGATGTGCTCTTTCGGAATGCCGGTCTGGATATTGTCTGGCCGAAAATTTTGATGATGAGCATAATGGGTGTGTTGTTTCTGGCTCTGGCGCTATCGCGATTTCGTGGCATGCTGGCACAGCATTCCTGATGCTTACACCGGATTTTAGGGAAGTATGGTGATGAATAAAACATGGTTGTCTGTATTACTGGCTTTAGGATTGGTGGCAGGTTGCGGCAGAACTGATATTCAGGTGAAATCTACTGTCGGTATGCCACAGCAGTTTGATCAGAATGCGGCAGCACGCGGCTCAGCTGATATCAGCCGCTGGTGGCAAAGCTGGCCGGATCCGGTATTGAATGAGTTAATTGAAACCGGATTAAAAAATAACCGGAATCTGGCCAAAATGAAAGCAAATATGCTTGCAGCACGAGCCAGTGCTGCTATGGCTGAGTCTGATTTAGGACCGCAAGCAGGTGTGGAAAGTAGCGGAGGATTACATCGTTACAATGGTGATAATTCACTTAAAGATTTAAACTTACCGGCAATTGGTAATGCAAAGGATTACTTGCAGGCAACTGGTTCGCCGCTGGGTAATAATCGCCGGCATGTTCATGGTAATACGGTTCAGGCAGGTTTTACAGCCAGCTGGGAGCCGGATGTATTCGGACAAAAACGCAGTGATGCTGATGAAATGCATTATCTGAGCCTGAGCGAAACAGAACGCTGGCATGGTGCGCAGATGATGCTTGGCAGTGAAATTGCCGATAATTATCTGAAAATGCGTGCAATGCAGCAACGGGTAAAAGTAGGTGAGCACAGTGTTGCTACTCTTAAGCAATTGCAGCGATATACGGAAGGGCGTTTTCGTGCAGGTCAGGCATCGGCTTATGATGTCAGAGAAGTTGCGGCAAAACTTTCAGCTATGCAGGCAAAAATTGCTACTTATCAGGCACAAGCTGATGTTTATCAGCGCAATATAGCAGTATTGACCGGTCAGTCTTCGCAAGGATTTGTGGTTGCGCCTGCGTCTTTGGATATTTTTCAGCATTTACCTTCTGCTCCGGCGGGACAGGTTCCACTGGATCTCATTACCCGGAGACCGGATATCCGCACTCAGGAAAATCTGGTGAAAGCGATGAGTGCCGGTTTAGCCAGTGCTAAAGCTGACCGTCTGCCACGATTTTCGCTTAATTTTTTATGGCAGACCGGACAAATACATTTAGACAGCAGTACTTCATATTTAAAAAATACGGCCGGTTTGCTGAATGCAAGCATGACTATTCCTGTGTTTACTGCAGGCAGAATCAAACATAATATTGAGCGGGCTGATGCTCAGTTACAGGCAGCTATTGCCGGATATGACCAGATGATTTTACAGGCTCTGGCTGAAGTAGATAGTGCATATCAGATGCAATTTAGTCTGAATAAACAAAACCGGTTAATGCATGAGGCTCAAATGCAGGCTGCCAGTCAGGCTGGTGCGGCTGAAAAACTGTTTCGCTATGGCGATATGACCCTGGACCGCAGTTTACGGGCACGCCTGAATGCAGAAGATTTGGATGATCAGCAAATTCAGGGCAAACTGGAAGAGGCACGTAATCTGGTTAATCTGTATAAGGCATTAGGCGGTGGCTGGCAAATTACTGATGAAAACTGATTTAAGATAATTAAGCTGAAAATTATGTTATCGTTTAATTTTCTGTTTGTATGAATAAGTGGCAGTAATGGTACACTGATAGATTACATGATAATAGCAATTATTAATTAATCAAAATATATCAGGTATCCTGATATTTTCCGCTCCGGGAGCTGTAATGCCGCTAAGTATTACGAGATCTGTTAGATGGTACCTGCTGATACTGATTGCCGTATTGAGCCTGAGTGCCTGTTCTACACTGCAATATCAGCCTATAGACACAATTGATCATATTGATGAACAGGAGGGTTATCGTATACAACATGCATTGTTAAACAATGATGCGAAGAAAATAGACGATGTAATCGGTATTGTGATGCTTTCCGGTGGCGGAACCCGTGCAGCTGCGTTTGGTTATGGGGTTCTGGAATCTCTGAAAAAGCAGCAAGTAAAAATAGACGGTAAACAGGTGAGTCTCCTTGATACGGTTGATGTGGTTTATGGTATATCCGGAGGCTCAGTTTTAGCTACTTATTTTGGATTACACGGAGCCGATACAATACCGAAATTTGAGCAAAATTTTCTCAATTTAAATTTGCAGAAAATGTTAGTTGGTCAGGTTTTTTCGATGGCTAACTGGTCGCGGCTGGCTTCACCGGAGTTTGGTCGCGGTGATTTGTTACAGGAACAGCTGGATTTACATTTATATCATGGCGCTACTTATGCGGATTTAAATAATAAACGTAAGGGGCCGTTTGTGGTAATTAGTGCTACTGATATGAGTTTGGGCAGCCGGCTGGATTTTACGCAGGAGTATTTTGATTTACTCTGCATTGATTTAACTAAATTACCCATTTCCCGTGCCGTAGCGGCATCCAGTGCTGTGCCACTGGTTTTTGCACCGGTAACTCTGAATAACAATGGCGGTAATTGCCATTATCAGTTACCAGATAATCTGGTTGATAGTAATAATGCTGATGCTACCGGCACGACAGCTTTCCGTGCTCAGACACGCACAGCTTATCGTAATAATCTCAAGCAATATCAGGATAGTCAGAAAAGACCTTATATTCATTTACTGGATGGTGGATTAACGGATAATCTCGGATTACGCAGTTTGCTGGACACAACTGAGTTATATAGTAATGAAACTTTGTATGACCAGCTGGAATCAGCGAATATTCATAAAATTATCATTATTAATGTCAACGCCCAGACACAGCGCAAAAATGAAATTGACAGTAGCGCCAGTGTTCCCGGAACTACTGAAGTCGTGAGAGCTTTAACCAGTATTCCGATTGAGAAGTATTCAGAAGATACTCAGCATCAATTTCAGAAATATGTAGACTGGTGGAATGAAAATCGCAGTGAGGGTACACCGCGGGTATACTATATAAGTGTGAATTTACTGGATTTACCTTCTTCCCCTTTAAGGGATAAAGTAATTCATATACCAACAACGTTTTATCTGGCACGCAGTGAAGTGAATAATTTGCGTAAAGCTGCGAAAGAGCTATTAGCCCAGTCTGCCGAATATCATCGGCTGATTAAAGATATTGGTGTAGATTCATCCGATACTGATACAAAGGCATTTAGTTTATATGATGAAGAATCTGATGATGGTGATGATTCAGCAGATGCTACAGATCAACCGAATGCAGAAGATAATCCTCAAAATAATTTGAGTAATGTGGTTAATTTTATCAATACTGAATCATTACCTTTATTTCGCTGAAAAATTTTATTGTATAGTGAAGCAGATACTTTTATCTGTTTGATTGTTTGAAAAGAGCCTGAAAGAAAATTATTCAGGCTTTTTTTATATTCATTTCTGGAAATACTCAGGCTCTTATCAGATATAGCGTGTATATGTCAGGCTAAAATTCTTGTCTGAATTGATTTATTTTAAGTATTAAAGAGTTATTGGTATAGATGTCAATGAAGTAAACCCTTATCAATAAAACCATCTGCCAAAATTCAAATTTGAGAAATCAAAAAATAATTATGTAAACTTTATGTAGTTAAATGGTTTTAATTAGTTATAATTTGGAATGGATATTTTAATTAGCAATTTGTGTTAATTTTAATATCATTTTTTTTAGAAAAAATAGATGATTTGTTGTGAAATGGCAACAGAAATCTGACTGTTCAGCGTAGTTGTTAAACAGGATTCTTATTATCATTTCAATATGTTAGAGATTATCAATCGTATTGAAAAATAGTTTATATAGTTTAATAATTAAATATGCATTTTGATTAAATATATTCAATTAGAAATAAATTATTTTATTGGCTATTAAGATATAAGAATAACAGATTATTTAATAAATTTTATTCAATATAGATATTATAGTTCTAAATTATATTAATATATTAATAAAAAATTCTGAACAAAATCTTAACTTTTCTCTTTAAAATCAGTTGAAAAAAGCAAAAAACAGTATTGGTGCATGAATGTGAAATTATTCTTACATAGTAATTAAACGCGATTAATTGGATTAATTAAATGCCAATGTTGTTAACAAAATACCAAAATTATCATTAATTTTCGTACATATGAATATTTAGACAAAAATTAAAAGCGCACGAGCGCACACTAGCCTACGTTCTTTCAGGAGAAGGTAGACATATGTTGAATTGGGTATTGACTAATATTCAGGAATCACCGGTTATTCTGATGTTTCTGTCGTTAAGTCTGGGTTATTTGCTGGGCAATATACGCTTCGGTAAGTTCCAGCTCGGCGGGGTTGCCGGTTCCCTGCTGGTGGCAGTGGTTTTGAGCCTGCTCAATGTTCACATTGATTCTGGTCTTAAGGCATTGCTGTTTACTTTATTTATTTACGCTGTGGGTTATGAAAGCGGTCCTCAGTTTTTCCGTTCACTTGGTGTAAAAACTCTGCGTGAAATTTTTCTGGCATTGTTTATCGCCATTACCGGCTTTATTACGGTAATGATTATGGCACGCCTGTTCCATCTAGATAAAGGTCTGGCCGCTGGTCTGGCTGCCGGTGGTTTAACCCAGTCAGCAATTCTGGGTACGGCTGCTGATGCTCTGACACATATGGGTCTGCCTGCCGATCAGTTACAACAGTTACAGGCTAATGTAGCTATTGGTTATGCGGTGACATATATCTTTGGTTCTTTGGGCGCAATCATAATTTGTATGAATGTGTTACCGAAAATCATGGGTCGGGATATTCGCGATGATGCGGTAGCTGCTGAAGCTGAACAACTGAAAGGTGCTATGGCACTGGAAGGTAATCAGGGGATGGCAATTACGCAGATGGTGGGACGTATCTATGTGGTTGAACATGATATTCAGAAATCTATCAAAGATATTGAATTAGAAAATCTGGGTATAACTATCGAACGCATTAAACGTCACGGTAATCTGATTGACTGCACTCCGTCTACGATTCTGAAACGGGAAGACATCATCCTGATTGTTGGTCGTCGTGAAGCTGTGACTTCTGTCAGCACTTTATTCGGCCGTGAACTGGATGCCGAGCCGGGTCTGGAAGTCATTGTTGATACTAAAAATGTGGTTTTTCGCAACCCTGAGTATGCGAATAAAACCATGGCTGAAATTCGTTCCAAAGTTCATATGAGCGATAAAGACTTTGAAATTCAGCATGGTATCTACCTGATTGAACTACATCGCAATGGTGAAAAAATAGATCTGACACCTGATACAGAGTTCAAACTGGGCGATGTAATGACCATTTACGGTTCTACCAGTGATATTAACCGTGTTGTACATATTATCGGTGCACCTATTACGGTTAATAGTAAAACCGACTGGGCTTATCACGGTCTGGGCGTAGTACTTGGTCTGATTATCGGCTGGGTAGTAATTCGTATCGGCAATATTCCGATTACGCTTGGTGCCGGTGGTGGTGCATTGTTATCCGGTCTTTTCTTTGGCTGGCTGCGTGCCCGTAAACAGACATTCGGCAATATGCCTGCTGCGGCTTCTCAGTTCATGAAGGACTTTGGTCTGGCCGGCTTTGTATCTGTTGTGGGTCTGCAATCAGGTTTACAGGCAATTACCACTATTAGAGAACATGGTCTGACTCTGTTCCTGATTGGTGTGGTGGTTACTCTGGTTCCGATGATTCTGGCTATTTTCTTTGGTCGCTATGTGCTCCGTTATGACAATGCAGCTGTATTTGCAGGTGCCTTGGCCGGTTCACGCAGTGCCAATCCTGCATTTGGTGAAGTTCTGGATAAAGCAGGCAATGCAATTCCGACTACTCCATTTGCTGTTACATATGCATTAGCCAATGTGTTCCTGACATTGTTAGGTCCGTTGATTGTGGCTCTTGTTTGATATGTGCTTTAACTTCTTGAGGAAACTATTATGACTTCAAAACATGATTTTGAAAAATATGCTAATTTAAGCCCGTTTGAGTTGAAAAATCACTTGATTGATCTGGCACAGAGCCGCAACGATCGGATGATGCTGAACGCCGGTCGTGGTAATCCTAACTTTTTAGCTACTTTACCACGCAATGCCTTTTTTGAATTAGGTTTGTTTGCTGCAGAAGAGTCTGAAATTTCTTTCTCTTTCCTGGATCAGAATATCGGCGGCATGCCGTTTAAAGATGATCTGATGGCACGTTTTGACGACTTTATCCGTCGTAACCGCCACAAACCAGGCGTTGATTTTCTGAGCAAAGCCATGTCCTATGTACGTGACCAGCTTGGCTACAATCAGCATCAGTTCCTGTTGGAAATGACTGAAGGTATTCTGGGTTGCAATTATCCTGTACCTGACCGTATGCTGCGCTTGTCTGAAGAAATCGTTAAAACCTATATTCTGGAAGAAATGGGTGCTAAAACGATGTCTAATGACGATATCGATCTGTTTGCAACTGAAGGTGGTACTGCTGCTATGGCATACATTTTCAGTTCTCTGAAACAGAATGGTCTGATTCGTCATGGCGATAAAATTGCTCTGGGCGCACCAATTTTCACACCATATCTGGAAATTCCTGAACTGAACGATTATGAATTGGAAGAAGTTCTGATCAATGCTGATCCGAAACTGGACTGGCAGTATCCTGAAAGCGAATTGCGCAAACTGGAAGATCCCTCAATCAAGGCATTCTATCTGGTTAACCCATCCAATCCGCCTTCAGTGAAAATGGACGACCGCAGTCTGCAGATTATTGCTGACATCGTGAAAAAACGTCCTGATCTGATTATTCTGACTGATGACGTATACGGTACATTTGCTGAGAACTTTGAATCTCTGTTTACTCTGTGCCCGTACAACACTATTTTAGTGTACTCTTTCTCTAAATACTTCGGTGCTACCGGCTGGCGCTTGGGTGTCATTGCCATGGCCAAAGAAAATGTACTGGACAAGAAAATTGCTGAGCTGCCTGAAGAAGAACGTCAGGTATTGCACAAACGTTATCTGTCTATTACTCCGGAACCGGAAAAACTGAAACTGATCGACCGTATGGTTGCTGACAGCCGTGCTGTTGCTCTGAACCACACAGCCGGTTTGTCTACACCACAGCAGGTGCAGATGGTACTGTTCTCTCTGGCCGAAATGATGGATACCAAGAAACAGTATAAAGATGCTCTGATGGCTCTGATTCGCAACCGCAGTGCTGCCATGTACAAACAGCTGGGTATTAAACATGAGTTTAATGAAAACAGTGTGGATTACTACACTCTGGTTGATATGGAAGATACTGCACGTCAGCTGTATGGTGATGAGTTTGCTGAATGGGTTGTTAAAACCAAAAATCCGAATGAACTGCTGTTCAGAATTGCGGATGAATCCGGCGTAGTATTGTTACCGGGTAAAGGTTTTGCCGTACGTCACCCATCCGGTCGTGTTTCATTAGCCAATCTGAATGAATATCAGTACAAAGCTATTGGTGCATCTCTGCATAAACTGGCTTGTGAATATCATGAAGAATTTAAAGCCAGCAAGTAATTAATTTTACCCTAGCTTAAATTAGCGCCGCACTGTTTGTGCGGCGCTATTATATTTGCTTTGGCTATATCGTAAATCAAAAATCTGATAAATGGAGATCCTTTTATAATTGGATATCTACCGGAAAAAACCGTATAGTTTAACTGGTTCATTCTGATTTTATTGTATATGGAGGAGAATAAAATTGCGGGTACATTTTATTATTCATCAGGATTATGAAGAAGCTGCAGCTTGTGAAGAATGGGCAATCAGTAGAGATTATCAGATTTCGCATTCACGCGTTTATCTTGGCGACAAATTACCCGAATCTGCAGCTGGTTTCGATATGCTGATTATTATGGGGGGGCCGCAATCACCAGTTACGACAATTGAGGAATGCCCTTATTTTGATACTAATGCAGAGCAAAGTCTGATTCTCAGTGCCATTAATAATGGTAAGGCTGTGCTTGGTATTTGTTTAGGTGTCCAATTAATCGGGCAGGCTTTAAACGGAATGTATGAACACAGTCCTAATAAAGAAATTGGTTATTTTCCAATTTATCTAACTCATGCAGGTATGGCGGATGAACTTATCTCTCATTTTGATAAAGAAATGCTAGTGGCACATTGGCATGGTGATATGCCGGGTCTGACCGAACAGGCACAAGTGCTTGCCTATAGTAAAGGTTGTCCGCGTCAGATTATCCGTTATGCACCGTTGGTATACGGTTTTCAGTGTCATCTGGAGCTGAATGCAAAAGCTATTGATAAATTAATTGCAGCTTCTGTATCTGAATTGGAGAAAGCAGCTGATTATCCTTTTATTCAGTCAGCAGAGGAAATCAGATCTTTTGATTATTCTGTTATGAACCAGCAGCTTTTTATTTTTATGGATAAACTGATACGGCTATATCAAAATAATATTGAATAGCTTAGCAGGAAGGTATGGTTTAACGGTGAAAGAATCGGGAAATAGCTGTTTCAGCCTGAGCTTTTAGTGCCGGTGTGATGGCTTTTTGCAGCTGTCTGTATACCATGGTAATAACCGCAATATCATCAGTAAATCCTATTGGTCCGAGTAAATCGGGAATCAGATCTATAGGACTGAGAAAATAGAGCAGGGCACCCAATATCAGCATTTTACTGCGTAGCGGTGTTTCTGCTGATTTAAAAAGCAGATATAAGGTGTATAGCTGCACCATTACGGGTTTACCCAGAATTAAGGCATTTTTACTAAGCTTTGTGAAAAAGCTTTTCTCATTGAACTGATTATGTCCGATATTGACATTTTTATGTAACCAACTCATCGCTATATGCTTTCATTTGCAGATTATATCTGTATGGTTTATTTTAAAGCAGCGGGTGAAAGAACGACTTTTAACCGTGCCTGATGGCGCTGTTGATAAAAACGGACATCAAACCACCAAAAAGCTGATTTTTTCACTGACCAGAATTGCTGCGGTAACCAGATGCCGTTGAGCAAATAAGCGCAGAACTGACCTATCCAGGGTTGATGACCTACCCATATCTGTGCAGAAGAAGCAGCGTTCTGCTGTTGCAGAAAAGTAGCGAGATTAAGCGGATGGCTGTCAGGATTCAGTAATTTATTAATAGTCAAAGGCTGTTTAAGAAATTCTGCAGTTTGCTGTGCTCTTACTGCTTCTGAGCAGAAAACTTGAAAGTTATCCGGTAAATGCTGATGCAACCATTGAGCACTGGACTTTGCCTGCTGCTGACCTTTAATTGTTAATCTTCGTGCCATATCATTGCGGCTGTCTTCAGCCTCGGCATGACGCCATAAAATTAAATCCATATCTTACTCCTTTGGATTATGGTTTCAGAGTGCAGTTAGCTGTTATGCTTATGCTACAATTATTTGGTTTGCCGACTTCTTTCTGATAGTAGTAGCATCAGTAGTGTTCTGGCAATGTGGCAGAGGCTATCTTTGTATTTTTTAATCATGCATTAACATTGAAAGACAGGTGTGAATCGATTTTTTGTAGAAAGGAAACTGCAAGATAAAAAAAACGGGCAGTTGGCTGAGCGCTTTCAAGTCTATATACAGTTAATGCGAATAGACCGGTCGATTGGTACGTTATTGCTGTTATGGCCAACCTGGTGGGCTTTATGGATTGCTGCAGACGGATATCCGGACTGGTTAATCGTGCTGCTGTTTACAATCGGCACTTTTTTAATGCGCAGTGCCGGCTGCGTGATTAATGATTATGCAGACCGCGATTTTGACGGTGCGGTTGATCGTACCTGTCAACGACCTTTTGCTTTAAAAAAGGTAAGTAAAAAAGAAGCGCTCATACTGACATTATTATTGTGTATTTTGTCTGCATTCTGTTTACTGCCTATGAATCGGCTTACCTGGCTGATGAGTATTCCCGCACTATTTCTAGCCATGACATATCCGTTTACTAAACGTTTTTTTCCTTTACCGCAATTATATCTTGGTCTGGCATTTTCGTTTGGGATACCTATGGCGTTTGCAGCGATAACTAATCATGTGCCGATGATTGCGTGGATTTTACTGGCTGCCAATACATTGTGGACTTTAGCTTATGACACTATATATGCCATGGCAGACAAGGAAGATGATTTAAAAATCGGCATTCATACATCTGCAATTACTTTTGGTAATCACGATATTACTGCTGTTATGTTGTGTCATGCAGGGTTTGATCTGCTGATGATTCTGGCTGGCTGGCAGATTCACGCCACTATCTGGTACTGGCTGGCACTGGTAATTGTATCTGTTTTGCAGTATTGTCAATGGCTCAATATTCGTACAAGAGACCGCAAAATATGCTTTACCATGTTTGTTCGTAATAACCGGATTGGTCTTATCCTGTTTATTGGATTGCTTCTGCATTACTGGATAGGCAAATCATGAGCAATGAAAACATTATCGGGTAGAAATAAGAGATAATTTTTGTAATTTGATTGTATTGAAATAAATTGTATCTGATTCAGCAAAGTAAATTAGTCCCCTTTCCGGATTAGCCGGCTGTACAGTGCAGTTTGATAGGAATTGAATATGAGCATGAGTTTAATTGGGGATATTTTACCGGTTTCACATGTGGTTCTTGATTTAAATGTAAGTAGTAAGAAACGTCTGTTTGAAGAAGCCGGTCAATTATTATCCGAAGAGGCAGGTTTGTCGCAGGAAGATGTTTTTAATTGTTTGTTTGCACGCGAAAAGCTGGGCTCAACCGCACTAGGTAAGGGGGTGGCCATTCCGCACGGGCGTACCGGTGCAGTAAAAGATACGGTAGGTGCGTTTTTCCGCCTGCAAACACCCATCGCATTTGATGCTCCGGATGAACAACCCGTCAGTCTGGTATTTATACTATTGGTACCGGAAAATGCATCAAGCAAGCATTTGAATGTTTTATCGGAACTGGCCGGAAAATTTTCACAAAAATCTGTACGCAATGCATTATTGTCTGCTTCCAGTGCCGAAAGTGTGCGTGAAATACTGATAGCAGAACAGGTATAAGGAAACATTACTATGCCCAGTATTTCGGTACGGCGCTTATATCATGACAATCAGACAAAACTGAAACTTGCATGGTCTGCCGGCACAGCCGGTGCGGATAACCGTATCAGTATTGATGCCGATAAGCCGGTACTGGCACTGGTAGGACATCTGAATTTTATTCATCCCAATCAGGTGCAGGTAATCGGAATTGCAGAAGTCGAGTATCTGAATAAAATTGAAGCCGGTGAAATCAAAACCACGCTTAATGAATTGTTCGATTTGACTATGTCACTGATTATAGTCGCAAATGATTTACCTGTGCCCTATATGCTGCGTGATTATTGTCATACGCATAATGTACCTTTGCTGACATCCAAAACAGAAAGCCCTTTTCTGATGGATGTTTTGCGAATTTATCTGCAGAGGGTGCTGGCAGCTTCTACAGTTAAATACGGCGTATTTCTGGATGTATTTGAAGTTGGTGTGCTGATAACCGGTCAGTCAGGTCTGGGTAAAAGCGAACTGGCACTGGAACTAATATCACGCGGACATGGCTTGGTGGCAGATGATGCGGTGGAGTTATACCGTATCGGGCCGGAAACACTTGAAGGCCGCTGTCCGGCTATGCTGAAAGATTTTCTTGAGGTGCGCGGTCTTGGTGTTTTGAATATACGGGCAATTTTCGGTGAAACTGCTGTACGACCCAAAAAGCAGTTACAGTTGATAATCAATCTGGTACTGGCCGATGATACCCATATGCAAAGGATTGACCGTCTGAGTATAAAAAGTGAAACTGAAAGTATTCTCAACGTATCTATTCGTAGTGTTACTCTGCCGGTAGCAGTGGGTCGAAATCTGGCTGTATTGGTAGAAGCTGCTGTCAGTAACTTTATTTTACAAATGCGTGGTCAGGACAGTACCAAGCAATTTCTGGATCGTCATAATTCAATGCTGAAAGAGGATGCGGTGAATCATGAGGATAGTATTGATTAGCGGATTATCCGGTTCCGGAAAATCCATTGCTTTACGTTTACTGGAAGATGTCGGCTTTATCTGTGTTGATAATTTACCGGTAAAGCTGTTGCCCGGTCTGATTGAACACTATGCAGCCAGTCATGTAGCGCAACTTGGCGTAAGCGTAGATATCCGTTCACGCTTCAACCCTGCAGATCTATTGGAACTGGTCACACAGTTACGTACTCTGGGACATCAGGTAGATTTGCTGTTTTTAACTTCTTCTGTAGCCGTTTTACTGCGCCGGTTTTCAGAAACACGCCGCAGCCATCCATTGGCACGGGAACATAAAACATTAAGTGAGAGTGTTTCTGCTGAACAGCAATACATGTCCACTTTGCAAAGCCACGCTTATGTAATAGATACTTCATTACTGAATGTACCGCAATTGCGCCGTCAGATTCAGCAATGGTTGCACTTGCCGGTAGCGCCAATGCGTGTTGTTCTGGAGTCTTTTGGTTATAAATTTGGTGTACCTGCCGGTCTTGATTTCGTTTTTGATGTGCGTTTTTTACCTAATCCCTATTACGATTTCCACTTACGTCCGTATAGTGGTCTGGATGAACCTGTAAAGACATTTTTTTCCGGACAGCCAGTTATGGCAGAAATGATAGATGATTTATCCGGTTTTCTATTGCGCTGGTTACCGCAAATGGAAAAAGAAAGTCGCAGTTATGTTAATATTGGCATCGGCTGTACTGGTGGTCAGCATCGTTCTGTCTATATTGTAGAAGCACTGGCAAACAGGTTAAATGCATATTCAGTATTGATTCGGCACAGACAGTTAGAATTAAGTAATTATTCTGAAAAAACGGTATAATACGCATTATGCGTTATTCAGGCAGCCTGATGTCAGGCTGCCTGAATGTTTTCAGTTTTGATATTTTTGATTTCAGACAAGGACAGTTTATGGCTATTCAGTGGTACCCCGGGCATATGAACAAAGCCAAAAAAGTCATTGCCGAACGGATAAAGAGCGTGGATATGGTAATTGAAGTACTGGATGCCCGCCTGCCTGCTTCCAGTGCCAATCCTTTGCTGGCAAAACTGTCCGGAAATAAACCAAAATTAAAAATTCTGAACAAGCAGGACTTAGCTGATCCCGAGCGCACAGAGTTGTGGCTGGCTGATTACCGTTCCCAGCCTAATACTAATGTCTTGGCACTGGATGCATCAGAAAAGCAGGCTGCTAACAGAATTATTGCGGCCAGCCGCGCACTGGTTCCTAACCGCCACGGTTTGGATAGACCGCTGAGAGTGCTTATTTGCGGTATTCCCAATGTAGGTAAATCTACCCTGATTAATGGCATGCTGGGTAAACGCAGTGCCAAAACCGGTAATGAGCCGGGTATTACTAAGGCTGAACAGCGACTGATACTGGCTGATGATTTCTGGTTATACGACACGCCCGGAATGTTATGGCCGAAAATTATAGTTGAGGAGGCCGGTTATAATTTAGCTGCCAGTGGTGCCGTGGGTCGTAATGCCCTGGATGAAGAGGTGGTAGCACTGGAATTACTGGATTATCTGCGCCGGCATTATTTGCCGTTACTACAGCAACGCTATCAGGCCGACTTGAGCGAAAGCCCGCACTGGCTTGATGATCAATGGTTAGAATGGGTAGGTAAAAAGCGTGGTGCATTATTAAGTGGCGGGCGCATTGATTACCAGAAAGCTGCTGAACGCCTGCTGACCGATTTTCGTGACGGACTAATCGGGCGTATTACATTGGAAACACCCAATCAGTGGGCAGTTTGGTTGAAAAAAGGTCAGCAACATGAAGCACAACTTAAGGCAGAACGGGCAGCCAGAAAAGCTGCGCGCAAAGGTTAATCTTTATAGATTATTTAAAACGGATTTCAATTTAAGTATAGAAATATATGACTATGAATCAATCTGTTTCTATCGAAGCATTAATTGAAGCTGCATTGCTGACCCAAAGTGAGGCACTAAGTGAAAAAACTTTGTCTGCGCTTTCTGATCCGCCTTTATCATCAGATGAGTTAACCAGCATACTGGAAGCACTGCAAATACGCTGGCAGGAAAGGGCACTTAATCTGGTGCATAGTGCCGAGGGCTGGCGCTTTCAGGTTACTCATGCGGCTTATCCCCGTTTGGCCAGTCTGGATGTTCAGCGCACCCCCCGTTATTCCCGGGCTGTATTGGAAACACTGGCCATCATTGCCTATCAGCAGCCGGTAACACGAAGTGATATTGAGGCTATCCGTGGTGTAGCTGTCTCTAGTAATGTTTTACAAACATTACAGGATCGAGGCTGGATAGAAATTATCGGACAGCGTGATAGCCTGGGAAGGCCAAATTTATGGGCTACCACAGCTGGCTTTCTGAGTGATTTACAGCTGGAAGATTTAAGCCAGTTACCACCATTAACAGAATTGGGTGAGCTTGTATTACCTGATTTAAATGAACCTGCCGTAGATCAGTCTACCGCAGAAGAACTGTCTGAAGACAGATAGGAGTATATGAATGAATCAAGCCAAGAAAAAATTAACTAAACGTCAGATACGCGACGGAGTAGCCAGTAAAAGCAATAAACATGTTTCCGGGCGGCACTCCGGCAATAAGACTAAATCAGCTCTCAGACAGCAAAATAATACAGGTGGTAAAGCGGATAGTTCTGTAATTACAGCTAATACAAAAACGAAAGTACAGCGTGCCAAAAAACTGGTGCAGCGTACGCCTAATCAAGAAATTCAGCAACGGGCACGGATGCTGAAAGACCAGCGTATCAGTCTAGAAAAAATGGAGCCTGTGAGACTGCAAAAAGCTCTTGCTGCTTCTGGTGCCGGTTCAAGACGGGAAATGGAGCAGTGGATTAGCCAGGGGCTGGTACGTGTTAATGGTAAAGTGGCTCAATTGGGAGACAAAATCACGCCGGATGATGAAGTCAGTGTGCGCGGTTCTGCTATTAATATCAAATGGCCGGATCGTTTGCCGCGCATTATGGTTTATTACAAACAAGAAGGTGAAATTGTCAGCCGTGATGATCCGCAGGGAAGGGTCAGTGTATTTGACCGATTGCCTCAGACAGCCAGCAGTCGCTGGGTAGCCATTGGTCGTTTGGATATCAATACATGCGGATTATTGATATTAACCACCTCCGGCGAACTGGTTAACCGGTTTGCTCATCCGAGTTTTGAAGTAGAACGCGAATATGCTGTTCGTGTTCTGGGTGAACTGAGTGAAGAACAGAAACAGAGTTTGCTCAATGGTGTCGAACTGGAAGATGGTATTGCTCAGGCTCAGCATCTGTGGGAACAGGGTGGCGAAGGAGCGAATAAATGGTACAACATCATCATTAAAGAGGGTCGCAACCGAGAGGTAAGGCGTTTATTTGAAAGTCAGGGGCTGACCGTAAGCCGTCTGGTTCGTGTACGTTTTGGACCGATTGCTTTACCAAATAGGCTGAAACGTGGTCAGTATTACGAACTGAATGAATTTGAAGTAGCCAATGTTATGAAATGGGCTGGTTTATATCAGTCTGAGTCCTCAAAGAAACGGTAAATATAGAGCTTTTTGGAGGTGATAGATGTCTCAACTGTATGTTATATCTAATTAATCAGTGTATATTTTTTTTTACATTAAGTTGAATATTGATTGATTCGTGTCAATAAATAGTGTCTTTTTTTACACAACCTGATTAAATGCTTTGTGTTCTTTTGCTAATCGGCGCAATATATATTGCAAATTAATTTTTGCATTATTTGCTTGGTTGTCCACATTCAAGAAAATGGAGTCATAATGATTTCACCAATGAAAGTGCCAGAAATCGAACACCGCACATTTGAATTGACACATTACGATGGTGTGAAACGCACGGTATATTGTACTGATGTAGAAACAGAGTTTCCTGATGGCTGTCTGATTACTTCCAGAACAGATCTGAAGGGAATTATTACTCATGCAAATGAAGTGTTTGTACACATGAGTGGCTGGTCGCGCGATGAACTGATGGGTGCCGAGCACTATATTTTACGCCATCCTGATATGCCCAAAGTAGCTTATAAAGATTTGTGGGATACTGTAGAGCAAGGAAAGAAATGGCATGGCTATGTAAAAAACCTGCGTAAAGACGGTGGTTTTTACTGGGTTTACGCTACGATAGTACCTAATATCCGCGATGGTGTTATTGAAGGCTATACCTCTGTACGACGTAAACCTTCCCGCAGTAAAGTATTAGAAATGCAGGCATTATATGAAGGCCTCATGAAAGAAGAGCGGGGTGACTCATGACAATCAATTTTTTAATTGCCCCAGACTTTCCTCCTGAATACTATGCCGGCTGGCATTTTCTTAATACTCGCCTGCAACGGCTGATTGATGCACCGGTGCATTTATCTATGGCCAGTAATGCTGAAGAAGAACAGCAGGAAATTGATAAGGATAATGTTGATATTATCTATGCTAATCCGTTCAATGCTTCCAAGCTTATTCGCGAACTTGGTTATTTGCCGGTGGTAAAGCCCGTCAATTGTTTTGATGAGATGATTATTGCCAGTAGTGCAGACAGTGAGATCAAGTCACTTGCAGATATCAAGCCCGGTATGTCAATTCTGTGTACCGAGAATTACGATGTTAAACTAATTGCTTTGCGACTGTTGGAAGCCGTTGATATAGATGAAAAAGATTTAACGTGGATTAAAAGTGAATCTTTTGCAGCTGTTGCCCGCGGACTGATACAGAATCAGGGTAATATTGGTTTATTTATGTCCTCTGCCTATCATAAATTGACTGCTATTACACGTAGTCGCTTAAATCTGTTAATTGAAAGTAAAATCAATGATTTATATCATTTGATTTTATTGCATCCGCGTAATGCAGAAATGCTGGAAAACTTACAGAATGCATTCAGTACCATGCGTGATACTCCGGCTGGTGAAATGTTGCTAGAGGACTTGGGTTTAAATGACGGCTTTGAAGTATTGAAAAAAGAAGATGTTGAATTATTAATCGATCTGATTGAAACATTACGCGATTAAAGCTTTTAAAAGCAATTTTATTTTATAATTGTTGACGCAACTTGTTTATAAAACGAGTTGCGTTGTTTTTTGATTTAAGTAATTGTAATTTGTGTGAGCTGTATTATTTTGCAAACTAAAAGTACTGTACCAAAATTATTTTTGGCGCCTATGCAGGGTTTAATAGATGCGCCAATGCGCGATCTGCTAACACGCATTGGCGGATTTGATGTTTGTGTTACCGAATTTGTGCGCATAACTCATACCATTCATGGTCGCTCTATCTGGCTGAAATATATGCCTGAACTGGCAAATAATAATCAAACTCAGGCCGGTACTGCTGTGGCCGTACAGATATTAGGAAGCGATTCAAAAAATATGGCACTGAATGCTCAAAAGGTGGTTGAACTGGGGGCTACACATATTGATTTGAATTTTGGTTGCCCGGCTCCTACTGTTAACCAGCATCAGGGTGGTGCAGTTCTCCTGCAATATCCGGATAAAATTGAACAAATAGTAGCCAAAGTACGCAAAAGCCTGCCAGATAAAATTATGCTGAGTGCCAAAATGCGTCTGGGTTATGAAAATAAAGATCTAGCTCTAGATTGTGCACAGGCCATAGAACAGGGTGGTGCACAGCAGCTAACAGTACATGCACGTACAAAAAGCGAAGGATACCGGCCTCCCGCTCATTGGGAATGGATAGGGCGTATTAATCAGGTAGTTCGTATTCCGGTTATTGCCAATGGTGATGTATTTACACTGGCTGATTATCAGAAAATCCGTGCTGTTAGTAATTGTAAAGATGTTATGCTGGGGCGCGGGGCAATTCAATGTCCAGATCTGGCACGCCAAATTGCTGCCTATAATCATGGGCAAGTAATATCTGCACTATCATGGCAAGAAATTCTGCCGTGGATTAATGATTTTTTTAATAGTTGCTGTGATAAAGCTGCCGAGGGTTCTGCTTATCCGGTATCCAGACTAAAGCAATGGCTGGGCATGCTTAAATTAAATTACCCTGAAGCCGGAAAGTTATTTACCCAGCTGCGTACTTTAACAGCCGTTAATCAAATCAGTCAGGTTCTTAATCAGCAATTAGAAGAAAGCCAGAATATTGTATGAGTTATAAAATTATACAATCTGCCAGTAATAATGAACTGAAGCATTTATCCAAATTAATTGCTCAGTCTCATTACCGTCGTCAGCATCAGCTTGCTGTACTGGAAGGTGTTCATCTGATTGAAACATTCATTCAGGCAGGATATTTAATTCAGGCATTATATTTACCGCAACAGCGTATTCATGACTCGGAAATTTCTGATTTACTCGCAGCGATTCCGGCACATCAGGTTGTACTGGTTGCGAACAATCTGCTGGATAAAATCAGTGATTTAGTTAATTCAAGAGAACCTGTGGCAATAGTGAAGTTACCGGAGGTTGTATCTGCATCAGATATTCAGGATGTTATTCTTTTAGAAAGAGTACAGGATCCCGGTAATACTGGCACCATTTTACGCAGTGCTCTGGCTGCCGGTGTTCATAATATTGTACTGAGCAAAGACAGTGTCGATGTCTGGTCACCCAAAGTATTGCGTGCGGCAATGGGCGCGCATGCCTATTTGAATATACAGACTGTTTCCGATTTAACAGCCTGGTGTACAGATTATGCCTATCCGTTGTATGCTACGGCATTGAGTCCTGAGTCGCATAGTCTTTATACATTAAATCTGAACGAACCTGCCGGCTGGATATTTGGCAATGAAGGAAGCGGGCTGAGTGCAAAAATGCTACAAGCTGCTTCCAGACTTGTAATTATTCCCATGACCGGTCAGACAGAATCTCTTAACGTGGCTATGGCTGCAACTATTTGTTTATTTGAACAACAGCGGCAGCGGCTTCAGGTAAACACCCTACCAAACAATTAATATTTTTATTTTTCGGGTCTGATTTGCAGATAACGGAATGAAACTAGGGCAGTTATCAGCAGCAAACCCAGCGGACAAATGCTCTGTTTGATGTTATCCTGCTAATCTTGCAGAACGTAGATATATAAGACATTTCAAGCATGAATAAACGTATTGTAACGATTGTTGCTGCCTTAGTGGCGGTTGTATTACTGATTTTACTGGGTTTGCCATATTATCTGGGTATTAAAGCCCAGCAAAGTCTGGACGAACAGCGTGCTTTACTGGCTAAAAATTCTTTTCTGCTGATTGAAAAGCAGAACTATGAACGCGGCTGGTTTAGTTCAACAGAGACTATGCAGATTCGCTTTAAACCTAGTTTTTTTGCCGGTGTACAGCAACAGTTACCGGATAATGTACGCACGGTACTGCAACAACCGATTACCTTGGTTAATCATGTACACCATGGGTTATTTGCCGGCAGTATTCGTCCTGTACGGGCTCATGTAGAAACTGAGCTACAGTTCACGCCTCAGGCAAAACAGATTCTTGATCGTTTTTTTGGTCAGAACGCGCCACTACAGCTTGAAAATACTATTAATCTAAGTGGAAGCGGACAAATACATGTTGTAATTCCGAAATTCAATTATGAAGAGTTATCCGGAATTAAAATCAATTGGCAGGGGCTGGATTCAACAATTGATTATGCTAAAGATTTTAATAGTTATGATAGCCATACTGTCAGTCCCGGCCTGGATGTGATTCTGGCGACTAAAGGACATGCGTCTTATCAGGATTTAAAGCTGAACAGCCATACAGAACATGGTAAAACATCACTGGCTTTAGGTAATAGTGATCTGAGTATCAAAAACATTACATTTATCTGGAATGATGTATCAGATAACAGTATCCGTTTAGATCAACTGGTTAATCTGGTAACTAATTTGCAGATAGGTGCATTTATTAGTCCGGCTGGTAGCAGTATTCCTGCCAAAATTAACATTCAGGATCTGAAACTGGCTACTTCTACTCAGGAAAAAGATCAGTGGATTAATAGTAATGGTAAATTTGGTTTTGCTAAATTAGAGTATGGCAATGATGTTTATGGTCCGCTGGATATTGATGCATCTGCCGAACATCTGGATGCAGCCAGTCTGGTGGCGATCAATAACAAAATTACTCAGTTATCAACTCAGAATCTGAATAATGAGCAACTTCGCGCAGCAATTGTATCTGCTGTACGTAATGAGGGGCAGGGACTGTTTACTCATGACCCGCTTATTAAACTGAACAGTTTTAAATTGCAAATGCCGCAGGGCTTAATAGATATACATGGCAGCCTTGGTTTTAAAAACCTGCTTGCCTCTGATATGCAGCAGTTTGGGTTAATGCTGAACAAAACTGAGTCAGAGATGGACTTTGCCATTCCTCAGGCGGTAATGGAAAATTTTGCCATCAGTCAGGCGCGTGCCTTTTTTACTGTAGATGCCAGTGCAGGGGGGCCGGAAGCTCTTGAAGATATTGATCAGACAATCCGCTTGATGATTGATAGTGCGGTTAAATCCATGCAGACCAAAGGCTATATACAGGTCGACAATGGGGTTATTAAAACTCATCTGAAATTATTGGGCGGCAAGCTTTATCTGAATGGTAAAATGTGGAATACTGAATCAGAACCTGAGCCGGATTATGCTGAATTACCGGCAGCGTCTGAAACTGCTTCTTTACCTCAGGCTACCGCTAATCACTAACTACCATTAGTATAAAAACCTCTTAATCTTGCTAATTAAGAGGTTTTTTATTAATTCATATATCAAATTTTAGTATAGATAATTATTTATTGTCCTCTCAAAAATAAAGCATCCAAATCCTGTAAGCGAAGTTTTACCCATGTAGGGCGACCATGATTACACTGATTAGCACGTTCTGTATTTTCCATATCGCGCAGTAATGCATTCATCTCCGGTAAAGTTAATTTACGTCCTGCACGTACTGAACCATGACAGGCTAAAGTGGAAAGAATGCGGTTTTCCCGTTCCCTGATGACTTCGCTGCTGCCAATTTTCATTAAATCATCCAAAACTTCCTGTACCAGCAGCTTAATATCGCTTTTTACCAGCATAGCCGGTACGGTATGCACCACCAATTGCTGATGATTTTCAACCGAAATATCCAGACCATAATCTTGTAAAGTAGCAGCATATTCATTTGCCAGGGCAATTTCTTCATGGCTGGCATTAAAGCGGATTGGAATCAGCAATGTCTGACTACTTACTTTACCCGTTACATCACGCTGTTGCTTCATTTTTTCATAATTTACTCGTTCGGCACTAGCATGCATATCGACCAGAATAAGTGCGTCTTCTGCTTGTGCCAGAATATATATATCAAGTAGCTGGGCAATAGCATATCCCAGTGGGGGAACTATCGTTTCATTCGCCTGTACTGATTGATAAGTAGAATTTATACCGCGGACTTGCTCCAGGTTGGCCAGTTCATTATCAACTTCTGCTGATTGTTGGATACTGATTGTATTGTTTTCAAGTACTGGTTCTGATTTATATAATTCAGCATAAGTATTCAGAGCACTCTGTGATTCTTTTAAACTCAGATTGCGCTGAACCGGTGTATGGCTTCGCTGATATGGTGCCGGAGACTGTATTGCAGTATTGATTTTATTAGAACCAAATACTTGTTGAACTTCAGCCGGCTGTTTTTGCATAATATCTTTGAGTGCTGTTTCCGGCTGGGATACAGAGGTGGTATGGCTGGCATTCGTAGAAGCCAGACATTTATTCAAAGTATGAAATACAAGCTGATGTACAGCCTGACCCTGGCGGAAACGCACTTCAGTTTTGGTTGGATGGACATTTGCATCAACTTCGGTAGGCGGCAAGGTAAGAAACAGGATAAATGCAGGTGTTAAAGCCTGATGTAAAACATCGTTATATGCCTGTTTAACTGCATGCAGAATAATTTTATCCCGTACAAATCGCTGATTGACAAAAATATATTGCTGGCTGGTTTTGCCATGTGTAAAAGTGGGTTTACCAATGAGTCCGTGTAAACGCATTTCATTGAGTTTTTCGTCAACACTCAGGCTGGCAGCGGTAAAATCTGTTCCCATAATGGCTGAGCAGCGCTCTTGCAGGGATTGCGCAGGCAATGAAAGTATATTTTTATTATTATGCTGTAAACTGAATGCTACTTCAGGATGAGCCAGTGCCAGACGTTCTACCATGGTACGACAATGTGCAAACTCAGTTGCAGGTGATTTAAGAAACTGACGCCTTGCCGGTGTGTTGAAAAAAAGTTCAACTACATCAACAGTTGTTCCAGTGGAATGTGCAGCTGGTTTAACATCACTGAGTTTGCCGTCTTCTGCATAAATTTGAGTTGCGTGATTATCCATATCTGTACGGCTGGTTAGAGTCAGGCGGCTGACTGAGGCAATACTGGCCAGACCTTCACCACGAAAACCCATGCTTACTACTTTTTCCAGATCTTCCAGAGAACTGATTTTACTTGTTGCATGGCGATGTAAAGCTAGCGGAATATCTGTCTTATCTATGCCCTGGCCATCATCAGTAACCGACAAACGTTTGATACCACCGGCTTCCAGCTGAATATCAATATGGCTGGCTCCCGCATCCAGACTGTTTTCAATTATTTCTTTCAGTGCATTGGCCGGACGTTCAATCACTTCTCCGGCAGCTATCTGGTTAATTAAATGATCGGGTAATACATGTATCTGACTCATAACATGCCTGTAATATCGTTATTAACAGCAGAAAAGAATATTTAATTTTGCTTTGAAGCTGCAAATCTGTGGCGCAGTATTTCTATAACAGCCGGCAATAGAGAAACAGCAATGATAATAATCAGTGCCAGAGAAAGATTCTGTTTAATGAATGGCAGATTACCAAAAAAATACCCGGCATAAGAAAACAGCACAACCCAGAGGATAGCACCAATACAGTTATAGCGTATAAAATGACCATAATGCATATGTCCCATTCCGGCTACAAACGGTGCGAATGTACGCACTATTGGGACAAAACGGGCAATGATAATCGTCTTGCCGCCATGCTTTGCATAAAATTCCTGTGTTTTGTGTAAATAAATTTGTTTGAATATTTTCGAATGCGGATTTGCAAACAGATGGGCACCAAATTTTTTTCCGATTGAAAAATTTACAGCATCACCGATGATAGCGGCAGCCAATAACAACACAACCATAAAATGCACATTCATCTCGCCTATAGCAGCGATTCCACCGGCTGCAAACAACAAGGAATCCCCAGGCAGAAACGGAGTAACTACCAATCCGGTTTCACAAAAAATCAAAGCAAACAGAATTACATAAATCCATATTCCATATTGAGTCACAATAAATTGCAGGTGCTGATCAATATGTAAAATGAAATCTATCAGAGTTGAGATTATATTCATGAAGGATAGCAAAGAAATAAATGGTGGTATTTTAACGCAAAGCATTCGGAAACAGCAGGTATATGCATGCTAAAATTAAAATCATAATCATCAGCTCTTCCTTTCAGGCTGATTCTGACTAATTTACACTGATGAATACACTATGAGCCAATATGTATACTCAATGCTGCGCGTAAGTAAAACCGTGCCGCCTCAAAAACAGATTATCAAGGATATTTCTTTATCTTTCTTTCCCGGTGCCAAAATTGGTTTGTTGGGACTTAATGGTGCTGGGAAATCCACTGTGTTAAAAATTATGGCCGGAGTGGATACCGAATTTGAAGGTGAAGCCATTCCAATGAGTGGTATCAAAATCGGCTATTTACCACAGGAGCCCCAGCTTGATGCTGATAAAACAGTAAGAGAAGAAGTGGAATCCGGTTTGGGGGATGTAGCCGGTGCACAGAAAAAACTGGAAGAAGTCTATGCTGCTTATGCAGAACCGGATGCTGATTTTGATGCGCTGGCCGAAGAGCAGGCACGGCTGGAAGCTATTATCGCGGCAGGGGCCGGAGATAATTTAGAACATCAGCTGGAAATTGCTGCTGATGCACTGCGGTTACCAGAATGGAATGCACGGATTGGTAATTTGTCCGGTGGGGAAAAACGCAGGGTTGCATTATGTAAATTACTATTAAGTAAGCCGGATATGCTGTTACTGGATGAACCGACTAATCACCTTGATGCAGAATCAGTAGAATGGCTGGAACAGTTTCTGGTTCGTTTTCCAGGTACAGTAGTAGCTGTTACGCATGACCGCTATTTTCTGGATAATGCTGCAGAGTGGATTCTGGAATTAGACCGGGGGCATGGTATTCCATGGAAAGGTAACTATAGTTCATGGCTGGAACAAAAAGAAGCCCGACTGGAGAACGAAGCTAAGACCGAGGCCGCAAGAATTAAAGCTATGAAGCAAGAGCTTGAGTGGGTAAGACAGAGTGCACGCGGTCGTCAGGCTAAATCTAAAGCGCGTCTGGCGCGTTTTGAAGAAATGAGTAATTACGAATATCAGAAACGTAATGAAACTCAGGAAATATTTATTCCTGTAGCTGAGCGTCTGGGTAATGAGGTGATTGAGTTTGAGCATGTCAGCAAAAGTTTTGGTGACAAATTACTCATTGATGATTTAAGTTTTAAAATTCCGCCTGGTGCCATTGTCGGAATTATCGGACCAAACGGAGCCGGTAAATCTACATTATTTAAACTGATTACCGGACAGGAACAGCCGGATACGGGTGAGGTAAAGATTGGTCAGACAGTAAAATTATCAATTGTTGATCAGAGCCGTCACGGTCTGCATGATGATAAAAACGTATTTGATGAAATAGCAGAAGGGCGTGATATTTTACAGGTAGGACAATTTGAAATTCCTGCCCGAGCCTATCTTGGCAGATTCAACTTTAAAGGCAGTGACCAGAGTAAAATTGTAGGAAAACTATCCGGAGGTGAGCGCGGACGTCTGCATCTGGCCAAAACTTTAATTTCCGGTGGTAATGTATTGCTGCTGGATGAACCATCAAATGATCTGGATGTGGAAACTCTGCGTGCACTTGAAGAGGCCTTACTGGAATTTGCCGGCAGCGTACTCGTCGTTTCACATGATCGCTGGTTTCTTGACCGGATTGCCACACATATTCTGGCTGCTGAAGGTGAATCAAAATGGGTATTTTTTGATGGCAATTATCAGGAGTATGAAGCTGATAAAAAACGTCGTCTGGGAGAAGAAGGTGCAAAACCCAAACGCATTCGCTATAAACCGGTAATTCGCTAGTTTGTCTGGCCGGACATATTAAATTCAGATGCCGTATATTTGTCCGGCCAATATTTCACTTTTTAAAATAAATCTTCTTGATACAGAATTTTTCAATAATTATTCAATATTTGAAATACTTGAAAAAAACTGGTTTAGCACCATTTTAACATCCAATTTAATTGCATATTTCCAGGAAAGATTGAGGCATTACATGGCTGAAATTTATGATTCTGCTCCGTTACAGCCAACCACGATGGCAATGTTGCCTTTGCGTGATGTTGTCGTTTACCCGCATATGGTATTGCCCCTTTTTGTAGGACGTGAAAAATCCATAGCGGCTCTGGATGCTGCCATGGAGCATGATGAACCGGTATTTTTGCTGGCACAGAAAAACGCAGATACTGATGAGCCACATGCTGAAGACATGTATGACATGGGCACAGTAGCCAGTATTCTGCAAGTGCTTAAATTACCTGATGGTACGGTTAAAGTACTTGTGGAAGGTCTGTACCGGGCTAAGGTACAGTATATTGATGAAAGCGGGCCGTATGTTGAGGCTCATATAGAAAAATGTACGGATGCCATTGAAGAGGATAAACACGATGATGAGGCATTACGTCGTACCTTATTATCCCAGTTTGAACAGCTGGCGAAATTGAATAAAAAAATTCCGGCAGAAGTCATTACTACAATTAACGGTATCGATACTCTTAGCCGTCTGGCTGATACTATTGCAGCTCACTTGCAACTGAAACTTGACCAGCGTCAGCAAATCCTTGCTATGACCAATGTGACTGCCCGTCTGGAACATTTACTTCATTTGCTTGAGTCTGAGCTGGATATCCTTCAGGTAGAAAAACGTATTCGCGGGCGAGTAAAGCGGCAAATGGAAAAGTCGCAGCGCGAATATTATCTGAATGAGCAGGTAAAAGCGATTCAGAAAGAGTTGGGTGAAGAAGATGATGATCTGACTAATCTTGAAACGCAAATTCGCCAGGCAGGTATGAGCAAAGAGGCAGAAGAAAAATGTCTGTCTGAATTCAAAAAATTGCGCATGATGCCTCCGATGTCAGCTGAATCAACAGTTGTTCGTAATTATATAGATACGCTGCTTGAATTACCGTGGAAAAAGAAATCTAAGGTAAGCAAAGATATTGTCAAAGCCGATATGGTTCTGAATGCCGACCACTACGGTCTCGAAAAAGTTAAAGAACGCATTCTTGAATATCTTGCAGTACAAAAACGCATGAATCAGCTTAAGGGTCCTATTTTATGTCTGGTCGGCCCTCCAGGTGTAGGTAAAACATCACTGGGAGAATCCATTGCTAAAGCGACCGGACGAAAATATGTTCGTATGGCGTTAGGTGGTGTGCATGATGAGAGTGAAATCCGCGGCCACCGGCGAACCTATATCGGCTCAATGCCCGGTAAAATTCTGCAAAACATGGCCAAGGTTGGTGTTAAAAACCCACTATTTTTACTCGATGAAATTGATAAATTAGGTAATGATTTCAGAGGTGATCCTGCTAGTGCTTTACTTGAAGTGCTTGATCCTGAACAAAACCATTCTTTTTCTGACCATTATGCAGAGGTTGAATTTGATTTATCAGATGTAATGTTTATTGCTACTTCTAATAGTATGAGCATTCCGTCTCCGCTACTTGACCGTATGGAAATTATTCGTCTTTCCGGTTATACCGAAGACGAAAAAATCAATATTGCCATGAAATATCTGGTAGCTAAACAGATCAAGCAAAATGGTGTACGCGACGGTGAAATCTGCATTGAGGAATCAGCTGTACGCGATATTATCCGTTATTACACACGTGAAGCAGGTGTGCGTTCACTTGATCGTGAAATAGCCAAAATTTGCCGTAAAGTAGTAATGAAGCAAGCGGTTGCAGCAGAAAATACCAGTAAAGGTAAAAAAGCTAAAGCAGAACCAGAAACAATTGTAATTAATGCAGATAATTTACATGACTATCTTGGTGTCCGCCGCTTTGATTATGGAGTAGCGGAAAATGAAAACCGTATTGGTCAGGTAACAGGACTAGCCTGGACAGAAGTGGGTGGTGAGCTTTTAACTATTGAAGCCAGCAAATTTCGTGGTAAAGGCAATATTCTGCGTACCGGTAAGCTGGGTGATGTGATGCAGGAATCTGTCAGCGCTGCGTGGAGTGTTGTTCGTTCACGGGCTGAAAGTCTGGGAATCGAGCCTGATTTTTATGAAAAAAATGATATTCACGTACATGTTCCTGAAGGTGCTACGCCGAAAGATGGTCCAAGTGCTGGTAGTGCCATAACTCTAGCTTTGGTTTCTGCTTTCACCGGTATCCCGGCACGTGCGGATGTAGCCATGACTGGTGAAATTACTCTGCGAGGAGAAATTCTGCCAATTGGCGGGCTGAAAGAAAAGCTGCTGGCTGCTTTACGCGGCGGAATAAAGCATGTGCTGATTCCGAAAGACAATGTTAAAGATCTGGAAGAAATTCCGGCTAACATCTGTGAACAGCTGACTATTCATCCGGTACAGTGGATAGATGAAGTACTTGATCTTGGACTGGCTTATCCACCCAGCCCATGGCAAAGTGCACCGGAAGAAAATGTAATAGCTAATTCAGCGCCTAAGTCAACAACAAAAACCGTAAAACACTGAGTATGCAGCCATTCACCAACACTAATGGTGAATGGCATTGTTTTTGGCATGATTTAACTCAATGTAGATGTGTCGGCGCTTGACATAAAGAATTTGGGCTTGTTATAAAGTAATCGTAATGTATTGTTCAGTTTTTGCCATAAAGGAAATGGTCGGAAACTGAAAATCATATGAACATAACAACAGAAAGGGACTTTATTGTGAATAAGTCTGAATTGATTGAAGCTATTGCTCAGGAAGCCGATTTACCTAAAGCTTCTGCAGCAAAGGCTCTGGACGGTATGATTAGCTCTGTTACTAAAGCACTGAAAAGTGGTGATACTGTAACTTTAGTGGGTTTCGGTACATTTTATGTTGGTGAACGTGCTGCACGTGCCGGACGTAACCCGAAAACTGGCGAGCCATTGCAAATCAAAGCAGCCAAAACTCCTAAGTTCCGTGCAGGTAAAGCACTGAAAGATGCTCTTTGATTTGAATTTTGTAATCAAGCTGGGCGGGATATTTTCCCGCCTTTTTTATTGTTTGTCGCTTTTGTGCATTAATTCTTTAATCAACATGGTTTAGCTTAATAAAAAAAGTTACAATATCGTTCTGTCTGTTTTAAATAAAGTTAACTGAATCTCATGTTTCACATTGTAGAAAAATATAAAACCCCGGCTCAGATTATTCTAGGCGCGATTTGTCTAAGTTTTGTATTTGCAGGCGGCTATTCACTGGCTGTTCCCGGTTCTGATTATGTCAGCAAAGTAGGCGACATAAAAATTAAAATAAACGATGTCAATGATTTTCAGCGGCGTTTACAGAACGCATCTGGTAATTCGGTAAGTAAACAGCTTGCTTATGAAACACTGCGTGATCAGGCTTATATTCAGCAGGCTGCTAATGATATGAATATTAATGTTTCTATCAGCCAGATAAAACAGGTGATTGCATCTGACCCGAGTTTTCAGGAAAACGGAAAATTTGTAGAAGCCAAATATCGCGCATTTTTACAACAGTCAGGAATGACAGAAGAAGCTCTGATAAACGGTATGCGTAAACAGTACGCTATGCAGACTATGCTGAATCTTATGAAAGCCGGTAATCTGGTAAGTGACGTACAGGCCAGACAAATGATTAATCTGTTGCAATCTGCACGTCAGGTACAAACAATTACCTTTCCTGCAACTAATTTTGTCAGTCAGGTAGCTGTTGATGACAGCAAGCTAAAAGCTTATTACGAAGCGAATAAAAAACGTTATTATCTTCCGCAGGCTGTTAAATATGAATTTGTACAATTGTCTGCTGCAGAGCTGGGCGCTAAGGAAACAGTCAGTGAAGCTGAGCTGCAGGAAGCATATAATCAGATTCCGACTTCCGCATCAGCTCCGAAACCTTCTTTGGAAAGTGTAAAAGCACGATTAACTCAAGAGATTCAGATTCGTAAGGGTGCGGCTGTTGTTGCGAAAATGAAAGAAACTGTCAGTGATCTGGCATTTAATAACCCAAAAACATTACAGCCGATTAATGATAAGCTTGGTTTACAAATTCACAAGGTAGATCAGGGCTGGGTAACACGCGATATGGCCAATGCCAGTGGAATGCCAAAAGCGCTACAAGATGTTTTATTTGGAAATGATGTACTGATAAAACGATATAATTCTGAACCAGTTGATTTGGGTAACGGAACATATTGGGTGGTACGTGCACTGGATGTACGTAAAGAACATCAGGCATCTTTTGCAGAGATTAAACCTCAGATACAACAGGACTACATTGCCGAGGAAGCCAAAAAGCTGGCGACAGCATCAGCTAAGCAGGCTCTTGAAACTTTAAATAAAGGTGATGTTTCCAGTCTGCCATGGTCACCAAGTACAGATCTTACGCCACAACAAGCTGTAGCGATGATGTCTAAGGGTGATTTCCAGCTTTGGATTAAAGCCAAACCTGCAAACAATAAACCGGCATATATTTTACTTACTGATCAGCAAAATCCAGTATTGATTAAAATTAATGCAATTAAACCACCTCAGGATATGGGTAATGTTTTGCCACAGGCTAAGCAAATTATCAGCGAAAATCTGGCACAGAACCTTGCTGTTGCTAATCTGCAATGGTTAAAAAATCGCTATAAAGTGAAGCAGGGTGTACAAAAGCTGGATACGGCTGACGAATAATAAAATTATTATTGACCTTATAAGTTTTATAAGGTCAATATTTTTTGCAGACATATATTGTCTTGTATTCAATACGTATGGATTTACCGTTTGCAGTTGAAGGATTTTTGAGTTGTATACCAGTTATCATGCCATTACAGGTGAAGTTCTATTTACCCGTGAAAATCTGACCAGAGCTGAATTCGATTTACAGTATCAGCAGCTATCCAGTAAACAACGTAATTTTGCCTGTGAAAATGTGCAAACACGCACTCATTATCTTTTAGAGTTTGCTCAGCGACTGGAACAAGCACAAGCCGAACTGGCCTATCAGATTTGTATTGAAGTAGGGCGCTGTTTGCGTGAATGTGAAGCAGAAATCAGTAAATCTATTGCTCTGATTCGTTATTATGCACATTTAGCGCCCGAGCTGCTTGCTCATAAAACTATTGCCACGCAGGCAAGCCTGAGTCAGGTACGTTTTGAGCCTCTAGGAACAGTATTGGCAGTAATGCCATGGAATTATCCGGTATGGCAGATTTTGCGCTTTGCTATTCCCGCTTTATGTGCCGGAAATGCCTGTCTGGTAAAACCGGCACCTTCTGTAGGCAAAATCAGCCAGATGCTGTTTGAATTGATAGGGGATGATTTACCTTTACAACTTGTCTGGCTCAGTAATGATGATATTGAATATGCTATCGCTCAAACGCAGGCACTGGCTTTTACCGGTTCAACCCAAACCGGGCGATATCTGGCAGCACTGGCCGGCCGCCATTTACGCAAATGTGTTATGGAGCTGGGCGGAAGCAATGCGTTCATTGTATTAAATGATGCGGATATTGAGCAGGCTGCTGCAGATGCTTGTTATTCACGCTTTCGCGATGCAGGTCAGTCATGTAATGCAGCCAAACGTCTGATTATAAATAATGATATTGCTGATGAATTTTTGGCTGCTTTTATGCAACACTGCCGGAAACTGCAAATGGGGGAGCCATGGCTGCCGTCCACAACTTTGGCACCACTGCATCGCAATGATTTACGTACATTGGTTCATGCGCAGGTTCAGGATGCACTAACCCAGGGTGCACAATGCTTACTTGGCGGTAAAATCCCGAAAAATGTACAAGGCTGGTTTTATCCGGCTACTATTCTGGATAAAGTCAATCCGGATTGTCGTGTATATCATGAAGAAGTATTCGGACCAGTAGCGATTATTCTGCGAGCCAATGATAATCATCATGCATTAAAGCTGGCTAATGATAATCCTTTTGGTCTGGGAGCCAGTATTTATACGCAGAATACTTCACAGGCATGGAAATTCGCAGAACATTTAAATGTGGGTAGTGTATTTATTAACCGACATACCAGTAGTGATTTACGCCTGCCTTTTGGTGGAGTAAAAGATTCCGGATTCGGACGCGAATTGTCAGAATTTGGAATTTATGAGTTTGTTAATGTAAAAACCTACTGGCAAAAATAATTGATACATTCATATAATCAATCATTTATTTGAAAAAGAATGTAATATCTATAGATATAATTTTTATTGCATAAAATAATGAATCTACTTAGTAAAAAGGGACAGAAACTATGTATGTAGCCAGACGCTTTTACTGGTTCGTACTCGCCATAATACTTTTTTTGATTGTAATAACAGTTGTATGGCAGATAAAGTCCCAAGCGCATAAAACTGTCAATACAGATATAAACCAGCATGTTGTGAATAAGCAGCCAAAGGTTCAATATCATCAGAATTCTCACCAATCAAAAAACGATGAGGTTAAT
Organism: Snodgrassella sp. W8158; assembly: GCF_016100435.1. Lineage (NCBI taxonomy): Bacteria > Pseudomonadati > Pseudomonadota > Betaproteobacteria > Neisseriales > Neisseriaceae > Snodgrassella > Snodgrassella sp. W8158. The sequence continues at coordinate 728,416 of NZ_JACFSM010000002.1, read as the reverse complement.
GAACAGATTCTTTCCGAACCTGAAAAAAACAAATATGCTGCTGAATATGCTTTGCCCATAGATCAGTTACAACAGTTAATTCCGGCTATGAAAGAAGGCGTATTACAGCTATCGTATCCGGATGGTAAAAAGAAACTACAAGGCAACTATAAAAAAGGTAAACCAGTCGGACAATGGCATAGCTGGTATCCAAATGGCCGGCTTGCGATTGAAATTAGCTGGAAAAACGGTTTACCGAATGGCAAAACACGCAGCTGGTATGAAAATGGCCATAAACGCGGAGAAATTTATTTCGTTAACGGAAAAGCAGAAGGGCGCTGGCAGCGCTGGTACGCTAACGGGCAGATAAGACAGGACATGACTGTTCATCAAGGCGTGGTAAAAACAATGACCACGTGGGATAACAGCGGACATCTGATCTCTGATGTTGCAATTATAGATAATAAAGTTAGCGGAGTTGTTCTAACTTGGTATGATTCAGGTGCCAAAAAAAGTGAATCTGTATTTGAAAAGAACGAACTAGTACGTAAAACCGAATGGGATGAAGACGGACTAATTGTTGACCTTGATGATAATTAATAATATATATTATTTAAAATAAATATTTTTATGTGATGCACAGCGTGGGTTAAAAGAAGCCTGACAAAACGGACACTGATATTGCTGATACTGTTTATAGGTTAAGAGGGTTTTGCAATTTCCACACATAACCGGTTGGCTATTTTCAGTTGTCATGGCTACAAATGTATGATCACACATCAAATCATGGCATTTAAAGCAGGCATAGTATTGTTTACACTGGGCACATTGAAGAGCAGCGATATCATTTTCATTATGATAGTGTACACAGCGACCGCAAGAATCGGTTTGAATTCCTAAAATCATTGTTTTCAACTTTTCAGATAATATTTATTATAGCTGAACATAAATGTTTTTAAAGATAACTGTCTTTATATATCGAATGGATTATGAATTTTATTTTATAAAAAAACCGAATCCCGTTTCAGGATTCGGTTTTGTGAATACATAATATGAAGAGTTACATACGTTCAATTAGAGCTTTACCGAAATCTGAGCAGGAGACTTCTTTTGCACCTTCCATCATACGGGCAAAATCATAGGTGACAATTTTGTCGGCAATGGCTTTTTCAATTGAGGTAATAACCAAATCTGCTGCTTCTTTCCAGCCTAAATGACGTAACATCATTTCGGCAGACAGAATGATAGATCCCGGATTAACTTTATCCTGACCGGCATATTTAGGTGCAGTACCATGTGTTGCTTCAAATACGGCATATTCATCAGAGATATTGGCTCCCGGGGCAATACCGATACCACCAACCTGAGCAGCCAGAGCATCTGAAATGTAGTCACCATTCAGATTAAGTGTCGTAATCACATCATATTCAGCCGGACGCAGCAAAATCTGCTGCAGGAATGCATCAGCAATACAATCTTTAATGACGATATTTTTACCGGTTTTCGGATTTTTAAATTCGCACCATGGTCCATCACCAATCAAGGTTGCGCCAAATTCATTTTTAGCTACTTCATAAGACCAGTCACGGAATCCGCCTTCGGTGAATTTCATGATGTTACCTTTATGAACAATGGTAACACTGTCTCGGTCATTATCAATAGCATAACGTATAGCTGCGCGGGTCAGACGTTGTGAACCCTCTTTAGAAACAGGTTTGATACCAATGCTGGATGTTTCAGGGAAGCGGATTTTGGTAACACCCATTTCACCTTGCAGGAAATTGATAATTTTTTTAGCATCTGCTGTTTCTGCAAACCATTCAATACCTGCGTAAATATCTTCAGTGTTCTCACGGAAAATAACCATGTTAACTTTACTAGGATCTTTAAGCGGAGAAGGTACGCCTTTGAAATACTGTACAGGACGTACACACTGATATAAATCCAGTTGCTGACGAATGGCAACATTCAGTGAGCGAATACCGCCGCCTACCGGTGTAGTCATCGGTCCTTTAATTGCTACTTTATATTCTTTAATGGCTTCCAGTGTTTCTTCCGGTAACCATACATTTTCACCATAAACCTTAGTGGCTTTTTCACCGGCATAAACTTCCATCCAGACAATTTTTCTGGAACCGTTATAGGCTTTCGCTACTGCTGCATCAATAACGTCTTTCATCACTGGCGTAATATCAACACCAATACCATCCCCTTCAATAAAAGGAATGATTGGATCATTCGGAATAGCTTGGCCAGAAATGATTTTATGACCTTCTGTCGGCACTTTAATGTGACTCATGGTAACTCCTGTGATGTTACTTTTTCTGATAAAGGGCTACTTACTCCCGCTTGCAGCCTGACAGCCTCATTATCCTTTATTTTGTTAACTTAAGCCAGAAAAATGTAGTGCGATGTAGTCGGAAATTGTTTTAGGGAGGTATCATCAGAATGCATTTTCAGAAGTCCATAAATCAGGCTGATATTCATGCTGATAGAAATGGCTGATACCCAGACCAATCAGACGGAATTGTTCGCCATTGTCCGGTAACCGCTTGAGTAAATCCTGCCCGGCAGCAATCAAAGCTGCAGCATCAGGTAAAGGAGAAGAGTAAGTTTGAGAACGTGTATGAATCTGAAAATCAGCAGTTTTTAATTTTAAAGTTACACAATTTCCCTGCAACTGTTTCTGCTGCATCGTTTCTACCAATGTCTGTGCCAGGTCAGGCAGATGGCGGGCGATTTTAATCAGATTTTCATTTTCGATAAGTGTAATTTCCGTAGATATCTGCTGGCGGTTACGTTCAGGAGTAACTTCGCGGTCATCACGCCCCTGAGCTAGATCAAACAGCCGGTATCCCCAGCGCCCAAAATGATGCACTAAAACAGATAAGCTTACCTGACTTAAATCTCCGACTGTTTTCCAGCCTAAGGCATGCATTTTCTGTTCTGTTACTTTACCGACTCCGGGAATTTTACCTAATGGTAATTTCTGCAAAAAATTCATTACTTGCGAAGGGGCAATAACAAACTGACCGTTTGGCTTGCGCCAGTCAGAAGCAATTTTAGCCAGAAATTTGTTAGGAGCAATACCGGCGGAGGCAGTCAAACCGGTTTCTGACAGAATTGATGCGCGTATTTCACTGGCAATATCCCGGGCATAAGGCAGTTTACCCTGATAATTAGTGACATCGAGATAAGCCTCATCCAAAGATAAGGGTTCAATTTGATGTGTATAGCGGCTAAAGATACTGTGAATATGCTGGGATACTGCACGGTATTTATTGAAATCCGGAGTAATATAAATTGCCTGAGGGCATAATCGCTTAGCTGTAGATACAGCCATAGCAGAATGTAATCCATATTTGCGAGCCGCATACGAGGCGGCACAAATTACTGATCTTGGTCCATCCCATGCAACCACAACAGGTTTGCTTTTAAGTTCGGGACAATCGCGCAACTCTACTGACGCATAAAAAGCGTCCATATCAATATGAATGATTTTCCGATCCGACATGTTTATACTTTATTTATTAAATATGTAGGATCAGACACCAGTAATATAAAAAATAATACTGATGTCCAGACTAATAATGACGAATTAATGCAGGCTATAACCGTTAAGATACTTAATACGTTCATTAGTCATTAGTGTATCACATTCCAGCCGTATTAGTTCCGCCTGAGCGGGCGAGCCAGCTTTAGCCGCTTTTGCCTGACACTGACTGGTTTTCTGGGCTATCCATTTCTGTTCTTCCTGCTGCAAGGTATTACGAACAGTATCGTTCAGATTATGCCATTTCGCATTAATAACACTATTGGCATTGCGGTTATTATCCCGTGCCTGCTGCAACTGATCAGCAGTTATATCATTTTGGATAACATGATTGTTATCAGCCTGATTATTACTCTCTGTTGCTAAAGAATGGCCGTTAAGAATATCACTAGCCTTTTGAGCTTCCGGGCTGAGGCGATCTAATGGTAAAACCTGGGCATTGGGATTAGTGATCAGCTTGATAGCATCTGCACGATTGTACATATGTCCGGCAATCATGACTGTATCCTTGATACCATAGGGTAATAGTGCATTACCTAAAACAGTACTTAAGGTTTGAATACCAGTCTGATCAAATTTGCTGGCAGAATTGGTTACAGATGCCGCATTAGCATTTGTTCTGTCTGAAACAGGTGCATATTGGATAGGTTTAGAAAAAACATTATCATGCAGAGTAACTTCATTACCTTGCAACTGCTGATTCAGATGGGCAATAAAATCGGTTTTACCAAATAACAACGGAGCATTTGTCTGAATTTGCTGCCAAATATTAGTGGGAACGGTAATTTTTAGCTCACTGCTGCAAACAGGATTACCATTATTGTCTTTATCCAGCTTGCCATCAGATACGGCTACAGATAATTCATGGCTGGCATTGATTACTTTATCTGCATCTACAAACTGACGGCTGTCATTTTGAGCGAACTGATGAACATTATTATTGATACCTGTCTGTAGGGTTTGCTGAATCTGACTGCGAAGCTGCTCACTATTGCAGCTTAGCTTTGCTTTAGATGCTTCTGAATCATCCCTTGAACAGGCTGCCAGAGAAATAATACCGATGATGCTGTATACAAGTATGCTTCTTTTCATGATTGTTTCCTATATTGATAATGGATAAAAGACAACTTGATTACAAATAATGCATCTTTATTATGCTGCGTATGTAATTATTAATCATTTGATTTTACTCAAAAATACAAAAAGCCTGAAATATCTCTCAGGCTTTGGAAACAATATTACTGATTTAACGCAAACTATCCAGTATAGAGTAAATCGGGCTTAAAATTGCTTCCCCCAAACGCAGAGAACGCTGGCCGTTCCAGCCAAAATCGTCATCCGGCCATTGATTATTGTCTTTAAATGGCATTTCAAGTGTATAAGCTAAACATTTGAAGGTTTCGCCAATGTATGCAGTAGCAATATTCAGATTGGCTTTACCCGGTTCATCTTTTTCATAACCATATTTATCCTGAAAATCCGGGCTTGCTACCAGAAAGGCCTGTTTGAACATTTCCTGTAACGAATGCAGCCTGTCATCGAAGGAAGGAATTCCTTCATTACCTGAAAGAAATACATAAGGTATAGATTCATCACCATGAATATCCAGAAATAAATCCACTCCTGTTTCATGCATTTTTTCACGTACCAGATAAACTTCCGGACTGTTTTGCATGCTGGGCTGCAACCATTCGCGATTGAGATTTGCTCCAGCAGCATTAGTACGCAGATTACCGAGTACGGATCCATCAGGGTTCATATTCGGAACAATATAAAATGTAGCCTGATCCAGCAAAGCACGTGCTGTCGGATCCTGATGATCTAATAATCTGCCTAACAGACCTTCAATAAACCATTCAGCCATCGTTTCGCCAGGATGCTGACGCGCAATCACCCAGATTTTCAAATCGCTGGCAACCTGATTGCCAATTGTCAGCAGATTAATATCACGTCCCTGAATAGTGCTGCCTAAATCTTCTATCTGGCATAAGCCGCTGCTCTGACTGTCACCTAGTAAATTCAGATGCTGTTCATATGAATAAGGTTCGAAGTAGGCATAGTAAACACTATTGGATAACGGAGTATGAGAAATAGTTAATATGTCGTTTTCGAAAGTTGTAGGAACACGAAACCAATTGATGCGATCATAAGAGCACATTGCCTGATAATCTTCCCAACCTTCCGGGTAAGCGGATTCAGTTGTATTAATGAAGTTCAGGCGAATATTCTGATAGGCAACACCCTGTACACGGAAATAAAACCATTGCCGAAATTCGGCCGCATTGTCTTTAGGTAATTTGAGCTGGATATTAGCCGGATCACTGGCATCGACAATCTCAATATTACCACCATCAAACTGTGTGCTGATTTTTAGCATACAACTACTTTCATTGAAATAAACAACTGAGTTAAAGATATTGTAGTCTTTCTGGCAGTGACTTTCTATGTTTGTCAGACAAAATTTATGGCAGGATAATATAGTATCGCTTTGCTAATAAATAATTTCTGTACCGCTTAAAATTTATTTTATGAGTTTAAAATTTAATTTGAACATTAAAATATCTGCTTAAGGTGTGAATATTTAAAAATCTGTTAATTTATTAGCACTTTGCCCGGAGTGATAAATTTAATGAAAGCTTTTAAGCTCTAATGTTTGAAAATTAAAAGCTTTTCTGAATTATTATAAATTCTTGGGCGCGCTACAGTACATTCCGCTAAAATAAGCAGTTATTTTCTGGTTTTCTGGTATTGATTTACCAGAATGTTGCTGTCTGAATTAATTTGAATTATTGGCTTACATGAACAATATACGCAATTTCTCTATTATCGCCCATATTGACCATGGGAAGTCGACATTGGCTGATCGTTTTATTCAGTATTGTGGCGGTCTTGAAAATCGGGAAATGAGTGCACAGGTACTCGATTCCATGGATATTGAAAAAGAGCGCGGTATTACAATTAAAGCTCAAACTGCAGCTTTACAGTATAAAGCTCGTGACGGGCAGGTTTATCAGCTTAATCTGATTGACACCCCGGGGCATGTGGACTTTTCCTATGAGGTATCCCGTTCTCTTTCTGCCTGTGAAGGTGCATTACTGGTGGTAGATGCATCACAGGGGGTAGAAGCTCAGACCGTAGCCAATTGCTATACAGCTATTGACCTGGGGGTAGAGGTTTTACCCGTTCTAAATAAGATTGATTTACCTTCAGCAGAGCCTGAGCGGGTTATAGAAGAAATAGAAGATATTATCGGAATTGAGGCCATTGATGCTGTACGCTGTTCTGCTAAAAGCGGCATCGGTATTGAGGATGTACTGGAAGAGATTGTAAAAAAAGTACCGGCACCTACTGGTAAAAATGATGCGCCTTTAAAAGCGTTAATCATTGATTCATGGTTCGATAATTACGTTGGCGTAGTAATGCTGATACGCATGGTCGATGGAACGGTACGTCTGAAAGATAAAGTTCGTTTCATGGCCACAGGAGCCGAAACACAGGTAGAACAATTGGGTATATTTACACCTAAATCTGTGCAGAAGCAGGAATTAAAAGCCGGTGATGTAGGCTTTTTAATTACCGGTGTCAAAGAGCTTGGTTCGGCTAAAGTAGGTGATACGATTACCCTGGCGCGGGAGCCGGCCAGCGAACCTTTACCCGGTTTTAAAGAAGTGCAGCCGCAGGTGTTTGCCGGTTTATATCCTGTTGAGAGTCACGATTACGATGCATTACGTGAAGCTCTGGAAAAATTACAGCTTAATGATGCTGCACTGAAATTTGAACCGGAAGTTTCACAGGCACTGGGATTTGGTTTTCGCTGTGGTTTTCTTGGTCTGCTGCATCTGGAAATTGTCCAGGAAAGGCTTGAACGAGAATTTAATATGGATCTGATTACCACTGCACCAACAGTGGTATATGAAATATTAATGAAAAGCGGTGAACGCTTAGAGATTGAGAACCCGTCTAAATTACCTGATATCGGTACACTTGAAGCAATTTATGAGCCTATTATCACAGCAACTATATTATTGCCTCAGGAATATGTCGGTGCGGTAATGACATTGTGTAATCAGAAGCGCGGTGTTCAGAGAAATATGCAATACATGGGCCGGCAGGTAATGCTGACTTATGAAATGCCAATGAATGAAGTCGTGATGGATTTCTTTGATAAGCTGAAATCAACTTCACGCGGCTATGCTTCGCTTGATTATGAGTTTCTCGAATTCAGGGCTGCAGATCTGGTTAAACTGGATATTCTGGTTAATAGTGAAAAAGTTGATGCGCTTAGTCTGATTGTTCATCGCAGTAATTCAGTTCATCGCGGCAGAGAGCTGGTAGCTAAAATGCGTGAGCTGATTCCGAGACAAATGTTTGATATTGCTGTTCAGGCGGCAATCGGCGGTAAAATTATTGCGCGTGAAAACGTAAAAGCTCTGCGCAAAAATGTGCTGGCCAAATGTTATGGCGGCGATATTACCCGTAAGAAAAAATTATTGGAAAAACAAAAAGCCGGTAAAAAACGTATGAAACAGGTAGGTAATGTAGAAATTCCACAATCTGCCTTTCTGGCGATTTTACAGGTTGGAGATTAATAAATGTCAAACACGATGATTATAGGCGCAGCAATCCTTCTGGTGCTGGGGATAGTTCTATTTTTGAAAAGCTCGAAAAAGCGTGAAGAAAACGGGGAATGGAGCGGAGCATTACAATGGGGGTATTTGCTGATTCTGGTTGGTGCGTTTGGTGTATTGTCGTACAAAATGAGTTTTACCGCAGTTCTGCTGATTTTTGTATTGTTAACAGGAATAGCCTGGATTATCCATCGTAGTCTGAAGAAAAAAAATCCGGGGCATGTAGATAACAATCATTTTACTGATTACATGAGTGGTTTTTTTCCGATTATTCTGGTGGTATTTATTCTGCGCACTTTTTTAGCTGAGCCTTTTCAGATTCCATCCAGCTCTATGCGTCCAGGTCTGATTACCGGTGATTTTATTCTGGTGAATAAATTTACTTACGGTATCCGTTTGCCAATTCTGAATAATGTACTTATTCCGGTAAACAAAGTAGAGCGTGGTGATGTAATTGTATTCAATTACCCCCGAGATACACGTATAAATTATATTAAACGGGTAATCGGTCTGCCGGGTGATGTTATTACATACAAGGATAAAATCCTGTCAATTAACGGTAAAGTAATCACTGATACTGATGAGCAGAAAATTTATAATTATTCCGAACAGGTTCCTCAGTTTGGAAATATCAATATGCAGGCTCAGCAGGTAACTGAGCAGCTTGGTAATAAATCGATTCAGATACTGAAAATGCCTCAGCAACCCCCAGTTATTCTGCAAGCAGTACATACTGATTTTCCAGATCGGGAATTGTGTAACTATGAGACTGATGGCAGTGGGTTTAGTTGTACCGTTCCTGCAGGAAAATACTTCATGATGGGTGACAATCGCGACAATAGTGAAGATAGCCGTTACTGGGGATTTGTAGATGATAAGCTTGTTGTAGGTAAAGCTTTTCTGGTATGGCTGAATATGGGTGATATGAAACGAATCGGTACGAAGATTCAGTAATATCTGATACCGGGCGCAAGATTTTTCTTGCGCTTTGTTTATTTAATTATGGTTATTCATTATCAAAGACGGTTAAATGAGAAAAACTGATGTACGCCATGAAAATGCTTTGAAATATGTACAACAAAAGCTTGGCTATCAATTTAAGCAGTCTGATTTATTGCTGCAGGCTTTAACTCACCGCAGTTACAGTGCGTTACACAATGAACGTTTTGAATTTGTTGGTGATTCGATTTTAAATTATTCTGTAGCTAAAATGCTGTTTAATGCATTTCCGCGCCTGACAGAGGGTGAACTTTCACGAATGCGGGCGAATCTGGTTAATCAGGAAACACTGGCTCAGATTGCAACTGAACTAAAAATCGGAGATGCTTTATTACTGGGTACTGGTGAGTTAAAAAGCGGTGGCTTCCGGCGGCCATCTATATTGGCCGATGCTATGGAAGCATTATTTGCCGCAGTGAGCTTTGATGCAGATTTTAATACAGCTGAGACTGTCGTAAGACATTTATACGCAGACCGCATCCGTAATATTAATCCTCAGAATAGTGGAAAAGATGCAAAAACACGTCTGCAGGAAGCTTTGCAGGCACGACATATGCCATTGCCAAAATATCGGATTGTAGATCAGATTGGTGATGTTCATGATTTACAATTTGTAGTGCAATGTGATTTAGGAGAAATCGGCTTTCAGACTGAAGCAGCCGGACACAGCCGGCGTGAAGCAGAACAACAAACCGCACAAACAGCTCTTGTTTGGTTAGAAAAGCAGTTTCCGGCAGCTAAACCTAGAAAAAATAAATAAGTTACAATATATTGAAGGTGGCATATTGTTATTAGTTATTGTCTTACAATAAAGGGGAAATAATGGGAAAAACAAAGTCAATTTCTGAAATACTGAATGAATTACCCGAGTGTGTTAGCCTGATTGCGGATAAACCAGACTATCTTGATTGCCAGAAAAAAGAAATCGGTAAAAATATTACAGCTTTTGAAGCATATAAAATGATGACTTCACGTCAGCCTGAATGGCTAAGGATATTATTTAAAATCAGAGATAATATAGTTAGACCTGCAGGCATACGTACTATAGAGGGATTTACTTATCTGGATGAGGAGAGGATTCAATCCGGTGAAACAAATTCAGCACATTTCTTTACTATTACTGAAAATACTGCAGATAAACTTACTTTAGAGATTAAAGATTCTCATTTAGATGTTTGTCTTTGCCTGCGTATTACTGATAATACCCAGCAGCCGGATAAAAAAATGCTTTATCTGATCGCTTCAGTAAAAAATCATAATTTCTGGGGACGGTTATATATGATGCCAGTTAGTAAACTTCATCCGTTTATTGTAAATAAACTTTTTGAAAATATTGTTTAATCACTCTGAGGTCTTTCGTTACTTAGTATTCATAAAGTATTTGTTCAGTAAGAATGACTCCATTTCTCTAAAATCGTTCGAATAAAACTGTATATATTCAGGTAATTTAGTAGTTTATAATTGGTATTTGCAATGTGTTATTTAGCTGAATTCATTTTACTTGTTTTGAAATAATTCAGCTTATTATCAACCATTTTATGGTTATTTGTATCATTTAAGAAAGAATGTATGTCTGAAGTATCCAGTTACAATTATCCACCTCAGTCAGAAAATTTTCGCTGCGGGTTTGTTGCAATTGTTGGCCGGCCTAATGTGGGAAAATCCACATTAATGAACCACCTTATTGGTCAGAAAATCAGTATCACCAGTAAAAAAGCTCAGACTACTCGTCATAAAGTTAATGGTATTTATACCGATAATGAAGCACAGCTGATATTTGTAGATACCCCTGGTTTTCAGACTTATCATCGCAATGCACTTAATGACCGTCTCAATCAGAATGTTACTGAGGCAGTTGCCGGTGTGGATGTTATTGTATTTGTGATTGAAGCATTGCGCTTTTCGGATGCAGACAGAGAAGTACTGCAACAATTACCTGCACATATTCCGGTAGTGCTGGTAATTAATAAGGTCGATAAGGCTAAGGCAAAAGACCAAAGTGTACTGCAGAACTTTATTGATGAAGTACAGCAGGCATATAAATTCACTCAGGTTGCTCTGGTGAGTGCAAAGCACGGACTGGGCGTGGCTCAGCTTGTGCATGTTCTCAAGCCCATGCTGCCAATAGGTATTCCGCTCTATCCTGAAGATATGGTGACAGACAAATCGGCAAGATTTCTTGCTATGGAAATTGTGCGGGAGAAACTGTTTCGTTATCTTGGTGAAGAATTACCATACGCTATGAATGTCGAAGTAGAACAGTTTACCGAGGAAGACGGACTTTACCGGATTTATATTGCAGTTCTGGTAGATAAGGAAAGCCAAAAGGGCATTTTAATTGGTAAAGGCGGGGAAAAACTGAAAAAGATATCTACTGAAGCCAGACTGGATATGGAAAAATTGTTTGAAACAAAAGTTTTTTTAAAGGTTTGGGTAAAAGTAAAATCCGGCTGGGCTGATGATATTCGCTTTTTGCGTGAATTAGGAATGTGAGGTAAGAGTCTGGCACTCTTAGACTTAATATGTATTAATTTTTATTCTGGTATCAGCATTACAGATATCTAAAATTATTATTTTTAGAAACAAGCTCTGACTAATTATGATTTTGTACAGGGTAAGTGAACCAAATATTGATGGGTTTAATTTAGATAGAAAATATCTATTAATTTTTCCAATAATGATTTAAAAAAATTAGAAAGTATTGCGGTGCTGAGAAGTAGCTGAGCGATTAACCGAAGATGAATACATGTTTAAAAAATTAGTGTTTTTTAAAAATAAAATATATTGTTTTATTTCGTTTCAAGGTAAATATGAACAATACGGACCACAGCATAAATGTAGTAAATAGAATTCTATCAGCATAAAAATCAAAAATTGTTAATATTTTATAAGAAGGGGGAACCGCAGAATTCGGAAAAAATCGTACGCTAAGCTAACGGTGTTCTCGTGACAGCTCTTTGACTAGGCTTTCTAAGGCCATTCTGATAGCCCTGACTTCCTGAAAAGCCATGGCTAAAATTTGTGCGGCTAAAAGGGATAACCGATGGTAAAGTAAGTTATCCCTGTCGAGATACTGAAAAGCGTTATCCTCGTTTTTCCCAAAACTGTTTTGCCAGTTCGCTCAGAGCGCTAGTTAACTGAGCGACAGATTTCGCACTTTGCAAATTATTCTGCCCGGTCTGTACATTGGTATCAGCAGCATCGCGTATATTGATAATACTGCGGTTTATGTCTTCACTTACTGCTCCCTGCTGCTCGACCGCAGTCGCTATTTGCGCGTTCATGTCGGTAATTTCGTTAACGCGTTGGCCAATTCCATCAAGAGCTGTAGCTGCTTCCTCTGCGTGAGCTACACTCGTGTGCGCTTGCCGACTACTTTGCTCCATGACTGTAACAGCGGATTGCGCTCGCTCTTGTAGAGCGCTGATCATGCTTTGAATATCCGTTGTCGATTGCTGTGTGCGAGCAGCAAGACTGCGAACCTCATCGGCGACAACAGCAAAACCACGCCCCTGCTCACCAGCACGCGCGGCCTCAATTGCTGCGTTGAGTGCCAACAAATTCGTTTGCTCGGCGATCCCTCGTATAACGTCAAGAACTTTTGATATCTCGTTACTTTGACCTTCAAGCTCATGAATAACCTGAGTGGCTTGCCTAATTTCACCTTCAAGGGCAGTGATTGACTGGCTTGTGTGGGCTACCAGACGCTGGCCAGATGCCGTCTCAGTGTCTGCTCTTCCGGCCGCATCTGCAGCATGCTGTGCATTGCTCGCAACCTCTTGAATGCTTGCCACCATTTGGTTTACTGCCGTTGCTATTTGATCTGTCTCTGCCTGCTGCTCAACTGTAAGTACATTGCTTGACTCAATATCCTTTAGTAGGCCTCGGGTGTGTTCGCTAAGCCGATTTGATGCATCACCTATGCGACCTACTATGGCGCCTGTTTCAGCTTGCATCATTCGTAAAGCAAACTCTATTTGGCCAAACTCATCGGTGCGCCCAGTGTAGAGGGATTGACTTAATGGGTTATTGGAAATATTCCTGGCTCTTTCAACCAGTCTTCCAAGAGGAGAGAGAATAGCCAAAACACTAACAGAGCTTAAGCTTCCTGACATTAAAGTGGCTAACAATAAGCTGCTTATTGATGTATCAGTAAGCATGCCGGCAGCCATTGCGCTTGATATAATACTACCCCATATGAGCAAGAGTATTTTCACGGAAAAGCTAGCAGCCAATTTCGGCCTCGCGGCCTTCCCGCTTCTCAATTGAGCATATAATTTTTCCGCAGCCAAAACCTGCTCAGGTTCAGGCTTGGTCCTTACAGACTGGTATTCAACAATCGAACCATTCTTAGCTATTGGCGTTACATAAGCACTTACCCAATAGTGGTCGCCATTTTTACAGCGATTTTTTACTAGCCCCATCCATGAGCGGCCAGATTTTAATGTACTCCACATATGCTCAAATGCAGCAGGCGGCATATCTGGGTGTCTTACGATGTTGTGAGGCTGGCCTAATAGTTCTTCCTCAGTGAAACCACTGATTTTAATGAAGTCAGGATTAACGTACGTGATATGGCTTTGAGGGGAGGTAGTCGAAAGAATATTGGCATCTTTTGGGAGTTCTAAGTTTCGACCCGTCACTGGTAAATTCTGGCGCATAAGAACCTCAAGGGTTGGCTGTTTTATTTTATTGTTTTCGGCATTAAGCCCAATTTCTTGAGCGTTACGATAAAGCTAGCATGGAAACGATAGGTGCAAGCAAGTTAAGGGTTGCATCGCGCATGTCAATCTAGGCTATACCCTAACTTGATGTCAGGCAGGGCCGCGCCGCTTCGTCAGAATAGAGTCTGCTTTCCCATTTTTTGACACATGCCCGCGAAGGTTATAGATTTCAGCCTGACAGAAATGGGCTTTGAGGCACAACGGAACAGAAAGTGCACTTAAGCCGCCTTCAACCAAGGAGACATCGTGCAGGGGCACCGCATCGGCTACGTCCGGGTCAGCAGCTTTGACCAGAACCCGGAACGCCAGCTGGAACAAACCCAGGTGAGCAAGGTGTTCACCGACAAGGCATCGGGCAAGGACACCCAGCGCCCCCAGCTCGAAGCGCTGCTGAGCTTCGTCCGCGAAGGCGATACAGTGGTGGTGCACAGCATGGATCGGCTGGCCCGCAACCTCGATGACCTGCGTCGCTTGGTACAGAAGCTGACTCAGCGCGGCGTGCGCATCGAGTTCCTGAAGGAGGGCCTGGTGTTCACTGGCGAGGACTCGCCGATGGCCAACCTGATGCTGTCGGTGATGGGGGCCTTCGCTGAGTTCGAGCGCGCCCTGATCCGCGAGCGGCAGCGTGAGGGCATCGCCTTGGCCAAGCAGCGTGGCGCGTACCGGGGCCGCAAGAAAGCCCTGTCCGATGAGCAGGCTGCTACCCTGCGGCAGCGAGCGACGGCCGGCGAGCCCAAGGCGCAGCTTGCCCGCGAGTTCAACATCAGCCGGGAAACCCTCTACCAGTACCTCCGCACGGACGACTGACACATGCCGCGTCGCTTGATCCTCTCGGCCACGGAGCGGGACACCCTGCTTGCGCTGCCGGAAAGCCAGGATGACCTGATCCGCTACTACACCTTCAACGACTCCGACCTGTCGCTGATCCGCCAGCGACGCGGCGACGCCAACCGCCTCGGCTTCGCCGTGCAGCTCTGCCTGCTGCGCTACCCCGGTTACGCGCTGGGAACCGACAGCGAGCTGCCCGAGCCGGTCATCCTGTGGGTGGCGAAGCAAGTCCAGGCCGAGCCGGCGAGCTGGGCAAAGTACGGCGAGCGCGACGTGACCCGTCGCGAGCATGCCCAGGAACTGCGCACCTACCTGCAACTGGCCCCGTTCGGCCTGTCCGACTTCCGCGCCCTGGTGCGCGAGCTAACCGAGCTGGCCCAGCAGACCGACAAAGGCTTGCTGCTGGCCGGTCAGGCCCTGGAGAGCCTACGGCAGAAACGACGCATCCTGCCGGCGCTGAGCGTGATTGACCGGGCCTGCTCGGAAGCCATTGCGCGAGCCAATCGGCGGGTCTACCGCGCCCTGGTCGAACCACTCACGGACTCGCATCGGGCCAAGCTGGACGAGCTGTTGAAGCTCAAGGCCGGCAGCAGCATCACCTGGTTGACCTGGCTGCGCCAGGCACCGCTGAAACCCAACTCTCGGCACATGCTGGAACACATCGAGCGGCTGAAGACATTTCAGTTGGTGGACTTGCCCGAAGGCCTGGGCCGGCACATCCACCAGAACCGCCTGCTCAAGCTGGCCCGCGAGGGTGGGCAGATGACGCCCAAAGACCTCGGTAAGTTCGAGCCGCAGCGCCGCTACGCGACCCTGGCCGCCGTGGTGCTGGAGAGCACCGCGACCGTGATCGATGAGCTGGTCGATCTGCATGACCGCATCCTGGTCAAGCTGTTCAGCGGCGCGAAGCACAAGCATCAGCAGCAGTTCCAGAAGCAGGGCAAGGCGATCAACGACAAGGTGCGCCTGTACTCCAGGATCGGCCAGGCGCTGCTGGAAGCGAAGGAAAGCGGCAGCGACCCCTATGCCGCCATCGAGGCGGTGATTCCCTGGGACGAGTTCACCGAGAGCGTCAGCGAGGCCGAGCTGCTGGCCCGGCCGGAAGGCTTCGACCACCTGCACCTGGTCGGCGAGAACTTCGCCACCCTGCGCCGTTACACGCCGGCCTTGCTGGAGGTGCTGGAACTGCGCGCCGCGCCGGCCGCGCAAGGCGTGCTGGCAGCCGTGCAGACCCTGCGTGAGATGAACGCCGACAACCTGCGCAAGGTGCCGGCCGATGCACCCACGGCCTTCATCAAGCCGCGCTGGAAGCCGCTGGTGATCACCCCGGAAGGCCTCGACCGGAAATTCTACGAAATCTGCGCCCTGTCCGAGCTGAAGAACGCCCTGCGCTCCGGCGACATCTGGGTCAAGGGCTCGCGGCAGTTCCGCGACTTCGACGACTACCTGCTGCCGGCCGAGAAGTTCGCCGCACTCAAGCGCGAGCAGGCCCTGCCCCTGGCGATCAACCCGAACAGCGACCAGTACCTGGAAGAGCGTTTGCAGCTGCTGGACGAGCAGTTGGCCACCGTCACCCGCCTGGCCAAGGACAACGAGCTGCCCGATGCCATCCTCACCGAGTCAGGGCTGAAAATCACCCCGCTGGATGCGGCGGTGCCGGATCGGGCGCAGGCGCTGATCGACCAAACCAGCCAGTTACTGCCGCGCATCAAGATCACCGAACTGCTGATGGACGTGGACGACTGGACGGGCTTCAGCCGCCACTTCACCCACTTGAAGGACGGGGCCGAGGCCAAAGACAGGACGTTGCTGCTGTCCGCAATCCTCGGTGATGCGATCAACCTCGGGCTGACCAAGATGGCCGAGTCGAGCCCCGGCCTGACCTACGCCAAGCTGTCCTGGCTGCAAGCCTGGCACATCCGCGACGAAACCTATTCGGCGGCCTTGGCCGAGCTGGTCAACCACCAGTATCGCCACGCCTTTGCCGCCCACTGGGGCGACGGCACGACCTCATCCTCCGATGGCCAGCGCTTCCGCGCGGGTGGCCGGGGCGAGAGCACCGGGCACGTCAACCCGAAGTACGGTAGCGAGCCGGGACGGCTGTTCTATACCCATATCTCCGACCAGTACGCGCCGTTCAGCACCCGCGTGGTGAATGTCGGCGTCCGCGATTCCACCTATGTGCTCGACGGCCTGCTGTACCACGAGTCCGACCTGCGGATCGAGGAGCACTACACCGACACGGCCGGCTTCACCGATCACGTCTTTGCCCTGATGCACCTGCTAGGCTTCCGCTTCGCGCCGCGCATCCGCGACCTCGGCGAAACCAAGCTGTACGTGCCGCAGGGCGTGCAAGCCTACCCGACGTTGCGCCCGCTGATCGGCGGCACCCTGAACATCAAGCACGTGCGTGCCCACTGGGACGACATCCTGCGCCTGGCCAGCTCGATCAAGCAGGGCACCGTCACCGCCTCGCTGATGCTGCGCAAGCTCGGCAGCTACCCGCGCCAGAACGGACTGGCCGTGGCCCTGCGCGAGCTGGGCCGGATCGAGCGCACGCTGTTCATCCTGGACTGGCTGCAAAGTGTTGAACTGCGCCGCCGCGTGCATGCCGGCCTGAACAAAGGTGAGGCGCGCAACTCGCTGGCCAGGGCGGTGTTCTTCAACCGCCTTGGGGAAATCAGGGATCGGAGCTTCGAGCAGCAGCGCTACCGGGCCAGCGGCCTCAACCTGGTGACGGCGGCTATCGTGCTGTGGAACACGGTGTACCTGGAACGCGCCACCCAGGGGTTGGTCGAGGCCGGCAAGCCGGTGGACGGCGAGCTGCTGCAATTCCTGTCGCCGCTGGGCTGGGAGCACATCAACCTAACCGGCGATTACGTCTGGCGGCAGAGCCGCAGACTGGAAGACGGGAAGTTTCGGCCCTTACGGATGCCCGGAAAACCTTAGCGTACGATTTTTTCCGAATTCTGCGGGCTCCCCTAAGAAAGGATAAGGATGGAAATTAGTGATATCCCAATGTTTATATATTTTGCTTTTTTTCTTGTTGCTATAACTTTTATGTTTTCATTATTGATGATGCTTGAAAATAAAAGAACAAATTTGAGAGAAGTTTTTCTATCTAAAATAAATGAAAATGGTGAATCAATATTATTTGAGAATAATTTAAACAAAATAGTTGATGGAATGAAAAACAAAGGGCTAGCGCTTGAGATAATAGATAAAATCAAATCAGAGATAGAGAATTTAAATAAAAAAATTAATGGTTTTTCATATAATGTTGCTTATACATTAAAAACAATAGAGAAGTCACTTAAAGAACAAATTTCAAGATTGCAAAAAACGTCATTGATAAATTTGTATATGGGTACAACATTAACAAGCTTTTCACTTATATTTTTATTTTATAGTGTAATGAATTCTACGATAGGAAAAAACGTATATAGTAATGAGGCGCCGTTAGATTATATTTCGTATGTTTTAGTATTTTTTTACCAAAAATCTCTTTAACAATATTTATTCAACTATTTGCTTTTTTCTTTTTACGTTTGTACAAAAGTAATCTTAATGATATTAAATATTATCAAAATGAGTTAGTAACCTTCTATTATAAAAAAACATCAATTCAAATGGCCTATATATCTAAAAATGAAAAATCTATCGAATTGTTGATCGCAGAACTATCAAAAATAGAAAAAAGCTCTTTAATACCTAAAGGGTATACATCGACAGAGATAGAAAATGAAAAATTAGCGATGTCATCAATAAAAGAAAATGAATCAATAATCAATTTATTAAAAGATTTTTTAAAAAGTAGATCATAATTATTGTTGTATGCAAGCAGTCTAATGACAGATAGTTTTGAGAAATACTTAGAGGGTTGGCGATGTAGACGCAAAATTTTGATTATCAAAGAGGGAAAGCTCGCTTATGAAAATTATATAGATGATCAAATCGCTGAAAGCCTTGGATTGCTGATAGACAAGACTGGTATATATTAATCTATATTATCAAAAATTTACATAATACATATGGTAAAAATTTAAATTGATAGTAAAACTATTGCACAGACCGAGTTAAAAAGTTGCACCACAAACATCAAATCCTAAATTTGCCTTTAATAAATCAATGTTTAAAGAGTTAATTAGGTTAAAGCTATGCCTGCTCATTCTGTTAATATATAATCTGATATGCTTAACGCTTATTTATCTTAGATGTAGCCATGGCGGCTAACTAAACATCAGACAGCACAAATTAATTTATGCTTCTCAATATTCTGGATTTTGTACATAAAAACATTCAGCAGACAGTAAAGGCTGGCGATACAGTCATTGATGCTACTGCTGGTAACGGACATGATACTTTGTTTCTGGCCTCTTGCGTTGGCGCCCAAGGTAAAGTATTCGCATTTGATATACAGGCAACTGCATTAGAAGCTACCAGTAACAGACTGGCAAAAGCCGGTTATCGTGAGCGGGTACAGTTAATTCAAGCCGGACATGAACATCTAAGTGAGTATATTCAGAGTAAGGTTAGTGCCATCATATTTAACCTTGGATACTTACCCGGCGGAGATAAAAACTGTACAACTCAAGCCAATACAACCCTTAAGGCGATGCAAAACGGATTAAACCTTCTTACTGATAATGGGGTATTGGCTGCAGTTTTATATCCTGGTCATGAACAGGGAAAAATTGAAGCGGAAACAATACAAACATGGGCGCGAAGCTTACCGCAACAGCAGATAGCAGTGTTGAAATATGCTTTTATTAACCGGATAAATGATGCACCTTTTGCATTAATATTGCAAAAACATTCATAGATCATTGCTCTAGAAACTAAAGGGAAATAGATGAAACGTAAGGAATTTATCAATCTGGCTGCAACTGTTTTACAGCGGCTGGATGCCATTTTGCCACCATTGGCTCAGGAACCTGACTGGACGGCAGTTGCTTACCGCTGGCATAAATTAGGTAACAAGGGTATTCTGGAAAGTTTACCAAATCCGCATACCTTTTCTCTGGACTGTCTGGCAGCTGTTGATGAGCAGCGCCGACAACTGGTACGTAATACAGAACAGTTTCTTGCTGGCAGACCGGCAAATAATGTATTAATGACAGGAGCACGTGGTACCGGAAAATCATCATTGGTTAAGGCGTTACTGCATCAGTATGCAGATCAGGGATTGCGTCTGATTGAGGTTGATAAAAGTGATTTGTTAACATTACCTGCTTTACTTTCTTTACTAAGCGCCAGACCGGAAAAATACATTCTGTTCTGTGATGATTTATCTTTTGAAGACGGCGACGATGCTTACAAAGCATTAAAAACTACCCTTGATGGCGGATTATCTCAGCGATGTGACAATGTATTGGTATATGCTACATCCAATCGCCGGCATTTAATGCCTGAGTATATGGCAGACAATGTGGCTCATACAGGCAATGGCGGAGAAGTTCATCCTCAGGAAGCCGTCGAAGAAAAAGTATCTTTATCGGATCGTTTTGGTTTATGGCTAAGCTTTTACCCATTTGATCAGAATGCATATTTACAGGCTGTACAGAACTGGCTGGAAGAAGCTGGCCTGAATCTGGATGAAACAGCAAGACGTGCAGCATTAAATTGGAGCCAGAGCCGTGGCAGCCGCTCAGGAAGAGTAGCATGGCAGTTTGTATGCGACTGGGCAGGAAGAAATCCACAGGATAGAATTATATAACTAAATCAGTTGTTTATTCTGTATTCGGTTTTTTGATTAACTGCTGGGTAACTCGATCTTAACGGAAACAAATCATGTCTGTATTATTTAGCGAACGATTAATGATATTACTTCCCATATTGTTATGTATCGGAAGCATCGGTTTTATTATTTATTCCTTTTTTGCTAATAAAAAAAATCCAGTAAAGACACTATTTGGAAAATTAATGACTATCTGTATGATTGTTATCGGATTCGCGGGCATAGTTGCAGGTGTATCATTATTTTTTAGAAATTATCCTGTTGATCAGAAAATTAAAACTATAAATGTAAAAAATACGGCAGTAACAGTCTCTCCTCCTGTTAGCGGTGACAAAATTTATCTGCGAATATTCAAACAGGAGGGAATACTGGAAATATGGTATAAGCATAAAAATAACAATTATCAGCTATACAGGACATGGGATATCTGTACATACTCAGGCGGTCTGGGACCTAAAAAGGCCGAAGGTGATGGCAAAAGTCCGGAAGGATTTTACGCAACTGAGAAAAATCTATTAAAACCAAATAGTAATTATCATCTTGCTTTTAACATTGGCTACCCGAATGCCTATGACCGCGCCAATGGATACACAGGAAGCTTTATCATGATTCATGGAAACTGTGTGTCCATCGGTTGCTATGCTATGACTGACAAGGGAATAGAACAAATCTACGCTGTTGTTAATCAGGCTATAAACAGCGGACAGAAGCGAATACCCATTCATATTTTTCCATTCAGAATGACAGCATCAAATATGCAAAAATTTCAAAAGTCAGCTTATATGCCTTTCTGGAGCGAATTGAAGCCTGCTTATGATATTTTTCAGTCTGAGCGGAGAGTAGCTGATATTACTGTGCACAATAAGCATTATGTTATTAAATAAACAGAAGCAGTAAGGTAACTATCTGATATCTTGATATTTAAAATAAATATTGATTGTGTTTGCATATTTTATTGAACAAACAGTTATTTTTTAATCTACCCAAATGTAAAACGACTTCCGATATCAAATTTTTAATATCAGAAGTCATTTTTATTGTTTAATAACAGACAATTTCTGCTCAATAATGATGTATAGGCTTATTTAACTATTTACTGATTTCTACAACCAAAACATTACCTTTATCTTTCAGGAAGTATTCATCCTCCTGAGGAGCTCGTAATGACAACATTTTATTGTCGCCAATTTCCATTGTATCCCCGGGATTCATAGTTGCTCCGCTCTGACGCAGATACAATAAAATATCACTAAACATATCGAAATAGTAAGAACCTTCATCATGGTTATTTGCTAATACAGCAAAATCAGGCAATCCAAATACATCAGCACCGTAAGTGCGCATCCAGACACCTTTAACGTCTTCTAAAATATATTTAACAAATCCGCAGAAAAATAACGGTAAACAATCGCATAAACTCTTTGCACTGTCTTCATCACTAAGGAACTCATTTAAAACCTTTATAGGCAATGAGGAATGAGCGTCTTCATTAATAACTGCTAATGCGTTAAATTCTTCAAAACATGCCGCCAGACGGGATAAAGCTAAATATTGTTCTAATACAACTTCATCATGTCCTGTATAGTACAAAATTACATGACTATCATTTTTACGAACTTGATTTTTGACATCCTGACTATAATGTGCTGGCTCAACACACGTTTCCAATGCATCAGCAGGAAAAGGCGCATTGAATCCGATTAGTTTAACTACGTGTTTTCCCCAGCTTATTAAAGCAAAAACGCCTTGTTCAAGCTCTCCGACAGGGGTTTCGTATTTGACATTTGTTATTGAAGAATCCAGATATTTTAATTTATCTAATAATTTATCTTTATCAAAATTAAGAGAGCCTTTAAATACAACACTTAATCCTATTGATTGTTTATTATTTGTATTTTCACCTACCGTGGTATCTGTATCTTTAGATTTTTTACCAAATAAACGAGCAAACAGTGACATTTAAATTCCTATTCTTATTAAGTTAATTACCAGTCAAAAATTTATTTAACATATATACTAATTTAAATAATTTTATCTAATATTTCAATAAATAACTTTTTTAAATTAAGAAATTTTGACTTTAAATCAACAAAGAATTAATTCCCGAATTCTTAGTGATAGTAATTTACGCAATAGAATAGAAATACAGTTGAAAAGTATATCTTAATTATCAAATAAATCAGACTGAATTTTCGGCGGAGCAACCTGTACGCTACGTTCACCGCAATCAAAGCGAATATTAAGATACTGGCCAGTTTTTAATTTGTTGGCATCGCGGATTACCTGCCCGCGCTGATTAGTGACCACGCTATAACCTCTGGCGAGAATCTGTAGAGGAGAGACTGCCTGTAACACAGATGTCTGTTGCTGCAGCCGTTGTTGTGCGCGCATAAAAATATTTTGCCAGATCTGATGTAATTGTTGTTTCCGGTATTCAAGTGCCTGTAGTGCATGAATAGTTTGCGGTCGTGTGTTTTCCAAACTGCGTTGTTGCTGTATCAGATTTTGCCGATGCTGCCTGATCTGACGCTGCATGCCAATTTGTAACAGACGTGCTAAATCCCTTAGTTGCTGCTGCTGTTGCTGCCAGTTTTGCTGCGGGTGCTTTAACTGACGAGCAAGCCAGTCCAGTTTTTGTGAAGCATCATAATAACGTTGTTCCAGTAATTGGTGTATACGCTTTTGCCATTGAATAACACTATGTCTTAATTGCGCCATATCAGGGCTAACCAGTTCGGCAGCTGCTGTCGGTGTTGGGGCGCGAACATCTGCGGCAAAATCGGTCAGGGTAAAGTCAGTTTCATGACCAACACCACTTACAGTGGGAATTGTACTGTCGGCTACCGTTCGTACGACGATTTCTTCATTATAAGACCACAAATCCTCAATGCTGCCGCCTCCACGGCAAATTATCAGTACATCAGCCAGTGCCTGCTGATTGGCACTGGTAATAGCAGCAGCAATCTGACGTTCACTCCCTGCACCCTGTACGGCTGTCGGGTAAACAATCACACGGATACCGCTATGGCGCCGGCGCAGGGTTGTCACAACATCGCGTAAAGCTGCTGCGGCCAGACTAGTCACTACACCGACCACTTTAGGATGAACAGGTAGCGGACGTTTGCGTTCCTTTGAAAATAAACCTTCGGCAGTTAACTGCTGTTTCAGCCGCTCATACGCTTCATATAACTGTCCTAACCCTTTGTAACGCACTGTATTAATGGTAATCTGAAATTCACCCCGTGCTTCGTAAATACTGATTTTTCCGGCTACTTCTATATGATCACCTTCCTGTAAGGGCTGGCTCAGCTGCTGTGCCACACCTTTAAACAGTACACATCTGACTTGTGCACGGGCATCTTTTAAAGAAAAATAGAAATGACCGCTGGCTGCACGGGTAAGATTAGAAACTTCACCACCAACCCATAAATCAATCAGATTGTCTTCAAGCAATTGACGGGCATAAGCATTGAGTTCAGATACACTTAAAGCAGCCGGAGCAAAGAAATCAGACATAATGGATACCATATTCAGAGCGGTTTTATTCTGTAGATATTATACGGCGTTTTTTTATCATAGTTCAGTTCTGCATATACAGCATGGTATAGTGCAGCTTTGTTATTAATAGGCAGAGTTATGGGCTGGTTAGCCGGTTTAATACAAAAGCACTGGCAGCATCCGCGTATAGCGCTGGTATTGTTACTGTGGCCGCTTGCACGATTATTTCAAAGTATTGCTTTGTTACGGCGCTGGCTGTACAAATCGGGCATTTTGCCGACTAAAAAACTGCCTTGTCCGGTAGTGGTAATCGGCAACATTCATGTTGGCGGTGTTGGTAAAACACCTTTAGTCGCTGCGCTGGTACAGACTTTACAGCAGCGGCAGATAAGGGTAGGTATCATCAGCCGCGGCTATGGGCGTTTAAGTAAAGAAACGGTTATTCTGAATGCCCAATCTACCGCGGCAGACGCCGGAGATGAACCATTAATGCTGTATCAGCAAACTCAGGCACCGGTTGCAGTTGCTTCTACTCGTGAAGCTGCCGGCAGAGCATTGTTAAATGCATATCCGGATTTGCAGCTTTTATTAAGTGATGATGGTTTACAACATTATGCACTTTGCCGGGATATGGAAGTTATAGTATTTCCGGCCGCAGATATCGGACAAAAATTGGATATATTGCCTAATGGCCCATTACGCGAACCAGTTGAGCGCTTACAGGGAGCAGATGCGGTAGTATTCAGTCAGGGTGATGCGAATTCTGTTCAGCAGGCACAGCAACTAAATTTAATAAAAACACAATGGTGTGGTTTCAGTCAATTGAACTATGGCGATTTCTATAGTTTAAATCAGCCGCAAAAGACTGCAAAAGCCCATGAGTTTTCAGAAAAAAAATGCGCGGCAATCGCAGCCATCGGACAACCGCAACGTTTTTTTCAAGCATTACAAATACTGGGTATTCATCTGAAAGAAACCATTGCGCTGAATGATCACGCAACCATTCAACCCGAAGACTGGCCTGATGCAGAAATAATATTTATTACAGAAAAAGATGCGGTCAAACTGAAAAAACCTTTGCAATATAATATTTGGGTCTTACCACTTTCAGCACAAATCTGCCCAGATTTAGCTGAATTGATTCAGTTAAAATTAGACTTACACCATTCTTAATAAAATAAATACGTTTCTGCAATGAAAAAGATGCCATGGACTCCGGCTGCTGGTAAAATTTCAATAAATTGTCAGTATATCGTTGGAAGACGATACAAACTGACTACGATTTCAGGTTCTGTATTAAGCAGCCTCTATATTGCCATTTTAATATATGGTAAAGTCATTCAAAGACGATATTTATAAATTATTAACTGGTATTACTGCATTCAAGAAACCTGCTAAATCAACAACCATAAACTTCGCTTGCCACTTTTGCGAAACTAAGGATTAAAAATGAATCAAAAATATCTGGATATACTGGTATGCCCCGAGTGTAAAGGAAAACTGCAATGGCATGCACAGCAGCAGGAACTGTGGTGTAAAGCATCACGGCTGGCTTATCCGGTAAAAGATGATATTCCCTATATGCTGGTAAATGAAGCTCGTAATTTAACTGATGAAGAATGTACGGCGACGCATGAGTAATTTTGTTGTTCTGATTCCGGCACGACTATCCTCCAGTCGTTTACCCAATAAGGCTTTAGCCGATATACATGGTAAACCGATGGTAGTTAGGGTAGCTGAGCGTGCACTTGCCAGCAAAGCCGGAAGAGTAGTTGTGGCAACAGATCATGCAGATATTCAGACTGCATGTCAGGTTCATGGAATTGAAGCTATTTTAACAGCTCCGGAGCATGAGAGCGGTACAACTCGTCTGGCTGAAGCAGCCGGCATTTTGAATCTCGCTGGAGAAGACTGTGTTGTAAATGTCCAAGGTGATGAACCTTTGATTGAACCTGAGCTGATTAATGCTGTAGCTGAACAATTACAGCAAAGTTCAGCACCAATGGCCACAGCAGCACATCTATTAACTGATTACACAGATTTTACAGATGCCAATTGTGTTAAAGTTGTATTAAACAACAAAAATAATGCCTTGTATTTTAGCCGTGCAGCCATTCCATGGCCGCGTGAATTAATGCGCAGCGGCGCTGAAGTCATGCCGGCAAATATTCCGGTATATCGTCATATTGGCATTTATGGTTATCGGGTACAATTTTTGCACCAATATGCAGATTTGACTCCATCACCATTAGAACAGGCTGAATCACTTGAGCAGCTGCGCGTACTGTGGCATGGTTACAATATTGCGGTACAAATCACACCGCATGCTCCGGCTGCGGGTGTGGATACAGCTGCGGATCTGGAGCGTGTACGCACGAACTGGACAGATGTAAAAAAATAAATATTAGTAATAATATTAAATCAAATCACAGATATATTCAGGAGTTGAAATGAAAGTTTTATTATTAGGTGCACCGGGTGCCGGAAAAGGCACACAGGCACAGTTTATTACTGCTGCGTTTAACATACCGCAGATTTCTACCGGAGACATGCTGCGTGCAGCAGTAAAAGCCGGCACACCTTTGGGCATTGAAGCCAAAAAAATTATGGATGCGGGCGGGCTGGTTCGTGACGATATTATTATAGGTCTGGTAAAAGAGCGTATTGCCCAGCCGGATTGTGCTAATGGTTTCTTATTTGATGGTTTCCCGCGTACACTGGCTCAGGCTGAAGCAATGGAAAAAGCGGGTGTGCATCTGGATGCTGTAGTAGAGATTGCCGTACCCGATGATGTCATTATTGAACGTTTGTCCGGTCGCCGTGTCCATCTTGCTTCAGGCAGAACTTATCATCTGGTTTACAATCCGCCAAGAGTCAACAATATTGATGATGAAACCGGTGAACCACTGATTCAGCGTGATGATGATCAGGAAGAAACCATTAAAAAACGTTTACAGGTGTATCACGAGCAAACAGAAGTACTGATTGATTTCTATGGTAAACAGAATGATGCCAATGCACCGGACTATATCCGTGTAGACGGAACCCAACCGGTAGAAGCAGTAAAAACTCAGGTTCTAGCCGCCTTAAAACTTTGATGGCTGAAGCCGGCTGTCTGTTCTCATAAGATTACAGACAGCTTTTTGTTGTATGACAAATGATAAACAATATTTCAGAATAAAGCCGGATTGTATATCCGGTTTCGGAGCATGGTATGAAAGTTACCAAAACCGTATTGACTGTATTACTTCTTGGTGTTTGTGCTTGTGCACTGGCACGCAGGGAAACTTTATATAACGAGCATTATATTGGGCCTGATGAAAATCAGCCTTGGGAAGAGCAGGCTGTACCTATGCCAGCGTATCCTGCCGGTAATGAGCAATGGGCAGATATTTATATCAGCCAGACTTATCATGGTCAGCCAAAATTAATGCTGAACAGTATTCAAATCAATACAGACCATACTATCCATTATATTCTGAACCAGCAATCAGATCAGGGGATTAATAACCTTACTGCTGAAGCTATTCATTGCCCGACACGGCGCATGAAAGTGTTCGGATATGGTGACGATGTGAATAAACGCTGGATACAGCCGCGCAATAGTCAATGGAAAGTAATCGGTACCAGCCTGAATCAACTGGATAAAGTACGTTCGGTGCTGTATCAGACTTTCTGCGAAGACGGATTACCCCGTAATCAGCAAGAGCTAATTAAGCGTATTACCACACGTGCCATGCGCTAGTAGGATATATCGTGGAATGGTTAAGTGATTCTCATATCTGGTGGTTATTAATTATCGGATTCAGTGCCGGTTTAATGGATGCAGCTGTCGGTGGTGGCGGGTTGTTACAGATCCCCGGGCTGTTTGGTGCATTACCACAGAAAACCATCACACCGGTTGTTCTAGGGGTAAATAAATTTGCTTCTGCCTGTGGTACTTTGGTAGCAGCTGTGCAATATACCCGACGTATACCAGTTCCATGGGCAATGCTGTTACCTGCCGCTGTACTTGCATTTGCTTTTTCATATATGGGTGCTCATGTTGTGGAATATCTGCCCACAGCGTGGATGAAACCGTCCATTCTGGTTATTTTAATCATTATGGCGATTTATACCTTTTTGAAAAAGGATCTGGGTCAGGTTCAGCGCCAAAGCCGGCTGACCCGACGTGAGTATATTATCGGACTATTAATGGGTGCCTTAATCGGTTTATATGACGGTATATTCGGTCCCGGTACAGG
The DNA here is from genome assembly GCF_016100435.1 of Snodgrassella sp. W8158. Taxonomy (NCBI): domain Bacteria; kingdom Pseudomonadati; phylum Pseudomonadota; class Betaproteobacteria; order Neisseriales; family Neisseriaceae; genus Snodgrassella; species Snodgrassella sp. W8158. The sequence continues at coordinate 700,226 of NZ_JACFSM010000002.1, read as the reverse complement.
CAGCTTACTGGCTTTTATATTTGTTCGCTTTTTTGCCTTTGACTTTATTACCGCAACAGCATCTTCTAAAGTTATTAATCTCACAACAAATTTTGCCGCACTGATATTTTTTATTCCACATCAGTATGTCGTATGGCATTGGGCAATTCCACTGGCTATTGCCAATCTGAGCGGAGGAATCATCGGTGCCCGATTAGCAATGCGTGGCGGCAGCAAATTATTGCGTAAAGGTTTTATTATTCTTCTATGTATTATGATTGGTAAATTTGGCTACGATTTACTGTAATCTCTGATTGCAGCAGCATTGGTTTATACCGGGTTGCGCTTGCGCCGGAAAAAATCCTGTAATAATTGAGTGGATTCATTAGCCAGAACGCCACCAATGATTGCAGTGTGTTTATTTAACTGCTGATTAGTAAATAAATTAATCACACTGCCGGCTGCCCCGGTTTTTGTTTCACAAGCTCCATAAATTACCCTTCTGATTCGTGCTTGTATTAATGCACTTGCACACATAGCGCACGGTTCCAGAGTAATATAAACATCACAATTTTCCAGACGGTAATTTCCCAATGCCTTACTGGCTGCCGTTAATGCCTGAATTTCTGCATGATGGCTAATATTACAATCAGCGATACAGCGATTGTAGCCATAACCAACCAGGGTGTTTTCACAGACCACAACAGCGCCAACCGGCACTTCATTCAGTATAGAAGCCTGTTGCGCTGCATCCAGAGCATGATGCATCCATTGCTGCATAACTTTTTCAGACGGAAAGACAGCTACTGGCGGATGCAGTTTAAGCTGCTTGCGCCAGTAATCTTTTTCTTCAGATGTAAACGATTGAACTGAGCGATCTTCTACTAGAGCAATAAATTGCCACAAAAGACTGTCTGTACAGCCTGTACTGATGCTTTTAAATTGTAAAAACGCCGTTAACGCTCCGCGAAGATGTAAATCTTCTAAGCAATGTATATTAAGTTGTTTAAGAATAGCTATGGTTTTAGGTGCCAGCGGAGGCGTTGTTAACGGCGTGCTCATAAGTAAAGTGCAAATTTATTGTATTGTATCTTACTATAAATACAGTTTTGTGCCATTTGGAATTTTTATGTAATAAATAATAGAATTATCACTCAACTGTACAAACGAGCTTAAACAACACTGAGTTACTAAGCTTCGTTAATATTACCAGACATATTATTTTGTGTTTGCTCGGAAATTGCCTGAACAATAGCCGCCCGGTGTATCTCATCACTATAATCTTCACATTGTTCGGGACTGATACCCAATTTAATAAATAAAGCATTATCTTTTTCAACTTGAGGATTAGATGTGGTAAGCAATTTATCTCCATAAAATATAGAGTTTGCTCCTGCTAAAAAAGCCAGTGCCTGCATTTGCTCATTCATTTGTTCACGCCCTGCGGATAATCGCACATGTGATTTAGGCATCATAATACGGGCCACTGCAAGCATTCTGATGAAATCAAACGGTTCAATATCCTGTTCATTCGCTAAAGGTGTGCCTTTAACCTTGACCAGATTGTTGATGGGAACACTTTCCGGATGTTCATCTAAATTAGCCAGTTGAATTAATAAACTGGCTCTGTCTTTTAAAGATTCACCCATTCCAAGAATTCCGCCTGAGCAAATTTTAATGCCTGCTTCTCGAACATAAGCCAATGTTTGCAAACGTTCCGCGTAGGTACGGGTAGTAATGATGTTTCCGTAAAATTCGGGTGAAGTATCTAAATTATGATTATAGAAATCTAATCCAGCCTCAGATAACGCATGAGCTTGATCCTGTGACAATTTGCCCAGAGTCATACAGGTTTCCATGCCCAGTGCTTTAACACCTTTTACCATCTCCAGAACATACGGCATATCTCTGGCAGTAGGATGCTTCCAGGCAGCACCCATACAGAAACGTGTTGAACCGATTGCTTTTGCAGCCTTGGCTTTTTCAATTACCTTTTGAACTTCAAGTAATTTTTCTTTTTCCAAACCAGTATCATAATGAACTGACTGCGGGCAATATTTACAGTCTTCCGGACAAGCACCAGTTTTTATGGATAGTAAAGTTGAAACTTGCACTTTATTGGCATCAAAAAATTGTCGGTGTATTGTTTGTGCTTTAAATATCAGATCATTAAATGGCAGTTGAAATAGTTTGATAACCTCTGGTAGTGACCAATCATGACGAATAATGCTTAACGACATAAAAATTTCCTTTAAATAACAGACATAAAATTTACATTGCATGATAATACTTAACTTAATAATGTCAATTTCTCCGTAAATCAAGTTTATATTTAAACGAATTAAAATCTAATTTTTTACTGCATAAGTAAAGTGTATGATTACTATCTGGCTAGAAGCTCAGATAATTTTTGAAAAAGGGAATTTAATATGCAATGTTGTGTAATTATTACTGGTCATAGTCGGGGGTTAGGACGGGCTCTGACAGAATATTACCTGACCAAAGAAGTTAAAGTTGTCGGTCTATCACGGCATGGCTGGGATAATCCGCCGGAAAAATTACTGGAATATTCAATTGATTTTTCTGATGCTGATGCTATGGCGACATTAATCCGGTCAGCCAGCTGGCAAAGTGGTCTTGAAAATAAAAATGAAATTATTCTGATAAACAACGCTGGTATGGTAGAACCGAATTCAATAATAGGCCAGCAGGATTGTGATGCAATTATTAAAGCAGTAACTGTAAATATTACTGCACCATTACTATTAACTAATGCGGTGATTGCCGCTGCTCCGAAAGCTGAAATTCGCATTGCGCATATCAGTAGTGGTGCCGGACGGCATCCGGTAGCAGGCTGGAGCGTATATGGAGCTACTAAGGCGGCACTGGATCAGCATGCAGCAGTAGTAGCGGCTGAACAACATCCGCATGTACGTATTGCCAGTATTGCTCCCGGCGTTGTTGATACCAATATGCAGCAAAATATCCGTTCTGCCGATGCTGATAAATTTCCCCTGGTACAAAATTTTATTGGCTTAAAGGATAAAAATCAGTTGCAAAGTGCTGAAGACACTGCAAAAACAATTGCGGATATGATTGCTGCAGATGATTATGGCCGGCAAATTCTGCGCGATGTACGGGAACAGAACGGGGTTTGATATAATAAGCCCTTTTTGCTTTGGCTGATAACTATATGACCGGTATTACTTACCAGCAACAATTATCTGATAAACAGCACTATCTGGAGCAACTATTTGCAGACTGTGCTTTTCCGCCAATACAGATTTTCACTTCTCCGGCTTCTCATTACCGGATGCGTGCGGAATTTCGTATCTGGCATGAAGGAGATAGCTGTAGTTATGCTATGTTTGCCCCGGGAGAAAAAGCCAGTTCCGGTAATGTATGTAAAATACGTGATTTTGCCATAGCTCATGAAAATATTAACTCATTGATGCCTGTTTTACTGGACAAAATACAGGTCAGAGAAGAGTTAAAAACACGCTTATTTCAAGTCGAATTTTTAACTACACTGGCTGGCGATACGCTGGTTACTCTGATTTATCATAAAAAATTGGATGATGTCTGGGCTAAGTTGGCGAAATCGCTCGCCACTGAACTGAACATCCAGATCTTGGGACGCAGCCGTGGGCAGAAGGTAGTTCTGGAACGCGATTATGTTATTGAACGCTTAAAAGTTCATAATGAAATCTTTGAGTATAAACAGTTTGAAGGTGGTTTTACTCAGCCGAATGCAGAAGTTTGTCAGTCAATGCTGGGTTGGGCTGTTGATGTTGCTCAATCGATCAACGGCGGAGATCTACTGGAGCTTTATTGTGGCAATGGTAATTTTACTTTGCCGCTGTCCCGCCAATTTCACAAAGTTCTGGCTACAGAAGTATCAAAAACTTCTGTACAGGCAGCGCATTGGAATATTGATAATAATCATATCAATAATATTGCATTAGCCCGACTTTCGGCAGAAGAATTTACAGAAGCATTTACAGGTATCCGAACTTTCCGGCGATTGGCCAGTGAGCAGATTAATCTGGCTGATTATCAGTTCAGTACGGTTTTTGTGGACCCTCCGAGAGCCGGTATTGATCAAGGCACCCTTAAGTTGTTACAGAAATTTGATAACATTATTTATGTATCCTGTAATCCGGTCACTTTGCACGAAAATCTGCAAACATTATTAGCTACTCATAGCGTTAAACAGGCCGCCATGTTTGATCAGTTTCCTTTCACACCGCATATTGAATCTGGTGTCTGGCTAAAGAGACGCTGATTAAATTTAATTTATAAATAGTACTTTGCCTAAATGATAAAAAAACTGCCTGATAAATTTTATCAGGCAGTTTTTTATCAAAAGAATAAATTAATTTTTCTCTTCAGTCTGAACTTTTTGACGTAAACGCAGGCCAAGCTCACGCAATTGTTTTTCGTCAACATGATTTGGTGCATCTACCAGTAAATCCTGCGAACGCTGAGTTTTCGGGAATGCGATAACATCACGAATTGAATCAGCACCAGCCATCAGGGTTACCAGTCGGTCCAGACCAAACGCCAGACCTCCATGCGGAGGAGCACCGAATTTCAGGTTGTTCAGCAGAAAACCGAATTTATTCTGTTGCTCTTCCGGAGTGATTTTCAGTGCAGCAAATACTTTCTCTTGAATATCTGCACGATGAATACGAATAGAACCACCGCCGATTTCCCAGCCATTTAGCACCATATCATAAGCACGGGCAATACACTGATCCGGTGCAGATACCAGTAAATCCTCATGACCGGCCTTAGGTGCAGTAAAAGGATGATGCATAGCAGACCAGCGATGTTCTTCTTCATCATATTCGAACATCGGGAAATCAACTACCCATAATGGACGCCATCCGTCAGCAAAATAGCCGTTAGCAGCACCATGCTCGTGACCAATTTTAACGCGCAGCGCGCCAATAGCTTCGTTAACCACTTTGGCTTTATCAGCACCGAAGAAAATGATATCGCCATTTTGTGCGCCAGTTTTCTCAATAATAGTCTTCAAAGCACGATCAGAAAGGAATTTCACAATCGGAGATTGCAAACCGCTATCTTCTGTATTGTTTACTTTGCTAATGTCATTTACTTTGATATACGCCAGACCTTTTGCACCATAGATACCAACAAATTCTGTATAGGTATCTATTTCTTTGCGGCTTAAGTTAGCGCCATTAGGGACACGTAAGGCAACAACACGGCCGTTTTTCATATCGGCGGCCGCACGAAATACTTTAAACTCTTCCGTTTTCATCAAATCGGTTAATTCGGTAAATTGCAGATTTACACGCAAATCCGGTTTATCCGAACCATACAGGAACATAGCCTCATGCCAGCTCATGCGCGGGAAAACAGGTAGGTCTACAGCCAGAGCTTCCTGAAAAACTAGCTTAACCATGTTTTCAGTGATATCCATGATTTCGTTTTCACTTAAAAACGAAGTTTCAAGGTCTATCTGAGTAAATTCTGGCTGACGATCAGCACGCAGGTCTTCATCACGGAAACATTTTACAATCTGGTAATAGCGGTCAAATCCTGCCACCATCAGTAGCTGTTTGAATAGCTGCGGAGACTGCGGTAACGCAAAGAATTCACCCGGAAATACACGGCTGGGTACCAGATAGTCCCGTGCACCTTCCGGAGTAGAGCGGGTTAACATCGGTGTTTCGATGTCTATAAATCCCTGACTGTCCAGATATCGGCGAACAGCCATAGCAACTCGATAGCGCAGTCGCAGATTATTTTGCATAACCGGACGGCGCAAATCGATTACGCGGTTAGTCAGACGTACATTTTCACTAATGCTTTCATCATCAATTAAAAATGGCGGGGTGGCAGCAGTATTGAGTATGTCAATTTCTTTGGCTAATAGTTCAATACCGCCGGAAATCATTTTATCGTTTTTGGTACCTTCAGGACGGGCACGTACACGACCGGTAATACTCAGTACATATTCGTTACGGGCAGAGTCAGCCAGGGTAAAAGCTTCTGGTGTATCCGGGTCAATCACTACCTGTACGATACCTTCCCGGTCGCGCAGGTCAATGAATATTACACCGCCGTGATCGCGGCGGCGATGTACCCAGCCTTTTACGGTAACAGTCTGGTCGAGATATTGCTCATTAATTAAGCCACAATAGTTGGTTCGCATTTTGATGCCTTTGTTACTATGATTACGGTTAATTGTGTCATTCAGGATTATCATTTCCGGCCAATCATCCATTAATGCGGTTTGGCTGGTTTGTGTAAAGAGAAAATAGCCTGTAATGACTGGTTGTGCGGTGGTTCATCCGGCTGCACCATACCCAGTGAAATAACATATTTCAGTGCATCATCCACGCTCATATCAATTTCGCGGACATCTTTACTGTTAACCATAATATAGTAACCACCTGTCGGATTAGGGGTAGTGGGCACATATACTGAAATATAATTATCTGACGAAGTTTCTTCAGGGTGGTGTGGCAAGGCGGATGCTAGTTTATCCGGTATGTGACCTGATACAAATCCGATAGTCCAGATATCTGGCTGAGGAAAGGGTACCAGTACGGGTGTTTTAAACGACTGCCGGGAATCTGACAATAGAGATTCAGAAACTTTTTTGACTCCGGAATAAATACTTTTTACGACAGGAATGCGTCCCCACAACGCATCCCAGGCAGCGAATATTCTGCGTCCGAGCATATTTGCTGCCAGTAAACCAGTGAAAAATACAACAATAATAGCAAACAGTAAGCCTAAACCATGAATCTTGAATCCCAATATTGCCTGAGGTTGCCAGTGAGCAGGCAAAATGTTGACAAGCTGATCTGCCATGCCAATGATATAGCTGATTACCCAGATTGTTACAATAATAGGTAACCATACCAGCACGCCAGTGAGCATGTATTTCTTTAATGATTTTTTCAGTTTTCCGCCCTCGGCAGGCTGTTGTGCCATAGTGTGATTAAGTCCTTTTAATTAAAGCCGGCTTAAAATTATCAAACTTTATATTATACCCATATTTGTTTGTTTTCACAGCGGCATTACTGAGATTAATTAAATTTAATTCAACAGTACAGATACTGAAAATTCAGATTGGCAAAATAACTGTATATTTTCAAAATAACATATTGGAATTTCATTTTATCCGGATTTAACCATTTTAATAGGACTGAATAAAACCCGTTAATTGAGTATTAAATTTTTCATCTGCCTGATTTAATTTTATGCATGATTATTTGTCCTGTTATTATCATCTCAGATTTCTATAAATTCAGTATTAAAAAAGCTTTAACGGCCAAAAAATTACAATAACATTTTTAAATTAATTCAGTATAATGTGGTTATAGTAATTACAAATAAATATTTATCTGAAATTAACAGCAGTTTGTATGTCAAAAACTCTCGTAGTCAGTGGATGGTTACCGTGGTGGGTATTGGGTGTTTGCGGTTCTTATCTGCTGCCATCACCAGCGATTTTACCGTGGATATATGCTTTTTTTATTTTGTTAGTCTTCACAGTTTTTACGCGCTGGCAGGTTTTTTTGTTTGGTTGTGCTTTATGTGCCGGAATAATATTTGCATTATGGCGCACGGATAATTTATTACAAAATCAATGGCCGCTTACTGATAAAGCAAGTGTGCAAAATATTACGCTTACTGTAAGCGATATCCCGCAATATGAACAGCAACGCAGTCGTTTTGTGGCACAAGTTAAATTACCTGATGGCCGGCAACAGCAATGGCTACTGACTGATTATTCAAAACAACAATGGCCAGCAGGCAGCCGATGGCAAATAAAAGCAAAAGTGCGTGCCATAATCGGTGAAGCTAATAAGGTTGGTTTTAATCGTGAAGCATGGGCACTGGCTAATCATATCAGCGCTCAGGCTACTGTGGTAAAAGGTCAGCGCAGAGCACTTCCGGCTGCGTCCGGCTGGAAGGAAAAGCTCACAAGCTGGCGAGTTTGGTGCGGTGGCCGATGGGAAACACAATCTCAGATATATCCGCAGGGTGTAGCATTAATAAAGGCACTTACGATTGGCGAACAGTCTGCATTACCGGCTGAAGCATGGCAGGTATTCCGTCCTTTGGGTTTAAATCATCTGGTCAGCATTTCCGGCTTACATGTAGGGATGTTAGCCATGCTGGTCGCATGGCTGTGCAGCAAATGCTTACAATATCTTCCTTTTCAGATTTCACAACCATGGATACTGACACGCGGTGCAGCGGTAATTACTGCGATTGTATACAGTGCTCTGGCCGGATTTGCCGTGCCGACCCAGCGAAGTATGCTGATGATTATCATTCTGGCGCTGACGTGGCGGCGAGGGTATTTGCGAGCATTTCAAATTTGGTGGCTGACGATAGCACTTGTATTGCTGTTTGATCCTCTGGCCGTTCTTAGTGTTGGTTTCTGGCTTTCTTTTTTGTTAGTTGCAGTTCTGATGTGGGCAGGAGAAGGTGTAAATCATAAAATTAAATTGTTTCAGTTAGTGCAGGCACAGTGGGCTGCCGGGCTTGCTTCAGTCGTACTGGTAGCTTTCTGCTTTGGTTCAGTACCTGTCATATCGCCATTGGTAAATGCTCTGGCCATTCCTTGGTTCACACTGGTTCTGGTACCAATAGCATTATTATCAATGATTGTTCCGTTAGATTTCTTGCGTACTTTTGCTGCATATCTTACCGAAAAAACTATGCAGATACTGTACACAATAGCCGAATATGCGCCGGAATATTATCCCGCACATGCACCATTGGCTATGTGGTTACTGGCGATGATGTCTGTTTTAATTATGTTGCTGCCCCGGGGCTGGTATCTGCGTCCGCTATGCCTGCTTATCTTATTGTTAATGCTCAGCTACCGGCCGCCACGTCCTGCTCAGGGTGAAGCATTAGTTAGAGTATGGGACGTCGGGCAAGGTCTGGCTGTAAGCATTAGTACGGCCGGGCATGAATTATTATTTGATACAGGTACAGCATATGCTGCGCAATCGGTGTTATTACCTAATTTACGCGCAGCCGGTATCAGGCAACTTGATACGCTAGTACTCTCACATAATGATGCTGATCATGACGGCGGTGCTGTACTGATTAAAAAGCAGCTGCAACCTAAAAAAATCATCGCCGGACAAATCAGTGCATATCAGTTTCCTGTCCACCCATGTACAGCCGGAGCTAACTGGCAGTGGGACAATGTCTGGTTTGAATTTCTTAATCAGCCAGTAGCAACTAATAAAAAAGGAAAAAATGATTATAGCTGTGTTTTAAGAGTAGTCAGTGCTGATAAAGCCGTGTTGATAACCGGCGATTTAGGAAAAAAAGGCGAGCAGGCCTTGCTAAAAGCTTACGGAGATAAATTGTTTAGCCAGATTTTAGTTTTAGGTCATCATGGCAGCCGCTATTCAAGTGATGCAGCTTTTATCCAGACAGTTGCCCCTCAATATGCCGTGGCCAGTGCAGGCTTTGCAAATTCTTACGGTCATCCGCATATTCAGGTGCAAGCGTTGCTGGCACAAGAAAATATTAATCTTTTACGAACAGACCGGATGGGAGGAATGCAGTCAACGTTATCAGAACGAAATTTGAGCTGGCAGCCATTACAGGCTTATAAACCATACTGGCAACGAAAACCAATAAACCAAACATCACGGCTATAACAATTAAATGCCATAATGTCCTGGTGTATAATTATAAAAATCTGAAAGTAATCGGATAAAAGGAGTCTGTATGTATTGGCGGAAAATTTGCTATTTAGGCATAGTCGTTTTAGCATTGGCTGCTTGTGCTACACCTGAGCAAAAAGCTGCCCGTCAGGCCGAGCGTGCAGCGGCAGAAAAGGCTGCACAGCAAAAACTGCAGCTGGATCTGGCTGCACAGTGTGATACCCGGACTGCTGAATTAATGCAGCAACAAATGCAAAACCCGACATTTTTATCTGATCCTGCCAATGCCAAATTAGCAGAAGAATACCGGCAAAAAGTTAATTTGCCTATTTTTCAGAGTTGTTACAAGCTGGCATGGAATAATTATATTAACAAAATTAAATTGCAGCAGGCACAGAACTGGGCAATGCAGCGCAGATGGGATGATGATATGGACTGGATGATGTTCCGCCCGCGCTGGTGCCGGGGTGTTCATAACGGACGCTCATACGTTTATCGTTGCTGACATCCCGTTAATGAGCAATATAAAACAGGCAGGTACAGGCTGCCTGTTATGCTATTAGTCTATTTTACTGGCTTAATACATCTACACCTTTGGGCGGTGTAAATTTGAACTGATTGCGGTTAAACTGCGGATGAGTATTAAGCTGACTGAAAGTAATATTGGTCAGATTACCAAAACTGTCTTTCAGCTGCATATTGGCCAGATTGTCACCACGAAAACCAATACGAATATTCTGATAGCCTGTATCGCTTCGTTTTGGAATGGCCCGAACATAATCAATGCCATTACTGCTGCCATCATCTGACAAGGTATAATTGGCATTCAACGCTAATTTATTCGAAAGAATAGCTGCCGGAGAATCGCCAATGGTCTGATTCTGAGAGCGCTTGGTTACCTGAGCTAAGTCCTGATCATATAACCAGACAGTTTTACCATCACCAACAATAGTTTGCTTATATGGCTGTGTATATTCCCAGCGGAAAAGTCCCGGGCGCTGAATGGAAAATGTTCCTGAAGTAGTTTGAGTACGCTTTTTACTGTGAACAGTCTGACTAAACTGACCGGAAATACCATCTGTATCGGAATTGAATTTTTGCAGAGTATCAAGACCTCCGGCATAGGCCAGAGTTAAATTGACAGTCATAAAGCCGGTTAGTATTGCTTTACTCAAAATTCGCATTAATTACTCCTTTGATGAACTACTAAAGGATATTTTAGCTGCTCCTGAACAAAGATGAAACTAAATTAAGCTATTAATCTCTGTTTGTATAATTACAAAATAAATGAATAATGACAATAGTCTTAACAAATAAGGAATTTGAAAATATCTGGCGAATATATCAATCAATGATGGTATAGGGATTTCTTATTAGTTTACATAAAATTTCTAAGAATTTTCAGAAAATAAATTTGCTAATGAAAAAGCCTTAAGTGAAAAGCTCTTTCATCAGCAATATTGGTGCATTTAATGTTTAGCAGCCTGCTCAAAACGGGCTAAATTCTGTTTAGCCTGTTGAAGCTTTGATGTATTTTCGTTTAATTTATTTTGTAATTCAGCAGTTTTTTCTGTATCTCCTTTAGCCTGAGCCTTGGCTAGTTTACGCTGTGTTTCACTGATTTTGCTGTCTAATTTATTAATTTTCTGAGTGTATTTTTGTCGTAAATCATCATTTGAGCAATTTTGAATGATGTCTGCTTTTTGTGCATTCAGCCGGTTAATTTGCTTTTGATTATGGTTAGCCTGTGCATATTGCATTTGTTTTTCAATCTGTTGCTGTTTTTCTTTACAGGTTTGCCAATTATGATCAGCTAGTGCAGGAATGGAAACTGCTAAAGTCAAAGTTAAAAGAACAGCTTTTGTTGTGCGTGAATAATACATTTTAATCCTTTTATATATTAATAAATTGATATTGTAATTCATAATAGCTGATTAAAACCATTAATTGTTAAATCATATTAAATCGCGGTTTATTTAGCAGCGACAGGACATGTATACTCAATCATAATTTTGCCATAACGTAACTTCTATATATGTCTATTGTCTTATTACTCGAATCTGCTTTGTTAAGTTGCCAGCCTGAGGAAAAATGTACGCTAAGTTTAACTGCACAGCAACTGTGCTCAGATACACCTGCGAATAGTCTGAGAAGGGATGAAACAGGTGAAATAAAAGATTTTCGTCTGGCCGGACATCCACCGAAACCTGAGTTAGTGCCTCCCTCCAGAGTTACAAACAGAAATTTAACTACTATAGAAGGTTATGCAGCTTTGTTGCATGCAGTTTGTCATATTGAATTTAATGCAATCAATCTGGCTTTAGACGCAGCCTACCGATTCAGATTGTTACCGGAAGAGTTCACTCGTGACTGGGTACGGATTGCTGCTGAAGAAGCAAAACACTTTCAGCTTATGCGTCAGCGTTTGCAAGCAACCGGATATGATTATGGTGATTTTTCAGCTCATAATCATTTATGGGATATGGCTTATAAAACTGCATTTGATCCATTACTGCGCATGGCTTTAGTACCCAGAGTACTGGAAGCACGAGGGCTGGATGTAACACCCGGAATGCGTAAGAAATTTGCTCAAAAAGGGGATGATGAAACTTGTGCTGTATTGGATATTATCTATCGTGAAGAAGTAGGGCATGTACGTGCGGGAAATTACTGGTATCAGTATTTATGTAAACAGCGCGGACTTGAGCCACTGACATTATTTCGTCGCTTACTCAGTCGTTATGATTTATTTATTTTTCGCGGCTATGTTAATCTGGAAGCACGGGAACAAGCCGGTTTTTCCAGTTTTGAACTGGAAATGCTGGAAAATTTTGAGCAAAACCGCCAGACAGATATACATAACTGGCGGCAGGCTTTACAAAATTAAAAACAGCATATAGCCAGCTCTGACTATATGCTTATCTGCAAATTTATTTCATCGCACTGCATAAAGCATTTACATTATAACGGAACATATCAATGTATGTAGCTGCCGGAGCACCTTTGCTCAATGCATCAGAATAAAGACGACCAGATATTTTGGTTTGAGTCTCGCTGGCAATACGCTGAACCATCTTCGGATTTTTTATGTTTTCCATAAATATAGCTTTAATATGATCGCGCCGGATCTGGCTGATAATAGCGGCAACCTGACGGGCAGAAGGCTCTGCTTCGGTGCTCATACCTTGTGGCGCAATAAATTCAATCCGATAACGTTTTGCCATATAACCGAAAGCATCATGTCCGGTTAATACTTTTCGTTTTTCTGCAGGCACTGCACTAAACATTTTGCTTGCCCAGTTATTCAATCCGGCAAGTTGTTGCTGATATGCAGTCAGACGCTGCTGATAATAGGCTTTACCTTGCGGATCCACACTAATCAGAGCATTAGCAATGTTGCGTGCATATATTTGCATGAGAACAGGGTCATTCCAGACATGCGGATCGGTATGCTGATGATGTCCGTGACCGTCATCAGCCAGCATTAACGGCTTAATGTTCTGAGTAACAGTAAACAACGGTACCCGGCTTTGCTGAGCAGCACGCTGCAAAGCAAGAGGTTCAAGCCCCAGTCCATTAAGCAAAATCAGTTTAGCAGTACGCATGTCACGTAAATCTTTACTTACTAACTGATACATATGTGCATCCTGATCGGTACCAATCAGGTTTCGTACCTGTACTCGTTCACCGCCGATTTGCCGTGTAACATTTCCCAGAATACTAAAGCTTGTGATTACCGGTAATGGTGCTGCATGAATTATGCTGGCAAAACCAGTCAGAAATAAAGTTAACAGACAGATAAACAAACCACGTTTCATCAACTAATATCCTAAAATGAGTTTACTGAAAATTTTTCAGGCAATATGATGACGGTGACGTTTATATAACCGCCATAAAATACCGTTTTCACAACCAATAAATAAAGACAGAATATAAACAAAACCACAGCACAAAATAATTGCCGGACCTGAAGGCAGATCTATATAGTAAGAAAGCAGTAATCCGATAAATCCGCAAACTATGGCAATACCGGCAGCAATGGTCATCATACCGCCCATTGTTTTATGCCATAGCCTTGCGCTGATAGCCGGTAACATCATCAAGCCTACAGACATCAGGGTACCTAAGGCCTGAAAACCAGCTACCAGATTCAAAACGACAAGTATTAAAAAGATAATATGCCAGAGTGTCCCTTTTCCGTTTACGGCACGCAGAAACAGCGGATCGATACTTTCCAGCATTAGCGGCCGGTAAATAACAGCCAGTACCAGCATGGTTATACTGCTGACTACTGCAACCAAAGTTAAGGCTGCGTGATCAACCGATAAAATTGAGCCGAATAATAAATTCAGTAAATCGACGCTATTACCGCCACGACTGACCAATACCACGCCTAAAGCCAGACAGGTAAGAAAAAAAGCAGCAAAGCTGGCATCTTCACGTACATCGGCAAAGCGGCTGGCCAGACCGGCCAGTAATGCCATCAGTAAACCGGCAATAAAGCCGCCTAAACTCATTGCGGGCAGACTGAGACCGGCAATCATATAACCAGCCGCAGCACCCGGTAAAATTGCATGACCTAAAGCATCACCAACCAGACTCATGCGGCGCATCATCAGAAAAACCCCTACCGGTGCCGTCCCTAAAGCAAGAAATACAATAGAGCAGAGTGCATAACGCATAAAATCGTAATCAGCAAAAGGTTCTGTAAGTAAATGGACAATATTCATCAGTTTTACCTGTCACACCACTGGTTTTGTTCATATTGCTGCATAGCTGCCGCTGCCTTTTGCAGATTATTTTCTGTTATTACTTTATCCGTTTTACCTGCTGCAATTTTTTCACGGGCAATTAATAGGGTATTGGGGAAATAGGCTTGTACTTGTTCATAATCGTGCAAAACGGTAATAACAGTACATTTTTGTTGCTGCTGATATGTCTTGAGTATATCCAGTAAAACAAATGTGGTTGACGCATCGACAGCATTAAATGGTTCATCCAGTAATAATACACTTGCATTCTGAATCAGCATTCGCGCCAGCAATACACGTTGAAACTGGCCGTTGGAAAGCTGGGCAATACTGCGGTCTTTATATTGCAACATCCCTACCTGATTAAGTACATTAAAAATTCGCTGATACATGGTTTTAGATATACTGGCAAAAAAACCGGTTTCATACCATAAACCCATTGCTACCAGTTCAAATACACTCATCGGCTGGCTACGATCAATATCCGACTGCTGAGGCAGATAAGCAATATCGGAACGCTGTAATTTTCCCCAGCTAATTTGCCCGCTATCAGGGCGAACAAGATGCATAATGGCTTTAAGCAAAGTTGATTTACCCGCTCCGTTCGGACCAAATATAGCCCACATCTCATTCATATTAAAATCAATATTGATATGATGAATAGCCGGTCGATGTCTGTAGCTCACAGTAACATTTTCAAGCTGAATACTCATGATCCGCACACCGCCCATGCATACATTAACCAGAGTAAAACCAGAATCAGGCTTACCCATGACAGACGTTTTATTGCTCCGCAAAGCAAGAGTGAAAACATACTGAGCCTTTAATAACCAATCTTAATCAAGAATGTTACTATATAACATTACATAAATGATACCCTATAACATTATATATATGCAAAATGTTACTTAGTCTGTTCAGCAAATGCGAATGATTGGTGATGAGTTAGCATCCTGATGGGTAAACGATTAGGATGTAAAGCCTGTTGTAAGCGTACCGATAAAGGAGAGGGCAAACCAAGAATAGATGCAGCTATAGCTTCAGCGCATAGCGGAGCAGTAATCAATCCACGGCTGCCATGAGCGGTATTGATAAATGCTCCCGGCAGCCATGGACAGGGCTGGGTAAGCGGGTAGTTTTTATCCATACGTAACTGCGCATAATACTTGAACATAGCAGATGTATCGCCAATTGGTCCGACAACCGGTAAATGATCATAAGCATCACAGCGTATGGCTGCATGTCCCTGCAATGGGTTATCAGAATCTAAGTTAGCTGCAAGATGCGGCATCCATTGGCGTAATTGCTGCCAGTTTTCTTTTTCGTCTTCACTGGTTAAATCATCATTGGTTTGATTGGGATGAAAGGTAGCACCAAAACACAATTTATCACGCCATTGCGGGGTAATATAACTATTTGCACTCAATGCGCAGTGCGGCTGCACAGCCTCCTGTTTTATACTGGCTGTAGTCGTCTGACCGCGTATTTTATGAAATGGCCATCCGGCTACCGGATACAAAAAATTACTTTCGGCACCTGCACAAATGACAATATGTGATGCATTAAGTGAAAATACCTCAAGCTGATTCTGACAATCTATCTGCCATAAATCCTTTTGCCGGCAAATGGCATTTACTTTCGTTGTTGTTAATACCTGAATCAGCGGGTGCCTGAGCATATTCTGAATCCAGCTGAGAGGATTAATTGCTGCGCCATAAGGCCACCATAAACCACTATGCGGCAAATCTATACCGGCAATCTGACTGGCTTCTTCCTGTGTAACAGCATGAAATAATTTACTTTGCGGATTTTGATTAGCCAACAGCATATTACGTTGCTGTTCTTTTGAATTGTAATTCAGATGGATAACACCACAATCCAGCCAACCCTGACCGGCAGGCAAACAGTTGCTGAGCAGTGCCCGGCTGTAGCCATAGCCAGCTAGTAGTAGCTCAGTCTGAACCGTAGCATGGGCAGAAATTTTTGCGTATAACAGACCAAGATGATTGCCTGAGGCTGCGCTGGCAATTGTATGCTGTTCTATAACTGTTACTGCTATACCACGCTTTGCCAGAGCAAAAGCAGTGGCAGCTCCGGCAATACCTGCGCCAATCACCACCACGGATTTAACCGGTAATAAGTCCGGCAAGGTAAGCCATGGTTTATATCTGTATTCAGAATAAACGGGCGTCGTACTTGTACAGGCTATACCGGGATTAAACTGAACCCATTGTTCATATACATGCGGCTGAATAAAAGTAAATTTCCCTGCATGACGAAATGGATAACTAAATACCGGCTGGCGCTGCCAGAATATCCTGGCTTCAATCCAGAGCTGTACAATAATCTTGCCGGCATGTGATTGTGCAGTTAAAGATTCTGGCCAGTTTTGTGCAATTATTATGATTTCTGCCTGCTCATCACTACCAATCTTCTCAGCCAGTTCATCTGGCTTCGGCCACCCGTGGAAGGTATAAACGCTCATGGCTGACGAGCAGAGGTATGAGTTTCAGAAGAAGAACTGGCTCCCTGATTAAGCCATAACCATTGCTGCTGTAATGTTTGCCGCAAACTGTCCTGTTTTTGTTGTGAAGTGTGTAAACCGGCAGTCAGTTTCTGATAATCAATAGTAAAGGAAGGGCGGTTAAAAGTGCCATTAATGCGTAATGGCAGTAAATTTTGCTGCTGGGCACGCCGGGTAGCAATCAGCACATTATAATCCATTTGCTGCTGTAACCATTTAACACTACCCACACCTTTAATATCAAAGTTATCAGCATGCAATTCTATTCGTCCGTTTTTACTATTACCGTTCTCTACCGGAATAAACAGCTTAATAATTCTGAATGGTGTTTGGCTGGTCTCATTGTAAGCAACGGTAGTCTGATTTTCACCGTTTTGCAGAATATTATTGATATCGATCCCATTCCAGAAACCCTGATGGATTTGTAATTTAGCATTACCAGTCAGAGTCGACAGCCATTGATTACGGTTCATTCCATTACCATGTAACTCAAAATCGGCATCTGCAGTTCCATCAAGGTTATGCCAGCCAAATGTATCCTGAAGAAAAGATTTAATCTGCACGTTATTTACATGTTGCTGAATTTTCCAGCTCAAAGGATTGGCATTACTAATTTGTAACATTCCCTGACTGTTTCCGCCATACATGTGAATACTGAATGGTTGCAGTGTAAAATTATGCGCATCAATTGAAAGATTGGTTTTCAGCTGATTCAACTGCACTTTATGCGTCTGCAAAGAATCAATATTAAGCAGCATATTAACAGAACGGTTTTTAAACCAGTTTTGCCACAGCTTTTGCCAGTCAGACGGAAGTATACCGGTAGTATTATCTGTATACGGGCGCAGATTTAGCTGAACAAGATGAATATTTCCATTCACTTTTTCTGAATTTTTATCACTTTGGTAATTTAAGTTAATATCCACAGGCTGATTATCGAACTGACCTTGTAATACTAACTGTGCATTTCCGTTGTCATCTCCATGAAGACTGCCAGTCAGATCACTGATAAACCGTAAATAAGGCAGAGCATTAACAGCATCCTGATGGCTGTTAACCGATAAATTACTAATTTTCCAATGCCGCATATCCAGCCAGTTTAACTGACCGCTCACGGTTAAAGCAGTTTGATATAAATGACTTTGCCAGCCGCTATCAATCTGAAACTGTGATAAAGACCATTGATTCTGTATCCAGCTGGTATTACTGGCTGATAAAGTTGCATTAATCCCATTATCACCAATTTGTGCGGTAGCCACACCGTTCAATTGTGGTAATAAGAGTTTAGCCCAACCAAGTTGCCAGTTCTGACCATTACCTGATATATGCAACTGATTATGCTGACTGTGCCATTGCCATTGGACAGCAGTTGTCTGAAAAAGCTGCTGCTGAGGCAGCCAGCGCGCATCAAAATGCCATTGGCCATTACTATCGCCCAAAGAAGGTAGCTTAGTTTTTACTTCCAGATTGACATCCTGCCACTGCATAACCGCATCAGGACGGTAAACAGCACTTAGCTGACATTGCATAGTCTGCATGTATTGGCCGCTGAGCGTCCCATCCAGTTTAAGCAAACTGTTATTACCAAGATTATGCCATTGTAAATTTAGCTGATTAATTTTCTGAATATTTTGTCCGTCATTGATACGGAAGCTGGCATTTTCCAAAATAAAGCGATTAATTTTCAATTGATTATTTTTTTGTTGTTGTTCCCATAAATCGCTCAGATTCCATTGCCCCTGACTATCTCTAACAAGATTAACGTGTGCATTTGTAAGCTGTAATTTTTCAATTGTCATGCGACCAAACAAACTTTGCCACCCTAAACCAATTTTCATATCATCAATATGAATATCGTCGGCTTTGCTGAATTTATTTTTAATACGTACATTGTGCAAAGTAACTGTCGGGCGTGGAAACATAGCACGGTTTATATCCTGGTCAAAAACAACCTGATGGCCACTATTTGCCATCATGGCATTTGCCCGTTTATTAATTTCTTCTGCATTAAATAAATAATGCAAAACGGCTATATCAATGGCCAGCAAAAGGATAATGCTCAGGCAGCTGAATACGATCAGCTTCAACCAGAATTTGCCTGAATGCAATAAGGAAATCATATTGAATTAAAATTGGATTATTCTCAAAAACTTTGTTCTGATTTATCATCAGAACAAAGAAACAAAATATATTTTTATATAAAACAAATTCAATCAATAAAATAAAAATATCCTATTGATTAAATTAGAAGCCAACAATCAGCTTAGTCAATTAAGTAGACGAATCTATTGAAAGACCAGAGATTGTAAGATAAAGATAAATGCCAGCCTGTTTAACAGACTGGCTGCAAAACTAATGATGCATATGATGATTATCTGAAGCAGAAGAACCGACACTGACAGGAACATTAAGCATTAACGGTTTGGCATAACGAAAAGTTAAACGCACCGGAATTGTTGTTCCTTTTACTAAGGGCTTTTTTAAACCCATTAACATAATATGCATTTTCCCCGGTTGAAGCTGGGTCACCTTACCGGCAGGTAAGGGCAAACCTTGCGGTAAAGGGCGCATTTTCATTACGCCATCTACTTCGGTTGTTTCATGCACTTCACCAGACATTGCCACCGGGCTGGATACACTCAGTAAAACATCATCTTTACCTGAATGATTATCCAAATCCATAAATACACCACTGGAAGACATTCCCGGCACACTGAACCGTGCCCATGCATGATTAGCAGCAATACCTTGTGCCAATACCAAACCTGCATATGAAGCCAATAAAGTCGAAAACAAAATTTTTTTCATAATTATCATCTTTATAAAAGCAGATATAAAATTTGTTGTACCCGAATGACCTTAACCGGAGCAATTTGCCATAAAAACATTATACAGCTAAATGCGGAGCAATAATTTGTAAAAGCTGGGCAAGAATTTTGGGATTTGCAGCAACAATATCCCCACTATCCAACCAAGTTTGTTCACCATGCATATCAGTAACAATACCGCCAGCTTCCTGCACAATCAGAGCACCACCCGCAATATCCCAGGGTTTCAGGTTAAACTCAAAATATCCGTCAACTCTGCCGCAGGCAACATTACATAAATCCAGAGCAGCAGAACCTTCTCTGCGACCACCGGCTGTTTTAGCCAGTACGTCTTTTAAAATTGCCAGATAAGTATCCATCATGCTTTGGTCAACAACTGGAAAACCTGTGGCTATCAGGCTGCGCAATAAGTCACTTCGATTGCTAACCCGAATACGTTTATCATTAAGCAAAGCGCCCTGACCCCGGCTGGCAACATATAAATCATTCTGTTCCGGTGCATAAACCAGTGCTTCGGCTAAAGTACCTTTATGCAGCAAAGCCATAGAAATAGCATACTGTTTATGTCCGTGTAAATAATTGGTTGTACCGTCCAGCGGATCAATAATCCATTGATATTCCGCATTAGTATTACCTAAATGACCAACCTCTTCACTCAAAACAGCATGATGAGGATAGACTTCCTGAATAGTGTTAACAATAATATGCTCAGCCTCACGGTCTACATCTGAAACAAAATCATTAGCAGCTTTGTTATCAATTTTAATGTTGTTTAAATTGCTGCTGGCGCGATGCATCATTTGGCCGGCTTTGCGTGCTGCTTTCCACGCAGTAGTTAATATAGGATTCATGCTAATTCTCGAGATAGGGCTTAAAAGCTAAAACAGATATACAATGGGTATTTTAAAGAACAAATGCCGCATAGAAACACTGCGGCAATATAAACAGAATATTGCCAATTATACGACAAAAAGCGTTTTTGCCAAAATTATGCTCTCATAGCAGATTGAGAGGCCTGATTTTGCTATAATACGCAGAATTTCTGCATTCAGCAGATGTCTGTATTAATCACTGATATGAATAAACCTGTTCTACCGGATTTTCTCAACAACATTACTATTGTACTTAGCCGAACCAGTCATCCTGCCAATATCGGATCTGCAGCAAGAGCCATGAAAACAATGGGTTTAACCAGACTTACTCTTGTTGCACCGAATTTGATGCAGACGCCAATGACATCTGACCCTGCTAAGTTCGATTATGCCAATCCAGCTGCATTTGTATTACCTGAAGAAAGCTTTATCCTGGCCTCAGGTGCTCGTGATGTACTGGAAAATGCACGGATTGTCGCTACACTGGATGATGCTCTTGCAGATACTACTTTATCTTGCGCCTTAACCAGCCGGCGGCGTGAGTTGTCCGCTCCGCTACATACCCCGCGGGAAATCATGCCCTCATTAATTTCGGCAGCCGGTACAGGTCAGCAAATAGCACTGGTATTTGGAAATGAAACTTTTGGATTAAGTATAGATGAAGTTCAAAGTTGCAATCGTCTGATTACTATTAATGGTAATCCGGATTATTTTTCTCTTAATCTGGCCCAGGCGGTGCAAATTATATGTTATGAATTGTTCAGCCATGTTGATATCAGCATGACACATCTAAAACAAGAACAGAATCTGGCTACTCATCAGCAAACAAGCGGTATGGTAGAACATTTACAACAGGTAATGAATTTGGCCGGCTTCTTTAACCGGCGCAATGAAAAAAGGCTGATGCGACGCATGGCTGCAATGTTTGACCGTGCACAGTTAAGCACAGAAGATATCGATGTCTTGCGCGGATTCTACAATACTGTTAGTCAGCAATTACAAAAAAATCAAAATTAGTATTATATTGTAAATATTTGTCTGCAAAAGAAAAGGGTGCCAGTATGAATTATTCTTCAGATCCGATTTGGTGGCGTTTAAAAAAAACGATCGTACGCGATCTGGCCAGTCTGTTAACGGCACCACCTCCATGGATATCATCTGCCGAGATACCAGTTTCAGTACTATTGGGAGATGAAGGATTCCGATTTTTACTTTCTCTGGATGAGCAGCCTGAAAGCCTGTATTTATTTCTGAAAAAACATGGCGGATATCAGAGCCGCCTGGGCATTTATGCAGAACGTTTACTCAGGTATTGGTTTTTACATGCTCCGCACAGCAGACTGATTGCACATAATATGCAGGTTCAGCATAATCAGCAAACATTGGGGGCTTTCGATTTTATCGTACAGTTAAACGAAAGTATTTACCATCTGGAGTTAGCAACTAAATATTATGGCAGCCGGTCAAATCAACTTGAAAACTTTACCGGTCTGAATCCGACTGACCAGCTTATTAATAAAATGCATAAAATCCAGCAGCAGCTCAGGTTAAGCACGGAGCCTGCTGCTGAAAATATCCTGAAAGATTTATCTTTGGAGCATGAGCAATTGCAACATGCCAGCATTATTCGCGGTATGCTGTTTATGCCTGAACCACAGCAACAATTGCCAGCACCATTAAATTCTTTGAGCTGGCAAGGGTATTATGTAGAAAACTGGGATGAATTTAAATGCTCAGAAAATAGTCGTTTTTACGTACTTGACCATTTATCTTTTCTGTCTCCTGCACGCATCAGTAGTAATGCTATAGTTACCTTCAATCAGATTAAGCAAATCCGCCAGGGTATGGTTGCAGTGGTTGAAGAGCGTGCAGACGGCTGCTGGCATGAAGTGCAGCGTATAATGAAAACAAATTGTAAAAACAACTAAACCTGAACAGCGGCAAGTGTTTTTATCAGTACATAGGTTTTTGTAAGGGCTTATGGTACACTTGCCATTTAATTTTTGTCTGCATGAGTAAATGCCCGTGTGCGTACAGCCCAAAGCAGTAGCTTAAGACAAATGAAACCAAAACCAGATCAACTGACATCTAAGGGTTTACGATGAGCGTAACAGTAGAAAAATTAGATAATTTAGAGCGTAAAATCATTTTGGCTCTGAACTGGGAAGACATCAGAGCAAAAGTCAACGCACGCATGAAAGTAGCACAGAAACGTGCCCGTGTTGATGGCTTTCGTCCCGGTAAAGCACCGCTGAGAATAATCGACTCTATGTACGGCTATGGTATTCGTGACGAAGTACTGAACGAAATGACCCATAAAGCATTTGAAGATACCATTGTAGCTGAAAAACTAAAAGTTGCTGGTCTGAAAAGCCTGACTGCTTTGGAAGATGCCGATCAGGATGATGAAAAAGTTTATAAAATTGCCGTAGTATTTGAAGAATTTCCAGAAATCAAAGTCGGTGATTTAAGTAATCAGGAAGTAACGAAGTTCAGCACTGAAATCGGTGATGCAGAAATAGATAAAACTGTTGATATTCTGCGCCAGCAGCGTACCCGTTTTAATCATGTTGAACGAGAGGCACGTGAAGGCGATCGGGTTATTATTGATTTTGCCGGCAAAATTGACGGTGAAGCCTTTGCTGGCGGTACTGCTGAAAATTATCCGTTTATGCTGGGCAAAGGCCAGATGCTGCCGGATTTTGAAGCAGGTATTGCTGGCATGAAAGAAGATGATGTAAAAGAAGTTGCCGTTACTTTTCCGGAAGATTACCAAAGCAAAGAGCTGGCAGGAAAAAATGCAAATTTCACTATTACTCTGAAAAACGTTTCTGAAGCAGTTCTGCCCGAAGTAAATGAAGAATTTGCCAAGTCACTTGGTATTGAAGATGGTGATGTCGAAAAAATGCGTGCTGAAATCAAAAAAAATGTCAGCCGTGAAGTAAACCGTCGCGTTAGCGAAATGACTAAAGACAGTGCAATTAATGCATTACTGGCTGCAACACCGATTGAAGTACCTTCCTCACTGATTACAGAAGAAGCTAAAAGCATGGCAGCAAGAATGAAAGAAAATTTTGCTGCTCAAGGTATGGATCAGAAAGATCTGGAATTACCTCTGGACATGTTTAACGAACAGGCTAGTCGTCGTGTTGCCATCAGCCTGATTATGGGTGAATTGGTTCGCGAAGAAAAGCTTGAGCCAACAGAAGAGCAGGTGCGTAATGTTATTAATGAATTTGCTGATAGCTATGAAGATCCGCAGGAAGTTATCGACTGGTACTACAGCGACAGAAAAAATCTTCAGGCACCTACTTCATTAGCCATTGAGCAAAATGTAGTTGATTATGTATTAGGCAAAGCAAAAGTGACTGATAAAGTACTGACTTTTGATGAAGTGATGGGTCAGCAGGCCCAAGCCTGAATGTAAAATACATAATCTGATATGACCAAGCACCGAAGTAGTAGTAAAGCTGCTTAGGTGCTTTTATTTCAACTGAGGAAAAATATGTCACATATTGAAAATCTGGGTCTGGTACCTATGGTAGTAGAACAGAGCGGCCGCGGCGAACGTGCATACGACATTTATTCACGCCTGCTTAAAGAGCGCATTATTTTTATGGTAGGACCGGTGACCGATGAAACTGCCAATCTGGTGGTTGCCCAGTTATTATTTCTGGAAAGTGAAAATCCTGACAAGGATATTTCTCTTTATATTAATTCTCCGGGTGGCTCAGTTACAGCAGGCATGTCAATTTTTGATACGATGAATTTTATTAAGCCTGATGTAGCAACTTTGTGTCTGGGACAGGCTGCCAGTATGGGTGCTTTTTTACTTTCTGCAGGGGCTAAAGGTAAACGCTTTGCCTTGCCTAATAGCCGCGTCATGATTCACCAGCCGCTTATCAGTGGCGGATTAGGTGGTCAGGCCTCAGACATCGAAATCCACGCACGTGAATTACTTAAACTGAAAAAACAGTTAAATGAGCACCTTGCCCGTCATACCGGACAGAAACTTGAACAGATTGAAAAAGATACCGACCGTGATAATTTTATGTCAGCCGAAGAAGCGAAAAAATATGGTTTGATTGATGAAGTACTAGTCCATAGACCTAAATAGAATTTTTAGAAGCAGACAATTAGATAGTATATCTAATACATTAGAAAACGAAACCTTCGAACAAGGTTTCGTTTTTCATTATTGTACTTATGACATGTAAGCTAACAATATTTTTTATCTTAAACAAATAAATAAAATATTATTGTTTACGCTGATTACTTATACCCATCAGCATGGCTAAAATTACCATTACCGATAACGTAGCTGTACCACCATAGCTTACCAATGGCAAAGGCACTCCTACCACAGGTAAAATCCCACTAACCATACCCATATTTACAAATGCATAGCAAAAAAGGGTCATGGTTAATGCTCCAGCCAGTGTTCGGCAATATAAGGTTGGTGCTTTAAAGGTTATATAAAGGCCGCGCACGAGAATAAACGTATATACGGTTACCAGTAAAATATTTCCTATCAGGCCAAACTCTTCGCCAAACACTGCAAAAATAAAGTCAGTAGTTGATTCAGGAATATAATCTAAATGAGTTTGCGAACCTTCTAACCATCCTTTGCCCCATATTCCGCCAGAACCAATTGCTGTCATGGATTGGAGAATATGATATCCGGCACCCAGCCGGTCTTTAGTCGGATCCAGTAAAGTCAATACACGCATACGCTGATAATCATGCATACCGTAATTCCAGATCAATGGCAGCATGGCAACGAAACCAATAATTGCTGAAATGATGACTTTCCACGGTAAACCGGCAAAAAATATCACAAACAGACCTGAAGCCATAATCAGAGTAGCGGTCCCCAAGTCCGGCTGTTTTAAAATCAGTGCTACCGGAATGAATATCAGTACGAAAGCAATAATATAATGATACCAGCGAATATTACTTTCATTTTTTTGAAAGTACCACGCAATCAGCATCGGTACGGCAATTTTCATAATTTCTGACGGCTGAATACGAGCTACACCAACATTCAGCCATCGTGTAGAACCATTTACCGTAATTCCGGCAAAATGTACCCCAATCAATAGCAAAATCCCCAAACAATATGCAGGTAAAGCAAAATTACTTAATATCTGAGGAGGAGTACGCGCAATAACCCATAGTAAAATAAAACTTAGAATAGTATGCAGGGTCTTATTTTCAAGCTGACCAAAATCCTGACCATCGGCAGAATAAAGCAAAAACAAACTCATTACATAAATAATCAACATGGCATAAAAAAGCCATACATCCATCGGTGCCCAAAGTTTGATCCAGAGACGTTTAAACCATTTTTGTTCATTGATCATAGTTTATCTCACAGGCCTGGCTGAGGACGATAAGCACGCAATAACGGAGGTAAGTCAGTTTGACTATGCTCATTATGTTGTTTTGCATCCATCATGGCATTACTGGATAAATCATTCACCGGTAAGTCTGCAGAATTAGCTGCTTCTTTTGCACTGGGGAGATTTTTTAATTTCAAAAGATAAAAATCAGCTAATTGACGGGCCAGAGGAGCCGCTGTAGCACCCCATCCATTGTTTTCAAGAATAACCGCAATCGCTATCTGCGGCTTATCTGCAGGCGCAAATGCAATAAACCATGCATGGTCTCTCAGCTGTACTTTTAATGCTGCCGCATTATAACGTGCACCTTGTTTAATCTGCACCACCTGAGCTGTACCGGTTTTGCCGCCCATAGTATAAGCCAGACCCGAACCCACTGCCGCAGCCGTACCACCCGGTTTTAATACTTTTTGCATAGCATCTTTAACATATTCAAAATTGCCACGTTTGAAAGGGACAGTTCTAACCGGTTGCGGGTCGATTAAAGTCATTTTTTTCGAATTATGGTCAAGTAATGCCTGAACCAAATGAGGGCGGTAAACAACACCATCATTACTGAGAATTGCTGTAGCAAAAGCCATCTGCAGAGGAGTATACGCATTATAGCCCTGACCGATGGCCATGCTCACACTATCAGCCGGCTGCCATACACGTGCCTGAGGTTTAGAGCGGGCAAATCTTTTTTCTTTCCAAGCGCGTGTTGGCAATACACCAGCATATTCATGATTTATATCAATACCAGTCTGCTTACCAAGATTAAACTCAGCTAAATAAGGTGACATACGATCCACCCCCATTTCATAACCCAGACGGTAAAAAAATGTATCTGACGAAACCTGAATAGCTTTATTCAGATTGGCTGATCCATGACCACTTCGCGCAGCATCCCTAAACTGATGGGTTGATCCGGGAATACTCCAAAACCCCGGAGCAGGTAAAACTGTACTCTGAGTCAGTTTGCCACTTTCCAAAGCAGCCATTGCCAGAAAAGGCTTAAATGTAGATCCGGGAGGATACATACCCTGAGTCGCACGATTTAATAGCGGGTGACGCCAGTCTTCATTCAAACTTTTCCACGTATCAGTATCGATTCCGTCAATAAACAGATTCGGGTTATAGCTGGGTTTGGATACCATGGCCAGTATCGCACCCGTTTGCGGATTAATTGCAACTAAAGCACCACGTTTATCACCCATCAACCGGTCTGCTTCTTGCTGTACACGGATATCGAGTCCCAGGCGAAGCGTTTGTCCGGGTACTGCCGGCACTGTTTTAATAGTACGAACAATATGTCCCTGCGCATCCTTTTCAACTTCACGATAACCCGGAATACCATGTAATTGCCGTTCATAGTATTCTTCCAGCCCCATTTTTCCTATATGAGTGCTACCACGATACAGTGTCGTCAGTTCTGCTTTGTCAAGAGCTGCCATATCGCGGTCGCTGATCCGGCCGATGTAGCCTACGATATGAGCAAGTAATTCGCCATAAGGATAATCGCGAAATGTTCGCGCATTAATCTCAACACCCGGAAAACGATAAAGCTCAGCAGCCAGACGGCTGGCTTCTTCCATTGTTAACTTAAGTTTTAAAGGTACTTTTTCATAAGAACGGTATTCTGCACGAAATTTATTAAACCGCTTCATATCGCTGGGGGTAATGTCCACATAGTTGCGCAAGGCATTAATTGTATCTTCGAGTTTACCCGGTATCTGATTAGGAGTTATCTCAAGAGAATAAGCCGGATAGTTATGTGCCAGTACCACACCATTAACATCAACTATTTCTCCACGAATGGGTGGCGTAGGAATTAATGAGATACGATTATTGGTAGCAGCAATGACATATTCATCATATTTGATTACCTGCAAGTATACAAACCTGGCAATCAGCATAGAAAAACAAATAATAATCAAAGCAAAGGCTACTGCAATCCGTAAACCTAGATCGCCATTTTGCGCAGGTTTAGATACACGCTTTTTTTTAGTTCGGAATTGCAGTGCTTTCATAGACGTCTTGAATAGGCGAGATAAAGCATGAATTTAGATAAAAGAGGCCAGAGCAGAGCACTGATAAATGGTGAAACAAACAGATTCCAGCCACTAAAATGATGGGTCGAAAAGAAGTGTACAACCACTAAAATCAAAGTCATTAGCATCAGACTCCCGAAAATAGTCAGAGCCTGATAAGTATATGAATAGCCGAGCATCTGATGTCTGTTTTGTTCAATCAGATAGACAGCTGCCATCAAACCTAATGCGTGCTGTCCGAACGGAGTACCAATTCCCACATCCAAGAGCAGTCCTAATACAAAAGCCATACCGATACCAATATTTTGTGGTCGGTGCAAGCTCCAATACAATGTCATCATAGCTGTAAATGCAGGCAAGGAGCCAGCCAGAAGCTGGGGAAACGGAATCAGATCCAGAAATAATGCAATTACTAAGCTTAATACAATAAGCCTTTTTCTGGTATGGCGGTGCAAGCTGTCAACTTCAGTCATGATTGATGGATAAGGTATTAGTGGCTTTTGCATCAGCATAATGATCAACTATCTGCGCATGCTTTTGCGGGATAACCAGTACAAAATTACTATTGCGTAGTTGCGCTACAGGTTCAATCTGTGTCCGGTAATAAGGTGAACCATTACCACTCTGCGCTTGTATGACAGTGGCAATAGGTATCCCGGCAGGATAAATACTATCCATGCCTGAAGTAACCAGTAAATCATTACGTAACAGGCTGGCATTAGCCGGAAAGTAACGCAGATCCAAACTACCTGAACGGCCATAAACCAGTGTGCGTACTCCGGTACGCATTACCATCGCCGGAATAACTGCATTACTATTGGTAATTAGTGTCACTTCAGAACTCAATGGCTGAACAGCTGTAATCTGACCAATCAGACCATGTTCATCACTTACGGCATCACCCTGTCGAATTTGATGATGGCTGCCTTTATCTATAATGAAGCGGTCAGTCAGCGGATTAGTATCACTTGATACAATCTGTGCAACCTGCGCCTGAGGTAATGCTGCTTTCTGAAGCTGAGTCAGATGATCAAGACTGATTACTGACTTTAACTGTACGTCACGCTGACTAATTTGTAATTTAAGCTGCGCATTTTGAGCCTTCAACAATTTGTTTTCATCGCTCAGATTCTGCTGCTTTTCAAGAAACACCATACCATTAGATACAGCATTAACCGGCTGCATAGCCAGCCACTGTAACGGATATAATGCGGTACCGATATAATTGCGGCTAATTTTAACCACATCATACCGGTTATCAAGCAACAGCAATACAACTGCTAACAGTGACAGTACAACCAGTTTACTGGTACTGCGCAGACCATTGTGTACAAAATTGAGTGAAGGCTCTGCCATTATTATCTTATATCTGACAAACAGTGCTGCATTTACGGATTGGATACAAATACAGAGTTCATTTTACCAATCATATCCAATGCATGACCAGAACCCCGTGCAACACATGTCAGTGGGTCTTCTGCAATCATAACTGGCAAGCCGGTCTCCTCAGAAAGCAAACGATCCAAACCTTTAAGTAAAGCGCCGCCTCCGGTTAATACCAAACCACGGTCGGCAATATCCGCACCCAGCTCTGGGGGGGTCTGCTCCAAAGCATTTTTAACTGCCTGTACAATTTGGTTAAGTGGTTCAGTCAACGCTTCCAGAACTTCATTCGAACTGATTGTAAAAGCACGCGGAATACCTTCTGCCAGATTGCGGCCTTTTACTTCAATTTCTTTTACTTCCATACCAGGGAAAGCAGAACCGATATTTTTCTTAATTTCTTCAGCAGTAGATTCACCAATTAGCATGCCATAATTGCGGCGCACATAGTTAATAATGGCATCATCAAATGCATCACCACCTACGCGGATTGAGTGAGAATAAACCACACCAGATAAAGAAATCACACCAACTTCAGTTGTTCCGCCACCAATATCCACGACCATTGAGCCTGTTGGTTCTTCAATAGGCAAACCAGCACCAATTGCTGCTGCCATAGGCTCTTCAATCAGATTTACAATCGATGCGCCGGCTGCCAGAGCTGAATCACGAATAGCTTTACGTTCTACCTGAGTTGAACCGCATGGAACACAAATAACGATTCGGGGAGCTGTAAACCGGCTGTTGTTTACCTTTTTGATAAATTGCTTGAGCATTTTTTCAGTGACATTAAAGTCAGCAATCACACCATCTTTCATAGGTCGTATTGCCTGAATGCTTCCCGGCGTACGCCCCAGCATTTTCTTTGCTGCTGTTCCCACAGCCAGCATGCCGTTTTTAGCATTTATGGTGTCATTTTGCACGGCCACCACAGACGGCTCGTTTAAAACAATACCCTTATTTTTAATAAAAATCAAAGTGTTGGCGGTACCAAGATCAATAGCCAGATCATTGGATAAATATTTGGAAAAAAAGCGAAACATGAGGATGTCCTAATGAACTTTTAAATTATAAGTATGGCAAAAGCAGTTTTGCGGCGCACTGTACTCAGCAAATCAGTACGCCAAAGAATAGGGTTTTCGGTTATAATTCTATATTATGTAACAACCGAATCAGAACGCGCAATGATACCGCAGTTTGCCCGTTTTGCTAAATCAAATTTAAGGATTTTTGATGGCTTTAACATTAAGTGATGTAGATAAGCTCGCATGCCTCTCTCGCTTGAGTCTTTCAGTAGCAGAGCGAAACAACATGCTGACAGAGCTAAACCATGTATTCGATCTGGTCGAAAAAATGCAAGAAGTCAATACTGATGGGATTGAACCGATGGCACATCCGCATGAACTGGCCTTGCGTTTACGCGACGATGCAGTTACTGAAAAAGACGAGCATCATGCAATCCAATCATGTGCACCGCTGGTAGACAGGGGTTTATATCTTGTACCTAAGGTTATTGAATAACTCAACCCTTACCATAATGACTTGTTCATTCATATTTAAATTTATTGCAGGTAACTACAGACAGTGTTGCCTGAAAGTTATATAACCACTATGCCAAAAAATTATACATTAAAACAGTGCAGTAACTTACTGCAATCAAAACAGGCTTCAGCTGTCGAATTGGCGCAGGAGTATCTGGCTGCAATTGAAAGTGAAAATGCCAGTCTTAATGCCTATATAACACTGGATAAAGAACGCACTATTGCTGAAGCTAAGGCAGCTGACACACGTTTGGCGCAGGGTTCAGCAAATGTATTAACCGGTGTACCCATAGCCTATAAAGATATATTCTGCCAGCAGGGATGGCGCAGTGCTTGTTCCAGTAAAATGTTGGATACTTTTACTGCACCTTATACAGCAACAGTAGTTCAGAATTTGCTTGATGCAGGTATGGTAACCCTAGGCAGAACCAATATGGATGAATTTGCCATGGGTTCAACAACTGAGTCTTCTTACTATGGTATAACTCACAATCCGTGGCAGCTTAATCATGTTCCGGGTGGTTCCTCTGGTGGTTCAGCAGCAGCCGTGGCTGCGCGGCTAGCACCAGTTGCGCTGGGTTCAGATACTGGCGGTTCCATTCGCCAGCCTGCCTCACACTGTGGTATTACTGGTCTGAAACCCACCTATGGTGTAGTTAGCCGTTTCGGTATGGTTGCTTATGCTTCCAGTTTTGATCAGGCCGGACCAATGGCTCAGACAGCAGAAGATTGCGCCTTGTTAATGAATAGTATGGCGAGTTTTGATGAGCGGGACTCTACCAGTATTGAGCGTAATAAAGAGGACTATACCCGCGATTTAAATCAATCGTTACAAGGTTTAAAAGTAGGTCTGCCGCGCGAATTTTTTGGCGAAGGTCTAGACGTACAAGTACATGCATCAATTGATAGTGTTGTAGAAGTACTCAAAAAACTGGGTGCGGAAATTGTAGATATTACTTTACCACATACAGAACTATCCATTCCTGCCTATTATGTACTGGCTTCAGCTGAAGCCAGTACAAACCTATCACGCTACGACGGTGTTCGTTATGGACATCGCGCTGCTGAATTCGGTAATCTGGACGAAATGTACAGTAATACCCGTGCCGAAGGTTTCGGGGCTGAAGTAAAACGCCGCATTATGATAGGCACTTATGTTTTATCTCACGGTTACTATGATGCTTACTACCTGAAAGCACAAAAATTACGCAGAATGGTTGCAAACGATTTCCAGGCAGCATTAAAACAGTGCGATATTATTCTGGCTCCGGTTGCGCCAACTGCAGCACCATTATTAGAAAGCCATAATAGTGATCCTGTTGAAATGTATCTTTCAGATATTTACACCGTTTCTTTAAATCTTGCCGGTTTGCCGGGTATTTCTCTGCCGGCAGGATTTACCACAAGCGGATTACCCGTAGGCGCTCAGCTTATCGGTAATTATTTCGCAGAAAGCCGTCTGCTAGGTATTGCACACCAGATTCAGCAACATAGTGACTGGCATACCAGAACTCCATTTGTACAATAATTGCCAGTATACGAATTGAAAGAAGACAGAATGAATTGGGAAACAGTAATCGGTCTGGAAATCCACGTTCAGTTAAACACGCGTTCCAAAATTTTTAGTGGATCATCTACTGCATTTGGCGCAGCACCTAATGCTCAGGCCAATGTTGTGGATTGCGCGCTGCCTGGTGCCTTACCAGTAATGAATCGTGATGTGGTGAACCAGGCCATTAAACTTGGATTGGCTTTAGGTGCGAATATTAACCGGAAAAATGTTTTTGACCGGAAAAACTACTTTTATCCCGACTTACCTAAAGGTTATCAGATTAGTCAGCTTGATTTGCCGATAGTTGAGCACGGAAAACTTGAAATCGTGGTTGGTAATGAAGTTAAAACCATTAATGTTACCAGAGCTCATATGGAAGAAGACGCCGGTAAATCCATCCATGATGAATTTGAACACTATACCGGAATCGATTTAAACCGGGCTGGTACACCGTTACTGGAAGTAGTGTCAGAACCGGAAATGCGTTCAGCAGCAGATGCTGTTGCTTATGCTAAAACAATGCATAGCCTGGTAACCTGGTTAGGCATATGTGACGGTAATATGGCAGAAGGTTCTTTCCGTATTGATGCCAATGTTTCAATACGTCCGAAAGGACAGACTGAGTTTGGCACCCGTTGTGAAATTAAAAATCTGAACTCATTCCGCTTTCTGGAACAAGCCATTAATTATGAAGTGGAACGACAAATTGAATTAATTGAAGACGGCGGTAAAGTCATTCAGCAAACACGTTTGTTTGATCCGAACAAGGGTGAAACTCGCGCCATGCGCAGTAAAGAAGATGCTCATGATTATCGTTATTTTCCTGACCCTGATTTATTACCAGTGATCATTACCGATGCCATGCTGGATGCAGCTAAGGCAGGCATGCCTGAACTACCTAAAGAGATGGCCGGCCGTTTTATCGATCAATATGGTATTTCTGATTATGATGCACGATTATTAACCAGCAATCATATACAGGCAAACTGGTTTGAGCAGGCTGCAAAACTTCATGGTCATGGTAAACTGGTTGCTAACTGGATGCTTGGAGAACTTGCAGCTGCTCTGAATAAAGCCGGAATAGATATTTCTGAAAGCCCGATTAGTGCTGAGCGTCTTGCCGGTTTAACAAATAGAATTGCGGATAATACCTTAAGCAATAAACTGGCTAAACAGGTATTTGAAACCATGTGGAACAGTGATCTTACTGCTGATGCCATTATCGAACGTGATGGTTTGAAACAGATGACGGATACAGGTGCCCTTGAGAAAATTATTGATGAAGTACTCGCTAATAATCAGAAATCTGTAGAAGAATTCAAATCCGGCAAGGAAAAAGCATTTAATGCTCTCGTAGGGCAGGTAATGAAGGCTTCTCGCGGTAAAGCCAACCCTCAGCAAGTTCAGTCTTTACTGCATAGCAAACTGGCATAAGCAAGATAAGGTTCAAACATGAAAAAATGGCTGCTATTGGCTACTCTGTTTGTATTAACAGGCTGCGGATTCCATCTGAAAGGAACTTCCGGATTCGACACACCCATGCCATACCATAGCTGGAAGATTGAAGGCGGTAGTATGCAGCGGGCTCTGGAAGTCGTATTGCGGCGGCAGCCTAATGTAATTGTGGATACTGAACATCCAGAGGTAGTGGTAAAAGTCATTTCAGCGACACAGGATTCTTCCACATCAGCAGTAGATTTATCTGGCGGTACCAGTGAATATCTGCTCACACTGAAAGTGAATGTACAAGCCTATCATAATGATCAGCCACTAGGCGATCCGATACAAGTCACAGTACACCGTTATATGGATTATTCTGATCATGAGGTACTGGCCAAAGAAGATGAACAACGTATGATTTGGCATGATATGCGTACCGATGCTGCAGAACAAATTGTACGTCGCCTGGCTTTTCTGCCTGTAACTACTAACGAATGAGTAATTTATCAGTCCAGCCTCTGTCTGCAGCATATCTAATTCATGGTGAAGAAGAATTATTGCGAATAGAGGCTCTAGACACTATCCGTTCAGCTGCACGTAGTCAGCAATATAATGAGCGCGAAGTTATCAATATAGAAACCGGTTTCGACTGGACATCACTTCTGTCCTCAGTCCATTCCGTTGGATTATTTGCTGATAAAAAATTACTGGAAATTCATATTCCCTCTGGTAAACCCGGCAAAGAAGGAGCCGTAGTATTACAACAATTGGCTGAACAATTACCGGAAAATACCTGCCTGCTTTTAATACTTCCTAAACTGGAACGATTACAAACACAGAGTAAATGGTTTTCAAGCTGGGCAAAAAATGCTCAGATATTTGAGGCAAAATCAATTAATCAAAATGCATTACCTCAGTGGATAAAAAATCGGTTGGCGGCTCAGAATCTGAATATCGATAATGATGCACTTGCCCTGTTTGCAGAAAAAGTAGAAGGCAATCTTTTAGCCGCAAAGCAGGAAATCGATAAACTGGCTCTAATTCATCCGGCCGGACATACCGTTACTCTGGATGACGCACAGACAGCAGTAGCTAACGTAGCACGTTTTGATATCTTTCTATTGTCAGCAGCATGGATGAGCGGAAACTCAGAACGCGTATTACGTTTACTGGAAGGTCTTGCATCTGAGGGAAATGAACCGGTACTATTATTATGGGTTATCAGTGAGGATATTCGTACTCTCATACGCTTACTTGCAGCATTAAAGCAAGGTAAATCAATCAGTGAAATGCGCCAAAGCCTGCGTTTATGGGGTGAAAAACAGACTTTAGCACCACAGGCTGCCAAACGTATCGGCATCAGACGTCTTCTTGAAGCTTTACAGATATGTGCGTTTATCGACCGACAAATTAAAGGTGCAGAAGAAGGTAATGCATGGGCAGAAATCAAACATCT
The DNA here is from genome assembly GCF_016100435.1 of Snodgrassella sp. W8158. Lineage (NCBI taxonomy): Bacteria > Pseudomonadati > Pseudomonadota > Betaproteobacteria > Neisseriales > Neisseriaceae > Snodgrassella > Snodgrassella sp. W8158. The sequence goes on along the minus strand of NZ_JACFSM010000002.1, from coordinate 664,788 downwards.
TTTTCTGTCTCTGACCATCTGAACATTATTCTGGTAACTCACCGTTAAACTATTGATCCAATAATGATGAAAACAGTTGAAAAAAGCGTTTTAGTACTACACAGTGCCGAACACATATTTGATCTGGTCAACACAGTTGAAGATTATCCTAAGTTTTTACCCTGGTGTAATCGTACGGATATTCTCAAACGGGATGAACAATCTCTGGAAGCTGTATTGTACATGGACTATATGAAAATACGTCAGTCATTTGCTACCAGAAACATTAATCAAAGACCAAATAAAATCCAGATGAGTTTGCTTAATGGTCCTTTTCGCAAACTGGAAGGCACCTGGCAATTTACTCCTATCGATGATCTGGGCTGTAAAATCGATTTTCGTCTGGAATATGAATTCTCCAATGCAGTACTTTCAGCACTAATAGGTCCAGTCTTTAACATTATCGCTACAACATTGGTTGATGCTTTTATTAAGGAAGCAGACAGACGCTATGATGACTGAAATTATTGTTGAAGCAGTATATGCTACCACTGATTATCAGCATCTCTGGCAGGGAAAAGTTCCGGCAGGAAGCAGTGCACGTCAGGTATTATTACAGTCAGATTTACCAGAAAAATTTCCACAAACTGATTTCTATGCAGCACCCATTGGTATATTCGGTAAAAAAGTTAATGATAATTATATATTATCCAATTGGGATCGAATTGAAGTTTACCGACCGTTACTGATTGATCCGAAAGAAAACCGGCGACGGCGTGCAAAGCAAAAAGAATAGTTTTCCAGTTGACTTTTAAACATTTTGTAATTCCCGAGGAATATACATGTCTCATATCAGGCTAATAGTTGGCTTGGGCAATCCGGGCACAGAATATGAACATACACGGCATAATATAGGTTTTGATTTCGTTGATGAACTTGCCAGGTTATGGAAAATCAGCTTAAAAGAAGAAAAAAAATTTTTTGGACAAGTAGCAAAAGTTAATTTACCAGAAAATGAAATCTGGCTTCTTAAACCTTCCACATACATGAACAAATCAGGCACATCCGTGCAATCTATAGCCAAATTCTTCAAAATATCACCTGAGGAAATACTGGTAATTCATGATGAGCTGGATATTCCCTGCGGTCAGATCAGGTTTAAAAAAGGCGGAGGAAACGGTGGTCATAACGGACTAAAAGATATACAGGCATGGCTGGGCACCGCAGATTTTTACCGGCTGCGACTAGGTATTGGTCATCCGGGTGATCGTAATCTTGTTGTTCATTATGTATTGCATAAACCATTGGCTGAAGAAAAAGTTTTGATAGACGAAGCTTTACACAAATCTCTGAATGCTATACCCCTGCTGTTAAAAGGAGAATTCGGCAGGGCTCAGCAACAATTACACAGCAAGTAAATTTGAAAGATCGTGTTATGAAATATCGTGACTTGCGGGAATTCATTGCTGTTCTTGAGCAGCAGCAATTATTAAAGCGAATTCAGACATCAGTTTCTCCTCATCTGGAAATAACAGAAATTGCTGACCGGGTATTACAAAAGCAGGGGCCGGCATTATTATTTGAAAATACTATAAATCAGGCAGGAACAACATACCAGTTTCCTGTTCTGGCTAATCTTTTTGGTACTCCGGAACGTGTTGCCATGGGAATGGGGGCAGACGATACCAGTCAATTACGTGAAATAGGTAAAACACTGGCTTACCTGAAAGAGCCGGATCCTCCTAAAGGATTCAAAGATGCTTTTTCCAAATTACCTTTACTCAAAGATTTATGGAGCATGGCTCCGCATATCGTCAAAAAAGCACCTTGTCAGGAAATTATTCTAGAAGGTGATAAAGTAGATTTAACACAATTGCCAATTCAAAAATGCTGGCCGGAAGATGCGGCTCCGCTAATTACCTGGGGCTTAACAGTTACACGCGGGCCAGAAAAAAAACGCCAGAATCTAGGCATTTACCGACAGCAACTACTGAAAAAAAACAAACTAATCATGCGCTGGCTTGCTCATCGTGGCGGTGCTCTGGATTTTCAGGCTTTTAAACAAAAATATCCAAACAAACCTTATCCTGTATCAGTCATACTGGGTTGTGATCCTGCTACCATCCTCGGAGCAGTCACCCCGGTACCAGACAGTCTCAGTGAATATCAATTTGCCGGCTTATTAAGAGGATCGCGTACTGAGCTGGTTAAATGTATCGGAAATGATTTGCATGTTCCTGCCCGGGCAGAAATTGTTCTTGAAGGAGTTATTTATCCGGACGAGACTGCACTGGAAGGTCCTTATGGAGACCATACCGGTTATTATAATGAACAGGATGATTTCCCGGTATTTACCGTAGAACGCATTACCATGCGCGAAAATGCCATTTATCACAGCACTTATACCGGTAAACCGCCTGATGAACCGGCAATTCTGGGAGTCGCACTGAATGAAGTATTTATCCCGTTATTACAAAAACAATTTCCAGAAATTATTGATTTCTATCTGCCTCCGGAAGGTTGTTCATATCGTATGGCCGTTGTCAGCATAAAGAAACAATATGCCGGACATGCCAAAAGAATAATGATGGGTTGCTGGAGCTACCTGCGCCAGTTTATGTATACAAAATATATTATTGTAGTAGATAATGACATTAATATAAGAGACTGGAAAGAAGTAATCTGGGCAATTACCACACGTATGGATCCGGTTCGGGATACAACACTAATCGATCATACACCGATTGATTATCTGGATTTTGCCAGCCCGATTAGCGGACTTGGCGGGAAAATGGGTCTGGATGCAACCAATAAATGGCCCGGAGAGACAAACCGTGAATGGGGTAAAGTAATACACAAGGATCCGGCAACCACAGCTAAAGTTGACGCCATATGGCAAGATTTAGATTTATAGCTATTTTCAGTCACTATGAATTTTACAGATTGAAGTTTAACAATATATACGGCATAAACATGAGAAGTAAATATATAAATCGTATCTGTACATGGTGCCTGAAACTGGGTCTGATCTCTATTCTGGCAGCCTGTCAAAGCCTGCCTTCTCAACAGGGGCGTAGTATTGAAACACATATTACTGCCGACACTCCGTCCTCTCTTGCCTATGCTAATGCTTCACTTGTATCCGAACATAAAGGTTTATCCGGTCTTTATCCGCTTGATGACGGACATGAAGCATTCGCCGCGCGGATAGCTCTGGTTCGCGCCGCAGAACACAGTCTGGATGTGCAGTACTATATCTGGCGTAACGATACGTCTGGTCAGCTACTTTTTCATGAATTAGTTTTAGCTGCTCAGCGCGGTGTACATGTTCGCTTACTGCTTGATGACAATAATACTGTCGGCCTTGATAATATATTAAAAGCAGTTAATCAAGAACCCAACATCGAAATCAGATTATTTAACCCTTTTATGCACCGGCACTGGCGCGCTTTAAGCTACATGACAGATTTTGCCCGCCTGAACCGGCGTATGCATAATAAATCTATCACAGCTGATAATCAGGCCACTATTCTAGGCGGACGGAATATTGGTGATGAATATTTTGATATGGGTAAAGGCACACTTTTTGTAGATTTAGATATTCTCGCCATAGGACCTATTGTTAATCAGGTTTCAAACAATTTTGACCGCTACTGGAACAGTGCTTCGTCATATCCTTTAAACGGTATAGTTCATCCCCGCCATATTAAATTACAGGCAAGTATGCCTATATTCAAACATCGTAGTTTCAATCATTTACGTGCCAATAGTTATGATAATGCCTATAATCGTGACAATTTTGCCAACCGGTTACTAGACGGATCATTGGATTATCAATGGGCACATTTGATACTAGTGAGTGATAATCCTGATAAAGCTCTGCCCAAAAACAAGCGAAAAGCAGATGTCACCCAGCCTGATAATAATCTTTTAATTGAGCCGGATACAGAACAACCACCGGTAATTAAATATCAAAAAGCCAGTTTAACTCTAAACGCACTTGCTGCATCTGTTGTTGAACCACAAAAAGATTTACTGGTTATCACTCCGTATTTTGTACCCACACAAACAGGTCTTGAATATCTGCAAAAATTACGAGAAGAGGGTGTGAAGATACGTATTCTCACCAACTCCTTAGCAGCAACCGATGTGGCAGCAGTACATTCTGGTTATTCTCACTATAGAACACCGCTGTTAAAAGAAGGAGTAGAAATTTATGAACTCAAAAATCAGGGCTTTTTAAAAGGACCTCGTGACCGTGCATTTACAGGTAATTCCGAATCAAGCTTGCATGCTAAAACTTTTACCATTGACGGACAACAACTATATATCGGTTCATTAAACTTTGATCCACGTTCGGCACGACTCAATACAGAAATGGGTGTCGTAATACAGTCTCCGGAAATGGCACAATTTATGAATCAAGCGATTAATGAAGCATTGCCATATGTTACTTATCAGGTAAAACTAACACCACAAGGCAAGCTGGAATGGACAGAAACCAACGACAAAAATCAAACAAAGGTTTATCATCATGAACCGGATACCACTTTTTGGCAGCGTGTCTGGGTAAAAATGCTCTCCTTACTCCCACTGGAAAGTTTACTTTAACCAGTTTTAGCCATCTCTCATTTGTTCACAACTTGATATTTCTTTTAAGAGGTATTGCCAATGCTTTTGTTTATAGATAATTACGATAGCTTTACCTTTAACATAGTGCAATACCTTGGCGAACTGGGCGAAAACGTAATTGTTAAACATAATGATGAAATTAGACTGCAAGATATTAGCAGACTGGCCCCGGATAAAATTGTCATCGGTCCGGGTCCATGCACACCCAGAGAAGCTGGTATTTCTGTAGATACCATTAAACATTTTGCGCTCACAATACCGATACTAGGCATTTGTCTGGGACATCAGAGTATAGCTTATGCTTTTGGCGGAAATATAGTACGTGCCAAAAAAGTTATGCATGGTAAAATTTCACCTGTTTACCATCACAATAATTCCCTTTTCAATAACCTGCCTAATCCGGTGAATTGTACCCGATACCATAGTCTGGTTATAGAAAAGGAAACTTTACCCGATTGTCTCGAAATAACCGCTTGGACTGATGACAACGAAATTATGGGTATCAGACATAAAACTCTGCCTGTCGAAGGTGTTCAGTTTCATCCTGAAGGATTGCTTACCGAAAATGGTTATGCAATGTTGCACAATTTTCTGCAACAGCATAACCAATAAAGTAAAAATTTTAAAAATAGTTATATTTTAGAAAGAATTATCATGATAACGCCGCAACAGGCACTTAATCGTTTACTGGACAACAATGAATTATTCTACGATGAAATGACAGATTTAATGCGCCAGATAATGAACGGAGAAGTGGCGCCTGAAGTCATAGCTGCTATTTTAATCGGATTACGTATTAAAGTAGAAAGCGTATCGGAAATCGCGGCTGCGGCAACCGTTATGCGCGAATTCTCAACAAAAGTACCTGTACAGCAGCGTGAACATCTAGTCGATATCGTTGGGACGGGTGGAGACAATGCACATACGTTCAACATATCTACAACCAGCATGTTTGTAGTTGCAGCAGCAGGAGCAAAAGTGGCCAAACATGGAGGACGTTCCGTATCTTCTTCAAGCGGCTCTGCTGACATCATTGAAGCCATGGGTGCTGCACTCGAATTAGCTCCTGAACAAGTAGGAGAGTGTATCGATCAGCTTGGTGTCGGATTTATGTATGCGCCAAATCATCATAACAGTATGCGTTATGTAGCTCCAGTGCGTCGGGCATTAGGCGTACGTACAGTCTTTAATATACTAGGGCCATTAACCAATCCGGCAACAGCATCCAATCAGGTTTTAGGGGTATTCCATATTGATCTGGTCGGAATTTTATCTCGTGTACTGAAACAGCTAGGCAGCAAACATGTTTTAGTTGTACATGGAAGTGACGGACTGGATGAAATTACACTTACCGGCACAACTCGCATAGCTGAATTAAAAAATGGCACTATCATGGAATACGATATCCATCCGGCTCAGTTTGACATGCCGGTAATTGAAGACTTAAAACCTTTAAAAGTGGCAAATAGTGAAGAATCGCTGCATATCATGAATAGCGTATTAAACAGAGAAAAAGGTCCTTGCCGTGATATAGTCGTGCTCAATGCAGCTGCTGCAATCTATGCGGCAGACATTACTTCTTCATTAGAAGAGGGTGTTGATTTAGCCATTACCGCCATAGATTCTGGTAAGGCAAAAGCGAAACAAACAGAATTTATCCAAAAAACACAACAATTGGCTAACCAGTCAAATAGCTAACATTAAATAAACTCGGCTTATAAGCTAAATAAAATTTGTATGCATTCATTTTAGCAATGAATCGTTTACAATAATGGCTATAATCTGTCACTAAACACACTATATTATTATGCTAGACATTCAATTACTCCGTCAGGATATTAACAGTATTGCGCAAAAATTACAGACTCGTGGCTTTAATCTGGATACCGAAACTTTCACCCGACTGGAACAACAGCGTAAACAATTACAAATACGCACAGAAGAATTGCAGTCTAAACGCAATAATCTGTCTAAGCAGATTGGTGCACTAAAAGGTCAGGGCAAACATGATGAAGCTAACCAGACAATGGCTGAAGTAACCCAAATCAAGACCGAACTGGAAAAGGTTGATCAAGACTACCAAACCATACAAAATCAAATTAATAATTTGATCCTGACAATTCCGAATCTACCGCATAGTGACGTTCCTGTGGGCAAAGATGAGAATGACAACATCGAAATCCGCCGATTCGGTACGCCAAGACAATTTAATTTTGCAATTAAGGATCATGTTGATTTAGGTGAACCGCTAGGCTTAGATTTCAAAACCGGCTCTGAACTATCCGGAGCAAGATTCTCATTAATGCGGGGTCCGATAGCTCGCCTGCATCGTGCACTGGCACAATTTATGCTTGATACCCATACTCAGCAGCATGGTTATACAGAACATTACACTCCTTATATTGTTAATCCTGAAATTCTGTTAGGTACCGGACAATTACCTAAGTTTGCTGAAGATATGTATAAAGTAAGCTGCGGAGGCGAAGAAAATACACAGGAACAATATCTGATATCAACCGCAGAAATTACCCTGACTAATACCGTGCGTGAACGTATTCTAAGCAAAGATGAATTACCTAAAAAACTCACCGCACACTCACCATGCTTCCGTTCTGAGGCCGGTTCCTACGGTAAAGATACTCGCGGGCTGATTCGGCAGCATCAGTTTGACAAAGTAGAAATGGTGCAGATTCAGCGACCGGAAAATTCTTATGCTGCTCTGGAAGAAATGGTTAGTCACGCCGAAAAAATTCTTCAGCTTTTGGAATTACCATATCGGGTAATTGTCCTCTGCACAGGTGATATGGGATTTAGTGCCGCTAAAACCTATGATTTGGAGGTATGGGTACCTGCACAAAACACTTATCGGGAAATTTCCAGCTGCTCAAACTGCGAAGATTTCCAGGCACGGCGTATGCAAGCAAGATTTAAAGATAATGACGGCAAAAATCAGCTGGTACATACATTAAATGGTTCAGGCCTGGCAGTTGGCAGAGCTTTGGTAGCATTACTGGAAAATCATCAGAATGAGGATGGAAGCATTAATATTCCAGAGGCTTTACAGCCTTATCTGGGCGGATTAAGCGTATTACGCGCATAAATATCAACGATTTATTGAATCTCAATTTATCAAAATTTTACTAAGGGCAATATTTATACGCCACCGTATTAAATATTGCCCTTCAGTGTAAAGACGCGTATAATCGGCAATCCTATCGGGTCGTTAGCTCAGTTGGTAGAGCAGTGGACTCTTAATCCATTTGTCCAGGGTTCGATCCCCTGACGACCCACCACAAATTAACCTATTATATTCAATAGATTCTATGGCTGTTTAGGTGTTAATAAATAGTCCATTGAGTTTCTATCTTTGTCGTTTTTTTATAATGCAATTTGCATGATGCTGCCAATCTTAGCTACATGTGCGTGCAAATGATCATTATCCAGATGAGCGTATTTCTGCATCATTTCCAGTGATTGCAATCTTACCATTGCTTTTAGCTCATACAACGAGACTCTATTCTACATGAGCTAGCTTGCCCATTTATCCCTTAAATCAAACCTTCTGGTTAACAAAGAGTTCTATTACATAGTTTTGAATGCAAAAGCAGCTTCAATTTTTCCGTAAATATGTATAGATTTCAGCTTTGCAGGTGAAATGGTTTCTTGGGCATAATTTTTGTTATCACTTATTATTTTTAAATCACCGCTAATCGTTGCTTGTATACGCTTAACAAGCAGACTCTTCGGTGTAGCAATCAGATATACACCATCGCCACGATGACATTTAATTGCAATATTTACAAATAACAAATCCCCATTAGAAAAAGTTGGATACATAGAATCATCTGGAGCAGTGATTATAAAAGTATTTTTAAAATCATTACCTATGTTTTTCCTGACCCATTCTTCTGAAATTTCAACCAATCTAATTTCGTTTTCAGAGTCTGCGAATAAATTTAATCTGCTTGAATTGAATATATCCGTTTCGTGCTTGATTCTCATAAATTATTTCATCTGATTTATAAGCATTTTTCATTTGTCCATTACCTGTTTCCAACCATACAGGGTCGACACCAAGTACCTGTGCAATTGTTGCTATATTTGTACTTTCTTTATTGCGTCCTGATTCAAGGGCAGCAATTGCTGACTGGGCTCTGCCAATTCTGGCTGCTAATTCCCTTTGACTTATTCCTTTTTCTAACCGCGCTTTTTTTAAGCGTTCATTTAAGCCATTCATATTATTACCTTAAAATAAAGGTACTATTGTACTGATTAAATTAGTATTTAAATACTTTTAAATGGTTTTGATAGAAATCATCGTAAAACCCTATCTTTTAAATTCAAACAAGCACACTCGTAAATGTATTTTAATTAAATCACCATTGTCAGGATTACACCTAAGGTGACTAATCAGGCTGGAAAAATATCAATTAAGTGATTGACTACAGGAATACTGACCACCAAAAAATGCGACCAATAATATTGATATCTTTTAGACTAACTTCTTCATTAATATATGAAATAGCGTTATAACTTTGAAGTAATATTTTATTACTAGTTTTTTTTCTTAAAATTCTAATTTTTAAAAGTCCATCATGGTTTATAGCGTACAGTTTATCATCGCGAAGAATTTTATCCTCGCAATTTATACCAATAATAGCACCATCAGGAATTATTGGAGCCATGCTGTTACCCTCAACTTCTAAACAAAAAGCATATTCAGGATTAATATTATTTTTGCTAAGAATATGACGCGAAAATCGTAATTTTTGATTATTGTAATTCTGAATATCCTCAGAAAACCCATTCCTGGGAGAAAGGCGTATATCAGTATAAAAAGGTAAATCTACTTCATCTTCATCTTTATTTAGCAAAATGTTTTCTTCTGCCATTTTCATTAACCCAACAGAAATATAATGTATATCGTTGGTGCCTGTTTTATTTGTAATTTGATTTACTTGGTCTTCAATCTTTTCAATAGGAATATCAAACCAGCCGATACGTAGGTTAAGTGTTCTCTCTATGTTTAACGCTAAAGCGTCTCCAATAGGCTTGCGTTCTCTTACCAGTGCATTTACTTGAGCATTAGATCTATTGATTGCTCTAGCAAATTTCGTTTGACTTCCTCCGAAAACCATTTCAATTAAATATAAAAGTCGTTTAGTTCTATTATTCATTGCTAATCCAATTAATTCAAAATTTAAATTATATATTTTTTACCATTTTTTACCATTGAGACTATAAGAATCAAAATTCAAGTAATATCAAAAATAATTTCAATGCCCGGATACCAGAAACAAATAAAAATTTACTATAAATAAATCTTTAATTTATGTTATAACCTTTATATATTAACAGTCTACATTAAAGGATTAGGGTATGGATAAATCTTCTATAACTGAAGAATTAGAAGCATTATTTAATTTGTTTGAAAAAGGAGCGATTACTAAAGAAGAATATGAAGCTCAAAAAGCTTTACTCTTATCAAACAAAGAGCAACAGCCTATAAATACAAATACATCTTTACCAGAATCTGTAGAATCTCAGGATGAATCAATTCCAGTATTTATAGAACAGCCTGCTCAGGTTCAAAATCAGCAATCTCACAGTAACAGTGTCAAGATTATTTTAATTATCATGATTGGAATAATCATACTTGTAGCGATGTTTTTCATTTTCTTCAGCAATAGAGTAAATACACCTCCTGTTAATGACCCGAATACTCTTTCAGCCAGTATGGCCAGTAGTGTTATCACAGTGAATGCCCAGCAACCCAGTGATACAACGGAAGCAGACACAGATGAAACAGGTTTGAATCTTAATAAAAAAACGCCTGAAGAACTCAATAAACTATTGATTAAATTTCAGCAAGAACGTGCTAATGCAGTAGCTAATTTACGCTCTGTATGGGCTAGTCTTGATCCTGATTTCAAAGCAACAGTGCAGCAAGAACAGAAAGATTGGGATAACACCGCATTAGCAGCTAATTGTTCTTTATCAGGTTACAGCACACCATTAGCACAACAGGTAGCTAATCAGTATTGCGAAACCATGATGCTAAATAGCCGGGCACAAAGTTTACTGGATGAACAAGCTTCTTCTCTGGCTGATATTAAACAGGAAAAAACGGCTCAAATGGATAAAATGGCAACTGACGCATTAAAAAGAGTGAATTTAACCTGGTCAACAATTCCGGAAGATATACAACAGAACCTGAATCAGACATTTGAACAGTGGTCTGATGAGGTAAACCAATATTGCCTTTCCAGACCAACAGCCCAGAATCTTACTGAAACTCAAATAAATTATGATAATTGTGTCATTAAAAAATCTGAAAGCAAAATCAAAGAACTGAATGGCTATAAAATCTAGCCTTAATCCAAAAGGCAAACTTAATATAGTTTGCCTTTTCGTAAATACTTTTGAATACGAATAGCTAAGAATTGTTTTTTACCCGGTAAAAATATAAATAAAATATGGGCAAACAAAAAACCATTGTTTACAATACGCCTACTTAAACTTTAAAGCAGGACATTTAATTATGGCAGATTTTAATCAGATTCTGGATGCTGGTAATGTAGACGGCGGTATTATTAATGTAGTAGTTGAAATTCCGGCCGGATCAAACCATAAAATAGAATGGGACAGAAAACTGGCTACCATGAAACTGGATCGCGTTGAACCTGTGATTTTTGCTAAACCAACCAACTATGGGTTCATACCGCAAACACTGGATGAAGATGGTGATGAACTGGATGCATTAATCATTACCGATCAGCCATTGACTACTGGTATTTATCTGGAAGCCAGAATTATTGGCGTTATGAAATTTGTTGATGATGGCGAAGTTGATGACAAAATTGTTGTTGTACCGGCCGACGATCGCAATAATGGTAATGCAATTCAAACACTGGCCGACTTACCAGCACAATTAATAAAACAAATTGAATTTCATTTTAACCACTATAAAGATTTAAAAAAGGCCGGTACAACTCAAGTAACACATTGGGGTGATATAGAAGAGGCAAAAAGTGTTATTCGTGAATCTCAACAACGCTGGAAACAAAAATAATTTAAACATACAATTTATGTAACCATAATATATTAGAGTGCTGCGAAATTTGAAGTTTTATTTATTCAAATATCGCAGCAAATTTTTAAATAAAATAACTTAATTTCTTTAAAGAAAATTACTAGTGGATAAATGCTACAAGTTAACAGACAATAAAATGTAAACAGATCGCAATAGGGCATGCGTCCACTATTTGTATAGCAAAGGCTTATGGATAAGGTTGCCAGAAAGTCTTTCCCATAATGCTAAAACAAGTCAACGATATTAAGTTTAATATATTAGGGCAGTCAGGTTGTTATTGATATTTATTACTAGCTAAATATAATACTAAAATTTAACATAATATATATTATGCGAAATTTAATCTGTTAAAGCTTCGTTCAATAATACTTGGCTAATTCAATCATAGTTTTAAATTACTAATAATATTTTTTATCGTAAAATACAAATTAATTGAGGCTTTATATCTAACATCTGTTTCTTGCTTCTAATAATGGATATGTAAGTAAGAACTGATATTTCTGGAATAATTATGCAAAAAAAACTATTACTGGTAGACGGTTCATCTTATTTATATCGGGCATTTCATGCTCTTGCGCCATTAACCAGTCCAACAGGTATGCCCACAGGTGCATTATATGGTGTACTAAATATGTTACGGCGTTTACGCTTAGATACACCACATGATTATGCTTGTTGTATATTTGATGCTAAAGGCGAAAATTTTCGCCATCAGCTTTATCCTGAATATAAAGCTAATCGTCCGCCGATGCCAGAAGAACTTAGACCACAAGCTGAAGCGTTACCAGAATTAGTGAAATTAATGGGCTGGCCGGTCTTATCTGTCAAAGGTGTTGAGGCAGATGATGTAATTGGTACATTAGCTTATTCAGCAGAACAAGCCGGTTATCAGGTTATTATTTCTACTGGTGATAAAGACATGGCTCAGCTGGTTAACAGCCAAATTACGCTTGTCAATACCATGAACAATGAAAAGCTTGATATTGAAGGTGTAATTAATAAATTTGGCGTAAAACCGAACCAGATAATAGACTATCTTAGTCTGATTGGTGATAAAGTTGATAATGTACCCGGTGTGGAAAAATGTGGTCCTAAAACAGCGGTTAAATGGCTGCAGGAATATGGTTCATTACAAAATATTATTGAACATGCTAATGAAATTAAAGGTAAAGTTGGTGAAAATCTTAGAATTGCATTATCAAAATTGCCCCTGTCCTATCAATTAATTACTATTAAAACTGATGTAGATTTACATCATGAGATACCGCACGGAATTGAAGATTTACAGCGAAAAACTCCGAATTGGGCAGAATTAATTTCACAATTCAAGCAACTTGGTTTCAAAAGCTGGTTAAAAGAAGCACAAAATCATTGTCACGAGAATATGAATGAAACTTCTCAGCCTGCTAATGATCTGTTTAGTGATATTGAAACCGATAATAGTACTGATACTAAAATTATAGAAAATACAGCAGAAACTGAACAAATCAGAAATATACCCAAAAACTATTCAGCTATTACCACAATTGAACAATTAAATAAATTACAACGACAATTAAACAACGCTAAAGTTATTGCTCTGGATACAGAAACAGATAGCCTGGATGCGATGAATGCGCATCTTGTCGGTATCAGTATTGCTTTAGAACCAGGAACAGCATTTTATATACCTGTCGGACACAGCTCGGCAGTAATCAGTGAACAATTACCTATTGAAACTGTGCTTGCTACCCTGAAACCTTATCTGGAAGCAGATCTACCAGAAAAAATTGGTCAAAATATTAAATATGATCAACATGTTCTGGCTAACTATAAGATTAACTTACAGGGAATTACCGGTGACTCAATGCTGGCTTCTTATATAATTGAAAGCCATTTAGGCCATGGTCTAGATGAATTGGCACTTCGTCATCTGAACTGGCAAACTATTCATTATGAAGATTTATGTGGCAAAGGAGCAAAACAAATCAGTTTTGCTGATGTCGCGCTTGAAGATGCCGTTAATTACGCAGCAGAAGATGCGGATGTTTGTTTTCGCCTTGAAATTTTACTAAGAAAACAGATGGATACAGCGCAACTTGAGTTATATCGTAATCTCGAAATCCCTGTAGAGAACATACTTTATAACATGGAGCGCACCGGAGTGCTAATAGATCGTCAGGAACTGGCTCAGCAAAGCCATGAGCTTGGTACTGAATTGGTTCGACTCGAAGAACAGGCATATCAACTGGCAGGACAGCCTTTTAATTTAAACTCACCCAAACAGCTTCAGTCTATTCTGTTTGAAAAAATGGGAATCCCTACTTCCGGCCTGAAAAAAACTTCATCCGGAGGTATTTCTACCAATGAAACCGTGCTGGAAAAGCTTGCAGCAGATTATCCCCTACCCAAGCTTATTTTACAAACACGTAGTCTGGCTAAATTAAAATCCACTTATACAGATAAATTACCGCAACTAATTAATCCGAATACCGGTCGTGTACATACTACCTATGCTCAGGCTGTCGCTATTACAGGTCGTCTGGCCAGTAATAATCCAAATTTACAGAATATTCCGGTACGTACTGAAGAAGGACGGCGTATTCGTAAAAGTTTCATCGCCCCACCCGACCAGTTTATTGTTTCTGCGGATTACTCCCAGATTGAGCTAAGGATTATGGCTCATCTTTCTAATGATTCTACCTTAATTGATGCCTTTCAGCATGATGAGGACATTCATAAGCGTACCGCAGCAGAAATTTTTGCGACAAATCAGGAACAAATAACCGCAGAACAACGTCGTTATGCTAAAACCATTAACTTTGGTTTAATCTATGGTATGAGCGAATATGGTCTGGCCAAATCATTAGGAATTGAATTACAAGCTGCGCAACACTTTATATCACGTTACTTTAACAGATATCCGGGTGTACACGAATATATGGAAAAAACTAAAGAACAAGCATTACAGCATGGGTATGTAGAAACCTTATTCGGGCGTCGTCTTTATCTGCCTGGTTTAAAAAGCACAAATGCTAACGAACGCGCCGGAGCATTCAGAGCTGCGATAAATGCACCGATGCAAGGGACGGCATCTGATTTAATTAAACGAGCCATGATTGCTGTATATAAATGGCTTAATCAGGAAAAAATGCAAACCAAACTGATTATGCAGGTACATGATGAGCTTGTATTACAGGTACCTGAATATGAGTTGCCATCTGTACAAACACATTTGCCTCAATTGATGGCAAATGTGGCTAAATTAAAAGTTCCATTAATTGCTGATGTCGGATACGGGCATAACTGGGATGAAGCTCATTAATGGAATACTCTGTTTGAAATACCAGGATTAATAATAAAAGGTAGTCTAAAATTTATTAGGCTACCTTTTTAAAAATTAACAATATAAACTATATTTTTATGACAGAATATATCAAAATATTAATATATAAATAAAATAATGGACGAATAGTTTATTTTATTTCAGCTAATTGCGCACGCATGGCAGAAATCTGCCTAAAATAATCGCTATGGCCAAAAATTGCAGAACCTGCAACAAATGTGTCTGCCCCTGCTGCTGCTATCTGAGCAATATTATCAATTTTTATTCCGCCATCCACTTCTAATCGGATAGATTTTTTACTTTCACGAATATATTCATTAATTATTGCTCTAACCTTACGAATTTTTTTCAGCGTGGAAGGAATAAAGCTCTGCCCGCCAAAACCAGGATTAACCGACATCAGTAATATGACATCTACTTTATCTAATACTTCTTCCAATACACTTATTGGTGTAGCCGGATTTAATACTACCCCTGCTTGACACCCGGCTGTTTTTATTAGATTTAAGCTTCTATCTACATGCTTACTTGCTTCGGGATGAAAAGTAATAATATCCGCACCGGCTTTTGCAAAAGCATTAATCATCTCATCAACTGGTTCTACCATTAAATGTACATCGATGGGAACAGAAGCATATGGTTTTATTGCCTGACAAACCATAGGACCAAACGTAAGATTTGGCACATAATGATTATCCATAACATCAAAGTGAATCCAGTCTGCTCCACTGTTAATTACGGAAGTAATTTCATTGCCCAAACAGGCAAGATCTGCTGATAAAATACTAGGAGCAATATAAAAATCCGGTTTCGTTAACTTATTCATATTAAAACATTATCTATAATAAATTATATTATTTACGCAAGTTTACTACCATTATATGTGTTTGACTGCTATTGAAGTATACTCATAATAACTGATAGAAATCAAAGGGAGAACAAAATGATATTTTCATACTGGCAAAAAATGACCCGCTATTGTGCCGGTTTTGTCTTATTAACATTTACTTTTTCTACTTTTGCCTCGGGTCAGATTAATTGTGACTTACGCAAGCTTGAATTAACTCAAATGCAAAAAACAAGGCTTAGGCTTATCAGAATGCAGTACAAACGAAATCAGGACACTAATTTGCAGCATACCGCAAACAATAAACGTAAAAGTGAGCAATTAACACAGATTCTGATGAAACCAAAATTTGATGAAACTGAAGCAAAACGCTATGTATTGAACTATTATATGCCTCGTATACAACAAGATATAGATGAATTAAAAGTACAATATGAGTTTTTGCAAGTTTTAAATCAGCAGCAAAGACAAAACTGGATTAATAATTGTTTGCGTTAAAACTATAAAATTAGTATTTGATAGATAACTATTTGAATTAAATATTATTTTGAATAAATCAATTACATGAATTCAGATTTTACTTAATACCATCATAAAATAAAGTATAGTAATACGATAAAAAATGCTTATTGCCTGCTACACAAAGAATTTTGAGATGGATCTGTAATACTTTTTACAGATTTTGTATTACAAATGTAAGTACTTGAGTCATTACTCATCCAAACTGATTTTTTTAAATGGACACCATTTTTAGGTTCTGCATATAAACGAAATTTTGTGCAATCATCAGTTGTACTACATATACTTCCGATTTCATATTTTTTGTCTACATTACCATTTTTGGTCAATTGATTCTTAATAGATAAATCGAGATCATCTTTTAGTAAATTTCTATTAAATAGTTTTAGTTTTGTTTGTGCTATATCTTGATTGATATTGGCTAGTGTAGTAGTAGCATCTGTTAAATCTGCTTTCTCAATATAGCTACTATAAACCGGTACAGCTAAGGCAGTCAAAATCCCCATAATTGCAATTACCACCATTAGCTCAATCAAAGAGAAACCATTTTGATATTTTTTCATGCATTTTTCCAGATATAAATCTTTATATTAATAATCATATAAAGCGGCTTGAATAGTTTCTTCAATAATACTTGAAGTTGAAGCATTTTGTCCCCAGCCTTTTGCAGTAATTCGGAATATATAATACCCTACTCCTGCTTTAGTATCAGGCCCTAAATATTCAATTACATAACGGTACTCTGCCTTCTCATTTTGCTTATCTGGATATTTGAATGATGGATCACTATCTTTTATATCTGTAAATACTCCAGATCGTTTCCAAACATCTTTTAAATCAGTACAGGATTCAACTTTAGCTATTTTGCTGTTTACTTTTGCCGGATCTATTCCTTTTGCTGCACATAATCCTGCTTTACAATCACAGTTAAATTGCTGTGCTGTCTTTAAACCAGGCCACTCACTAATTTTCTTTTCAGCATCAGCCAAACCAAGCTGTGCGTTTTGAAATGCTAGCTGATGATCGCTATCATTAGCACTGGTTCGCGTATCCATCGATGTACTTTGCATAGTTACTACTACAAGAAAAGCAATAACTATCATCATAATCAGCACTAAAAATAATGCAAAACCAGACTGACTGGATTGTAAGGTTTTATTTTTAATTTTCATGTCTGCAAAGATTTCCAGAGTAATTGGTCTATAAAATTAAATTTTGCTACTTACACAAACTTCACCTTGTCGTACAGAGGCATTAATTTCATAATTGATAGTTGTATTATCATTTGTTCCATTAGGTCTTACTGTCAGGGTTACTCCAATTAAAACAGGTGGCTTTTCATACTTGAAATTAAGATCAGTTGTACGTGTTACATTGGCTTTCAAAGGCGGAGGGAGTTTGCTGCCGGCAGCACTGGCAGCACTGGCAGCACTGGGGCAATCATTTGCAGTATGATTATCATAATCAAAATGATAATTTACAGCAGTGACATTTCTTACTATCAGTTGTGGGGAGCTAAATGTTTTATTAGAATAATTTACTCGATAAAATCCCGGATCTGGATCCAAATTTGTAGTTCCAACTACATAAACCGCAGCACTTATGTCTTCATCATCTATATTAGTTTGACATTTCGAAGACAAAATACTATTGACTAATTTATCACTTACATAAGTTAACACTAAAGGCTTACTGCCTGTTACCGGTTTTACAGCAATACTAGAAGATACGGTTGGTAACTCAGTTGATAAAAACTGTTTATTTTTCACACTAAATGCATTTTCGAATATAGAGTTTAATTGGGATGTCGAAGGGGGATTCATACAACTAAAATCAGCCAACTGCCGCATATCGCTACGAATTACATTTGCTGCATTTCGCACATCTTGTTCATAGCTGATACGTGTTTTAACCTGTTCTTTTAATTTATACGTTGTTAAAAATGTAGAGCTGGCAGCCATTAAAACAATTATGCTGATTGCAGATGCCACCATCAGTTCGACCAGACTGAATCCTTGCTGCCGGCGTGGAATTTGTTTTAAATTAGTGATTTTAACTATTTTCATTATTGGATCAATCTTTGTATTTTTGTCTGTTGTGTTCATCACTGTCCTGCTGTCAGGGAATACGAAAAT
Source organism: Snodgrassella sp. W8158 (assembly GCF_016100435.1). Lineage (NCBI taxonomy): Bacteria > Pseudomonadati > Pseudomonadota > Betaproteobacteria > Neisseriales > Neisseriaceae > Snodgrassella > Snodgrassella sp. W8158. The sequence continues at coordinate 646,258 of NZ_JACFSM010000002.1, read as the reverse complement.
AGATTTTTATTTTTATCATTTAAATTGTTATCATCATCCTTATTAAGAATCTGCCCCCACCAGGTTACAGTAATCTGACCATCTGTAATTACACAGCTGTTTACCTTAGCATTTGTTAAATTAATATTGAGGAGAGTTGAACAATTTTTATTATTAAAATCTGAAAAATCCTTTTTCAAAGTAAATATCTTATTTTTTGCTGCATCTTCTGTTACTTCTAAAGAAATTTTTGGTTGAGAATTCATCAGTTCAATGTAATTTTGTACTGCTCTGGTTACCTCTCCTTGATTCGCTGCATTTACAGATGTATGAACTGCAGTGATCTGAGCCAGCATTAATGCAAGTACACCAAATGACAAGACAAACATGGCCACAATAGCTTCAATGATTGTAGATCCATTCTGACGCTGAAATCTATTTGATGAATATAATATCCTGACTGAAATATACCGGTACATATACTTATCCATATAATTCCTTGATATACTCTATTTTAGGCTTGCAATACAAAGTGTAGAAGCAGAAACAGAACCATTTTTAGAATTACCATAACATGATACAGGTCTGCCGCTAGGTGATATAACAATGCGACGTTTAATATCTTTGTAATCGGCATCAAATATTTCTATAGCTACATTGGAAGTCCCTATTGTCCATTTAGTAGAATCAGTACCATAACCTAGACCGAATTGTCCATTCGGCATAAATGCCAGCATGTCTGAATCTGTAATTTTACCGGTACAATTATTTGTATTATTTTGACATACTCCCCAGTTAAGTTTTACTTTGATTTTATTTGTGTTCTGATTTATCGCAACAGTTCGCACAGGTGTATCAGGTGATGTATTAGTGGATGTATTAGCGCTTATAAATTTACCATCTAAATCGTTATCATTAAATGCAAGAAAGCCTTCCCATCCGGTACCATCGGAATAATCCTCAAATTTACTGCATCCATTAGTTGTACCTGTACCATTTCTGATTACAGTAGGACAGATTAATACAGGTTTATTGGTACGAATAGCTTCAGCTCTTGCAAACTGAAACATTGCAAGCATCTGATCTGCTCGGTTATTTGTCCTGTGTGATGCAACCAATCTGTTCATAGCCGGTAATGCTATTGCAGCCAGTATGGCAGTAATAGCAATGACAATTAACAATTCAATTAAAGTAAAACCAGCATTTGTTGGTTTAGATGAAGCCATTTTCTAACCTTAATTCTAATAAGCCGGACACAAGTTAATATACACTTATTTTAAATTAATTTTACATCAAAACATATGATTTAGACTACTAATATAATAAATAAGTGATTTTTATTCATCAAAATAACCATCAGGCATGGCCGCATTATCAAATTTAGTAAACTGCCCCTGAAAGGTAAGATGAACTTTTCCGGTTGGACCATTACGGTGTTTACCAATAATACATTCTGCCAATCCTTTAAACTGACTGTCTGGATGATAGTATTCATCACGATACATAAACATAATAAGATCAGCATCCTGTTCGATAGCTCCAGATTCACGTAAATCTGACATCATAGGTCGTTTATCGGTTCGTTGCTCCACCGTACGGGATAGTTGTGACAAAGCAATTATAGGAACCTGAAGTTCTTTAGCCAATGATTTTAAAGATCGTGAAATCTCACCCAGCTCAGAAGCACGGTTGTCTGAGCGGCCTGAACCAGACATTAATTGCAGATAATCCAGTACAATTAATCCCAGTTTACCGCCTTGCTGACGTGCCAGTCTGCGAGCGCGGGCACGCACTTCCAGCGCTGTTAATCCGGGGGTTTCATCAATAAACATTGGGGCATCTGTGAGCTTAACTACTGCATCATTGAGTTTACCCCAATGCTCATCCTGCAATTGTCCGGTTTTCAGAACACTCTGATCGACACGGCCTACTGAACCAAGCATTCGCAATACCAGTTGAGCACCACCCATTTCCATTGAAAAAACAGCTACCGGTAATTTTTCTGCAATAGCGACATGCTCTGCAATATTTAGTGAAAAAGCCGTTTTACCCATAGACGGACGACCGGCAACAATAATCAGATCTCCCGGTTGCAGACCTGATGTCTTTTTATCAAGATCAATAAAACCGGTGGAAACACCAGTTACATCGTTTTTGTTATCACGCGAGTACAAGTAATCAATTCGTGCCACAACTTCTTTCAGAAGTACCGGCATTGTCAGGAAACCCTGTTTTGATCGTGCAGTTGATTCAGCAATCTGAAAAACGCTGTTTTCAGCTTCATCCAGCATTTGTGCTGCATCTTTTCCCTGAGGACTATAAGCTGAACGAGCAATTTGTGTTCCTACTTGAGCCAGCTGGCGCATTATGGAACGTTCACGAACAATTTCTCCATAACGCCGAATATTTGCTGCTGAAGGGGTATTTTGTGCCAGCGTTATTAAATATTCCAGACCACCGGCCGGTTCAAGCTCTTCTCTTTTTTGCAGCTCTTCCTGTACTGTTATCACATCCGCGGGACGTGAGAGCTCTACTAATGCTTTAATTGCTCTGAATATAAGGCGATGCTCATGACGATAGAAGTCGTCTTCATCAATTAAATCTGCAATTCTGTCCCAAGCACTGTTTTCGAGCATCAGCCCGCCTAAAACCGACTGTTCTGCTTCCATTGAATGCGGCGGCATAGCTAATTGATTTGTTTCATCTACACTGATATCGTTTTCTTCCATGTCTTCTGACTTTTTTAACAACTTTTTTAATTTTACCATTAAGTGTCTGCTTATTTGCGGGTAATAAGAGCTGTGTATTACAATATTAACGAACCATATAATGGTTTAAAGTGAGTTAAATGTTCTATAATATTTGCAAATATAACTTATATAACTCTACATTGAGCTCACTGCAAAATATGCAATACTCACTCTATCAGAAGGAATCGCAACCATGGAACATAAATTACCAGTACTACCATACTCCCTTGATGCGCTGGCACCACATATTTCAAAAGAAACAATGGAATATCATTACGGTAAACATCATCAGACTTATATCACCAATATGAATAACCAAATTAAGGGAACAGAGTTTGAGAATATGCCTTTGGAAGAAATTGTCAAAAAATCTTCGGGCGGGTTATTTAATAATGCAGCTCAAACCTGGAACCACACTTTTTACTGGTTCGGCTTTACACCAAAAGGTGCGGCATTAACTGAAAATGGTGCACTGGCGAACGCTATCAATGCGAAATGGGGTAATTTTAACGCATTTAAAGAAGCGTTCGATAAAGTTGCTGCTGGTACTTTCGGTTCAGGCTGGGCCTGGCTGGTAAAAACACCGGACGGTAATCTTGATCTGGTTTCTACAAGTAATGCAGCTACACCACTGACCACTGACAACACTCCTTTGCTGACATGCGATGTCTGGGAACATGCATATTATATTGACTATCGCAACAGTCGTCCGAATTACTTAAGTAATTTCTGGGAAATCGTTAACTGGAATGAGGTAGAAAAACGCTTTGCAGCATAAGCTATAATTCACTGCACATAATTAAAACTGCCTTTTGTCTAAAGGCAGTTTTTTTATAACTATGCATCTGTTTCAGTTATTTTCTTTCGGCACATACCAGTAATTTTTAGTATTGTGTGTTTGCATATACTGTTTGAATTCTGCAGAGCTATAAGCTGATTTCACAGCCTTTGCCCATGCTTTTGTTGCATTATCGGCTCTTACCGCTACAACTAACTCAAATGAAGGAATAATATCTTCCTGTAACAGGGCAAGATCAGGATTAATTTTGGCTGCGTATGCCCTGCTTCCGGGTATAACTGAATAATCAAAATCTGATAAAGTACGCGGAATATTACCCGGATCCAGCTCTGTAATATTCAATTCATAAGGATTTGTCTTGATATCATTTTTAGAGATCATTCCAGGATTGGTTGAAGGGTTAAGGGTAATCCAGCCAGCTTTTGCCAGCAGACGATAGGCTCGTGCAGCATTTGCCGGATCGTTTGGTACGGCAATAGCACTTCCCTTTTTTATTGCCTGCAAGTTTGTATGACGTTTAGAATAAATTGCTGTTGGCACAGTAGGAATATGAGTTAAAGCAATCAGATTGGCTTTTTTATTCTGATTAAATGCATCCATATAGGCAGTATGCTGATCAACATTTACGTCAATACTGCCTTGTTGTAAAGCGATATCAGCCTGCATTAAATCAGAAAAATCAATTTGTTTAATTTGATATCCCTGTTTTTCCAGAATAGGTTTTATTGCATCAAGAAAAAGCTGGCTATAGGGGCCGGGTGAAGTGCCGACAATAATCTGTTTATTACTGGTTTTATCCTGCTGACAGGCGCCCAGTACCAGACAGGCAGTAATTAAAATAATAATTTGCTTAAAAAACTTCATACTATTGGCTCCGATGATTGTCAATTTCATATTTTTAATTCACACAATAGCAAGTACGTTGTATTTATGTGAATTAATGATTAATTGGCTTATGGAAAAAATATAATATAACTGGATAGTCTAATCATTGCATATGAATATTAAAAGACTGACTGCTTATAACCAAAGATAAGAAATTTATATACATGCAGACATTAAAAACGGCTTAAGATAAGCCGTTTTTAATGATTAGAAGGTTAATTTTTTTTGGCCTTAGCTGCGAGCCAGTTACCCAGGGTCTGAATAATTTGAACAATTAATACCAAAACGACAACTGTAACAATCATAATTACATAATCAAATCGCTGATATCCGTAATTAACAGCTAAATCACCGATGCCACCACCACCAACTGTACCAGACATAGCTGTAGCATCAATTAATCCGATAAGAGCTGTGGTTAAGGCCAGCAAAATAGAGGGCATGGCTTCAGGTAAAATAAAATAGCGAATAATCTGAAAATTGGTTGCGCCCATTGACTGAGCTGCTTCGATAATACCTGCCGGTACGCTTAATAAGGAATTTTCAATTAACCGAGCAATATAAGGCGAAACAAAAATAATCAACGGAATGATCATCGCCTTGGTACCAATAGATGTATGGATAGCAAGACTAGCTATCGGTAACACACAAATCAGCAAAATGATAAAAGGTAAAGAGCGAATAATATTAATAATTATATTTAGTAAATTATATATTATCGGCTTTGGCCATACGCCTCCTTGACGGGTAAGCAATAACAGTACACCTAAGGCCGTTCCCAGTATAGATCCCAGAATAAATGAGATACTGACCATATTGAAAGTTTGCAATATTGCCGTACCAAACTGGTCAGCAGTTAATGAGGTATCAAACCACTGATTCATACACCACCTCTTTCCACTCGAACGCCTCTGTCCTGCAAAAATGCCAACGCTTTTTCTACATCTGTTTCAATACCATTCATCTGGATAAACATACTTCCCAGCACTACTCCGCCTATTTCGCGCATATTGGCAAAAAGTATGTTAATTTCCACCAGTTGCTTTAAAATAAGCTCATTAACCACTGGTTCTCTGGCTGAATTACCTAAAAATTCCAACCTGAATATATTTTCCTGTTCAACCAGACTATCCAACACTGCTTCGGGTATTTTTGCATTGATTACTGTGCTGACAAATTTTTTCGTTGTCTCTTGCTGAGGGGCAGAAAAAATATCAAGTACAGTTCCTTTCTCAATTACCTGCCCCTTCTCCATCACCGCTACTTTATTACAAATGGAGCTAATCACTTCCATTTCATGAGTAACCAGTAAAATAGTGATGTTACGTTCGCTATTAATTTGTTTTAATAGTTTCAGAATAGATAAAGTAGTCTGAGGGTCTAATGCAGAAGTAGCCTCATCACACAATAATATTGTTGGTTCTGTAATCAGGGCACGAGCAATCCCGACACGCTGTTTTTGACCACCGGATAACTGGCTGGGATAACTTTGCTTTTTACCTGCCAGATCAACATATGACAACATTGCATCAACTCTGCGGTCAATTTCATCACGTTTTAATCCCTGTAAAACTAATGGAATTGCAATATTCTGGGCAACTGTTTTAGATTCCAGTAAATTAAAATGCTGAAAAATCATGCCGATTTTTTTCTTATGCTCACGCTGAGCTTTGGCATCCAGTTTGTTTAAATCTACTCCGTCTACGGTAACCGTACCGGATGTTGGTTTTTCCAGCTGGTTAACCAGACGAATTAAACTGCTTTTACCTGCGCCACTCCACCCGATCAGTCCATAGATATCACCTGTATCAACTGTAAGGTTAATATCATTCAGGGCATGAACCTGCTGTTTATTTTTGATGTAAGTTTTTTTTATATTTTCAAATATGATCATAACGATCCTTAAATACTCGCTGCGATCTGATTTCCAATGATCCAGATGTAATGCAATACAGATAGTGTACTTGATAAATCGTAAACGTGCTGACTGATTTTCTAATGACTACGGCTAAAAAATGCAAGTATACTGTAAATCTTCGTGATTAAGTTCATTATTATGTATTACTTTTTTTAGCGTATAAAATAAAGCTATTGTTTAAAATTATGCCAGTTAACGCCATAACAATGATGTTGCAGCCAGCATTGCGCAAATTCTTCACTTTGTAACCATTGCCATTCGTATTCACGCGCATTTTTAATTTCATCATTCCAGTGCTCTGAAGATACTGCCGGATGGCACATTATCAACAATGAATGTTCAGCAGGCATGCTAAACCAGTTATTCCATTTATGCTGTAAAATTTTTAAATTGGCGTTAAAGTTATAGATACCTGCAAAGAAATGATTGTGCGTAATATTAGCCGCATCTAAAGCGCTGTCGAGAGCATGACCACCAAGGGTATGAATTAATTTTGCCTTGATATCTTTCTGAGAAGTTTTTGTGCTGCGTACTGCTATTGTATTTCCATAACGCTGCAATATTATATTTAGTAGTACAGAACGTATCTGCGGGAACTGATGTACATGCTGATGGCCATCGATAAAAACAGGTATGTCACCAATTTTATCTTCAAAAGCATCTAGCTGGCGATTAATAATATCCTGCAAAATTTTTTCCGGCCATGCATGCAAGTAAGATTTAGATAGTACCTGTTTCAGCGTACCCAGCCCCGCAAAACCGGTAAAATCCAGATGCAAACCGATATCAATATGCTGCTTTTTCAATTCTGCAACTTCATCTGAAGCAATGGCGCCCAGACTCATAAAGCTGCTTGCCTGTATGCGTCCCATCTCAGACAGACGAAGTACAGCTTCATTTACAGCTGCAGATAAACCCAGATCATCTACATTAATCATTACTGGTTTCATTGTGTGTCTTTTCATTAAATGCCCAGAATTTACCCAGTATAAAAGATAAAACTGTCACTATCAGCGTAACAATAAACCATAACCACCAATAGGCCTGATTTCCAAACCAGTGTATACCTGCCATAAATAAAATCTGGTTTATCATGAAACCGGCTATAGAGCTGAATAACCAGCGCCAGAGAGCCTGAAACCATGTATGTCGCGTCAGACTGAATGTAAGGTAATAATGACCGGTAAAACTGATAACAAAAGCGCAAAGAAAAGCCAGAGGATTAGCCAAAATCGGTAAAAAGTGAGCATATCGGACTAACACCACCAAACATAAAAAATGCATAGCAGCAGCAGCTCCTCCTACCAGAGTAAACCATATGCCCTGTGCAGATACAGATTTCATTATTTTTCGCGACTGTCCCACACTTTGTCTACCAGATAAAGCGGTCGCTGTTTTACTTCTTCATAAATCCGACCGATATATTCGCCAATTACACCAAGACAAACGAGCTGTATCCCGGCAGAAAACATAATTCCGGCTGCCAGCGTCGGCCAGCCAGCAAGATCTTTACCAAAAAACAACGTATCAGCAACGATATACAATCCATAGACAATCGACAGGAATGAAATAATCATTCCCATTCTGGAAATCCAGCGTAATGGACGCTGAGAAAACGAAGTAATACCTATTAAAGCCAGCTCAAACAGGCTGAAATAATTAAATTTACTCTTGCCTGCCTGCCGTTCAGAGGCCTGAAAAGGTATATAAATGGTAGAAAATCCTACCCATGCATACAACCCTTTCATAAACCGCTGCCGCTCAGGTAACTTGAGTAAAGCTTCTACAACACGACGTTTCATCAGTCTGAAATCACCGGCATTAGGTGTCAGCTCATACCGGTGAGTATCCTGCATAAAATGGTAAAAGCCATTTTTCAATATCCGGGTTATTAAGCCTTCATGTTCACGTGAAGCCTGTACGGCAGCCACCACATCCACATTATTGGTCTGAATTAATTCAAGCATTTGTTCCAGTACTGAAACCGGATGCTGTCCGTCAGCATCCATCATGGTAACCAGTTCACCCTGAGATTGCGCTAATCCGGCCGTAAGTGCAGCTTCTTTACCAAAATTACGCGAAAATTGTATCAGCCTCAATGCTGTATTACTTGGTAATTGCTGTCGAAACGTTTCAAATAATGTGGTCAGATGATCTTTACTACCATCATCTACTAAAATAATTTCACAGTTCTGTTGCTGCCGGCTGGTAAAAACAAACAGTTCAGGCAAAAAGCGATTTATAGCTGCTGCATCATTATATACCGGCAAAATAATACTTAAACCAGTGCTAACTTTATCCATATCATTCACCTCTCAGCCTAAAAGAAAAGCAAACTGAGATAATCCAAATGTATTATTAATCATTTTTAATTTTATATAAATATAAAAAATCATTGTTGTTTTAAACATTTTTTCGGTATGTATGCCTGCCAGACTACCTTAAGAGGCTCTCGATCGGGTAATTTATTCCATCGAACTATCCACTCACCTTGTTTTACAACCAGCTCAGAATGATGAGCTAAAGGTTCTAACCATGGTGTCTGAGGATGTTCATCAGCAGGCCATAATGCCAGCGTACCTTGCTGCTGTAAACGACTATTGCTCATCCACGGAGAGTAAGCGGAATTACCGGAAACCATGACTGATGGAGCAAATTTTGAATAGGAAGCTACCAGCAATACTACCCAGTCTGAACCAGTAACACTATCAAGCTTACAAGAAGACAACTCCTGCCATTGATCATCAGCCTGTTTGGCCAGTACAGCCTGAGGCCAGTCCATCCGAGAAGGTTTATGACGGATTCTGGCTCCGAATCCTACATAAACAGCCATCAATATGGTAACAATAAGCGTCCAGACTGCTATACCTTTCAGCAAAGATTTATCTTTAGATATAAATACCGGTTCGGGAATCAGAGACACGATTATGAGTCCAGATAAGCCCCACATCGGCATACCCCACATATCACGTAATCCTAGTCCAAAAATCAGTCCGGCAAATACAAGTATCAGCGTAGGAACTAATCCCATCCATAAAAGAAAATACCAGTCACGCTGACGCAATACTTGAACAGACGGGCGTAAACTCAATCGTGTACGGGTAAACAGCAAAATGAATAAAATAGGTAAATGATTAAGTAGCTGAGTGCCGAAATACCCAAGAGCCGCCAGATGCCCGTTACGGTTTGCATCTTCAGCTGAGCGTGCTGAAGCATAAGTCAGTGGTAGCCAGTTATGCTCTATCAGCCAGTATATATTCGGAGCAAACACAATCAGAGCAAGCAAAATTGCTAGCCACGGCCTTGGTGTCAGCCATAACCGTCGGTTCGGTGTACACAATGAATATAACACCACAGTTAATAGCAGTAAGGCAACGGTATATTTTACTAGCATGCCAATACCAGCCAGCAAACCAAACAATAACCAGTACTTCCAGCGATTTTCTCGAATAGCCAGATAAAAGATATAGACTAAACCCAGCCATACGGGCATTTGCGCTATATTGTGATTGAATTCAAGAGAAGGCCACGTGTAATAAAATATTGCCAGCAAAAATAATGCACCGATAAAAGCCCGGCTTTTGCTCATCAATTGCCGGCCGAACAAATAAGCCAGCCATAAACTCAATGCTATCGTACATTGACTTAAAATATACGGACCAATATGACCAAAAGTATAGTAAAAAGAATAGAGTACCCAGCTTGAAAATGGCGGATGCTTATAATATCCCCATTGCCATTCACGTCCCCAGTAAATACCCTCAGGAACATCTAAGGGATAACTTGAGGAAAGCATAAAAGGTAATACCGTCCACAAGATAAAATAAAGTACTAACCAAAAGGGTAGTCTGAGCGACAACGGTTTGCTTGGCATAAAAAGATTTCAATTTTCAAATTAAGTTATTATAAAGGGTGCAGTTACTGTTAGACACTACGGTATAGCAATATTATCAAGAAACTTATCTGTTGATTTTAAAAAATCATTTACTCAAAGCATTCAGGCGCAATGAAAAATTGCGCCTGAATAATGCAAAATCAGCTCAACTAAAGCTAGCTTAAGCTACTCGGAATGTAGCTTTGATTTTATCCGGCCAGATTAATTCTAGTTCATCACCGGATCGAATCGCTGCAACTCCGGCAGGTGTACCAGTGTAAATAATATCACCTGCCTGCAAGCCATAAACTCTGGACAAATAACTGATAATTTGCCGGCACGTAAACATCATATCTTTTGTATAACCCTGCTGGCGTATCTCTCCATTTACCTTTAAGAAAAATTCCTGTCGCTGGATATCATCAATTTCAGATGGCAGAATAAAGTGCGATAAACAGGCTGCTGTAGGAAACCCTTTGGCTTTTTCCCATGGCAAACCTTTACTCTTTAACTCTGCCTGTACATCTCGCGCAGTTAAATCCAGACCAATAGCATAGCCACCGACATAATCTAACGCCTCATTTTCCTGAATATCAAAAGCATCTTCTGCCATATAGATAACCAACTCGCACTCATGATGTACATCAGAGCTATAGGATGGTAATTGAATATCATCAGGCTCCAGAGCCAGAGAAGAAGTTGGCTTCATAAATACCACGGGTTCTTCAGGTTTTACATTATGTAATTCTTTAATATGCTCTGTGTAATTTCTTCCAATACAAAAAATATTAGCTAAAGCAACTTTTTGTTCTTCGATATAAACGGTTTTCATCTTGTGTCACCAAAAATTAAATCCAGATTTGAAATTAATCACCGTCTGGAAATAGCAGCAATTTATCCGGCCAAAATCAGTTTATCAAAATTGAAAATTCAGCCGGTATAGTCTGTGAGAACCAGAGATAATATATTTAGTAAAATTAAAAAGCAGTAATTTCACTTAATTTTATTAATTGCATTGGTTCTCGCAAGTATGGTTCTACTGTTTTAATCAGGTTTTGAAAATGTTCAGTATTACCATGCTCATTAATTGCTGCATCATCAGCCCAGCATTCAATAAATATAATCCGGTCAGCCTTATCTAAATCTTTATTAACAGTGTAAAACACATTTCCTTTTTCTTTACGTGACAATTCCACACATTGCTCAACGGCAGCAGCAATATTTATCCATGCATTGGCTTTCAGATCCATGATTGCAATTAGTTTAATTGGCTGTGACATATTTTATCTCCTTGATTTTTCTTAAACGATACTTAGGTATTTGCAAATGTAAAGCCTATTCTTTTAATCAGCTAAAGGCAAATATAAAATCAATCACTTCGTGTAGCATCTACACCTTCCTGTACCGAATTTACCCCGATAATAGTCAGCCTCGGAAAATCTGCCGTCCGTTTGGGACAATTAGCTGCAGGTACTATGGCATGAGTAAATCCAAGTTTTTCTGCCTCTCGCAAACGTTCCTGTCCGCGCGGAACAGGGCGAATTTCACCTGATAACCCGACTTCTCCGAATACAATCAGCTTTTCCGGTAATGGTCGATTACGATAGCTTGAAAGCATGGCCAGAATCACAGCCAGATCTGCTGCCGGTTCGGTAATTTTTACACCGCCTACAGCATTAAGAAACACGTCCTGATCATAACAAGCGATACCGGCATGACGGTTCAGCACAGCCAGCAACATTGCCAGCCGCTCCTGAGCCAGCCCTACAGTTAATCGTTTTGGAGCAAAACCATGAGCATCATCAACAAGTGCCTGAATTTCTACCAGTAAGGGGCGCGAACCTTCCTGAGTAACGAGAACGCATGAGCCGGGAACATCATCGCGATAACTGGATAAAAACAATGCTGAAGGATTGGAAACCCCCTTCAGCCCTTTTTCTGTCATTGCAAAAACACCTAACTCATTAGCGGCACCAAAACGGTTTTTAATAGCACGAATCATACGATAATTTGAATGAGTTTCCCCTTCAAAATACAATACCGTATCCACCATATGCTCCAGCACCCGAGGACCGGCAATCGCGCCATCTTTGGTTACATGACCAACCAGCAACATGCTGATACCCTGTTGTTTTGCCAGGCGGGTTAATTGGGCTGCACATTCCCTAACCTGTGATACAGAACCGGGTGCTGAAGTAATACCATCAGAATACATGGTCTGAATAGAATCGATTACTACCACTCTGGGTTTTTGGCGTGCAATAACTGCACTAATTGCCTCTACACGTATTTCTGCCAGTAAATGAACTTTGTCTGCATGTACACCAAGACGCTTTGCACGTAAAGCAACCTGCTGAGCTGACTCTTCTCCGGAAACATACAATACGGATTCCTGTTCGGCCATCAAGGCTATTGTTTGTAGCAATAATGTAGATTTACCAATACCCGGATCTCCGCCTAGCAAAATAACAGCTCCGTCTACTAAACCACCTCCAAGTACTCTGTCCAGCTCACCCATTCCTGTTGGCGTTCTCTGTATTTCAACCGCACTGACTTCTGCCAGTAACTGTACCGCCGATTCACTTGATGCCCATGATTGAAAACGGCTGCCAGAAGAAGGTGCAGATAAAACTGTTGTTTCTTCCAGAGTATTCCATTCGCCACAATGAGGACAACGCCCCTGCCATTTAGGTGAGCTTCCACCACAACTGCGACATTGAAACTGAGTTTTCTGCTTTACCATGAAACCTTTCCAGCAAGACTTGCATTAAATTCAAATATAGTATCCAGTAACTATTAGCAAATAAAGATTCAATAAAATTAACCAATTGTATTCAGTTCTCAATTTTATCTAAATCTTCACTTAAGTTAGAACACAAGAACCAAGCCATAAATTTTACCCTTTAACAGCGTATAATTTAGTTAAATTTTTGAAGCTAAAACCATTAAATAAAAATAGTAATATCTATAATTATAAACAATTGAAGCATTATAATGGTTTTAATCATAATGATTAGCAGATTAAAAAATATGGCAATTTACTGATTCAAATTCAAAAGAGTCTACACTGATAACTGAACGATAAAATCAAATGTTTTGGCAAATAGTAATTGCTTCCAAAAACAAATTATAATAATTACTTTGTCTGGCAATTATTATATACTCCGTCAATTCGTGCAGGTTAAATCCGGTTTTGCCTTGATATTCTCTTGCATGGTCAATTATTACATTACACTATTTAATCTTTAACATACATCGAAAAAAATGGAATGAATTTTTGTCTTCGGCTAATTTTTGGCGGAATATTTAAATGTTTTAAATCAATCCATATTTATTTCAATTTTTATACACAAGGTTTTTCAAAACTATGTCCTTGCCAATGATTGTCACATTCGCTGTGTACATTTTAGGAATGATTGCAATTGGTTTTTTTGCCTATCGGTCAACACAGAATTTTGGTGATTACATTCTGGGCGGACGTCGGATCGGCAGCGTAGTAACTGCACTTTCGGCCGGAGCTTCTGACATGAGCGGCTGGCTACTGATGGGATTACCGGGTGCAGTATTTTTATTTGGTATCTCACAAAGCTGGATAGCAATTGGCTTAGTACTTGGTGCTTACCTGAACTGGTTATTGATTGCCGGACGTCTGCGTGTTTTTACAGAAATCAACCATAATGCGTTAACTTTACCCGATTATTTTACGCATCGATTTGAAGATAACAGCTCGTTACTGCGTATTATTTCAGCAGTAATTATTCTGATTTTTTTTACAATTTATTGTGCATCAGGAATTGTTGCCGGAGCTAAATTATTTGAAAGCACTTTTGGCATGAGCTATGGCTGGGCTATGCTGGCAGGAGCTGGTGCAACTATTCTTTATACGCTTATAGGCGGTTTTTTAGCGGTTAGCTGGACAGATACCATTCAGGCAAGTCTGATGATGTTCGCTCTGATTTTAACCCCCATAATGGTAATCATTAATGCCGGTGGTTTTTCTGATGCACTCATTCATATTGAAAATCTGAATCCGGACTATACCAACCTTTTTGCCCATATGGATTTTATCGCCATAATCTCATTGCTAGGCTGGGGGTTGGGCTATTTCGGGCAGCCGCATATTTTAGCCAGATTCATGGCTGCTGATTCGCATGAAGTAATGAAAAACGCACGCCGTATCAGCATGACATGGATGATTTTATGTCTGGCCGGTGCCATTACCGTCGGCTTTTTCGGAATAGCATATTTTGCCAACCATCCAGAATTAAGCTATCTGGTCAGCAATGGAAAACATGAACGGATTTTTATCGAGTTATCCAAATTACTTTTCAACCAATGGATCGCCGGCATTATTCTCGCTGCGATTCTGGCTGCAGTGATGAGTACCTTAAGCTGCCAGCTACTAGTTTGCTCCAGCGCTTTGACAGAAGATTTCTATCGTGCATTTTTCCGTCCAAAAGCAAAACAGAAAGAATTGGTCTGGATTGGACGAATAATGGTGTTTATAGTATCTGTGATTGCCATTTTACTGGCAATTAATCCGAATAACAGCGTTCTGGATTTGGTGAGCCATGCGTGGGCTGGTTTTGGGGCTGCATTTGGTCCGATTATTATTTTTTCCGTATTCTGGTCACGTATGACACGAAACGGCGCATTAGCCGGTATGATTACCGGTGCTGTCACAGTATTGCTGTGGATCAATTTTAATTGGTTTAATCTGTATTCACTCATCCCTGGATTCATACTTGCATCAATTGCAATCATTATTTTTAGTTTATGTGATAAAAAACCAAGTGAGATAGTACAGATTCATTTTAAAGATGCTTATAAGCACTACCATACTAAAACAAAATGAACTTTAATTAACCTGGCGGATTAAACTGTTTTTAAGTTAATCAGTAATCCGAATATGCTCTCAAACCAATTTATTTTATTACATAGCTATATTATGATTATGTCCTTTAATTCACATAATCGTAATAATGAGCATCAAGCATTGGCCGCAAAACGATCGCCCTCGGGAAAAACTTCTTAATCTGGGCGCCTCAGCGCTAAGTGATGCCGAGCTACTCGCAATCCTGCTGCGTACAGGTACTCGGGGTATAAGTGCGGTAGATCTGGCAAGAGAGCTTATTTCTCAACTGGGCAGTCTGCGCGCACTGCTTGAAGCAGATTGTCAGCAAATTTGTCAGTATCACGGTATGGGCATTGCCAGTTATACCCAGTTTGCAGTAATTAGAGAAATAAGCAGACGCATGCTGGCAGAAAAAATTTATTGCCGCCCTATTTTTACTCAGCCGGCTGTAGTGGCTGATTTCCTGCGTTTACATATAGGCCATGAAAAAGTGGAAGTTTGTGTAGCTTTACTTCTGAACCAGCGTAACGAGCTTATGCAAACCATTGAACTGGCTCGCGGTACCATCAATGAAGCACGGGTTTACACTCGCGAAGTTGCTACAGCAGCTTTAAAACACCACGCAGTCTCAATTATTCTGGCACATAATCATCCAGGACAATCTACTATGCCGTCTGGTGGCGATATTCAATTTACCAGAGAAATAAAAGCCGCTTTAAATCTGCTGGATATTCGTTTATTGGATCATTTTATTGTTACTGCTGAAAAAATAACATCAATGGCTGAATTAAATCTAATGTAGTAAAAATTATTAATTAAACGTTCTATCTTAATAGCATAAATAGTGCAAAGCTGGATAAATTTATCATTGCCGATTACAATAACTGGTTTAATAGCGTTATTTACCTTAATCATACGGAGTACCCCATGATTGATTTTGCTTATGCTGCCAACACTGCCGGTTCACAGAGTGGCCTTATGCAATTCGTCCCTCTTTTATTAATTCTTGTTGTCTTTTATTTTCTGATTATCCGCCCGCAGCAAAGCAAACATAAAAAACACCAGCAAATGCTAACCGAACTGAAAAAAGGCGATAAAGTTGTTACTCTGGCTGGAATAGTTGGCAAAATTACTAAAGTAAATGAACAATACTTCACTTTAGAAATTGCTCCTAAAGTAGAAGTTGAATTTGAACGCAATGCCATCAGTGGTAAGGCGCCAGAATAAAATCAGTAATCCTGCCGCAACTTTTCAGTTGCGGCCTTTGTTTGTTTTCTTTCATTTATTAACTGAAGAACAACAGTCTGCAACAAGGCAGCAAATATGAATCGTTATCCTATATGGAAATATCTGCTTATTATCGTCTCAATAGTATTGGGTCTGTTATACACCATTCCCAATTTTTTTGGCGAAATACCGGCAGTACAAATCTCTACCAACCGGCAGGCCATTACTATCGATGAACAAACTGAAAATACAGTTAAACAGGCTCTGGCAGCTGCACACATACAGCATCAGGGTATGTTCATTACTGATGGCAGCCTGAAAGTGCGTTTCAGTGATACTGAAACTCAGCTTAAAGCACGTGATGCTATTGCATCTAAATTCGGCGAAGGCTATATCGTAGCTCTGAATCTGTTGGCCAATACTCCGGAATGGATGGAAAAAATTCATGCCAAACCAATGTTTCTTGGTCTTGATTTGCGTGGTGGTGTACATTTTACCATGCAGGTGGATATGGATTCAGCCGTTGATAAAACACTTGACAGCTATGCCGGAGATATCCGTCGTCAGCTGCGCAAACTACAAATCCGCAGCGGCAATATTGTTAAAAACGGACAGACACTGGTTGTTCCTTTCCAATCTGCAAACGATGCTTCCACTGCAATATCCGGATTAAAAAAATATCTTAATGATGCAACACTAACTCAGAATGGTGACCGTCTGGTAGTTAGCCTGAGTAACACTGCGCTGACCAGAATTCGTACAGATGCAGTGACCCAGAACATTAATACCCTGCACAACCGTGTTAATGAGCTGGGTGTTGCTGAACCGGTTATACAGCAGGCCGGACCGAACAGGATTGTCGTACAACTGCCGGGCGTTCAGGATACTGCTAAAGCTAAAGATATCATTGGCCGTACTGCAACTTTACAGGTACGAATGGTAAGTGATGATCCCAATCTGTATCAGCAGGCGCTGCAAGGACACAATCCAGATGGATTTGAACTACTGCCATCTGCCGGTAACGGAGCACCTACACTGGTCAGCAAACAGGTTGAACTGACTGGGGACAATATTAATGATGCTCAGGCCAGCTTTAACGACCGGGGATTGCCGGGTGTAAGCGTAAATTTTGACAGTACAGGTGCCAGCATTTTTGCTGACCTCACCCGCAATAATGTTGGTAAACGTATGGCGATGGTACTTATCGATCAGGGTAAGGCAGAAGTGATTACCGCACCGGTAATCAATGAACCTATTCCCGGCGGTAAAACCATTATTTCAGGAAGTATGAGTATTGCTGAAGCCAATGATACCGCATTGCTATTGC
Source organism: Snodgrassella sp. W8158 (assembly GCF_016100435.1). NCBI lineage: Bacteria > Pseudomonadati > Pseudomonadota > Betaproteobacteria > Neisseriales > Neisseriaceae > Snodgrassella > Snodgrassella sp. W8158. Next base: position 628,644 of record NZ_JACFSM010000002.1, on the reverse strand, counting down.
GTGCCGGCTCACTGGCTGCACCAATGAAAATTATCGAAGAACGAACCATTGGCCCGTCTCTGGGTAAAGAAAATATTAGCAAAGGCTTTCATTCCACCTTATGGGGATTTGTAGTAGTAGCCATATTCATGATGCTTTATTACCGGATGTTCGGACTGTTTTCAGTAATTGCCCTGTCATGCAATCTGTTGTTCCTGATCGCTATTTTGTCTGCCATGCAGGCTACTCTGACACTGCCGGGTATAGCGGCAATTGCTCTTACACTAGGTATGGCGATTGACTCGAATGTATTGATTAATGAACGTATCCGCGAAGAATTACGTCATGGTAATACACCACAAATATCAATTAATGCAGGTTACGATCACGCCTGGCATACTATTGTAGACTCTAATATCACTTCACTGATTGCCGGTCTGGCGTTACTGATTTTCGGTTCAGGCCCTATTCGCGGATTTGCTGTCGTACATTGTCTGGGTATTATTACATCTATGTATTCGTCAGTAGTGGTTTCTCGTGCCTTTGTTAATTTGTGGTATGGTCGCAAACGCAAACTGAAAACACTTTCTATCGGCCACATCTGGATTGCAGATAAAGCTGCCACTGGTAAAAGTAAGGCTTAATAAATTATGGAATTCTTCAAAATAAAACGTGATATCCCGTTTATGAGCTATGGTAAGCTGACAACGGCGATTTCATTAATTACTTTTATTCTGGCTGTATTTTTTCTTGTTACTCGCGGGCTGAACTTTTCTGTAGAATTTACCGGCGGTACTGTAATGGAAGTGGAATTCAAACAGAGTGCGGATTTAAATAAAATCCGTACAGAACTGGATGGATTAAAACTTGGAGAAATACAAGTACAGGCATTGGGCACAAATAAACAAATCATGATTCGTCTGCCCAATAAAGCCAATATGACTTCAGCACAATTGTCCAATCAAGTTATGGACCTGCTTAAACAACATCAGGAAGGTGTAAGTTTACGTCAGGTTGAATTCATCGGGCCGCAAGTGGGCGAAGAACTGGTTACTCACGGCTTACTGGCTTTAGGCATGGTTGTGATTGGCATCATTATTTACTTATCCATGCGTTTCGAATGGCGCTTTGCTGTTTCTGCTATTATTGCCAATATGCATGACGTAGTAATTATTCTGGGTTGCTTTGCCCTCTTTCACTGGGAATTTTCTCTTACCGTACTTGCAGGCGTACTTGCCGTGCTTGGCTACTCAGTTAATGAGTCAGTAGTTGTCTTTGACCGTATCCGTGAAAATTTCCGTAAACCACATATGCGTGGTAAAAGCGTTCCGGCAATCATAGATAATGCCATTACCGCAACCATGAGCCGTACCATTATTACTCACGGATCTACTGAAGCAATGGTCATTTCTATGCTGGTATTTGGCGGAGCTGCTTTGCATGGTTTCGCAATGGCATTAACAATTGGTATTGTGTTTGGTATTTACTCATCAGTATTAGTAGCGAGTCCGTTATTACTGATGTTTGGACTGAACCGGCAAAATCTGGTTAAGCCGCCAAAACAGAAAGAGGAAGCTGTAGTTTAAGATTAAATTACTATTGTTTTCCTCTAATTAATTAAAAAACTCCAGAATAATATTTTATTTCTGGAGTTTTTTATGATTTTAAAATTTACCTACAAAATTAGGTTTATCTATACGGCAATCAAAAATGGAATTTGAAAAGCTAACAAACTGATGTTCCTAAGCCGAACAATATCTGATTGCTAACGTAGTGCCCGTTCGTCTTTCCAACCTTTATCCGTTAAAACCAATACAGCCGCACGACGTTGAGGTTCCTGCATAGACTTCCACCAGTTTTCATCGGTAGTTTTCAATAATTTTTCAGCCCATTTCTCAGGTACCAGTTTTGCATCATAAACTACCTTGGAAATAGTCATTCCATTTGCAGGGGTAGGTTCAGTAAAGAGCACAATTTTATCTACTTTTTGTGTTCCTAGGCACAGCATACTTCCCTGAGCTGTATTTTGCACATTGTCCTCACCTTTACTTGTACGGTAATACACTGCCTGCGGTATATCTTTTCCGCCATTAACAACCAGAGTTGCATCCTTACCTTTTTCATACAAGTCTGCATCAGTTAAAATATCCATTTGCTTTAAAGCAGTTTTATTAACTTTATCGCCATCACTATTTTTTCTGGCAATACGTATTTCTTTATTACCAAGTGCAACCGTATTATTCATACCTCCCTGAACATTATCCAGCATCAGATTAACCGCCAGACAAACCTTCTCATTTTTAGCAAAGTTATCTATCGCCTCAGTAAAATTGTGATTACTCGCCTCTTGCTTACCACCGCAGGCAGCCAGTAACAGGCTAACGGCTAATACACTGATTTTTTTCATCCCGGTATTCCTTATAAAATAAAATCTATACTGATTAAAGCATACTGCCAATATGCCGGATTAGCAACGCAAGCAGTTTACCTTCACTGGTCAGAAACAATTTAAAACGCTCAATCGACATAAAACCAACACTTTAAGCAAATATAAGCAAAACGGTATAATAACAGCTTATTTCCGCAAACAGGCTTTCATCAATGAGTATACAAATTTATGGTATCAGTCAGTGTAATACTGTCAAAAAAGCCCGCAAATGGCTGGCTGATCAACATATTAACGCTGAATTTATCGATTTTAAGAAAACACGGCCCACAATCACTGATATCCAGTTCTGGCTTACACAAGTACCTAAAGAAACATTAATTAACCGTAAAGGTACAACATGGCGGAAATTAAGTAACAATGAACAGACAATTGCTTTAAGTAATGATGATGAAGCCATTCGCCTAATGATAAACCACCCCTCAGTGATTAAAAGACCTGTTCTGGTAAAAAATCAATTAATATTGGTTGGTTTTGATCCGCAACGCTATACTGAATTTTTTGCCTGATACTTCCAGATACAAACCATGAACAACACAACAATATTTATTTCTGATTTACATCTTTCTGAACAGACCCTGCCTTTAAATCAACTATTTGAACGCTGCCTGCAACAATGGCAAGGAAATATCGATGCGTTATACATATTAGGTGATTTTTTTGATGTCTGGATAGGTGACGATGATGATAGTGATTTCATTCGTCATATTAAATCTCAGTTAAAATCTTTTTCTTCTGCGACTCCAGTTTTTTTCATTCATGGTAACCGGGATTTCCTGATTGGTGAAAAATTTGCTGCAGAAACCGGAATACAACTACTTACATCACCTCAGCAAATAAACCTTTACGAGCATGAATATATTATTATGCATGGGGATGAATTATGCACTGACGATATTGCATATCAACAATTCCGTGCCCAGTCCCGCAATCCTTTATGGCAAATGGCAGTATTAAGTAAACCTATTGAAGAGCGTCGTTTACTAGCCGGACAAATCCGTCAGATGAGTGAAACGCGTAAAAATAATGAAGGTAAAAGTGAGATTTCTGATGTAACAGAACAAGCCATTAATGCACTGATGAGTAGTCATATTCAACCTATTCTGCCTACACTGATTCATGGTCATACCCATCGTCCGGCCGTACATGAATCACAGTTGAACAACCAATCTTTCAAACGTTATGTCATACAGGACTGGGCTGATAATTACGGCGGCTATCTGGCTGTAGACACAGATGGTGTACATGTACATGAGCTTAAGCTATAAATAGAAAAAATGCATTCATACTATTAATGGGAATGCTCCTAGCAGTTAATTATCTCATTATTAACTAGGCAGTCAGATTTCGTATCTGAATACAACGCCAGTAAAATAAAAACCGAAAAGATTAAAAATTCTTTTCGGTTTTTATTTATTATTTTTCTTTTCCAAATACCCTGATTTATCCGGGTAATAGCATATCATTATTAAATCACCCACTATATACAGAGATTTTAAAATAAAAACCGTGTCTACTAAGCGTAAACACGGTTCTTACTAGTTTAAAAATAATTACTTACTTGCCGCGCATTAAATCAAAAAAGTCGGCATTATTTTTAGACTGCTTGAGCTTATCAATGATAAATTCCATTGCCTCAATATCATCCATTGGATGCAAGAATTTCCGCAGCAGCCACATTTTTTGTAAATGCTCATTAGAAACCAGCAACTCTTCACGGCGAGTACCAGAACGATTGATATTAATTGCCGGAAACAGACGTTTTTCAGCCATACGCCGATCCAGATGCAATTCCATATTGCCCGTTCCCTTGAACTCCTCATAAATTACATCATCCATACGGCTACCAGTTTCTACCAGAGCAGTTGCGATAATAGTCAGTGAACCGCCTTCTTCCACATTACGGGCTGCGCCGAAGAATCGCTTAGGACGATGCAGTGCATTTGCGTCAATACCGCCAGTTAAAATTTTACCGGATGCAGGAATAACCGTGTTATAAGCGCGGGCCAGACGTGTAATTGAATCCAGCAGAATAATTACATCTTTTTTGTGTTCTACCAGACGCTTGGCTTTTTCAATCACCATTTCAGCCACTTGTACATGACGGGTAGCCGGCTCATCAAAAGTAGAAGATACTACCTCACCCCGAACTGAGCGGGTCATTTCTGTAACTTCTTCAGGACGCTCATCAATCAGCAGAACAATCAGTTCAGCTTCAGGATAATTAGCTGTAATCGCATGTGCGATATTCTGCAGCATCACTGTTTTACCTGATTTCGGCGGAGCTACCAGCAAAGCACGCTGACCAAATCCGATAGGTGCAATTAGATCAATTGCACGTCCGGTAAGATTTTCTCCGGAACGAATATCCCGCTCTAGCACAAACTGGCGATCAGGGAATAATGGTGTCAGATTTTCAAACAGGATTTTATGTTTGCATACATCTGGATCGTCTCCATTAATTTTATCCAGACGAACCAGCGCAAAATAGCGTTCATTGTCTTTAGGTACACGTACACTGCCTTCAATCGTGTCACCTGTATGCAGATTGAAACGCCGTATCTGACTCGGACTGACGTAAATATCATCAGGACCTGCCAGATAAGATGTATCCATGCTACGCAAAAAGCCAAAGCCATCAGGCAGAATTTCCAGCGTACCGGAACAGGTAAACGCTTCTCCCTGCTTCATTTTAATGCGCACAATAGCAAACACCAGATCCTGTTTGCGCAAACGATTGGCATTTTCAATACCAAACTCTTCAGCTATGCCCAGTAATTCAGACACATGTAGATTTTGTAATTCAGAAACGTGCATAAAGATATAAATGAACTTATTTATTAGAATCGAAGATAAAATGAGTCAGAAAACTCATAATAATTCCAGTTACCAGTCTTTAAGTTGCAAAATACTTGCCAAAGACAGGTAAGGTTTTTATTGAAAGTTGATTTGGTTTAATTCTGCCACAAAAGACATTAATAAAAGATTTTTCAGAAGTGACATCTTCTTATGAAGTGCAATTCTAATCTTCAAACCACATAATGTCAAGTTATTATCAACTTTCAATAACACTTGTATGAAGCATACCCTTAAAATTTAATTCTGACATCAGAAAATCCATATAGCATAAAAAGTTATAGTTGTGTTTTTTAGTCTGTATCAGGAATTAACCGAACCGAACAACAATTCAGGTTAATATAAATTTCTTATTGTTATATTAATCACTAATTTTTAACCATAAACTGTTATTCATGCCGGATTATAACCGCATTATTAAAGTTAGTATAATAATGTAAATAGAAAAGAATATATCAGAAAGACAACAGTTACAGATAAATTATGTATTTAAAAAACTGAATTTCCAGATATCAAATCAATAACAAACTACCAGTAAAACAGCAGATAAGAAAATGCTTTTCTGCTGATGACTGCTATAATTGTCTCTTCTTTAAATACTAAAAGAGAAATTATGAAACACTTGTCTTTAACTACTCTGGGAATTACTACTGCACTGGTTTTATCGGCCTGTAACTTTGCTGATAATGGGTATAAAAATAACAGCAGTGAGCCGGTAGCAGCTTCAACTGCACCTTCGGCTACCCGAAACCCGCAGCGTGGAGGAGAGGAGTTTCTGGCCAAAAATAAAAATGTTTCCGGTGTAAAAACCACTACATCAGGTTTGCAGTATAAAGTTAATCATGAGGGATCCGGTAAAAAACCTAAAGCCACTGATATGGTGACGGTTCAGTATGAAGGTCGGTTAATCGACGGGACTATTTTTGATAGTACAGCTCAGCGTAATAATGAGCCGGTTACATTTCCGCTTAATGGCGTGATTCCCGGATGGACTGAAGGATTGCAGCTTATGTCAGAAGGTAGTGACTACACATTCTATATACCAGCCCGACTTGCTTACGGCGAACATAGCCCGACAAGTGCCATTCCTGCTAACAGTGTTCTGATATTTGATGTGAAGCTGATTAAAGTTGGAAAGTAAATCTGATTGTAGGTATAATTAATGAAAAAGCACTCAGTAAACTGAGTGCTTTTAAAATCTGGCTCCCCGACCAGGGCTCGAACCTGGGACCTGCGGATTAACAGTCCGTCGCTCTACCGACTGAGCTATCAGGGAATGAGGCGAGATTATAGCGACTGTAATTTTACTGTCAAGCTTTTTAAACAACTTTATGATTACAAGTTGATTAAATTATTAATTACACAATAATAATATTTTAGTAAGCAGTTTTATTTCAAATTATTCAGCCTGTTCATTCTGACCTAGAATCATAGTTCCGACACCTTTATCAGTGAAAATTTCTAGCAAGAGAGCATGTGGAACACGTCCGTCAATAATATGGGTATTGTGAACGCCATGCATAGCAGCCTGCAAAGTCGCATTAATTTTAGGCAGCATACCATTTTGTAAAGTACCATCAACAATTAATGCATTGATATCAGATGGCGTAAGGCGACTTAATAATTGATTATTTTTATCCAGTACACCAATTGTGTTAGTCAGCATAATCAGTTTTTCAGCCTTCAGACTTTCTGCCAGCTTACCGGCTACCACATCTGCATTGATATTAAATGCTTCACCATGTTCACCTACTCCAACAGGTGCCACTACAGGAATATAACCATGTTCCACCATTTCCTGAATCAGAGCTGTATCAATTTCTTCAACTTCACCTACCTGTCCGATATCCTGCTTTTCATTATCAGAAGTGGTAAGAAACAATTTTTTCGCCTTGATAAAATGATTGTCGCGGCCGGTAATTCCGACTGCATGCCCTCCATGCAGGTTAAGTAAAGATGTAATTTCCTTATTAACACAACCACCAAGCACCATTTCAACAATATCCATGGTCTCGCTGTCAGTCACCCGCATACCCTGAATAAATTGATTTTCTTTCCCTACTTTCTGTAACAGCTCATTAATTTGCGGCCCGCCCCCATGTACAATAATCGGATGAATTCCCACCAGTTTGAGCAATACGACATCTTTAGCAAAACTTTCTTTCAATTGCGGATCAGTCATTGCATTACCGCCATACTTAATTACCATTGTCACACCGGAAAATCGCCGGATATATGGTAGCGCCTCGGCTAAAATATTAGCTTTTGTTTTAGCCTCAATAGCATTAATGTTCGTGAAGATGTCTGTGCTCATTATTTATCCCTGCCTAATTAAACTGATTATTTTTCTACGGTTAAGTTTATCTTTAGTTATGATAAAATAAAACCATAATTTGTTATTTAATGTTTGTTTAAAATTTTAAGCAATAATAAGTACAAATTGAAAAATAAATGAAAAATATACTTGATTGAAAAAGCAGTCTAAAAATTATCGAAATAATAAAACAGTATTTATAGTTATAAGTTCTGCGTTATCAGTAACCCGATATTTAGATTCATTTAAAACACATTTGAAAATTTAATCAAATTTGACCGTACATGCGCCTGTACTGAAAAAAGTTGCCAGAATTGCCTGTGCTGCAACCTGATCCAGTATTTGTTTACGCTTTTTCCCAAAAACTAAAGCTTCATTCAGCAAACTTTCGGCGACTACAGATGTCCAGCGCTCATCTACCCAGTATACCGGTAAATTAAAACGACCATGTAAACGGTTACCAAAACGGCGACAAAGAGCAGTAGCTTCATCGTCCTCACCATCTGCATGAGTGGGAAGACCTACTACAAGCACCTGTGGCCGCCATTCATTTATTAAAGTTTTAATACGGCTAAAATACTGTTCATTACTGATAACAGTAATAGTTTCCAACGGATGTACACTCGCCAGCTCAGCTTCACCGACGGCTACTCCTATCCGTGCGCTTCCGAAATCAAATCCGAGTACAGTGCCACGCTTTAGGGGAGAAGGGATTGATTCAGGCATGGCCCACCAATACGCTCAGATTGGCAATATCAATATTTAATAACTGCAAAGCAGCTTTGTAACGTTGCTTATAAGGCATATCAAATAAAATCTGGTTATCTGCAGGCACGGTTATCCAGCTATTATTTGCCAGCTCCTGCTCCAATTGTCCGGCAGACCAGCTGGAATAACCAATAGTAGCTACAGCTTTATCAACTTCATTTTCCTGCGTAAGCCCCAGAATAATATCGCGAGAAGTAGTCATGGCTATATCGTCAGTTACCAGCAAACTGCTTTCCCATGAACCTGTCGGAGTATGTACCAGAAATCCGCGGTCTACTTGAACCGGACCGCCCATCAGAACATTTTGTCCGTGAAAACGTTCCGGTGTAGGGGTTTTAGCAGAATCAAACAGTAAATCCATCATAATCGGTGATGGTTTATTTACAATGATACCCATAGCACCGTCTGCACTATGTTCACACAGATAAATCACGCTTTCTTTAAAAAACGGGTCTTCCATTGACGGCATAGCAATCAGAAAATGATTGGCCAGAGAGAATCCGGACGGAGCGTTTTGTTGTGCAGCCATATTGTGCTTATCCATGAAAATGATGTCAGACTATATAAATTAATTTGTCGTTAAATTGGGTCTGTTTTACAGTTTCTCAAGCGTATGCTTTTCGCTATAATTCTATCTTACTCCGAACCGGATTGTTTTATCCGGTTTTTAAAATTTTATCAAAACAGCTAATACTGGCAGACTGAGTCAAAGACAGCCATCACAGAAAGGTCAATTGTGTCATTAATTAAACCTGTTGTGCTTTTAATTCTGGATGGTTTCGGCCATCGTGCCGAAGGAAATGACAATGCAATTTTACTGGCGCATACTCCTTATATCGATAACTATCGTCAGCACTATGCTTATGGCACGATAGATGCTTCAGAACGAATGGTCGGATTGCCTGTTGGTCAGTTTGGCAATTCAGAAGTGGGTCACCTGAATATTGGTGCAGGCAGAGTTGTACCTCAGGATATTACCCGAATCGATATGGCTATTGAAGACCATACTCTTGAACAAAATCCGGTTTTGCAACAGGCATGGAATAATCCGAATCATACTGTACATCTGCTGGGCTTATTTTCTGATGGTGGTGTGCATAGCCATATAGAACATTTTTTTGCAGTTATAGATGCCGCACTAGCTGCCGGCATGCAAAAAATTGTTGTCCATCCATTTCTTGATGGGCGTGATACACCGCCGCAAAGTGCCCGTCCCTATCTGCAACGCCTGCAACAATATATGCAACAGCATTCTCAGATATTATGCGGTGCCCTTGTCGGACGTTTTTTTGCCATGGACAGGGACAATCGATGGGATCGCGTTGAAGCTGCTTATAATGCCTTATTCGGAGATGCGCCCTACCAGGCTGATTCCCCTGTTACTGCATTAGAGGCTGCTTATGCCCGTGGCGAGCAGGATGAATTTGTCAAACCTACCATTGTCAGCCCGCAGGCAAGGCTGCTAGATGGTGATGCCATTCTGTTTCTCAACTTCCGCGCTGATCGCGCACGTGAATTAACTCAAGCTCTTACTTTTGCTGATTTCGATGGATTTAAACGCAAGTATCGTGTACAACCGGGCTATTTTGCCACTATCACTGCTTACGGGACACAATTCAGCAATTCGGTAATGTTCGAAAAACAACCTGTAAATAATGGTTTGGGAGAATTTTTGGCCGGACAGGGTCTTAGCCAGCTCCGCATAGCGGAAACAGAAAAATACCCGCACGTAACTTATTTTTTCAGCGGCGGTCGGGAAGAACCTTATATTGGTGAAGAAAGGATTATGATTCCTTCACCCAAAGTGACTACATATGATTTACAGCCAGAAATGAGTGCTGTCGGCATTACTGAACAAATTATTGATAGTCTGAAACATCATCGTCATGATGTTATTATTTGTAACTTTGCCAATGGTGATATGGTTGGACATACCGGTTCACTTGACGCCGCTATAAAAGCAGTAGAAACACTGGATAGTTGTGTTGCACAGGTTGTCGAAACAACACTTTCTGCAGGCGGAGAAGTGATTATTACTGCCGATCACGGTAACTGTGAACACATGTATGATGAAAAAAATCAGCAACCTCACACACAACATACAGTTGAACCGGTCCCATTTATCTATATAGGGCGTAAGGCTACAATCCGTTCAGGCGGAGCGCTTAAAGATGTAGCGCCTTCTCTTTTAACTGCTCTGGGACTGACTCCGCCTGCAGAAATGACGGGGCAGAACCTGATTGAATTCACAGATAAATAATGAAATCTTTATTCTGTCTCATTCTGATATGGTGCAGTACCCTTTTCTCTTTGGCTATCGCTGCCAATAATCAGAAAATCCAACAGCCAACTGGTGAACTGAAACAGGTTCACCAGGCTATTTCAGCAACACAAAACCAGATCAGTAAAACTACGGTTGAACAGAAAAAAATTGATGCCTCAATGGCTGCAACAGACCAGCAGCTTAATCAGGCAAAAAATGAGCTTCACCGCATTCAGCAACAGCAACAGACCAGTATGCGGCAGTTACAAACCCTGCAAACCAATCTGGATAAAACCCGTACCCAGATTGCAGAAACTCAGACCCAGATAGCCCGTTTACTTAATGCACATTACCGTAACCGTCAGCCGAACAGCGTATATTTAATGCTAAAAAAGGATCCCTCCGACCAAAAAGGGCGCTCGTTACAATATATACGATATTTAAATGAAGCCAATGAGCAGGTCATTCAGCGTTTACGTGAACAACAATTGCGAATGAATGTACAGCAACAGGCTATTAATAATCAGCAACAACAACTTTCTTCGCTACAAAAAAAACAACAGCAGCTTATTAACAAACTGCGTAATGAACATACTATTCAGCAAAGCAAATCCAGTGTATTAAACCAACAATTACAAGTACAGAATAAGCAATTACAATCATTAAAGGCTGATGAAAAACGATTGAACAATCTTTTAAGCCGTCTTTCTGCTCAGGCAACAATGCGTCGTCTGGCTCAGACTCAGCCTAAACCTCCTAAACAAACCATCAAACCGAAAAATACAGGTCAGCCACAAATTACTCCAAGTAACGATGCTGGTAACAATGATACAGACAGCACCAGACCGCCTTCTACCTTAACTGCAGAAGATTTAGCTTTACAGGCTACAGAAAATATTAAAACACCGCTTATTAAAGGTCTTGCACAGAAACAGGGACGCCTTCCCCGACCGGTTAACGGCAGCATATCAGGAAAATTTGGAGAAAACAGACCAAATGGCGGTATCTGGAAAGGATTGTTTTTTTCATGTAACAATGCGGCTGTGCACAGCATTTCTAATGGTAATGTGGTCTATGCTGCTTTTTTACAAGGTTACGGCAATACCGTTATCATTGATCACGGTGAAGGTTATATCAGCATTTACACAGGCTTGTCCTCCGTCAATGTTTCTGCCGGTAGCATTCTTAGCTCTGGTCAAACCATTGGTATAAGTGGTAAATTACCGGACGGTCAGAACGGACTTTATTTTGAAATTCGTTATCATAATCAGGCAATGAATCCATTATCATGGTTGCGTTAACACATATTATGCTTTGCTATTACTTTCAATAATTTTATAGTGTACACTCTGACCGATTTTGAATTTTCATCATAACCTGCTATAAACAGGTTATTGATATCCTGAATTAATGTCGTTATAAGAAAGAACAATAGTAATAATGGCTAAATCTAGATTAAAAAAAGCTGCTTTATATACACTGGGTGCTTTCAGCGGTGTCATTCTCACTTTAAGCATACAGAGTTATGCCAATGAGAAATCCGAGGCTTTACCGGTACAATCTCTGCATACCATGGCGGAAGTTTATGGACAAATTAAAGCCAATTATGTTGAGAATAAAACTGACGATACTATTCTTGAAGGTGCCATGAAAGGGATGGTCAATAATCTTGACCCGCATTCTGAATATCTGACTGTTAAAGATTACTCAGATTTACAGGAAAGCACTACAGGTGAATTTGGCGGCCTCGGTATGGAAATCAGCTCTGAAGACGGGCTGATAAAAATTGTGGCACCTATAGAAGACACGCCTGCTGATCGTGCCGGCATCAAAAGCGGTGACTACATCGTTAAAATTGACAGCGAATCAACTCGCAACATGACCACTACCGAAGCTGTAAAAAGAATGCGCGGTAAACCGGGAACCAGTATAACTCTGACTTTAGCTCGTAAAGATGAAGCACAGCCAATTGTATTACATCTGACAAGAGCAATTATTAAAGTTAAAAGTGTACGTTACAAACTTCTGGAACCTGATTACGGTTACGTGCGCATTACTCAGTTTCAGGAACATACTGTAAGTCTGCTAGCTGATGCTATTAAAGATTTGGAAAAACAGAACAAACAGCCTTTGAAAGGTCTGGTACTCGACTTACGCGATGATCCGGGTGGTCTGTTAAACAGTGCTGTTGGTGTATCCGCAGTATTCCTGAAACCGGGCGTAAAAGTTGTCAGCACGAAAAACCGTGATAAAAAAGAAGGTATGGTATTAAAAGCTATTCCTAAAGATTATGTAGTTAAAGGCAATGATCCGCTGGTAAATATGCCTGAAGAAATTAAAACCATACCGATTACAGTTTTAGTAAATTCAGGTACCGCTTCTGCTTCTGAAATTGTCTCCGGTGCGCTTCAAGACTATAAACGTGCTGTAATTGTAGGTACACAAAGCTTTGGCAAAGGTTCGGTACAAACAGTAATTCCTCTATCAAATGGTGGTGCGGTTAAACTGACAACTGCGCTGTATTACACTCCTAATGACCGATCAATACAGGCACAGGGTATCGTTCCTGATGTTGAAGTAAAAGATAAAAACCGAAAATTTGAAAGCCGCGAAGCTGATCTTGGCGGACATCTGAGTAACCCGTTAGGTGGTAAGGAGGTAAAAGGAGGATTAGAAGGCAGTCAGAAAAAAACCACTTCTCCGGCTTTTGCCAGTGAACCTGTAAATCAGCTTAACGAAGATTCGGATAAAAACAGTACCAAGGAAGTTAAAACTGATAAAGACGAAAATCAAACCAATAAAGGTACAACTACTGCTGATAAAAAAGATAGCAAGAAAAAGGATGAAGAAGACTGGCTGGCAAGACGTGAACCTAACCCAGCAAAAGATGCTCAGTTAAAATCTGCTCTGGATCTGGTAAAAGACCCGGTAAAATGGAATCAGTCATTGGGACTGGCCGCTAAAAAACCAGTTAAAACCAACGACAAAAAAGATAAAAAATAAAACTTTATCTTTAAAAAACAGATAGCTTTAAGCTATCTGTTTTTTATTAAATGTATTTAATTTATTTTTAAAATCATATAGATAAACCAAAACCCAATTGCAGAGGAAAAGAACTAAAACCATATATGCATTAATAATACTTGAAAGTACCTGATAATGAATTCAAATCCATATCTTTACACTTTTAAATAAAAAGAACTTATAAAATATTAAAATAATTAAAAAATCCAACTTACCCAAAAATAATGTTTGCATAACAGGCTCAATAACAACATATAAAATTGAATGAATATAAACAATTAACTTACCACAAACTATTAAATAAAAGTTTTAGTTAATACCTTAATACTTTTAGGTTGGGAAGTTTCCAATAATGATTGGCCTAAAAATAGCAAATGGCCCACCTCTTTTATACTTTTTATTTAGTAAGAATTGAGCTCCAACAAAATTTATTTAGTATTTAACTTAATTGAATCATGTACTATGATTTAAATAAAAACTTTTAATTAGAACAAAATAAAACTTGATTTATTTAGTTTGAAAATATTAAACAATTTTTTATTTTGCTGGTCATCCATTCAATAATACCGATGTTTCAAAGTTAGTTGACAGTCATTTATTTGCAAAAAGGATTACAGCTAATGACGAATAACAAACAATTAGCTCAATCTGTAGACGCAGAAGATATAACCCGCTATGAAAACGATTTTATGATTTATTGGCACTTTATTATCATTCTCTAATACTTACTTATCGTATTTATTTTACATAATATAAAAATTTAATTAAGCAAAACTAAAAATCTTTAAATAAATCATTTATATATGTAATTTCTATATTTATTAATCAAAAAATAAAGGCTGCTAATAAAATTAGCAGCCTTTATTTTACGAACCGGAAAACTTATTTTTTCAGTTCTTTAGCCAGATATAACCAAGTTTCAATTACGGTATCCGGATTCAGAGAGATAGTCTCAATTCCCTCCTCAATCAACCATTTAGCGAAATCAGCATGGTCAGACGGCCCTTGTCCGCAAATACCAATATATTTGTTTAATTTACGGCAAGCCTGAATTGCCAGACTGAACATCACTTTAACAGCCGGGTCACGTTCATCAAAAGTACCTGCGATCGGACCACCACTATCGCGATCCACACCCAGCGTTAACTGAGTCATATCATTTGAACCAATAGAGAATCCATCAAAGTATTTCAGGAACTGTTCGGCCAGTACTGCATTGGTTGGCAGTTCACACATCATAATCAGGCGCAGACCATTTTTACCACGTTCCAGTCCATTGTCTTTCAATGCGCGTACGACATTTTCAGCCTCTTTCAATGTACGTACAAATGGAATCATGATTTCAACATTAGTTAATCCCATTTCATCACGCACATATTTCAGTGCTTTACACTCAAGCGCAAAGCAATCTTTGAAATCATCAGAAACATAACGGGCTGCACCGCGGAAACCCAGCATCGGATTTTCTTCATGAGGCTCGTATTTATTACCACCTAAAAGATTGGCATATTCATTTGACTTAAAGTCAGACATACGCACAATTACTTTTTTCGGATACACAGAAGCTGCCAGTGTTGCCACACCTTCAGCAATTTTATCAATATAAAAGTCTACCGGAGATGAATAGCCGGAAATTCTGTCAGTAATGGTGGCTTTCATCTGTTCATCCTGCTGATCAAATTCCAGCAAAGCACGAGGATGAATACCAATCTGGCGGTTAATAATAAATTCCATTCGTGCCAGACCAATACCATAGCCCGGTAAACCAGAGAAGCTGAATGCCAGCTCAGGATTACCTACATTCATCATGATTTTGGCTGGTGATTCAGGCATATTATCTAAAGGTATTTCATTGACATCAACTTTCAGTAAACCCTCATATACATAGCCCGTATCCCCTTCGGCACAGGACACCGTTACTTCCTGACCATCCTGCAAAGCAGAAGTTGCATTACCACAGCCAACCACTGCCGGAATACCCAGTTCACGCGCAATAATGGCTGCGTGACAAGTACGTCCGCCACGATTGGTAATAATTGCAGAGGCACGTTTCATAACCGGTTCCCAGTCCGGATCGGTCATATCAGTAACCAGTACGTCACCTGGCAACACTTTATCCATTTCATCAACAGATTTGACCAGACGCACTTTACCTTGACCGACTTTCTGACCGATGGCGCGACCCTCTACCAGAATGGCAGATTTGTCATTAATCTGATAGCGACGCAGTACACGGCTGTTATTTTCCTGTGATTTCACAGTTTCAGGACGAGCCTGCAAGATATACAGTTTGCCATCAATACCATCACGACCCCATTCAATATCCATCGGACGGCCATAATGTTCTTCAATAGTCAGTGCATACTGAGCCAGCTCAGTAATTTCTTCGGCACTGATTGAGAATTTTTTGCGGTCAGCAACATCAACATCTACTGTCTGTACAGATTTACCTGCCTGAGCCGCATCAGTGAAAACCATTTTAATCAGTTTAGAACCCATGGTTTTACGCAGAATCGCAGGACGACCGGCACGCAGAGTTGGTTTATGTACATAGAATTCATCCGGATTTACTGCACCCTGTACAACAGTCTCACCCAGACCATAGGATGATGTAATGAATACAACCTGATCAAAACCAGACTCTGTATCCATGGTGAACATCACCCCGGAGGCGCCTTTATCAGAACGCACCATCCGCTGAACACCGGCAGACAGAGCCACTACATCATGAGCAAAATTCTTGTGCACACGGTAGGAAATGGCGCGATCGTTATACAAAGAAGCAAATACATGATGCATAGCTTCTTTAACATTATCATAACCGCTTATATTCAGAAATGTTTCCTGCTGACCGGCAAAAGAGGCATCAGGTAAATCTTCGGCAGTCGCAGAAGAGCGTACAGCCACGCAAATCTGGTCAGTACCGGCATCAGCTACCATTTTTTCCCATGCTGCCTGTAAATCTGCTTCCAGTTCAGGCGGAAATGGGGTGTCCATGATCCATTGACGGATCTGTTTACCTACCCGGGCCAGTTCGGCAACATTATCTACATCCAGTGCCTTTAGCTCGTTATTGATACGTTCACTCAAACCTTCGTAAGCAAGAAAATTGCGATAGGCTTCGGCAGTGGTAGCAAAACCACCGGGTACACGCACACCTTTTTCGGTGAGCTGTGAAATCATCTCGCCAAGAGATGCATTTTTGCCGCCGACGCTTTCAACATCAGTCATGCGCAGATTTTCAAACCAGATTACGTTATTACCGGCCATGATGGTTATCCAGTGAGGAGTGGGAAAGTTGAAGACGACCTATTCTAACTAGTCAGGTACAAAATGTCATGTATTTTTGGCTATTTATCCGCCCATAATTGAGGATAATTTATCCCTAATCAAACACTATTCAAATACAAATCCTTGATACCTTAAGTATTTTAATTACATTTTCAATTATTTAGATTAAAATATCAATTTATACATTTTTTTAGCAATTTTAATCTAAAATTATCTTTTTTATTCAATAAAACATTAATTTTATTGCTTAAATTTTATATATTCAGTCTATTTTTATTTTTTTAGTATCAATGTTGAAAAAAACCAATATTTTACGCAGGAACTGGAAGAAACTTCATTTACAATGGATAATTCATAAAGTCACATTCCTTTTTAACTCTGAATTATGTAGATTGATTATGAAACCAGTACGCCAAGTCTTTTTTGTTTCTGACCGAACGGGTATCACCGCCGAAAGTATGGGTCTTGCTTTATTGAACCAGTTTGACAATATAGAATTCAAGCGTGCTACTTATCCATTTGTAGATACAGAAACAAAAGCTCGTGAGATTGTTGCTTTAATTAATAATGCAGCAAACCACTGTGAAGCGCGTCCGCTGGTTTTTTCTAGCATCGTTGATGAAAATGTCCGTAAACTGATTAAAACCAGTGCAGGGCTGCATATGAGTTTTTATGATGCATTTATTGGTGAGCTGGAAGATGAACTTGCCACAGAAGCAAATCATTCCATTGGCAGAACCCATGGAATGCACGATACTGAACGCTATGATAAGAGAATGGAAGCAATCAATTTTACTCTTAATCATGATGATGGAATTACTGATCGCGAATTGAAAAAAGCTGATGTGATTCTGATGGGCGTTTCTCGCAGCGGTAAAACGCCTACTTGTCTTTATCTGGCATTACAGTATGGAATTCGTGCTGCAAATTATCCTCTTATTCCAGAAGATCTGGAAAGCAGTGAATTACCTAGAATGCTGCAACCATTCCGGCAAAAATTATATGGGCTAACCATAGATGCAGACCGTCTGCACCATATTCGTTCGGAGCGTCGTCCTGATTCCCGTTATGCCAGTCGTGATAATTGCCGACGTGAGATTTTAACCGCCGAAGATATGTTCCGCCGTTTTAATATTCCATATACCAATACAACTCATAAATCTATTGAAGAACTGGCTGCAAGTATTATTTTAGCGGCAAAATTACAACGGCGGTTTTAGGTTGTTTCGTTATAAAGTTTTGCCCTGAATAAATTCAGGGCCTTTATTTTAACTTGCAATCATGATTTGTATTTATCTTGTATCAGTAATAGACGAATAAATTAAGCAGCTTTAATATTAAATCAATCTTTGAACGCGTGAATATTATTATCTAAACACATGGCATATTTTTTATATACTATCCAAGGTAACTGTACTATATCTAAATTTCCAAATTAAAATATGTCCAACTATTCAGATAACATCCGGAAGTGCTGAGACTATTATCCTGTGGTCAGACACATGGATAATAGTGTTGCAATGATATACTTTAGATTATTATTCTCTTGCTTTAATGACGTAATCAATAAAGCATGCTTATTTGTATTTCTTAATTACATTCTATAATTAATATTCATTTAACATAATCGTTAACATCTGTAATTATTACTTAGTCAGTAAATTTTCACGCCAGCAAAAACAACGAATAATCTTGGCCTCAATATAATAATGATATTTTTAATTTAATTCTAAAAATTTATTTTTATTATGTGTTTAGATTAATATCTTTTGTTACTAATAAATCGAATTATTATCAATTTAAGTTAAGTTTTCTTGCCATTTTGTTTTTCTCATGGGATTATGAATCATAAAAATCAAAATTGTTTTAACTATTAATCCTTTGAGACAATTTTATGCAGCCGCGTCCAATCATAGGTATACCATGTGATGTAAAGCAGATAGGTAAGTGGAATTTTCACGCTGTCGGTGAAAAATACATTCATGCGGTTCAGGACAGTGTCGGTGATGTTATTTTACTTCCGGTACTGTCTGATCAGGAAGTTTTAACTCGCCTACTCAAATTGGTTGATGGTGTTTTTTTACCCGGTTCTTATTCAAATATAGACCCGAAATGGTATAGTGAAATATCGGCACGAGAGGGAATGTTACAGGATGCTGCCCGTGACCATACTGTTTTACCGCTAATTAAATATATTATTGATAGTGGTATACCACTTCTGGGTGTTTGCCGCGGTTTGCAGGAAATCAATGTAGCACTTGGTGGTGACCTTCACCAGCATATACAGGAAATACCCGGTTATCTGGATCATCGTGAACCCGATAATCAGCCAATTGAAATTCAATATGGCGATGCGCATGCGGTTAATCTGAAAACAGACAGTTTATTGATGCTGTGGCTGGCAACAGACCACAAACAGTATCAGGTCAATTCTTTACATCAGCAAGGAGTAAAAACGTTAGCACCAGGGCTTAGCATAGAAGCAACTGCTCCAGATGGTCTTATTGAAGCATTCAGGATTGATGCAGCGTCAATATTTGGCTATGCAGTGCAGTGGCATCCCGAATGGCAATATGGGAGTAAGCCGCTTTCTATCGCTATTTTTAAAGCTTTTCGTGAAGCATGTATGCAATATAAATTGCACAGGCAAAAGGAATCATTTTAAGGTGACTTATGTATGATGACATATTTAACTGGCTTAAAGAACATGGTATCACTGAAGTAGAATGTATCTTACCGGACATTACAGGTGTGGCTCGCGGTAAAATTATTCCGAAAGATAAATTTATATCTGAACCGGATATGCGACTACCCGAGGCAGTATTATTGCAAACAGTAACCGGAGAATATCCACAATCCAGCCTTCTGGATGAAACAGATGCGGATATGGAGTTAAAGCCAGACCAGACTACTCTGCGCTTTGTTCCCTGGGCTCAGGATCCGACAGCATCACTAATATTTGATTGCTTCTCTCCTGACGGTTTACCGGTTGAAACTGCGCCGCGCAATGTACTCAAACGCATATTAAAATTGTATGAAAATATGGGGCTGGAACCCATCGTTGCTCCGGAAATGGAATTCTATCTGATTTCACCCAACCCCGATCCGGATGTCCCCCTGCAACCTCCGATCGGCCGTACCGGACGCAGTGAATTCGGACGACGGTCTTATGCTGTAGATGCAGTAAATGAATTTGACCCTCTGTTTGAAGAAATTTACGACTACTGCCATGAACAAAACCTTGAAGTTGATACGCTGATTCATGAAATTGGTGCAGCACAGATGGAAATCAATTTCCTGCATGGTAATGCTCTGGATTTAGCCGATCAGGTATTTTTATTCAAACGCACAGTACGTGAATCTGCCTTTCATCATAAAATGTATGCCACTTTTATGGCTAAGCCTATGGAAGGAGAACCGGGCAGTGCCATGCATATCCATCAGAGTTTGAACAACGTAGAGAATGGTAATAATGCATTCAGCAGTGATGATGGCACTCCTTCAGAACTATTTTTTCATTTTATTGGCGGCCTGCAAAAATACCTGCCGCAAACCATGCCCTTTTTTGCTCCGTATGTTAATTCTTTCCGCCGGCTGACCCGGTTTACAGCTGCACCCACTAATGTTGAATGGGGTTATGACAATCGCACTGTAGGTTTACGTGTCCCGCGTGCTAAAGCCAAAGGAAGACGGATTGAAAACCGGCTGGCCGGAGTAGATGTGAATCCTTATCTGGGGATTGCCTGCTCACTGGCTTGTGGTTATCTGGGAATTAAAGAACAGCTACAACCGCGTGCTCCGCTGAGCAGTAATGCGTATTCATTACCTTATCAGTTCCCTACTACACTGGAAGAATCAATAGAACGTTTACGCCAGTGTGAACCAATTCATGAAATACTGGGTCAGCGCTTTGTTGAGATGTACATTGCCGTAAAAGAGCAGGAAGTTTCAGAATATTTTCGTGTTATCAGCCCTTGGGAGCGCAAATATCTGTTATTGCATGTCTGAAACCATCTCAATAGCATATTTCAACTGTTATTCTTGTACTTGTACATTGAATGATTGCTTATAACATTTTAAAACAAAGGAGTTTTTATGAGTAATAAAACCGATGTGAGACTGGCTGTAAAACATCATTTACATCCATTTTCCGATAATGCTGAGCTTAAAAAACACGGTGTACGCATGATGGTTAAAGCAAAAGGCATTTATGTATATGATAGTGACGGCAATGAAATCATTGACGGTATGGCCGGGTTGTGGTGTGTCAATATTGGATACGGAGAAAAAAAACTGGCTAAAATTGCCGAGAAACAAATGCAAGTGCTGCCGTTTTACAATACTTTCTTCAAAACAACCCATCCTGCAATCATTAAATTATCGGAAAAACTGGTTGAAATCACACCGGAGGGATTTAATCATGTGTTTTATACCAACTCCGGTTCTGAATCGGTTGATACCATGATACGTATGGTGCGCCATTACTGGGCATCTGTCGGCAAGCCTTCTAAAAAAGTGATCATTGGTCGCTGGAACGGCTATCACGGCTCTACCTTAGGCGGAGCAAGTCTGGGTGGTATGAAAGGCATGCATGAGCAAGGTGATTTACCGATTGCCAATATAGTTCATATTGAACAACCGTGGTATTACGGCTTAGCCAAAACTGGTGAAAGTGAAGAAGAATTCGGTATTCGAGCTGCTAACTGGCTTGAAGAAAAAATTCTGTCACTGGGTGCGGATAAAATTGCAGCTTTTGTTGCAGAACCGATTCAGGGAGCTGGCGGAGTGATCATTCCTCCTGCAAGTTACTGGCCGCGAATTGAAGCTATCTGTAAAAGATATGACGTACTACTGGTAGCTGATGAAGTAATTTGCGGCTATGGGCGCACTGGCAAATGGTTTGGATTCGAAACTTTTGGTTTCACGCCAGATATTTTTACGACAGCTAAAGGACTGTCCTCCGGCTATTTACCGATCGGGGCAGTTCTGGTCAATGACAAAGTAACAGAAGGTTTGCTGGCCGGGGGTGAGTTTAATCATGGCTTTACTTACAGCGGGCATCCGGTTTCAGCCGCAGTTGCCTGTGCGAACCTGAATATAATTGATAAAAAGAATCTGATTGAAAAGGTACGTACCAAAACAGGTCCTTATATGCGTAAGCGCTGGCAGGAAACATTCAGTCAGTTTAAATATGTTGCTGATATTCGCAGTGAAGGATTGATGTGTGGTTTTACACTGGTAAAAAACCGTGATACTCGCGAGTTCTTTGATGATTTCGGCACTACAGGTTTGATTTGCCGGGATATCTTTTTTAAGAACAATCTGATTTTCCGTGCCTGTGGTGACCATATCGTAGCGGCTCCTCCGCTAATTATTTCCAAAAAGGAAATTGATAATATGCTGGCAATTGCCAGTGTGTGTATGCGTGAATTTGAGGAACTTATGGACAAAAAGCTGGACTGTAATACAGATAAGGCTGCCTGAAACTGATTAAACAAAAACCTGGGTGATTGCTCAGGTTTTTGTGTATTTTAGAGAGTGAATTTATCGCTCTTATTCTATGCTTTTCAAAGCAACTGATGGTGCCGGATTCAGTAAAATATTTGCATTCTGCGCAGTTAAAGTAAGCGGTACAGTTCGCTTGACCAGTACCAGCCCGTAAATAGCTGCCAGATGCGGCCACCAGCGATTACCCATATATTCTATAGCCTTGTGATTATCACCGTAACAGGCCGGAATACCATAACCCATAAACTGGCCTTCTTCCAGAAACAGACCAAAGCGTTGCATCTTATCAACAGCCGTACGGGCAGACAGTAACTTTAAAGCAGAATGGCCTTTCAGACTGCTCTGATAAAACAGGCGCCAATATCCATGAATATTTAAGCCGGTCAGTACAAGATGCCCGCCGGGCACCAGAACACGAGCTATTTCAGTTATAGAAACTTCATAATCGGATAAAGTATCCAGACCATGAGGCCAGATAATGGTATCTATACTTTGCTGAGCCCAGGGTAAGGCCTTACATTCAGCAATAACTGCCGTACCACAATCGGCTGTATTACTTTGTACAATATACTGGGACTCAGCTGCAAACACATGCCGGAACTGCCATTGTGATATACCGCATTGTAATATGGTGCCAAAACGCAACCCTGTTAATTTATGCAGGATAAACTGCTGCTCCAGCCGGCTTAAATAGAGACCAAATTTATGTTCGGCCAGCCAGTTTTCCAATTGCTGAGTATTCATTTAAACACCATTATGTACCATATTAAATCTAAGCTGCAGACCATTGAATCATTTTATTGCATTTACATCATTACTGTAAAAATAGGGATTTATCCTTGACCGTTAAGAATTTCCTCTTTAATATTAATAGGATTTTGCACAAATTTTACGGTTAAACGAATGGCTAAATTGAAGCATAAGGTACTGGCACTTACTGGCCTGATACTTGCTCCCTCATTATCATTTGCCCAATCTTACACCAGTAATGGCATTGGCTTATCAATAATGAATCTGAATGCGGCTACCCTGAAAGGAAAAACGTATTCTAATCATGATATCTGGGGACGCATGCGTCAGGATTTCCGTATGACAGAGGTTAATCCTGAAATTATTCGCCGGCAGGAGCAGTATTATTCAAGCCACAGCGATTACTTTAACCGTACGGTTGTGCGCAGCCAGCCTTATTTATATCACATCGTAAATGAAGCAGAAAAACGCCAGATGCCAGCTGAAGTGGCTTTACTGCCGTTTATTGAAAGTGCTTTCGTCAGCAAGGCTCAGTCGCGGGTAGGAGCTTCCGGCCTTTGGCAGTTTATGCCCAGTAGCGGACGACAGTACGGACTGGAACAGACTAATCTCTATGATGGTCGTCACGATGTATATGCAGCGACCGATGCTGCTTTAACTTATCTGCAATATCTTTATAGCCTGTTTGGTGACTGGTCACTGGCTCTGGCAGCCTATAACTGGGGAGAAGGTAATGTTGGTAAGGCCATTAAACGAGCCCAGCTGGCCGGGATAGATCCAACATATGAAAATCTGCGCATGCCAAATGAAACCCGCAATTATGTGCCGAAATTGCTGGCAGTGCGGAATATTATCGAAAATCCGCAGGCCTTTGGTGTTAATCTGGTTTCTGTACCAAACCGTCCTTACTTTGAAGCAATCAGCATTGATCAGCCAATTGATATTGATGCAGCTGCCCGACTGGCGAATATTTCGACTTCAGAGTTTCTAACCCTTAATCCAAGTTTCAAGAGTCCGGTTTTTATTCCTAAAGAAAATCGTAAAATGCTGCTGCCGATTACCGCAGTAAATACTTTTGAACGCAATTACCGCAACGCAGATAAAAATACTCTGCTTTCATGGAATATCTTTAAAGCATATTCAACCACCAATGTGGCTGATTTAGCTGCACAAACTGGAATGAGCAGTGCAGAAATCAAGCGGCTGAATAATTTGTCCAGCAATACTGTACCAGCCGGTCGCAGCCTGCTTATCAGTAAAAATAGTTTGAACACTCAGCTTATGGATTCTTTCATCAATAGTGATACTGATCCATTACTGAATATTGCTATGGCAAAACCAGTATTACCTCCGGGCACATTTGTGACTCATCCGGCAGCAACTACTGTTGCTCAGACTGATAAAGTTACTGATACCGGCAATGCATCTGTACCAGCTCTTACTGAAACAGTTACAACCACAACATCCACTGTACTGAATACTGACCAGCCGTCACCGTTCAATACAACAGTACAAACCCAAACCATAACCGTTGCTGAAAACGCAGCAACCCCGGCTGAATTGCCTGCTCCTGTTGCAACCAATAAGGATGCACTGATGCAGGTTGCACAGGATGCGCAATTACAGGCAGCTGCTGCGGCTTCTGTTCAAAAAGCACTGGCACAGGCTGAACGTGAAGAAGCTCAGACTGCTGCTCGTCTGGCAGAAAACCGTAATGAACGCTCTTTACGCAATATCATCAACGTTGCGGACAAACGCAGTAATATTGCTCATAAAGTGAATAAGGGTGATACATTGTATTCAATTGCCCAGCGCTATAATATCAATGTAGCTGATCTGGTTACTGCCAATAATCTGCGCGGTCATAATCTGCAGGTTGGTCAGGTACTGAAAATTAGCCCGAATCAGGATAATAAACGGATGCTGGCTGCTGTACGTAAAGGTAAAGACTCTAAATCCGGCGTAGTCCCTGTTTCATACACGGTAAAAAAAGGCGATACACTTAGCAGCATAGCTCAGCGCCTGAATATTCCTGTAAGTAAATTGCAAAAAGTACATGGGAAACAAGTATTACGTCCCGGTCAGAAAATTAAGCTGACCAATCTGTAATTTTACAGCATGTCATTGCAATTAATTTAAAAAAGGTTAGTGTGCATTCACTAACCTTTTATTTTTAGCTATATAAATTTAATTCTTTTTTGGAATAAATATACAGGTAGTTGCCGCTCCGATAACCATAACAATACCGGCAAAAGCCTGTATATTTACCGTTTCATTCAATAACAGAATGGCCGTTATTACTCCGAAAACCGGTTCCATAGCCAGAAATATCCCGCTCACACTAGCAGAAACATTTTCCAACCCTTTATTCCAGCACCATGCAGCCACCAGACTGCATCCGATACCCAGATAAGCTATAGCACCAATACCTTGAAAAGAATAATGAATATCCCAGCTTTCAACTAGAAACAGCATAAACGGCAAACCAAATACAGTACCTGTTTGCAACGTTAAGGCTGTATATATCTTAACATCTATTTCGCGTAGTAACTTTTGTGACAAACGTATCCAGAAAGCCATGACAATAGTTGAAGTAAATACCAGCGAGACTCCCAACAAAGCAGTATTACCACTGGCTTTTTCTGGTTTACCTACTACCAGCAGCACCCCTATAAAAGCCACAATGCCCAGTATAAATACCAGCAATGGTGTTTTTTCGCGAAAAAAAATCAGACCCACCAGTACTATAATAATTGGTTCCATACCAATAATGGTGACCGCATTGACCGCAGGAATAAGTTTCAAACCTGTAACCTGTAACAGATAAGTTACAGGATATGTCAGCAATCCTAGTCCGATAATTTTGATCAGTTGTACTTTGGAAATAACATTATGGTTTTTAAAATAGCTCCACGTGATGGGTAAGGTAACTACTGCTGCCAATATCAGCCTGCCGAGTACCACAAGTGACGGATCCAGCATGTCATAAGCCATTTTTGTAGCAATAAACGAGCTACCCCACATAAATGAAGCAATTAAGAGATAAAGCATAATTTCAAACTAAACAAACTAAAAATTCTGCGCACTGACCCGTTTTAAATACATGATTCAATCAATCTGAACAAATATTTATCAGTGTGTTAACCAAATATCATGTCTATTTGCAATACGTTTCAAAGCCAGTACGCTTTTCTGTACACAAAAGCATGCATATTAGCATACACAAACATTTATAAACTGCTAGAATCCTCCCAGCAGAATAAATAATTTGGCTAAGCTCTTCTCTGAATTAAAAGAAATTTTTGACTATGTTTTATTTTAGTATTAACAGTCCGGATAACTGCCATCTTGGTTTTCTGGTACTTATGGATGAAGATAATTCAGCTTATACTGATGGAGCTACTGGCTATTATGCTGTTAAAGCACAGGCTGATGAAACAGACCAGCAAGCTTGTCCGGCACAATGGCAGATATTGCAGCAATTATCAGAGCAAGACAGTCTTCGTTGGTTTCGCAAAGCCGATTATGTTCAGCTTTGTGATGCTGAAAACAATATTATAGGGCGTTTACAGCAACAATATCTCATCTTATGTGGTCAGCATTTTATACTGAATGACCTCACCGGCACCCTGTAACCACAACATATGTATTGGTAAGGTTATTTATGTCTACACCTGATATGCTTCCATCCGGCACCCAGTTTGCTTTCGCCTGTACCAGACGATTTCTACCGCTGTTTGGTACTCAGTTTTTTGGTGCGTTTAATGATAATCTGTTTAAAACCTCATTATTCGTTTTAATCAGCTTTTATGGGCTTGGCGCTAATTCATGGTTACCAGCAAGCCAGATGCTGAATGCTGGTGCCCTGCTGTATATTCTGCCCTTTTTTCTTTTCTCTGCATTATCTGGTGAATTATCTAATAAAATGGATAAAGCCATTCTGGCGCGCTGGATAAAAACTGCGGAAATCTGCATTATGCTGATAGCAGGTGTCGGCTTTTGGATGCAGTCTGTCACAATATTGATGTTATGCCTGTTTCTGATGGGCACACATTCTACTTTGTTCGGTCCGTTGAAATATGCGGTATTACCAGAATATCTCCCTAAATATGAACTACTCAACGGTAATAGCCTGATCGAAAGCGGTACTTTTCTATCAATATTATTCGGGCAGATTTTAGGTACTATTCTGGCTGGCACCAATACAGCATGGCTGTTTGGTATCCTGCTGTTCGTCGCTATTCTGGGTCAGATTGCCAGTATATTTATGCCAAGGGTACCCGCACAAATTCCACAGCAATATATTGATTCAAACATCATGCGGAGTACAAAACAGCTACTTCGGCAAACTTATCTGCAAAAAAATCTCTGGATTGCCATTATCGGTATTTCCTGGTTCTGGCTGATTGGTTCTGTATATATAACCCAGCTCCCTACTTTTACCCGTTTGAATCTTGGTGGAAACGAAGCTGTATTTAATTTAATGCTAACACTCTTCTCCCTTGGCATAGGTACGGGTTCTATTGTTTGTGCACGGATTAGCCGCCATCAGTTACATCTTAGTCTGGTTGTGATCGGGACAATCGGCCTGAGTATATTCGGTCTGCTGCTGGTATGGTTCACACCGTCACAACCTAATCTGCCAGTTGCCGGTATCGGTACATTTATCGGCCGGCCGGACAGCATGGCAATAATCATTTGCATAATCGGTATTGGTTTTTTCGGCGGCTTTTTTTCATTGCCGT
This sequence comes from Snodgrassella sp. W8158, assembly GCF_016100435.1. NCBI lineage: Bacteria > Pseudomonadati > Pseudomonadota > Betaproteobacteria > Neisseriales > Neisseriaceae > Snodgrassella > Snodgrassella sp. W8158. The sequence continues at coordinate 600,700 of NZ_JACFSM010000002.1, read as the reverse complement.
TATACACATGGCTGCAAACAGCCAGCAGCGATCAGTTCCGTTCACATGCAATTGCTGCCAATAATATTATCAACGGCCTGTTTATGGTTTGTGCAGCCATATTAAGCGCTGTACTGATCTGGCTGTTTAACAGTATTAATGCCTTATACATGATTGTGGCGCTGGGAAATGTGCCCGTTTTAATTTACTTATGGCGAAATCAAGAGTTACGTATTGATTTTAAGGAATTTATTTTACGAAAACATTAAAACGTTTACCTGATAGCTTTAAATTAGCGTTTTGAAATAGGTATAATATCGGATGGTTTTAATAAACAGCAATTTAATTAAAGCCGGTATCCTCTTTTATCCAGCTAGTTTGGGCAAGGCATTATGTCAGATAACGATACGATTCATATTCGCGGTGCACGCACACACAATCTTAAAAATATAGATCTGGATATTCCCCGTCATCAACTGGTTGTCATTACCGGTTTGTCTGGTAGTGGTAAATCCTCGCTGGCTTTTGATACTTTGTATGCAGAAGGACAACGACGCTACGTAGAAAGTCTGTCGGCTTATGCTCGCCAGTTTTTGCAAATGATGGAAAAACCGGATGTTGATTTAATTGAAGGTTTGTCACCAGCTATTTCCATTGAGCAAAAAGCAACCAGTCATAATCCGCGCTCTACCGTAGGAACAGTCACTGAAATTCATGACTATTTGCGCTTATTGTATGCACGTGTCGGTACACCTTATTGTCCTGAACATAACCTGCCTTTATCCAGTCAGACTGTTTCCCAGATGGTTGACCATATACTGAACCTGCCAGAAGAAAGCCGGGTAATGATTCTGGCTCCAGCAGTGCGCGGTCGCAAAGGTGAATTTCTTGAATACTTTGCTGATTTACAAGTACAGGGTTTTGCACGGGTTCGCGTTGATGGTGAGGTATATGCGATTGAAGAAGTACCAAAACTGCAAAAAAACATCAAGCATGATATAGACGTGGTTATTGACCGGGTAAAAGTACGCGCGGATATCAAACAGCGTTTGGCTGAAAGTTTTGAAACTGCACTGCGTCTGGGTAATGAGCGTGCTCTGGCTATCGAAATGGATAGTGGTAAAGAACACTGGTTTTCAGCACGCTTTGCCTGTCCGGTATGTTCGTATAGTCTGCAGGAACTCGAACCACGTCTTTTCAGCTTTAACAACCCTGTCGGAGCCTGTCCCAGTTGTGACGGACTTGGCAGCATGGATTATTTTGATCCTGAACGAGTAGTAATGCATCCGGATTTATCGCTGGCCGCAGGAGCTATCAAGGGCTGGGATAAACGTAATACTTTCTATTTCCAGATGATTCAGTCACTCGGACAGCATTTTAAATTTGACGTTAATACGCCATTTAATGAATTAAAGGAAGAAATCCGGAATATTATTCTTTATGGTTCCGGTAAAGAGCAGATTGGATTTACCTATCTGTCTGAACGGGGTACAAAATTTACCCGCAGTCATCCGTTTGAAGGTATTCTGCCTAATCTGGAACGGCGCTACCGAGAAACAGATTCCGCTACTGTACGCGAAGAATTAGCCCAGTATCAAAGTCATCGAGCCTGCCCGTCCTGCGGCGGTGCCCGCTTGCGAACAGAAGCACGATATGTCTATATAGGCGGAAAATCATTACCGGATGTCAATGCATGGCCGTTAACAGCGACACTGAATTTTTTCCAGAATCTGAATCTGGAAGGTAATAAAAAACAGATTGCTGAAAAAATTCTTAAAGAAATTAATGAGCGCCTTGGTTTTCTGATTAATGTCGGCCTGAATTACCTGAGTCTGGCACGCAGTGCTGAAACCTTATCTGGTGGTGAAGCTCAGCGTATCCGGCTGGCCAGCCAGATTGGTTCCGGCCTGACAGGTGTCATGTATGTACTGGATGAACCGTCTATCGGCCTGCACCAGCGCGATAATGACCGCCTGCTCGATACACTGAAACATCTGCGCGATCTGGGTAACAGCGTAATTGTCGTTGAGCATGATGAAGATGCTATCCGTGCCGCCGATTTTGTTGTCGATATGGGACCCGGTGCCGGTGAGCATGGCGGACAGGTTATTATCGCAGCTTCACCTGAAAAGGTGGCAGCTTGCAAAGAATCCATAACAGGACAATATCTGAGCGGGAAAAAAGCCATTAGCATGCCGGAACAGCGCAGTCCGGTTGATAAAGAGCGCTTACTGATATTAAGCGGTGCCAGTGGCAATAATCTTAAAAATGTAACCCTTACCTTGCCTCTCGGCCTGATTACCTGTATTACTGGTGTTTCAGGCAGCGGCAAATCTACTCTGATTAACGACACACTGGCAAAAATTACAGCACGTGAATTAAATCGCACCAGTGAAGAGCCAGCTCCTTATGAAGATATCAAAGGACTGGAGCATCTGGATAAAGTCATTAATGTTGATCAGTCTCCCATAGGAAGGACTCCGCGTTCCAATCCTGCCACATATACCGGCCTGTTTACACCTATCCGCGAACTGTTTGCCGGGGTACCACTGTCTCGCGAACGCGGATATACAGTTGGCCGATTCTCGTTTAATGTAAAAGGCGGACGCTGTGAAGCCTGTCAGGGTGATGGTGTTATTAAAGTAGAAATGCATTTTCTTCCCGACATTTATGTACCCTGCGAGGTTTGCCATGGAAAACGCTATAATCGTGAAACACTGGAAATACAATACAAAGGCAAAAATATCAGTGAAATTCTGGAAATGACCGTGGAAGAAGCCTGCACATTTTTCGATGCTGTACCGACAGTTAAGCGAAAATTGCAGACATTGCTGGACGTAGGACTGGGTTATGTACGATTAGGACAGTCTGCCACTACACTTTCCGGCGGTGAAGCTCAACGGGTAAAACTGGCGCTGGAACTCTCCAAACGCGATACCGGGCGGACACTTTATATACTTGATGAACCAACCACCGGCTTACACTTTGCCGATATAGCTCTGTTACTGGACGTTATTCATCGCCTGAAAGGGAAAGGTAATAGTATTGTTATTATCGAACATAATCTGGATGTGATTAAAACTGCTGATTATATTGTTGATCTGGGTCCGGAAGGTGGTGATGGGGGCGGTACGATTATTGCAGAAGGAACTCCAGAAGAAGTTGCAGCCAATCCTAAAAGCTATACCGGAAAATACCTTAAGCCAATGCTTGGCAAATGAATAAATTAAACTGTGGAGCTGTTATCGGCCGCACAGTTTAATTATCAGTTAAAAAACTATTAACCAAAGTAAGCATGCATGTAAAAAATACAAGTAACATGCATTTTGTGTTAATGTTCAGCTGTATATTTTTATTGCGTATCTTACTCAAGGTTAAATATGAAAAAATTGTTATTTGCATTATTGTCAGTGGCAGCAATCAGTACGGTACTGACAGCATGTACTCAGAAAACTGAATCCGTACCGGCCGCCAGTTCTGGCAGTACTCCTGCAACAACAGATAAAACAATACTGAAAGTTGCTGCTTCACCTGTTCCTCATGCAGAAATTCTCCAGGTAGCTAAACCATTACTGGAAAAAGAAGGAATTGATTTACAAATCATTCAGATGACCGACTATGTACGTCCGAATATCGCCCTGAATGAGAAAGATGTAGACGCTAACTTTTCTCAGCACAAACCTTATCTGGAAGATTTTGTCCAGAAACACAAAATGCGGTTAACACCGATTGCCAATATTCATGTAGAACCGATGGGTATTTACTCTAAAAAAGTAAAAGCACTCAGTGAAACACCTGATGACGGGCTGGTTACTATTCCAAATGATGCTACCAATGGTGGACGAGCTTTGTTATTGCTGCAAAAAGCCGGTTTAATCAAATTAAAAGCAGATGCGGGTATCAGTGCTACTGTACGTGATATTGTTGATAATCCGAAACATCTCAAAATTACACCGATGGATGCGCCTCAGTTACCGCGTACTTTAAATGATGCTACTCTGTCTGTAATTAATACCAATTTTGCTATGGAAGCTAAACTGGTACCAACCAAAGATGCTTTATTTATTGAATCAAAAGATTCACCTTATGCAAATATTCTGGTTGTCCGCACGGGGGATGAAAACCGTGATGCAATCCAAAAACTGAAACAGGCCATGACTTCACCTGAAGTGAAAAAATTTATTGAAGAAAAATATCAGGGTGCCATCATCCCTGCATTCTGATTAATTATTTCATTTTAGGAAATACACATAACCCTTATGTCCATAACATAAGGGTTATTTTTAATGTATGGCAATACAAAAAATATTTATAATAAATCTTTTGGATTCACAGCCTGCCACTTTCCCAAAGGTAACTTAAGGGAAAAAACATCTAGCTGCCCTATTCCTACTCGCACTAAACGTAAACAAGGCCAGCCGACTTTTGCACACATGCGTCGTACCTGCCTGTTTTTACCTTCACTGATTCGAATTTGCAGCCAGAAATCAGTTACTGTTTTGCGTTCTCGAATTGGCGGTACTCGTGGCCATAAACGGGCACTATCAGCAGCACTAACCAATTGAACTTGAGCCGGCTGTGTAATAAAGTCGCCCAGATTTACCCCGTCAGCCAATTGTTGTATGCGTTCATTATCCGGTTTACCTTCCACCTGTGCCCAGTATGTTTTTATCAGTTTATACTTAGGATGAGCAATTTTTGCCTGTAAACGTCCGTTGGCAGTTAATAAAAGTAATCCTTCACTATCCGTATCCAGCCGGCCTGCCGGATAAACAGCCGGTAATGATACATATTGCTTCAGGGTAGGATGTTTCTCATGAGCACTAAACTGACAAATCACACCATAGGGTTTATTCAGTACAATCAGTTCAGGTACAGACATTATGCTTCCAATCAGAAAATCAGGCTGTCAGGAATGCTGACAGCCTGTTTTATAAACACAGAGGTTTAGCTCAGCAATAAAGCATCATCAGATACTTTTTCGCCCTGAGTATGTTCGAACATCTTTAATAGATCCGCCACACTCATACCGGCACGTTTGTCACCAGCCACATCCAGTACCACACGCCCCTGATGCAGCATAACAGTACGTGATCCGTGATCCAGAGCCTGCTGCATCGAATGTGTTACCATCATTGCAGTTAATTTATTTTCACGCACAATACGGTCTGTCAGCTCGAGTACAAAAGCGGCTGTTTTGGGATCCAGTGCAGCAGTATGCTCATCAAGCAATAAAATTTTTGAACTTTGCAACGATGCCATCAACAAACTGACAGCCTGTCGCTGCCCACCGGAAAGCAAACCAATTCTGTCGCTCAATCGGTTCTCCAGCCCCAGGTTAAGCATTGCCAGTTTTTCACGGAACAGTTCACGATACTGACGTTTAATAGCCGGACGCAAACCACGGCTGCTGCCACGTCGCAGTGCCAGAGCCATATTTTCTTCAATGGTTAAGGCTTCACAGGTACCGGCAAGAGGGTCCTGGAAAACACGTGCTACTAATGGTGCACGTTTATAAGCAGGTTCACTGGTAACATCTTTACTGTTGATGGTAATCGTACCGGAATCCACCATGGTGTCACCGCTGATGGCATTAAGAAAAGTAGATTTACCGGCACCATTACTGCCGATAACGGTAACAAATTCACCATCCGCAATACTTAAACTCATGCCTCGCAAAGCAGGATTTTCAATTGGTGTTCCCGCATTGAATGTGAGGCGTAAATTATCTGCGCGCATCATGCTTTGAATTTCCTTTTAAAGTAACCTTTGATTGCCGGCAAACGCAGCGCAAGTACAACTAAAATTGCTGTAACCAGATTTAAATCCTGCGGTCCAAAGCCTATATGCTGCAATGTATCACTGCCCAGCGCCAGCGCAATAAATGCACGGTAAAGTACTGCCCCCACTATAACAGCCAGTGTAATGATGATAAACCGTTTTCCCGGAATCAAAGTTTCGCCAATAATCACCGCGGCCAGCCCGACGACAATCGTGCCAATACCGATTGATATATCTGCACCGCCCTGAGTCTGCACAAATAGTGCACCGGCCAAGGCAATAAATGCGTTTGATATCGCCATGCCTAACAGCAAAATACGTGAGGTATTCACACCCTGAGCACGAGCCATTCGTGCATTTACGCCGGTAGCTCGCATTGATAAGCCAATTTCTGTAGCAAAAAACCAGTCCAGAAAAAATTTGGCAACCAGCACAAAACCAAAAATTACCAGCGGCTGCACCCAATACTGGTTGCTTCCGTCTGCATTAAAAAACGGCGTAAATACACTGGGCTGATCCAGTAAAGGCAAATTAGGTGCACCCATAATACGCAGGTTAACCGAATACAAAGCAACCATAACCAGAATACTGGCCAACAGCTGCATGATTTTTAAAGAAACATGCAGCCATGCTGTTACCAAACCGGCACATGCACCGGCAACTCCGCCAAGTGCAGTAGCCAGCCACGGATTAATACCATGGGTAACACAAATGGCAAATACAGCACCGCCGAGCGGAAAACTGCCGTCGGCAGTTAAATCAGGAAAATCCAGAATACGGAATGAAATCAGTACACCCAGAGCAACGAGAGCATATATCAGTCCGCTTTCTAAAGCGCCAAATAAAGCTATAGAAGACATATTAACCAATTAATAAATTGTGGTTGAAAATAAAAACAACATCGGCAAAGCCTGAATCAGCTTGCCGATGTTACGGTATCCGTCCCAGAGGCTTTCTATAATCCTAATCGACTAATTTAGCCTGTTTGAGTAATTGCTCCGAAAATGTAATACCTTGTTCGGCAGCATGAGATTTACTTACCATCAAATCAAGCTGATCTGCGGTCATACGCTGCGGAGCAATGTTACCAGCCTGCTCTCCTTTGAGAATCCGGCCTACAATTTTACCAGTAGCTGTACCAAGCTCATGATAATTAACCCCCAGTGCTACGGCCGCACCGCGTTTTACTGAGCCGGTATCTGAAGCCACCAAGGGCATTTTCATATCTTTGGCAACTTTGTACATGGATTCATAAGCAGAAACCACATTATTGTCCAGAGAGGTATAAATCAGATCTGCCTTACCCTGCAAGCTTTTAGTAGCCATAGGTACATCAGTTGTACGCTGTGCCGGAGCTGCTGCCACAGTAATACCGTCCTTAGCCAGTAAAGACTGTAATTGTCCGAGCACAACAGTTGAATTGATTTCCCCCGGGCTATATACATAACCCACTGTTTTCAGGTTAGGTACCACTTGTTTCATTAAATCAATCTGTGGCTGTAAAGGCAGCTCATCAGACACACCGGTAACATTAGTTTTGCTGGGTTCCCAGCTTGTTACCAGTTTGGCTGCAACCGGATCGGTTACTGCTGCAAACACTATCGGAATTTTGCGCGTTGCTGCAACCATAGACTGCGCGCTTGGCGTGCCGATTGTGACAATTACATCCGGATTATTGCCGGCAAATTTTTTAGCAATCTGACCGGCAGTAGCAGTATTCCCTTGTGCACTTTGAAAATCCAGCTGAAGATTTTTACCCTGTTCATAGCCTTCAGCACGCAACTCATCAATCACACCCTGACGTACAGCATCCAAAGCAGGATGTTCAACAATTGCCGTAATGGCTACTTTTTTCGTATTGGTATCGCTGGTTTTATTTCCCTGTTCGGATTGCGAACAGGCAGAAAGCAAACAGGCAGCAGTTAAACCCAGAATAAATAAGTTTTTTTTTGCTCTGAGCATATTGGGTTCCTCAGCACAGGGTTAATCCGGAAGCAATTTAGCAATAAAATTGCTTACACCTGCACCAGTAAGCAGATGATGGCATAAATTATACAAAAAACCAGCCTTATTGCGTAATTAAAATTGCTCAGACATACGCTTTTACATTGAAATATAATTTCAGTATTTTATTTATTTAAGCAATAAAATTTTAAAAATATAATTCAATTACAAAAATAGTTCTTATAACTCATAATACTCGCCATATCACACTTTTCTTAGAAAACATCCTGCTTCACATTTTTTAATCTATACCGGACGAAAACCACACAACCATGTTTTCCAGAATAACCGTTGCTGACGCGGTCGCGGCACGACCAGCTGATATTGCATGATATTTTGTAGTCCGTCCTGCTCAATTTCATTAAGCTGAGCCCAGGCTACTGAGAGCATGGCCAGACTGGGGCGCTGCCTGTGGTTATCTGCAGAGGGCAGCAAGGCAAGAGCAAAATTAAACTGCTGTTTTAATGTAGCAAGCCATGCGTTCATCAATGTCGTAAATTCAACTCCACCGTGTCGGTTAAGTACCAAATGAGCCGGAACATTAAATTGCTGTAATAACTCTACTGGAATATACAGCTTTCCCAGCCTTGTATCCGCACCAATCCGTGAGTAAATCGTCACTAGCTGACATATTTCACCCACTTTATCAGCAAAATCCAAAGTTTGTTCCGCACTGAACCCCAAAACTCTGCTAGTTAAACGTCCCTGCACCATCCCTGCTTGTTTACTATAATGGCATAGCTGTTCCATATCCTGAAATCTGGCCTGAGTTAATTGCGTACGAAGTGCATCAGGCAAAGCCAGTATTTCAGCCAATGGTAAAGAATATCGGGTAATAAATGGTTTTAAAGCCTGTAATAAAGGATGTTCAGGAACAGAATCAGATTTATACAGCTTATCTAGTTGTTGCTCCCACCATCGCAGTGTTGTCAAAGCCACATTAGCATCAGAACAATCTTCTACTACATCATTTAATTCTTGCTGCAAAGCATACAAAGCTATCAGTGCATGACGCTGCACCGAGGAAAGAAAAGGAAAACGAAAAGCCATAGCATTCCTGCTATGGCAAATTTTCTGAAGACAATATTCGAGTGGCTGCACAGCAATAAATTAAATTAACCTAAAACAGTATTGTAACCTTTTCCGGATATTTCTCCAGCCACTAATCTGCAATAAAAATTAACTTTTTAGCGTATCTTTTTTTACTTCACCGTTACGAAGTACAAAATTTAAACTATTATTCCAGAATTCAACCAGAAATAAATCATCTTCTGTCAGGTGCTGCTGCTGAATTTTTTGCTCCAGCCACTTCTCATCCTTATTTATCCGATGCAATTCCGTTGTACGCACCTCTCCTTCCTTAAATAAAATTAATGAAGGATATTTGCCTTTATCAGTTAATACCGTCAGCGAACCACTGGGCTCAATCTGTGCATAACTGACTTCCTGAAACGAAGTAATACCCTGAGCATGCAAAAGTGAAGCCACATTAAGAATATCAATCTTATTCTTTTTACGCAGAATATTATCCATCAAAAAATGTCCGTCTTTCATAATCGGAATCGGTTCACCAATAGCAAACATTCGGATAAAGCTGACATGCTTGCATACCCAGTTTAATAATGAAATAAGGCAAACACCGATTAACAACACAATAATATACTGATAAATCGGAATATCCTGATTATAAATCACCCCACCGATAATACCGCCAAGTACAAAGTTACCAATGAAATCTACCGGGGTCATCTGATTCAACTGCGTTTTACCTGTTACATTCAAATGCAGAATGACAATAATAAAACCAACAAGAAACTTAGCCAGCACCCATAAATAATATTCCATAAGAATTTTTCCTGTATTAAAGTTAAATTTCCGACCAGCTATTACCGGTCAGAGTTCATTCCCCTCATACAAGCATCATTCTTAACTTTATTCATAAACTCTGAAAATGAACATTAAAATACTTTAGTTTAATTTTTTTATTTTAAATAAATGATAAAAATAACTTTTTATAAACAATCTTTTTTTTATCAAAATGTAACTGTTACCGTCTTAACCCTGAGCGGAAAATTTAATTACCTGTCAACAGTATTTATTTCTTTTACCAAGCAAATTACATCACAATTACATTTTTAAAAGAAGAATGATATTTATCCGGTATAATCAGATTAGTACACCAATTTCCGTTATAATTGGTTTCTTTACTCACTAAATGAAATATACATGTCAAATCAGCGCCTCATCATTGGCTTTCACGCAGTTAATGCCCGTTTATGGCAAAACCCGGACAGCATAATTGAACTTTATGTACTGGAGGGTAAACATGATGCCCGTATGCGCGATATATTAAATAAAGCTGAAGCAGAAAATGTGCGCATTATCAGCGCAGATCAGGCACGGCTCGATACTTTGAGTAAACATGCCCGCCATCAGGGTGTAGTGGGCTTTATCGATGCTTCCAGACAACATGTAGACATAGAAGATGTACTTGAAAATCTGAATGAACCACCGTTATTGCTGATTCTTGACGGCATTACAGATCCGCATAATCTGGGAGCCTGTTTGCGTGTTGCAGATGTTATGGGAGTTCACGCGGTAATTGCACCCAAAGATAAAAGTGTCGGATTAAATGCTACCGTAAGTAAAGTAGCCTGTGGTGCTGCTGAAACAGTACCTTATATTACAGTAACAAATCTGGCACGCACCATTCGTGAATTGAAACAGCGCGGTATCTGGATTATCGGTACTGATATGAACGGTAGTGATGACTTATATCACTTTACGGCCCCGGAAGCAGTAGCATGGGTAATGGGTGCAGAAGGTAATGGCATGCGCCGTTTAACACGAGATCTGTGTGATACACTGGTATCCATTCCTATGTTCGGAACCGTTGAAAGCCTGAATGTTTCTGTCAGCACCGGTATCGTTCTGAGCGAAACCCGTAGGCAACGGATACTATCTGCCTGAAGTCGGCTTTACAATAAAACACATTTCTGTTAAATATTATAAAGTTAAGGAGATACTGATGATTTGGTGTATTGCAGCTTTGGTTCTGTTTGTAATGGAAATGTTTAGCGGCACTTTTTATATGCTGGTAATCAGTGCCTCATTACTCAGTGCCGGTCTGGCTGAATGGCTGCTGAAAACCAGTGAGAGCGTCAATGCTGTTATTGCAATAGTTTTTTCTATTCTGGGTATTACCATCGTACGTGTCTGGCAAAAGAAACATCCACGTGAAAACATGGGAAAACCAACTGATGATCCGGACTACGGTCAGACAGTGATACTTACTCAGCTCCTACCCGACGGATTATGGCAGGTACATTATCGGGGCACTATCTGGCAGGCTCGTTTTAATCATCCAACTGACGCAAAATCCGGTGACAGTGCTCAAATCATCAGCCATCAAGGCAATATTTTAAATATTACTTCTCAAGCCCCTTCTACTCAGCAGGAATAATCATGATTCTGACTTTTATTTTTCTCGCCGCCATTGTTGCATTTATCTGCATGGCATTTAAAGTTGTACCTCAGCAGGAAGTCTATATTGTTGAACGTTTAGGCCGCTATCACGCTACTCTGGTAGCCGGTCTTAATTTTATTATTCCGATTATCGATCGTGTCGCTTATAAACATACTTTAAAGGAAATACCACTGGATGTACCCAGTCAGGTTTGTATTACCCGCGATAATACACAGCTTACAGTGGATGGTATTATCTATTTTCAGGTAACTGATCCTAAACTTGCATCCTATGGCTCCAGTAACTTTGTAGTTGCCATTACCCAACTGGCACAAACAACATTACGTTCAGTTATTGGTCGTATGGAACTGGATAAAACTTTTGAAGAACGTGATGATATTAACCATACCGTGGTTGCCTCATTGGATGAAGCAGCGGTTTCATGGGGCGTTAAAGTATTGCGCTATGAAATCAAAGATTTGGTTCCACCTCAGGAAATTCTGCGCTCAATGCAAGCTCAGATTACAGCTGAACGGGAAAAACGCGCACGTATTGCTCAGTCTGAAGGGATCAAGCAGGAACAGATTAATCTGGCGGCCGGTCAGCGTGAAGCTGAAATTCAGAAGTCACAAGGTGAAGCTCAAGCTTCTATCAATGAATCTCAGGGTGCCAAAGTAGCACAGATTAATCGCGCCGAAGGTGAAGCTGAAGCTTTGCGTCTGGTTGCACAGGCGACCGCGGAAGCAATTCGTCAGGTAGCTGCCGCAGTAAAAGAACCGGGCGGTACAGAAGCTGTAAATCTGAAAGTGGCTGAACAATACGTAGATGCTTTTGCTAAACTGGCAAAAACCAATAACACTCTGATTATGCCTGCTAATGTTGCAGATATTGGTAGTCTGGTAAGTGCTGGCATGAGCATTATCAAAGGTCAGAACAACACAGCAGTTAAATAAATAACTTACGTAACTATTAAAAAATCAGGTTCCGGTTAAAGATACCGGCAGCCTGATTTTTTATCCTTAACCCTGATACTGATTATTTCTAAATTATTATTTTTTAAAAGTAATATATTTAAATACATACTACTCTTCTGTTAACGGCCACAACCATGCCCAGACACTGCGGCCTTCACTGCGCAATACCATAAAAGTACGGCAAGCAGCAGCTGTAGACATACTTTCTACACCGATTCCTTTTGCGACTAATTGTGAAGTCAGACGCGGATGAATAAACACATGATGATTTCCGGTACCGATTAAAATCACTTCAGGCTTAAACTGTAAAGCCTGAGTAAAATCATCAATGGTTAACTCACTGGCTGCTTGCTTATCCAGTGTGAGCACTTCATCAGCAGTAATACATACAGGTTGAGTATATTGCCGGCCGTTTACAGTAATTTTTCCGGTATCAACTTCCTCAATCCATAACCCCTGTTTATCCCGGATTTCTTCAATTTGCATTAAAATTTCCTTATGCATAACTACACAACATACTATGGCTGTAGTAGTCAAAAAAGCTGTTTTCGGCTAGCATAGTAGATTATTCACGTAAAATTGCAAGTATCAGGCAGTTCATAAATTAAATTTGTCTATTTGAAGGAGTAAACATGCAGCCTCTGCGTATAGGCTTGCTGGGCGTCGGCACAGTAGGTGGTGGTACCGTCAAGTTATTACAGAATAATGCGGATGAAATTACCCGCCGGCTTGGCCGCGAATTAATTATTACCCGTGCAGCAAGTCGTAATATTGAACGTACCCGTGAAATATGCGGTAACAGCACTTTTGTTAGTGATGATGTATTTGAAGTAGTAAATGCAACTGATGTTGATGTTGTGGTAGAACTGATTGGCGGTACAACAATAGCTAAAGATGCTGTGATTCAGGCAATCAGAAACGGAAAGCACATTGTTACTGCCAATAAAAAACTTCTGGCAGAATACGGTAACGAAATTTTCCGACTGGCTTCTGAACACAATGTAATGGTGATGTATGAAGCTGCAGTTGCCGGCGGTATTCCTATTATTAAAGCTTTACGTGAGGGGCTGGCTGCCAACCATATCGAATCTATTGCCGGCATTATCAATGGCACCAGTAACTTTATTCTGAGTGAAATGCGTACCCGAGGCAGTACCTTTCCTGAAGCATTAAAACAGGCACAAGAACTGGGTTATGCAGAAGCCGATCCTACATTCGATATTGAAGGTCATGATGCCGGTCATAAATTAAGTATTATTTCTGCACTGGCATTCGGAACCCCGATTAATTTCAGCCAATGTTATCTGGAAGGCATCAGTCATCTGGAGAGTCTGGACATCTGTTATGCTGAGGAACTAGGCTATCGGATTAAATTACTTGGTATTACTCGCAAAACTCCGCAAGGTATCGAGCTGCGTGTACACCCTACTTTAATCCCTGAAAGCCGATTACTGGCAAAAGTAGAAGGAGTTATGAATGCCGTATCTGTTCAGGCAGATATGATTGGGCAGACACTCTATTATGGTGCTGGTGCTGGAGCCGGCCCAACTGCCAGTGCGGTAATGGCTGATATTATTGATGTAACCCGATTACAGAATGCTGAAGCCAGCTACCGGGTTCCCTATCTGGCTTTTCAGTCTAATTCATTACAAAATATCTCCATTCTGCCAATGGATGAAATCACCAGCAGTTATTATCTGCGTGTATCTGCCTGTGATGAACCGGGTGTGCTGGGAGAAATTGCGAATATTCTTGCTGCAGAAAATATTTCTATTGAGGCTCTCATCCAAAAAGGTATGATTAATAAGGAATCTGCCGAAATTGTTATCCTGACACATTCAACCAAAGAACGTTTTATCAAACAGTCAATGGCCAGAATTCAGGCATTACCACGGGTGTTATCCCCAGTTACCATGATTCGGATGGAAAGCTTACATCCTAGATAATTCCATCACTTATCATGTTTCTGAAACGGGCATTATTTGCCCGTTTTTTTATTGTCGTTACAGAAGTCAGCACAAAGTTTGTTGTATTGTTTGTAAAAATAAAAAATTTTTATTTTTACAATATCGACAAAAGTAATTTAATTTTCAATATCAGATTATTATTTCTGAGCATATAATAATTAAATATACCTAAAATAATCAAGCGAATTATATTTATATAAAAACATTGATAAAATTTTAAAAATTTACAATTAATTCATCATTTAAATGAATAAAATATACAAAATAAATATATTTATATATAATATTATGCTTAAAGATTGATTGTTTTTTCCATAATGGTTCGTATATTCCATCAGTTACCAGTCAGACATCATCCGCATTCTACCCGCAAAAAAATACAGGGCTACAGCATGTTTCAGCTTCTGGTTACTCTGGCTGTTATCATCATATTAACCGTTATAGCTTATCCATATTATCGTCAGCATCAGTTACAGGCACGATTAAATCAGGCGAAGGCAGCACTGCTGATTAATGGTCAATTTCTTGCTGTACATTATCAGAAACATCTAAGTTATAAACAAAACAAACACAACTGGCCTGAATTACCTATCAGTAAAAATCAGCATTTTTGTTTTCGTATACAAGGGAACCCGAGTTTTGCTCGTGAAGAGCATTTCACACTTAAAGCTGTAGCCATTAATACTGAAGCTGAACCCCGAATTATCAAACTAAATCAGGATGGCAGAATATTTATCTGTCAAAGCAGTACCAGCCGCTGCGATGAAGAAAATCATTTTTTTGATGGCAAAGGTCAGCCAGACAAAAAATGCCGGATTTTTTAATTATTCTATATACAGGACAATAGCAACATATTAACTGTTAAACTGATACAATACACCCGTTTTCATAATTGATATCAGAACATATCCGTTTTAATCATGAGTATTCTGTCACTCGATAATGCCTGCTTTGCTGTAGGTCACCACCCCTTACTGGATCATGCGTCTCTGCAAATGGATGCAGGTGAAAAAATAGGTTTTATTGGTCGCAATGGTGCCGGGAAATCCACATTACTGAAAATTCTGGCCCGGGTACAGAAACTGGATGACGGATTGTTGACCATCCAAAACAACCAAAAAGTTGTGTATGTTCCGCAGGAGTCTTTTTTTGACCCACAGACCACTGTATTTGAAACCATAGCACAAGGGTTGGGCGAGCTGCAAAATATGCTAAGTGAGTATCATGAGCTCAGCCAGAATATTGGTGATGAAGCCAGTCTGAATCGGTTAACTGAATTACAAAATGAGCTGGAAAACCGTAACGGCTGGCAATTTGATGCCTTAATTGCGCAAACCTTAAGTGAATTACAACTGCCGGAAAACGAATTGATCGGCAATTTAAGCGGTGGTCAGAAAAAGCGTGTTGCTCTGGCTCAGGCATGGGTACAAAAACCTGATATTCTGTTACTGGATGAACCAACCAACCATCTGGATATTGAAGCGATAGAATGGATGGAAAATCTGCTTGGTAATTTTGCCGGCAGCCTGATTGTCGTAACACATGACCGACGCTTTCTGGATCGTGTAGCTACGCGTATCATCGAATTAGACCGCGGACATTTACGTAGCTACCCGGGAAGTTTTAGTGCTTATAGTGAAAAAAAAGCACAGGAACTGGCTGTTGAAGCTGAACATAACCGGCTTTTTGATAAATTTCATGCTCAGGAAGAAGCATGGATTCGCAAAGGAATTGAGGCACGCCGCACACGTAACCAGGGGCGGGTTAAACGACTGGAACAACTGCGCCGCGAACGCGCTGCACGTCGTGAGGTGCAGGGTCAGGTCAGCTTTAATTTAAATCGTGGTGAAGCCAGCGGGAAAATTATAGCAGAGCTTGAACACGCCGGATTTGCTTATGGTGAACACCTTATTATGCGTGATTTCTCTTGTGTTATTCAGCGCGGTGACAAAATCGGTCTGATAGGATCAAATGGTGTTGGCAAAACCACCTTTTTAAAATTGATTTTAGGTGAATTGCAGCCAACCTCAGGCAAAATTCGGCTGGGCTCACGTCAGGAAGTTGCCTATTTCGATCAGTTTCGTAGTGCATTAAATGAAAACGATACTGTTTTTGATACTATAGGCCAGGGAAATGATTACATTGATATTGGCGGTCAACGTAAACACGTAATTGGTTATCTTGAAGAATTTCTGTTTTCTCCGGCTAGAGTTCGTAGTGAAGTCAAATCACTTTCTGGTGGCGAGCGCAACCGGTTATTACTGGCCAAACTATTTACTCGTCCGGCCAATATTCTGGTACTTGATGAACCAACAAATGATTTGGATATCGATACGCAGGAATTACTGGAAGAGTTATTGCGGGATTATAACGGCACCGTATTTCTTGTCAGCCACGATCGTACTTTTCTGGATAATGTAGTTACTCAATCCATAGTTTTCAAAGGTAATGGTCAGTTAAAAGAATACATAGGCGGTTATCAGGATTATATTGACGCCCAAAAACGTGAACAAAGCTTACTAACACCAGCGCCCACAACAAGCAAAAATACCATTAATCCTGATAAAAACCGGCAAAAAAGCCGACGCAACGATAAACTTTCCTACAACGAACAACGTGAACTCGCCAGCTTACCCGACGAGCTTGCTGCTCTCGAAGCAGAGCAGCAAGAGCTGAATAATAAACTTTCCGATCCGGAAATATTCAAAAATGACTATAAACTGGCAACTGAATGGCAAACACGTATTGCTGAAATAGAAGAGCTGCTGCTGGAAAAACTTGAACGTTGGGAAATCCTTGAAGCAAAACAAAAAAATCAGGGCTAATCCAATAAAAAAGCCAGTATATTCATATACTGGCTTTTTTGTGTTTGAATTTATCTTTTACGATGGCGTCCGGTGCCGCCACCATGCCGCATACAAGTTTCATAACGACGTGTGACATTAGTAGCATACCAGTTGGTATTATAATCTTTGCTTAACTTTGGTCCGCTAATTACAACCTGCGGCATAATGGCATATGGCGGATTCTTACCGAACTGTTGCTTATATAAAGTAATTACATTCTGATAGGTGGATGTATTTTCAAATTCTGCCTGTTTTTCCTGTAATAAATCTGCACGTATCTGCTCCGGTTTCATTGGCATACCATGATCGGCAAATAACTGATTCAGTGCAGTTTCAGTCTGACTTGGCATTGATTGCGCCTTATCATCTTTATCATACAGTAATAAATCTCCATCCAGAGCCATATCTGTATTAAGCAGTTTATTTATATCTTGCTGAAAAGCCGCATTACGGCTGGAATACATGCCGGAATTATAATCAGCAAAACGATATTGAGCATTATCATAGGCTGCTGGATACTTCATTAGCCGGTGAATACCATAATATAAACCACCTTCACGTGTATACATATAATCACGTAATTCATTTACCGGAGCATTATCACGCTGATGTTCACGTGCGTATTTTACTGATACCTGCATTGAACCAATTGTTGTAATCGGATTATTATCTTCTCCGATATCCTTTCCCATAAACTTAGCTGCGGCATTGGTAATTGAATCTGCATAAAACTGCTTTGAAACATAAGCAAATATCTGCCGGTAAATTAAATCCAGCTGCTGTTCGGTTTTAACCGTACGCATCTGTATCAGGAAACTGTTTTCTTTGCTGGGTTCATTAACCAGTACTGAAGTAAAATAGCGTGAAACTGCCGGTCCCAGAGCAGGTCCGAACTGTCTGACAAATTTTTGCGGCACTTCTGTCTGAAAAGCTTTAATTGCTTTATTACCAAGATCCGGAACAGTTGGATTAGCAACAAAATTAGACTCTTGATCTACAACGGCAATTACACTACATATATTTTCCTGTGTTTTATTGATTTTCAGCTCATCCATTATCCGGCTGATATCCACAGCCCACGCATCTCGTTCTTTTACACGAGCAGGTATTAGTCTGCTTATCTGAGAAGGCTGATTTAAAATTCTGCTGCTGTCATCCGGTGAATCATCATTACCGCCATACCATCCGCCACTGTCCTTACATGCAGACAGGCTGTATAGCAGAAACCCGGCCAGTGTTATATGACTAATAGTCTTCAGTAAAAATCTAGCATTCATACCATAGCATTCATTCGAACAAATCTGTTTTCAGCAAGAAACACAGCCCGGTTTTAGCCCTTACGGCTTCGCCAAAACCATACCCAGACCCAAATCAATACGGCTGTAAAAAATAACGCACTCCATATCGGTAAAGGTATCATTAAAATTTTCTGAACCTCACCACAATTACCTGTACCGCGAATAATCGGTTCATACCAATGAAACAATGGCGCATCACGCAGACGGAAAGTCCACGGTGCACCACAAGATGGCTGATCCATCAATGGCAGATGCTGAATATATATCTGATATATAGCTACACCCAGTCCGCCTATGGGTGCCAGACTGACCAAAATAGCATTTATCACCCGCTCAATACTGTTGCGATTAGGACAGCAGGCACACAAAAATGCCAGAAGCCCAGTGGCAATAACCGCAACACGCTGAACAATACACAGCACACACGGGTTCATACCCAGAACATACTGACCAACAAAAGAACCAGCTGCACAAAGCACAGCCAGAAAAAATACACACCACAATGCTTTACGGAAGCTCATTTTCAATCCTTTTAAGCAGACAGTTACCAAACATTTCTACTTTCTGCCCGTCTATTAATCAAACAAATTCCCATAATCATTTACGTTTCAGGCACCAGCAATAGTCATATTATCTATCAGAATAGATCCAACTTTATGCGTACTGCGCTTTAACGCATCATCTGCTGCACCAACCATCGCCATAAACATTTCCTGTAAACGTGAAGCGATTGTAATACCCTCTACCGGATAGGCAATCACTCCGTTTTCTACCCAGAAACCTGCCGCACCTCGCGAATAGTCACCAGTAATAGCATTTACACCCTGCCCCATCAACTCAGTAACCAATAAACCGGTTCCCATTGTTTTCAATAAATCGTCCTGACTGGCATGGGTATGATTAAGATATAAATTATGAACACCACCTGCATTTCCAGTAGTACGCATACCTAACTTACGCGCACTGTAGCTACCAAGAAAATAACCCGCAACAGAGCCTTCATTGATAACAGTACGTTCATGTGTGGCTACACCCTCAGCATCAAAATATGTACTGGCAAGCGCTTTTTTCACATGTGGTTTCTCTGTAAGACATACCCAGGGCGCCATAATCTGTTTACCAAGGCTATCTACCAGAAAACTGGTTTGTCGATATAACGCACTACCACTCAGAGCACCTACCAGATGACCAATTAGACTACCGGCTATAGTAGTATCAAAAATTACCGGATATTTTCCTGTAGCCACAGGCTTGCCATCCAGACGCCGTACTGTACGTGTTGCCGCTGTCTGTCCGATAATTTCAGCATCAGCAAGATCTCGTGCATCACGCGCTAAATCGTACCAATAATCACGCTGCATTCCGGAAGCGTCCGCAGCCACTACACTACAGGAAATACTGTGCCTGCTGCCGCGCTGATAAGCACAAAAATCATTACTGTTGGCATATACAAACTGATAATGATCAGTCTGTACTTCTGCTCCTTCGGAGTTTTTAATACGCTCATCCGTATCAAGTGCTGCCTGTTCGGTTTTTTTACCAATCTCAATTGCTTCATCAGCAGACAGCCGCCAGGGGAAAAAAGATTCTGTATCACCGAATTCCGTTGCCAGTAATGCCGCATCTGCCAAACCGGCGCAATCATCCTGAGCAGTAAAACGGGCAATATTCAAAGCTGCTCCGATGACTTCGTCAATTGCCTTATTACTAAAATCAGCAGTACTTGCACGCCCTTTAGCCTGTCCCACATAAACAGTTACATCAAGAGATTTATCCTGCTGATACTCAATATGTTCGACATTCTGCTGGCGTACCTGTACATTCTGACCCGCAGATTCACTGATATCAATTTCAACAGAACTGGCTCCCTGCTTTCTGGCTTTATTTATTGCCTGCTGGCACAGCTCCTGTAACTGATCGGCACTATGATGAAACATTAATCTACTCTCATGCGAAGAAGCCTGCATTCTAACATGCTGAATTCAGCACTGGCAGCAGTTAAACATACATGTCAACTGAAATGATATGGATTTTTTGCTAAAATAGATACTTGAAATTTCGATATACACGTAACACATACATATATGAACAGTAATACAGACAGTCAGTCCCGTGCAGACGAAGAATGGGTAAGTAAAACCCAATTGAAAAAGCAAATGAATGATTTGCAGCAATTAGGTATGGAGCTAACTAAACTGTCTGCTGATACACTGAAAAAAATAAATTTGTCAGAGGATTTATTACAGGCAGTATTAAGCTACCAGAAAATTACCTCGAACAGCGCACTGAAACGTCAAGCTCAGTTTATCGGTCGTCTCATGCGCGAAACCGATACCAAACCAATCAGTGATTATCTGGCTCGCCTCAAAGGTGAAAACAGCGCACATAATGCTTACTTACAACGGCTGGAAAATCTGCGTGATCGTTTAATTTCCGATGACAGCAGCCTCACTGAAATTATCAGCCGTTATCCGCATATTGATATCAACAATCTGCGTACATTAATCCGCAATGCCCGTAAGGAACAGGCTGCAGGAAAGCCACCAAAAGCTTTCCGGGCTATTTTTCAGGTATTGAAAACGGAAATTAGTGAAGATACAGCATCCTGAACATTACTTCTCTCTCTTCACACAATTCACCTTTCACTTTTTTCATTAATTCAGCTTCAGCATGTAACTCCGGACAAAAAAACCATGAGTGATATCTTAAATAAAATTATTGCCACAAAAAAAACCGAAATGGTTACCGCCAAAACGGTTGAATCACTGGCTGAAGTACGTGCAAAAGCCTATGACCAGGCCCCTGCGCGCCCTTTTCTTGAAGCAATACATACAAAACATCATCAGGGAAAAGCTGCCATTATTGCCGAAGTTAAAAAAGCTAGCCCGTCTAAAGGACTGATTCGTCCTGATTTTTCTCCAGAAAAAATTGCCAGAGATTATCAGCTTGGTGGCGCAGCCTGCATGTCTGTATTAACAGACAAAAACTATTTTCAGGGTAGCCTTGGCTATCTGAATCTCGCACGCAATGCCTGCAATCTACCGGTACTGCGCAAAGATTTCATCATAGATGTCTATCAGGTATACCAGTCCCGGGCATACAATGCAGATGCAATCTTACTTATTGCAGCAGCATTAAGCCGTACCCAGTTAACCGAATATGAAGCCATTGCTCACGAGCTGGGTATGACTGTATTACTCGAAATTCATAACGAAGACGAGCTTGAAAAATGCATTAATATGCGTACCCCGCTATGGGGAGTAAACAATCGTAATCTGCGTACTTTCGAAGTAGATTTAAAACAAACTATCAAACTTCTGCCTGCATTAACCGGAAAAACTATTGTGACAGAAAGTGGTATTTTCACCACAAACGATATTCATATGATGCAACAACATCAGGTTAACACTTTTCTTATCGGTGAAAGCCTTATGCGTAAACAAAACATTGCTGATGAACTAAGTTTACTGGTCAATGCTTAAATTATTGTACACATTAACTGAATTGTTTTAATTACCCTAAAAGGAAAAATCATGGCCGTGATTATTAAGAATGCAGAAGAAATTGCTGCAATGCGTGTTGCTGGCCGGCTGGCTGCCGAAGCTCTTGACTACATAGGCCAGTTTATCAAACCGGGAATCACCACCAATGAAATTGATCGTCTGATTCATGATTACCATATCAATGTTCAGGGCGGCTATCCTGCCCCGTTAGGTTATGGCAACCCGCCATTTCCCAAGTCATGCTGTACTTCTGTTAACCATGTAATCTGTCACGGCATACCTGATGATAAACCACTAAAAAATGGCGATATATTAAATATAGATGTCACCATTATCAAAGATGGTTTTCATGGCGACTCAAGCCGCATGTATGCTGTCGGAGAAATCAGCCCTCAGGCACGCCGTCTCATTAACATCACTCACCAGAGTATGATGGCCGGTATTTCTGTAGTTAAGCCGGGCGCGACACTTGGGGATATTGGTTACGCCTGCCAGCAAGTAGCAGAAAATGCAGGTTACTCCATGGTGCAGGAATTTTGCGGACATGGAGTTGGACGCGGATTCCATGAAGAACCACAAGTGTTGCATTATGGTCGTCGTCATACAGGATTAAAATTGCAACCCGGTATGATATTTACAATTGAACCAATGGTTAATCAAGGTAAACGTCATTTGCGTATATTAGGTGACGGATGGACTGTTGTAACCAAAGACCACAAACTCTCTGCACAATGGGAACACGAGGTATTGGTTACTGATGACGGCTATGAAATACTCACAGTCAGCCCATTAACAGGCAAACCTTAATTCACCTTAAAATATCATAACTTTACATTTAAGCTGCACGAATATCTGATATAAGGCAATAAATCTTAATTTAGATTAATTAAAATAAATTTGTATTATCCTGTTATACCGCATTTTAATAAAACAATAGCAATATTGTATTGAATGTAAAAACAATTGTGATAATATTGATGTCCATAGATAATTATGCATAATGGTAAAACATTTTTCATAACATTTATTGATAAATTTTTATCAAAATAAATAATTATCTGTGAATGACCATATTAATTAATTCAACTAAACATAGACAACTCGCTTTTTAAGGTATAAAAATCATGAAAGCATTCAAGCCTATTAACAATGTGCGCGAAATCCGTAAAAAACTTGGTCTGAATCAGATTGAGTTCTGGAGTCAGGTTGGCGTTACTCAGTCTGGCGGTTCCCGTTATGAAGCAGGTCGTAATATCCCGAAGCCAGTTCGTGAACTGGTTCGTCTGGTACATGTTGAACAATTGGAATTAAGCAAACTTAATCGCGTAAACATGGAAGTGGCTGAACTGCTTAAAACTGAGCATCCTGATATGTATCAGCAGCTTAAAGCCAAAGTAGAAGGAAAATGATCCTCTCTGCTCTTTAGCCCCTTATCAAAGCTCCGTACCTTCTCTGGACGGAGCTTTTATTTTGTATATTAAAAATTCCAACCTTATAATAAGCAAAACGATTAATTAGGATTTATACATGACACACACAGCATCTACCCTGATGCCCTTTTTCGGCCTTATTCGAGTTAGCGGCGAAGATCGCACCACATTTTTGCATAATCAACTTTCAAATGACATTAATCATCTTGCAGAAGGACAGGCATGTCTGGCAACTTACAACACAGCTAAAGGCCGTGTCATCGCCAATATGCTTCTACTTAACAGAGGAGACGATATTATTCTGATTTCTGCAGCCGATCTGTGTGAAACACTACAGAAAAAATTGCAAATGTACATTTTGCGCAGCAAAGTAAAATTGGAAACCTTACCTGAATGGGGTGTAGCAGTTTGTTTACCAAATGATATTCCTGTATCAAATACACCAGAACAACCTCAATACGTTTTATCAGCAACGATGACAAATCAGATCTGGCATATACAACTGCCAGATCACTCCTTGGTCAGTATCGGCAAAATCGATCAGCTACCACCACTGAATACAGAAAATGCCATAGCATGGAAAACTCATGAAATTACATGCGGCAATCCATGGATTAGTGCAGCCACCACAGAAACATGTGTGGCACAAATGCTCAATCAGCAGCTTATCGGTGCCGTGCATTTTAAAAAAGGATGTTATCCAGGACAGGAAATTATCGCTCGGGCCCAGTACCGCGGTCAGGTAAAACGCGGCTTGGTACTTATTGAAAGTACTACACCGCTTTCCGACGGAGACAGCATATATGATAGCAACAATGAAGAAGCGGGGCTGATTATCAATCAGGTACAAAAAGACTCAGTTTCATTGGCACTGGCAGTTATTAAACACAATGCTGCCCAGGCGCAGCTACAATGTAACAACCAAGTTTTAAATATGAAAAAATGCTTTTTTTCTACAGCTAATGACTAACCAGTTTAAATCACCAGTAAACAGCCGATAAATAAAATTTATATTCATAAAAAGTCATGATTAACAGCACTAAAATATCCAATTAACAGATTTCATATCAACCTGTGCTACAATATATCTCTCTTTACAAGACGGCCACAGCCGTCTTGTTTTTATTGTTTTCAGAATATAAAAATCATGAGTCAGATTGCCCAGGAAGCGGCACGACGCCGCACATTTGCGATTATTTCCCATCCGGATGCCGGTAAAACCACCCTAACAGAAAAACTGCTACTGTTTTCAGGAGCTATCCTCTCTGCCGGTACAGTAAAAGGAAAAAAATCCGGTAAATTTGCCACATCAGACTGGATGGAAATCGAAAAACAGCGTGGTATTTCCGTAGCCTCATCTGTGATGCAGTTTGATTATCGTCAACATGTTGTTAACCTGCTTGATACGCCCGGCCACGAAGATTTTTCTGAAGATACTTATCGCGTACTCACTGCCG
This sequence comes from Snodgrassella sp. W8158, assembly GCF_016100435.1. Taxonomy (NCBI): domain Bacteria; kingdom Pseudomonadati; phylum Pseudomonadota; class Betaproteobacteria; order Neisseriales; family Neisseriaceae; genus Snodgrassella; species Snodgrassella sp. W8158. Next base: position 575,995 of record NZ_JACFSM010000002.1, on the reverse strand, counting down.
TTGACAGTGCCTTGATGGTTATCGATGCTGCCAAAGGTGTAGAAGCACAAACAATCAAACTTTTAAATGTTTGTCGCCTGCGTGACACACCGATTGTTACCTTCATGAACAAATATGACCGCGAAGTTCGCGACTCACTTGAACTGCTCGATGAAGTTGAAAACATACTGCACATCCGCTGCGCTCCGATTACCTGGCCGATTGGTATGGGAAAAAATTTCAAAGGTGTCTATCACATCCTGAATGATGAGATTTACCTCTTTGAAGCCGGTGGCGAGAAGCTGCCACATGAATTTGATGTAATCAAAGGTATCAATAATTCCCGACTGGATGAGCTCTTTCCGATTGAAATTCAGCAACTGCGCGAAGAAATTGAGCTCGTGCAGGCTGCTTCAAATGAATTTGATTTAGACGCATTTTTGCGTGGCGAGCTGACACCTGTCTTCTTTGGTTCAGCTATCAACAATTTCGGTATTCAGGAAATCCTCAATGCATTGATTGACTGGGCACCGGCTCCACAGCCCAGAGAAACACTAGAGCGTGTGGTCGAACCAACTGAAAACAAATTTTCCGGGTTTGTATTCAAAATACAGGCCAATATGGACGCCAAGCATCGCGACCGTATCGCTTTTTTGCGCGTGTGTTCTGGTGAGTTTACCCGGGGCATGAAAATCAAACACCTGCGCCTTAACCGAGACATTGCTGCATCCAGTGTTGTCACTTTTATGTCACATACCCGTGAACTGGTTGAAGAGGCTTTTGCCGGTGATATTATCGGTATTCCTAATCACGGTAACATCCAGATTGGCGACAGCTTCACCGAAGGTGAACGCCTCACCTTTACCGGCATTCCATTTTTCGCACCGGAACTGTTTCGTGCTGTGAGAATTAAAAATCCACTAAAAATGAAACAGCTGCAAAAAGGATTACAACAACTTGGTGAAGAAGGTGCAGTACAGGTATTCAGACCTCACAATGGCGGCGATCTGATACTCGGTGCTGTAGGTGTATTGCAGTTTGAAGTAGTTACTGCCCGTCTGGCCAACGAATATGGTGTTGATGCAGTATTTGAATCTGTCAGCATCTGGTCAGCACGCTGGGTATCCTGCCCTGACCGAAAAAAACTGGCTGAATTTGAAAAAGCCAACATACTTAATCTCGCTACAGATGCAGGTGGTAACCTAACCTATCTAGCTCCCAACCGTGTAAACCTGTCTCTGACAGAAGAACGCTGGCCGGATATTCGTTTTCATGAAACCCGCGAATTAACAGCTCAGATTAATCAATAGATTTTCCGCATAAACAGAAGCAGCTTATTCCTTAAAGGAAAAGCTGCTTACTTTTTAGAAACATTTTATATTAATTTAAATCAATTTATTTCTACTCTGAACACATAAAATATCTGCGAATTTTATTAAGAGTAATACCATATCCCAGTGTATAACTTTGTAACTCTAAATTACTTAAAAGTAGCAGTAAGTATAGGATTATTTTATTGTGCGGTGAACAAAGTATATACATTTATACATGCTGGAAATATTGTAAAATCGCTGCTAACTTAATTAAATTACCTACTTACCCTCTATAATTTAATAATAAAATTGGCCTTTTTTATCTGCTGACACCGATTTGATTCAAAAAATTTTTATTTGCAGAAGTGTTTTTTTATGATTTTTTGATTATAAATCGCTGATTTTGTTTTTCTTAATATTTTTCTACATAATTTTTTCTTAAATTCTCCTTTGTACAATTTTATTTAATTATCTTATTAAATTTCAATTAAACATAGACGTTATGTTCTCCTTAATTTAAATTATTTAATATCGAGTCGGTTATAAATTAATAATTAAAATTTTTTGTATTATTAATCTGAGATACAAGCATAAATAGCAGAGCAGTGAAGCCATTTTTTTATTATCTTATTTTCTTTTGATGTATATTCGATTTTATAAAAATTATTTTTATAACTTAATAATTTTATCTGATCTCCTCTAACCAAATATATTCTTGTTTTATCAGATAAATTTGGGGAATCATACAAATAACCCTTATCCACTGTAAATTTAAATCCATATTCTTCGGGAATTTATTGAGTCAACAGAAATCGGTTTATACATTCTTTAATATCAGTTGAAGAATAAAGTGAACTATATAATTTTAAAGCATATTTTTCCGTTAATAAATTAAAATAAACATTGTACTGTTTTTATTCTGGAATATTAGTAAAATATTGTTGTATTTTATTATTCACTAAAATTTTTTTATGATTCATTAGTAAAATTAATTCATTAATCATAACATTTTGTTCACTCAGTAAACATAATGGATAACTAAATTTATCTTCCTGACCAAATAAATAAATATCAATATTAGAATAGACCCAATTACATTTTTTATTAACTTCTTTTTCCCATTCCTGCTGATAAATATCAATATCTCTTTTTAAAATAATTTCAGATAATTGATTTATAATAATATAATTAGCTTGTATTTTATTATCTGATTATTAAGCATCTCATCAATTAGACTGATTTTACTAAAAGCATTGTTACTTATAAATGTTAATATAAATAATAAAATTTTCTTCATTATTTTTGATCCTTTTTCAAAAAATTAACTTTTTCATCTTTTCTTTTTAATAGCTCTGTTAAATTTTTATACGATCATAATCTTTTCATAGATTCGAATAAATTAGGGATATTTTTAGCCTATTGTTTTGTAATTTTGTTTAAATATCTTTCATATTTAGTTCAAAAGCAACTGACATCTAATAAATCTCATGTATTTAGATTTTATAAACTAGTATCTTTCCACTTAACAACGGCATTGACTATATCTGGATAAGTTACACTATGCACTACAAATGGCTTTTGAATCTTTTTTCCAAAAATTTGCTCAACCACCATCCCAACGAATAAAGTAACAATGTAAATATAGCCTGTTGTCTAGTTTTATCTTTATTGAGCAATTTCTCATATATTGGTTATAAACCATTTTTAGATAATGAATCGCCAAATCCTGCAATGACAATGCCCATTTAACAGTCATAATACAATATTTCATCATATTTACATGTCTTACTTTTCCTGATTTGCATATCTATATCATCATATAAACTACCTGAGAATTATTATTAAATCTGAAACGCCAAATATATTCATTTGCTACGGTAGCCAGGAAGTGAATTAAATAATATTTCTTATTAAGCAACATCTACTTACAAGCGTTATAATACTAGCCTACTATTTTTATAAAAAAAGTATTATGTCTTTGCCTCTTTCTTCTGATGAGCTTCAGTTAAATATCAAATCGGATCTGGTTTTACGCGTTGGTAAAATTTGTCTGGCAGCAGGTACCGGGAGTTATCGCATTAAACAGTCAATGCGTCATGTTGCTTATATGCTCGGCGTGGAAAATCAGGCACATATTACGCTTACTGAAATCAACTCTACCTGCCGTAATGGTAAACAATTTAAAACTGAGGTTACCACGATTCAAGGAGTTGGAATTAATACTAATAATATCCAATTGCTTGAAACTCTGCTGATAGAAACACAGGCCCGTTATCAGCAAATGAGTGAAAGCGAGCTGATTCGCTTTCTTGATAAATCTTTGTCAGAAATTGAAAATCAACCAGCCCTATACAGTTTACGGCAGTCAGCTTTGTTTGCTGCGGTTGCGTGTTCATCTTTTACTTTTTTAATCGGTGGTGGTTTGATTGAAATGCTGGGTGTATTTTTTGCCTCTGGTTTTGGCCAGGCGCTAAGAAAAACCCTATTACATAAACATCTGAATCAGTTTGTTGTCACCATGCTGGCCGCAGCTGTAGCTTCTAGTGTGTATTTTCTGATTATTGGCGGTAGTCATCTTTTGCTAAAAGTAAATATTCAGCACACAGCCGGCTATATAGCTTCTATGCTGTTTCTGATACCTGGCTTTCCTTTGATAACCGGAGTGCTGGATTTAGCCAAACTGGATTTTTCATCTGGTATTCAGCGTGTAGGTTATGCCATAACTGTAATTTTTTGCGCCACTTTTGCTGCATGGGTAGTTGCAGCCGGAATCCATATGGCACCGGAAGCTATGCTCTCGCCTAATCTTTACCCGGTATGGACAGCTTTTTTTCGTCTGATTGCCAGCTTTTTTGGTGTACTTGGTTTTTCCCTGCTTTTTAACAGCCCGGTAAAAACTGCTTTAATGACTGCTTTTATCGGCATGTATGCCAATACTTTACGGCTGGAAATGATAGACCTGACTAATATACCTATTCAGGCAGCTTCTTTAATAGCAGCTTTTATTGTCGGTATCAGTGCATTTTATTTTAGCCGCCATAGTAAATGTCCGCGTATTGCTTTATCGGTACCGGCAGTATGTATTATGGTACCGGGCATTTATATGTTTCGCGCTATGTATTTTTTACAGCAAAACGATATTATCAATGCTATTAACTGGGGAGCACAGGCAATGCTTATTGTCTTGGCTTTACCATTAGGCTTAGTACTCGCACGGGTATGCACGGATAAAGAATGGGCATTTAATCAGCTTCCGGCTACGGAACATAAATAGCTTTTTTATTTTGAAAATTATTTATATATTTGATACAAAATAAATTGATATTTGAATTAATAATTCAAATGTAGATTGAGTATGCAAATTTTATGCTAATCTGCAAATCTCTAAAATATGATTATTATTAATTTAAGTTTTACAAAATAAAAAAAGATATCTAAATATTAGATATCTTTTTTTGGAATTCTGGTGCCCAGGAGAAGACTCGAACTTCCACACCATTGCTGGCACATGGACCTGAACCATGCGCGTCTACCAATTCCGCCACCTGGGCTTTTGCATATATTGCAACTTTCAGTTAAAGTATGTCTTTAACTGAGGAAGTGCATTATATATTCTCTAAAGAGATTGTCAATACTCTATGAAAAAAAAATCAGATTTACGCCATCAAGATCCATATTTAAAACGTGAATTACAACGTTATTCCAATCCTTTACCCAGCCGGGAATGGATTATTGCTGTTTTAGATAAAGTCGGTATTCCGGTCAAAATGACTGAATTATCACAGAAACTTAATATTACTAATGAAGAAATAGCTTTTTTTGATCGTCGTTTAAATGCCATGGCACGAGACGGACAGATTCTAATTAATCGCCGCGGTGCTGTTTGTGTAGCTAATAAACTGGCACTGGTTAAATGCCGGATTGAAGTACACAAAGACGACTTTGGTTTTGCTGTACCGTTAAACCCTGCTGACGGCAGTGATTTTGTTCTCTACGCTCGCCAGATGTGCGGGTTAATGAACGGAGATATTGTCACTGTAAGACCAGCTGGTTCTGACCGTCGCGGGCGGCGTGAAGGGCAGGTGCTGGATGTCATCGAACGAGCTAATAAAGATGTGGTAGGACGACTCACAATTGAACATGGTGTAGCTATGCTCGTTCCCGAAGATAAACGTCTGGGAGCAAGTATTGTGCTACAGCCTGACTCTTTGGGTAAAGCTAAAGCCGGTCAGGTTCTGGTAGCAAAAATTGAGTCCTATCCGAATGCAACTCAGGCAGCAGTGGCTCGTGTTACAGAAATTCTTGGTGATTATGCTGACAGTGGTATGGAAATTGAAATTGCAGTACGCAAACATCATTTACCCTATCAGTTTAGTCAGGCCTGTATGGCTCAGGCCGCTAAAATACCTGATCATGTTAAAGCTGATGAGCGAAAAAACCGAAAAGATCTGCGTGATCTGCCGCTTATTACTATTGATGGTGAAACAGCACGCGATTTTGATGATGCGGTATATGCAGAAAAAATTGGTCGTAATTACCGCCTGGTCGTTGCTATTGCTGATGTTAGCCATTATGTCCATCCTGATGATGCTATTGATCAGGATGCACAGGAACGTGCTACAAGTGTTTATTTTCCACGGCGGGTTATTCCGATGCTACCGGAGAATTTATCTAATGGCATCTGTTCCCTTAATCCGAATGTGGATCGCCTGTGCATGGTATGCGATATGGTGATTACTTATGCAGGCAATATTAAAAGTTATGAATTTTATCCGGCGGTAATGCGCTCACATGCACGACTTACCTATACACAGGCATGGGACTGGATTAGTAATGACCAGTTTGATGACCCGATGAAAACACATGTACTGAGTTTATACCGGCTATATCAGATTTTACTGAAAAAACGCCTGCAGCGTGGTGCCGTGGAATTTGATAGTATTGAAACACAGATGCTGTTCAATCAGCAGGGTAAAATTGAACGTATTATACCGGTTGAACGCAATGAAGCTCATCGTCTGATTGAGGAATGTATGCTGGCTGCGAATGTCTGTGCTGCAGAATTTCTCAAGCATCATAAACATCCTGCTTTATACCGTAATCATGCCGGTCCGACCAGTGAGCGTCTGAATACTTTACGTGAGCAATTATCGCTGCTTGGTTTACACCTGAATGGCGGTAATAACCCTACTCCAAAAGATTATGCAGAACTAAGTGAAAAAATCAAAGAACGGCCTGATCAGAATGTAATCAGTATTATGCTGTTACGCTCAATGCAGCAGGCAGTTTATGAACCACAAAATATTGGCCATTTTGGTCTGGCCTATTCGGTATATACACATTTCACTTCACCAATCAGGCGTTATCCTGATCTGACTGTTCACAGAGCTATTAAGGCCATTTTACAGCACAAACAATATCAGCCAAAGTCGTGGTCTGAACTCGGTGTGCATTGTTCACTGGCAGAACGCAGAGCTGATAATGCCAGCCGCGATGTGCAAAACTGGCTTAAAACTTACTATATGCAGGACAAAATCGGTGAGGTTTTTTCCGGTACGATTTCCGGTATGGCAAATTTTGGTTTGTTTGTTACTTTAGATAATGTTTATATTGACGGCATGGTTCATATCAGCGATCTGGGTGAAGATTATTTTAATTATCATCCTGAAATGCTGGCCATTGTCGGAGAGCGTAGTGGTATCCGCTTTAAGCTGGGTGATAAAGTTGTAGTCAAAGTAGCTCGCGCGGATTTGGATACGAGCCGGATTGATTTGGTGCTGATTAGCACGAATAGTGGTAAGCGTCGCCGGACAAATAATGCGCAAAATATTCAGAAACAGCTTAAAGCCACTGTTAAACAGCCGCGCAAAGCACCCGGTAAGAAAATTAAGTCAAACAAAACAAAAACTGCTGCCATTCAGAAGTCACGTAGTAATGGTTCACGCAAAAAACCAGGCCGTAAAAAGTCCTAATGCTGCGTTATAATTGATTAAATTAATTTCTAAAAAGGCTTTTATCTGTGTTGAATCAGATAAAAGCTTTTTTATATTTTTGACTTTTTTATGTTATTAATATATTTATAAAATAATTAGTATGCATTACTTATTTTATAAAACGTAATTTGAATGAAATAAAATATTTTTATATATTTTTCTTGTGCAGACCGTTTATTTCTGATTTTTCAAATTTAACTTTACGTTTTGCTATATGTGCTAAATTGTAATTATTTAAATTTAGAAATTATTACTCACATTACTTTAAAAAAACTGAAGTCTGTTACTACAGACTTCAGTTTTCAATGGCATTTTACTTTTAGGTAAAATACTAATCAGATGTAGGTATTTTTTACTGCTTATTTGTTTTTACCAGTAGCAGAAGCAATAGCCAGATTTTCATTGCGATTTAATGCAACGCTGGTCACACCTTCTGGGAACACTAAATCGGTCAGGTGACGAATTTCACCGGCACTGATGGTAGAAACATCCAGTTCCAATACAGCTGGAATGTTTTTCGGTAAAGCATTTACTTCTACGCTGGTAGCCAGCAGAGACACACGACCACTTTGCAATTTTTCTGCCGGAGAAATAGCAGCATTCAGCAAGTGTAGCGGAACACGAATATTGATAGCTTTATTTGCATCAACGGCCTGGAAATCAATGTGCTGTACTTGTTGTTTAAACGGATGCATCTGGAAATCACGTACAATAACGTCGTAGGTTTTGCCATTAACATCCAGTTTGATGATAGCAGTATGGAAAGATTCTTTTTCCAGTGCGTACCATAAAGTACGATGATCTACTGTAATAGCTACCGGTTCGGTACATTCACCGTACAATACAGCCGGTACTTTACCTTCGCGACGCAGGCGGCGGCTCGCACCAGTGCCCTGAGCTTCACGGATTTCTGCTTTAATTTCGTAAGACATAACTACTCCAAAGTTAATAATGCCGTCATCGGCCGCGACCAGCTTAAGACGGCTTGGGGGTATTAAGGGAGAAACATTGCTCCCGGTATGGCCACATCTTCATTGAAAAGATATGACACAGATTCTTCGTTACTGATACGACGTACAGTTTCTGCAAGCAGGCCTGAAATACTTACCTGACGAATCCGATCACATTTCTGTGCAGCTTCAGATAAAGGAATAGTATCAGTGACTACAACCTGATCGATTTCTGATGAAGCAATACGCTCAATCGCCGCTCCGGAAAATACCGGATGAGTAGCATAAGCCAGCACGCGTTCTGCACCGCGTTCTTTTAATGCTGATGCAGCTTTACATAAGGTATTTGCTGTATCAATCATATCATCAATAATCAGGCAGGTACGATTCTGAATTTCACCGATTACATTCATTACTTCTGCCACATTGGCTTTTGGCCGGCGTTTATCAATAATGGCCAGATCAGTACCCAGTGTTTTTGCTACGGCGCGAGCACGCACTACACCACCGATATCAGGGCTGACAACTGTCAGGTTATCAATGCGCTGCTTTTCAATATCATGCACCAGAATGGGGGTAGCATAAATATTGTCTACTGGAATATCAAAAAAGCCTTGAATCTGGTCAGCATGCAAGTCAACTGTAAGTACACGGTCGATACCGGCAGAATACAGCATATTGGCTACCAGTTTGGCAGAAATCGGCACACGTACTGAACGCGGACGACGATCCTGGCGTGCATAGCCGAAATAAGGAATGGCTGCAGTAATCCGTCCGGCTGAAGCACGCTTGAGTGCATCAGCCATTGTCAGGATTTCCATTAAGTTATCGTTAGTCGGTGCGCAGGTAGGCTGTACGATAAATACATCACGACCACGTACATTTTCGAGTAATTCAATTGCTATTTCGCCATCAGAAAATTTTCCAACTGAGGCACGTCCCAGAGAAATATCCAAATGTCTGGCCACGTTATTTGCCAGTTCCGGGTTTGCATTGCCGGTAAAAACCATCAAACTGTCGTATGCTGCCATTTCTATTGTACCTGAGTCCTGTTTTGGTTTGATTTGATTTGTGTGAGGAAGATTAAACATTAATCCAAGGCTTTCATATCACCACTTAAGCTGTAGTGTATCTGTCATATAAACAAGTAATGGCTTTCAACGTTATGAAATTTTGTGCTCATTTCGTTGTTAACCCGTTTACGTTATTTCTAAACTCAAAAGCAATGATCACCTCTTTAAAAAATATTTCCAGTCTGTACTGAATAGCTGCAAGTATCATAGTTGAAACAGATTTAATCAATTATTTTACTGATATTTAATAGAAACACAGCAAAATAGTAACACTATTCTATTACTATGATTAAAACTGTATTACATTTTTGCAGACTCAATCACGCTATGTATCACTAAAAAGTGAATACAATAATACAAACTTACAATATTTATGCCTGTTTTCCGACTGGAACCTGCCCGTCTGAAATTTAGATAAATTATATCACTTATGGCATCAACACGCGCCCTAAAATAACAATTTGTCATTTACACATTAAATAAGCGTGTAAGTAAACTTACACGCTTATCTGAATTGGCTGGGGAGGTAGGATTCGAACCTACGCATACCGGAATCAGAATCCGGGGTCTTAACCACTTGACGACTCCCCAATAGAGTTTACTGCCTATTTGCTCGAAATGTGGCTGGGGAGGTAGGATTCGAACCTACGCATACTGGGATCAAAACCCAGTGTCTTAACCACTTGACGACTCCCCAATGCTCTTTATCAAGCAACTGGCTGGGGAGGTAGGATTCGAACCTACGCATACTGGGATCAAAACCCAGTGTCTTAACCACTTGACGACTCCCCAACTACACACATCATTGATAAAACGGATGCCTCGTCAGGGAAGCAACACAATATGCCTGATGCACGCAAGAAACTTTATTGTAAACAGCTTGTGCCGCACTTTCAGAATTAAATGACAAAAATACACATGCACCAGAACCACTCATCATTGGTGAACCGTATTCAGCCAAAACATCAAATGCCGCTTTTACTGCTGGATACTCAGCTAAAACAACGCTCTGCATATCATTGCGCCAGTGCTGTCCTGCTTGGAAGTCTGGCATTATCCGTGGCTTGGAATCACGTGTCAAGTCTTTATGTGCAAATATTTTCGGTGTACTGACATGCACCGGGGGCTTGATAATCACATACCATTGTTTTGGCAAAGATATCGGGCTTAATTGCTCACCAATACCACGAGCAAATGCACTTTGTCCAAAAATAAAAAACGGTACATCTGCACCTAAGCGCACGCCAAGCTGTAATAGTTCTGTCTTACTCAGATTAAGCTGCCATAAATGGTTAAGCACCATTAATACGACGGCCGCATCCGCACTACCACCACCCAGTCCGCCACCAACAGGAATCTGTTTTTCCAGCCAGATATCCACTCCGTGTTTAGTGCCGGTATGATCGGATAATAACCGGGCTGCACGCACACACAAATCCTGTTCTTCAGTAATGCCGTTAGTTGGTGTATGTAATTTTATGCAGCCTGTCTGATTTACGCTGAACCAGATATGATCATACAGCTCAATCAGAGTAAAAATGCTTTCAAGTAAATGGTAGCCGTCGGCGCGCCGTCCGACGATTCTCAAATCAAGATTCAGCTTGGCCGGCGCCAGAAAATGCCGTGCATCAGCTGCTGGAGATTTATTCATATTTTTAAATAATTAATCAGGATAATCTTTGACGCAATTCGCATTGTGCTGATTTTGCACTATCATCAGTATCTGTATATTCATCAAACACCAGTCTGATGTCGAAGCGTGCATTATTTAACAGTACAATACGCGGATTACGGCTTCCGTTTTGTTGCTGACGCTGGATAATCCAGCCAGACTGTTTAAGTTTGCCGTTGGGCAATAACTGATAAGGTTCATCTGCAATCCAATATCCCTGCACCCATTGATTCAAGTGATCAAACGGAAGCACAAAACCAAGCATACGCTGGCTTAATTCCTCAATACTGGCTGCAGTAATTATCTGCCCTTTACTGTCTTCTGCAATTACACCTGAGCTGTCAGTACATAAAACCCCTACACTATTACCCAATGGTGTTTTGACTTCAATTGTTTGTACGCTACCGGTATTCTGCCAGCTAAAATTTGCATAGCTTCCTTTACCCTGATCCTTAATAGCCAGCCGTCCGGAACTGTCAAAACCGGAAACATCATTTTCGTTACCAGCCTGCCAGTCTGATGCCGATGTTATTCTGTCTGGTATGAGGCTGCTACAGGCACTTAAAGCCAGGCTGGTGATAGCTGCTGCCAGATAAAGATTTTTTTTACGTAAATATGAATATATCATTCTTATTCCGGTATCTATAATTGTCTATTATTGTAATATTATCAGAATTAGTTATATAAGCTGTGTGAAGTTAATTTATGTTTTAGAATTAAATGAATAGCTGCCGTTGACACTTGATGCATACGGCAGCTTTTTCGGTAAATTTCAATAGTTCAGTTGCTAAAGTCGATAACTAGTATCCGGCTATTTATTGTTTTGTGATTTCGGTGCAGTAGTCAGACTAGACGGATTTACATTAAATTTTTTCAAAATCTGTTGTAACTCTTTCTGGTCAGAGTCTTTATTAGCTAATCCCTGTGCCCAAATTTTTCGTGCCTGTTCCTGTTCTCCTTGCTGCCACAAGACTTCTCCCAGATGCGCTGCAATGGCACTTTCCTGACGAAGCTGATAGGCTGAACGTAAAAGCGGTAACGCTTTTTCAGGCTGGTTATTCAGATAATATGCCCACCCCAGACTATCCTGAATTGCCCAGGACTCATTATCCAGCTGACTTGCATGCTGCAAAATCGATAAAGCCTCTGCCCAATAGCGTTTTGGCATACTTAGCATGGTATAGCCCAGCCCATTATAGCCCTCCGCATCATCAGGTTTTAATTCAATAAAAGCACGAATATCTTTTATTGCCTTTTTCGGCTGATCCAGTTTTTCACTATAAGCTGTTGCTCGTGAATACAGCAGGAATGCTTTTAAGTCTGTATTATTATCCTCAGATGCAGCAGCTTTTTTGTCTGCATCCTTTAGCATCTGTGTCAGCTTTTGTACATAAACTTTCGGATCGAGGGTTTTACTATCAATATAAACTGACAGTGCAATGGTATGCATATTATCAGAAACGGGTGATTCTTTATTCTGATCTATCCGAGCTAACCATTGCTTTGCAGCCGGTATATTATTTTGGGTTACTTCAATCATCCCCATCAGATAGGCTTTATCTCCGATCAACTCACTATCAGTTACTTTATCCAGCCACTTACGTGCAGAGGTCATATCCCGATTAGAAAAGTAATATGTTGCAGCGAGAAGCGCTGCCTGACTTTGTTGAAGTCTGTTACCGGTCTGAATGACTTTATTAATATTTTCAATCAAAGCCGGTTCATTGGTTCTGTTGCTAAATAAAATTCCTGCCTGTTGTAAATAGATATCTGCATCAGCCTGAGTTTCTACCTTCTTTGCTGTGGCTAAGGGCAGACTATTCGGTCTGATTTGGTGTTTACTTAGTATTTGATTCAGAATTTTATGATCACTGGCTTTATTAAGCCAGCCCTGAGCCCATATTTGACGAGCTTCGTCCTCACGCCCTTGCTGCCAATAAACTTCCCCCAGATGAGCAGCTACTTCACTTTCCGGCAGCTTCTGATATGCATATTCTAGTAAAGGCAGCGCTTTTTCTACATTACCATTAAGAAAATAAGCCCAGCCCAGGCTGTCATTAATTGCCGGAGACTGGTTATTCTGAGCATAGGCTTGCTCCAGCAATTGCTGTGCTTCCTGCCAGTGATCTTTTGACAGACTTAATAAGGTGTAACCCAGTGCATTAAGCCCCTCTATCTGATTAGGCCGCATTTTCACAAACCGGCGCAGATCTGCTACTGCTTTTGCCGGCTCATCAAATTTATCTGCATATAACAGCCCACGAAGGAGTAATAACGGCGGAACATTTTCTACCTGTGTTCTGGCATCACTATGTTCTGCTTCATTAATCACTCTATTTAGATATTGTTCATATTTCTGGTCAGTGAGTGAAGAACTATTTACAAATGTTTGTAAACGAAGCAAATCCGATCCGCTGAAAAAAGTACCTGCCGGTGTTTTATCTGTCTGAGCTTTATTTAACCATTGCTGAGCTGCTTTCCAGTGTTTTTGTTCTGCTTCAATTGAGCACATCATAAGTGCCTGATCGAAGAGAAACTGCGGATCATTGACTTTAGCTGCCCACGTACGGGAAGCCGGCAGATTATGTTCATCATAATAGCGCATAGCCACCATCATGGCCGCTTTACTTCGCTGATTGGAATTCCCCAGTTCTACAATTTTCTCTGCATAGCCGGCAATGGTAGCTGTAGCAGCTTTTTGACTGACAGCTAGATAAACTGCCTGCAAATACAGATCCGCGCTTTTACTTTTCTCAAGTAGTGGCTGCAAAGTTTGATATGCCTGTTGTAATTGATTATTCTTAATCAGCAATTCTATATAAAGACTTTGCCATTTAGCTGGCATGGTATCCACACCGGTTAGCTGGTAAAAATCCAGCAGATATTGTGGCTGCTTAAGATTAATCAGGTTCAGTGTCAGCTGGCTGGCTGGAAAAATATCGGTATCCAGATGAACCAGTAATTGTAACGCTTTGATGGTTTGCTCTTTATGCGCACCGGTTGCACCATAAATAGCATCGGCAATTAGGGCTTCTGCCATTTCAGGATGTAAAACTGCTGTTTTGTGAATCGGTGCATTTAACTCATCAGTGGCATCCAGATTATTTAACCGGAATTGTGCCATTTTTAAAAACAACCGGCGCAGCTGATAATCATTGGCATGAGATAAAACTGCATCTGCATTTTTCAATACTTGCGGCACATCATTTTTGGCGATAGCCAGCTCCCACATCAGGCGCTGTCTGGCTGGTGTCTCTGTCGGCTCAATTTCCTGCCAGCGATTAGCAATGGTTTGCGCTTCGGTGATTTTATTTGCGCCAAGAGCCATTTCCATCGCCCGTTCAGCCACATCTGGTTCCTGTGTATGCTCAAGCATTCGCATATCTGCGGCCAGAGCCTGATCCGTTTTACCCTGAGAATAAATAAGTTCTGTAGCAAATAAAGTAAAAATATCATTGGCACGGCCAGCAATAGCCAGACGCCGTTGCAGCGAATCTGCATCATCCGGTGCTGTAACCTGATTATTTATCCGCTCAATTTTAGTTTGAATCAATGGTACTGGTTTATGCTGCTCTGACACACTGTTGGCATTGGCCATATGTACAGCCATTAAACTTAAAACAATCGGGGTAATACGATGAATCCAACGAGGCATTAAACTTCTCCATATATGCAAATCAGTTTACGTAGACACTGAATCATAAATAAATAACAACTCTGTACTTGTGCAGGCAATTTTTTTCTAATCGCGGTTTATCATGCAATATGTGTTCAGTTATTAAATACTTTAACCGGCACGATAAAATTTGCAGCCGTTTAAAGAATAAACTATTAGGGTAAAATAATTTGCTACTTTAACACAGACAATTTTAGCTGCGTATGACTTATGGCAATTTTATCTGATTAAAACTGACACAGTATGTGCTTTAAATTTTGTTTTCATGATGCTATTGTAACGATTTTATTCTGAATAATATAAATAAATTATGCCCGAGTTACCGGAAGTAGAAACAACGCTGCGCGGAATCGCTCCTTTTATTGAAAATCAAACTATTTCACAGGTAGAAGTGCGTCAGCCGCGTTTACGCTGGCCGATAATAGATAATCTAGGCGAACAGCTTGGCAGCGAAAAGGTATTATCAGTCAGACGCAGAGCTAAATACCTGCTGATTGAATTAGCTTCAGGCACATTATTTATTCATCTGGGTATGTCAGGCAGTTTACGCGTCTTTACTGACTTTACTGCTCCGCCGGTACAAAAACATGATCATGTAGATATTGCTTTTAGTAATGGTACGCTCTTACGATTTCATGACCCCAGACGTTTCGGAGCTGTTTTATGGTTTATCGGACTCATTGAACAGCATCCTTTATTAGTTAACCTCGGACCGGAACCACTCAGCCAGGATTTTAATGCTGATTATTTGCTACAAAAACTTTCAAACCAGAAACGTGCGATTAAAACAGCAATTATGGATAATAAGATTGTTGTCGGTGTAGGCAATATCTATGCTAACGAAGCTTTGTTCCGTACTGGTATCCATCCGGCCATTCCGGCTATGAAGCTGAATAAACAGCAGATTAGCGCACTGACTGATGCAATCAAACAGATACTACAGGAAGCCATTACGGCAGGTGGCAGTACTTTAAGGGATTTTGTAAATAGTGCTGGTACCAGTGGTTATTTTCAGCTACAACATCAGGTATACGGACGAGCCGGTGAACCTTGCCCGCAGTGCGGGCATCCGATTGAAAAAATGATTTTGGGACAAAGAAGCAGTTTTTATTGTCCTCAATGCCAGAAAAAACGATAAATAACAATGACAAAACAATGACAAAATCAGAACATACTTCTTTAATTACCCGTTTTTCGCGTATTTTCAGACTGGCTTTATGGCTGGTTAAGACAATCAGACGGGTAAATCGGTTTAAGAACCTGAATGAAACAGAGCGTAATAAGGAATTAATTTCAATTGCGCACAATTTACTTGATATTCTGCACGTAAAGGTAAACTCTGAACAATTATTACCCGATACAGCAAGTATGCCCTGGCTTACTGTAGCCAATCATATTAGCTGGCTGGATATTTTCGTATTAATGTCCTATATCCCCGGTGGCTTTATTGCTAAACAAAGTGTCAAATCATGGCCGGTAATCGGCAGACTGGCTACAAACGGGGGTACTGTTTATATTAATCGTCAGTCGAGACAGGATATTAATCCGGTTATCAAAGCCATAGTACTGGCATTGCATGAAGGTAAAAACGTCCTGTTTTTTCCCGAAGCGTATACATCTGAGGGAATGACTACCCTGCCATTTAAAGCAGCGCTGTTTCAGGCAGCAATAGATGCAGATACACCCGTGATGGCAGTAGCCATGCGCTATTACAACCCTCAGGGATTGCGTACATCTAAAGTAGCATTTGCCGGCAAAACCAGTTTATTGCGTAGTCTGTGGAATATAGTATCTATGCCGGAAATTATAGTAAAAGTAGATTTTTCTGCGTTGCTGAATATTGCTGAAAACAGAACAAATGATCGTTTCAGCCTGAAAACTCAGGCTGAAGATTTTATTCAAAACAAAGTTCTTATGGATAGTCCGGCTACAGCAGCCGCGCCTTCAACTTCTGAATCAATATAGGCCAAAAGATGTTTAAGGTGATAAGCGCTGTTTAATCCAGAGATTATTTTGTCTTGTATACTGAATACGGTCATGTAAACGGCTTGGTCTTCCCTGCCAGAATTCTACCAGCTCGGGTTTAACCAGATATCCGCCCCAATGCGGCGGTCTGGGTACATTGAACAAATATTTTGCCCCCAGTTTTGCTGCACGCGCCATCAGCTCGGTTTTACTATTAATTACGGCGCTTTGTTCACTAGCCCATGCACCAATACGGCTGCTGTAAGGTCGGGACTGAAAATAGGCATCTGATTCTGCTGCAGGTAATTGTTGCACGCTTCCCTCCACCCGTACCTGACGTTCCAGTTCCGGCCAGAAAAATGTGAGTGCCGCATGCGGATTCAGACTTAATGAACGCCCTTTACGGCTATGATAATTAGTAAAAAATACAAACCCTTCTGCTGTCACTTCTTTTAACAGCACAATGCGGGCATTAGGTCGTCCGTGCTGATCAACAGTAGCAACATTCATGGCTGTAGGCTCATTTACTTTGGCATGCATGGCTGCCATTAACCATTTTTGAAACTGCTCCAAAGGGTCTTCACAGCAATCAGCTTCACTAAGTGACTGCTGGCTGTAATCTTCACGAATATCGTGCAAATCCAGATTCTTCATTTTTTTGTTTATGCATGCGAAAAAGTTATTTACACCACTCTCAGGCATGATTTACTGCTTTTTCAGCACTGATAGCGTATAATTGCCCGATTTATTAACTTTATATTTATATAGAATATAAAGTCTGGCTGGCAATTATCCTACCCGCGGTAGCGGGCAAACGCAAATTACTTCAGGTAGTATGTCTTTAACCGTTATCGGACTCAATCACCAAACTGCGCCAGTTTCTGTACGTGAACGTTTGGCTTTCCCTGCCATAGAACTGGCAGAAGCACTGACTGCGCTTGGCAGTCAGGAAGAAATAGCAGAAGCAATGATTCTGTCTACCTGTAACCGTACAGAAATTTACTGTATTGGTAATGCAACCACAGCCATACAATGGCTGGCCGGCTACCATCAATTGCCATTATCTGAATTTGCTCCCTATTTATATCAATTCCATGATAAACAGGCTGTGCAGCATGCCTTTCGGGTGGCTTGCGGACTGGATTCAATGGTTTTAGGTGAACCGCAGATTCTCGGACAATTAAAAGAAGCCGTACGCGTTGCCCGCAGCCGGCATACGCTGCATCAGCAGCTGAATGCTCTGTTTGAAAAAACTTTTGCAGCAGCAAAAGAAATTCGCAATGAAAGTGCAGTCGGAGAAAACTCTGTATCCATGGCAGCGGCGGCAGTCAAAATGGCCGCACAGATTTTTCCCGATATTTCGGCATTGAATGTTTTAATGGTGGGTGCCGGTGAAATGATTGAGCTGGTAGCCACCTATTTTGCCGCAGAATGTCCGCAGCGCCTGACTGTTTTAAACCGTACGCTGGAACGGGCTCAGGAATTATGTCAGAAATTAAGCTGTGAAGCAGATGCACGCATATTAACTGCTTTACCTGAAATTCTGGCTGAATACGACGTAATTGTTTCTTCTACTGCCAGCCCTTTTCCGGTTATAGGTAAAGGTTTAGTAGAACGCGCACTCAGGCAGCGGCGCGGCATGCCAATATTTTTGCTTGATCTGGCCGTACCGCGTGACATTGAAGCCGAAGCAGGCGAACTGAACGACGCGTATTTGTATAGTGTTGATGATATGGTGCATATTGTGCAGCATGGTCAGGCAGCACGGCAACAGGCTGCAGCTGAAGCTGAAAAGATGGTTGCAGGCAAAGTTGCTGAGTTTATTGCATGGCAACAGACACGCAATAGCGTTCCTTTAATTTGTGAATTGCGCGATCAGGGTGAACAGCAGCGCAGCAAAGCAGTCAATAAAGCTCTACGCCGTCTGCGTAAAGGTACACCTGTTGAAGAAGTATTGCAGCGTTTAAGCCGTGAGTTAACCAATAGCCTTTTGCATGCACCTACCCGAGCTTTAAATAAAGACAGTCAGCAATATCCTGAGCTGGCCGAGGCCATTTGTCAGATTTACCAGCTGCATGGAAAAAATCAGCAGCATTAGCTACTGCCTCCAATTTATTCATAATCCTTAACTCTATATATTTAATACAGTCTCAATGGACTGATAGCTTTTATTTAATACGGAATACCAGATGAAACCTTCATTGATAGACAAGTTACAGCACCTGACTGAGCGTCTGGAAGAAGTAACCGCTTTGCTGGCTTCTCCTGATGTCACGAACAATATTGACGAATATCGTCGCCTTACCCGTGAACATGCCGAGCTTACACCGGTAGTAGAAACCTATCGCCAGTATACACAGGCAGAAACTGATCTAGCTGCCGCAGAAGAAATGCTGGCAGACCCGGAATTAAAAGAATTTGCGGCTGAAGAGATCAATACTGCCCGTAATCAGATTACTCAGCTGGATGGCGAGCTGCAAAAACTTTTGTTACCAAAAGACGAAGACGATGACAAGAATATTTTCATAGAAATTCGTGCCGGAACCGGTGGTGATGAAGCAGCTTTATTTGCCGGCGATTTATTGCGCATGTATACCCGCTTTGCAGAACGTATGGGCTGGCAGGTAGAAATTGTATCCGCCAGTGAAAGCGATCTGGGTGGCTATAAAGAAGTGATTGCACGAATTGCAGGCATGAATGTTTACAGTCAGCTCAAATTTGAATCTGGCGGCCATAGGGTTCAGCGCGTACCAACTACAGAAAGTCAGGGCAGAATCCATACCTCAGCCTGTACTGTGGCCATTATGCCGGAAGCCGATGAAGTTGCTGAAGTACAGCTCAATCCGAACGATTTACGCATTGATACTTTCCGTGCCTCCGGTGCGGGTGGTCAGCATATTAACAAGACGGATTCTGCCGTACGTATTACTCACTTACCAACGGGTATGGTAGTGGAGTGTCAGGATGGGCGTTCACAGCATGCCAATAAAGCACAGGCAATGCGAGTACTTGCCTCCCGACTGTATGAACAGCAGAAACATGCTGCTCATGCCAAAGAGGCTGCTGAACGTAAAAGCCTGATTGGCAGCGGCGACCGCAGTGAACGTATTCGAACTTATAATTATCCCCAAGGCAGAGTAACCGATCATCGCATCAATCTTACTCTGCATAAACTGGATTTTATTATGGATGGTGATTTATCAGAGCTGACACAGGCATTAATTGCCGAGCATCAGGCTCAGCAGCTGGCACAATTAAGTAATGCCGGCTAAGTTCATCAAAAAAAGCTGTTCTGACTTTCAGAACAGCTTTTCAATATAAATCGGCTACAACAAAGAATTAAGCCTGCTGCCATAAAACAGAAACCAGATTGCAGCAATCGCCAGTACAATTCCGGCAGCATTCAAACCATTGATTTTTTCTTTAAACACAAAAGCGCCAATAATAGTGGCCAGTGTTATTACACCCAGATTCATACCGGCAAACACCAGCGAAGGATCTTGCTGAAAATACTGATGTGCACGAATGTAAAACAGAATATTGGCAAAATTCAAACCACCCAGTATCAGACCTGCCAGAATACTGGCTGCATTCCAGACTGTTCTGCGTAAACACAGATAACATATAATCAGAATGGCAGCGAGGATAAATGACACCAGCAAGGTCGGTGCAAAAGCTGTTCCGCTTTTCGCCATCTGTTTAAACAGAATATCTGTAGTTCCGTAACAAAGCCACACACCGAATAAGTAGCCGGCAGTACTTAAAAAATCGCCTTTTCCTTTGCCTTTAGCCGGATTCTCACGGTACAGCAAGGTAAGCAAGGCCATCAGTGCCAGTGCAATTCCGATAATTTTATTAGTGCTTAAAGTTTCTCCAAAGAGCACAAATGCGGCCACTATAGGCATAAATAGCGACAGGCGCTGTGCAGCATCTGTTTTTACCATTCCCGCCTGTTCGATAGCCCGCCCCAGCACAATAAAGCCAAGCGGCAGACCAATACCTAAAGCCAGAAAAATAATCCAGTGACTGCTATAAGTATGCCAATCAGAAAAATCCGGACGTAAAAAAAACCAGGTGCAGGCAGCAGCTACCGGGTAATTAATCGCTACGGCCTGAGCAATATTAACACCGTTTCTGCGTGCCAGTTTCAGTAATACTGACACAGAGACACTACATAGAATACTAATAATCAGAAAATGCATTTTTCCCCCAAAATCAAAATTTAAGAACTGACTTATCAGCTATTGAAAACTAAAAATCAAAATCTGCCTGCAGCCATATTTGCTCACTCAGATTTTGTTCTGTCTGGTCTGCTGGTTGTGATTGCATTTGTTCCAGCTTGCGCCGTCGCAATGCACACAAACGCAGCACATACTGTTTCTGAGTATCAGACATACGCAACCAGTAAAGGCGCTCGTCCCTGCTGCGCAGACAGCCTTTGCAATATCCCTTATGATTGCTTTCACAAACACCTTTACAGGGACTGGGAATAACAAAAAATTCTAACTGTTCCATTGCCAAGGTTTTGCATCCCTCTTCAATACCACAATTACAACAGACTGCCTTAAATAACCCAGCCGGAATAACACCGGAAAAACGTTAACTATGACACATACACAGATGTAAGTCAGCCTTTTTAATAATGAAAGAACATCTGATTTTGCTAAAAATTCCACGAAAAGCAGAGTAAATGTTATAATTCAAGGTTAATTTTCCTTACAAATAGCTAATAAACTAGGTTACACACTCCTATGAGTAAAAAAATTCGTAATATTGCCATTATCGCACACGTCGACCACGGCAAAACCACACTGGTAGACCAGTTATTGCGCCAGTCCGGTACTTTCCGTGCCAATCAGCAGGTAGACGAACGAGTAATGGACAGCAACGATCTTGAAAAAGAACGCGGCATTACCATTCTTGCCAAAAATACCGCCATTGAATACGAAGGCTACCATATTAATATCGTTGATACACCCGGACATGCCGACTTTGGCGGTGAAGTAGAACGTGTACTGGGAATGGTAGACTGTGTGCTACTACTGGTGGATGCACAGGAAGGTCCGATGCCGCAAACCCGCTTTGTTACCAAAAAAGCACTGGCATTAGGGCTGAAACCGATTGTAGTGATCAATAAAATTGATAAGCCAAGTGCCCGCCCGAGCTGGGTAATTGACCAGACATTTGAACTGTTCGATAAACTGGGCGCAACCGATGAACAGCTCGACTTCCCTATCGTTTATGCTTCTGGTCTGTCTGGCTTTGCCAAGCTGAATGAAGAAGACGAATCTACCGATATGCGTCCGCTGTTTGAAACCATTCTGAAATATACCCCGGAACCAGCCGGTGATGCAGATAAACCTCTGCAATTACAGATTTCTCAGCTTGATTATGATAACTATACCGGCCGGCTGGGTATCGGTCGTATTCTGAACGGACGAATTAAACCCGGTCAGGTAGTAGCTATCATGAATGAAGATAAGCAGATTGGTCAGGGACGCATTAATCAGTTGCTTGGCTTCAAAGGATTGGAACGCATTCCGCTACAAGAAGCGGAAGCCGGTGATATTGTTACGGTTTCCGGACTGGAAGATATAGGTATCGGTGTTACCATTGCTGATCGTGAACAACCTCAGGGGCTGCCTATGCTGAGCGTGGACGAACCTACTCTGACGATGGATTTCATGGTCAATACTAGCCCGCTGGCCGGTACAGAAGGTAAATTTGTTACCAGTCGCCAGATTCGCGAACGTTTGCAAAAAGAATTGCTGACCAATGTAGCCCTTCGCGTTGAAGACACAGCAGACGCAGATGTATTCCGTGTTTCAGGCCGTGGTGAGCTTCATCTGACTATTCTAATTGAAAATATGCGCCGTGAAGGTTATGAGCTGGCTGTCGGCAAACCACGTGTGGTTTTCCGTGAAATTGACGGCGTTAAATGCGAACCTTACGAAAACCTCACTGTCGATGTAGAAGACAATACTCAGGGTGCTGTAATGGAAGAACTGGGTCGCCGCCGCGGTGAACTGACCAATATGGAAAGCGACGGCAAAGGCCGTACCCGTCTGGAATACCGTATTCCTGCGCGCGGTCTGATTGGTTTTCAGGGTGAATTCATGACCATGACCCGTGGTCAGGGACTGATGAGCCATGTATTTGATAATTACGCACCAGTAAAAGCAGAAATACCTGGCCGCCGCAATGGTGTACTGGTATCACAAGAACAGGGTGATGCTGTAGCCTATGCTTTATGGAATCTGGAAGACCGTGGTCGTATGTTTATCAATCCGGGCGAAAAAATTTACGAAGGCATGATTATCGGTATTCACAGCCGTGACAATGATCTGGTTGTTAATCCGCTGAAAGGCAAAAAACTGACTAATGTCCGTGCTTCCGGCACAGATGAAGCAGTGCGTCTGACTCCGCCGGTACTAATGTCTCTGGAAGCTGCGGTAGAGTTTATCGATGATGATGAACTGGTAGAAATTACTCCGCAAACCATTCGCCTGCGTAAACGCTACCTGAGCGAACAGGAACGCCGCAAACACTTTAAAAAATTAGATTAATTAAAGTTTATTTGGCACAGGCAGCTTTTTAAAGGCTGCCTTTTTTCAATATCGAATATTTATATTTAAGAACAATATTTCTTAATAAATAACATTGTTATTCAATCTGGTTATTGTATTACTATTGAATCATCCAGTCTCAACAAATAACACAGCTTTATTTATCATTTATATTTTATACAGATTGTCTGTACTGTAATTGCTCACTAATATACAGATACCATGCCAAACTGATAAAATTATCTGTTATTAATCACCGGCTGATTACATATTTTTTATCTGCACTACAAAATTTATCCTTGTATGTGACAACCACATCCCCCATTTTACTATTCTATATTATGAATTTTATTGAGGACTAATTTGCCATGAATGCAGTATTGGTAATATTGGCTATTGTTTTATTACTCATTGGTTTATTAGGTACATTTATGCCTGCTTTACCTGGTCTGCCTCTCATGTTCGGAGGTGCATGGTTACTGGCATTGAGCAGCAATTATCAGATTATGGGGGCACCCACATTAATAACTTTAGGTATACTGACTTTATTAGGTTGTTTTCTGGATTATATGGCCGGTATGCTGGGTGCTAAACATAGTGGTGCAAGCAGAAGAGCTATCTGGGGTTCTTTTATTGGTGCCATTATTGGCATGTTTTTTGCCTTACCGGGCATGGTATTGGGGCCGCTAATTGGTGCAGCAACCGGTGAATTTATTGCCAGACGCAATCTGGTCGCTGCCGGCAAGGTAGGTTTTGCCACACTGATTGGTCTGGTTGTTGGTGTGGTTGCCAAAATTGGCTGTGCATTTGCCATTCTGATTACCATCGCTGTAATGTATTTGTATTCGCTATATTAATTATTGTTATGTAATAATAGCCATAATTCTGGGACTGTGTCTGAAACTGACTTGTTATTCACCCATTCCAAACAATTCTGTTTCAATTGTCTGCTTATCAGGGCTTGTCTTATCATAGCTTGCCCATAAGTACTGGCAATCAATTTCTATTATCTGTAAAACTAAAATTATGCCCGCCGCTGCTTCATTCGCATTGCCTAAAACCAGACAGACTGTAATCTGGTCTGATTTAAATGCTGGTAGTCTGCCATTATTACTTAGCCAGCATTTACCTGAAAAAAAACTGAAAATTATTTTAACTGCAGATGCCGAACAGGCAATCCGTATTCAGGCAGCATGGCAATTTTTTGATCCTGCTGCACGTATCATGTTTTTCCCGGACTGGGAAACTCTGCCCTACGAACATTTTTCTCCTCATCAGGAGCTAGTATCAGAGCGACTAAGTACATTGTGGCAACTAAAAAACGGACTGGTTGACGTTTTATTGTTACCGCTGGCAACAGCCATGCAAAAAATTGCCCCTCCTTCATTTTTGTTGGGACATACTTTCTGGCTGAAAACCGGGCAGGAACTGAATATTGAAGCATTGAAACACAGCCTGGTTGAAGCCGGCTATAACCATGTTTCTCATGTGGTGGCGACCGGAGAATTCGCCATGCGTGGCGGTATTCTCGATATTTTTCCAATGGGCAGTGACACACCGTTTCGTCTGGACTTATTTGACAATGAAATTGATACCATCAAAACATTTGATGCAGACAGCCAGCGTACATTAACCACAGTAAATGAAATTCGTCTGTTACCGGCACATGAATTTCCAACCGACAGTGATGCACAGAAAATATTCCGCAGCCGCTTTCGGGAAGAAATCAATAGCGATGCCCGAAAAGCTACTGTTTATAATGCAGTATCTGAAGGACATTTCGGGGCGGGTGTTGAGTATTACCTGCCTTTATTTTTTGAAGAAGAATGTGTCAGTATCTTTGATTACACAGATGATGAAGCCATTCTGGTTTGTCTGGGTGATATTCATCACGAATCTGCCCGCATCTGGCAGGATGTCAAACAACGCTACATTCTGGCACAGGGCGATCCGGCCTATCCCCCGCTGGCACCAGATTATCTTTATCTTAGTGAAGACCAGTTCGGGGCACGTATTAAATCTTATGCGCGTCTTGTTCCGCAAATCAGCGAAGACACTACTTATACGCTGCCAAGTGTCGCAGTAGACAGACAGGCTGATGATCCGCTGCACACACTGAAAAATTTTCTCCAACAATGGTCAGGACGTGTACTGATTTGCGCAGAAAGTCTCGGACGCCGAGAAACCATGCTCAATTTTATGCGCCAGTACAGTTTACAGCCAGATATTGTCAATAGCTGGCAGGACTTTCTGAACAGTAATTCCAGCTTGTGCCTGACTATTGCGCCGTTAAGTTACGGTTGCCTGCTGACAGATCAGCAACTGGCTATTATTACTGAGGCTGATTTATACCAGTATGTTATTCGCGGCCGGCGTACAAGACGCAAACATAGTGCTGTTTCAGACGGCATGTTGCGCGATTTGGCTGAAATCAAAATTGGTGATCCGGTGGTACATGAACAACATGGTATCGGACGCTATCAGGGTCTGGTAACCCTGGATTTAGGTGAAGGTGCCTGTGAAATGATGCTACTGGAGTATGCTGAAGGTTCTCAGTTATATGTACCTGTTAGTCAGCTCCAGCTTATTTCCCGCTATGCAGGCAGTGCTCATGATAACATTAGTTTGCATAAACTGGGTCATGGAGCATGGGATAAAGCACGACATAAAGCCGCGGAAAAAGCCAGAGATACTGCTGCCGAATTATTAAATCTATATGCTCAGCGTGAAGCTCAGCAAGGCCACCGCTTTAGTCTGAATGAGATGGATTATCAGGCTTTTGCCAATGGCTTTGGCTATGAAGAAACCGAAGATCAGGCTGCGGCAATCGCTGCGACCATAAAAGATTTATGTGCTGAAAAGCCCATGGACAGACTGATTTGCGGAGATGTAGGCTTTGGTAAAACTGAGGTTGCGCTACGCGCCGCTTTTGTAGCAGCAATGGCTGGTAAACAGGTGGTAGTACTTGCACCAACTACACTGCTTGTTGAGCAACATGCACAAAATTTTGCTGATCGCTTTGCAGACTTTCCGATCAAAGTTGCCCAGCTTTCCCGCTTTAATACCAGTAAACAAACACAGGCCACACTTGCCGGACTGGCTGACGGCACAGTAGATATTGTGATTGGTACCCATAAACTGGTTCAGCCGGATGTCCATTTTAAAAATCTGGGACTGGTTATTATAGATGAAGAACATCGCTTTGGCGTACGTCAGAAAGAACAGCTTAAACGCCTGCGTGCTAATGTGGATGTGCTTACACTGACCGCAACACCAATTCCGCGTACATTAAGCATGGCTCTGGAAGGCCTGCGTGATTTTTCATTGATTACCACAGCTCCAAGCCGCCGGCTGGCTGTAAAAACCTTTGTTCGTCCTTACAGCGATGGTTTAATCCGAGAAGCCGTATTACGTGAACTGAAACGTGGCGGGCAAGTATTTTTCCTGCACAATGAAGTTGATACTATTGCTAACACTTATGAAAAATTAACTACTTTATTACCTGAAGCCCGTATCGGTATCGCTCATGGACAACTGCGTGAACGCGAACTGGAACAGATTATGCGGGATTTTCTTCAGCAGCGTTATAACGTGTTACTGTGTTCAACTATTATTGAAACCGGAATTGATATTCCCAATGCCAATACGATTATTATTGAGCGGGCTGATAAATTTGGTCTTGCCCAGTTGCATCAGCTGCGTGGCCGTGTAGGCCGTTCTCATCATCAGGCATATGCATATCTAATGATACCGGATGCAATGACCAAAGATGCACAGAAACGTCTGGAAGCCATAGAAATGGCTGATGATCTGGGAGCCGGATTTACATTAGCCATGCAGGATTTAGAAATCCGTGGTGCCGGCGAAATTTTGGGTGAAGGACAGTCTGGTGAAATGATTCAGGTCGGATTTACTTTATATACCGAAATGCTCAAGCAGGCCGTGCGCAATTTGAAGAAAGGCAGAGAGCCGGATTTGGATGCCCCGCTGGGTATTACCAGTGATATTAAATTGCATAGCCCTGCTCTTCTGCCGGAAAGTTATTGCCCAGATATTCATGCCAGACTGGTGTTGTATAAACGCCTGGCCAGCTGTGAAACGGAAGCAGAGATAGACCAGATACACGAAGAACTGATCGACCGTTTCGGACTTCCTGAACCGGCCGTCTCCACGCTGATTGCCAGCCATCATTTACGCATTGAAGCAGCCAGCTTAGGCATAGACACAATTGACGCCAGTAGTGAAGCCATTACTTTTACTTTTGGCAAACATCATCGCATTAATCCCGCAACTATTGTAGCCATTATGCAAACTGATAAAAACTACCGTCTGATTGGAGCAGATAAACTCAGAGTTAGCATTGGTATTGAAGACATTATGCAACGTGTCCAGATTATTAAAAATATTATGAAACAACTTGCGGTTGATGCCGGCTAAACCTAAAAATAACAGGTAAGCATTTTTAGCTGACAGCCAAAAATATAAATCAGCATTTAAAGCTGAATAACAAAAAGCAGTCATACGATGAAAATAGTATAGCTGCTTTTTATTTTGTATCAGTATTGAAAACAGCTGGAATTCACCAAATTTTCCAGAGTGAGACTTTAGCTGAATTTATCCAGAGCAAACAGCTCATTAGCATATTTTTTCAGCCACTTACGAGCATTTTCAGCATCAGCACAGTATTCTGCAACCATTGCCCAGAAAGCTTTACCATGGTTGGCATGGCGCAAGTGACACAACTCATGAATACAGACATAATCCACCACATCAGCAGGTGCGCCAATTAATCTCCAGTTCAGACGGATTCCGCTACGCCGGCGACATACTCCCCAAAAAGTTCGTGCCTGACTTAATGTCATTGCCATTGGCTGCAACTGCATTACATTTGCCCAATATTGCAAGCGTAGCAACAATTCTTTTTTGGCACTTTGTTTTAACCATGCTTTCAAAAGTACATAGGGCGACTGCGAATTTACCAGTGGTATTAAAAAGCCATATTGCTTATGCCACTGCACTCTTGTTAGTACGGATATCTGAGTAAAAGGATATGCCTGCCCACGAAACCAGATAAATTCAGGTAATGCTGTTGCTATTTTTTCTGATTGCTGCCACAGTTTTTTAATAGCGACTTCATTAACGTTCAGCCATTCAGACAAAGATTTCATTGATACAAATGGCGGAACGTTAATATCCAGTAAACAACCTGATGCAGGACGTACAATAATATTTTTTTTTGCTGTACGCCGTAATTTCAGCCTGATGGTATCGCCATCTGTAGTTGTGTGAAGAAATTCCGACATGACAACTAATCTGTTAAAAACGTAAATAAATTACTATCTGAGACAAGGAGATACTTCTATTAACCAGCACATCATATTATTCATATCCCGTTTCAGATTCAGTCTTAAAAATTAAATAAACTGCCTGTTTATCTGCTCAGGATTCTGCAAAGCACTATTTTACAAATAAAAAAGTATCAATATTCAACTAATATCAATTAATGCGGCACAAACGGCGTTGGTACTTGCGGATGTTCTGGTGCAAACGGCCCCACCCCCTGAATTTTTACTTGCTCGGATTCTATCCATTGCTCACAGATTCTGATTAATTCTTCCGGATTATGAGCTGACTCATAATGAATCGGTTCACCAATCACGACTGTTACTTTACCCGGATATTTAAAAAAGGAATCTTTAGGCCAGAATTCGCCACTATTTAATGCGACCGGCACCAGATTCATATGTAGTTCCTGTGCCATTCGGGCAGCACCTTTTTTATAATGGCCACGGAAACCTGGCTTAATTCGTGTACCTTCCGGAAAAATACAAATCCACATCCCCTTTTGCTTGCATATTTTCCCCTGACTGATAATCTGGGCATTTGCCGCTTTAGGGTTTTTACGATCAATACCGATTGTGCCGCGCCATTTCAGTGCCCAGCCAAAAACCGGTATACGAAAAAGTTCGCGTTTAGCTACAAAGGCCAGATCAGGGAAAAATACCAGCATGGCCAGCGTTTCCCAACCAGATTGATGTTTACAGCACACAATTCCGGGTTCGCGCGGAATATTTTCCCGGCCGGTTACTTCGTATTTTAATCCTATAATGTGCTCCAGCATCCAGAAAAGAGATTTTCCCCACACAGTGGTTGTCCATGTAACCCCTTTTGGTACCAGCATGGAAACAATTACTACCACCAGCCAGATTAATGAAAATACACACAAACAAAACCAGTAAATCAAATTACGCAACAACAGCATGTTATATTATTCCTCGGCTGCCTGTTCAGCCAGAGTACGACAATATTTGGCAAAATCCAGCAAATCATCGTACACCTGAGTATCTTCCGGCAATTCTTCCATTTTTAATGTTTCCTTGCCTTTACCGGTTAAAACCAGTACAGGATGACCGCCAATTGCGGCAATTGCCTGCATATCGCGAATACCATCTCCGACAAGCCAGGTATTTTCTGCTTTCATATGCAGACGATCCAGAATATCCAGCAGCAAACCCGGTTCAGGTTTACGACATTTACATTTAGCATTACCGGTATGCGGACAAAACCAAACCCCGCTTAAGCGGCCGCCAGCTTTCTGTATATGAGTATGCATTTTGCTATGTACTTCATTCAGCTGCTGCATACTGACCTGATTACGCCCGATACCAGACATATTTTCCGCCACAACAACGGTATAACCACTTTGAGTCAGAAAGGCAACAGCATCCATACTACCCGGTAAAGGAAGCCACTGATCAGGATCGCTGATGGGCTGCGGCTGCATAACATTCAACACACCATCGCGATCCAGTATGATTAATTTGCCTTTTCCATTCAATGCCATATTTAACCCTATTGCACCGGCTTCAAACTTTGCCGCCACTGAATCAAAGCACTATCAAATACGCCATCAAGTAAAGACTGATTTTCATCATTAATTTCTACATGATAAAAACTTTGCAAGGCCGGCGTATTTAATGTTTGCACATAATCTTCCATAAAACGACCATAACCCTCATCTTCATCTTCATAGTAATAAAGTGAAAACCGTCGTCCTTCATCATTAAAATCACTGTCTTCCAGACAACCGGCCATATTATTCAGAACAAATTCAGCTCCGCTCATAACCTGAGCTTTCAATGCTGCCATATCTTCTTCTGCAGCTTCATCCCATTGCGGATTATATAAACCCCGGCGTACAGCCCATGACCAGTAATAACCCATATGTGTAGCAGCATTAGCCAGTGACAACGCAGGCGGATAATCTTCTTCTGTATGGAATACTATATTATCAAATATCATAATTTAGCTTTCATCCACTATTTAAGAATGAGCAGAAATGTCTGCTATTATTTACTCACTTAATAAGGCAATATCGGCCACAGCATTCATCTGCTGAGATAAACACAGTAATAAAGCCAGACGGTTATTCTTAATAGCTTCATTTTCATCCATTACCATCACATTAGTAAAGAATGCATCCACTTTTTCTTTAATTCCGGCCAGCTCGGTTAATGCCTGAGCAAAATCCTGCCGTTTCAGCACAGCTTGAATTTTTTCTGCAACCTGCTCAGTTGCCTGATAAAGCTGTTTTTCATCCTGCTGCTGCAAAAGATCCGGATTAACAGCGGATAAAGCAGAAATATCGGCTTTTTTCAGTAAATTATGAACACGTTTATTAGCTGCAATCAGTGCAGTAGCTTCATCCAGCTGTTTAAAGCGGGTTACTGCGGCAAGTCTGGCTTCCAGCTCACCCAGATTTTCTACTTTACCGGCCAGTACAGCAGCCACCACATCCTGTGCAAAGGAATTCTGTAACAGAATTGCCAGTCTGGCCTGCATAAACCCGGCCACTTCACTGACAGTATTTTCAGCCAGTCTGCCTGAAGCAAATGTATCAAATGCTGCCTGTAATAATGGCATCAGTGCCAGATTATGCTGCATCAGCATTCGTAAAATACCCAGTGCACTGCGGCGCAATGCATACGGATCTTTATCGCCTGTCGGAATAAGTCCGATACCCCAGATACCAATCAAAGTTTCCAGTTTATCGGCCAGAGCAACCACTGTACCAGTTAAATTGTCCGGTAAAGCATCATTAGCAAAACGCGGCCAGTAATGTTGCTCAATTGCTACAGCAACATCAGCATTTTCACCATCATGCAAAGCATAGTATTTACCCATAGTTCCCTGTAGCTCAGGGAACTCCCCTACCATGTCGGTCAGTAAATCAGCTTTAGCCAGCTCAGCAGCACGTACAGCCTTATCTACATCAGCATTAAGTAGTGGTGCAATAGCTTTTGCCAGCTGAGTAATACGCTGAACTCTTTCTGCAACACTACCCAGCTTATTGTGATAAACCACGTTTTGCAGACGAGGCAGACGACTTTCAAGAGTCGTTTTCTGATCCTGACGATAGAAAAACTCGGCATCTGCCAGACGGGCTCGTAATACACGCTCATTTCCATGAATAATATGTACTGGATTTTCTGTTTGCAGATTAGATACCAGCAGGAAACGATTAATTAGTTTGCCATCACTGTTTAACAGCGGAAAATACTTCTGATTTTGCTGCATGGTTAAAATCAGACATTCCTGCGGCACTTGTAAAAAGCGCTCATCAAAACCTGCCTGTAAAACTACCGGCCATTCAACCAAAGCTGTAACTTCATCCAGCAAGCCTTCTGCATAGGCTACCTGAGCATGAAGTGCATCAGCCGCTACAGTTAAACCCTGTTCAATACGGGCTCGGCGCTCGGCAAAGCTGACCACTACTTTACCCTGCTCCAATAATACTTTTTCATAATCTGAAGCATGGTTAAAAATAATTCTGTCTTTACTCAGGAAACGGTGACCTAAAGTCCAGTTCTGGCTGTCTAATCCCAAGACACTGCCAGTAACCGTTTCAGTACCATGCATCATCACCAGTCCATGTACAGGCCGGACAAAAGTAAAGGTACTGCTACCCCAGTGCATCACTTTCGGAATAGGCAGTTTTTTGATGGATTGATTCAATATATCACTTAACAAGGCATTCAGTGGTAAACCAGCCTGAGTATATTCATAGGCAAATACCATTTGTTTGCCATCATTAATCTGGCTAAGCTGACTGATTTCTACCTGATTACTGCGAGCAAATCCCTGCAAAGCCCTGGTAGGCTCACCATCTTTCATACCCGCTGTTACACTTGGACCTTTTTTCACAATTTGCTGGTCTGCCTGCACCGCTTTAACATTTTGCACCAGAACACCCAGCCGTCTGGGTGCAGCAAATACCTGATAATCAGCCACACCACTAATCAGCTGTGCCTTTTCCAGACCCTCAACAACGCCGGCGGCCAGACTTTCACCCAGATTATTCAGTGCCTTTGGCGGCAATTCTTCAGTACGCAGTTCAATTAATAAAGGAGCATTCATGCAAGTATTACTTTCATTCAGTTTCAGGCAGTCTGATTAGTAGTATTTTTATTCAGTAACGGAAAACCAAGTTTTTCACGGCTTTCAACATATTTTTGTGCAACTGCACGGCTTAAAGCACGAACTCGACCGATATAAGCCGCCCGCTCGGTTACAGAAATAGCGCCGCGTGCATCAAGCAAATTAAACGTATGTCCTGCCTTAAGTACTAATTCATAGGCTGGTAATGCAAGACTGACATCCTCTACAGCCAGCAGACGTTTAGCTTCGGTTTCATAATAATTAAACTGTGCCAGTAACCATTCTGCATTACTGAATTCAAAATTATAAGTAGACTGCTCGACTTCATTCTGATGATATACATCACCATAGGTGACAATCCGACCGTCATGAGTTTTAGCCCAAACCAGATCATAGACATTTTCAACACCCTGCAGATACATTGCCAGCCGTTCAATACCATAGGTAATTTCACCCAATACAGGCGAACAATCCATACCGCCTACCTGCTGGAAATAAGTAAACTGAGTCACTTCCATACCATTGAGCCAGACTTCCCAGCCAAGTCCCCAGGCACCCAGAGTCGGATTTTCCCAGTCATCTTCAACAAAACGGATATCATGCTGACAGGGATCTATACCCAGTTCCTGTAAAGATGCCAGATATAACTCCTGAATATTATCAGGAGCAGGCTTCAGAGCGACCTGAAACTGATAATAATGTTGCAGACGATTTGGATTTTCACCATAACGCCCATCCTTAGGACGGCGTGACGGCTGCACATAAGCTGCAAACCATGGTTCCGGCCCCAGTGCACGCAAACAGGTTGCCGGATGGCTGGTACCCGCTCCTACCTCCATATCCAATGGCTGTAACACCACGCAGCCCTGTTTAGCCCAATAGTTTTGTAATGTAAAAATAATTTCCTGAAAAGTCAGCATGACGAGAAATTTCTGATAGTCTGCAAAATTGTCTATTTTACTGTGCTTGCAAGCAGTTGAACAGCCATAGACCTGCACGCGGATAAATACCGGCACAATAATAAAAATAAAAAACACTTGCACCTTTAGGGCGCTAGTGAAACGATAGTCATCTCACAAATTACCTTAGCAAGCAAAATATGTATCGCGGTGAACGCTTTAATGCGTACTCTCATTTTATCGGTTTTATTCTCGCCATCACAGGCACCGTATTTTTATTAATTAAATCCGCCATGTACGGAGATGCTTACCGTATTGTCAGCTCGGCTATTTATGGTGCCAGTCTGATATTCTTATATGGTATATCTACACTTTATCATTCTATTTATTCTCATCGAGCCAAAGCGGTGTTACAAAAATTTGATCATTGTGCGATTTATCTGTTAATTGCAGGCAGTTATACACCATTTACCCTTACCACATTACACGGAGGCTGGGGCTGGTCAATTTTTGGCATATCATGGGGACTGGCAATATTTGGTATTATTCAGGAAGTGACTATCGGACGTAAAAGTGAAACCCGCATTCTGTCATTAGTCCTGTATCTGATTATGGGCTGGCTGATTATTGTTGCTATTTATCCGTTGATTCACCGGATGTCTGCACCAGGGTTATTCTGGCTGACTGCCGGCGGGCTGGCATACAGCATTGGCATATACTGGTTTGTCAATGATGAAAAAATCCGTCATGGACATGGTATCTGGCATTTATTTGTTTTGTTAGGCAGCCTGGCCCAGTATATATGTGTTTACGCCTATATCTGACTGTAATAGTAAAGAGAAAACAGTATCAATATAGTCAATATCCGTTTCAATTTTTAAAACATAAAAAAGAAAGAATCATAGTGAAAAGTTATTTGAAATTCCTTTTATTAAGTTTGTGTATCCTCACTCTGGCGTCCTGTAGCGGCGAAAAAAACACTCAATCTGCAGCTTCCACTGAACAAAATAAAAAAGAAATTATTATCGGCACTACTGTAGGCGATTTTGCCGATATGGTCAGAGATCAGGTAAAACCAGAACTGGAAAAGCAGGGATATCGGGTACAATTACTCGAATTTACTGATTATGTGCGCCCTAATCTGGCATTAGCAGATAAATCTATTGACATCAATATTTTCCAGCATAAACCCTATCTGGATGATTTTGCCCAATCACGCCACTTAGATATTATGCCGGCATTTCAGGTTCCTACTGGTCCGCTTGGAATATATGCCGGCCGGATGCATGAACTGAGTGCAGTAAAAGAAGGCTCCAGTGTTTCTGTACCCAATGATCCGTCCAATCTAGCACGTGCTCTCGTTATGCTGGACAAGCTAGGCTGGATTACCCTGAAAACCGATATTAATTCTCTTAAAGCTTCACTTGCCGACATAGCCGGTAATAATAAAAACATCAAACTGGTACCATTGGAAGCTGCTCAATTACCTCGTTCGCGTCATGATGTTGATTTTGCAGTGATCAATGGTAATTTTGCGACCAGTTCTGGCTTAAAATTTACATCCGCCCTGTATCTGGAACCCGGCTATACTTATGTTAACTGGTCAGCAATCCGCACTGCTGATAAAGACAGCCAATGGGTAAAAGACATAACAGCCGCATATAATTCAGCTGCATTTAAACAATATGCATTCAAGCGCTTTGCCGGCTATAAGTACCCTGAATCATGGGGTATTCAAGCTACTCAACCCGCATCCGCACCGGCAAAATAATTAAATTAATTAATCATGAGCAGGCATTCCGTATATGAATTTAAAACGGAATGCTTTTACAAATAATGTTTATCTACCCATGCATTCGAATAATCTTACTTCAAGCCATCCTCTGCCATTAGAACAGAAACTCAATCTGGAAACTGCCCGTATCAACTGGCATGAACTGCAAACTCACTTTGCACGGGGTGTTTGCATATATGTTGCACCAGAACTGGATTTGGTCAATATAGCCCACATGATAGCTACTGATAACTCCGCTGCCATTGCACTTTTGATTCAAGAAGGTAAAATTGGTAAAGTAAGCGATATAATGGCGCAACAATATTATGATTGTAACCAGCCAATGTGGGCAGTAGTTGTTATGCCATATGTGCTGGTACAGCCTGACAATACTATTGTTGAAAACAATTAATCATAAGCATTTTAAAAGAAAGAGAACGTGATGCGACGCCACACTTATGGTTTTACTATTATTGATTTATTGATTACTTTGGCTATTATTGGCATACTCGCTGCAATTGCCTATCCCACATATCAGAATTATGTGATTAAGGCACGAGAAGAAAATGTCAGAGCCGACATGTCAGAAAATATTAGCTTATTAGAACGTTATTACTCCTTGAATAAAACATTCAATACCTATACTGATGCTCAGCTGACCAAAAAAAGAAGCGAAACATTCTTTACCATAAGAGGAGCTTATAAAGAAAGTAGTTATACTTTGACAGCCACACCAACTGAGGCAAATTCAGGAGAAACCAAAAATGTTGTCTATAATTCTGTAGAAGGGTGGTCACTTTGCAATAAAGAAAATAAAGATTGCAAACCCTTTTAAAATTTCTGTGAAATCAATTATATATTTCTCACTTATTTTCAAAATTAATGAGATATACAAAGATATTAATATTAAATTTTTATAAATTTAATCAAGGGTGAGTATATGAAGATACTGAAATTATTTCTGTTAACTGTCACAATCGGTTTACAGTTTAACCCAGTTCTGGCAGCCAGCCATAAAAACTTTGCTGATAATAATGAATTTGATGATGCAGATAAAATCTTAGCTCAAATGTATCATCAGCAACAGCAAATTGAAAAAGAAATCGACAGATTATCCGCATCAGTTATTCAGGACGATAATCAGGTTAGGCTTTTTAAAAACTGCAAACAGCCAGAGTGTCATCAATATAGCGAAACGACATCTTTCCGCATTGATCCGAATCAGAATTTTACTTATCAGAATCAGATTAACAAAGATGGAAAAAGCAAATCAGTTACCCGTAAAGGTAAAATTACTCAGCATAATGGCAGAAAAACATTAATACTGAATAATGCCAACAGTCAGCCGGATGTTTATTTACAACAGTAAATTCTCAACTTTTTAGGATATATTGAATACAAAATATCCGTTAAATAAAAAGGCAATGATTTTTTTCATTGCCTTTTTATTTATCTAATATAGAAAACTTTATTTATGTTTATGCTTCGGAGACTTCACTACTGAGCGTTCGATTATCTGATCCAGTTTATAAACATATTGGTTATCTGCAGCAGTACCCGTTACATCAGCCGATTTAACCTCATATACATTCAGACGTAATACCTGATTTTCCTGCGGATTAAACTGCCAGCCATCAATCTTGCCGGCAAAATTACGCCATACACCAGTTTTAACCTTAACGCCCTGATCATTGTAGCTAATTTCTCTGACTTTCAAACACTGAGCTGCCCCCTGTGCAGTTTGGCAGGTTTGCGTTTGCGGGCTTATTTCCCAAAATACCACAGCAGGCTGACCATATTGAGCAACGGCAGCAGGGACACCGCGCCAGAGCAAATGTTCGCCACGCCGGTTTTCAATCCATAATTCTGGCTGCGCATTCTGGTCATTCTCAGCATTAAGCAGCCCTGCATGTA
Organism: Snodgrassella sp. W8158; assembly: GCF_016100435.1. Taxonomy (NCBI): domain Bacteria; kingdom Pseudomonadati; phylum Pseudomonadota; class Betaproteobacteria; order Neisseriales; family Neisseriaceae; genus Snodgrassella; species Snodgrassella sp. W8158. Next base: position 538,783 of record NZ_JACFSM010000002.1, on the reverse strand, counting down.
ATTTCTGACCATTCATAAAAGCCACAACTGCAGAGTCCTGCGCCATAATATCAGGCGCACAGGCTTTCATAGTGCTTACCGGAGCCTGAATTTGCATATCCTGATCATTTAACTGATAGTTAGAACTGATATTATTACAGCCACCGGTAACATTTAGCCGCTGACCGGAAAAATTCATTGTCATAGATGAGCCGGCTGCAAAACCGGGTAACGGCCGACCATGCCGGTCAGTAGCTTCAGCCAGCTGCCAGTCATAGGCGCTTAACTGCGGAACAGTGACGGCACGCATACTTACCTTACGGTCAGATGTATGTGCACAGGCCGCAAGACTGCCGGCAATCAGAGCGGAAACTGCTAATTTTTTGATATTCATAAGTACATCCTTGCTAAAATAACACTACACTTGCACATTAAAATAATTCAACACATAAAACAACATTCATGTTTTATTCGGCAGACAGGTTATAGCTATCATGCAACAACTGCCGCAAATACAGGAGTATTCGTATGCAATTCGGTATCATTATAATTGGTGATGAAATTCTGAATGGTTCGCGTCAGGACAGCCATTTTGTTTTTTTCAAACAATTATTACAACAACACGGTTTATATATGGCCTGGGCGCAATATTTACCAGATGATCAGGCAGTTATTACCAGACAGCTTATTGAATCATTTAAAGAAAAAATACCTGTTTTTGTTACCGGCGGCATAGGTGCCACACCAGATGACCATACTCGTCAGGCCTGTGCAAAGGCACTAAACCTGCCGTTAACACCTCATCCGGAAGCACTGAAAGCAATTGAAACCATTTCACTGAAACAGGGAGATTCACTTGACAGCCCTGCACATTTACAACGGGCAAAAATGGCTGAGTTTCCGCAGGGCTCAGCACTGATTCCGAATCCCTTCAATAACATTGCCGGTTTTTCAATCAATGAGCACTATTTTTTCCCGGGCTTTCCCCGAATGGCACACCCTATGGCACAGTGGGTGCTGAATCAATATTACCAGCAGAATTTTTTCCGGCAGAAACTGGTGACTAAAGCAGCTCTGGTTGATGGTGTGCCTGAATCCAAAATTACGCCATTAATGGAAGCAATTGAACAAAACTGGTCCGGGATTAAAACTTTTAGTTTACCCACCATTCGTGATGATTTACCGGCAGAAGAACAAATACATTATTACCGTCTGGAATTCGGTCTGAAAACTCATGGTGAAAATTCTGCTTTTTTGCCAGAAGCCTGGGAATATGTATTACAGGAACTACAAAAACTGGGAGCAACCAATATTATTCCGCTGGATAAAAGCAGTGAGGGCTGAATATAAAGATAAGACTGATGGCTTATCTCAGAATAAATCCGATTATTTATAGAAAAATTACCTGTTCAAACGTAAAAAAAAAGTGGTTTAAACTAAATCCATTATACTAACAGGCAGAAATAACCATACTTTTGCTACTTTACATGCAAAACGGTTTTGTATTTGCGTTCCCATTATCAAGCAACTAGAATTTCACCAGTTCACTGACAGATTGCAACATTAATCTGTAAACAGACTGCCGGTGTATACACAACCATCAAACGCACTGAAATTAATCAACAACAGTACATTTCTGTAACAGGTTTAAATTTATTCATGACAACACTGAACACATACAATTTTTCTGCCGGTCCTGCAATACTGCCAGAGGCCGTATTAGAAACAGCACAGGCTGAAATGCTGGATTATAACGGTACTGGTTGCTCAGTCATGACCATGAGCCATCGATCAGATGCTTTTATCAGTATTCTGCACCATGCCGAGCAGGATCTGCGCCAGCTTATGCATATTCCGGACAACTATAAAGTTTTGTTCATGCAGGGCGGTGCCAGTGCCCAGTTCAATATGGTCGTGATGAATCTGGCCAATGGTTTTAAGCGGGTTGATTCAGTAGTCTCCGGTAACTGGAGCCGTATCGCACACAGCCAGATGGGTAAACTTTCCGATGCAGAAATACATCTGGCAGCACATGGTGGTGATTTATATAACTACACAGATGTACCGCCAGTTGAAAGCTGGGATGTGGATCCAAATTCTGCTTTTGTTCATTACTGCATTAATGAAACAGTACATGGTCTGCAATATCGCAATATTCCCAAACCAGATGGTTTGCCCCCTGTCATCTGCGATATGTCGAGCGAAATTTTATCACGACCGGTAAATGTGGCAGATTTTGGCGTTATTTATGCCGGTGCACAAAAAAATATCGGACCATCAGGTGCTACTATTGTGATTATTCGGGAAGATCTGCTTGATCGTTGTTCTGAACGAATACCTGATGTGTGGAATTATCAAAGTCATATTAGCCGGCAGGGAATGTACAACACTCCGGCAACTTACCCGATTTATATTTCAGGTCTGGTATTTCGCTGGCTGCAAACTCACGGTGGTGTGGAACAGATGGAAGCCATTAATACCCTTAAAGCTGAAACTTTGTATTCTGCCATCGATAACAGCAATGGATTTTATATCAATAATGTGAAACAACATGCACGCTCACAGATGAATGTTATTTTCCATACACCTACAAAAGAGCTGGATAAATTATTTGTACTGCAAGCCAATGCTCATGGTTTGAGCGGATTACAAGGCTATAAATCAATGGGCGGAATGCGGGCGAGTATTTATAATGCCATGCCCATACAAGGGGTTGAAGCTTTAGTGGAGTTCATGCAGGAATTTCAGCGCCGCTACGGATAATCAACTTTTTTTCTGATTACTGGTGTGGCGATAATATACCACATCAGTTTTTCATCTCTATTCTGGAAATATTCAATTCGCTCAAAGCTAAGTTCAAACCCTATGTCTAGTGAGCCGTTGCCGGACGGTACCGCTCCAGAAATAGATTACTGAATTTATTCTCCGGATCTAAGCGCTCTTTAAGCTTAAAAAATTCTGCTGCCCGTGGGTATGCACGCTGAAATTGCTCCTCAGTTGCATGCAATTGATAAGGTAAATAATAAGTACCTCCGTTTGCTAATGCCGCATCTATTAATTCCCGTGTCCATATTCCTACCTGCTTTTTACTCTGTTCATCAGTTCCTTGCTGATAATAAATCACAAAAGTAAATACCTCAGTTTGAGCCCATGCCAGCAAAGAACCACTATCAGGATTAGCATGGCGAATAGAGATATTGATAATATTTGCCTGATGCTTTTTCAGGATGTCGATCATCTGCGGATAAAAATCATCAAACTTTTCTACCGGTATGAAATATTCTTCCAAAGCAAAACTTTTATCGTGCATGGAAATAGGCTCTAAAAGCTCTACTGCTAAACTGGCTTCATAATTACGCATCATTACTGGCTGTTTTACAAAATAGGCATTATCATATAATTTGCGCAATTCTTTACCAAAATCCGATGCCGCAACAATTTTCAATTGTCTTTGGCGTTTGCGTGTTGATGCAGAAAGAGGTCTTAAACGGGCAGAAATGGTTAATGGTTCATCAGTCTGCTTAAAAGTCACTGCCCTAACCTTTTTGAAATCAGGAGGATAAATAATGGCATTATGAAATATGGCCGTTCTGTCAGAACGAATCTGCTCAGAGAAATAAGAGGAATACTGACTAATCGGCATCACATCATTAATTCGTTTTACTTTTACATTTTCAGTAAGGCGTAATGTCACTTCTGTGATAACTCCCAGTGCACCATAGCCACCAATAGCACCATAATAAATATCCGAATTTTCTTGCGGACTGGCTAAAACTATTGAACCATCTGCCAGTACTATTTTAATTTGCTCAACAGACAGAATAATAGGACCTGCCCCCATATATCGACCATGTATATTAACACTTAAAGAACCACCGATACTAAAGTCAGCCAGACTTTGCATGATTTTCACAGATAATCCATATGGATCAATCAGCTCCTGTACCTGACGCCAGTTTGCACCTGCTTCTATAGTTAAAAGTTTTTGTTCAGGATTAAAAGCAATTACATGATTGAGTTTTTGAGTATCTATTTGTACGCCATTCTGAACTGCAGTTTGGCCGCCCATACTGTATTTACCACCAGCTATACTAATGGGACCGGTTGTGTGCTTAACCAGCTCTGCAACCTCTTCGGTTGATTCCGGCTGTATCACAGAGGCCATCTGTACCGGCGTCATACCGGTAACATCATTGACTACCACAGCATACGCAGTTAATGGCAGCAACAAACAAAAACAGCTATACCAAATAATTAGTTTTTTCATTATTAAATAATATTTATTCTTATAAAAGACATATTATTGTACTAATTAATGATGATATAATATTTGTTCTAAAACAAAATTTTGATTATTTTCACTTTTTCAGAATATTCTGATTATCTGCATAATCCAGACCAATATCCAGATAACGTGCGCTGTGGGTCAGATAGCCCATCGCCAGAAAATCTACGCCTGTTTCTGCAGCAGCTACCACAGTATCAGGCCGCAAATTACCTGAAGCCTCAGTCTGACAATGTCCCTTACACCAGCTCACAGCAGTTCGCATTTCTTCTATTGACATATTATCCAGCAATACCAAACTGACGCCTTCATCCAGAACCTGACGCAGTTGCTCCAATGTGTCAACTTCTACTTCCACTGCAATCAAATGGCCGGCATATGATTTAGCCTGCTTAACAGCTGTAATAATATCTCCTCCGCTAAGCGCAATGTGATTGTCCTTAATCAGTATGGCATCATCCAGACCCATACGATGGTTACGTCCCCCGCCCATTCTTACTGCATATTTCTGGACTATACGCAAATTAGGTATGGTTTTACGTGTACACGTCAGCTGAGCTCCGGTATGGGCTATTGATTTCTGAATTTCATGAGTTGTAGTGGCTATTCCGCTAAGATGCGTCAGAAAATTTAACGCTGTGCGTTCGGCAGCGAGAATAGCACGCGCATTACCGGCAACCCGGGCCAGCACTGTACCGGCGGCGGTAATATCACCATCATTTTTGTATGCAGTAAATTCCAGATTTTCATTCATCAGAGCGAAGCTCTGCCGAGCCAGCTCTAAACCGCATACCACACCGGGCACTCTGGTTACAATACTGAATGCGGCCATCCTGTCTGCCGGTATCACAGCCTGTGAGGTAACATCTCCGCGTCTGCCTAAATCTTCTGACAGTGCAGCCTGTACCAGTGGCAGGGTAATTATTTCTGGTAAATCGCTAATCATATTGTTAAGCCCTGATATATACTCTTTTAGAGTATATATCAGTAGTCAAAGTCTGAAAATACGTTAACAAATAATAAGCAGATAAATTTGAAAAGCGGTAGTTTTTAAATTCAGCAAATTAATCAGATTTATTTGTTTAAAACCAAGAATCAAAAATTTTTAATCAGAAAATTTCTATTTTATCAACGGAATTGATGACAATTATGCTATCCGAATTACTGAATATGGTTATTAATTAATGGTAATCTGTAACCGGAGAGCAGACTTTCCTGTAAAACATTTTCATTAAAACGGTACAGCTGTGCCGGACGTCCGCGCTCAGCCACTACTGTGGTTCCGGTTGGCACAACCAGCTGCTGATTGTTAATTAATCTGCGAAAATTCTGTTTATGCAAATCTACGCCATTCAGCGCCTCTATGCTTCTCTGCAACTGATATAGAGTAAATTGAGGCGGCATTAAATCAAAAATTACCGGGCGATACTGTAATTTAGCTCGTAAACGAGATACAGCAGTAGCAAGAATACGGCGATGATTAAACTGCATGGAGCGACCGGTCAGCATAGCCGGCAGACGACCGTCGAAATAGGGAGATTCAGTAATCATGCCAACTTCATACATCAATTCATAACGCAACAGAGCATTTTCTGCCAGCCATTGCTGCCCGTTTATTCCCCAGCATAAATTCAGGCGCTGCTGACGCTGATTGCGGATTTCCTGATTCGGAGCAGCATCTACCCAGTTCTGCATCGGCAGGATTAATTGATCAAGGATCTGCTTATGCTGAGGCAGTCTGCTGTCTTCCCAAGGAAAAAAATCATACCAGTCATGCCATTTGGCTTCCAGCTTCAAACCACTCTCAGCAGCTTCTTTCACCAGTCCGAGATAGCTGATATTAATAACAGCATGGCCACAATGATGGCTGCGTTTGACATCAACAAATGTATATAACTGTTCCATATAGCCTAATGGCTGACCTGTCTGCTGATGCACCCAGGTTCTGGCACCAGCCTGTAAAGAATGATGTACAGGCTTCAACGGACCATATGGCAATAATTTTCCATCGTTTATGGTAAGTACCCGCGCACTGAAATCAGTAACAGCAAACAATACCGCCACGAGTTCAGCTGCACTGTCGCTATAACTTGAAGATGAATATTCAGCTGAAGAGTGCATGCGGATAAACTCCTTTATTAAAGCTGACTAATTGTAAAGAATTTGTCGCAAAAAAACAAAATTCACTGATTGAGTACATTACCGCAAAAGCACCGTTGTATCTAACTGAATTCAACTCATTATCACATTCAGTCGAGTTTATTCGAGTTTTTGGTTTTTTCGTATTGCCTTATATACTCATTATGAGCATAATTAATTATTCCTTTCAGGAGCGATTATGCAAAGTACCAATCAATGGCGTGCATTCGATTACGAAAAACCACAATTGTCATCAGTTGCAGCTACTAAGAATGCTGCACAAACTACTAAAGATGAATCTGCTGTGCTGCAATGTGCCTGGGCTAAAATTCCACAGCAATTGGACCGGCAGCAAAAGCAAAAATATATTGAACAGGTAAAAGCTCTATTACAGCAACAGCAGGCTGTGATGCTGGCACATTACTATGTTGAACCCGAATTACAGGATCTGGCTCTGGCTACAGGCGGCATGGTTGGTGATTCACTGGAAATGGCACGTTTCGGAGCACAGCATCTGGCAAAGACTTTATTGGTAGCCGGAGTGAAATTTATGGGCGAAACAGCACGAATACTCAGTCCGGAAAAAACTATTCTTATGCCCGATACTGAAGCCACCTGCTCTCTTGATCTGGGTTGTCCGGCAGAAGAATTTACTGCTTTCTGCAACCAGTATCCGGATAGGACAGTTGTGGTTTACGCCAATACCAGTGCCGAAGTTAAGGCCAGGGCTGACTGGGTCGTTACTTCGTCAATTGCTCTGGAAATTGTTTCTTTTTTACATGCCCAGGGAAAAAAAATTATCTGGGGTCCGGACAGACATCTTGGAGAATATATTCAGAATCAGACTGGTGCAGATATGGTGCTCTGGCAGGGTTCCTGTCTGGTACATAATGAATTTAAAGGTCAGGAACTGGCTTTAATGAAAGCACGCTATCCGCATGCCAAAATACTGGTTCATCCTGAATCACCGGCTGCTGTAGTCGCTTTAGCTGATGTAGTAGGTTCTACCAGCCGTCTGTTGCAGGCAGCAATTCACGATTCGGCAGATACATTTATTGTAGCGACAGATCAGGGCATATTACATGAAATGCATAAACATGCACCGGAAAAAACCTTTCTGGCTGCGCCTACTGCAGGCAATGGTGCCACCTGCAAGTCTTGTGCTTTCTGCCCCTGGATGGCCATGAACGGATTACAAGCCTGTATAGATGCTTTAAGCAAACCAGAACAGCATAAAATTGATCTACCTTCTGCTTTAGGTAAACAGGCTGGTATTTCCATACAGCGTATGCTTGATTTTTCAACTGCATGGCGGGAATTTCATACAGATAAGACCAATCCTCACCATACAGAAAACCATTCCCCCGATATTTTTGCTCACTGGATTAGCCAACATGACCAATATCACACCCTGCTCTGTTAATACTACCGATGTTTTGATTATTGGTGCCGGTTTGGCCGGGCTGACAGTGGCCTTATCTTTACCGGAAAATTTTCACATTACTTTGCTGGCAAAAGAAGATTTATCAACCTGTGCCAGTAATCTGGCACAAGGCGGAATAGCAGCCGTTATTGATCAGGCAGACAGTGTAGCCGAACATATTAAGGATACGCTTATAGCCGGTGCCGGCTGCTGTAATGAAAAACAGACTGCCGAGATTCTGGCTGAAGGTAACAGTGCTATTGAATGGTTATGCGTCCATGGCGTGGAATTTACCCGTGAGAATGGTCGCCTGCATCTGACACGTGAAGGCGGACATGGCCGGCGGCGTATCGTACATGCGGCTGATCATACTGGTCACAGTATTACTCATACACTCCAGCAACAACTATCAGCACGACCAAATATTCATATTTTGCCGCATAGCTGTGTTATCGATTTAGTGCATGAAAATTCAGTTTGTACCGGAGCAGTCGTACAGATGGCACAAACTGATGAGACTGTAACTATTCAGGCTAAGCATACAGTACTGGCAACCGGAGGATTGGGACAATTATTCACTCTGACCACTAATCCGGTAACAGCAAATGGACAAGGAGTTGCTTTAGCGGCTCTGGCTGGTTGCAGAACTCAGAATCTGGCTTTCGTACAGTTCCATCCCACAGCACTTGCATTACCTGAAAATCCGTGTTTTCTGATTTCTGAGGCTGTACGCGGTGAAGGAGGTATTTTACGTAATCAGCAAGGCCGGCGCTTTATGCCTGAATACGATAACCGTGCCGAGCTGGCTCCGCGTGATATTGTTGCACGCGCCATTGCAAGCGAAATAGCTAAAACCGGCCATCACTGTGTGTATCTGGATATCACTCATTTACCTGAAAGCTTTATCTGCACACATTTCCCGCAAATTTACCAGCATTGTCTGCAACAGGGTCTGGATATCACTCGTGAATTAATTCCGGTAGCACCAGCAGCACACTATGCCTGTGGCGGCATTGTTACAGACACCGATGGGCGTACCGATATAGATCAGTTGTATGCTATAGGTGAAACTGCCTGTACCGGACTACATGGTGCCAATCGTCTGGCCAGTAATTCTTTACTTGAATGTGTCGTAACCGGACGCAATGCCGCAGCATCGATAGTTGCTTCTAAAGAACATTCGCAAACATGGCCAATCAATCAGCAGATGAATTCATCAGAATTAACCTGGAAGGAAATTGTTTTTCCGGAACAACCTCATCCGACTCAGGATATCCCTTCTTTCAGTATGCAAGCACTGCAACACTCTATGAGCCGTTATTTTGGAATTTGCCGGCGAACTGATGAAATGCTCACGCTGCATAAAATATTACAATACTGGTATCGGCAAACCATTAATCAGCAACATAAGCTGTCACTGGCAACTGCGCTATTAATGGTACAGGACGGACTGAATCAGCAAATGAACCGTGGCACACACTTTAATCTTGACCTACAGGAAAACCTATAAACGAACCTTGTGCTGTTTACACTGCCGTCTGGCTTCAGCAATCACTTGATTCAGCTTTATTTCACTCAGTGTACCTATCAATGCCCGCTGAAAACCGCATTTAGGTGCCTGAACCTGAGTAAAAGGTACTCCGCCAATATTATTACCTAAACGTTGCATCCATGCGCGGCTATCCGAACCTGTATAACGGTATAACGGATACGGTACGGACACCTGCTGAGTAAAGCGTTGTAAATTTGCATCATTATCTAAAGATACTCCAACGACAGCAATGGTTTTCTTTCCTGAATTTCGTTGTTGCTGATACCAGCGCGAAAGCATAGCTATTTCACTACGACAAGGTTTACACCATGTTGCCCAGACATTTACTACCATTATCGGGGAATTAGTTGGTAAAGTAGCCGGTGTACGCTGAGGCCAGTTTTGTAATTCTGAAGCATGCACACGAATACAGCTCAGAAACAGTGCGCTAATTAAAAATATTTTTTTCAATACTTGGGCAGACGGAAACATATCATTACCTTAATATTACCTTTAATAGCAATTATTATAGAATAATTCATATACAATTTTGCCGCAAAAACATTAGCAGGTAAGGGGTTTATTTATTTTTATTTTGTATAAATCAATTGAAATGCATATTCAAAAGCAGATAATTTATTTACATCCGGCACATTAATTCAGCTTTAGCTTTAGAATAATTAATAATACTTGTCAAAATTTGAAGTTTCGTCCACACTTCCAATTTAGATTTTTTATTTATAGAAGTTCAGGGATAATCATGACACACACCGTCATACTGTACCATAATCCAAATTGCTCTAAGTCGCGCGCTGCCCTGTCTTTACTCCGAGTACGCAATATTAATACCAAAGTCATTCCCTACCTGACCGAGCCTTTATCCGAAGCACAAATTCGTTCACTGAAACAAAAACTGGCCATCAATTCAGCACGGGAAATGATGCGCAGTAAAGATGATCTGTTCACACAACTGAATCTGCTTGAAGCAGATGAAGATACTCTGATTGCCGCAATGGCTGCACATCCGATTCTGATTGAACGACCGATAGCTGTATACGGCGAACATGCCGCTATAGGTCGCCCGTTAACGAATATTGAAGCTTTACTAGAACAATAAATGAGCTCCGGCACACGTTTAGGTTTTTGGTATTGTCTGCGCACTGTAATTGCCGGATGCAGCCTATTTGTTGGTGCCAACTATGCTTTTAGTGTTGCTACAGTCTACCAGCTCAGTCATCCGCAGCAAGTACCGACAGAAGCCGATGCCGCTATCGTGCTTGGCGCAGCCGCATGGGATAAGCGCCCTTCACCAGTTTTCCGTGAACGTATCAATCATGCCATTAATCTGTATCGTGCCGGCATAGTAAAAAAAATTCTCTTTACTGGTGGCAGCCCCAGAGCCGGTTTCATGACGGAAGCAGCCGTCGGACGTCGCTATGCTATCCGTAACGGTGTTGATGCCAATGATATTATTTATGAAAATCATTCGCGTGACACCTGGCAGAATCTGGTTAATGCAAAAGCCATAGCTGATGATAATGATCTAAACAGCTTTATTATTGTCAGCGATCCATATCATCTGGCACGTGCTTGCTTTATGGCGCGTGATCTGGGTTTAAATATACAGCTTTCGCCTACTCCGACTACCCGCTACACCGCAACTCAGTCGAAATTACGCTTTATTGCGCAAGAAAGCTACACTTTAATGGTTTATCAGTGGGTGCAGCATTTATCAAAATTTCCGCGTTTTATTCATATGCTTCGTACACTAGTTTAATAATTTTCCTTTAGTTGCCCCAGAATCTGAGAATTCAATCCATCAATTTAGCTAAAAAACATAAATTTCATACAGCTATAAGATTTTAAATCTGAAATCTTAGCTCTGTCTTTATGTATGTGAGACTTACGATTTTACAATCAGCTATAGATAATTTTATTTCTCAGAAAATAGAAAGTTTTACTTAATCAATTATCAATAGTAAGAAATTACATAGGAATATTTAATAAATCAATTATTTCACCATTAAAAATACTTACTGCTACCCTGATATTTTATTTTATCTTCCGGATTCCTGTTCGAAAAGCTAAAGACAATTAACCTTTAAGGGTAATCGATAGTATGATTAATCCCTGAATGCAAGTTATCTGATATTCCAATAAAGCAAAGGTCATAATCATGGATAGAAACCAGCAGCTCTTTGAAGAGGCAAAAACCATTATTCCCGGCGGAGTAAATTCTCCTGTACGGGCTTTTGGCAGTGTCGGCGGCATACCCCGCTTTATTAACAAAGCTCAGGGAGCTTATGTATGGGATGAAAATCAAACCAGTTATATTGATTATGTCGGTTCATGGGGACCAGCCATTGTCGGTCATGCACATCCTGAAGTTGTTCAGGCAGTCTGTCAGGCGGCCGAAAATGGTTTATCTTTTGGTGCACCGACAGAAAATGAAATCCGAATTGCTGAAGAAATACGCCATATCATGCCCAGCATGGAGCAGATTCGACTGGTCAGTTCAGGTACAGAAGCAACCATGAGTGCAATCCGTCTGGCCAGAGGTTTTACCGGCAGGGACAATATCATTAAATTTGAAGGCTGTTATCATGGTCATTCAGATAGTCTGCTGGTTAAGGCCGGATCCGGTCTGCTAACCTTTGGTAATCCCAGCTCTGCCGGCGTACCTGAAGATTTCAGCCGCCATACCCTGGTATTACCTTATAACGACGTCGAGGCTTTACAACAAACGTTTGCCAGCAAGGGCGACAGTATTGCCTGTGTTATTGTCGAACCAATTGCCGGTAATATGAACATGATACCCGCTACAACAGAGTTTATTAAGGCACTGCGGGAACTTACAGAACAGTACGGAAGTGTTCTTATTTACGATGAAGTAATGACCGGTTTTCGCGTTGCTCTGGGCGGAGCACAATCTATCCATGGTATTAAGCCTGATTTAACGACAATTGGCAAAGTAATTGGCGGAGGTATGCCAGTAGCAGCTTTCGGTGGCCGTGCAGACATTATGGCCTGTATATCGCCTTTAGGTGGTGTTTATCAGGCAGGTACCCTTTCCGGTAATCCGGTATGCGTAGCAGCCGGACTAAAAACACTGGAAATCATACAACGACCCGATTTTTATACTACACTCAGCAAACATACCCGACAGTTGAGTGATTGTCTGACGGCAATCGCACGTGAAGCCAATATCCCTTTCAGCAGCCGCAGTGAAGGCGGAATGTTTGGTTTCTACTTTACTGATAATCTGCCATCCTGTTTTGCAGATATGCAAAATACTAATCAGATATTATTTAAAGAGTTTTTCCATGCCATGCTGTCACGCGGCGTTGCATTTGCACCATCAGCATATGAAGCGGGTTTTGTTTCAGCTGCTCATAGCAGTGAAATCATTGCAGATACACTGGGTTTAGCTGCCGAAGCATTTACGGAAATTGCGCGCACTGTCTGAGACATTTATTCTTACCAGTGTATGTCAAAAGAAAACATACACTGGTATTCCAGATAATAATCAACTCTGAACTAATAATAACGTAATCTACATATCTTTATATTTATACTTATAGAAGCCACATATTAAGACAAGATTAAATTCCATTTTCTATAAAAATCTCATTTATTTATTATTAGCGAACAGATTTCAATAGCATATAAATAATAGTCTTTATTCAACGCATCAAACATAAACCGTTATAAAAGCATATTATTTTAAATTTTAAACTAATATTTGAATCTAGACTTACTCTAAATAATAACATTTAATTACATTAAATTAACAATAAACAACATTTAGCTAAGTCTTGCCTAAGTATTTAAAGCCATACTGTGCATCAACAAGAACCGAGATGGTTATTGTCTTTAATTACTTTTAATGGAGATCTGTCATGAAAAAAATCACTGCTGCTGTTGTAAGTGCTATCTTTGGTTTAACTGCTGCTGCTGCCTTTGCTACCCCTCCTAAACAAGCTACAGCCACCACCACTACTACAACTACTACAGCTGAAAACACCAGTGCTAAAACTGTAAAACCAGCTGTTAAAAAAGCACCAGTAAAAAAAGCATTAGTAAAAAAAGCACCAGTAAAAAAAGCACATACTAAAAAAGCACATGCCAGAAAAGCAGCTGCTAGTACTACTACAACCAAACAAACTACTACCACTACTGAAACTAACTAATCAGTCGCTGGTTAACGTTTGAATAAAACCGTTTCAGGAATCCTGAAACGGTTTTTGTTATCATAGATATCTCACAGTCTGAAACAATACAGACTGGTTTACAAGTCTATGTGGAAAAATGTTAACTCATGCGAATTCTACTTCTTGAAGACGACAAAATGATTGCAGAGGCATTAAGCGATATGCTGCATGCTGCCGGTTTTGCCGTTGATTGTGTTGCTGACGGTATTGCAGCTGAAAATGCATTGCAACCAGAAATTTATGATATTGCCCTACTGGATATTGGTGTACCCGGACAGGATGGTCTAAGTGTTTTACGCCACTTGCGTGCAAAAAACTGTGATTTACCCGTTATTCTGATTACTGCACGAGACACAGTGGAAGAACGCATTAATGGTCTGGACAGCGGTGCCGATGACTATGTAATTAAACCTTTTGCACCCTCCGAATTACTGGCGCGTATCCGGGCTTTATTACGCCGCCGCAGCGGACATGCAACTCCTATACTAAGCAATGGCACCATTACCCTGAATCCTGCTACTCGTGAAGTCAGTGCCAACGGACAGGTTACCCGGCTGTCAGCACGAGAATATGCTTTGATGTACAGTTTATTGCTCCAACCCGGCACGATACTGTCACGACAGGAACTGGAAGAAAAGCTCTACGGCTGGAATGAAGAAGTAGAAAGCAATGCCGTAGAAGTAGTTATTCACGGAATTAGAAAAAAACTGGGCAGTAATGTGATTAAAAATGTACGAGGACTGGGATGGCTGGTAGACCGACGCGGATAGTCTCATCACTACAGTGGCGCTTATTACTGGTTTTAACAATAGTAGTAACTTCAATCGCTATTATTGGTGACATTCTTGCCTATCAGACTGCTTTTCGGGAAACACAGGATTTACAAGATGCTCAGCTGGAGCAGATAGCCCATTTACTTGATCCGCGCAGTTCCATACTGCGCAGAGATACACAGGAAGATCTCAATTTTCCTGAAAGCGCCAGAACGCTGCCCAAACCACGCGTGCTGGCACAGACACTAGATTCACCCTATCTCAATATTCTGATGGGAGATGATAATGCTGTGCAGAATCTTCAGCAATTGCCTGATGGTTTTCATAACTTTACTACGGTAGCTCGTCATTGGCGGGTTTACCTGCTCACCCGTGAACGTGAGCGGATTATTGTTGCTCAGCGTACAGCATACCGAAATCATATAGCCAAAGACAGTGCATTAAGTGTAGTCTGGCCATTTCTTATTTTAATGCCTATTCTATGGCTGTTTACAGCTATCTGGATTCGCCGCCTGTTTCGGGCAACGCAGGAAATGAGTAGCGAATTAACCGCACGCAACGCCAATGATTTATCACCTTTGGATACCAGGCACGTACCGACAGAAATCCGCCCTTTCATTACCGCACTTAACCGCCTGTTCAGTCAGCTACAGGCTGCGATGGAGCATGATAAAAAATTTATCAGTCATGCAGCACATGAATTACGTACACCAATTACCGCACTTACCCTGCAAATAGCACGTTTTGATGAACCGGAATTAACTATTCAGGAACAACACAAACTTATTGAACAAATCAAAGCAGGTATTGCAAGAACCGAACAGCTGCTTATCCAGTTATTATCTATGGCCAGAGCACAGCATCAGCAGCAACATCTGATAGCGAACAATGATCAGAAAACTGCACTAATGCCCTTACTGCGTGATTTAATTGCCGAATTATTGTCGCTGGCCGAACAAAAAAAACAGAATTTAAGTTTCGACATTAGCGAAGATGTTTTTCTGCCAATCAGCAGTAATGATTTATATACTATTTTGAAAAATATACTGAGTAATGCCATCAAATACACTCCTGTTGATGGGCAAATATGCATTGGCATTAGAGCAACCACAGATAACAAAACGATTTTACTTATAGAAGACAATGGTCAGGGAATCTCTGAAACTGAACGCCAGCTAGTATTTGAACCGTTTTACCGTATTTTGGGCAACAATGAAAGCGGAAGCGGTCTCGGGCTGGCAATCGTTAAGACCCTGTGTGATCAGTGGCACATCAGTATCAGTCTGGCAGACTCTGGTCTGCGAAATTCAGAACAGAAAGCAGGACTGGCTGTAAACCTGATATTCAGCCCAGATAAGCTGCAAGCACAAAACAAATAACCATCTTAAATCTTACAAAATGATTGCATCAGATTATAATTAACCGGCAAATATTCGATTTATCATTTTATAAACAAAAATTTATTTCTTATCCGACCAGCCAATTCTATTTAGAATATTTATCTGATACCCATATCCATTTTTTAAAACAAACCTGAATTTAATTCAGCATAATAAAAAACACAGAATCTTCCATACAAAAATTCTGTGTTTTTTACTAGCAGATTCTTTCAGCAATCAGACTGCATGAAATAATCTGGATTTTAATTACCAGTGCTTGGTACCAAAAATCTTGTCACCAGCATCGCCCAGACCTGGAATAATATAGCCATTATCATCCAGATGATCATCCAGAGCTGCCGCGTAAATAGTCACATCAGGATGAGCTTCATTGACAGCCTTTACACCCTCCGGAGCGGCCACAAGAACCAATGCCTTAATATCCTTGCAATCTTTTTTCTTAAGTAACTCAATAGTTGCATTCATGGATCCGCCTGTTGCCAGCATTGGATCAATGATCAATGCCGGGCGTTTATCCATCTGACTGACAAATTTTTCAAAATAAGGTACCGGTTCCAGCGTTTCTTCATCGCGCTGTAAACCTACTACACTGATTTTAGCTGTAGGAATTAAGTCCAGTACGCCATCCAGCATACCCAGCCCTGCCCGCAGAATCGGTACAATAGTAACCGTTTTGCCTTTAATTTGGTAAGCATCAATCTCACCACACCAGCCCTGCATTTTGACAATTTCTATATCAAAATCACGGCTGGCTTCATAAGCCATTAAGCGTGCCAGTTCTTTAGTCAGCGTACGAAAACGATAAGTACTGCAATCTTCTTCTCGCATTAATGACAGCTTGTGCTTCACCAGAGGATGGTCAATCACATTTATATTCATAGCCAGTTCCAAAAAATAATTGCTATAAAACCTGAATAAAACAGCTACCGGAAAATATTTCCGAACAAAACTCTGTCAGACAGACGCCAGCAAAGTCTGCAATTCACCTGCTTCGTACATCTCCAGCATAATGTCAGAACCACCGACAAATTCACCTTTTACATACAATTGCGGAATTGTCGGCCAGTCTGCATATTCCTTGATACCCTGACGGATATCTTCATCTTCGAGCACATTAACAGTATAGAACTCTTTTAAACCGGCAGCTTGCAAAATTTGTACAGCACGGGATGAAAAACCACACTGTGGAAACTGCTTAGTGCCTTTCATGAACAACACAACCGGATGTTCAGTAACAAGCGTTTTAATTCTTTCCTGAGTACTCATGTACATTCCTTCTTATATCACTTTATTTAATGCGTGTAAGTACAGCGGCAAAAAAACCGTCTGTATGATGTTCACCGGTGTTCAACTGCAGATAGTCACCCTGCATATCAGGTAAGACATTACTTTTAAGCAAAGTCTGCACCGGTTCTATATGCCAGCCAGTATTGGCTGCCAGAAAATTATTTAACTGTTGCTGATTTTCCGTTTCCAGAATACTGCAAGTTGCATACACAAGCCTTCCGCCCAGACGTACCAGTTCAGAAGCTGCCTGTAAAATTGATTGTTGCTGCTCGAGCAACGTCCGGATATTGTCATTACTCTGACGATATTTTAAATCAGGATTACGACGCAAGGTGCCCATGCCGGAACAGGGCGCATCAACTAGCACACAATCTGCCTTATGCTTTAATCTGGCAATACGGGCATCATGCTCATTATCAATCCGCTGCGGATGAATATTAGTGAGGCCTGCCCGAACCATTCTCGGCTTCATATTAGCCAAACGTTTTTCAGCCACATCAAAAGCATACAGCCGGCCACTGCCAGCCATCATTGCCCCCATCGCCAGTGTTTTACCACCGGCTCCGGCACAAAAATCGACAGCAATCTGACCGCGTTTAACGCCTGTTATCAACGCCAGCAGCTGACTGCCTTCATCCTGAACTTCCAGCACGCCGTCTAAAAACAGCGGATGCTTGTTTAAAGCCGGTTTATCAAATAGCCGGATTCCCCATGGCGAAAAAGGCGTAGCTTCAGCACGCAATCCTTCTGCCTGTAACGCAGACAGAATCTTATCACGTTTGCCTTTCTGAGTATTTACCCGTACATCCAGCGGCGCCGGCTGCATAACACTGCGACCGTAAGTAGCAATCTGATTATCATCCCAGCCCTGCTGTTGCAAACACTCAATTAACCATTGAGGCAGCTCAGCAGCTGTTGTCAGATCGGAAGCAAAAGCAGACTTTTGCTCTTTAACATCAATCAGCCACTGCTTTTCTTCAGTGTCACAAAGTGATTCTACACCGTGTACGCTTATTCCCTGCCCTAAAACCAATGCAGCCAAAGCTGCCCGACGTGGTTTTTGATGCGGTTTTGGCAGCATCTTCTGGATTTTCTGCAAATGGCGGATAGTAGCAAACACAGTTTCAGCTATTTCCTGCCGGTCACGCATACCCAGCTTGCGCTCACGCCGGAAAAAAGCTGAGAGCACAACATCTGCAGGCTGTCTGAATGTTAACACCTGTGCCAGCGCAGAAGTAGTTAAATCAAGTTGTTGTGCATTTATCATAATTTCTTAAAAAACCTTCCCGTTAATCCGGCCGCCTTTCAGTTGCAATGTATATACTTTACCATTGTCCACATAGCTAATCCGTACCGGAATATTTTCAAGCTGGGGAGCGAATGCATATTCCACTACATCATCGCCACGACTGATACTGTACTGTCTAATCTCAATTTGCTGTCCGTTTAACATCAGCTGATCACTACCACGGCTGTTAACTGCATCCAGTTGGTACACTTTTTTACCATTAGTCAGATAAGTATTTACGGGCAATTTACCTTGATTAAAGCCCAGCTGCCAGCCAAGAGCAAACATATCATATACCGGCCCGTTCACCGACATATGTTTAACTGCTTCAGAAACCTTACCATAGTCAACCTCATGCCCAGAAAAACGTGCCTGAGCATATGGTTTGCCAAAGCGGCTGTCAGTGTAGGAAAGCGGATTTAAAACTGAGTCTTTTACAATTCCGGACGAAACAAACTGCATTTGGTAAAAAATCAAATTAATTTGCGTATTAATCTGATACTGACCATCCTTTTGCACAAAATCCATATTTACCGGCAAACCATAACTGTCGACAAACTGCAATTGTGCCTGCTTAGGCAGGTCTGCTGCCTGTGCCATAGGTATAAACAGCAAATTTATCCAGACAAACAACAAACCTGAATATACTTTTAACTTCATATTTTTCTCATAACATCTCAGTTTTTCAGGCAGGCCACATTATCCGTAACAGCATCAGCAAGATTTTTAACTCTGTTACCTTCAACTACCAGATTTCCAGCAACAAAATCAGCCACTGCTTTTGGTAAAAGCTGATGCTCAATCTTTAATACCCGCTGTGCCAGAGTATCGGCTGTATCCCCGTTCAGAACAGGTACTACACCCTGGGCTATAATCGGACCGCAATCCAGCTCGGCAGTGACAAAATGAATAGTACAGCCTGCAACCCGGCAGCCACTATCCAGTGCACGCTGATGAGTATGCAGTCCGGTAAAAGCGGGTAATAATGACGGATGAATATTAATTAACCTGTCCGTATAATGTTTGCAAAACTCAGGTGTTAAAATGCGCATAAAGCCAGCCAGTACCACCAAATCAGGCTGATAAGCATCAATATGCTTTATCAATGCCGCATCAAATGCTTCACGGCCTGGATAATCATGATGGCTGATTGCCTCTGTTGTCAGCCCGTGTTGCGCAGCCCACAGTAAACCGGCTGCATCAGCCTGATTACTGATTACTGCCACAATTTCTGCCTGCGCAATATCAGCTTCTGCAAGAGCCTGCATATTGCTGCCGCGACCGGAAATCAGAATCACAATTCTTTTTTTAGCGCTCATCTCTCACCTGTCAACCAAAATACCTAGCCCAAAGAAACCATTTCCAGCTGCTCCAGACTTCGCCCCAGAAATCGCTCACCAATTGTCTGGAAACGTAGCGGAATATCACTGACATAAAACCGGTATTGCGCACCTGAATGATCAGGATTAATCAGATTATGCTGTTCCAGTGCCAATGCAGTGGCTTCAGCAGTCGTAATCGCTGAATCAACTAATTTCAGATCAGGAGCCTCCTGACGGATTAAAGGCTTCAATAACGGATAATGAGTACATCCCAAAACCAGCGTATCCACTTCTTCTGCCAGAATCGGCTTCAGATACTCACGTGCGGTCAAGCGGGTAACTTCATGATCCAGCCATCCTTCTTCCACCAGCGGCACCAGCAACGGACAGGCCTGTGAAAAAACACGCGTTTGTGCATTCTGATTATGAATCGCCCGGGCATAAGCATTACTGTTAACAGTAGTAC
Organism: Snodgrassella sp. W8158; assembly: GCF_016100435.1. Lineage (NCBI taxonomy): Bacteria > Pseudomonadati > Pseudomonadota > Betaproteobacteria > Neisseriales > Neisseriaceae > Snodgrassella > Snodgrassella sp. W8158. The sequence goes on along the minus strand of NZ_JACFSM010000002.1, from coordinate 518,679 downwards.
TGGTGGCTATTACACCAATGTGATTATTCTGAGTGGTTTCCAGAGCAGCCTGTGCACCTGCGGCAATTACATCCAGAACCGGCATTGTGCCTGCAAGCTGCCTTACTTTTTCTCTTGCCACCGCAGCTATAGTATTACAGGCCACAACCAGCGCCTTAACATCATGCTCAAGCAGAAAAGATACAATCTGTTCAGTATAAACCTCAATTGTATGTCTGGATTTCATACCATACGGAACACGCGCCGTATCACCAAAATAAATAATATTTTCATTAGGGAGCCGTTCCATCAATGCGCGAACCACTGTCAGGCCGCCCACCCCGGAATCAAATACACCTATAGGTTGTTGTATTGCAGTCATTTGTCTCTTCATTATTGACCATGACAACTCAGTTCAGCATAAACTGAATTAATCGAATATCAGTCATTATTGTGATTATAGCATTGACCCGGAAATATACTCATAGCTCAGTACACAACAAATGTACATAAAAGAAGCCTGAATCCGGAAACAAGACAGACAGACTGAATTTTATTACTTTCGTTATTACAAACTTTATCGCATAATAACCCCGTTTTGATTAATTAAAAACACCATGTCTGCCACTGAAGTCCGTGAAATTTTTCTGGCTGATGAAAACGATACCCTGAAACTGGGCGAACGTTTTGCACAGCTTATCAGCCCTCCTCTGATTATCTGGCTGGAAGGTGATCTGGGTGCGGGCAAAACAACCTTTACCAGAGGCTTACTCAACGCTCTTGGTTACAACGGTGCAGTTAAAAGCCCAACCTACAATATAGTTGAAACCTACCCGTTTAAAAGCTTTAACCTGCATCATTTTGATTTATACCGTTTTCAAAATCCGGAAGAATGGCTGGATGCAGGGCTTGATGAACTGATTACAGCAGACAGCATTATTTTGATTGAATGGCCACAGCTCGGCGGTGATTTGGCACCTCCGGCAGACATTATCCTGAACATCACCATCAATGGTAGTGGCCGCACAGTACAGATAAATGCCGTTACTACAAACGGAACAAAAACATTAAATAAAATTACAGAATAAACTATGTCCAACCACATCAGCCGCCGGAAATTATTAATTGCATCTACCGGCACGCTTTTAATCAGCCTGACTCCATTTGCACGCGCAGCCCAGACAGGGGCTGATATTGTGGCTTCACGCATCTGGCCGGCCACAGCCTATACCAGGATGACATTAGAATCCACAACACCCATCCAGTTTAAATATTTTCAGCTAAAGAATCCTGACCGTCTGGTTATTGATATTCAGGGGTCAGCCACCAATCAGTTTTTACGTGAACTGAGCAATAAAGTTCTCCCAATGGATCCCTATATTGCCAGTGTCCGCGTCGGACAATTTAATCCTGAAACTATCCGTATCGTGATGGATTTGAAAACCACCGTTAACCCTCAGGTATTTTCGCTTGCTCCGGTTGCCAACTTTAAAAACAGACTGGTAGTGGATTTATATCCTACCGCCACCGTAGCCATGGAACAGGAAAAAAACGATCCGTTAATGGCTCTATTACAGGATTACAGTCACGGTAAAGTAAATAGTGACGGCACTACTCGTCCTCAGGCTACAGCCTCCACACCTCCGGTAAAAAAACTGCCTGAAAATAAACCTCCAGTAACTCAGCAGCCTCCTCAACCATCAGGTACGCCAAATAAACTGAATCGTCAGCCTGTAATCATGATTGATCCCGGACATGGTGGTGAAGATCCCGGAGCCACAGGTCCTTCCGGTCTGCGTGAAAAAGATGTAGTACTCGCCATAGGGCGTGAAGTAAAAAAAATATTGGATTCGTATGGTTATAAAACTTATATGACCCGAAACGAAGATATTTTTATCCCATTGGGTGTACGCGTAGCCAAAGCGCGTAAACTCAGAGCAGATGTTTTTGTTTCCATTCATGCAGATGCATTTACCAATCCGTCGGCAAAAGGTACTGGTGTGTATGCACTTAATCCTAAAGGCGCCACCAGTGCAGCAGCCAAATATCTGGCACAAACCCAGAATGCAGCTGATTCGATTGGCGGGGTAAACTATTCAACTGATAAAAATGTCAACAACACACTATTTGATCTGACTCAGACAGCTACCATCAATGATAGTCTGAAACTCGGTAAAGACGTACTGAATCAACTGGCCAAAATCAACAACCTGCATAAAGGCAGTGTCGACCAGGCAAATTTTGCCGTCCTGAAAGCACCGGATATCCCATCAATTCTGGTTGAAACAGCTTTTATTTCCAATCCGACTGAAGAACGCTTACTATCTAACAGCGATTTCAGAAAAAAAGTTGCAAACTCAATTAGCAGCGGAATTAAGGATTATCTGTCTACAGCAGTGCTGGCGCGCCGCTGATAAGAATCTCCGGAAAAACAAAAAGAAAATGACTAAATGATATTAATTTTAAGCAATCAATATTATATAAACATAATAAAGACAAATCGGATACCTAAATATCAAAATAATTTATTTTATAAATTTAAAGTTTGAACAAATTGGTATCAGATAAAAAGAAATACAGGATATTGATTGTGGTTATTCATTCCGCCAACAATCAATATTCTGTAATAATTGAAAATTAGTAAGTATTAATAGAATTATTAATTAATTATTAAAATAACAAAAAAACAATTTATTTAATAAATTTGATAATATTTCGTAGCTATTAATAACTATGAACTTATTACAAAGCTATAGATTAAATTATTAAAAATAATTCAATTAAATATTACTGGCTTCATGCCATATATCAAATATTTGCTTTTCACCCAGTTGCAAAACATCAGTTAAATATTTCCACCAGTTATCATCGTTTAAAGCAAAAAACTGAGTTTCCAGAATGTAATTGCGAATCTTGATTAAATCAATTCCCTTTAACACATCTTCTGCATCTTTCACTAATGCTTCTTTATTTTTCCCCAGAGTGATTTCCAATTGAGAAAGCATTTGTGTGCGGGATAATGAACCGGCATTGTTACGTTTATCCTGCAAGCGTAACTGTTCAGCATCGGCTTTTTCTATCCAGCTATTTGTTTTATCAGACCATTGATGGTAAATATCAGGACAAGGTATTGTAGTTACAGTAGCTGGCAATACGCCCAATTCATTGATTACCACCATTTCTCCGGTTTTCTTACTATAAACGGTTTCTCCGCGATGATCTTCAATATACTTCCATGTTTTACCCGTCCATTGAGCAACAAATCCATGTTTGAATTCCGGCTGTTCAGTCTGAATACATAATGCGGGAATTAAATAATGACCATTATTTGCCAGAGGGTCTAAGTCAGCGATAGTTATTCCAACAAAATAATTATTTTCGTCTAACTGGCATACAGGAATAGTTTTTGCTTGTATTTCCATTTTCATTCCTTAAATTTTAATGCAGGCTAATAATGCGATATTTTTTGGACGATTTTCGTTTGCGGTAGGTACTACTCTACTAGCATCAAAACCAAAATCATCAGTCTTGTTATTTTTGTCCATCAAATTAGTGTTTGCTGAATAACGAGTGCCTACATCGTAGAAAGCGCCAGTAAGTGTATCAAAACTTACACCTCCGGCTCCACTACAGATGCCTGTAATATTTCTGATTGCATCACTTTGTTTACTACCAAATACTCTTTCAGAATCAATATTGTTTCCATCATCCCATGCCCTAAGAAAATAACCTCTTAAATCAGGCAAATTAAACGTCGTTTTACCATCACCTGCTCCAAATATCGTTCCAATGGCAGCAAATAAATTTGCATATACCGTTCGAGACAATGCAGTTCCATTAGCTTTTAGCCAGCCAACAGGTGCTGTTTCCATGGCGAAAAACTGAACAGCTCCAGCTGGCGTGGCATTAATATCTGCACTACCATCAAATGGCACACCATTTATTGTACATATTGTTTGTAATCTGGTAGCAGTAGCAGCATTACCCGATGTATCCTGATTACCCTTAATATTGACACCCGGTAAATTTATATCTGTTTTGGCATTAAATATAACACCACCAATTTTTCTGGCTGCTATCTGAGCTGCATACGAGGCTGTAGCCGCATTTCCGGAAGTATTCTGATTTCCGGGCTTATTTACTCCGGGTAAATCAATATCTGCTGAACCATCAAATGCGACCCCACCCACATTTCTGGCTTTGCTAAGTTTGTCAGCTACCTGTGCTTTTTTGGCCAAATCTGCGCTGGCAGCTGTAGCTGATTTATCCAGTTTATTGTCTTTGAGCCATTTGGTTCGATTGGCTAACTGTCGTGTCGGTACATTATCGATACCATTTTCACCACCCAATACCGGATCGGATGTTTCCCATTGATAAATACCTTCTTCCCAGAACGAAGATTCTTTTAAATTTGCCATTAAGCAGTTCCTTTGTTAAATGAGCCATCCCGCTGTGCCTTTCCGTTATGCTGTAGTGGTACAGCAGTATAATCGAGACTGGAAAGCACACAGCGTGCCGGAGCAAAAGCAGCCAGAGTTTGACGTAATAAAGCTGCCTGTTGATTGGTAATCGGGTGATTCAGTAAAATACGGTAATGCGCCCAGTAACTATTATGTCCGTGTACATAGATACCATCGCGCTGAATATTACCGTTGTGCCTCTGGTGATTGAGCCCTTCAATAATCGTTATTTCACCAAAGCCAAGGCGGCGGACAATCTCCCGTAACGACCAGGGTGTTCCCTTGTTACGGTGAAGCTCGTATGCACCTTTAATCAATTGCCTTTTAGCTTGATCGCTTTCTGCCAGCCAGTATCCGTTTACTCCGAGAATACAATGGCTTTCAGCCAGAAGTTCAAGATGATCGGTCAATACCAGTTCTACTAGCCGAGGCATAAGCTGTGGTGTAGACACCAAATCAAGACGTAATCCCAGAGCAGCCAGTGCCCGCATACGCTGATCACGCTCAATCACTTCTGCATATGTCAGCCTAGCCATCCACTGCCTCCTCTGCTATGCTCAGGGTCAGATCAGTACAGTGTGCCCATGTATCAGCAGCAATCTTAGTCAACGCTAAATCCGGTGTGGCAACGTTATAAACACCATTAACTTTTAATAATGACTGTATAACTAAAGGGACTACATCTACTCCGAGTCGTTGCTCCTGACTAATCTGATATTGCTGCCAGGCAGTTCGGGCTGCTGCAAGTACAGCTCGTGCGTCAGTTCCTATATACAAAGTTAATATTGCATTTACCTGATAAGTAAAAGTTTTAGGAGCCCGTACAATTACCTGATCACATAGTGGGCGTACCCGCTCATCAGACAAAGCTGACTGAACCTGATTAACTAGTTCTGCTGAAGGCAAGCCGGTTTTTGTAAGCAAATTCACTGCAACAACACCCCCCAAGGGTTTACCTTGTTTATCAGTATCATTGCTTACATAGACATCAATGATGTCCTGACTTACCTGTCTGGCAAAATATTCATAGGCTCCTACAGGTCCGGCAACTGAAAATGATTCAGGAGCAAGCAGAATACGTACCCGATAAGCATCATCGCTTTCAACATCTACTCCGCCACTTGATGTCGTGACATTGCTGACCTTAATTTCAGTAATATCGGTCAAATGATCAGCTAAAGTGTTTATCTGGCCTGGTGACCAGCCATTTCCTATGATTCCCGTTGCCTGACAGACAGCATTGAGCTCAATGCTGGGAGTGGTTGCGGTAAGCATACCTGCTACTGTAGTAGTAAATATCAGCGAGTCCACTGTAACTCTGGTTTCTTTCGGGATCACAATCTGCTCTTTACCTTTTAGTACAGCCTGAAAGCGAAGTGTTGTTTGTGCCGGCTGGGCCTGTAATCGCGGAGTGTTAACATCATCACCACATAAATCCAGCATCAGGCCGGTAGCAAAACGAACATGCTGCTGCCTGTAAGCCTCATTTACCTGTTGACGTGTTAATGCTTCACGATAGGCGTAAGTATTAATCAGTAAGCGTTCAATATGCGCCGGCTGTAGTGTTTTGCCGGTACGATTCTGATAATCATTTATGGTATCGGCCAGAATCGTTGCCAGATCGTCCTCAACTATTTTTACATCTGTTCGTGAAAGCTTAGTTAAATCTGTCATTTTTGTACCAACCCAATATTTGTTTGATAAATTTCACCGGCTACCTCTTCTGCGATCCGCCAATGAACAGTTATCGTCAGTTCAGGTGCGTGACCAGTAAAAGAGACTTGCTCCACTACCACACGCTTTTCCCAGGTTTGAATAGCGAGAATCACCTCACGCGTTACTCCCGGAATAAAGACATCTTCTGGTGTATCCAGATAGTCCAGATGGTCTGAACCAAAAGTCGGCCGGGTTACATCTGTCCCTTTACGGGTTATTAAAATATTCAAAATACATTGATTAATATCATCAATACCGGTAACAATATCGCAGCCACTATCCAGTGGCGCTAGCTGCCAGTGGCGGGTAAGCGGTGTTATGGTCATAGCGGTTTTCCAAAAATAAAAAATCCCTGTCAGAATGAACAGGGATATAAAAAATAAGAATTAGCAGAGCGTTTCGCTGATTATCAGTTTGGTTTGCCCGTATTTCCACCTGAAGTCAGATCAGGATGAGTATGACTCTTAAGACTTTTACCATCGGCTACCACATCTCCGTTTTCAACCTTAATTGTGCCGGTTATTGAGGCTGCCGTACCACCACCGCCGGAACCGGCCATTCCGCCCTGATAGGTCAGTTGCCCCTGTACCAGTAAGCTGCCGGTAGCAGTAGTAGTAGGTGCATCAAGAGTAATATCACCTGCTTTAACCAGTACCGTATCTGCTTCTACAATTACTGCTCCACCAGTCTGAACACATACTTCACCACTATTGCGATTATGGCTGATCACCGTACCATTACTGAATTTTTTCATCCAGACATTATTATTATTTACCGGTGTGCTATCAGCCTGATTGTATAAGGCTCCCAAAACCACACCATTTTCTCCCCGTGCATCCAGAATACAGGCGACTAGCTCCCCTCTGTCAGGCAGTGAATAAAAACTGTTTCCGCCTGCAGCAGCAGTCAGCATTGGCAGCCAGTCAGTCTGAATATTTTCTAATGCCGGTAAACTGACTTTAAGCATATGCCGTCCGGCATCTATGGATTCAATAATACCAAACTGTAAAGTCGCACCGAATTCATACAGTTTCTGCATGTTTATCACCATCTGCGTTATCAGCAATATATTCAATCATATTTATTTCCAGAGACGTTACATAACCTGAACTGCGGCCCAAATTATGGCTTGCCTGCTTAATCTGGTAATTTCCCGACATTTTGCCATAACCGCTCAGACGAATAATCTGACCGGCTACCAGCTTGACATTACCAAAAAGATCCAGAGTGCCGGTTACCTGACACTTGCGTGCATCGGCCAATGCAGCATCTGCACGTGCAGCTAATTGCTGCTGTGATTCCCCTTTATTAGCCACAATTTTCAGCTGGTCACCGCTTGCACCCTGTTTACTTTGCGGGCGTAACGGCTGTCCTTTACGCTTAACCGTACGTACTTGTTTAGCCTTAGGGTCGTAGCCTGAAGCAACCACTTCATTAGGAACGCCTTTGATCTGATCGCGAAAACTGGCTGACTCAATATCTTCTGGCAGCAACACCAGTACCGGTTCCTGTGCAGTTAATTCCGTATTGGCAATAAAAGCCAGAGTCTTATCAACAATTTTAAAAGTATAGCCAAACTGTTTTGCTAGTCGCGCCAGAAATTCAACATCACTTTCCTGATACTGTGTGATACGTTCAATTTCCAGCTTGGCAATCGGATTTTTAACCACCAGTTGTAATCGTGCGGCTACTGTCTGTACAATTTTTTCCAGAGTGGTTTTTTCATACGCCTTAGGCTGTAAAGTCCGGCTGGCCGAAGTAATGCCAGTTGAAAGCGCTTTCAGAGTAATCACATTTGGTTTAAATGCATAATCGATATCCGCAATCTCAAAACTACCAAGATTCACCAGACCGGTAAACTGATCACCCAGAGAAAACGACAGCAAATCACCCTGTTCAGGATACCAGTTACGCAACCATCTGCCATCTGTATCTTCAAACGACACAGAAAGCTCATCTGATTGCTCCCCCAGATAATCCGTATAACTAATGCTGATAAGATAAGGCTTAATTGCTAATGTAATGTCTTTTTTTTCGTATTCGATAGTGAAATCCGGCATAGTAACCGGATGTGTTTTGCTTAAGCCTGATAATCCTTTTAGCATATTTACCGCATCCATGGTGGCATATCCTCTTGAGCAGCATGAGTATCAGACCGGATAACCGGAATCAGTACAGTCAGATTTGCCGTAAACTGTTCAGCCAGCGCTAAATGCGGGTTGGCCGCAATCAGCCTGTCAATCATCGTGGCATCACCATAGTATTTATGTGCAATCAAATCCCAGCGATCCCCTTCACTGGTCTGATATTGCAAGACTGAATCAACCATAATCAGACCTCATCTTTTCTTGCAGCCAGCCATGCCGTCAATGACTGGGTACCTGCAGTTGCATTTCCAATACTGTCTTCTACCGTTGCTAACACTTGTTCACTGGTATTCAGCCAGTCGCCCCACTCTCCGCTATCGTAACCGGTTTGTATTAAATTAATACATGTTTGCAGCTGACAGGCTGCCTGACCTGTGTAAGACAGAAAATCTGCTGCTCCGGCCAGATTTCCGAACCATTCACCAATCTCAGGTAAAGTATTCAGTTTATCCAGAGTCTGACCACCTATAGACAATACATCTGCAATCAACCCCATCCAGCCCGCAGTATTATGCTGAACAGTACGCGCGCGCGTAATCAGGTTCTGAATATCAGTAATATTCTGTTCAACAGAATGATAAATACGCACACCAGTCTGAACCGCTGCGGAAACTTTATTAACCGCGCCTTTAACCGACTCCGGTAAAAGAGCAAGCAACGGATTCTGTCCGGTCATGATTCCCGGTGTTGGTAACGGATTATTCGGATCACCAACAAATTCAAGCAATTCAACACTAATTTCGCGCGCCGCCGTACGCCCTTTAGCATCCTGGATCAAAGTTGTACTGCTTAATTGCTGTATCACAAACCAGCCCGCAAACCGCCCGGAACCGAACACCAGTGCCAGCGCCTGCTGCGCTTCTTTAGCACTAATCAGCGCATTATAGGCATTATCCGGATTAGCCAGTTTCCAATGCAGCAGCATACCAAAACGTATCGTAGTCAAATCATTACCGGTAGCCTGCAGGCGCGGTCGCCCGGCCAATACATCATGTTTGGCAAAAACAGCACTGTGCGTTTCTTCATAACTGGTGAAACTATCCAGCACTTCAAAGCGAATATCCCCTAGCATTGCATACATCAGTAACTCCTCAACTCTTTTGCCTGCATCATGCGCCGGTACATATGTTCAAATTCACGCTGGCTCAGTGCAAGCGCCTGCTGAATGACTGAACGGTCAGCATTACCATTAACCTGAATTGTTGGATTAAAATTAATGGTTACAGCACTTGAATCATGTCCGGCCGGATAACGCTTCTGTGCAAACTCTGCTGCATTTAGCTGCATTTTTTCATTTAACTGTGCAGTCAGCTTTCCGGAACCGGCTTTAAATTTCTGCTGTAAACGCTCAGCTACCTGACCTATCGCCGAAACAGGTTTATCCGCCCCAAGATCAACTCCCAGATGCATTCCCTCCATCAGCGAGCTGCCTATACTTTTAAATACCCGGCTGGGGGAATTAATACCCAATACTGATTTAGCCTTATTAATAATTTTACTGGCAAACTCACCTACAGCATTAACAGCTTTACTGATACCTTCAGTAAAGCTTCGGACCAGACTATCAATAATATTGCGCCCGAATTCACTGAATTTAGCAGGTAATTCTCTGAAAAAATTCATACCGGCTTCAAATTTGGTCTTAACCGTATCCCATAAACCAATAAAGAATTTCTTGATTGGCTGCCAATATTTATAAATCAATAAGGCGGCCACACCAATTGCCAGCGCAACCCAGCCTATCGGTGACATCAAGAAGGCTCGGCCTACTGCCATAATTCCCTGACGCAGCAAATTAAGTACAAACCTGCCTTTACCTAAAACACTAAACCCCTTCCCTAAATTCGAAAAAACCGAAAACAGAGGTTTCACCGCCTTAGAAATCAGACCAAAAGACTGCACAATTTTTTTGATGGGAGCCATTGCTGCACGACCAATTGCACCAAATGCTTTTTTCAATAAACCTAATGCAGCACGACCTTTACTAAAAACAGCAAACTTTTTTCCAATGCCGGACAGCTTACTGCCAAAAGACATCAGTTTCTGACGCAATGAACCTGCAGATTTTCCTACTGAGGAAATTGCAGTTCGAAGACGCTTAAATACAGAACCACTTTGCTTAAGCTCACGTGCCACCTGAAAACGGGCAAAAATAGTACGCAGAACAGCCAGCGGACCGGTAACCATAGTAATCGCATAACGAACAGTCAGTAATACCATCCGTAAGCCTGCCATTCCAATACCAAAAGCCACTACAGATTTAATCAGCGTCGGATGTTTCTGAATAAAAGGCAATACAGTATTAAGCAGCACATCTTTAGCCACCTGAGCGAAAGTATTAATCTCCGGTGCAAGAATAGCACCAAAAGCATTCCCGACTTCAGCAACCGAATTTTGCAGATTTTCCATACTGACAGCCAGCGTATTTGTCTGCAGCTCTGCTCGCTGATCAAGAGAAGGCTGCTGATTTATTTTAGTTTGCATGGCCTGATAACCGGAATGACCACCTTTAGCAGCGGCTGAAGCAACTTGTCCGCCCTTCCCGCCAAACACAGCATCCATCATATTCAGTGCAGCGCGTTCACCATACTTAGTTTTAACAGCTTTAAAGTTCGTTTCCAGCTCACTAATAACCACACGCATGTCTTTAAGTGAACCGTCTTTATTAAATAAATCAAACTTTACACCGGATTTCTGCATCATCTGGCGCATTTCCGCATTCATAGCTGACGTAGCCAGATGCATAGCTTTAGGCCCCTGAGCCAGCCTATTCAGAAATTCTTCCATCCCATCTGCGGCCACAGCTTTACTGATACCGCCTTGTATTGCCATACCTTCTAAAGCATATATTTTTTGCTGGTTCTGTAAACCGGTCAGATGAAGCCTTTGCAGAGGAGAGGCCATAGCACTTTGAAATTTTTCTATATCTTCCAAACTCATTCCGGTCGAATAAGCCATTTTCTGTACAGCATCCAGACCGGCTGATAATTCAGTATCTTTCAGCTTATAAGTTTGCATCAGCCCATTGGCAACAGAAATATCCTCAATTTTTTTACCGAATAATGCATTAAAACTGGCTATTGACTTCATACCTCCCTGAAGTAGCGAATCATCAGACATATTAGCCATCTTCATATTAGTGGCAAGACTGGTAAAATCATTTTTATTTCCCCGCTGCTCAAGGCTTAGCTGTGCTGTTCGGGCATTAATCTGATCAAATCCGCCTAATCTGCTATCATTTTGCATCATAGCCTGCTTCAGCCCGGTTTCAGATGTTTCGCGCTCCATATAAATTTTTACAGACTTTTCAACTGGTTTCATCAAAGCTTGCAGCGTGCTCTTAGTTTTGCTTAATTCACTACCGATTTTAGTGCGTTGCTCCAGAACCTTATTTTGTCTTTCAATTGCCTGAGTTAATTTATCCTGAGCATTACCCGCTTTAGCCGTCGCTGCTGAAAAACTATCAATAGAGCGAATTTGTCCATGTAAACCTTGTAAAGCTTTTCCCATCTCCTCAACATGCCGGGTCGCTGTACTGATAGCAAAGCCAAAAGCCTTTACAGAACGGTGCACCTCACCAAAATCAGAAACGAATCCATTATCCATAACGGCACCAATATATTTTTCTCCAATTACCTAACTGTATTGGAATCTACTTATTTATATTATTTGTTGTTTCGATTACTGTGACTGTCAACTTATTATCACTTCATAACCACGCTTATAAGCTTACAACAAGTTAACAGCACAGTTACTTCAGACAGCAACCAGTTATAGTTTGCTGTATTTGGCTTTAATCTGCCGGTTAGCCTGTTGCTGCCATTGCAAAATTTCCTCTAGAGACATTTCATCAATATCTGCCGGAGAAAAACCAAACCACCACGCTAAATCCGCAGCTGCCTGATAAAAACTATCCCAATCAGTGAGTACCCAGACAAAACTGACGCACCTGCGTGTAGTCCTCCCATGACAACTCATCAAAATCTTCACTTTGCAGACCAGATGCCATAGCCAGACACTGAGCTTCCTGTAATACTGCATTATCAGGATACTGTTCTGCAGCACGTTTAAAATCTTTAACCCGTACCCGGCGCAATGTCAGCTCCGTTATCGCACCACTTGGTGTTTGCAGTGGTTCCGCCAGTTTAATTACTTTGCCTGTACCCAATTGTTCTTGCAGATTTTGCGCTTCAGTTTGTGCCATATTTATTCCTCGACTAATCAATAATTACTGAATCAATTCAGCATATAAAAATACTTCAACCATAAAAAAGCTCACTCCAGTAATCAGAGTGAGCATTCAAATACATCAATACAAATAAAAATTACATACCAATATTTGCACGCATCTGCGCCAACATATCCACACCATTTACCCGGTACTGATTGGTAAATGCGTTGTAATACAACACTTCACGACCAGCTACTGTCTGATGAATTTCGGTAGCCTGAAAAGTGCTGGCGAATTCAGCTTTTTCTTTCGGTTTATAAGTTCCCAACGGATTTTTGCTGAAAGTTGCCATTACAGTCACGACCATCGGAGCCTCAGCTGCAAGTCCAGAAGCATTAAATGCCTGCACATTGGCACGAACCATTAACTGACAAGCTTTGAAAGGGTTATATACTTTTGTAAACACATCCGGATAGAAACTATTCCAGGTGATTTCCCCTTCCAGTGCCTCAATCCCGCTAGGCAGTTTTACTGAGCCCACCAGACCCAGACCTTTAGTTTCTGTCTGACCAACAGAAATATCCGGTAATTTAAACTGACTGGCACGGCCTAACTGACTATTACCATTAACATAAACATTGGCATTATAAATTGCATTAAATTCTGTCATAACTCTTTCCTAAGCGGCAGACTGGTTACTAATCAAATTAGCCAGATAAGTACGGGTCATCACACTGGTATTAGTGATACGTTCTGCAGGCAGTTTAGGCGTATAGTCATACTTAATTGGTACCTGCCCTTTACTGAAAGCATCAGCCAGATCATAGTCATAATCCAAGCTAACACTAAAACCAACAATACTCTTCAGCGTACCCAGATAGGTGCGCACTGTACCCAGAAGGCTGTCAATCAGCGCATCATCAATCGGCAAATCAATATACTGTAACTGAGCACGGCGAATTGATTCATTAATCAAATCACCAGTACGCTGTGCAGTTTCAAAGTTTTTAATATGTGTTACTGCCGGGAAACAGGCCAGACGGTTACCCCATAAACGGAAACCAGTACCATAACTATTAAATACCGTCGTGATACCCTTTTCATTCAGACGATTGGTTTCTGCCTGCGGATCATCAATACGTGCAGTCAGCGAAACCTCCATACCCGTTACACCGGACAGTTCACGATTGGAAATACTGAACCAATAACCCTGTTCAACATCAGTTCGCATCCGTAAACCGGCCGCATGAGTAGCCAGACTTTCCAGCTCACCACTGGTACCGGTAACATAGGGATAAAATAATTGCGCCCGATCCGAAGACGTCTGAAAATTAATATTACCGAGTGAACCGCGCCCCTGAACAGCCTGAGTAAGCGTTGTTCCTTTCGGTGCAGCAATATAGGCAATAGCTTCAAGCTTATCAGCCAGAGTAACCATAGCTGCCGCCACAGTCGCTTCCGCATCAAACTGAGGCACAATAATAATTTTTGCATCTGCTCCCAGCCGGGTAAAACCTTCCGTAAGCAGTTCCATCCCTTTGCGTTTACCGGTAGCTGCCTCGTAACCGCCGATAATATCCTTTGAAGTTACCTTACTTGGATCAAGATAAGTATAACTAATAGATACATCTGAACGCATTTGAACAAAAGTCAGCTCACCTGTTTCATTATTCAAAGCATAGTCAGTACCCTCTGATAATGTCTGATTACCAGCTAGAACTGTATAACCTGCCTGTACAGCCGGATGTGCTGTTTTTGCAGTCAGCGTATCACCGTCAATAATCAGTAACTCAGAATCAACGACCGTTTTATGTTTATCCGGATCCAGTACATTCACTACATAAGCAACACCAGACTGATAACGAGTCCAGATATTGGCCGCATCAGGTAAAGTGAAACCTGCACCAGTCAGCAAACCAAACCGACTGAAATCTTTAACAGTCTGACATACAGTTAACTCATTAACCGGACCAGACATACCGGTACCGACAATTGCAGTAATTGCCCCGTCTACGGTATAGACAGGGCTGCTGCCACCATCAATACGAATTGTTTCAACACCATGCAAATAGGCTGCTGCCATGATGATTTTTACTCCTTCGAAATTACAGAATGTGAAATAGCTCTGGCCTTAATCTCACCACGAGTTGGTATAGACTTGACCAAATTTTGCTGATTAATCACCGGACGCTGCTCCACCTGAAGTGTCTCGGTGCGAGCGCGTAACCGGTATTGCCAGACTCCGTCGGCCTCACCCAGAAAGCGCTCACTCAACAATCGGATTTGCTGGCAATGTTCAGGCTGGAATCCCACTAATGCCAGACGTAAAGAATCGAGTAAATCCAGAACACCGTTTTCACCATCCAAAGCACGTGCAAAAACAATAAAACGCAATTGCAAATGCCTTTCCTGTACAATCAGATCCGTACTGCGCGGCTTTTTAAATTTACTGCGCTGATAACCGATTAAGACCGTACCCAGCGAATGAACAAACTGATAATTCTTTAAATTATTTGGCATCAGCTGTACCGAATAATCCGGCAGAGCCTGCTGAATATGTATCAGAATATGGTTCAGAAGAGCCCTTGTTACAGCCATTGACATACCTTTCTTTAATGATCATGCTTCAAAATTTAAGCAATCTTCCCTATTCATCCCGTTAATTTCATTTAAATTGATATAAAAATAATGAATAGTTATGTTCAATGAATAATTATTGAAAGTTAGTTTTATATATATTAAATAAAATTAATCAAAAATCTTAAAATTAAAAAAAGCTACCATAAATTCAAGGCAGCTTGCATATCAACAATAAACTATTGTATTTTAAAACATCTAATTAAATTTCATTCAGCTTTAGATAATAAACAAATATTACGTTCAAACTTATCTTTATTGTTAATATAAAATTCTTGTGTTAAGGGATATCCTCCACCAAAACCACTAATTTTTTCGTTTGCTTTTGCACAAATTGAATAAATAATATTATGATTTTTATCAATAATATCTGTTCGCTTAAGTAACGATCCAACTTTAGGAAATGCAAAATTTCCACTTATTGGTGCCCACCAAAAGCCATTCTGTATCCATGTGGCTCCATCATTGTAAGATATACTGTAATAACCATATTTATAACCTGTGGAATTATTTTCGAAATCCGGTTTTGGAAAATCATTTTGTTCTTCACTATTTATAATGGTAGTCATGTCCAGCTTATTCTCCATAATTCAATCCTTTTATAAAAATTCAAACGGATGTTTTAGTTAAAATTACGTAGCAAGATTTTTTCTTAGTTATCTGCTATGTAATTTAAATTTCAACCTCCATAAATATGAGTATAAAATCACGCGAAAACCGCAATTTAGCAAATAAGTATTATTAATATTGATCTTAATTTATCAATATTAAATAAATATATAATTGCAATTTTTATACCCATAAAAAAATCCGCTTATTTCAAAGCGGATTTAATCTAAAATCTGGCGGAGAGGAAGGGATTCGAACCCTCGATACGCTATTCACGTATACACGCTTTCCAGGCGTGCGACTTCAACCACTCATCCACCTCTCCGTGAGAATGGAATTGCGCGCATTATAACGAGAGCGTATCTTTCTGGCAAGAACTTCGCAATCCGGCTACTATAAAATCAGCGATAACAATCCTGCCGCAATCAGAGGTCCGACCGGTACTCCGCGTAAAAAAGCCACACCAATAATAGTGCCAATCATTAAACCAGTGACAATGGTCGGATTAACCTGCATCAAATGAACACCGCGTCCGCCCAACCATGCCACCACTATACCTACCACTACCGCAGCCATGGTTTTCCAACTGGTTACCAAAGCTGCAATTTGTGCGGGCTGAACCTTACCAGTAATTAAAGGAGCCAGTACCCCTATCATAAGTAACATAATACCCAGTTGCACACCGTATTTTTCCAGTACAGGCGCATATTTAAGCAAAGGCGTTTGCTGCACCAGCAAAATAATCAGTGCAGAAATGGTTACAGAAGGGTTATGCCCGATAATACCCAAAGCCACAAACAATAATAGCAACAAAGCATTTGCATTACTTGCCCAGAAAGACATATTCATCCCCTGATTTAAGATTATTGAAAATAAATACCCGTATCAATCCCATTGCAACGATATGGGTAACTGATACAAATGTACAAAACAATAAACCATAATCAAAGCCTGAGCAATTCATGTTTGTATATCAGAAATTTTTCCGATTTCATGAGGGTTTAAACGAGCCTCATCTTCCTGCCCCAATCCGACCAGACTGCGTAAACGTGTCATATAATCATTAACATCCAGCCCCTGACCATATCGTTGCGCCTGCCATAAAGTTTCAGCCAGAACTTCTATCATATCGTGTTCCGCTTTTACCCAGTCGCCAGCATACTGCTGACACAAACGCTGATGAATAGCAGCAATCCCGAAAGGCTGATCTATCGCTACCTGCTCCTGTACAGACAAATGTAAAGATAAATGCAGAAACGGATTAGTTTCTCCTTCTTCAGGCCGCCATACCCGGGTTAAATACTGCTCGATATTTTCCAGATAAGGTGCATATTCAGTGTGTGCAGTAATAATTCTTAACGCTTTTTGTTGCAGCGCATCCAGCAACTGCGGCTGCTGACGTTTACGCCATACATCCGCAAAAAAATGACGTACATCATTAGTATTGACATCATACATAACAGCACTCATTGCAGACAAAATAATGCAAATTATAAAACAATGACCTTATTACTGATAATTTATTACTTCTATCGCAACCAGTTTCTTCTTAATAATCCTTATTTCTGTAACAGCACATATTTTCAAAATAGATTAATAATCGGACATCAATAACTATTCATTTAATTGTATATCAATCAAAATAAAGAAAAATTAGCTGATGTATACAGTAATTACTGCTAGCCTTACCGCAGCTGAAATAATAAACAAATCATAGATTTTTTATTTTCTTATAAGACAGACTCATCCTATCAATTGGCATTATCAGATTGCCAGTACCGTAACTTCATAAAAAGCTGGCAAATAACATACGATATGAGTTAACTGTTTGCACTAAATGTGCTATGGCATACATTTTACCTGTACTGGTGCCGTTGTTCTTTCACAATAAGCTGCCCCCTTCGCATTAAGAACAATGTAATGAGGGATTTTCTCATACGCACAAACTACTGATGGATCCCTTAATGTATCTAGAACCCATACTTCTTTGTTTTTTTTATACTCAGGTACTAATGATGCTTTCATACATACTGGACCATCATATACCATGACTTCAGTAAGTTTATGAATACCATGTCCGTCAGAAAATGTTGGTGGACAACTCACAACAGGTGTCTGAGCATAGCAATTAAATGAAATTAGTCCAAGAAAATAGACTGAAAATAATATCGCATTTTTCTGATTATTCAATAACATAAAATTGATCCCCATCATTAGAAACGTAGCCATGACCCTTAAATTGGATTGAGCGAAAATGTAAAGGTACGCTATTCCATTGATCATAAACATTTATAGCGGCAGCTGTTCGACTAATATAAATTGCAGTATGGTCATAAAATTTACCATTATTATTGAATGCTGCTATATCTGTAACATATTGAATATTAATTATTTCCTTTAACCCTGGTGCCTTTTTCCAAAAACAAACATGTAGTGCTTTTGCAAAATATTTGACTACAGCAACACATTCATGCAAGTGATTCTCCAACCCAAATTCCATGCTCTTTAAACTCCTCAATTGATAATAATTTATCATTTTCTTCGGAAGTGAAGATTATTTTTCTGGGAAAAGAACCGGTAGCATAGATAACTATGCAAAATCACCAAAAAAAAGTATAATTGCCAGACCATCTGGGGGCGACCTTGGTTTCGACGGGGGTTGCAAAGCAGATGCGTGCATACCGGGGTCTCAGATTCCCGTTAAACACTGAATTTATATAGTCGCAAACGACGAAACTTACGCTTTAGCCGCTTAAGGCTAAACGTTGCAGCGGTTCGCCAATGGGCCGTGTGAGGCAACTCACCGCAACGACATTTACATTGGCTGGTTTAATGTCGTGTTGTCTGGCATTAAACAAGATTTATGGCAACTGGTTTACAAACAGCCTGTCTGTCGGCGGTTTGTGAATAAGATTCGAAGTTGGCAAGACTAAGTATGTAGATCGCTCTGTAGAGGACTTTCGGACGGGGGTTCGATTCCCCCCGCCTCCACCAGTCTTTCTATTTTTATTTCAAATTCTTTCTAATTTCTAAATATCTATATATTACAACCTGTCAAAAATTATAAATATAAAGTTTCATTTCTTTGAAATGCAAAAAAGCTCCCTTGCGGGAACTTGTGTAATCAGCTGTTTAAGGTTAAGCATACCTGTTAATTTTTAAGAATTATAACATATTTTATGATTTAGTCAATAATAATTTTTAATTAATTAAAAATTATTATTGGTAATATTTAAAAAATAAATTATATAATTAATTTTGCTAGACTTTTATCCAATAAACTAATAATCAAAATTATATTATTAAACAAAAATAGACATACTGTTACCAGAAAAATATATCGTTTTATAATCATTTTTATATATAAAAGACTTTAATCAACTGATTTAATCTGATCTTTTTAGCTTGAAAAAAGCAAAAAAATAATTTAAATCAGATAAATTATAGCTATAATTATAAAAATATTTATAAAATTTCAAAATGAGGATAATCCTTACTGGTTTTCCAGTCTCCGCCCCAGATTATCTTCACTCCAAGTTCAGCAGCCGCTTGCTTCATTGCCAGCGCAATAGTCCGGAATTTATTCAAATCAGTCCAGTCAACAGGATATGGAACCAGATCCACAGCTTTGCCTGTAACATGTTTACTGGCATAAGGATTATTTAACCAGGTCACCTTACTTAAATTTGGCTGAGCATATTTTACCGGTATTCCTTTCTGGCTGCATTGTTGTGCCGTTCGCCCCTTACCATAATTAATACAGCATTGCTCACGCGAACGCACCCCTTCAGTTATCATAAAATCCTGATTTGTTATCTGTATAGCCCGCTTTACCACGTTGGCCAGGCTGCAATTGACTCCATACAAACGCTGTAAGGATCGGTTACTTAATTTATACATATTTATCACCCAAAAAAAGCAGCCCAAAGGCCGCTTGATTTATATTTATATTTAATCTTTTGTTGATTTATCACTGCCAATAAACTCTTCTGCTTTTTTACTAACAATATTCATTATGCGTTGTGCCAGTTTCGGTGCAGCAGCTTTAAATGCATCAAGAAACGATGTAGTTGACATTCCTGCAAATACACCAACTCCGGCAAAAAGCCATGGATGATTCTGTGGGAAAAAATAATCAGTTATTGCCGCAGCAAAAATCATTCCCAACAAGACAAATAAAATTGTCATAAACCAACCATAGCGTTTGTAATCTGTAACCAGTAAAGAACCAGCCAGCCCACCTACCAGCGCAAATAAAATACAGACGGAAAAAGCATCTTTTAAAAACTCCATACTTTATCGTCCTTTATATTTAGAATCTTCAATCCGTTTAGCGTAGTTGATCAAATTTCTCCCTGCCAGAGCACATACCACAGCCAGCACAGGATAAGTTGTCATTCCGGTTGTTAATGGTGGATAAGAGGCCCAGAAAGTAGCTGAAATTACAGCCCATATCAATGCTGAAAAAATCAGCAAATATCCAGACAGTACACTGCATCGATTAGACTTAAATATTGCAATAACCAGCTGTGTTAAAGCCACACCTATCAGTAACACAGACAGTGTTAAAGGATGCAATAGCAAAAAACCTTTATATAGTTTCAGATGAAAAACTTCGCTGCCACCCAAAATAAATATGCCAGCAAAACCAATCATAACCATCGCACTGGTAACAGTAATCACTCTTGTACCAGTATCAAACAACCATCTTTGTAATTTATCTGGTAAAAATCTTAAATCCAGCAGTGAATAAAGTAATTGAAATACCAATTCCACATTTTTCATAAATCTTCCATCAAATCCTCAAAAAAAACCGGCTAAAAGCCGGCTTTAATACCAATAGATTATAAATATCTATTTATAATCATAAATATAAACAAATATCTTCCAATATATTTTTAATCTTTTATGAAATTTAAAATACAATTAAATAATATAAAACTATATTTTATATTCATAATTCTGATTTAAATCGTTTGTAATATTGCGAAATATCTTTAACAACAAATTAGCCATACCTTTAATTTTATAGAGCATGGCTAATACTCAGTGAAAATTAAAATACCTCTTCAGCCTGAATGTTTACATCAATTTAGCGAGGTATTCACGTGCTGATTCCTTGGCAGGAGAGTCCGGTATTTTTTCAAATAAAGGTAAGAAAGCTTTATGACATTTATTAAAAATGCTATCCATACCATAGCCAAATTCATGAATTTGAGATTCATATTTACTACCCAGGATACGGAAAGCAGGTAATAAATGTTCATACATCAAACGCATTTTCTGAGAACAAACAAATGATTCATATAAATTTACCAGACTTTGTACCGAAACATGAATTTCGTCTGAACAGTTTTTAGTAACTTCCTTACTGTTAAAATTAACTTTTTTAACAGCAACCCGGCTTAAAAGGCAAATTACATCAATAAATTTAGATGATGGGACTTTTTCATAGCTGACACCATAACGTGTGCGTACAGCCTGCCATAATGTCATAGCCAGTTCAGTCTGTTTTTCAGGTTCAACAGACATTACCAGCTGTTTGTGCAAAGTCTTGATCATGGTAATCTGTGCCGGTAACAATCCAGAAGCGCCATTTTCTTTAACCAATCCAGGTCGGCCACGCTTTTTAGCTACTCTTGATTTACGCCAATGTGAATGAATGGCTTGAGAACACTCATTCTGATACACCCCAACCAATTCCTTCAAACTGTCTTTTACTTTTTTCGGATTAATGCTTTGCAACCAGTTAGTCAGTTTTTTTAACGGAATAACCAGAATTTTTTTAGTGCCACTTTTGTTTGGTATAGATAAAAATCCACAACCATATTTTTGGTAGCAGCCTTTTAATTTACGATGCTGGGTTGACCAATCCAGTCCAATCCCCTGCACCACGGATTTCATGCAAACGTAAATAGTATTTTTGACCTTGACAGTAGCCAAACTACTCCCATGAAAAGAAACAAATGTGATATCATTATCCATTCAAAACTCCTTAAATTAGTCTTGGGTTTTGTTTATTTAATACCTCATAGGTGGCAGCCTTTGAGGTATTTCCTTTTTAAAAATAAATTCTATGTATCTAAATTTTAGTTTTTCAATTTTAACCTTATACAAATTAACCAATATTTAATAAAATATATTTACAAACTATATAATAAGTTGATTAGCTGTTTTAACTTTATGTAAGTTTAAGGTAATATAAACTTAATTGGTTATTAAAATAACCATTTAAAAGCTATAACTTCTATGAATATCCAGATGAAATCTGTATCATTAAATGATATTGAATTAATCGGCCAAATCATTTACAGAGGAGGCTTCTTATAGACTCTTTAATTACAACCTCAATATTTATAATAAATGTTTTCATGAGATATTGAGTCGAGTACTAGAAATGTGCATTCGACTTAATATATAAATATAAAATTCTAAAAAATATTAATAAATTGACTTTTATGAATTACTGTCAATTTGAAAATTTCAACATTTATATATCTTATATTTTAAAATACAAATATTTAATCTATTTTATAAATATTCAATTTCAATTTATTAATATATAAATATTAAACTAAAATTAAATATAAAATAATTAATTAGATACTACTTTAAAAATAAAATATAAGCTGAGCTATAAACCTGCTTTAATTTTACTCATTCAATAACGAAATAAAAAATTTAACTTAATAGCAAAAGGAAGTGAAAACGCTATCTCAAGACGCAAAAAAGCTCCCTTTCGGGAACTTTAATTATCAGCTGTTTAAGGTTAAGCATACCTATAAAATATAAATGTATTATAATCATTGTAAACTAATTGTCAAGAAGAAAACCGAAAATATTTTTTAAAATCTGATTGTGTTTTCATTTCTTGCCAAAAAAGCCACAAACTTTGTTCAATTGACTCATTCCAGTCCTTACTGGAATAACGTCTACGCTGATTACGTTTGATTGTATTTTGGTTCTGACGTTTATATAAAGGACTTAATTTACAGTATTTACTGGATAATAAAGCAAAAGCTTCACGATTTTTGTAAAACAGATTTCCCATAGATGCTTTTACCATATCATACACTTCTGGCTGATAAGTAGGATAAAGTGTCTGCTGAACTTTTTTTTCCGGTGTATGTGCCTGATATTTCCATTCTATACTTCGGCAATGCCCTTTTTTGATTGTGTCTCTCATGCAATATTCATAAGCGCGCAATACATTTTCCGCCAGATCTACTTCAAATTTATAGTCTTTCATAGATATACCTTAATCTAATAAATATGCTATTTGATTTTATTTTACAATAAATGGTTTAATTTATTATATTTTTCAATTAGGAATTAATATTTAAAATATACACTCAGATTAATATTGGTTAAATATTTTTTTGTAAAATCATATGATTCCTTTTTTATATAATAGATATTCCTTATAAATTAAATTATGCATTTGTATTATCATATAATTTAATAAATATATCTTTACTTATGCCTTAAATAAAATTGATTATAATTAATAGAAGCAGTAATTATCTATTAAAATTGTCATAATAATAAGTTAATAACTAATAAAATGCAATTCATTGCCTAATTATATAATCACTAAATAAGATTAGGTATAAACTAAGGGTCAATTATGTATACTGGTAAAAAATTAGGTGAGGCAATTAAATCGGCGATTGAACTCAAAGGCGTCCGCAAAGCGGATGTAGCTCGTGCATTTGGAATCAAGCCGCCTTCAGTAACTAGTTGGATCCAGACTGGTCGTGTAGATAAAACACATATTGACAAGCTGGTTTCATATTTTGCCGATGTTGTTCAACCTGAGCATTTTGGTATTGGTTCATTTGAAACTAACGAAATTTTGTTTAATGGTTATAAAGTGCCCTTACTATCATGGGTAGATGCTAACAAACAGCTGGACAAAAATGCTCTAACAGAAAGCAATATTATCTGGGTACCAACACTACGCAAACCTGGAAACCAAGCATTTGCACTTGAAGTTAAAGGTGATAGCATGGAACCTGAATTTACTACAGGCGACAGAATTATTGTTGATCCAGAGCATTCTGTAAAAAATGGCTGTTTTGTTATTGTGCGTGAAAATGACAGCGAAGCCATGTTTAAGCAGTATATCAGTGAGGGTAGCTATCATTATTTGAAACCACTTAATAATCGCTACCCGATTATTAAAATGTCTGATAACTTTTATATTTGCGGGGTTGTCATAGAAAAATTTAAAATATATATCTAAAAATTTGACTTGTTTATTGCTAATTTTTGAATACTTATAGCATTAAATGAATAAACATAGAAAAATATTTATTACTAGCTTAGATATTTTGGAACCAAGGAAATTATCCCCTACCAATCTGAAAAAATCAAGATTAATTAAAATGAATTTTATTCATATAAATTCATATTTTCTGCAAATCAGTTTAATATAAATCAGCACAATGCGTAAAATTAATTCCGTCTTATTATGTGTTAATAAATTTTAATTTTACAATAAATATTTAAAATCAAAATATTATTTTTATAGCAAAATGGATGAATCAATTATCACTTAAGAATTGAACTATTAATAGCAAATTTGTGCAGCGTTTTTTATTGGTAATTATGACCATACTAGCTCTGATTAACTCTTAATACTTTACTAGTTAATATATAGCTCTAAATATTAATAGTAGCATATAGCATAGTTGTTACTATTTTTTAATAAAATGTGATGGGATTATAATTAAGCCAATATTTGATAACAAATCTGAAGCCTATAATAAATTCGATAACACTTTAAAATATAATATAACCGCTCATTTATGATGAATTATAAACAAATCTTTATATAAATTTATATTAAATAAATGATAAAATTAGGCTATTGAAGCATTATTACAAATGTGATAAATTTTGACTTTTATTCAGAAAGTGATCCATGACCACATTCGGCGAACGTCTGGCTAAGCTTCGTGAGGGTAAAAATCTTTCACAGGCTAAATTAGCAAAAATGGCAGGCGTTCCACAAAGTACAATAGCTCAAATTGAAACAGGCAGAAATAAAAGCACCAAAAAAATCATAGAGCTTGCAGAGGTTCTTGATACCACACCGAATTACTTATTAAACGGTGTAAAGGACTTAAGCGTCGTTCCGTTATCCTCTGAAATTGGTAGTTATTCTGACAAAAATATTAGTAACAGTATTGGGGCATATGTGAAGATTCCATATTATGATATTAGTTTATCTGCAGGTATGGGTAACGCAACCTGGATAGTTCGTGATACTCAAGATAAATTGCTTTTCAGAGAAAGCTGGTTACAAAGAAAGGGGCTTGATGAGTCATCTCTTAAAGCAATGTATGTCCGTGGCGAATCTATGGAGCCATTACTCTATGACATGGATACAATTTTGTTAAACATAAATGATCTGGAAATTGTAGATGGCGGTGTATATGCAATAATCTATAAAAACAGATTATATATAAAAGAATTACGCAACACAGAAAATGGTATAGATATTATTAGCTATCATCGTGACTATGAAACTATGCATGTTACACAGGAAACATATGATCAATTCAAAGTGCTTGGTAAGATGGTCTGGCGAGGAGGTTAAAAGTCTAAATTCATACCGCTATCCAATAGCGGTTTTTTTTACGTCATTCAATCACAAAATTAATCTTTAAAACATATAATAATCAAATAATTATAAAATTTACACTTAAATTATCACAAAAATGATTGCAAATATTTAATTACAATTGTAATATATACACATGGAAAAAGTTAAGAAACTAATGGCTTTAACATTAAACAAAACTTTAAAAAGGAAGAAATTTATGACGGAACTAATTACTCTTTTTCATAAACTTAGGTTAAATAACTTTTGTATATTTTATTTGTTAATTATTTTCTAAATAGACTTTAGCCAAAACAGAATTAAAGTGAGTTTAAAAACTACAGCATATTTGTCACATATAAGTATGTTTCAGTTTTTAGAACTTGGTAATAGCAAATTTTTTATTACTACCACTTAATCATATTTTCAAGGAGCTAATTATGTTGGAAATTGTCAAACCTTCAAGCGAGAGAATTACATATCCGGTAGCTCGCAGAGATCCGGAATATGGATTTATTGTTTTATTTTTTTCTGAAAGCCATGGAGTAGTTATTTCTACAACTGAAGAAAATGAGTACAACATCGGCGACACATCTCTTAGTTGGTTATCTTGTAAAAATAGTGATGATTGGGAACCAATCGATATAACCATTTCTGGCTAAAATCAACCGTTATAAGTACTGAGAACATAATAAAAATAGATTTGAATAAAATTAATACACTTACCTTATTTTGATTAAAACATAAATAAGAATTTAAATAAATACATAAAAATATTAATTTATTAATTAATAAAAGCATGATGAAATAGTATATTTGCCAAAACACATAAGCAGGTCTACAAAGGAGAAACATTGATAAATTATTGATTATCATGCAGGTTAATTTTTTGACTACCTTTATCAGTATCAAATTTTTTTAATCATCTGAAAAATTGTGATAGTCAGTATTTAATAAAGAGAAACATGAGGAAATCAAACGAGGAAAAAAATAAGAAAAAAGTTATGAACAGTAAAGAATATAATCTTATAAGCGCTGTTATATGAGAGGCATAGTAATGATTAACAATAAAATAACTTTACTCCATTTTAAAGACGAGGAACTGATTAACTATGTATGGCAAAATAGTGAAAAATTTACCAACACCTGTTTAGAAACAGAACTTTGTAAACGCCTGGATAATCGTCTGAATTGGATAAATCCGCTGCTATTACAGCAATATGGCTATGCAGATTGTAGTGCTTTAATAGCAGATCTGGATATGCTTGCCCGACTACGCAACTACTTTTACCCTAATATTGAATAATAAAATAAATAAAAAGATATATGAATACATTCATTGTATCAGCTGCTAAAATTCCTTATGACATAATCGTAAATTTCTATGAAATAAACCCAACTGATTAAATGCTATCCATGATATAAGACTAATTACTGTTGATCTTAAATATAATAATAAATTATATAAGCAAAATTTATATAAATAATGATAATATGTTTTATTAATTGTCAGAATTCTTCTTAATTTAAAGGAATTTCTATGTGGCTGAAATTTAAAAAATGTTTTTTAATATTCGCAGTTGTAGAA
The DNA here is from genome assembly GCF_016100435.1 of Snodgrassella sp. W8158. Taxonomy (NCBI): domain Bacteria; kingdom Pseudomonadati; phylum Pseudomonadota; class Betaproteobacteria; order Neisseriales; family Neisseriaceae; genus Snodgrassella; species Snodgrassella sp. W8158. The sequence goes on along the minus strand of NZ_JACFSM010000002.1, from coordinate 491,765 downwards.
ATAGTTACTTCATGTAGCCATATAATTGAAAACTCACTAGATACAAAATCATCTACTCATGCATCAGATACCATACCTGACAATAAACGGATGATAAATAACAAGGATATTCAACCACCAATTTCACAGGAAACCATATCTGATATCTCTGTATCAGATTTATTAAAAAATTTACCCGATTATACATCTGATAGCTACGCCGCCGATCGAGGTGTCTTCAAAAAAGTAAATATTTATGACAGTTATGCAGCAATTAATCCCAATGCTTTCAAAAAGGTAAATGTTGACAAGTACGGCAAAAGGCTAAAGGCAAAATATCAGCTCAAGCTGAATACAGATAATATTGCAAGTTTGAAACATAATACTACATATCTTGATAACCTGAATATTTCTACGATATTAAAAGAAAGGTTATACAAAGCATATCCTGATAGTAAATATAAACCTGAGTTAGACGCTGCTGTAAAGAATATAGCTGCTTCATTATCTGATAGAAATAATTTTTTTATAAATAACTCAGATCAATTCGAATATCAATTTCTTCCAATGGTAAGCGATTTCTATTTTGATTCAAACGGAAAATTCATTAGTATAAGCTATCGTATTAAGATTCAAATAGAAATCAAAAATATAAACAAACCAATAAAAATAATTGTACCAATAGTATTCAGAGCCAAAAAATATAATTATCTGAATTAATACTTTAAGCCGGTATGCACTGCATACCGGCTGTTTGATCCTGACAAATTATTCAGAGGAGATAATCTGAATTTAAATCCAATAATATAAATCAGACAAAAATATCTGACCCGTTTTTTAATATCCTCATAACCAGCTAAGCTGGTTTAACAAACGCTAAACCGCCTGCAAATACTGACGCCAGCGAGCAACCTGTGCGCGTACCTGAACCGGCGCAGTACCGCCAATATGATTACGGGCAAGAAGACTGCCCTCAGGAGAAAGTACCTGATAAACGTCTTCTTCTATCAAGCCGGAGAAAGACTGTAATATATCCAGCGGTAACTCACTTAATTCCCGTTGCTGCTCTTCTGCCAGTCGGACAGCACGTGCAACGACCTCATGACTATCGCGAAAAGGTAAACCTTTTTTAACCAGATAATCAGCCAGGTCTGTTGCTGTTGCAAAACCTTGCAAAACTGCCGCACGCATATTTGCAGGTTTAACGCTAACACCTCGCATCATCTCTGCGTAAATACGCAAAGTATCTGTCAAAGTATCAACTGTATCAAAAAGCGGCTCCTTATCTTCCTGATTATCTTTGTTGTATGCCAGTGGCTGTGATTTCATTAAAGTAATCAGCCCCATCAGATGTCCTACAACTCTTGCGCTTTTTCCACGTACAAGCTCAGGTACATCAGGATTCTTTTTCTGCGGCATGATACTGGAACCAGTACAGAACCGGTCGGCAATGTCAATAAAGCCAAAACGCGGACTCATCCAGTAAATTAATTCTTCACTCAGACGGGAAAGATGTACCATCAGAATGGATGCTGCAGCAGTAAACTCAATGGCAAAATCGCGATCAGACACTGCATCCAGAGAATTCTGGCAAATTTCTTCAAAACCAAGTAATTGAGCAGTTATCTCGCGTTGAATAGGAAATGTCGTTCCGGCCAGAGCAGCCGCACCCAATGGCATACGGTTTACACGATGACGGCAGTCCAGCATCCGTTCACTATCACGCCCCAGCATTTCCACATATGCCAGCATATGGTGGCCGAAGCTTACAGGCTGAGCTACCTGCATATGAGTAAAGCCCGGCATCACCACCTCTGCATTTTTATCGGCCAGATCAACCAAAGCAGATTGTAAATCTTTAATTAACAGAACAATACTGTCTATTTCATCACGCAGCCACAAACGAATATCTGTAGCAACCTGGTCATTACGACTACGTCCAGTATGTAAACGTTTACCGGCATCCCCTACTTTCTGAGTCAGTAAATGTTCTACATTCATATGAACATCTTCCAGATCTACTGACCAGTCAATTTTACCGGCAGCAATTTCTGCCAGGATTTCCTGCATACCGGTTTTAATTGCTGCAAGATCTTCTGCACTAAGCACGCCAGACTGATGCAGCATCTGTGCATGCGCCAGAGAACCCTGAATATCACATTGTGCCAAACGTTTATCAAAAGTTATTGATGCTGTGTACTGTTTAACCAGTTCACTTACCGGTTCATGAAAACGGCCTGACCAGGCTTTTTCACTCATACTTGCTCTCCACTATAACTCAACAATATTCAAAAAATTTACTAACTGCAGATTATAACCACTAGCCTGACATCATTTGCCTCTATCATATAAAGACAATAGTCGCTACCGTGCTTTTTCTGATCACAATACACCCCGGGCACGCTCAGCATGAAAGCGTGTTTGAAAATCTTCGAATTTACCAGCTTCAATAGCCAGACGCATTTCTGCAGTCAGTATCTGATAATAGCGCAAATTATGTATCGTATTTAACTGTGCACCCAAAATCTCGCCCACACGCTGTAAATGATGCAGATAAGCCCTGCTGAAATTGCGACATGTGTAACAGTCACAGCTTTCGTCCAGCGGACGCTGGTCATGCCAGTATATGGCATTTCGGATTTTTACATCACCAAAACGGGTAAACAGCCAGCCATTGCGAGCATTGCGGGTAGGCATAACACAATCAAACATATCAATGCCGCATGCCACACCGTATACCAAATCTTCAGGTGTACCTACTCCCATCAGATAATGTGGTTTATGTGCCGGAAGTTTAGGTCCGATAGCACGCAAAATACGGTACATTTCAGGTTTTGGTTCACCCACAGACAGCCCGCCTACAGATAATCCGGGAAAACCAATTTCCTCCAGTCCGGCCAGTGATTGTTCTCGCAGATCCTCGTACATTCCACCCTGAACAATACCGAATAAAGCATTCGGATTATTCAGGCGTTCAAACTCATTTTTACTGCGTTCAGCCCAGCGCAAACTCATTTGCAGAGATTTTTCGGCTTCTCTGGCATCTACATTTCCGTCAGGACACTCATCCAGCTGCATGACAATATCTGAATTGAGTACCGTCTGAATCTGCATAGAAATTTCAGGAGACAAAAACAGCTTGTCGCCATTAATAGGACTGCGGAAAGTACAGCCTTCTTCTGTTAATTTACGCATTTGTGCCAGTGAAAATACCTGAAAACCACCGGAGTCTGTCAGTATTGGCCGGTTCCAGCCAATAAAATCATGTAACCCGCCAAAATCACGGATAACATCGAGTCCGGGTCTGAGCCACAGATGAAAAGTATTGCCCAGAATAATCTGTGCCTTGATTTCTTCCAGATTACGCGGCGACATAGCCTTAACTGAACCGTATGTTCCTACCGGCATAAATACTGGTGTTTCCACCGTACCATGATTCAACTCCAGAGTACCACGACGCGCAAAGCCATCCGTGCGCTTTAAAGAAAATTTCAGCATATTAAATAATTCAGAGGCAAAAATTATGACAGAATATATTATTATAGCCTAAAGCACCACATTTCGCCGACCAAGCATTGCCAAGCAAAATCCAAATCGCTAAAATAAATTATTTGACAGAAGCAAAAGTGCATTTAAGTAACTTTGGCTTCTATTTACCCTTATAAATATAATCAAAAGCAGCCATTTGATTTTCTCACTTGTATCAAGCGAGTCTGGTCTGTTGTTTGTGGAGTATGCATGCTGAACATCACCCTGCCTGACGGTTCTGTCCGTCAGTTTGAAGCGCCATTAAGCATAGCTGACATTGCCGCTTCCATAGGTGCAGGCTTAGCCAAAGCCGCAATTGCCGGTAAAATTAACGGTAAACTGGTAGATACATGTGATCAGGTAACAGAAGATGCACAAGTCAGCATTATTACAGCCAAAGATAAAGAAGGTGTCGAAATCATTCGTCACTCCTGTGCACATCTGGTTGGTCATGCTGTTAAGCAATTGTATCCGGAAGCCAAAATGGTTATCGGGCCGGTAATTGAAGACGGCTTTTATTATGACATCTGGTACGAGCGCCCATTTACACCCGAAGATATTGCTGCAATTGAAACTCGCATGAAAGAATTGATTGCACAAAATTATGATGTAATTAAAAAAGTTACCCCTCGCGAAGAGGTAATTAATGTATTTAAGCAGCGTCATGAAGATTATAAGCTGCGCCTGATTGAAGATATGCCTGATGAAAAAGCTATGGGTCTGTATTACCATCAGGAATATGTAGATATGTGTCGCGGACCACATGTCCCTAATACTCGCTTCCTCAAGAATTTCAAACTGACCAAGCTTTCAGGTGCCTACTGGCGCGGCGATGCTAAAAATGAACAGCTGCAACGTATTTACGGCACAGCCTGGGCTAGTAAAGAAGATCTGAATGCTTACATCCAGCGTATTGAAGAAGCAGAAAAACGCGATCACCGCAAACTGGCAAAACAAATGGATTTATTCCATTTGCAGGATGAAGCACCGGGTATGGTATTCTGGCATCCCAAAGGCTGGTCACTGTGGCAGGTTATTGAACAGCATATGCGTCGCGAGCTGTCTGCTGCCGGCTATCAGGAAATCAAAACACCCATGATTATGGATCGCACATTATGGGAAAAATCCGGTCACTGGGATAACTACAAAGAAAACATGTTTATTACTGAATCAGAAAAACGTGTTTATGCTGTAAAACCCATGAACTGCCCTGGTCACATCCAGATTTTTAATCAGGGGCTGCGCTCATATCGTGATTTACCGCTGCGTCTCGCTGAATTTGGTTCTTGCCATCGTAATGAACCATCTGGTGCCCTGCATGGCCTGATGCGCGTACGCGGCTTTACTCAGGATGATGCGCATATATTCTGTACCGAAGATCAGATTGTCAGTGAAGCAAAAGCATTCAATGAGCTGGTAATGCGTATTTACCGTCAGTTCGAATTCAATGATGTAGCGGTTAAATTATCCTTGCGTCCGGAAAAGCGCGCTGGCTCTGACGCCATCTGGGACAAAGCTGAACAAGGACTGCGTGATGCACTGACAGCCTGTGGTGTAACCTGGGAAGAACTGCCCGGAGAAGGCGCTTTCTACGGACCTAAAGTAGAGTACCATATTAAGGATGCATTAGGCCGCTCATGGCAATGCGGTACCATTCAGCTGGATTTCGTTCTTCCGGAACGTCTGGGTGCAGAATATGTAACAGAAGAAAACGGACGAGCCCGTCCGGTAATGCTGCATCGCGCCATTCTAGGTTCACTGGAACGCTTTATCGGCATCCTGATTGAACATCATGCAGGTGCATTTCCTCTGTGGCTGGCACCTGTACAAATGGTAATCATGAATATTACTGAATCACAAACCGAATATTGTCAGCAACTTGCCACGCGATTAACCGCAGAAGGATTCCGCGTGCATTTAGACTTGCGTAATGAGAAAATTGGATACAAAATCCGAGATAACAGTACGCAACGCCTACCCTATCAACTAGTTATAGGCGAAAAAGAAAAACAGGACAACAAGGTTGCCGTTCGCAAACGCGGCGGTGAAGATCTTGGTCAGATGGATATTGAAACATTCATTAGCCAGCTGAAACAAGAAGCCTTGTCTCTTCATTAAACCGTGAATAAGGAGTACGACCATCGCTCAAGAACGCGAAGCACGCATCAACGGTGAAATCACCATTAAAGAAGTGCGTTTGATTGGTCCAACTGGCGAACAGTTGGGTGTAGTATCGACTCAGCAAGCCCTGAAACTGGCCGAAGAGCACGATGTGGATCTGGTGGAAATTGCCCCCACTGCCAAACCGCCCGTCTGCAAATTAATGGATTTCGGTAAATTCAAATACGAGCAATCCAAAAAACGCGACGAGCAACGCAAAAAGCAGAAACAGGTACAGGTTAAGGAAATTAAATTCCGGCCTGGTACCGATGAAGGTGACTATCAGATTAAATTGCGTAACATTGTTCGCTTTTTGACTGACGGTGATAAAGTAAAAGTTACCTTACGTTTCCGCGGACGCGAAATGGCACATCAGCATCTGGGCGCAGAACTACTCAAGCGTATTCAGGCTGATTTAATCGAAATTGGTACCGTTGAGCAGTTTCCAAAAATGGAAGGTCGCCAGATGGTAATGATTATTGCAACGAAGAAAAAATAATCATTAACCGGAATTTCAGCCTGTCTTAAAAAAGTCTCATTTTATCTCAGTAAAATGAGACTTTTCATTTTATTAAAAACACAAATAATAACTTAACAAATTCGGATATATCTGGTCATAAGTTATTAACGCTATATTGTCTTAGCAGTACAGGTATATTATAATCCGCATCTTGTGCATCGCCGCTGTGCATGAATCAAATTTTAAGCGGCAAAAACCGTGGTGTGCGGGTTAAAGTGCTGAATTCAGCCACCCCTCGCCTGATCAAACAACAATGGAGTTTTCCCATGCCGAAAATGAAATCCAAATCAAGCGCGAAAAAACGCTTTAAAGTATTGGGTAACGGTGGTGTAAAACGCGCTCATGCGTTCAAACGTCACATTCTGACGAAAAAAACCACCAAAAACAAACGTCAATTGCGTGGCACCTCTATGGTGAATGAACGCGATATGGCTTCTGTTCATAAAATGTTACCCTACGCTTAAGGAGTTTAAATTATGCCTCGCGTAAAACGTGGTGTTACCGCTCGTGCACGTCATAAAAAAGTTTTAGCGTTAGCCAAAGGCTATCGTGGTCGTCGTAAAAACGTCTATCGCATTGCCAAACAGGCAGTAATGAAAGCCGGTCAGTATGCTTATCGTGACCGTCGTCAGCGTAAACGTCAGTTCCGTCAGTTGTGGATCGTTCGTATTAATGCAGCAGCCCGTCAGAATGGTTTGTCTTACAGCAAATTCATGAATGGCCTGAAAAAAGCTGCCATTGTTATTGACCGCAAAGTACTGGCTGATCTGGCTGTATTCGATCAGGCTGCATTTGCTCAATTGGCAGCACAGGCAAAAGCTGCTTTGGTCTAACAGACAAAAAGCTTAGCAAAAAGGAAACTTCGGTTTCCTTTTTTTGTATTTCTGCTTTAGTAAAAAATTTCCTTCATTGTTCCATCAATATTTAGCATTGTTGAACAGATGAATTTCGCGCTAAAATAATCTTTTAGTACATATTTTATTATAAATTGTTATATAGCTCATTTAAGATCTGATATACGGTAATCGATAAAATACAGCTGCCATATTCAGCAAAACTAAAGAGCATCAAAACATATTTTCATTATATTTTAAGTAAAGAATCTTGTTATGGAAAATGCCAACCGCATCGTTGCCGAAGGCATCGCTGCTGTTAATTCAGCCATTGATTTACCTGCATTAGAATTAGTAAAAGCCCGCTATCTTGGTAAAACAGGTGAATTGAATGCTTTATTAAAAACATTGGGTAAAATGTCGCCAGAAGAACGCAAAACAACTGGCGCACATATCAATGAGTGTAAAAACCAATTTCAGGATGCATACAACCGACAACGTGATGCATTAAATGAGGCAAAACTTCAGCAGCAACTGGCGGCAGAAGCGCTGGATGTTACCCTGCCCGGACGCGGACAAAATCTCGGGGGTTTGCATCCGGTTACCCTTACTTTGCAACGTATAGTAGAACTGTTTCATAGCATGGGTTTTACTGTAGCAGACGGACCGGAAATAGAAGATGATTTTCATAACTTTCAGGCTTTAAATATTCCACCAAATCATCCGGCCCGTGCTATGCAGGATACTTTTTATGTAGAAAATGGTAACGTACTGCGCACCCATACATCTCCTATCCAGATTCGTTACATGCTGGATAAAAAAGAGCCTCCGATTCGCATTATTGCTCCCGGACGTGTATACCGCGTCGATTCAGATGCAACACATTCTCCCATGTTTCATCAGGCTGAAGGATTATGGATAGAAGAAGGCGTTACTATGGCCGATCTGAAAGCAGTCTTTACAGACTTTATCCGCCGTTTCTTTGAACGCGATGATTTACAGGTACGGTTTCGCCCTTCCTTCTTCCCGTTTACAGAACCTTCAGCAGAAATTGACATCATGGGTGAACGCGGCTGGCTGGAAGTAGGCGGCTGCGGCATGGTACACCCCAATGTATTAAAAAATGTCAATATAGATGCAGAAAAATATACAGGTTTTGCCTTTGGCATCGGTCTGGATCGCTTTGCCATGCTTCGCTATGGCATTAATGATTTACGCCTGTTTTTTGATAATGACCTGAATTTTCTTAAACAATTTCAGGATTAAGATTACTGATCATGTAACTGACAGGTAATACTGAGCGGACTAAATCCCGTAAATATAGCGATTAAATAGTTAGATTTTACATTCAGCCAGTTATCAATTACTGATTGTACAGAATACCGGACACCGTATTAAAAATGAATTTCTCAGATTTAACCTACCGGAAACTGCCAGAAAATTATTTAGTCCAATTAAGTAACCTGAACTAATTTCATTAATCAAAGATATCAATTCCAAAAGTAAAAAAAAGCGTCTGTAAGGCTTTATAATCGTGTCACTGAGCATGCCTGAATCAGCCTCCGAACTTTTGGATTAAACCGAAACAGAATATATACTGGAAGCATCATGCAATTTTCTCAAAATTGGTTATATTCATGGATTAACCCTGAATTATCTGCACAAGAGCTGGCACATTTATTAACCATGGCCGGACTGGAAGTAGAAGAAACCACCCTGGCTGCCCCTCCATTTCATGGGGTGGTCATCGCCGAAGTTAAATCTGTAATCAAACATCCGGATGCAGACCGTCTCAATATTACACAGGTTGATGCCGGTACAGGAGAACTGATACAAATCGTTTGCGGTGCTCCTAATGTACAACCGGGAATCAAAGTACCCTGTGCATTAGCCGGAGCCGTCTTACCGGGTGATTTCAAGATCAAACCAACAAAAATGCGCGGACAAGTCTCTAACGGAATGCTGTGTTCTGCCAAAGAATTAGGTTTACAAGATGAAGTAAACGGCTTACTGATTCTGCCTGCCGATGCACCAGTCAGCAATAATATCCGCGATTATCTCAATCTGGATGATGCTCTGCAAACCTTAAAAATCACACCTAACAGAGCAGACTGCCTGAGTATAAAAGGCATAGCACGTGAGGTGGGCGCTTTAACCCAGAAACCACAAAATCCAATAAAGATTGTTACTAATCCATCAACACTGGATGCCAGCCAGCCTGTCACCATCGAAGCACCGGAAGACTGTGGCCGTTTTATCAGCCGGATAATTCGCGGAATTAATATTAATGCTGTAACGCCTGCATGGTTAAAACAGCGGCTCGAACGCAGTGGTCTGCGTAGCATTAATCCTCTGGTTGATATAGGTAACTATGTCATGCTTGAGCTGGGTCAGCCAATGCATATGTTTGACGAAGATAAAATCTCCGGCAAACTGATCGTGCGGCGTGCCCATGAAGGTGAAACACTGGAATGCCTCAATGATAAAACCGTAACTCTAAGCAGTAACACACTGGTAGTAGCTGATGAAAAACAGGTTCTGAGTATTGCCGGATTAATGGGTGGTGTTGACAGCTCAGTAACAGACAGTACGCGTAATGTTGTGATTGAAAGCGCATGGTTTACCCCGGATATCATTGCCGGAAAAGCACGGCAGTATGGATTCGGTTCAGATTCATCATTCCGTTTTGAACGCGGAGTAGACTTTAATTTACAACAACAAGCCATTGAACGGGCAACTACGCTGATAAAGGAAATCTGTGGCGGTGAAATTGGTGCAATTACAGAAGCAACCGGTAATCTGCCTGCAGTTAAACAGGTAAAAGTACGTACAGCAAGAGTAGCAAAAGTATTAGGCGTTGCCATTGATTCAGCCAGAATTGCCATTATCCTGCAGCATTTAGGACTGGAGCCACAAGCTTGTGAAGATGGCTTTATTGTTACCTCACCCAGCTTCCGTTTTGATATTGAAATCGAAGCCGACTTGATAGAAGAAATTGGCCGCGTGTATGGTTATGAAAATATTCCCAATGATCATACCAATGGCAAATTGAATATGGTAGCTTTGCCGGAAACACAAAAGCCACTGTTTAGTGTTTACCATCAACTGGCTAATAGCGGCTATCAGGAAGTAGTCAGCTACGCATTTGTAGAAGAAGCATGGGAACGCGATCTGGCCGGTAATACTGATCCGATTCGTTTACTAAATCCGATAGCCAGTCAGCTCAGCGTTATGCGCTCTACTCTGTTTGGCGGCCTGATTGAAATATTACACAATAATCTGAACCGTAAACAAAACAGAGTACGATTATTTGAAGTAGCACGTGTATTTCAAAAACAAAACCAGCAATATACACAAACCACAAAAATTGCCGGTCTGGCTTATGGTTCTGTCTTTCCTGAACAATGGGCAGTACCCACTCGCAACACCGATTTCTATGATGTCAAAAACGATGTTGCAGGCCTGTTAAGTGCACATAAAGTAAATTATCGCGCGGCACAGCATCCTGCACTCCATCCAGGCAGAACCGCTGAAATTATCATTGATAATAAAGTAGTTGGTATTATTGGTGAATTGCATCCGCGCTGGACACAAAAATACGACCTGCCCTTGTCGCCTATTTTATTTGAGCTTGATTTAAGTGCTGTTCTGGCACAAGCCAGGATTACTTATCAGCCAGCATCTAAATTCCAACCAGTACGGCGTGATCTGGCCTTTATCATCTCCGAACAAACTACTGCTGAAGAGCTGATCAATGTGTTGTCTACTGTGAAACATCCAGCCATTCAGGAAATATCTGTTTTTGATGTTTATCGCGGTAAAGGTATGGCGGAAAATACGAAAAGTCTGGCGGTCAAAATTATTTTACAAAGTACAGAACAAACCTTAACTGATGAAGAAGTTGAAGAAATAATGACAAAACTCATTGATACAGCAGCCACAATTGGTGCACAATTACGTACTTAAAAAATTCAAACTGGGCAATTTGCCTAGTTAAAAATTTACATACTTGAAAACAAAAACTAATTTAGGGATAATAATGCCCTCTTTAATGAAAGAAATTCTGATATGACGCTGACAAAAGCTGAACTTGCTGATATTCTAGTTGAAAAAGTTGCCGGCATGAGCAAACATGATGCCAAAGAAATTGTTGAACTATTCTTTGAAGAAATTCGCAGTACTCTTGAAAAGGGTGAGCAAATCAAAATTTCCGGTTTTGGCAATTTTCAGTTGCGCGATAAACCACAGCGCCCTGGACGTAATCCAAAAACCGGGGAGGAAGTGCCAATCTCTGCCAGACGCGTTGTTACTTTCCACGCATCACAAAAACTGAAAGGCATGGTTGATCACTATAACGGAAAGCAAGCTTAAACAACACACACTTGTCCGTATCAACATAGTGATATTTCACTCTCGAAGAGCTATGCCGCCTGGCAGACATCAGTGCCAAGCAATTCTCTGTCTGGCAACAGACACATGGCATTATTGTAGGCTATGGCGGTAAGCACTATACCCGTGCTGATGTGATTAAAGTCAGACAATTGCGCGACAGCTTTACACCATATATAGACCCATTTACACGTAATCAGGTAGATGCTGATGGTAATCCCGTCATTAATGCACTGGAAACCCGTCAGCAAATTGAAAAAGTAGTAGATAACCTGAATAGTGTACTTGCTAAGTAATACGATTACTTTTATAATCGCTTCCTTTACAAAGTCGGAGTGTGGCGCAGTCTGGTAGCGCACTTGCATGGGGTGCAAGGGGTCGAAGGTTCGAATCCTTTCACTCCGACCAAAATAAATAAAAATACAGCCAGTCAGGCTGTATTTTTATTTTAACAATTTCACATATCGTTCGATACTGAATAAATTTATTATCGAAATACTCTAACCGCCTCATCACCATCAAATGTAGTAGAAAACCGAATATAACCAACCTCTTTTAATTGACATAATAATTCATAGGCAATAATAAAATCCGAAGATTTATTTTCAACCATCTGAATTTGCAAAGCCTGTACACGCGGTTCATATTTTAATAAAGTTAAAGTGATATATTTCTGCAATACAGACAGGCTGGAGGGTAAATGACGATAAATAATGCTTAAATCAGGTAACCCGTAATCAGGTATATGTTTCACACTTCCTCGACGCGTATTTAATATGCGCTCGATATTATTCATAACACTATAAATATAGCGTTCTTTAGGATCCAGACTATCAAACGGAACATCTCCAGAAAAATTTAAAGTAATTTTTTCCAATAAAGACGCATCAATCATAATAAATTTATTTACGCTTTCATAATATAAAATAATTATTTAGGTTTATTTAATAAATAACCATCAGAATATTTTACTATTAGTACATCAATTATTTATGACATACTACACACTACTTCTTGACATCAGGTAATATTTTTTGCACCTTCTTCCCTATATTTTCCTGAGCTTTTTGTTTACCCTGCTGTTGCAATTTATCCAGCTGTTCCTGCATAGCCTGCTGAGCTTTTTTGGCCAACTCCTCCTGTTTTTTCTTTTCTTTTGATGCTTTTTTCTCCGCTTTCTCTGTTTTTTTCTGTGCTTTCTCTGCTTTTTTTTGCTGCTTAAGTAAATCCTTAACCTGTTTTTTAGATTTTAACTGAGCCTGAGCACCGTCCACCAGAATATAATTATTTCTAAATAATTTTAAATTATCTATAGGAATTAGTATTTTCCATGTTTTATTATCAGACTCTGGTTTATTAAAGAAAAACACTAATCCAAGATATTGTGTTTTACTATCTATATCTCCTTTTATATTCTGTGTATCAAAAGGATAAATCATACGTATATCTTTTTTTACCAGTTCGTCAGCAAGAGCATTGTCTGAATTAGTAAGTAAATCATAATAACTTGCCTGATTAAATAGATTATCACTATTTAACTGAAAGATTGCCATTCTGAAAGTATTTTGCTGTGAATTATCGGTCTGATTTAAAAGATGCGCAGAAACCACCATGAAATCATAATGATAATGTTTTAACTCAACTGCATCTTTACCTACCTTGCGTGCATCCTCATAGCCTTGTTGCAATAATCCACAACCAGATAATCCTGCTAGTAAAATTAATACAGCCAAGAAACGAAAATTCATCTATAACACTCCAAGAAAAATCGAAAATAGCATACCGGTTTCTGGCTGACCAGCAGTAACACCAGCTCTGAGTTGCTGGGGATTACTACCATTTAATTGTGCCTGTGGTAATAAGTCGGCATTGATTTTCGCTACCAGCTCTACATCCAGAGTACATCCCACATATTTCCTGATTAAGGTCTTCAAAACCGTTCTCAAAGGCTGATCTTCATAAAGTAAATTTAATATTGCATAATCATTAAGTTGTACAGATACTCTTATTCGGCTGTTGGCATCGTACAAAAAGCGGCCCAGCACTGCAGTATCAAAAGCTATTCCCTCACCTATGGATCGTTGCGGTACAGGATATCTAACAGCAATAAACTCATCTATAACTACTTCACTGGCGGCAGGAAGTACATAATGAACAATTTCTTTTAAACCAAAAATATTTTTATTTTTTTTATTTAAATTCTTTATAACACCAAGGTAATAACGCGGGTCAATATCTAATTTGCTCTTACCGTGAATTAATGTCAGAAATGCCTGAGAAAGACTATCTGAAGCATCAGGTTGAAACTGAAATTCATAATGAAAACGTTTCCATATCTGATAAAATATAGTCATCATACGGTGATGGAACATATCCAGAAAAGCTACTAGATTTTCCATACCATCTTTTTTTTCAGCACCTTCTGCTATCAACCAGTTTGGCATGACACCGTCAGTACCGATTAATCCCATGAAAGTAGTAAAGACTACTGGTAGCTTGTAATCATATACAGATTCAGGCAAAGCATGCTTTAATTCACTGGCAGGAAAACCAAGATAAGGCCATGCACAAAATTGCAGCGTCAGTTCACTATCACTCTGCAAATCAGGTACGCGTAAGTTAACCTGATGCGACTCCAGTAAATGACAAAACTGAAAAAAATTATAGGCTTCTGGCGCCAGCATTAATCGATTGAATAAACTGGCATTCATAAAATTTTTTCATCCACGCTTACTGGCCAGCTAAAAATCATTGCTTCTGGCTGCAATATGACATTTACCTTTATAGCCAGATTTAATTGTGCATAAGCTATTAAATAACAGTTCAGTACATAAGCAAATAAAGCAGCATCTGCTTCATTGATAAATCCGGTACTATCCAGTTCGATATCAATTACTAGGCATCTAATCATCATACCATGATGCATAATATGTTGAATTTCAGTTTGAACAGAGCTAATAGCTGCTATATTTTTTTCATTTGCTGCTGCTGTTGACCAGTTCAATAAGCGCAAGCTATTTTTCAGGGTGCCGGTATCTAAGGTAGCCAGATAATTATTACTCATCTCAAACAATAACTGCCATTGCTGATTTTTATAATCAGGCGGATAATGTAAAGCAGTAGGTATCATTACCATCTGAGCATTTTTTACGCCTAGCACAGGTGAATGCAGGCTTAGTATTTTATTATATTTAGTTATCTGACGAGGCAGATTACCATTAGCACCAAGAATACTGATAGAAAAAATCTCTTCTTCTCCGGATTGCATTTCACCACTAAAAGTAATGAAATTATCATATTTATTACCGATTCCCTGACGTGTACGGATATAATAATAAGGTCTGTCCTTTTCAAGAATACTTAGCTGACGTTTGCCGTGCTTAAACTCATTAAAGGGCAAATAATACTTTCTGTTACCACTTATCTGACTAAATGACTCCACTTCGGTAACCCCACACACAGTTACCTGATCTGGAACTGAAAACATAGGTGATAGCCTATACTCAGTATGCAAAGGAGAACGCACAACCGGTTCTGCCTCCAAATCAAACAGATTAATTACAGGTACACAAAACAATTTTAAATAATTGCGGTTAAATACCAGCTCCAGAGGAAAATCGCGATTTAAATGAAAATTTATCAATAATTCATGTTTATCATTATTGAAATCTTTTCCACTCAGATTATTTAATTGAAAAAAAAGAAACTTTTCTTTAAAGAGAAAATATTCCATCAATAAATTATGTTCATTTGCCTGATAGTTCTGCAACCATGTAACTGAATCATAATTAAAATTTGTTCGATGCAGTTTTATTTTATCGCTGATAATGTTTAAATTTTCATCAACAGTAATATGTGACAAATAATTTATTAAGTAATGATAAATACTCAGTCTGGTTTCTATTTCACCAACAAGATGAAATTTGAGGGAAAAATTATCCGGTAAGCGAATATTCTGACCCGCGTCTGTTTGACGTAGCTGCAAACGTAACTGAATAACTGATTGCCCGAGATCATTGTGAACAAGACGGAAATCATTTATTTCAACAGGATAAATATCAACTGATTGAGTTGTCCGGTACTCACACGATATACCTGTATCAGAATCAACAGCAGTCTGCAATATTAAACCTGCGGGAATATGCTGATCATTCGTATAAATCTCTTCATTTAACATTAATTGCACTATCGACATGGAGGCAATAGGCTGAAGATGATGTGGCCACAGCAATGCTAATGAGCTTTCAGTTAACTCAGGCATATCATCATCAATTTTTTGATACAATTTTGCAGTTAAAAAAGCAAATCCTTCAAATAGCCGCTCAACCATCGGATCCCGCTCAAGAGAATCCTGCATTTTTAAATACTGTGCTGCATCAGGATGAACCTCTGCAAAATCCTGTCCAGCCTCTTTCAGATAACGCATTTCCGCTTCATAATAACGCAGAATATTGTCTTTTTTTTCCATATTTTTCACTTACCTATACAATAATTGATGCGCCAGAAACGGATTGAGTAACACCAGTTCTTTTTTCAGCTCTTCAATTTGTCCAGCTATAAACTCTTTATTATTACCTTTGATAGTGATAAATTTTTGCTGTAAAAGCTTTAACAACTCTTGTTTGATCTGAAAAGTTAATTTTTTATTCCATTCAAATAATGGTTGTTGTGAAAAGGGCTGATTAAGCTTTTCCAGCAGAGATATTGCAAATTCTGTTTTGCCACTTTTAAT
Organism: Snodgrassella sp. W8158; assembly: GCF_016100435.1. NCBI lineage: Bacteria > Pseudomonadati > Pseudomonadota > Betaproteobacteria > Neisseriales > Neisseriaceae > Snodgrassella > Snodgrassella sp. W8158. The sequence goes on along the minus strand of NZ_JACFSM010000002.1, from coordinate 475,624 downwards.
AGCTAATCGGGCAAGTAAAAATTGTTTGTAGTATAACTGCTCAAGCCCTTCATCAAATTGCACAGTAGACAGCCATTCCATCGTTTTATCAAAACCCTGCTCTGCCAGAATGACAAATGCCTGTGCGTCAATATCTTCGGTTGATGTAAGCTTATTATCGGAAGACAATTGCATTTCTTCTACATTTTGCTGCTGAAAACGTGCATGAACTGCAATCCAGTCTAAAGCTTCACCGGAAGCAAAAGGATGATTATCATTAAAGGATAATGTTTCGAGTCCGGGTACACGGTTAAGCAGAAAAGCCATATCACTGCACAGCATATCAGCCCATACATTTGCTTCAGGTGCCAAATGCTGCATTGCATTCCAGCTCAGATATTGCAAATCAAGATAAAAGTGATTGGAAGCCTCCATAAAACCGGCATGGCATTGTTCTAATAATCCGTTCCACTCTTTACGCTGATACAATGTCTGTAAGCGATTTATCAGTTCCTGTCTCGGAGGAGGAATTTTTGTCAGTCCGTCCTGATGCAAAGGTAACTGCTCAAGCATATCCCATCGGAACTGACGCAATAATCTGTATGATGCATAGGGTTTCTGCTCTTTATCGGCAATGAACTGCCCTACAGTTTTCATTGTCTGCATCAAATCCTGAAAAGAACGTAAAATTACTTCATCATTATCAGTACTATTACTCTGGTTTGAATTATTATCAGTAGTTACTGAATCAGCTTGACTAATAGCTGCCTGAGTTTCACCAGCAGGCACAGGTAATAAGCTGAGTAAGCCATTGAGCTCATCTACTGTCGCTTCAAATTGTGCAGAAAAATTTTCCTGAATCAGCTCACATAATATGGTAATTACCTGATATTCGTTTGATGATAATGTACTTTGGCACAATAAAAATGCATCTTCCATTTTTGTGCCGCCCAGCCAGCGAAACATCGTTTTAATAAGGGTGATACGTTGGGGCTGAAAAGTAGGCGTATATATTGCCTGCATTCCATATATTAATAATAAACCTTTAATCAGTCCCTGAAAGGCTTCACGACGAAACAATACATAAGTCAGATATACAGCTACGCGAATATCTTTACCTACGTTCTGACAAAGATAATTAGCTGCGTCTTCAATTTTACTCAACTGAATATCGCTGACCTTTTCCAACTCCTGCCGGATATCCAGAAAAGAATCATGATGTGTAACATCTTCCGGTTCTCCCTCCACTGGAGCCAGAAGATATTCAATATTGTCCCATAAAGGTTTTATATCTTCATAGATTTTCCGCTTCTGGAGAACTTTCAGTGCTGCACTAATTTGCATTTTGATCCACCTTGAAAACCTGTTGCGGCAAACTTGCCCCTTTTAACTTCAATAATGTAATCAGGTCGTTAGTTTGTAAATTCTTCAGATTCATTTCTACAACCCTATTTTTTATTATCCACTTAAGATGATAAGTATCATCATCATTTTTACGTGCCTGAGCCTTTTCAAGTAAACGCAAAATACTCAAATCACCAACTACTTCAAGCTGAGCAGTCTTATCTGTCACATCAGACCACTGAATTGAAGCCTTTTTATCGGTACTATCACTAACAGACCAATTCACTTTATGCCAGAAAGATTTTTCATTATAAAATTGAATTTTCTGTTTATTAAAATTAAATGTAATCTGTTTAACTTCGGGAGTTGGCAATGGCATTATTTCAAAAGAAGCGGTATTTGAGCCATCTGAAACAAATTCTAGTAACTGATTTAATTCATTTAAACCAGTTACAAACTGATCATCAATCTGAACCTGATCCATTACAGCAGGATTAACAATCCACTGATTACCAACAAGATTCAAAATTTTATTTAAATATTGCTGATTAAACTGTGCAACAACACCCTTTTGCGGATCAATAAATTTCTGTAATTCAGGCAAAGAGACATCGAGATTGCTGGAAGGATTCAGTGGATAACGATTAGCAAAACGAGAATTCCATTGCGAAACCACCATCTGCTGCCACAATGCATTAATATTGTTTAAAGCCGGAAGCAAAATTGCTTTTTTAGCATCAGCAAAAGGATAAGTAAGTAAAGTGTGCCCGATATCCTGCCATTCCTCTCCCAGATTAGCTACTTGTAAGTTGATAGATTCTTCAGCTTTAGCCAGATTAGAACCATCATCACTATTCAAAATAGTATTGAAAGAAAGTTGTGAAGCAGAGGCCTGATTATTAGCTCCCTGAACTTTCTGTACTTCAAGATACATAGCCAGCAGATTTTCCTGATACTGATCCAGTTTACGGCTGGGTTGCTTATTCCTATCTTCAACTGTTTTAATCAAATCTACAATTGGTTCAAATTCCTGTAAAACTCCTTTGCCTTTTTCAGTCCGGTCTTCCGGATATCCGATACTGGCATTAAACTGAATGGCTGTTAGTAACTTAACAAGTACTGAATTCTTTTTATCTGAATATTTTTTCAAACGATCCATCTGTTTATTCAGACCAGTAACCGGTACCCACTGTATACCAGATAAAAATTTTGTCCATGCTTCAAAATAATCCTGCTTGTACAATGCCATTATCTGTTTACGGATATCCGTATTTTCGTTGCTTTGTTCAGACTCATTCAGCACCCATGAACCATTTTTAAAATGCTCAGGATTAAGTTTATCAATTTCCGGTTTAAACCATTCGTTCCATGCACGTGCAGTAAATGCACCATGCAATTTATTCTTATTTGTCCAGAATTGAGTGCTATCTTTGCCAGCCAGCTGCACTAAATCAATATCCCTATATTTTTCTAATGCAGAATCCAGCATATTCTGATAAATAACAACATCTTCCTGCTGCTGATTAACAATATTATTCAATACTCCCCGACTTTCTGCCACCAAAGCAGAATCTTCATTCAGAAACCAGCTTCGATGTTTCATCATATTCCGGGTATAAAATCTGAATATATTCTGAGCAGCATCGGCTTTTTGTAAGCCTTGTGTCCGATACAGGCGTGATAAATAATCACTTAGAAAAATATTATCCAGACGTTTAGGTCGACGTAACATTAAATATGCTTTCAGAGCATTAAAACCTTCGTCCAAAGCAACTGCATTACTGGTTTGTTCTGCAATTTTCTCTGTTTCCGCCGCATTTGTTTCAATTACGTTAGGTAAAGTCTGAAGCTGCTGTAAAGAACTCAGAACCAGAATAATCTGTTGATCAGCGGGTTTTATCAGCCATTTTTTTGCAGCCTTACCATAAGTTACAAATGCTTTATTCAGCAAAATATCATCATGATTGAATCCAAGACGACGGTAAAATGGTTTCGGAACATTATTTATCAATGCAATATGATGTTGTAAACTGAGTATAGAATTAATCGCATTGTTGCTGCCCGAAGATTTATTCACGCTGGTGATTTGGTTTCGGAATGACTGTGCCTGCCTGTAATTACTGGTAAAAGCATACAGAATCATTAAAAAGGTTACAGTACAGATTACCAGACCAGCTTTGGCCAGTCGCTGAGTAGCGGGCTGTAGAATCAATTTAGCAGGTTGCTGATTTAACTGCTCTGCCACCATCGCCCATGTTTCCCACCAGTTACTCTGTTTAGCCTGTATAGCCATACCAGTAAACCAGGGTTGCTGCTGTTCAGAATAATTTTCAGCCGGATTTAATTTAGTAATAGCAATGGTATCAATCAGAGACAAAAACTGTCTGTCCCGGCTTTTTAAAAAAGCCTGAATAAATAAATCCTCAGCTTTAATTTTGATATCTGAAACAATATTTTCTGTTGGCAATGACCAGGTAAAAACCTGATTAAGAGGAAATTTATTTAAATCAATCTCACTTTGAAAGACATGGATAAACGGAATTTTCCAGTTTAACAGCTGATAAAATTTTTCCAGCCAGACTGAAGTAGTATCGTGAGTAACCGGAGTTTTGTTACTTTTCATATCACGCAATATTATTAATCCATCAAAAGGACAATGATATTTGCCGCGAAAAGCCGGTATGGATTCAATTTCATCCACATCATTAATCAATACCAGATAAACATTGTCAACCTGTACCCACCCTGTACGCTGTAGCTGCTCACTCACGTCGCTGAAAGCATCCGGTTCACCATGTACTGCAAGAATATAACAGCGATTTAAAATAGATAAAGGATATTTCTGATCCAAATAATTCTGAAAAGCCACCAAATTCTGCTGTGCAGGACTTTCACGTGTATATTTCGAACGCTCAATAAAGCGGATTGTCCGTTCCTGCCCGTCAATAACCACAAAAATACGCCAGAATAATGGCAGTATAATGCAGAGAAATAAACCGGCCAGTGCCAGTATTATCAAATGAAATTTATGATTTTGCAGCCATTTTTTATCATAATACCAATATAAAAATGCAGTTAATCCGCAGATAAGTATCAACCAGAGGAAACTGCATAATAACCATAATTTGAGAATTTTAGGGCGCTGGGTAATTTTCTGATTCACCTGCGCTAATTTGGATAATTGGCTATTTACACGTGAACTGAATTGTCTTAACGGGTTCCACCTTAACATAAACGCGCCTGTAATTGAATTTTACTTAACCTGGGAAACAGGTATTATCTTTTCTTTATGATTAAATAGTACTACATAGGAATGTTTATGCGCCTGATAAACTGCCAGCAGCAATTGCATCCAGTCACTCGTATACTGTAATTTTTGAAAAAAATCCGGTTTATCTATACTATACGGCAAGATTTCATAATCTTTTGCAGTTAAATCTTCAGTCAATTCTTTTATTTCCGGCTGAGTTACTTCTTGTGCATGGCTTTCAATCTGGAAACCAGAAACTTTTTCAGTCATGGCTGTAAAAAAATAATCCTGATCCATACGCCACATTTGTGTATCAAAAGCTCGCTGTATTTTTGCTATTTTTCCTTTTCGGGCAAAAATCATTGCCAGATACAATTCAAACTCAGGCTGGCACTCAAACCCGAGTAATAGAATTTTTTGATAAAGTTCTTCCTGAAAACGGTCAATAATCCAGTTTAAATCCTCAAACTTAACATAATAATCCGGTACCGCCGGACAATATCCGCCTTCAGCAATAACAAGCTCCCTAAATACCAGCCAGCTTTCTCTGTCTGCTGCCCATAGCCATAAATACTGTGTATATTGTTCAGTAAAATATTCTTTTGAAGATAATATCTGAACCAGTTGTGATAAAACAATATGCAAACGGTCAGAATAAACAGAAGAATTGCTCTGAACCGGTATTTCCATACTCATTGATTCAAATACAGATTTCTGCCGCTCTTCTGGAGACAGTCCTAGATATGTATAAAAATCGGAAGCATGATTTAACTGGCCGCAGTGCAATATTACCTCTTCCAGTACCATATATTCCGACCAGTACTTTTGATTATTCAAAATTTTTTCATTATAAACAAACTGATTATTACGCTGGTAAATTAACCATAACTGATACCAGATACAGCGCACCAGCAGAAGTAAAGTTACTAATACCACTGCCGGCATTACAGATATCATCCACTTTTGCCAGTGTACTGTGATTTCCAGTCCGAAATGGGTAATAATTGAATCTGCATATTTTTTATTAATACCAATTGCCAAAGCATATAAGGCCAGCCACGCAAGCCAGCGAACTGGTCTTGGCGGCAGCCATGTAGTCTGACGTTGTATACTATTCGTAATCATGCCAGCCTAAATAATCTAACATAATATCCATAGGCGGTTTTTTACTCTTTACCTGATGCAGGGCTTTAAAAACCACTTTACCCTGCTCAATTTCCGCTTTGGTCATTTTGGTTTCAACTACAGCAAGATTATGCGGTGCTTCTCTGTCTTTAAGAATTGCAGCACTGGCAAACAAAGCCCATGCAACAGAAATATTTTTAGGCAGAATTTCGCCATTAAGGGCCATCACCCCCAGATTGTTCATGGATTTGCCGTCACCTCTGTTCAGACCATTAAAATAATAGCCCATCGCCTTGCCCCAATCCTTTTTTACACCTAATCCGCGCTCATACAATACGGCGAGATTACCATTGGCTTTTACATTGCCTTTTTTTACAGCCTGTTCATAATATTTTGCTGCGGTAGCATAATCCTGCGGTACACCCAAACCCATTTCATACAGCGTACCCAAACTGTTATATGCCCGTGCATCATCATTTTCATTAATGGCTTTCTGAAATAAAACTAAGGCTTTATCATATTGCCGGTTTTGAGCAGCAGCAGCGGCATCATCATATGTACCCGCCCAGGCCATTTGTATCAAAGCAAAGCATAAACAAAATGCTGTCAATATACGTCGTAACATCTTTCAGCCTTTCCTATATAATTTTCTGCAAATTATTCCTAAAAAACTGAACACGTTCTTCCTGGCTTAAAATCAATCTGGTATCAGCTTCCGCAGCAAGGACATATAGCTGGTTAATTAACATCCTTTCACCGCCATACTCATCTGCATCCAAAGCAATACCATAATTACGCCGGTAATTATATGCATCAGCCCATAACAACAAAGTATCATACTGTTTTTCAGTAAAAACAAAACCATTTACATCAAATTCATTCTGATCACACTGCGGATAATCGGCCTGATAAATTACCCACTCTCCGGAATCATCAACAAAAAACCAGCGCAACATATATTGATGCAGCCAGTTTTTTTGTGAATTTGTTAACACCATGTTAACCGGATCAAACATATCTGGTGCATAAAATCGAAGTAATCCCTCTTTTTTACCCCATTTCACTTGCATGGCACGGCGAAGATGAACTTCTAAGGTACCAAAAGGATAGTTGCTGTTGAAAGCCAGCAAGCGATTATTCATATGAGTAATTTCACATATTTTTTCCAGTATTTCCCGATGGTTTTCATTCCTGATATCAAGTGCCAGCAACAGCGGCCCTTCTTCCTTGATATGAGATTCGGGTGTTTGCTCAAATAGCAGAGAATACTGCAATGCCGGCTGCCAGTTTTCTATGGCAGCCAGAAGAGGATAGTCACAAGTACATAAATCGATAATCAGAAAAAGAGTTTTCTCATCAGTCTCATTAGTAAAATTGATAAATTGTGCCAGCACGTCACGATAAGTATTCATTGATTATCTCTCTACAATGCCAACACCTTGTGCACGTGCCTTGCGCAAGCACTCAAGACAAACTGAACCAGGTAATTCCGGTAACGGGAAATTACCGCCCTGTGGCCCCTGAAACTGATGATTACCTTTATATTCAATCGGACCGGGGCTATACAGGCTGATTTTTCCACCTTTAATTTCTATATAAGCACCACCGCTGGCCAGCTTGATACCGCTTTTTGCATTAACCAGTACCTCATCACCTACAGACTGAACAGAGATTTTTTTCGCCGCAGTAATTTCCACTGCGCTACCATGTGAAGCCAGACGCGCAGTTTTCTTACCGGCTACCAGATTTAAATCTTCTGTCTGAGCCAATACCTGTACAGATTTGACGGCAGTTTGTGTAATGTTTTCACCGGCACCGGTAAATACATCTTTACCCGCCTGCTGATGAATATCCTGACCAACACTGTTAAGAATAGATTTTGGTGAAACCTGCGCCATTCCGGCGACTGCACTGGTTAAAATAACCGGTTTTTCCAGATAAGCACAGTTTTCACCTAAATCAGATAATGTCTCTAGTCTGGGTTTGAGTGAAGTATGCTTGGCTGTCACGTCGGCAAGATGACTGGCCTGACTGAGTGCACCTTCAATTTCTTTGACTGCTACCGTACGATCCATTTGCATGCCGTTGGCGGCAGCCTGATTTTCAGTAGTCAGATATAATGCTCGTGCTGAACGCAAAGCTCCCCAGCCATCAGTTCGCAGCTCAAAACCTTCTCCACGCTTATCCCGTCCGCTGTCTACCAGATGCCCCAGATTAAGCTGGGTTTTATGGTACTCAGTAGCCATTTTGATATGTTCATGACCGCTGAGGTCTTCCATGCGGATTTTATTATTTGCCCAGGTACGAATTACATTACGGGTACGCCATGTATTAGGAACATGGTCCGGCTGAGTGCTGGTATGCAAAACGCCAATAATATACGGCCGGTCGGGATCACCGTTCTGAAAAGCCAGCTGTACTTCTGTACCTACGTGCAGCGGGAAATGCTGCCCGTACTGCCCGCCCGCATAAGGCTTAGCCAGACGGATGGGTCTGCTTTCACCACCCGGCTGCCAGCCATCCATATCCAGATTAAACTTAACGATGTAACGCCCCATCTCATCAACCCATGCATACGGCCCCTGGCCGGCATCACAGATGGTTCCCGGTATCGTTCCGTCTATAATCGGGTGTTTAATCGGCTCCGGACGCCACTGGCTGTCTGAGGGTATAGCGGAGAATGAATTAATGTAATCTTCATCGCGCGCACCAGAATGATGAACACTGACCAGCAGCCACTGACGAATATTGCCTACTCTGGCATCAGAGGAAAATCCCATGGTAAAACCGGGAGCAAAGCTCTGAACATTACTTTTACCAGTGGCCAGAATATGGCGGGATACAGAATGCTCATGCAGAATTCGGGCATATTCCTGCGCCTGCCCGCTATCTTTATGATGAAAAAATCCGTAGATATAAGGCTGACCAAATGCTGCAGGCTGCTGCTCATTAAAGCCGGCTTTGCCTAGCAGACTGTTATTAGCATCCCGATAGTTATAATCTTTAATCTGTACACTTTCATACTGAGCTTTATAGCGAACATGAAATTCGGATACAGAATATTTTGCCATCAGCCCCTGCATTAATTGCTGTTTCAAATTATCCTTGATACCCTGTGCCGTAGCATTCACATCAAATGAGAGCTGCGCTTCCAGTTTGCTTTCCAGCCCCTCCAGATCACTTTCTAAACCAGCATCCGGTTTGAATGGTAATGCCTGCTGCCGCAGCTGAATATAATGGCTTACATCATCAGCTACAGAAATTACTTCATTGGAAGCTGTCTGTGTAAAGGTAAACCATAATCCTTCACGAGCCAGTACACGCTTGATAAATGCATAATCGGTTTCCCGATACTGCATGCGATGTTCATAGCGCGGTAACGAACGGGATGATTTCAGCAGAAAATCTTCACTGGCAAAACCATGATGACGCAGAATTTTCTCAACAATACTCAGTGCCGTCTCATTCTGAAACAGCCTTGTGGTAGTAATACGGTTCAGTAAAGCCAGGCGGGGCACAATAGTAAATCGATAGCAGGTTTCATCAGCACTGGTTGCTATTTGTTCCGCACTCTGAATAACACCATGCCAGCGCCGGTTGTCAGAATCATCGAGCTGCTGCCGGGATACCTGCATCACTCCGCTCCAGTCAATATCCGGAGCCATCTCAAACATTACACGCTGATGAATAAAATTTTCCAGAGGTAAGTCAGCAGCCATATGCGTTGCTTCAAGCTGTAACACGTAATAATCATCCAGCTTTTCTTCCAGATTGAATCTTCGCACCGAAAACTGGTCAAAATTAGCCAGATTTGCGTTCAGTTTCAGATAATAACGCTGTTGCATTTAATCACCCTTTATTAAACCTTTATACATGACTGACAGTTCTGCTTCCGTATCAGCCGATATAGTGCTGATACGGAAAAATATTCCCGCATACAGGTTGCTGGCTACAAAATTTAAAAAACCAATACAATTTAAAATATATATTTACTCAATTTATATACAGTCCAGTCTGCCGTATACTGCCAACTATATTCCCGCATAAAATTTAAAAGCAAAACAAAAATATAATATCAGATTCAATCTACACTTGTTCACAGATTCGGTTAGTTTTCACAGCAGCCAGCCAAATCCGATTTGAATCTGAAATTACTTTTCAGGATTATAAGATGTAAATATTTTTGAAATTTACATATAACTGATTTAATAATTTTAACACAAAAATACTTATTTTATATATAAATCAACTTTTCAGTTATTTGTGCAACACTATTCATCATTTTTGCTTTTTATGATTCAAAACCAAATCAGATAATATACTTTCACCTTTGCACAGTTTTATCAGACCGGCAGAGAAATAATCATGCCGGTCGTAAGCCTCAGACAAGCCAGCTTTCCAGCACTTTGGCCATTAGCTGCAAACGGTATTTCGGTAATGATTGCAATTCAGCCGGAACATTTCCGCTGCGCAGTTGCTGTACCAGCTGAATAATTTCTGTCTGGCTGCGGTTAGCAATATTTTCCGGTAAGAATTCATTCAGCTCCAGATCCGACATTCCCATACTGCTTAGTGTGGTTTTGCTGATGTTATTTACTACTTGATCAGCAATATCACCCTGCGCATTTCGATAAAAAACCTGTGCAAGCGTCTGCGGATCATTGACGCCATTGTGCATAAGCGATACGGTAGCCTGAGTCTGCTGCAGCAGATTTTGCTGATATTGGGCAATCTGATTACTCAGGTAATCTGCCATAGATTGCGGATTAATATCCGCCAGTTGCTGTTGCGCCGGTAATACATTTACCGGACTGCCATTCGGAACCGTTATATTTCCGGCTTGTATGGCATTTTGAGCTCCATTTAAAGCCTGACGGGCTTTATCCAGATTACTGAGATTGTTTAGATTTAATCCATTCACCAGTTGCGGATCAAGCTGTTTGAGTAATTCCTGAGCATGCTCCAGCGCACTGGCGTCCCCGCTACTACCCGACGATTCCAGTAATGATTGCAGCTGATTAATATTTTTATCAATTTTGCTAATCATTGTATTTAGCTGTTGTTCAAGCTGAGCGGCTGTTTCGGCACCGCCAGCCTCGGCCTCATTGGCTTGTGCTTCGCTTGCCTTAGCCATTGCTGCTGCCTGGCTTTGTGTTAATTCAGCCTGTTTCTTTTGTTTTTCAGCTTCGGCAGCTGCTTTAAGCGCAGCCTTTTGTTCCTCCAGCAGCTGGCGAATCTGCTGTAGATTTTTTATTGTTTCATCGCCATATTTTGCTATTTCCTGAGTAATCTTATCTGCAAAATCACGTCCATTCCATTCAGTTAGTTTTTCATGGGCTTCTTTTATTTTCTGAATTGATTGCTGCGAATTCTGATACAGATTATAAATATTTTTAATATTTTTACCGTTAAGTATAATTTTTCCGGTATCAGGATTGACTGCAATCGCATCAAATCCGTTAATCAGTGCTTCATATGCTTTGCGTTCATTTTCTGTTACAAAAAATTCAGGGTTATTGAGTCCTAACAAAATATAGGCCGGATTACCATAGCGGATAGACATATAAGCACTGCGAGCAAGACCGGCGATACCAATAAGATTATTCTGCAACATTAGCGGTGTAATCTGTTTATTAGACGTTGAACCACTGAATACAAGCCGGTGTGCAAAATAACTGGTAAATGGTTCACGGTCATTCAATATTGAATGCATGTATTTGGCACGCGAATCATGAATCTGTTCGTCAAACAGCGTAACTATTTTTCCGAATGTTTTGGAATACTGCTCCGGTGTTTTTTTAATTTTATCCATTAATACCGTTACATCACGCTTATCTTTGCTATTAAGCCGTTCCCAGACGCTGGATAAAATTGCCAGAGCATTATCCTTGCCGGATACCTTTTCCGGCTTTTTGCCAGACTTATCTTTTGCGGCTTCTGCTTTTTTCTTACCCTTATTAATTTTATCTTTTACTCTGTCTAATATAATGCCTGTAGCTACAGCGCCAATATCCAGATTTTCAAACAGCCCGTCAAAAATAGAACCAGACTTATCCTTTTTATTAGATGATACTATCGGCGGTGTTGCTCCCGTTGCTACCGGATCACCTTCAAATCCATCATCCTGAGAAGGAGGCGGAGGCGGAGCTTTTTTTTCATTTTTTGCCGGATCTCCAAAATAAAGCTTATCGCCTTCTTCATGTATATTTTTAAACTCAGCCGCCTCATCTACATTATTGAGCATATAAATACTGCCGGCAAAAGTTTTCATTAAGAATCCTAATGACAGGAAAGATTCAAAACGAAACTCATGCAGATAATCTGCTTTGAATTCTTTGGCACTTTCCAGCATATCCCAACCATCATTCACCGGATCATAATTTTTATTAATCATGCCATTTAAAAAATCATCGCGTTTTTCTGCCGGTATGTCTCCCAAACCGGCCTGCTGCCATAATTTATCATCATCTGCAATTGAATCAGATGATGCCGGCACTAAACCACCGGAGGCATTAGAAAGTTTTTCATTTGCCTCTTTGCGCCCCTGAGCAATGATTTTTTCCCGTGCGCTAACCTGTTCAGCATCTTCTTTTTCTCCGGCAGATCCTTTTTTGCGTGTAATGGCCAGCCCCAGAAATGTAGCATAACCATCTATTCCGTCTTTAACCCAGCGCAGAATCCGCCAGGCCGTAATATGATGAACCTGCTTCTGCAAACTCTTCGTGATATTGTCGAGAACAGTTGTTTCCAGCCAGGCATTAAACCGCTCTACCATTTCAGGTTGTGTGTCAAATTCCTTAATAGTATTTTTATTCATTTTCTCATAACGTTTAAGCTGAAATTTTGGCTTTTTTTTCATTTGAGAACTTAAACTTGGATGCTCTGCCCAAACTTGTAAAGGCATGCCATGCTGCCAGCAGCGTTTATACATATCATGCAAAGTTATCTGAGCTACTACATGCCCCATACCAAAGTTACTTTTAAACTGTGCACCCGGCGGATAGCCGCCGCCTATATCCGCATGGACACCAGGATAAGTATACTCACGAAACTCAGCGCCGCCACCACGCGGATAACCGCCGTCAATACAGATACTTTCAACGGAAAAACTTCTGCGCTGTTCATGCCCGGCCACAAAGTGATAGCAGCTTTTTACAAAGCGCGCAGCCGCTGCCTGTTCCAAAGACATGGTGCCATGCGCCCAGCCAAAATGACCACTAATCAAGGAAGTTAGCGGAGACATACCTACATTGGCTACCGTATCGAACAAACCAGCCATTTCGATATAGATCGGGATACCTCTAAGCTTAAGATAGATAAATTCAGGTTTAGGTTCAGTCTTCTTATCATCCTTGCGATTGGCATTGATATTGGCAGACTGATTCAGACTGGCCGTGGTATTGGCTCCGTTAACCGGACCGCTGTTGTTTGAATTTTTATTCGTACCATTATTATTGTTTTGCTGATTACCCGTATTATTGCCCGGGGCTTTAGGCGGCGCTGACTGCGACCCTTGTCCCGGCTTGGCTCCGTTCTGTGTTGTATTCTGTTTAACGCCACTGCTAGCCGCTTTTTCCTGTTCTATCGCCTGCTTTTGAGCTTCTGCCTTTGCTTCCGGATATTTACGATAGTACTCGCGTAATTCTTTTCGTTGCTGGCGACGCTGTTCCATCAATTTTTCCAGCTGTTTTTTTGCATCGGCATTCTCCGGACGCTCCAGCAAGTATTCCAGCAGCCAGTTAATAAAAGTACGCCCCTCAGCCGCTCCGCGTGAAAATCCGATTACATACAGTTTGATTGCCTGTGGTAATGGCTGATTACTGTTGGCAAAAACCAGCGATTCTATATACTCATCAAGCTGGTTTTTACGGCCAATTTTTGAATCCATGCCTTTAATCATTTTTTGCGCTGTTGTTAATAATAAAGGCTTTTCATTAAAAACTTTACATAGACCTAGTGTGGCGCATAAGCGTGTCAGTGCCCAGTTAATCCGCGACTGCCCATAGCGTGCAAACATCTCACCACTGAAACCCGGATCCAAATCACCGATTTCTTCAAAACGCGTTCCCACGCCCTGAATATAATGTTTAAACCAACCATTTTCTATCATAGGCGAACTATAGCTAACCTCACCCGGTGTTCCTCCTGCTCCCATACAGGCATGGAATAAACGTGCTACATTACTGGTACGAGGATAGGTATACGCAGCTATCATTTTGGCTTGCGGTGCTGCTTTTTCCTGTTTTTTCAGTTCATCTTCAGTAGGTGCTTCGGCACCGCTGACTACTTTATCTGCCTTTTCATGATTATTGGTACCATCAAAGAAAAAACTGATTTTAATGATTTTCTGGCACGGCTTGTCCTCTTTAGGACCCTTATAAAAGCAATCACCTCTATTTTCCTGAATTACCTCAATTGAAGCCGGCAGGCGCCCGCCCGGCTCAGTTGGAAAAACCTGTGGCTTATGCATAACCGGCCAGTCAAAATCAATATCTTTCAATGGTGGTAACTCATCCAGTACCCCTTGAACTGCATCTATGCCTTTTTGAGCTATCTCACCTATACCTGTGCCAATCTCTCCTATTTTTTTACCGGCTTTATTAATTACTTTTCCGATAGCACTGGGTTTATCATTCGGGTCGTCGGTATTGACTTCGGGACGGTTTAAACCAAATATATCTTCTACCATATGTCCCAAATTAAACTGCTTATCGATATTTGAAGATTTAGAGCTGCCATTGGCTTTTGGTTTACTATCATCAGGCTGTTTTGCATTATCAGTCATAATAATCTCCCTTATTAATAAAATTATTGTACTTTACTGCCACTTACCGGTAATTTGCCTTCTGCTTCCAGTTGCTTGATATAACGCGGTAAGATTACCTGCGGAATATTTTTACGTTCCGCTTTCACTGCATCCATTCTGGCTTTGTTGCGGCGATAATCTGCCATCGATTTAACTACTGGGCGTGGCGTACACAATTTCTGGCTTTCGGCAAACAGTTTGTAATGCATTGGTGTATTACGACCTTCTTCTATCGTCCCATATGTAATAAATATCTGATTACAAGCTAGAAAATGTACCGTAATATTTGCTACTTTACCAAAATCATCACCGGCTGATGGCGGTGGTGGTGGTAAGGGTATTTCAGTAGAATAATATTCATCATATCTATCTATAATATTTATTTGATTATGATCAAAATTCATTCCAGATGTATTTAATGCTTTTGGTCTCCAATCAGGATAAGGTATGACTTTCCAATTAATTTTCATAGTCATTCCTGGTGTCCATTTTGCTTTTAGTGCCGCTGCGCCACAGGTAGCTCCTCCTCCATAGCGTTTTTTACCAACCTCATAAATATCAACACCTGGTGTACCCGGAATACATCCTCCACCAATACTTCCACCATCCATATCTTCATAATTGTATCCATAAGACTCAACAGGTGCTGCATAAGTACGATTTTTACCTGAAGTTATGCCGACAAAGGGTTCGAAATGGCTGGTACAACCAGTTAATTCGATTGCTGCCAGCATCGCCAGCCACATCCATGTTTTTTTCATCTCTTCTGCCTTTCTTGTATTTATATATTTATAGTTATTGCTGACTTTTTAAAATTCTATCTACCTATATCCTATTATTATAAAAATGATTTAACTTTGTTTATTGTCAATATTTATTTGATTATGAATCTTTATTTAGAAGTAGTTACCGGCAATTTGCCTTCTGCTTCTAGCTGTTTGATATAACGCGGTAAGATTACCTGCGGAATATTTTTACGTTCCGCTTTCACTGCATCCATTCTGGCTTTGTTGCGGCGATAATCTGCCATCGATTTAACACTTGGGCGTGGCGTACACAATTTCTGGCTTTCGGCAAACAGTTTGTAATGCATTGGTGTATTACGACCTTCTTCTATCGTCCCATAAGTGATAAATAACTGATTGCAAGCAAGAAAATGTACCGTAATATTTGCTACTTTACCAAAATCATCTCCGGCTGAAGGTGGTGGCGGTGGTAAGGGTATTTCTGCTGAATAATATTCATCATACTGATCAATTATTTGTACTTCTTTTTTATCTATATTTACTCCTGCAGTATTTAACATATGCGGTTTCCATCCCGGATAAGGTAAAACTTCCCATTCTATTTTCATAGTCATACCCGGTGTCCATTTTGCTCTTAGTGCTGCTGCACCACAGGTAGCTCCTCCTCCATAGCGTCTTTTACCAACTTCATAATCATCAACACCTGGTGTACCCGGAATACATCCTCCTCCGATACTACCCCCGCTCATATTTTCATAATTGTATTCATAGGCTTCAACAGGTGCTGCATAGGTACGGTTTTTACCTGAGGTTATGCCTACAAAAGGTTCGAAATGATTGGAACAACCCATTAATTCGATTGCTGCCAGCATCGCCAGCCATATCCATGTTTTTTTCATCTCTTCTGCCTTTCTTGTATTTATAGTTATTACTGACTTTTAAATTTCTATCTACCTATATCCTGTTATTAATATGAATTAATTTTGTTTATTGTTAATATTTATTTGATTATGAATCTCTATTTATGTGTCGTTACCGGCAATTTACCTTCTGCTTCCAGTTGCTTGATATAACGCGGTAAGATTACCTGCGGAATATTTTCACGTTCCGCTTTCACTGCATCCATTCTGGCTTTGTTACGGCGATAATCTGCCATCGATTTAACTACTGGGCGTGGCGTACACAATTTCTGGCTTTCGGCAAACAGTTTGTAATGCATTGGTGTATTACGACCTTCTTCTATCGTGCCATATGTAATAAATATCTGATTACAAGCTAGAAAATGTACCGTAATATTTGCTACTTTACCAAAATCATCACCGGCTGATGGCGGTGGTGGCGGTAAGGGTATTTCTGCTGAATAATATTCATCATATTGATGAATATTATTAGCTTCTGCACGATCAACATTTACTCCGGCTGTATTTAAAATTCTCGCTTGCCAGCCCGGATAAGGTAATATTTTCCAATGAATCTTCATAGTCATACCCGGTGTCCATTTTGCTCTTAATGCTGCTGCACCACAGGTAGCTCCTCCTCCATAGCGTCTTTTACCAACTTCATAATAATCAACACCTGGTGTACCCGGAATACATCCTCCTCCGATACTACCCCCGCTCATATTTTCATAATTGTATTCATAGGCTTCAACAGGTGCTGCATACATGCGGTTTTTACCTGAGGTTATGCCGACAAAAGGTTCGAAATGGCTGGTACAACCCATTAATTCGATTGCTGCCAGCATTGCCAGCCATGCCCATGTTTTTTTCATCACCCTAACCTTTTTGATATTTATAGTTATTGTTGAATTGTACAAATCTTATCTATCAATATCCTATTATTATAAAAATGAATTAACTTTGTTTTTCGTCAATATTTATTTTATTAATCTTTATTTATATGTCGTTACCGGCAATTTTTTCAAGCTGACAGATATCACGCAGTAAGATTACTTGCAGAATATTTTTACGCTGTGTTTTCAATGCATCCGTTCTGGCTTTATTGCGACGATAATCTGCTATTGATTTAATGACTGGGTGTAGCTGACACCGATACTCACGTTGCTGAAATTATATGGTCAAATGATTCTTTTGCGAGTAAGTTTATTTCAGGCGGAAATGTTGATTTAGTAATTCTATCCACCAGTTTAAAAAAATATAGGTAAATTTTAATAATAGTAAGAAGACAGGAAAAACCAAAGATTTTCTGAAAATGAAATTTAAGCTGTAGAGGCAAATGAGCAGGTTAAATTTTAGATTGATTTTTAAATTATAAAAAAGGCAGTACTGAACACCAGTACTGCCTTTTTTTTTAGAAACTATTTAATAACGTCTGCTTCTGACCAGCTGTGCTTTACGCTTCAGATAGACTAAAGTACCAAATCCGCTCCAGATATGCACCAGACGGGTAAATGGAAAGATTACAAATACACTCATACCCATAAAGAGGTGTAATTTAAAAATCGGGCTGACATGCGCAATAATATCCGCTGCACCGCCTCTGAATGTCACAATATGCTGAGCCCACTGCATAAGACTAATCATTTCTGCTCCGTCCAGATGATGAGCGGAAACATGGATAGTACCCAGCCCCAGACAAAGCGTAATCAGCAACCAGATTAATACCAGTTTGTCGCGCCAGCTACTGTTGGCCAGTAAACGTGCACAGCTGAAACGCCGGTAAATAAGCATCAGTAATCCGATTAAAGCAAGGGTACCCATTATTCCGCCGGCAATCATTGCTGTCAGTTGCTTGGCTTCATGAGTAACACCAAGTGTATCCCAAACTACTACAGGCGTAAGCAAACCGACCAGATGTCCGAAAAACAGTCCGAGTACACCAATATGGAACAGGATATTGCCAATTCGCAGCAGACGCGGATAAAGCAGCTGGCTTGATTCAGACTTCCATGAATACTGATTAGTATCAAAACGAATCAAACTGCCCAGAAAAAAAATACTGGCGGCAATATAAGGAAAAATGCCGAAAATAAATTGATTAAGGTAATACATGCTGTCTCCCGGCTAATTGAATTTTTTATTGCGGAAAAATTGCACTTCCTGCACAGACGGCTGATTTAATAACGGTTCGAGCCCTTCTGCTGTTGGTCCGAATTTTTCCAGAGCTTCATCCATATTGCGTACTGGTGCAGCCTGCAATGGCTGCGGTTTAACTGGAGATAAAGCGACAACTGCATCCATAACCGGTGCATACACTGATTTACTCTGATGCAGGTTGTCAGCTATATAGCCAATCACATGTACTGCATCAGCAAGTAAATTTTTGGCTTCATCTTCGGCAACATGAGACAAAAATTCTAAAAATAAAGGCAGATAATCCGGCAATTCATTATCAGCCGGTTCAAAGCCGTGTTTCTGATACTCTGCCAGTAAGTCGACCATCGCCTGACCACGGATGCGATCTTCTCCATGCAGATGTTCAAACATGTGTAAAGCATGTTTGCGACTGCGATCAAAAGTAGCTACATATACTTCCTGAAGATCGATTTCATCATGCGTACGTAAATGTTCAAAAAATGGCTGTAATACCGAAATCTGATTAGCAGATAACTGATCGGCCAGAATTGAATGCAATTCATCCGTATGGTCTAACCATTCCTGCCTTGGATAGCTTAGTAAAATGGATAAAATTTTATACATTTGTCTGTCCTATGAGGCCGACTGACGATTATTTTTCTTACGCAGTCCATGAAAAATAATCGGTGAAGCTTTACGTGTACCAAACAGGCTTTCTTTGCTGTGACCGTTATGGCAGCCATCTCCAAAAGAAAATCCGCAACTGGCTTTTTCCTCAAAAGTATTGCTGACCAGTTCTTTATGTGCACTTGGAATGACAAATCTGTCTTCATAATTGGCAATTGCCATTACCTGATACATTTCTTCAATTTGCGCAGCACTCAAACGATGTCCGGACAATTCCTGTAATGCCTGCTCTTCAGAATAAATATTTTTGCTGCGCATGTATTTACGCATATCAATCATGGTTTGCAGCGCGTTAATAATTGGCTCGGTTTTACCGGCAGTCAATAGATTGGCCAGATACTCAATCGGAATTCGCATATCTTTTATTTCCGGAATCAGGCCATTCTGACCAATAACACCGGATTCAACCGCAGACTGAATTGGTGATAACGGCGGAATATACCAAACCATCGGTAAAGTACGATATTCTGGATGCAACGGAAATGCCACTTTCCATTCAACCGCCATTTTATAAACCGGCGAATTCTGAGCCGCCTGTATCCAGTCTGCCGGAATTCCCTGAGCCAGTGCTTCTTTGGCAATTTCAGGATCATTCGGGTCAAGAAAAATATCCAGTTGCTGTTCGTATAAATCCTGAGGATTTTCTATCGCAGCACTCTCACTGATCCGGTCTGCATCATAGAGGAGTACACCGAGATAACGTATTCTGCCAACACAGGTTTCTGAACAAATTGTCGGTTGACCGCCTTCAATGCGCGGATAACAGAAAATACATTTTTCCGCTTTGCCTGCCACCCAGTTGTAGTAAATCTTTTTATAAGGGCAGCCAGAAACACACATACGCCAGCCACGGCATTTATCCTGATCAATCAGGACAATCCCATCTTCTTCACGCTTGTATATAGAGCCGGACGGACAACTGGCCACACAGGCTGGATTCAGGCAATGCTCACACAGACGCGGCAAATACATCATAAATGTATTTTCAAAAGCAGCGTAGATATCTTTCTGAATGCCATCAAAAAGTTTATCTTTAGAACGCTTGGCAAATTCACCGCCTAAATCATCTTCCCAGTTCGGTCCCCAGTGAATTTTATCCATTTTCTGCCCGGTTAATACCGAAACAGGCCGTGCTGTAGGCGGTGTTTGCATCAGTGGTGCATTTTGCAGATGCTCATAATCATAGGTAAACGGTTCATAATACTGGTCAATAGCCGGCATATTAGGGTTGGCAAAGATATTGGCCAGTACTTTGAGACGATTACCCTGCTTCAGTTTCAGCTTGCCTGAATTTTCACGTACCCAGCCACCTTTATACTGTTCCTGATCCTCCCAGTTTTTCGGATAGCCGATACCGGGTTTTGTTTCTACATTATTAAACCAGGCATATTCAACCCCGTCACGACTGGTCCATACATTTTTACAGGTAACAGAACAGGTATGACAGCCAATACACTTGTCCAGATTTAACACCATTCCGATTTGTGCACGAATTTTCATGATTGTGTCCTTTTTATTCTGTCACCGGTGTTTTGGCCGGTTGATCCAGCCATTCCACTCTGTTCATTTTGCGTACTACGACAAGCTCATCACGGTTGGTACCTACCGTACCGTAATAATTAAAGCCCCATGATAATTGAGCATAACCACCAATCATATGCGTTGGCTTCATAACTACTTTAGTGACTGAGTTATGAATACCTCCGCGTTTACCGGACAGCTCTGAACCGGGCACATTGACAATTTTTTCCTGTGCGTGATACATCAGAATCATGGTTTCAGGTACTCGCTGACTTACCACTACCCGTGCAGTCAGCGTACCATTCACATTGAATACTTCCACCCAGTCGTTATCTTCGAGACCGGCACGTTTAGCATCAATTTCAGAAACCCACACATGCGGACCACCGCGTGATAAGGTCAGCATTCGTAAATTATCTGAATAAGTACTGTGAATACCCCATTTCTGATGTGGTGTGATGAAATTCAGTACGATTTCAGGGTTGCCGTTGCTTTGATGGCCTTTCACGTTCAGCGTGGTTTTCAGGTCTACAGCCGGACGATAGGAAACCAGTCCCTCACCAAACAGCCGCATCCATTGATGATCCTGATAAAACTGCTGCCGGCCGGTTAAGGTGCGCCATGGAATCAGTTCGTGCACATTGGTATAACCAGCGTTATAGCTGACTTTTTCACTTTCCAGACCAGACCATGTGGGTGATGAAATAATCTTGCGCGGCTGTGCCTGCACATCGCGGAAACGGATAGCATCGTCTTCACGGGCAATGGCCAGATGAGTATGGTCGATACCTGTATTTTTTGATAAAGCTTCCCATGCCTTAACTGCCACATGGCCATTGGTCTCCGGAGCCAGTGTCAGAATCATTTCCGCAGCATCAATAGCTGTGTGCAGTTTCGGCTGGCCTGTGGCCACACCTTCGGATTGGGTGTTGTTAAGTTTGCGCAGTAAATCTACTTCTGCACCAGTCTGCCAGCTAATACCTTTACCACCATTACCGATTTTTTCCAGCAACGGTCCTACTGAAGTGAATTTGTCATAAATAGCACCATAATCACGTTCAACCACGGTCATTTTCGGCATGGTTTTGCCCGGTACCGGTTCACATTCACCCAGTTTCCAGTCTTTCGGGTCAAACGGCTGTGCCAGCTCTTCTGGACTGTCGTGCATCAATGGTGTTAATACCAGATCCTTACGTACACCCAGATAATCTTTGGCAGTTTCGGAAAATGCTTTCGCCAGACCACGATAAATATCCCAGTCAGTTTTACTTTCCCAAAGCGGTTTTACTGCCTCACTAAGCGGATGGATAAACGGATGCATATCCGAAGTGTTCAGATCATCTTTTTCATACCAGGTGGCTGTAGGCAGCACAATATCTGCATACAGACAGGTAGTGGACATACGAAAATCCAGTACGGTAAGTAAATCCAGCTTACCCTCAGCTGCCGGACGCACTTGTACATCAATCGGCTTAATAGCATCAGTTTCATCACTCATCAGTGCATTTTGTGTGCCAAGCAGATACTTGAGGAAATACTCATGCCCTTTACCGGATGAACCAAGAATATTGGAACGCCAGACAAACAGATTACGCGGGAAATTCTGCGGATTATCCGGATCAGTACAAGCCATATCCAGTGCGCCCGATTTCATCTGCTCAACAGCAAATGCAATCGGATCTTTACCTTGTGCTTCTGCATCACGGGTCACATCAAGCGGATTACGTCCCAGCTGCGGAGCAGAAGGCAGCCAGCCCATTCGTTCAGCTTTAACGTTGAAATCCAGCTGACTCATATCAGCCATCTGACCGGCATGAGTGGGCGCAATAACTTCCGACATCTTCAGTTTTTCATGCCGCCACTGGCTGGTGTGTGCATAGAAGAAAGAAGTACCATTCATCTGACGTGAAGGCCGGTTCCAGTCAGCAGCAAAAGCCAGAGGCGCCCAGCCGGTTTGCGGGCGTAATTTTTCCTGACCGACATAATGACACCAGCCGCCGCCGCTCTGACCGATACAGCCGCACATCATCAGCATATTGATAATGCCACGATACGCCATGTCCATGTGATACCAGTGATTCAGACCGGCACCCACAATTACCATACTGCGACCATGTGTTTCATGCGCGTTTTGGGCAAATTCGCGTGCCACCTGAATCACCAGCTCCGGCTTCACGCCGGTATGTTTCTGCTGCCACAATGGTGTATAAGGCACATCAGCCAGATAATCATCGGTAACGCCATCACCACCAAAACCACGGTCAATACCATAATTGGCACACATCAAATCAAATACTGTTGTTACCAGTATTTTTTCGCCATCTGCATTAATTATCTGCTTAACCGGAATATTTTTCACAATGACTTCTGCTGCATCATCCCCGCCGAAGTAATCAAAAGACACACCCATGATGGCATCATGATTATCTTTAAGTGATATCAGCGCTTTGATTTCTGTACTGTCAGATTTTTGTGCCAGCAGATTCCATTTACCCTGCTCACCCCAGCGAAAACCTATCGATCCTTTCGGTGCAACAATATCACCGGTATTTTCGTCGATAACCAGTGTTTTCCATTCAGGATGATTGCTTTCATCCAGCCCGCCTGCTATCTGGCTTGCACGCAGGAAGTAGCCCGGCAGCAGTTTACCGTTTTCCTGATTAATCACCACCAGATTAGGCATATCTGTCAGACGACGACAATAATCAATAAAATATTCTGACGGATTCTGCAGATGAAATTCTTTCAGAATCACATGCCCCATTGCCATTGCCAGTGCAGCATCTGTCCCCTGTTTTGGTGCCATCCAGATATCACTGAATTTCACCATTTCACCATAATCAGATGAAACTGCTACTGTTTTTGTACCTTTATAACGCACTTCAGTATAGAAATGCGCATCCGGAGTACGTGTCATGGGTACATTTGAGCCCCATACCATCAGATAGTTGGCGTTATACCAGTCGGCAGATTCTGCAACATCGGTTTGTTCACCCCATGTTTGCGGGCTGGAAGGCGGTAAATCGCAATACCAGTCGTAAAATGACAGCGGTACACCGCCAATCAGACTCAGATAACGCGAACCGGCAGCATAGCTCACCATCGACATTGCCGGAATCGGAGAAAAGCCAATTACACGATCCGGGCCAAATTCTTTAATTGTGAATGCATTGGCAGCAGCAATAATTTCATAAGCTTCTTGCCAGTCCAGACGGACAAAACCGCCCTGACCACGCTCAGATTTATATTTTTTCGCCAATTCCGGATTCTGAGTAATACTCTGCCAGGCCTCAATTGCATTCAGAGTCTGGCGTTTTTCACGCCACATACGCAGCAGAGAAGCGCGAATCATCGGATATTTCACCCGCTGTGCAGAGTAAACATACCAGCTATATGATGCACCACGCGGACAGCCCCGCGGTTCATGATTGGGTAAATCGGCACGTGTACGCGGGTAATCTGTCTGTTGCATTTCCCATGTAATCAAACCGTTTTTAACAAAAACGCGCCAACTACAGGAACCGGTACAATTTACTCCGTGAGTTGAACGTACAATTTTGTCATGCTGCCAGCGCTGGCGGTAAGCATCTTCCCATTCTCTGCTCTCAGCCACCACTGCCCCATGTCCGGCAGAAAATGTTTCTTTGGTTTTACGTAAAAAATTCAGTCTGTCTAAAAAATGGCTCATGAATTTGTGCTCCATAGAGGCAAAAGCCTCAAACAGTTTCTTATTGATTTATATTTTTTCTGCACCATTATCTATGACAATGGTGCGATCACTTCAAATTAACAACTCGTAACTGATTGTTTGCGAACATAAAACCAGTAATTAACTATCAGACAGCTTACATAGAAAACAATAAAGCCCCATAAAGCCACTGATGCGCTGCCTGTCGCCTCAATCGAAGAACCAAAACTTTTCGGAATCAGAAAACCACCATAAGCACCGATTGCGCCCATAAAGCCTAATACCGTAGCTGATTCTTTAGTGGCATGAGCTTCTGAGGTTTTAACATCGCCCTGATGCAGATGACGATGAAACTGAGAGAAAATCCGCGGCACCTGCGCATAAGTTGAACCGTTACCAATACCGCTAAAGGCAAACAGCAACATAAAACTACAGAAAAAACCAACAAAACTGCCTTCATTGCCGCCTATAGGCTGAAATACCAGAACGCCAATAACCCCGACAATCATCATGGCATAGCTGATTTCAGTAAGTTTTGCCGCAGACATCTTGTCAGACAACCAGCCACCCACGACACGCAGTACTGCACCAACAAACGGACCTAAAAAGGCAAATTTAACTGCATCCAGATGCGGGAAAGAATGGCTGATTAATAACGGGAAAGCAGCCGAAAAACCGATAAACGAACCAAACGTGCCCACATAAAGCCAGCATAAAATCCAGTTGTGCAACCGCTTGAAAATGACAAACTGTTCCTTTAGTGAGGAATGCATGCTGCCAATATCATTCATCCCAAACCATGCAGCCAGCGTACTGAGCACAATAAATGGTACCCAGATAAAACCCGCATTCTGCAACCAAACCTGTGCAGAACCCTGTGGCGTAGAAATTGTCTGAGACTCACCGCCCATTGCACCAAACAGGCAGCTAGTAATCGCCAGTGGCACAGCAATCTGTACTGCGGATACGCCCAGATTGCCCAAACCGGCATTAATCCCCATCGCCTGACCTTTTTCCGATTTCGGGAAAAACAGACTGATATTGGACATAGATGAACTGAAATTTGCTCCGCCAAAACCACATAAAAGTGCCAGAATGAACATCGTTGTATAAGAAGTATTCGGATTCTGTACAGCAAAGCCCAAACCCAGTGCAGGAATCAGCAAACTGGCTGTAGAAATTGTCGTCCATTTGCGGCCCCCGAAAATCGGAATCACAAATGAATAGAAAATTCGTAAAGTTGCACCTGATAATGCCGGCAAGGCCGCCAGCCAGAACAGTTCATTGCTGCTGAACTTAAATCCAACCAGTGGCAGTTTTACTACCGTCACACTCCATACCTGCCAGATGGCAAACGCCAGTAACAATGCAGGAACGGAAATCCATAAATTTCTGCGTGCTATTGCACGACCACCTGACTGCCAGAATTGTTGATCTTCCGGCCTCCAATCTTTTAAAACTTTACCCATATCAAACTCACTTTATTGGTGCTTAGGGTTTTTCAGAGAAAAATGCATCCAGATTAAACTGATACATACCGTGCCAAACATCAGCATGAAGGAGGTAGAACGTACACCTGTCCAGTCTACTAACCGACCAAACATAATCGGCAACAGAAAACCGCCCAGTCCCCCGGCCAGACCCACTACACCAGAAACAGTACCCATATCATCCGGAAACTCATCAGAAATAAACTTGAATACCGAAGCTTTACCGATTGCCATAGCCACACCGACCACAAACAGCAGCACAGTAAATATCGTTGCATTTAAACCAATATGCATATCCAGATGACCATTCACTGTACGAATAGACATTTGTGTTTGCGGATAAGACAACAGAAAGAATGCAATTGCGCAAATCCACATTACAGCCCAAGTAACTTTATAGGCACCGTATTTATCAGACAGCCAGCCACCGAACGCACGCAGTACACCCCCCGGCAGAGAGAAGCATGCAGCCAGCAACCCGGCCTGTGCTAAGCCGAAGTTATATTCGTTAACATAGTAATTCACCATCCACAGCGAAATACCCACATAGCCACCAAACACTACCGAATACAGCTGACTGTATTTCAGCACTTGCGGATTTTTCATTAATAACAACTGAGCTTTCAGACTTGGCTGTTTAGCAGAAGCTGCTTTAGGCTCCGGATAACTGAAAAACCAGAACAGCACTGTAATAACCAGCAAAATTACGGCATATACGCGGGGTACAGCCTGCCAGCCATATGCTGCAATCAATGCAGGTGCCAGAAACTTATTTACGGCAGAACCAGCATTACCGGCTCCAAAAATACCCATTGCCAAACCTTGACGTTCCTTACGAAACCATTTGGCCACATAAGGAGTACCAACAGAAAATGAGCCGCCTACTAATCCCAGCCACAGCGCAATCCAGAGAAACTGACTGTATGTGTGTGCATATTCAAGCAGCCAAACTGCCGGAACACATGACAGCATCAGCAGAAAAAATACAATACGGCCGCCAAAACGGTCAGTCCAGATACCTAAAGGCACCCGGATAAGTGATCCGGACAGTACAGGCATCGCTACCAGCAAACCAAATTCAGCTTCACTAAGTTGTAATTGTTTTTTGATAGGTATTCCCAAAACAGCAAATATCATCCAGATCATAAAACAGACAATAAATGCAATCGTGCTGGAAGTAAGCACTGTTACCGATTTTCTAACACCAGAATCCATTCTGTACCCCCATTAATAATTCTCTTTAGTGTACGTAATCACCTTTTCATATCCAATTAGTCATCCGAAGCAAAATCATTAATCAGAAAGCACAACGCCAAATAAGCAAAAAGGCCTATTGACAAACTCAATAGGCCTTTATCAAATTCTGATATTCAGTAGCTATTATCCGATACTCAACTCATTTGTTTATTTATCCAGACCATGCTCAATGGCATAGACAGCAGCCTGCACCCTGCTGGCTACATTTAATTTGCGTAAAATATTCTGAACATGCACTTTTATAGTGCTTTCAGTCACATCCAGATTACGCGCAATCACCTTATTACTATTCCCACGTGCCAGCCAGCGCAAAATTTCCCGTTCGCGCGGTGTCAGTGGTTCAGTAATTTTCTCGTCAGCCTGCTCCTGCCTGCGCAACCTTGTTACCAGCTTACTTGTCATTTCAGGCGATAACACACTATCACCGCTAATCGCTTTTTCAATACTATCCAGCAAAAATTCCGTATCAATATTTTTTAACAGATATCCGCGGGCGCCTAGCCGCATACATTCGAGTAAATCGCTACCATCTTCAGATACTGTCAGCATCAGCACCACCTGCTGCGGATTATGATTTATCATCTGCGGTAGTGCTTCAAGTCCTCTCATTACCGGCATATCCAGATCAAGGAGTACAGCATCCGGCTGGAGCTGTTGCTGCATTTTTACCCCTTCAAGCCCGTCTGTGGCTTCACCGACCACCTCAAAACGCTCACAACTATCAATCAGTGCACGCAAACCACGCCGAAACAAAGTGTGATCATCGACAATCAGAATCCGGTACTTATTTTTATTAAGCATTATTAAATTCCCAAAAATTATTCCTGCGCATGAATATACTGACGCGGCACCATCAACTCTACACATACCCCGTTATTTTCACGTGCAAATATTTTTAATTCTCCATTAATTTTGCCGGCTCGTTCTTTCATGATATGTACCCCCACATGCCCGTGCAGCCCCTTCTGAATGAGCGTATCCTCGGCAAAACCTATTCCGTTATCTTCAATACAGAGATTCAGGCGATCAGCCAGATATACCAGCTTCACCCGCACAGCATCAGCATGCGCATGTTTACGTACATTTGATAATGCTTCCTGCACAATGAACACTACCTGCAATTGTACATCCGACTCTACCTCATACACATCGCCTTCTACCGACCAGTCTGCAACAATATCTGTTTGTTGTTCAAATCTTTTCATCACCTCCTGCAACGAACTGATTAGCCCTTCTGAAACCAGACGTACCCGGAAATTTGACAATAATTCGCGTACATCATCATAGCATTGCTGAATACCCTCATGAATAAAATCCAGAGTCTGTTTAGCCTGCTCTTGTTTCTGCTCTGCAAGAGATTTTTCCAGTACCTGTATCTGCATATTCATAAATGAAAGCGACTGCGCGATACTATCATGCAATCCTTGTGCCATCAGGTTACGCTCTTCCAGTATCGCCATCTGCTTATCCAGTTCATTCAGGCGCATACTTTCAATCGCTATCCCGAACTGGCTGCAAACAGTTGAAATCAGACGTTGATTTTCTTCACTCAGTGCAAATGGCTTCAGTGCAAACAAATGCAGCATACCGATTTCATCATCTACTGATTTCACTGCAAATGTCAGACAAAACGGCAGAACCTGCTGCATCTGACAGCAATGATTATTTTCCTCATGAATGACCAGCGATTGATTATTGTAATTAACCACAGACTGATGCAACCGCACACAGCGCCCGCCATCACAGCGATAATCACGGAACATATCTACCTGCTCCTCTGTCAGCCCGTCCGAACCGGCTACTTCAAGCATCTGTGAATGGCGATTTTTTAACTGCACCACACAGGCATCCGCACCACTGAATGCCTTCATTTTATGCATAAATATTTGTACCAGCACCGTCAGATCATGCTGTTCCTGAAACAATGAGGTCATAGCATATAATACCGCTAGCTCACGATTACGCTTAACCACTGCCTGCGTTTGCTCAGCGACCCGGTTTTCCAGCGTGTCATATACTTCATACAATTTGGCGGCCATCAGATTAAAACCCTGTGCTACCTGCCCGAACTCATTGGCCGTACCCACTTTCAGGCGTGTATCAAAATAACCCTTACCAATCTGACTGATGCCCTGATTCAGACGTAATAGCGGCGAAATGACCAAATGATGCAGTAACAGCAAAGACACAATCGCAGATAGTACAGCCATCATTAATACTAGCGCCTGTAGCCAGCGCAACAGCCTAATATTGTGCGTATTATCTTGCTCAATAAGCAAAACCAGCCGGTCAATTACCGCAGTGAATTCTCTGGCCTGAGCAAGGAAAGCTTCTCCGCTTAGTCTGCCCTGTAAATAAGCTTCACGGTCAGCAAGAAAATCCTGCAACTGCTCCTCAATTTCCTGAACTTGAGTTAATAACTGTTTATGGCGCTGGCCGTTCATAACCCCGGTATCATGCAATTCGTATAAATGACCAAGTATTTCCTTAAATTGACGCTTTTCATCCGCAAACTGCTGCTCTGCACCCGGTGTTTTCGTGACCAGTACCATATAAAACACCCGCTTGCGCAGACTGCCGGCTTCATTGATTGCCATTCCCAGCTCTTCCAGCCGCCATGAGGTATTCAACGACAACCCTACCAGACTGGTAGCCAGAAACAGCCACACAGCAATCAGCACAACCAGGACTTTTGATAATTTCTGTCCGCGTAAAAACGACCGATCAAACTTTTGCCACAGATTTTTCATAACACCCCAATCAGAAAACTGGCAGCACTATAACGCAAAAGTCAAAATATATCTTTGATATTTATTTAAACTTTGATAAGAGTAAATTTATACATTGTTTAATTTTGGATTTTATTAAGTATTGCATCTCCGAATTTGATATTGAGCAAACAGACTGGTCTGCTTATGGAACCGCCATATTTTATTGTTCTGAAAGTATTAACATTATTGATATTGGCTGATAAAAGTATTCAGCAATGGAAAATATTTGATTCAGTGTTAATGAGCCAACGCAGAATATGAAGAATGCTCAATGAGTGCTGTAGATATCCAGTATCAAAAAATTATTTAAATCAATAAATAATATATTTTTGACAATAACAATTAAGATATTTATCCAGCAGCTTAATTTCAAGTGAAATAAGCTGCTGGTAAAAAGAAAAAATAAGACTAAGCTATCAAACGGGCAATTTAAGTAATACTGAGCTATTACTGCAAACCAAATTACCAAAAAGCACTAGAATAATCTTTGCTCAAAACGGTTTGGCCTACCTGGCAACAACATCAGTATAATAAACCAAATTTGCCCGATAACCGGTACAAGAGTAATCAGAATCCACCATGCAGAACGGTTTGTATCATGCAGCCGTCTGAACTGAAGTGACAAAGTCGCTATCCACACAGCAAAGCAGACTACCAGAAAGACAAAATCAATCGTCCAGTCGCCCCATGTATAGATATCATTAATCGGATGTCCGAGCATTTTTTCAACTGCATACGTCAAAATTATTCCAAGAACATAGTTAATCACAATCGGCCACCAATAATCAGCACGATTAGAAGTCCCTGAAAAATTCAGAATGTTATGCCAGAACCGTTTGTAAGATTCAATCATAAATTCATCTCCAGATAATTAATATATTTACATTTATATAAATTTTAAAATTAGGATTTATATTTCAAACATTGCCAAATTATCTTAAGACTTATCTATAAACGATTCAAACAACTTAACTTTAAAAACAATTACTTACAATATTTATTTATTGATAAAAATTGATATATATATTTTTTTATAATTTATCAATTATGAGAATTTATATACTTTAATTAATATATTTGTATATTTATTTGCGTTTTTATACGTACAAATCAAAATTAATTATTTGTTTGACATTATTTAAGCATAGACCGCATTTCAGCGTAGCAGACAATTCTTAATAAATATGACATTTTATTAAAAAAAGCTGTAAAATGTATAAATTAAACAACATTATTACAATCAATTCATTTTGATCATACAAATAAATACAAAGAATTAACTCAAATACTTAATTTGTTTAATATTCAGACTGAAAAATTTAGTTTAAATCTTCTATTTATCGTTTTTTTTATAAATATCTATATATCAGTAATTGAAAAAATTCAATACTATAAATTGATATTAAACATACCGTACTACCGAATATTATTTTATTGAATTTTTCATCAGATGCTGAATACTGATATCAACTATTATGCAGCAATACTGTTTTTTTAAAATCATCACTTTAATAAAATACTAGTACATACTAAAAGGTACATTTCATATTGATATAAAAAAACGCATATACAAATATGCGTTTAAGAAATCTATTCAATAAACTTATTTGAAAAGACTATCCATCCAGATGGCTATTTTGCGGAGCCAGTACAGTGCGATTGCCATTACCTTCAGCAGCAGACACGATACCTTCTGCTTCCATCTGCTCAACCAAGCGCGCAGCACGGTTATAACCGATGCGCAATTGTCTTTGTACAGAAGAAATACTTGCCTTACGAGTTTTAATTACCAGCGCCACTGCTTCATCATACAGAGGATCAAGCTCATCATCGCTACTGCGTGACGATGCATTGCTGAACATATCATCATCACTGACCCCGGCAGTTAAAATATCATCAATATATTGGGGCTCACCAAACTGTTTCAGATAATGTACTACCCGATGCACTTCTTCGTCGGCGACAAAGGCCCCATGCACACGCTCCGGATAAGCGGTACCCGGTGGTAAAAACAGCATATCCCCCTGTCCGAGCAAGTTTTCAGCGCCCATCTGATCAAGAATGGTACGACTGTCTACTTTACTGGATACCTGAAAAGCAATACGGGTTGGAATATTGGCTTTTATCAGGCCGGTAATAACATCTACACTGGGACGCTGGGTAGCCAGTATCAAATGAATACCGGCAGCACGGGCTTTTTGCGCCAGACGCGCAATAAGTTCTTCAATTTTTTTGCCGGCTGTCATCATCAAATCGGCAAATTCATCAACAATCACAACAATAAAAGGCAGTTTTTCCAGTGGTTCAGGATTATCCGGCGTAAGTGAGAACGGATTAAACAGTTTTTGATTGCGTGCACCCAGCTCAGCAATTTTCTGATTGAATCCGGCCAGATTACGCACACCTGCATGACTCATCAGCCGGTAGCGTTTTTCCATCTCGTTTATGCACCAGGTCAGCGCATTGGCAGCCAGCTTCATATCCGTAACCACAGGCGCCAGCAGATGAGGGATACCTTCATATATGCTCAATTCAAGCATTTTCGGATCAATCATAATCAGGCGTACATCTTCAGGTGTGGCTTTAAACAGCAAAGACAGTATCATGGCATTAACACCTACCGACTTACCAGAACCTGTTGTTCCGGCTACCAAAAGATGTGGTGCTTTAGCCAAATCCGTTACCACAGGCTGACCGGTAATACCCTGACCAAGAGCGAGTGTCAGTTTAGAACGGGATTGCTGAAATACCGAAGCTGAAAAGATCTCACTAAGACGGATAATCTGTCGTTTGGGGTTAGGTAATTCCAGCCCCATACAGGTTTTGCCCGGAATCGTTTCGACTACCCGGATAGAAGCAAAGCCCAGACTGCGTGCTAAATCTTTTTCCAGATTAACTACCTGACTTCCGCGAACGCCCTGTGCCGGTTCAATTTCATAACGAGTAATGACCGGGCCGGCAAATGCATCGATGACACGAACTTTGACTTTAAATTCAGCCAGTTTTTCTTCGATGGTGATACCATTTTCCAGCAAGGTTTCTTCACTTTGTTGTGCCGCGGGATCATAATATGGTGGTAATAATAAATCCATCCCCGGCAGCATAGGTTTTAACTGTGGTTTATGCACCGGTGTGACGGCCGCTGTCTTATGCAAAGCTTTTTGCAGTGCCATACCGATAGCAGTTTGCGATGGCTGAGCACTATAGTTTTTTTGTTCTGTGGGTAGTGACTGCCGGTTATTTCGGATAACTACTCCGGCGCTTTCGACAACCGGTACTGATTCAGTTTGTTGTTCATCTTTTTCAATGACTTCGACATGATTAACAACTTCCGAACTGCCTTGCGGTTGAGTTTCAACCTTTGGCAAAAATGCAGATATATCTGTATTAGCTTCTTCTTCGTTGTAATGTTCATGCAAAGGAAAATAATCTGGCGTTTCTGTCTGCTCTTCAATTTCAGCGAAAAACGGATCTTCTGTAGCCAATACCGGAGTTTCCGCCACAGCAACATCTCCATCACTATCATCAGATAGATAGGAAGCGTTTCCAATACTAAAATCAGAATTCTCATAATAAGAATTTTCTGAATTATTATTGACAGTTACTGCCTGCTTTACTGTTGGCATATCCTGAGAATAATGAAACTGACTTCTTCTCGGGCGCAGATTCTCAGTGAAATTTTCATTCTGCTGTACTGGCTGCCGATTAAAAGAATCGCTATAGTCAGTATTACTGCTGGTGTAATTTTCTGCTACAGGAGCATTTCCAGTCGCAACTGTAGTAATAGATGCTGGTGGCATGGAATGAAAGGGTGTAAATCTGGTTGACAGTGGTGCCTGTGCACTGCCGGCGGCATCTGTAAAACCTTTGTCTGCAGACATATCAGCTACTGGTGCTGTCATTTTTACTGTATGGCTTTTACCGATACGTGCAGCTGCCGGAATAACACTTTCTCTGACTACCGGTCGCTGAAATTTCTGTTTGTTCACCGGTGAATCGGTTTTGGCCAGATTCGCATATATTTCATCTTCAGCTATTACTGGTATGCTATAACCAGAATTAAACTGCTGGGCATTTTCGTGATGGCGCTGTCTTGCCAGTCGCTGACGCAGCAGATTCAAACGAATATCTTCTTCGTTAATAATTTGCACACCATTATGTTCTCTCCCGAGTCTATGCTCATGAACTGACTGCTCAGGAATAGTAGTTACAGAATGCGGCAAGTGCGAAGGAGCACCAACAGAATTACCCAGTTTGTGATGGGTAGCCTGTTGTAAATCATCCAAATCAAAATTTTTTAATGCCCGGGCTTTTAACAAAGCAGCCTGTTCGGCTTTTGTACGCGAACGAACTTTATTTAATATCGGATCATCGACAGTAATTTCTTTCGCATTGCGATTGCGCTGCTGATTCTGACTGTTTAAAGGTTTGTACTGCCATTTAAGCTGAATAACTTCAAGAGCAGGCGCCTGTTCACTAACCGTATCAGTAAGCGGATGAGTTGCCACTTTACGGGTAGCTTCTGCCAGAGTAATTACTTCCAGATTTTTATCCGGAGGGAACACCACAGCGGTTTCAGCATGCTCATCACTGGTAATCAGTATGTTTTGATCTGTCTGATCATCATTATCGATATCAGTCTCTTCGTCTGTATCCGGCAAAATATTTTCTTCGGCCACAGCTTCAGCATGAATATCATTACCATCGGCAGCATCTTCTTTTAAAGATTTAAACAATTTAACCGGAAACAAAGGGTTATCCTTTATTACCGGCAATTCATTATCAGTTTCGACTGTGTCTTGTAAACTATCTTCATTTTCACTGACTGTTTTATCCGTTTCACTTTTTACCGGTATAGGGGCGGATTCAATAACTGTAATCTGAGGAGTAACCGGTTCAGATTCCGATTTTTCAGTCTGTTGTTCTGGCTGACAGCTCTCACCAGTACTATTAGCCGGTACAGCCGGGTGAATTTCTTCATGATTATTTACAGTATCTATTGCTTCAGATTCAGTCTCTTGCAGTTCTGATTCTGACGGTTGTTCTTGTTGCGCTGAACTTTGAACTGTCTGATTGCGCTGTACAAGCTTTTGCGCCAGATAAGAAATACGGCTTTTCAAAGAGGGTCTGGCAACCTTCAATACCGGAAACTGACCTGCCTGAAACCGGTTTTCATAGCGAGTCAGATAGGTCAATTCCAGTTGCCATTTGCGTTCCTGAATATTACGCCACCAGAATAAAGCGCCTATAGCAATAATTAACAGTATTAATACAATCCACCACATACGTGTTCACGCTGCCTTATGGTTAATATCTGGTTAACAGACTATTTTTATTATTAATGCGACAAATTGACTTCTATATTATCAATTAAACGGGTAGTTCCCAAGATTGCAGCAGCCAGAATAACCAGATTTTTATCGGATATCTGAGCTTTTGTCAGCGTTTGTGCCTGCCTGATTTCAATATAATCAACCTGCCATCCATTTTGTTGCAAATACGTTGCGGCACTATTTTCCAAAGCCGAAAAGTTAGTATTTCCCAGCTTAATTGCATCGGCAATATTT
The DNA here is from genome assembly GCF_016100435.1 of Snodgrassella sp. W8158. NCBI lineage: Bacteria > Pseudomonadati > Pseudomonadota > Betaproteobacteria > Neisseriales > Neisseriaceae > Snodgrassella > Snodgrassella sp. W8158. Next base: position 440,358 of record NZ_JACFSM010000002.1, on the reverse strand, counting down.
TGTAACTGTGCAAACAACTGTGCTGCCTGTACATGCTCCTGTGCCGAAAGATAACCATTACGGCTGGATAAAGCCAAACCGGTTTGTGCTCGTTCAATTTCTACCGGAATGATTTCTATATTCATATTCAGATCCTGAACCATGCCTTTTATCACAGCCAGTTGCTGATAGTCTTTTTTACCAAAACAGGCTACATCAGGTTGAACAATATTAAACAATTTAGTTACTATTGTCGCCACCCCGCGAAAATGACCCGGACGGCTGCGCCCGCATAACTCATTCTGGATTGCCGGCGGTTCAACAAAATAACTCTGCACACCATTTGGATAAAGCTCGCTTTCATCAGGTGCAAATACCACATCAGCACCAGCTGCTTTAAGTTTTTCTGCATCCTGCTCTAAAGTACGCGGATATTTATCAAAATCTTCTCCGGCACCAAACTGTATCCTGTTAACAAATATACTTACTACCACTGAATCTGCATAAGCTTTAGCTGTACGTACCAGTGACAAATGACCTTCATGCAGATTACCCATAGTCGGTACCAGGGCTACGCGTTTAGCCTGCCTGCGCCATGAACGCATTTCAGCAATGGTATGTATTATATGCATAAATTATCCTGTAAAACTAAAACACACATAATTTATATACTGTTAATAAATGTCTTGTATATGTGAGAGTGAAATTATAACACTGCAAACCTACATTACAGAGTATCTGTAAAGCTTGTGTCATCATTTAAATATGTTACTATCAAACCAGACATGGCAGTAAGGATGCATATTATCAAATGTAAATTTTTGTATAGAACATCTTCCTTAGCCAATTAACCCATCTGAACTTAAGGAGCATTTATGAAAATCAAACACTGGTTCGCCGCTGCGGCCATGTGCTCTGCACTGGTGCTAACAGCCTGTAGCGGAAGTAAAAATAATTCAGAATCTGCATCTGCACCTGCACCTGCACCTGCACCTGCACCTGCACAGTCTAGTGCCGATAAAACTTATATTGTGGGTACAAATGCCGAATTTGCCCCTTTCGAGTCACGTACCGCTAATGGTTCACTTACCGGTTTTGATATTGACTTGCTTACCGCAATGGCTAAAGCCGGTAATTTCAAAATACAGTTTAAAGACCAGCCCTGGGATGGTCTGTTTGCCAGTTTAAATAATGGCGATTTAGATATAGTAGCTTCCGGGGTAACCATTACTGATGAACGTAAACAAAGTATGACTTTCAGCGATCCGTACTTTGATATTTCTATGATGGTACTGACACCGAAAGCAAAAACCTTTCATTCTCTGGCAGAGTTAAATAATATGCAGCGGGTAGCTGTTGCAAGTGGTCAGACCGGTGATCTGGCCGTTCAGAAAATACTTGGTGCCCAAAGTACCAAAATTGCCCGTTTTGATAGTGTACCTTTAGCCATTAAAGAGCTGGAAAATGGCGGAGTTGAGGCCATGGTTTCAGATGGTGCTGTTATCAGTAATTATGTTAAAGCCAACGGTGCTGATAAATTTACTATTAATAAGGTACCGGAATTTGGTGTAGACCATTATGGATTCGTGGTACGCAAAGGTGATACAGCCACAGTAGAAAAACTGAATGATGCATTGAAAAAAATTCGTGCCAGTGGCGAGTACGACAAAATCTACGCCAAATACTTTTCTAATTAAATCTTTCCCTGCCTTTTCAGGCAGTATTCATGATAAGCCTGTTATTAACATAACAGGCTTTTTTCATTAAATAATAATGTAATCTGCGCTGCGGCATTTATTATCACTTTTTACCTCCTGATTTGGCTTTTATCTGGCAAGGTTCTAAAATAGCCGTTTTCTTTAAAATAATATAAAACAGATATGAGTTATCGGATAACTGTTTTACCGGCAAGTGAAACTTTTTACGCAAAACAAGGGGAATCACTGCTTAATGCGGCTATTGAAAACGGTATTATACTGCCGCATGCCTGTAAAAGTGGCTGTTGTGGTGCCTGCAAGGCGCAACTGACCGAGGGCAAAACTACTGAAATCAATTCACAGGCGGCCTTGAACAGTAAAGACAGCAATCAGCAGGATATTTTATTATGCTGTCAGAGTGCTGAAAGTGATATAACAGTTTATCTACCCAATTATCAGGGTAAAAATAATCAGCCGGTTCAAACGCTGAATGCGCGGATTGATGATATTCGCTATTGTGCCAATGTAGCCATTGTTACCCTGAAACTGCCGCTAAAAAAACAGTTTAACTTTACAGCCGGACAATATGTCGATATTGTTCTGGCTGATAATTTACGCCGCAGTTACTCTATCGCCGGTTTTAATACCGATACTCGTCAGCTGGTTATTCATGTCCGCCGCCATACGGGTGGTGTTTTTTCTGAACAATTATTTGACGGACGGCTTCAGCAAAAAGATATTATTCACATTCACGGACCTTTAGGCAGCTTTCAACTGAGTAAACAGCAAAAACCATTAATTATGCTGGCATCTGGTACTGGTATTGCACCAATTGAAGCTATGCTGAATACTCTGGCTGAACAGCAATACCGGCAGGCCATCCATGTATACTGGGGAGTAGCCGCAGAAGAAAATTTGTACGATGCTGCCTTATTGGACAATCTCTGCGCCAAATTGGTTCAGGCAAAGTGGACTGCAGTACTGTCCCGTCCGGAATCAGCCTGGAAAGGAGCTCGAGGGTATGTACAGGATATCGCTTTAAATGATTATCCAGACATGAGCAACCATGAAGTATATGCATGCGGACATCCGCAAATGATTGCCAGCGCACAATCCTTATTCCTCAAACAGACTGCTCTGGCAGAAACAGCTTTCTTTGCCGATAATTTTACTCCTGCATCCTGAGTTATTTATGAAACTGACACCTCGTAAACATTATCTGCTGATGATTGTGTTATTACTTATTTACAGTCTGGTAATGATTTATGCGCTGGCTTATCCGCCGAATCCTAACCGGATTATTGAAACCTGGCTGCTTATGCTGCTTTTACAGCGTTTCTTCCCGAGCGTATGGCGCTGGCTGACGTGGTTAAGTGCTATTATTATTCTTTTATACCACCCTACTGCTACTCTGTACGGCCGGCCAAGTTTCGGCATTGTTGCTTCGTTATTAAGCACAACCGCCAGTGAAGCAAGTGAATATATTGGTGCTATTCCATGGCACACCTACCTTGCTACTATTTTACTGGCTGCCGTTCCGCTGTTTATTGTACGTTTTAATCGTAAAGCCGCAGCACCTCGCTGGCGCTTTTACTGGAGTATTCCGCTGGTACTGATTCTAATGATAATGACAGTACAGACAGCACGTAAGGGCTATACAACCGGTGGTTTTGCGTTGCGCGCACAACCAGTGGAATTTTTAGCAGATGCCTATCTGCAACCACGAGCCTATTTTGCTGCACTGGCAAAAATGAAGCAGGATTTAGCCAAACCTGACAACTGGCAAATCAGCAGCAGCCATCAGATTTATCGTAACTATGTACTGATTATCGGTGAAAGTGTACGTACAGACTATATGCATCTGTATGGCTTTAAATATGCAGATACACCATTTCTGGATAAACATGCCAATATTGTTATGGATAATATGCTGTCTGCCGGCCCCAACACGCCTATTTCATTATTACACGGCTTAACGCTAAGCCATGGCAAACCTTTCAGCATTCAGAATAATGTTATTACTCTGGCTAAGAAAGCCGGTATGGATACTGTCTGGTTATCTAATCAGGGGGCTCTCGGACAATACGATACATCAATTTCCACTATTGCTCATCAGGCAAATCAGGTGACTTTTCTGAAAACAACCGGATACGATTTTGGTATACGCAGCTTTGATGATCAGCTTATTGCACCGCTGCAAAAAGTTTTAAATCAGCCACTGCCTGCGAATCGGTCACGGCTGATTGTGCTGCATATCATGGGTTCTCATCCTAATCCGTGCGACCGTCTTCCACAACCAGCGCATCACTATGTCGATAATAACAACAGTAACTGCTATATTGACACTATCCGGCAGACAGACAATTTACTAAGTCAGATATATAGTGCATTACAGCACAGCGGTCAGCCATTCAGTATGTTGTATTTCAGCGATCACGGTTTAAGTCACGATAAAAACAGTTATGAAAAAAACAGCATCGTGCGTTCTGAAAGTATTCTTCGTCATAATGATCACTTTTATCAGAACTACCACGTACCATTAGTGATTATCAGCAGCAATCAAACCGGACAATTACGTAACAAAGCACGGCGCAGCGGCTTAGAATTGCTGGACGGAGTTGCACAATGGTTGGGAATCAGCACCCCACAACTGCCGTATAGTAAACAATTTTTCAGTGAAACGGACAGTACTCAGCTAGAGGTTCTGGATCTCAATCAGCGGTTACAACCTGTAGATAAGCTGCAAAACGATCCTCTCCCTGCACAATTGCAGTGACAATTACATAAAAAAACAATCTCTCTGTTTTTTTACAAAGCAGAGAGATTAAATTTTTCAAATAATTTCAGATTAAAGCTTTACATTTGATATGAATCAAAACACTTCTGAACAAAAACATTATAATGAATTTACTTTGATTGGTTTCCTCTTGATGTGTGTGTTTAAGTGTGGCTCTTCGCCACACTTTTTTTTATCTTAATTTTGACATTCTTAACATAATTATTCAATTGTTACTGATTCAAATTTGTTCTGATCAGCTTCCTGAGAATCCGCAAAATCCAGTACTACTTCATCTGACTGCGGAAGATAATCTATAAGCACAGCACCGCCCTCACTTAACCTTCCGAACAGCAATTCATCTGCCAGCAATTTACGGATACGTTCCTGTATCAGACGATGCATCGGACGCGCACCCATTGCTGCATCAAAACCATTTTTAGCCAGAAAAACACGCAGAGCCGGTGTAAATTCTGCCACAACCTGTTTAGACAATAACTGCTGTTCCAGAGCCAGCAAGAACTTATCAACCACTTTCGCAATAATTTGTTCATCCAATGCCTTAAATGGAACAATAGCATCCAGGCGATTGCGAAATTCAGGAGTAAAAGTATTCTTAATAGCAATCAAACTGTCAGACTGTTCACGCTGACCGGTAAATCCAAGATTCGGTCTGGCAAGCTCGGCAGCACCTGCATTAGTGGTCATAATGACAATTACATTACGAAAATCCGCACTACGTCCATTATTATCTGTGAGTTTGGCATAATCCATCACTTGTAACAGCACATTAAATACATCAGGATGGGCTTTTTCAATTTCATCCAGCAGTAACACACAATACGGCTGTTTATTCACCGCGTCAGTTAACAATCCACCCTGCTCGTATCCAACATAGCCCGGCGGTGAACCAATCAAACGCGAAACTGCATGCCGTTCCATATATTCAGACATATCAAAGCGTAGTAATGGTAAATCCAGCAACTGCGCCAGCTGTCTGGCAACCTCAGTTTTACCGACGCCGGTAGGCCCGGCAAACAGAAAACTGCCAATCGGCTTATCAGCCGGTTTCAAACCGGAACGAGCCATTTTTATTGATGCAGCCAGTACATCAATAGCCTGATCCTGTCCAAAAACTTTTGCTTTCAGGTTATCGGCCAGAAAACGCAATACCTGCTTATCATCATGAGAAACAGCAGTTTCCGGAATACGTGCCACCTTAGCGACAATAGCCTCAATCTCAGCCCGTCCGATAACTTTACGCTGTCTGGATTTCGGCTGAATTTTTTGTGCAGCAGCTGCCTCATCAATGATATCAATCGCCTTATCAGGCAGAAATCGCTCGTTTATATAGCGTGCGGATAACTCAGCAGCAGCCTGTAATGCTGCACGGGTATAACGTACCTGATGAAAGTGCTCAAATGCCGGACGTAAGCCCTGCAATATCTGTACCGTTTCCGGTACGGAAGGTTCTACTACATCTATTTTCTGAAAACGCCGGCTTAATGCATGATCCTTATCAAAAATAGTACGGTATTCCTGATACGTAGTGGCACCAATACAGCGCATACTTCCTTTAGCTAACGCGGGCTTAAGCAGATTGGATGCATCCATTGTCCCGCCGGACACACTGCCAGCTCCGATGATGGTATGAATTTCATCAACAAACAACACAGCTTTATCCAGCTCACTTAATTCTTTGATTACTGCTTTCAGGCGTGCTTCGAAATCACCACGATATTTGGTACCGGCCAGCAGTGCGCCCATATCCAGAGAAAAAACTACTGACCCCTTAATAGATTCAGGTACCTTTTCATTCACCAGCAGATAGGCCAGTCCTTCTGCCAGAGCAGTTTTACCTACACCAGCCTCACCTACCAGTAATGGATTGTTTTTGCGCCGTCGACACAATGTCTGAATCAGACGCTGCATTTCTTCATTGCGTCCGATTAAGGGATCAATACGTCCGGCCATTACCTCCATATTAAGATTCACTGTATACAGTTCGAGTGCTTTTGCCTCTGCTTTGGCTGCTTCTGTTTCATTATTCTGCTCGGTATTTTTATCCTGAGAAAAACGATGATTACCCAGTGTCAGATATCGCAGCACATCCAGACGGGTTACTGATTGCGATTCAATAAAATAGACAGCATGACTGTCTTTTTCCGACATTATCGCAACCAATACATCAACCGGCGTTACCTCTCCTTTTGCCTGAGCCGCACGTACATGCACGATAGCCTGCTGTAAAACCCGCTGAAAACCCAGTGTAGGCTGTAATTCAGACTGTTCCAGCTCATTATCCGGCAAAACCGGAGTGTTTTCATAAATACTCTGTTGTAACTGTTTAGCCAGCAAATGATTGTCTACACCCACAGCCTGTAATACTTCACTAACATCTTCACTTTGTTGCAACAGGCCGAGCAATAAATGTTCCACTCCAATAAATTCGAAGGCACGGCTACGAGCCTCGGCATAAACATATTGCAGAATTTTTTCAAGCTGTGCCGAAATCATATCCGACCTCCTGACAAAGTAACGTTATCAATAGCGACTGCAACCAATTTTATTCACTTGTATAAACAACATGAAGCATACACGATAAAATTCAAGTAGCGCCCGCAGAACTAATATTTCACCCGTAATTACCCAAACAGGCAATTCAGGCCTCTTCTACCAAACACTGTAAAGGAAAACCGGCTGCTTCCGAGCGTGACAAAACCTGATTACATTTTGTTTCTGCAATATCTTTTTGAAACACACCGCATATCCCGCTGCCTGATTCATGCACCATCAGCATAATAGCTATGGCCTGCGTATGTGGTAAATGAAACACATCCATTAAAATTGCAATTACAAAGTCCATTGTCGTGTAATCATCATTCAGCAAAACCACTTTATAGCGCTTTGGCGGCATTATCATGGATTTCTGGCTCTGGCTAACAATTTGTATCTTCGAATTTGACATTGTCTATTAATCTACATGTATCTGTGGGTTTTTAGTAACGGTTTTAATAATTTTATCATTTTTCGGTAAGCTTGCTTGACGTTAGTTCTTAACCTATGTAAAAAGACTACTTAACAAGTCAGACATAGACTGCCAGACAAACTGTTGTACAGTCGTTCACTATTTTTTTGGCCTTTTTGTGTCGTAAACTTGTTCTTTATTTTGTTTTTTATGTATAGGAAGTTTCATGGCAACTGGTATTGTTAAGTGGTTTAACGACGCTAAAGGTTTTGGTTTTATTACCCCAGATGAAGGTGGCGAAGATTTGTTTGCACATTTCTCTGCAATCAACATGAATGGTTTCAAAACCTTGAAAGAAGGTCAACGTGTATCTTTTGATGTGACCACCGGTCCAAAAGGTAAACAAGCGGCTAATATTCAGGCAGCTTAATCTTAGCCGGTTGTCCGGTTAGTCTAAAATAGCGGCAAAAGCCGCTATTTTCTGTTTGAAATTGAAGAAATTGTCTTTTGCAGGATAATGACCTAAATATTTATCTGTATCATTAATCTCTATTTAACTGGCCGTTGATATTCAGACAGTTAATATTCCTGCACGTAATTTGTCCTGAAATTCCTGTATCTGAATTGATATATTTCTTACTGAAACTATCTTAAAAGACAGAATTAATATCCAAATACAAAAACCGCAGCAATAAACAAGCTGCGGTTTTTTACAGGATAAATCGTTTAAATAATCTATCAGGACTGAACAGATGATTTAGCCGGTAACAGCAAATTAAGCACAATCGCCAGTAAAGCGCACAAACCCACACCAGCAAAGGCCATCGTACCAATCTTCACAACCATACCGCCGATACCGACAGTCAGTACGGAACTGACAATCACCAGATTACGCGGTTCCATCAAATCCACTTTGGCATCAATCAGCGTTTTCAAGCCTAATGAAGCAATAGTACCAAACAGCAACAACATAATCCCGCCCATTACCGGCAACGGAATAGAGCTGAGAAATGCATTAAACTTACCAAAAAAAGCCATAAAAATTGCAAAAACGGCTGCCCAGGTCATAATTACCGGATTACTGTTTTTAGTAATCATCACCGCGCCGGTAACCTCTCCATAAGTAGTAACCGGAGGGCCGCCAATCAGACCGGCCACACATACACCTAAACCATCACCCAGCAAAGTCCGATGCAAACCGGGGTCTTTGACATAATCGTGGCCTGTTACCTTACCAATCGCCATGATTCCGCCAATATGCTCAATAGCTGGTGCGATAGCTACGGGGAGCATAAACAGTGCAGCCTGCCAGTTAACCTCAGGTGTAGCGAAATGCGGCACAGCAAACCAGGGTGCCGCTGCCATGGCACTGGTATCTACCATACCGGTAAATAAGGCCATAATATAACCAGCAGCCACACCGATCAGAATCGGAATCAGCCGCATCATTTTGCTGCCGAATACTGTAACAATAACCGTTACAGCAAATGTGAAACCGGACAAAAATAATGAATGAGCGTAATCAACCACCTGCTTATCACCGGATCTGCCCATAGCCATACTGCTCGCTACCACAGCCACCGATAAACCTATCACCATAATCACCGGACCAATGACCACTGGTGGCAGTAAACGATGTACTGAAGCCAGACCGCGCCATTTAATTAATGCGGCAAAAGCAAAATACATAAAGCCGGCAGCAAACAGACCAAACATAGTTGAACCAAGTCCCCATTCCTGCATGGCATAAATAATCGGTGCAATAAACGCAAAAGAGGAACCAAGATAAATCGGTACTTTACGTTTAGTACAAAGTTGAAATAATAAAGTACCTATACCTGCACCCATTAATGCCAGTGCCGGATTCAGCCCTGTCAGCAACGGTACCAGAACCATAGCACCAAATGCTACAAACAGAATTTGCGCGCCGGCAAGCGCGAGTTTCAAATGGTGTCCCACCCTGACACTCCCGATAAATAAACAAAACCCAGTATTATAATATAGGACGTTATAAAAAATAGTTATAGTTTGTCGCCATCAGGCTAAAACTTGAATATTTTAATTAATCGTTAAAACAGCAGTTTAATTGTAAATTTAAAAAATAATCACCAAAAGGGCTTGCACGATTTAATTTTATTGCGCATAATGCGCTCCTCTTTCGCCGGCATAGCTCAGTTGGTAGAGCAGCTGACTTGTAATCAGAAGGTCCCGAGTTCGACTCTTGGTGCCGGCACCAGTTAAAAACAAAAAAGCATAATCTCAGGATTATGCTTTTTTGTTTTTAACAACCATCTACTCTTCTGGATTTTTTATTAACAAAATAAGTTAATACTTATGAGTGATTATCACTCATGCCTGTCTCTAAAAAATCAATCAGTAATTACTGAACTTTCGTCCTATCCTGCATTAAACTAATATGCGGCCTTGTCTGTTTTAATTATCGTATATTTATGTAATCGTAATTTATCTTTATCACTTGAGATTTATTGACAGACACAATAGTTTTATATTTATACAATGATAAATAATTTTAAAAATTAACAATTTATATCCGTTATTCTAAAGCAGAGTTATTATCACAGATATTAAAATATTGTTAGCAGAAACTAAAAATTTGTTTTAGAATAATTACACGCTGAACGTTTATCGCCCATCCATCTGAGTTAATCAGGATTACTGGATGGCATTTTTAATTGTAGCGGCTTCAGCATATGTATATTGCAGTAAAAAATCCATGTCTCAAAATATCTATCAGTTAAAACCGCATGAACGCCCCATGATGGCGGGCTCACCGTCATTTCCCGACCATCCGTGGAAAAGGCGTTTATGCTACGGCATCATTGGAACAATCGTTGGCTTAACTGCCGGATTTACCAATGGCATGATGCTGGCCAACATTCCCCAGATTCAGGGCTACTTGGGACTGACACCTGAACAGGGCGGCTGGATACAGGTATCCTATTACATGTTCAGCGCCATTATCAGTGTATTACTTTTTAAAATCCGCCAGAATTTCGGGTTGCCGCGTTATGTAGGCTATATCATTCTTGGGCTGATACTGACTAATTGCCTTCAGTTTTTTTTCCATGATTATTATATGGAATTATTCGCACGTGGTATGAGCGGGTTGGTAGGCGGCAGCTTAAATAGTGTAGCCATGTATTACATGATGCAGGCGATGCCGGCTATTCATCGTGGTAAAGGCATGATATTCGGGCTGGGGCTTACTCAGCTCAGCCAGCCGCTAGCCAGATTTATTTCTCCCCTGCTTTTACAGCACGAACAGTTTCAGCTTGTATTCAGTTTTCAGTTAGGTATGGCATTGCTGGTTTGCGGTGCAGTATGGCTGTTACCTATTCCCTCTGGCTATCTGGAAAAATCTTTCGAAAAAATTGATCTGATAAGCTTCCCTTTGCTGGCTGCCGGAATTGCCTTTATTTCTGCAGGAGCGGTACAAGGCAGGATTGTCTGGTGGGACAAAGACTGGATTGGCTGGCTGTTTGTAGCCGGCGTCGTATGCTGTATGCTTTCCGTAATTATTGAATACAACCGCAAACGCCCGATGCTGGATATCAAATGGATAATGCATACCAATGGCATGCTCCAGATACTGATTTTCGGTTCATTAATACGAGTAGCTTTATCTGAGCAAAACATGGGTGCAGCCGGTCTGATGACAGCTTTAGGCCTGAGTAATGACCAGATGATACATTTTTATGCGGTTGTTTCCTGTGGTGCTGCACTCGGATTGCTTACTAGTGTATTAACATTCAACCCTCTTGATATTAAATTACCTTTGGTCATTTCATTTGCCATTATTGCCATGGCCAGTTTTATGGAAGTTGGACAGAATCAGTGGTCACGACCGGTTAACTTCTATATTCCCGAGTTTATGATTGCCTTTGCTTCGCTGTTTTTCTTCGGGCCGGTTATGATGGAAGGACTGATACGAGCTCTTTCCAAAGACCCTGTATATATCATGAGTTTCTCGGCTGTATTCGGTTTTTCACAAACAGTCGGCGGGCTAATCGGTTCAGCGTTACTTAATGCTTTCATTACGATTAGAACACGCATTCATCTGATTAACAGCGCAGACAGTGCATACCTGACAGACCCGTTAGTCAATCAGGTAATTCAGAAGAATGCTCTGGCGAGCCAGAGTTTTAGTTTTGATAGCAGCTGGAATCATGCCTATGGTGTCAGTAAACTGATTCAACAGGACACCATGCTGGCACAAGTGGCTGCTTACAATGATTTATTTGTTTTGGTGGGAATCGGTTCGTTAATCTGCTTTCTGGTTGTCGGCGCACATCGCTGGTGGCATCAGATACACGGTACCAACCCTATCGGGCGTGAACTGAGAAACTATGCGGCTGCCCGCCAGCGTGCAATGCAAGAACCGCCAAAACAATAAAATAAAGAAGGACAATAATGACTGACACACAACAAAACAATCCGGATCAAAATCAGAAAACAACCGGCAATCAAACTGTACAGTCTGCTCCGGCAGCAAACAAAACCGCTAAAGAACAGACATCTGCTCAGCCAAATACGAATCAGGCGGGCACGAACCAGCAAAACAGCTCATCCGCTTCTGCCGGTAAGGCTAATCCCTCACCTGCCCAGCCGGCAGCCAGTCAGTGGCAGCCTCCTAAACGTAAATGGTTTGTAACAGCTATTCTGGTACTGGTATTAATGCTTGGTGTCCTGATGATTTTACGTGCATGGAAATTACCACCATTCCGCAACTCAATGGTATCAACTGATAATGCATATGTACGTGGTCAGACTACCATAATCAGTCCTCAAGTAACTGGTTACGTTACTAAGGTATATGTTCAGGATTTTGACGACGTTAAGGCTGGACAGCCACTCATACAGATTGATGACCGCATCTACAAACAAAAAGTTGCAGCCGCTGAAGCCGGAATTGGTTTACAGGATAGCTCTTTAGCCAATTACGAACAGAATCGCCGCAGTAAAGAAGCAACTCTAGCAGCCCGTGAGGCAGATATTGCCAATGCTCAGGCGCAACTGGAAAAAGCTCAGGCTGATATGGCCCGGGTAAATATTCTGGTTACGGATGGTTCGCTTTCCTTACGTGAACGTGACCAGACAAGAGCTGCGTTAAAACAGGCTCAAACCGGAGTTGCGGAAGCTAAAGCACAATATCGGGTTGCTCAGGAAGATCTGAAAAGCACTCATGTTAACAAGAGCGGCCTGAAAGCAAACGTTGATAATGCACATGCACAGCTTGGACTGGCTCAGATTGATTTATCCAATACCGTTGTCCGGGCGCCTGAAAGTGGCCGGCTAAGTGAAATCAGCGTCAAAAATGGTCAGCTGGTAAATGCCGGAACACAATTAATGTTTCTGGTACCCGCACGCAAATGGGTAGTCGCTAACTTTAAAGAGGCACAGACAGCCAATATCCGCGTTGGTCAGCCAGCATGGTTTACAGTGGATGCCCTGAACGGAGCCAGAGTCAAAGGTACCGTAGAAAAAATTTCTCCGGCTGCCGGCAGTGAGTTTTCTGCAATCAAACCAGATACCACTACAGGTAACTTCGTTAAAGTACCACAGCGTATCGCTGTCCGCATACGCATTGATACCAGTAATGATCTTTTTGAACGTCTGCGCCCGGGCATGTCTGTGGTAGTAAGTATAGATACAACCAGAGTGAAAGCATGAAAACACCTTTAATCAGACTGTTTACCCTGATCGCCCTATCAGTCAGTGCCAGTGGTTGTATTCCCAGAATTCCGAACATTCCGGCAGCTGCGCGGGTCGACGTTCCGGTACAGTGGCATGAACAGTATCATCACTCCGCTCAACATGCAGATGCACAATGGTGGACTCAGCTTAATGATCCGGTTTTAAACCGGCTTATCAGTGAAGCACTTGCTAATAACATTGATATCGCTCTGGCACAAACACGAATACAGGAAGCACTCGCTCAGGAACATGCTTCGCGCGCATCCTTACTACCCAGTCTGGAAGCCAGCGGCGGTACTTCACGGCAAAAAAGCCTGAATGCTTTTGGTATTGCTACCATTAACCGGGTAGAACAGCCAACATTTCAGGCTGCATACGAACTGGATGTTTTTGGTCAAAACCGTAATGCATGGAAAGCACGTCGTCTGAACCGGCAAGCCAGTGAAATTGCCGAAAAAGCAACCCGTCTGAGTGTCATCACAACTACGGTTAAATCTTATGTCACTCTGCGTGCACTTGATGAAAAGCTGAATTTACTGCAAAAAACTCTGGAAGCGCGTCAGCGAGAGCTAAAAATTGCTCAATCTAAAGCTAATGTCGGCTATACATCCAAGCTGGAACTGAATCAGGCACAGGCTGAATATGCAGCCACACTGCAACAGATTCCGGTAGTTCAATCCAGTATCAGCCAGCAGGAACATGCTCTGAGTATGCTCACAGGCAGTAGCAGCCGTACCATTGAACGCGGTTTGTCCTTATCGGAACTGCATGCACCGGCTATACCTGACATACTGCCTTCTGATCTGATGAAAAATCGTCCGGATATAGTTCAGTCGGCACTATTAATAGCTGCCAGTGATGCCAGTCTGGCTTCGGCTCAGGCACAATTTTTACCTTCTGTGAAAATCAGCGCTACATTCGGCCGTCTGTTTACCACTTCACCAATTAAAGAACCGGTTAATTTATGGAGTATAGGCGGCAGTATTCTGGCACCTGTATTCGAAGGCGGACAATTAAAAGCAAATTTTGATCTGAATGTCGCTAAACGTAATGAAGCTGTCTGGAACTATCGTAAAACTGTTCTGACTGCTCTGAAGGAAGTTGAAGACCAATTATCCGGCAGCTATCGCCTGCAGGAACAGGAACAAGCTTTGGAAATGGAAAGAGATGCACTGGCGAATGCCCTGCATCATGCAACAAATCGTTATCGTGCAGGTTATTCTCCTTATCTTGATGTTCTGGACAGCCAGCGCAATTTACTGAGCGTACAAAGTCAGCTGATTCAGAGTAAAGCAGATTATCTGAATTCACAGGTTTCACTTTATCAGGCTCTTGGCGGAGGCTGGACAGCACCTGCAGGTAAATAATTTCAGCAACAACCGCACAGGATTGAATACAAAGCAGAATAAACAGACTATAATATTTAATAAAGTCTGCTTATATGTATAAATTTGCTGTTTTAGCTTTATGTTAGAATAGTTCTTTAAGTATTAAAAACTACGTAGTTTTATCATGTCTATTGCTTCTGAACACATTGACCGGCTTTTACCTCAGACGCAGTGCAGGCAATGTGGATATCAGGGTTGTTTGCCGTATGCTCAGGCATTGAGTCGCGGCGAAGCTGAAATTAACCTCTGTACACCGGGCGGTACTGCTGTCATCAATGATCTGGCTAAACTGTTAAATGTGCAGATTCTACCTCCGGCTGATACACTTAAAGCTGCCCTCCCTAAAGCAATAGCTGTAATTGATGAAACCGAGTGTATCGGTTGTACGGCATGTATTAAAGCCTGTCCGGTAGATGCGATTATGGGCGCAACCAAACAAATGCATACAGTAATCAGCGCTGAATGCAGCGGTTGTGAATTATGTATTGCCCCCTGCCCGGTTGATTGTATCGATATGCAGCCGGTACTTGAACACTGGTTACCACAGGCAAGAACACTGACCGATGAGCAGAAAAGTGACCGTTTTGCCGCTGCTACTCAGGCAAGTCTGCGATTTCAGCATCGTACCGAACGTCTGCAACGCTTGCAGCGTTTAAAAGAGAAACAACTGCATGCACGCAAAACTAAAGAACCTGCAACAACCACAACTTCTGCAGCAAAGTCTGCCGGCAAAATTAATCCGGCTGCCCTGATTGCAAAAGCAATGGCTAAAGCACAAACGCAACAGATACACAGAAGAGTGCCTGATAATCAGAACTCTTTTCAGCAGCAGCAAATTGCCAAGGCACAGGAGCAGGCTAGTTACCGCCGCGCCATGCGGGATTTACAATATGGGAATGATCAGCAAAAAACAGAAGCTCTTGAATGGTTACGTTTGTATAAACAACAACGCGAATCCGAACAATAATGCGCAAAATCTGACAAAATTGAATAAAAATGCTAAAATCCTAAAATATGTCAAAATTAATTGGCTATATAAGTAAATGAAATTAAAAAGATGAAGAAACTAACATTCTTTCTGGGTTGTATGGCTGTTTTGCTTATAACTAATGCCTGTGCTTTTGCAGATAAGCCTGATACCAGATTTTTATCCGGTAACTGGGAAATCCGTTCTCTGAATGGTGAACCCACACCAGATACTTCTTCTCGCATTCGTTTTGATCCGAATACACACCAGTATTTTGCTTATTTCGGCTGTAATCATATAAACGGAACCTATCGCGACTATCGTCATACATTGCGATTAAGTAAGCCTTTCGGCATCACTAAACTATGTGCCAATATAGAAGATGAACGGACTGGTACCGGTACATTAGGTTTTGTTAAATCATGGCGTATAATCAATGACACTACTGGTGTACGTCTGCAATTACTGGACAAACACCGCTATGTAAGGTTAGAAGCGCGTTTAATTAAAAATACAGCAAACTAACTAAAATATACAAAAAAATTTATTATCAGATTGTAATCAATTTTAAAAGCTTAATCATACAACCGATAATACTGAGTTTAATATCAAAAAAACCGCATGGAATTAATTCGATGCGGCTTTTAATCAGATTACACCATTAGTGTGGTGCAATCATATCTTCAGGAATAACCCATTTATCAAACTCTTCTGCTGTCAGAAATCCAAGCTCTATTGCTGCTTGTTTCAAGCTTGTATTCTGTGCATAAGCAGTTTTAGCAATTTTGGCTGCTTTTTCATAACCAATATGACGATTCAGCGCAGTAACCAGCATCAGTGAATGATGTAAATTGGCATCAATTTTCTCTTTTACAGGCTCAATTCCCTGTGCACAACGCAGATTAAAACTATTGCATGCATCAGCCAGTAAA
Organism: Snodgrassella sp. W8158; assembly: GCF_016100435.1. Taxonomy (NCBI): domain Bacteria; kingdom Pseudomonadati; phylum Pseudomonadota; class Betaproteobacteria; order Neisseriales; family Neisseriaceae; genus Snodgrassella; species Snodgrassella sp. W8158. The sequence continues at coordinate 423,936 of NZ_JACFSM010000002.1, read as the reverse complement.
CGTACTGATTGCAGAATATTAAACACCAGTACCGGCATAAATACGTTCAGTTCAAAATTACCCGAAGCACCCGCTACTGTAATAGTTGTATCATTACCCATTACCTGAGCAGCTACCATAGTCATGGCTTCGCACTGTGTCGGATTCACTTTACCCGGCATAATACTTGAACCCGGTTCATTTGCCGGAATAGTAATTTCCCCAATACCGCAGCGAGGTCCGCTGGCCAGCCAGCGAATATCATTGGCAATCTTGTTCAGACTAGCTGCCAAAGTTTTCAGGCTTCCAGAAGCAAATACCACTGCATCCCTTCCGGCAAGTGCCTCAAATTTATTAGGTGCACTAACAAACGGTAAACCGGTTAACTCAGCCAGTTTAGCTGCTGCTTTTTCTGCATACTGCGGATGACTGTTCAAACCAGTGCCTACAGCTGTACCACCCAATGGCAATTCATATAACCAGTGTAATGCCTGCTGCAAACGCTCTAATCCATGATCCAGCTGGCTGACATAACCACTGAATTCCTGACCCAGTGTCAGCGGTGTCGCATCCTGCAGGTGTGTACGACCAATTTTAACAATATCTTTAAAGGCTTCTGCTTTAGAAGCCAGCGTATCACGTAAAGCCTGCACAGCGGGAATCAAATGCTTATTAATCTGAATCGCTGTAGCGACATGAATAGCAGTCGGAAATGAATCATTGGTAGACTGAGCATGGTTAACATGATCATTCGGATGTACAGGTTTATAACTGCCCCGTGGCTGACCGGCTATTTCATTGGCCACATTAGCCAGAACTTCATTCATGTTCATGTTACTCTGCGTACCAGAGCCGGTTTGCCATACTACCAATGGAAACTGGTCTGCCAGTTCACCAGCCAGAACACGTTCAGCAGCCTGTACTATTAAGCCGGCACATTCTCCGCTGATACGCTCAAGCTGCTGGTTGGTTAAAGCTGCTGCTTTTTTCACCAAAGCCATTGCCTGTATCATTGCCGGAGGCAAAGTTTCGCCGCCAATATCAAAATTCTGCAGACTGCGCTGAGTCTGCGCACCCCAGTAAACATTTTCAGATACAGCGATTTCACCCATGCTGTCATGTTCAATACGTGTATTCATATCGTCTCCATGATTGTGTGCTTGTATTATTGAAGAAAAACAATAATTTGCGCACAAGGCAGGCATTAATTACATTCACAGAAATCCGGAATATACTTAATTCCCATTATAAACATGCATAATTGTGCAGCGATTCAGCCAATTTAGCTACAAATTAATTGTATTTATAAACATAAATTAATATAACCTAAAGATATACATGTTAATTTCCATTAATATGTATTTGCCTGCCAAACAATCAGTCTAAGTTTGATAATCTGTCAATACAAATATCATTTAGTTAATACATAATCGTCACTTCATCAAAAATAATAATAGCGAAACAAGTTTGTGGCAGAATAGCAATTCTGAGAACTACACAAATATAAGCAATGGATATCGCTTTTCAGTTATCGATATTACTGGCTCTGGGCATGGGCGCTCAATGGCTGGCATGGTATTTAAAACAACCGTCCGTACTCTTTTTATTGTTTACCGGAATCATGATTGGTCCGGTTCTGGGCTGGTTTCATCCTGATACTGTGCTGGGAAGTTTACTTTTTCCTTCTATTTCACTTGGCGTTGCCATTATTTTGTTTGAAGGCGCACTGACCCTGCAATTTCATGAAATCAGCCAGCACGGACGTGTAGTGCAGAATCTGGTAACGCTTGGAGCAGTGATAACTATTATCGTATTATCGCTGGCGGCATATTGGCTGTTTAATCTGGATTTTCGGGTAGCTCTATTATTTGGCGCACTTGTCTGTGTAACTGGCCCTACTGTTATTGCACCCATGCTACGCAGTGTACGTCCTCGTTCGAAAATTGCCAATATTCTGCGCTGGGAAGGGATTATTATTGATCCAGTAGGTGCCATTGCAGTTGTACTGGTATACGAATATATCGTTTCTGACGGACATGAAAATTCTCTATTGCTTTTTAGCAAAATTGTACTGGTAGCATTTATTTGCGGAGGTCTAGGTGCAGTATTTCTTGCCAATGCCATCAAACGCTACTGGCTGCCTGAATATATGCGCAACGTCGTAACATTTGCTTTTGTTTTAATTTTGTTTTCCGTATCCAATTATCTCGAAAGCCAGTCTGGTTTGTTAACCGTTACTATTTTAGGACTCGCCCTGGCAAACTGGCCGCAATTTCCTCGTCAAAGTATTCTCGCATTTAATGAATCTTTAACTTTATTATTTATACCTACACTGTTCATCATTCTTGCTGCCCGTATGGACGTTACTGCGTTACTGGGTTTAGGCTGGCGTGGGCTGGCTTTGCTGTTTATCGCAATGTTTATTGCACGTCCTCTGGCTGTATGGTTCTCTTCTTTTAATTCCGGCCTAAGTATCCAGGAAAAAATAATGATTAGCTGGATAGGTCCGCGCGGTATCGTCGCTGCCTCCATTGCTTCATTATTTGCATTACGCCTGCAAAATCAACACTTATCCGGAACTGAACTACTGGCACCAACGGTTTTTCTGATTATTATCGGCACTGTCCTGATACAGGGACTTGGTGCCAAAACCGTTGCCGGTATACTAAAAGTCCGTGAACCCGGTAATAACGGTGTACTGATTGTAGGCAGTAATGAAGTAGCTCTGATGCTGGCTACAACACTTAAGCAGCTTAATATTGATGTTTTAGTTGCCGATTATCACTATGTACAAATTGCCCGTGCGCGCATGAAAGGTTTGCGTACATATTTTGGTAACCCTGTTTCAGAAAATGCACAAACTGAGCTTGACCTGATAGGTATTGGCTATCTGTTTGCTGTTAGTCGTGATAAAGAACTGAATACATTATGTGAGCTGCAATTTCGGCATGATTTTGGCGAACAGAATATATATCGCATTCGTTTTAATGAAGAACAGGATTTAACTTCACGTGCACAAAAACAGTATCAATATGTTTCCCGCCAGCTTTTTGGGAAAGATGTTACTTTCAGAAGACTGGAAAATATGCTCGGTAAGCAGACAAAAATTAAAATTACCAATATTACCGCTACCTATGATTATCACCAGTATTGTCATGATCATCCGCAGGCTATTCCGCTTTTTTTACAGGATAAAAATAACATTTTGTATATCATCAGCTCTGAATTTCAGCCAGCAACAGCTATTGATAAAAAATTGATTGCACTGGATTATCAATAAAAAAACTCTGCAAATATAATCAAGATTTATTTTGCTTAATTACAACTTGTAAATTTAAATTTGAGAAATATCCAATAAAAATCTCATGTAACTCTTGGTTACATTATCACTAATCTTTCTCTATCGGAATCGGAGCAAAATGATAAAATTCTATGGGTATCCGGTCAGAGCCGGATACCTATAGAATTTTCTAAACAATCAGATATCAATTTTTGTCATTCAGTATAGATTCAAAAGCCTTCAAACGTTTATGAATTGACAGCAATTCAATAATGGTTTTCCATGAATTAATAAGATACTGAAATGATTCACGAACATTATTAAATACGTTAAGAATTTGATTGATTAAGCCCAGAGTCATGGTACCCGCTGCAATGGATGGAAATAACATAACAAGCCCATATATACCATCCAGCTGTAAATACCATATACTCACCATATTGAAATAGGCATAGTGAAAATACAGTCTGTAGTAATTAACCTTTACCCGTTCGAAAAGCTCTTTCAATGTCGCCGGCTGAGCACGTTCACTATCATCTTCCCCATATACCAGCTCTTTACGATATGCAGCTTCTACTTTTTGAATATTAAACTGAAGTCCGGGTAATTTAATACCGACCGCAACTAATAAAACTGTACCAAACAAGGACCAGCCCAGTGCTGCCCAAACCAGTGAATATTTTACTTCACCAATTATTGGTAATGCCGGCACATGGCTGGATAACTGAAACAGTAGAGGTAAAAATGCAATCAATACCATAACCGCCCGAACCAGACTGACACTCAACTCTTCTACAATAGTGGCAAAGCGCATTGTATCTTCCTGAACACGCTGAGAAGCCCCTTCAACAGTACGCAGTTTCGACCAGTTTTCAATATAGTAATAATTCATGGCTGTACGCCAGCGAAATACATAATGACTGACAAAAAAAGTATTTAATACAAATACTGTTACTGCAACCATCGCAATCTGCAAAAATGTTAGTATATTCTGATACAAATCACTGATCGGCCCACCCCCATTACTGAGCATCTTCTGAATCATATCCCAGAAAGGACCATACCAGGCATTAATCGTTACGTTTATCTGTACACTAAACCAGATATTAAAAAGAATTAAAGCAGAACCCCATATTGACCAGCGCTGCCACGGATGTTTTGCTACTACTGACCAGAAAACAGCAAAAATGATTGTAGCCAGCAAAAACCAGAGATAAAACCACAAAAATGCCGGCGACCAGAAACGCGAAAGACCAATAGTCAGAGGTTTGTCCGCATAGCCTTGCGGCCAGCCAAACCACTCTCCGGCACTCTCCCCACCACAATACCAGAGGGCAATATTTAGGCCTATCCACAATATGGCAGACGGAAAAAACCAACGTGGCTTTGGAAAAAATGAATGGAACACAATCTCATCCTGATGAAATAAATGCCGGTTAAAAATAAGCTATTATTAGTCTTAATTTTCTATAGCTGCGGGCAGCACAGTAAATACAGTTATTACATAACCAGCTATATTGTAAAGAAGCTATTAAATAGTGGCTTGTCTACAAAGTCAATTAATAATATTTAAATTGTTTATAATCAAATTTTTTCAAACAAAAATTTAATGTAATCACACAGCACCTGTATCAAATTCGATATCTGAGAAACCGGCAAAATTAAATTTTAGCAATGTAATGCTTTTAAGAAAATTTTCTGCATAAACATGCTCAAACAGATAATCCAAATTATTTATTATTTTCTGCCAAGACTAATAAATGTCAAAAGATTGACAGTACCCAACACTATATTAAGACAATTCAGAGCAAGAAATAAAAAAACAGAGCAGTATCAGAATATTTATTTATCTGAATATCTACTCTGTTTTCAGTATCACTACTCTAATTTACTTGTTTTCAAAGGCAGATTTATTCAATCCTGAAGTAATTAAGTTGATTACCATTTGTGCAGAATTACCGGCAGCCTGTTGCAGAAACTGATCAAAGCTGACAGAAGCATTTGCATCACCATTATCTGAAATAGCACGAATAATCACAAAAGGGATATTAAGCTGATAGCAAGTTTGCGCAATGGCAGCGGCTTCCATTTCTACAGCCACAACATCAGAAAATTTTTCTTTAATCAATTGATTTTGTTCAGCAGTACCAACAAACTGATCACCACTGACAATTAAACCAGTATAGATTTCTGCACCTGTAAATACGTGTGCGGCTTTTCTGGCTGCATCAGCAAGATACTGGTTAGCGTTAAATCGTGCCGGTAATTGTGGTACCTGCCCCAGCACATAACCAAAAACAGTTACATCAACATCATGATGAGCTATTTCGCAACCTACAACAACGTCGCCAATCTGAATACCGGCTTTCAAACCACCGGCACTACCAGTATTGATAACATAATCAGGTGTAAATCTTTCAATTATTACTGCTGTTGTCAGTGCTGCATTCACTTTACCAATACCACTCAGTGCAAGTATCACTGGTACGCCCTTAATCTCACCACGATGAAAATGAACAGCACCAGCCTGACTATCCTGCCGGTTATCCAGTTGTTCAAGCAGGTAATCCAGCTCAGGCTGCATCGCCGCAATAATGACAATTAAAGGTTTTTGCATAATTGAAACTTTATTCTGTAACAGAATCAAACAGCATAGCATAATCTTATTTTATTCACCACATGGATGTAATGACACAATAATTTAGCGGTTAACAGATGAATTATTTGAACAAAACAACCAATGCGGATTCAGATTCCGCCAGCTCAGAATAAAGACAATTGTGTCTGTTTCCTCAATAATTGAGCCAGAGCTGCACCTAATCCGCTATGCCGCTGCTGGTTATTTTTTATACCTTGTACTAGCTGTTTGGCCGTACCGCAAAAAGTAAACTGTTTTCTGGCTCTGGTTAATGCGGTATACAAAAGAGAACGGTTAAACAACGAATCATCAGCTGCTGCGCGCAACTGCGGAGCCAGCAACCAGACATCATCATATTCTGATCCCTGACTTTTATGTACCGTTATGGCAAAGGCTGATTCATGCTGTGGTAAGCGGCTGAGGGAAATTGAACGATAATTTGTCCCTTCAGCAAAATAAGCGAGTAAATGCCCACTATTATTCTGTTCAGGAAGAATCACGCCGATATCACCATTAAACAAACCCACACCATAATCATTCTGAGTAATCAGAATCGGCATACCAGCAAACCAGCTATCTGTATTCTGATGTAACTGAGTCCGTAAATAGCTTCGGTATTGCTGATTAAATGCTTCTGCATCAGTACGCCATGCAGTCAGCACCATAATATCGGTAAGATGGCTGAATACTTGAGTAATATTATTTTCAGCCACTGCCTGCCACCATAGCTGTTGCTGTGAATATAATTTGCGACACAGTACTTGTATATCAAATTGGTGCAGTTGTAACTGCTCCGGAAAACTGTTTACTGCATTAAGTGCAGCCGTCGCGTCACCATTGATACAAGCGGAGGCCAGAGCGCCAATACCCTGTGTCGCATCAAACCGGTAACTGTGAGTTAAAGTTGCAACATATTGAGCCATACCGGCATTATCGCTGACAGGAGGCAAAAACTGTTCGGGCAATAAAGCCGTAAGCTGTTTTTTCAGTTCAGGAGACAGTACTGTCGGCTGGGATAATTCAGCCAGCACATTTCCTGCGCCTACGGCAGGCAGCTGATTAGCATCTCCCAGCAAAATGATACGAACATCAGGCTTTAAAGCACGCAACAGTGCACGAAACAGAGACAAATCCAGCATCGAAGATTCATCCACCACCAGTATATCAACCGGTAAAGGATGTTCTGCATCAAATGGTCCTGTTAATAATGGAGGCTGTAACTGTAATAGGCGGTGAACTGTCTGACCTGATAAATCCGCCAGCAATTGTCTGCTATCATCAGATAATGGCAGTTTATCCAATGCACGTTGTAAAGCATTCGCCATATGTGCCGCAGCTTTACCAGTTGGTGCTACCAGTGCAATTTGCGGCGGGCGCGATAAATGCCAGGTATGTTTCAGCAATAAACCCAGTATTTTGGCTACAGTAGTCGTTTTACCAGTTCCAGGCCCGCCATTAATCACTACAAAATGCTGAATAAGAGCCAGTGCCGCAGCAAAACGTTGCTGGGCACTGTCGGCATCAGGAAACCAGTCCGCCAGATCAGCGGCTACATCCATATTCAAATGAACAGGCGGAATACTGGCCAATGCCAGCATAGACTCGGCTATATCCTGCTCAAGCTGCCACATTCTTCCTAAAAATAAATGATTGCTTTGCAAAATAAATGGCGTATAAGTACCAGCAGCTCCAACAAGAATTCTGCATTTACGAAGTGCTTCCGAATGCTGTCGGGGAACAATAATATAACTATCGCCACGATTAAGCGCCCATAACAGCTTATCTGCCCATGGCTGAATAATTTCCCACTCATGTTGGGCAACCACCCGAAGCACATGCTCAATTGCAGCGAGTGCTGGATGTGCAGACTGTTCCTGAGTTTCTGCCGGATTGATAGCTTCAGCCATATTTAATCAATCAATACAACCTATACATTCATACATCAACGTACATTGAATGGTACTAATTTACCATCTGTTACCGTCAATACTTCATCAAAACGCTGAGCAAGCTCATCATCATGGGTAACAACTACCAGACTTGTATTCAGTTCATGTTGTAAATCCAGCATCATATCCAGTACATTGCCAGCATTTTTCCGATCAAGATTACCTGTAGGTTCATCAGCCAATATACAGGCGGGATGAGTAACCAGTGCACGGGCAATAGCAGCCCGTTGCCGCTCACCGCCAGACAATTCACCGGGGCGGTGGGTCATACGCTGCTTAAGCCCTACTTTATCCAGCATTTCCTTAGCACGTTCTTCTGCCTGAACTTTCGGTATGCGTCCAATCAGTAAAGGCATCATTACATTTTCCAGCGCAGTAAACTCTGGCAACAAATGGTGAAATTGATAAACAAAGCCCAGATACTGATTACGCAGCTGACCTATGGCTTTCTGCCCAAGACGGGTAATATCTTGTCCCATCAGACGTATAGTACCGCTACTGGGTGTATCTAGTCCGCCAAGTAAATGCAGCAAAGTAGATTTTCCGCTTCCGGACGCACCAACTATACTCACACTTTGACCGCATCTGACTTTGAAATCTAAATCCTCCAGTACAGATACCTGTAAATGTCCGTCATCATAAGTTTTGCTGACATGCTCACATTCAAGAACATATTCTGGTTTATTCATAGCGCAGAGCCTCCGCCGGCTGAGTTTTGGCGGCACGCCAGCTTGGATATAAAGTAGCAACGAAAGCCAGTAATAATGAAATAACAGCAATCATACAAACATCAGAAAATTCTACATCTGAAGGCAGATAGCTTACAAAATACACTTGCGAAGGAATCAGGTGCTTACCAGTCAGATGTTCAAAAAAGGCAACGATCCGGCCAATGTTCAGCCCGAGTGTTACACCAAAAAACACACCGAAAAACGTACCGAAGAATCCGGCTATGGCACCCTGAATCATAAAAATACGCATGATGCCGCCCGGCGAAAGACCGAGTGTACGCAATATAGCAATATCAGCCTGTTTTTCGGTAACTGCCATTACTAAAGAAGAAACCAGATTAAAGGCAGCTACAGCAATGATCAATAACAGGATAATAAACATCATCCGTTTTTCCATCTGCACTGCATCAAAATAACTGCGATTTTGAAAAGTCCAGTCGCGAATCCAGATTTCATTGTGAAGTTTTGCCGGCACAATATTTTGAATGACAGACGGTGCATTCTGCGGATCAGCCAGCTTTAAACGCAATCCGCTTACATTATTTCCCAGCCGGTACAATTTCTGTGCATCAGTAATATGAGTTAAAGCAAGTGTATTATCCACTTCATAGATTTTGGTTTTAACTACACCTACTAATGTAAACTGCTTCAGCCGTGGCACCATACCAGCCGGCGTAACATTGCCATCAGGGGTGATAACGGTTATCTTATCTCCGATATTAGCACCCAGTGCATCGGCTAAATCTTTTCCCAGAAGAATACCAAACTCTCCCGCCTTAAGATCAGCAAACCCATTTTTGGGCATACCCTGACCATAATCTGCAACTTTACCCTCCAGTGCCGGATCTATTCCGCGTATTTGCACACCACGAACTTCGCCGGCATTAGCAAGCAAAGCCTGATCAGCCACATAAGGAGCTGAACCCAGTACTTGCGGATTACCTTTAACAAGCTTCTGCAAATCCTGCCAGTGCTGGTCCAGACTATTTTCATAGAAACCCATTTCAGCATGAGGAGCAACACTCAACAGCTGATTGCGGATTTCTTTTTGGAAACCATTCATAACAGATAAAACAACAATTAATGTTGTCACTCCTAATGCAATACCAACTATTGATACTGCTGTAATGAATGACATAAACCCATTACGTTTTCTGGCACGTAAATAACGTAAACCAATCCATGTTTCCAGAGATGCCATGAGTACTGTATTTCAATAGAAAAAACAGATTGTACCTGAGCGCAGCAGACAAAGTCATGCTTATACAGCAAATACCTGATTATTAATATTTGTAAAAAATTAATTTTTATCTTTTCAGCACGTTAAATAATATTCAGAACCAATACTAATTATGCTTTGCTGATAATATCAATTTCAATAATGAAAACCGCAAAGCCAAATGTGGCTTGTATGAATCAGTATGCAGCACAAACTGTTTAATATAAGAGTGGTAGTGAACAATCTCACCCATAGTCAAAAAAGTATTTAAAACTGACCCAAAACAAATTATTTACCCGATTTAACCCGCTTAATTTGATAAACATCAATGCAATATATTATATATATGTCATTGTAATATATAACCCTTTTGCTCAATAGATGATTATTAGCGTTTACGCTACCATGTATTTAAGTCTTTTTATCCCGTTCTGATGAACTCGTATCAAAATATGAATAAGCTATCTTCGCCCCTTTTCAATCCGCTGACGTTACCTAATGGTACTGTATTAAAAAACCGTTTAGTTATGGCTCCAATGACAACCTGTTGTGGTTTTTATGATGGAACTGTAACAGATAATCTGATTGATTATTATCGTGAACGTGCCGGCAGTATTGGCACAGTAATTGTTGAATGTGCTTATGTTGATACTTTAGGACCGGCTTTTCCGGGAGCAATAGGCATTCATAATGATGATTGTATCGAAGGTCTGAGCCTGTTAGCCACAGCCATAAAAGAGCGTGGTTCCAAAGCTGTTATACAAATCTATCATGGCGGACGAATGGTTGAGCCGCAATTAATCGGCGGTCAGACACCTGTCGGCCCCAGTGCGATTGCTATTCCACGTCCGAATGCAACGGTTCCTGTAGCAATGACAGCCGGCGAAGTTGAAGATATGATTGAGAAATTCGGCGAAGCTGTCAGGCGCGCAATTGCCGCGGGTTTTGACGGAATCGAAATACATGGCGCCAATACTTATCTTATCCAACAGTTTTTTTCACCACACGCCAATCAGCGCCAGGATAAATGGGGCGGCAGCCGCGAAAACCGCGTCCGCTTCCCGCTCGCCATACTTGAAATCAGCCGGCAAATGGCTAAAAAACATGCTTCTAATGAATTTATTATCGGTTACCGGTTTTCACCGGAAGAACTCGAAGTGCCGGGCATTACTTTTGACGATTCATTATTCCTGCTAGACAAACTCGCTCAAATTGGTCTGGACTATATACATTTTTCTATGGCTGCCACACTGCGGCCATCCATCATCGACAGCAATGATGAAACACCATTAATTGATAAATACATACAATTACGCTCTGCCGTATTGGCTAAGATACCGGTTATCGGCGTCGGTAATGTCGTGAATAAAACTGATGCAGAAACAGCAATGGCACATGGCTATGATCTCATCGCTGCAGGGCGCGCCTGTGTGGCCTATCCTGACTGGGCTGAACGCATTCAGAAACATAATGATTTACAGCTATCCATGAACAGCGATCAGCGTACTAACCTGAACATTCCCGAACCATTATGGCGCTTTCCGCTTATTCATAGCATGGTAAGAGAAATCAATACCAAAAAATTCCATGCCGGCACCTATCAGCAAACTGTCAGCGACGATTTTGATAACCAATTTGTCATAAATGTAGAACTGGGGCAAGACTTTATCAAAGATTTGTCTTTAGTCAATGCCGAAAAACTGGATCATGTTTCTATACGTAATTTCAATGAAATTAAAGAACGGATTCTGGCAGCCAACAGCCCTTATGTAGATGCAATCAGTGGCGCTACATCACAATGTGATGCATTTAAAAAAGCTGTAACCAAAGCCATATCAACCTCATATAAAGTAGCGACAATTGTAGAAGGCGGTGATGCTGATGATAAATCCTGTGACGTAGTCGTCGTCGGAAGCGGCGGTGCCGGACTGGCCGCAGCCATTGAAGCTCATGATAAAGGGGCTTCAGTAATTATTATTGAAAAAATGCCGGTTATCGGTGGCAATACCAACAAAGCATCCGCAGGTATGAATGCGGCTGAAACCCGCTTTCAGCAACAGGCAGGAATTACCGACCATAAAGAATGGTTTTATAACGAAACCCTGAAAGGCGGTAAAAATAAAAATAACCCGCAATTATTACACTACTTTGTCGAACATGCTCCCGCTGCAATAGACTGGCTGGATGAAAAAGGAATCCGGTTAAATAACCTGACTACCACAGGCGGTATGAGTGTAGACCGCACTCATCGTCCCGATAATGGTGCAGCAGTCGGCGGTTTTCTGATTAGCGGTCTGCTGAAAAATATTAATGATCGCGGGATAGAGGTAATGCTGGATACCTCTGTAACAGATATTGAAATGAAGGACGGGTGCATTAACGCAGTAATCGTGCGCGACGAAGAAGGAAATGAACAACGCATCAGCACTAAAGCAATCATTATCGCAACCGGTGGCTTTGGAGCCAATGCACAAATGGTCACCCATTATCGCCCTGATTTAGCTGATTTTGTCACCACCAATCATAAAGGAGCAACCGGTTCAGGCATTGGTTTATTACAAAAAATTGGTGCCGGCACTGTTGATATGAACGAAATACAGATTCATCCCACAGTAGAGCAAAATACCGCTTATCTGATATCAGAATCCATCCGTGGCGGAGGTGCTATTCTGATATCGCAAAAAGGCAAACGCTTTGTCAATGAGCTGGACACACGTGACAAAGTATCCAACAGCATCATTGCCCTTTCTGAACATTATGCCTATATATTATTTGATGAACAGATTTGTGCTGAAAATAAAGCAGCAGAAACCTATATCAGCAAAGGATTGGCGGTAAAAGCCGGCTCACTAGCTGAACTTGCAGAAAAGCTGAATATTAATCCGGATTCTCTCATTACCACAGTAGAGCGCTACAATCATTTTGTAAAACAGCAGCATGATGAAGATTTCGGACGTACTACCGGCATGCGTCACCAGTTGAACCAGCCATTCTTTTACGCTATCCGGATTGCACCGGGCATTCACCACACTATGGGTGGTGTAACCATCAATACGAAGACAGAAGTTCTTGATACTCATACAGAGATCATTAAAGGTGCTTATGCCGCGGGTGAAGTTGCCGGTGGTGTACATGGAGGCAACCGCATTGGAGGGAACGCCATTGCCGATATCATTATTTTTGGTATTCAGGCGGGTGATCAGGCTGCTGCATATGCTAAAAATCATTAATTACTGATAAATACCTCATCACTTATGTCTGGTACAAGTTACACCTATAGCCAACAGCTAATGGGAACAACGGTTTCCCTGAAACTGTTTGTTGAAAACCTAACCGCAGTTTCTGCCGTTTTTAACGCTATAGAGCAACTGGAAGCCCGGTTAACGGTAAACCGCTACCATTCAGAGGTGATGAGCATTAACCATGCTGCCGGCAAACAGCCGGTAGCAGTAAGCAAACTGGTTTTTGATTTAATCAGTCAGGCCAAAGCAGCCAGCCTGTTACCTGACAGCAAGTTTAATCTGGCAATTGGTCCGTTGGTGAAATTATGGAAAATAGGTTTTAACGGACACAGTATTCCCGAAAAAGATGAAATAGCCCGTAGACTAACATTGACTAACCCGCATCACATTGAGCTGAACCGGACAAATCAAACTGTATATCTGGCTAAAGCTGGTATGGAAATTGATTTAGGAGCCATTGCCAAAGGCTATATTGCGGACATTATCAAATTGCTCTTAGCTCAATATAATATTTTTCAGGCAATTATCAATTGCGGAGGTAATGTACTAACAATCGGCTACTCACCAATTACTGCTGACAGGCAATGGCATATTGGTCTGAAACGCCCTTTTGCCGAGGCAAACAATCTGCTCGGAATCATACATGTCGAAGACAAATCAGTAGTCACTTCCGGCATTTATGAACGCTATTTCATTTTTAACGACCAGCTGTATCATCACATCCTTGATCCGCACACCGGCTATCCTCTGAATAATGAATTGCACAGTGTAACCATCATTTCAGATAACTCATTAACCGGAGATATTTATTCAACTGTTTTCTATGGCTTAGGTATCAGACAAGGGTTGAGTGAACTGAAAAAAAAGCAAAATATCGGAGTCATATTCGTAACACGGGATAAAAAAATAATTATTCAATCCAATCAGCATTTCACATTTGAATTAACAGCAGATGATTATCAGCTCATCAGCTATTCTTAACTGCATTAACCGAACAAATACCTTTTATGATAATTTGCACTTTCCAGACCAGCAAAATCAGAATGTATATTTGTCTATGGATTCAGCATTTCTTCCAATACTTCAATCAGCCTTTGCTGCTGTTGCTGTGTTCCGACACTGATTCGTAAAAAATTATTGATTCTTTCCTGAGGAAAATGCCGAACCACTACACCATGCCTGCGTAACTCAGCAGCAATTTCCACAGCTGTTTTATTTTTATGACTTGCAAAGACAAAATTGGCCTGCGAAGGTAAAACCTCAAATCCGAACTGAGACAGATGTTTAGTCAGCCAGATACGGTTTTCAATAACTTTGGCACAAGTTGAGCGAAAATAATTTTCATCTTCGAATGCCGCAATAGCGCCTGCTTGTGCTAAACGATCAAGCGGATAAGAATTAAAACTGTTTTTAACCCGCTCAAGTCCTTCAATCAGCTCTGCTTGCCCTAGTGCAAGACCAATTCGCATACCGGCAAGCGAACGAGATTTTGAAAGTGTCTGCACCACAAGCAAATTAGGGTAATCAGCAATCAATGCCACCGCAGACTCACCGCCAAAGTCAATATAAGCCTCATCTACCAGTACCACACAGTCCGGATTGGCTTGTAATATCTGCTCAACCTGAGCCAGAGGCAAAATACATCCGGTAGGTGCATTCGGATTAGGAAAAACAACTCCGGCCTGAGCACCATAATAATCGGCCGGATTAATAGTGAAGTGCTCATCAAGCGGGATATAACGGGCCTCAACATCATATAACTGACAATAGACCGGATAAAAACTATAACTGATATCAGGTAATAATAATTGTTGTTTTCCCTGAAAAAAAGCAGCAAATGCCTGAGCCAGTACTTCGTCCGAACCATTACCCACAAAAATCTGCTCTCTGGACAGACCATAATAATCAGCAATGGTCTGTTTTAATCTATCTGCATTCGGATCAGGATATAAACGCAAATCTTCAGTAGCAGCCTGCATTGCTTTTAATACCAACGGAGAAGGCGGAAATGGATTTTCATTAGTATTCAGTTTAACCAGATTAGCTATTTTGGGCTGCTCTCCGGGTACATAAGGTTGCAGCTGTCTGGTTTTCTCACTCCAGAATTTACTCATTCTCTCTCCAGCCTGAATAAAATATTCAGTATTAAAATCTCAGAACTGACATTCATATCAACAATTATCATATTGAGCAAATCATGCTATTACAGGACCATTATTATACTTATGACATATTAACAAAGATTCAGCACTGAGGGTACTGAATTGCTCGGCTGATAAATAATCCAGCTTTTTAGCAATAAGTATACGGTATGTTTTTTCATTCAGACCACATACAAATAACATTTTTTCCTGCTGATGCAATCTACGGGCAAGAGCTTGTAAATGAAAAAATACAGTTACATCAGCATGACAGCCTGCACTCATATCCAGATATATTTTTTTAATATCCAGCGTATTAATAAGAAGATAGCTTTTATTCAGCAGCGTGCTGACATTAGCAAACAATAATATCTGCGGTAAAATGATAACCGCTTCTTGCGCAATAATCTGAACTTCAGGCAATAAAACCGGCCAGGCATGCATCCGGAGTGAATACCAGCACATTACTATCAGAGCAAAAGAAATCACCAGCCACAAACCCGTACAGACACCAAACAGAATAATCAGTATGGCAGATATACACAGCCACAATAAATCGCTCCATTGCCAGCAATATAAACGTAATTCACACCAGTTAATCTGAACACAAATAACATATAACGCAATTACTGCCAGCACAGGTAATGGTACATATGCCAGCCATGACCAGCAAAAAATCAGTGCCATAAGCAATAACATTGCTATCAGCGTATTACGCTTAATCCTGAGAACTTCATCAGCTATGTAACCTAAACTGATTACCATACCTCCGGTGAATGCTGTCAAAATATTACTAAAACCAACCAGGCCAACATTACGCCTGAACTGATTAGATAAATACTGACAACTTTCCATATATATTAATAGCGCTATTGTGGCACTTAAAAAAAACAATAATGGCCAGTCAGCATGTACGGGATTCATAAATGGCCAGAGCTGCACATTTTGCTGAACCGGAGTAGCAATTCCGACTAGCGCAAACGGCCATATATAACTGAGAATCCATACCAGTAATAATACCCATAAAGCCTTGGGCTGAGTTTTGCTTCTCCATAATACCAGCAAGGCAAATGATAAACCGGCCAAAACTACACTTGGCCAGTTCCAGCTTTGCCAATTAATCAGCAGTTCCCACATTCCCTGCCATGAACTATTATTGGCCTGCACACCTAAAATGACCGGAAAAAGCATGACAATCAGAGTCAGCGTCATACCCAAACCAATACCATGCCAGACTGGCCGTGCAATCCAGTTCAGACAATGTTTGGGTAATATCAGTGACATCAATAATAACCAGCCACCGGTAAACAGCGTAAGTAAACTGGCCACAGCAATACGTTCACTGACTACACCTGCATAATAGGCTATTGCCGCCATCAGCATTAGTGCGGAAAAAGGTGATGGTGTTAATAATATTTTTTTACTACCGCCCAAAAGCAGACTGCATAACAAAGCACACATCACACCTGCAATTGCCATAGAAACAGGTAAACCGGCAATACCAGCACAGGCTAGAGCCATTGGCAGGACATATCCCAATAATTTCCAGCCAGAAGAAAACCACGCCAATGGAGACAGTTTTGTGCTCATCAGTTTCAAGGTATTATCCTTTTGTCCATGTCAACAGGATTTATCTAAAGCAGTCGAGCAAGAATTTTGAGCTGAGTTTTGCAAGTGAAGATGAAGATCGAGTGCTGTCTGCCATGCCTGATCAGGGTTATCAGCCAGAACAGTAAAATGTCCCATTTTACGGCCGGGTCTCACCTGTTTTTTACCATACAGATGTAAACAGGCAGTTTTATGATTCAGAACAGCATTCCAGTCCGGTTCGCCGTTTTCAGACCAGACATCACCAAGAATATTCGCCATACAGCAGGGCTTTAATAAATCTGAGGCTGCCGGAGGCAAACCACACATTAATCTTACCTGCTGCTGAAACTGATCAGAAATACAGGCATCTAAAGTGTAATGACCTGAATTATGCGGCCGGGGAGCAATTTCATTAACAATCAACTGCATATCATTGCCTACAACAAACATCTCAACTGCCAGAACCCCTTGATAATTCATGGCCTGAGCCAGCTTAAAAGCCATATTTTCAGCCTGCTTTAATATAGCCTGAGGTAGCCTTGCCGGTACTAATGAGTACGCCAGAATACCATTTTTATGCTGATTTTCTGCGGGCGGAAAACATACTGCATACTGATTATTCAGACGGGCAACCACTACTGATATTTCAGCACGCAAATCTACTTTTTTTTCCAGCACACAGCGCACATGTTGCAATTGAGTAAAAGCTTCACGCAATTCAGCGATAGAATCAACTGTTTTCTGTCCTTTTCCGTCATAACCCAGAGTGGCTGTTTTCAGAATACCCGGTAATAATTTTTTCAGAGAATCATCAATATCAGATTCAGTGCTGATAACAGCATAAGGCACGGTAACCAGACCGGCACGGTCAATCCATTCTTTTTCCTGCTGCCTGTCCTGAGCAATCGCAACACAATCTCCCGAGGGCGATACAACCGTATATTGTGCCAGCCAGCGCATTGAATCAGCACTTACATTTTCAAATTCAGTTGTAACAGCAGCACATTTGGCCATATGCTGCAAAGCATCGGCATCATCGAATGCAGAACACAAATGTCTGTCAGCAAACTGTGCTGCTGGCGCATTCGGATCAGGATCCAGAACCGTTACCTGATAACCCATTGTCTTAGCAGCTACCGTAAACATTGCACCCAGCTGGCCGCCACCCAGAATACCCAGCATCGCCGGCGGCAGAATACAGGAAGAAAAACGAGACATAGTGGTATTAAATTACCTTACCAAGAATATAAATAAAATTAGCTGAAATCAAAAATTCCTGCAATGAAAGTCATCAGTATGAAATCGCCTTTTCTCATACATATTCGTTATATTTTTACCTGATAAATCAGATTAATAGCTTAATTACCACTTCTTTAGCAGCTATTATTTCACCAGTGAAACCACTGAAACAAACATAGTTTACACAGGCACAACATAAATAAAACTGATGTCCGTGTTTATAATTATGAATATAAAAACAAATTTTTCAATAAATTTAAAGCAATTTCATTAAGCATTATCTTAACATAATAAAATATAACATTACATAAACATGTAGAATTATATTAAAGTCAAAAGTTATTTACTTTTACCAAATTTATCAATTAAACAAAATATTACAAATATAGATTCGCATTATAAAATATAACAATAAATTTTATTGGATATATTTATTATATTAACAAATCTGTAAACAGATTTAATGAAACTGCTGGCTTCTATCATTACTGCAAGGTCGCAATTGTAAATGTCCTTGTGAAACATCCACACATAAATTACTGTTTCTGTCACGAATCTGTCTGCCTGTAAGCAACCAATTATTGTTCCTTTCCGGTTCACAGAAAACTGTCCCTACTGAATGATTTTTCACCGCCAGACAACGATTATTCAGCCATACCTGCCCCTGATGAAAATAAAAAGCCTCGCTGATTTCACCGCCGGCACAGGAATCGAGTGCTACCGACTGCCAGACCGAAGACATACCGTCATTACGCAGACAGCCATGGCTTACTGGCCGTAAACTAATACTGGATGCAATAGGATAAACTGGCGGATACGGAAGTGCAGCAGGATAAACCGGCGTATCCGTATAAATCACTGTTGCACCGGCAGGAGCATCAATATGTACTGTTTTATTAATGGTTGTAGTTGATGAAACGGGTAAATCAACATAAACATGACGTTCGCCACGACCTGAATGGTAGATAACAGCGGCCTCAGCTACAGAAAATAACCACTCTGACAAACTCAATACACCAAAAACTAAAAATAATTGTATAGCCCGAATCATTTTTATCTCCCGCAAATTGACCTTTTGATTAACGATGCCGGATTTCCCAACATTGATGAATACGAGTATTGCGAAAATCTTCAGGTATTGTTTTTCTGGAAATATTATTTACATCATAACGTTGCTCCAGAACCGGATTTAAAGTAAAACTACGCAGATTATTTGAAAAATACAAACTACCCTGTTTCGATAATAAACGCATTGCACCATCTATCAGTTTTTCCTGATCCCGCTGAATATCCAGAATATCCAGCATTTTCTTACTATTTGAGAAACTTGGCGGATCCATTACAATCAAATCAAACTGTTTGTGATCTTCAACAGCTTTCTGCAAATATTGAAATACATCAGCACGAACAATCTGATGAGCCTGCATATCCAGCCCGTTCAATTCAAAATTTCGTTGTGCCCATTGCAGATAAGTATTCGAGAGATCTACAGTTTCGCTGAATAAAGCACCGCCA
Organism: Snodgrassella sp. W8158; assembly: GCF_016100435.1. Taxonomy (NCBI): domain Bacteria; kingdom Pseudomonadati; phylum Pseudomonadota; class Betaproteobacteria; order Neisseriales; family Neisseriaceae; genus Snodgrassella; species Snodgrassella sp. W8158. The sequence continues at coordinate 404,413 of NZ_JACFSM010000002.1, read as the reverse complement.
GTTGCAGCATATACTGAAAAACTGCCTGTATAAGCAAATAAATTCAAAAATCGTTTTCCCGCCGCTATATTGCCTATTTTCTGGCGAGTATTACGATGATCAAGAAATAAACCTGTATCCAGATATTTATCCAGATTCACCCAGAATGCACGCCCATGCTCATGAATTACAAAATCCGTACCCGTAACACCAGTTTTTTCATACTGATCTTTACCTTTTTGCCTTTGTCTTTTTTTCACATGAATATGTTCTTTAGGCAGACCAGTCACAAATAAAACAGCCTCCACTACTTCAGCCAACCATTTTTCATAGTCTGTCTTATGCATCAACCAGCCCGTATCATATTCTTGTAAATGTACATGATCGGCATAAATGTCAGCAGCAAATGGATACTGTGGAATATCCCGGTCATACATACGCCATGCCTCTATATCCTGACGTTGTGCCCATTTACGTAAATGCTTAATATTTTTGCCCAGACGATTGACAAAAGCACCAATATCTTCACTCATAAATAAAATTTTACATTTCTGCAATAAATACACTAACAGTCACATTGTAACGGAAAAAACCACAGAAACCTTCGCACATTTACATATATAGATATAATAGCGCTCTTGCTTAAAAAGACCATATCTCTTATAATTAAAAAGATAATATTTGAAACCATCGTTTGCAACCTTATTAAATACGGCGAATTCATTATTACTTTAATAGTTATGTAATGCCGCTCTCCCAACACTCGCAGCAATGCGTACGTTGTCTGGTTGTTGTCGATGTATAAAATACCTAAACACACACGCTTACGACAACCAATTGCTATCTTTCCTTTGTTATTTTCTTTTTGGCTTAAGCTAGCAACAGTTCCCTGTAATCTAATTTCACATCAATAAACTAGATTATCACGTTTGGTTGGTCGTTTAACCAAAGGAAAATCATGACATTGTCTTTTTCAGATTTAAAACTAGACAAACAACTCACCAATGCACTCACTGCTGCCGGCTACGAAAATCCAACACCAGTACAACTTGAATCTATTCCGGCAGTTCTGGATAACCAGGATTTAATGGTTTCCGCTCAAACTGGTTCTGGAAAAACAGCCGCATTTTTATTACCAACACTGCAAAAACTGCTCAAACGCAGTGAAAAATCAGGCAAAGGCCCGCGTGCTCTTGTATTAACACCTACACGCGAACTTGCTCAACAGGTAGAAAAAAATGCTCAGATTTATGGTAAAAACATGCCTTGGCTGCGCACAGTAACGTTGGTAGGCGGTACAGCTTTCGGTCAGCAAATCCGTGCATTATCCCGTCCGATTGATCTTATCGTAGCTACTCCGGGACGTCTGATGGATCACATGCGTCAGGGACGCATTGATTTTGGCCGGCTTGAAGTGCTTATTCTGGATGAAGCAGACAGAATGCTGGATATGGGTTTTATTGATGATATTGAGACCATAGTTGCCGCAACTCCTGCTGAACGTCAGACCCTGTTATTTTCAGCTACCTGGGATGGTATGGTAGGTAAACTTGCCGAAAAATTAACACATCAACCGCAAAAAATCGATATTGCCCGGGAAGAAAAACAAGGCAAAATTGATGAAAAACTGTATTACTGTGATGACATCCGGCATAAAAACCGTCTGCTTGATCATCTGTTGCGTGATACCAGTATTGATCAGGCAGTAATATTTACTGCCACCAAAGCTATGTCTGAACAGCTGGCTGATGAACTTTATGAAAAAGGCTTTTCGGCTAACTGTCTGCATGGCGATATGCCACAAGGCTGGCGTAACCGTACATTAATGGATTTACGCAAAGGCCGGATTAAAATACTAGTGGCTACTGATGTTGCCGCCCGTGGTATTGATGTACCAACCATTACACATGTCATTAATTATGATTTACCTAAGCAGGCTGAAGACTATGTACATCGTATCGGTCGTACAGGCCGTGCTGGCCGAACCGGTCTGGCCATTACTTTTGCTGAAGTAAACGAGTATATTAAAGTACATAAAATTGAACGCTACCTAAACCGCAAACTACCTGAGCAAACTATTGCCGGTATGGAACCGACACGTAAACGTGCTGGTAAAATAGCGAATAAAGGTCGCCGCTCCTATGGTAATCACAACAAAAATGGTAACTGGAATGCAAACCGCCGTCAGTCTGGCGAACAGCAACCAAACCGTTCCCGCCAGAACATTCCGGCTGCCCGTCAGAGAAACAGTCAGCCAAACAGACGTAGTAATAGCCAACCCAAGCAATAAGCTCCTCACTTTATCGTAATAAAAGGTCAGGCTACTGATTCAGACCTGACCTTTTAACAATTCTGCGGTTTTTCTATTTATCATTTCCTCTCAATTTAAAGACAGACATACATCACTGTCTTGCAATATTCTGTTATATCTTATATATTGTTTAATGAACTAATAAATTATTACGTTAAAAACAATATCCGAACTGATAACTGATCTGCATTATTAATTTATCAGTAAACTTATACTTCCAAGTTATAAATGACAACAGTTGGTGCCCCACACCAGCAAGCGAGAAAGGATTTAACTATGCAACATCGTCGTAGATTACAAATTTTTCAGGCAGCTAAACGCGCTGCTTTTTATCAACATACTCAGGCTGTAAATGGCAAAGAGCAAACTCCTGAAAATGAAAAAGCCATTCACAATTTCGAACCTGTTCATCAATAAAATTTTTGCTAAAAAAGAGCCCTATCTGCAGAGATAGGGCTCTTTTTAAATATGCTCTCTTTAATAAAAACTATAAATAATATTTTCGGAAAAGTTATTACCAGTAACAAATACCTATAAACTCATTACATCTTATTTATAATAAAATTTCAAATACAAAAAGATTGCAGTAATGTGGATTTTTTTCAGCTGAATTTGTTTTAATTCAATTATTGAGTACAGATTCAATTATTATAAATCGGTATGAAAATATTTTTTAATCAGTTATTCCTTAGTATATTTGACCACACTAAATTAAATAAAATTTTTTATAAATCAAACGATTGACAATACAATAAATATCATCATATCCCAGTCCTAAAATTGAATATCTTTGCGCTAAAATAAAAATATTAAATTTCTCTGCATCTGCATTCATTTTGTAAATGACTTTAATTTGACTAGATAGACATTTTTATCTTTTATATACCGTCCCACTATTTCAACCTTTTCAGGATTAAGCTCCAGGAGCAATATTAATTATCATCAGCTATACCAGTCACTATAATATAGATTCAACCACCCTCACTACAATATTGTTTTTCTTTTAGACAATTAATTTTATGATAATTGCTTAATATTAATAATTTTTTCAATTTAATATATACCCTTACCAACTGTTCAATCATTCATAGATTTAACAGAATTGTCTTTTTTAAAATATCAAAATGAAAATAAGCAGAATATTAGAAATAATAATTTACCTGTTTATCAGCATAAAGTTTATCTTTCGTCTAAAATATTGGAAATGAGAAAATATTTGGAAAAATAATTTTCGTATATCGTTTATTCCAAACGACCACATAATCCCAATGATATTCTATTGATAGATAAAGAAAGATACGTTTTTTACGCTTTTAACTGATTTAATATTTACACAATTATCTGGTTTCTGAAAACTATAAATAAAATATAAAACAAATACACTACTCTATATGAATAATAAACTTCGCCGGATTTTTCATACATCAGTTCGAATTGAATCATAATAATTAATAACAAGACTAATTAAATACCCAATCTGAATGATTAAAACTCATCCAGATATCTAATTAATCATTAATAATAGATTTCACCAATATTATTTATAGCTAAATCCAGATTTTTAACTGAAAATTTCCATATGCCAATATAATATAAAAATTTACTTAATTTAATTTGATATTTCACATTTAATCCTTACTAGTCTCACTGCCTGATTTGTGCGAAAATTCAATTTATTTATTGGGCGAACTACCATGTTAGACAGAGAAGGTTATCGCCCCAATGTCGGGATAATCATTACTAACGACCATAACGAGGTTTTTTGGGGCAAGCGTGTACATGAACACTCTTGGCAGTTTCCGCAAGGCGGTATTAAGCCGGGTGAAAGCCCGGAAGCCGCCATGTATCGTGAACTCATGGAAGAAGTCGGCCTGCTGCCGCATCATGTCAAAATAATCGGACGCACCCGGGACTGGTTACGTTATGATGTACCTACACATTGGATCAAACGCGAATGGCGGGGTTCTTATAAAGGCCAAAAACAGATCTGGTATTTGCTGCGTCTAACCGGACGGGAAAGTGATGTTCATCTGCGAGCAACCCATCATCCTGAATTTGATGCATGGCGTTGGCACCAATACTGGGCTCCAGTTGATGAAGTTATTGAATTCAAAAGAAATGTCTATTTGAATGCATTACACGAGCTTTCACGCTTTTTACACGAACTGCCCAGCTGGACTGAATTTGTTCAAACTCGACAAAATCATGATGATAAATACTCACTGGCAGAATGATTGCCTGTGAATAGTTCTGTATTGAAGATTCCGCCAAAATTCTGAATCTGAAACAAATTACCGAAAAAATAAATTTTTTACGGTAATTTGTTTTATATTGCGATTAATACTTATCTAAAAATAAATTATGAGCAAATCCACAACTTATGATGAATCCAGTGTCACCGTTCTGAAGGGTCTGGCACCGGTTAAAGAACGCCCTGGTATGTATACCAGAACGGATAGCCCTACTCATATCATTCAGGAAGTAATTGATAATGCCGCAGACGAAGCTCTGGGCGGCTATGCACAAAATATCGATGTTACTCTGAATCCCGATGGATCCGTTACCGTCAGAGACAATGGTCGCGGTATTCCCACCGGATTACACCCAACCGAAAAAGTACCCGTAATTGAACTGGTTTTCACCCAACTACATGCTGGTGGTAAATTCAATAAAAAAAGCGGCGACGGTGCTTATGCTTTTTCAGGTGGCTTACATGGTGTAGGCGTTTCCGTGACCAATGCACTGTCTTCCCGGCTTGAAGTTACTGTCAAAAGAGCCGGAAATATTTACCATATTGCCTTTGCTGGTGGTGACGTCATTAAGCCTTTGTCTGTAACCGGCAAATGCGCCGTTAAAGACAGTGGTACCGAAGTTCGTATCTGGCCTGACGGACATTACTTCGATAATCCGCAATACAATCTGCCGGAACTGGAACGCAATTTACGTGCTAAAGCTGTTTTATTACCCGGCGTGAATGTTACCCTTACCCGCTACCAGAATGCTACGGATGAAGCTCAGACACAAAACTGGCATTATCCGAATGGCCTGAAAAGCTATTTACTTGACTTACTTTCAGATAGCCAGACTGCCACACCCATTTTCTCAAGTGAAAATTATTTAAACTCAAATCATGGAACTGACTTTAATCAGGGTGAAGGTGCAGCTTTCGCTCTGACATGGCTGGAAGACGGACATACACCAAGTGAAAGCTACGTTAATCTGATCCCTACCGCGTTAGGCGGCACTCATGAAGCCGGGCTGAAACAGGCAGTTTTTCACGCTGTAAACAACTTTATCAATCATCATAATTTACTTCCGCGCGGCGTAAAACTACAGTCAGATGATGTTTTTTCACGCGTTGCCTTTGTTCTCTCTGCACGGTTGCTCGATCCTCAGTTTCAAGGGCAGACAAAAGACAAATTAACCAGTCGTGATGCACTCAAACTGGTAGCTGCAGTATGTAGTGATCCATTAGAACTCTGGTTAAACCAGAATATCGATACAGGTAAAAAAATAGCTGAACTGGCTATTAGTCAGGCTCAGGCGCGAATGCGTTCAACTAAAAAAATTGAAAAGAAAAAAGGTTCTGGCGTAGCTGTTTTACCAGGCAAACTTACTGACTGCGAAAGTGAAGACATCCGAGAAAATGAATTGTTTCTGGTAGAAGGTGATTCAGCCGGCGGCTCAGCTAAACTGGCCCGGGATAAAAATACTCAGGCAATTCTTCCATTGCGCGGTAAAGTTTTAAACAGTTTTGAAATTCATCGCGACCAATTGTTTGGTAATGCAGAAATACATGATATTTCTGTTGCCATCGGAGTAGACCCCCACGGTAGAAACGATAATCCTGATTTATCTGGCTTACGCTATGGAAAAATAGCCATCTTATCAGATGCTGATGTTGATGGTGCTCATATACAGGTTCTATTACTCACCTTGTTTTATACCCATTTCCCGCGACTGATAGAGACCGGACACATTTATGTAGCCCAACCACCACTTTTTCGTATAGATGTAAATGCACAGGGTAAAAGCAAACCTGCACGCAAGATTTATGCTCAGGATGAGGCAGAACTGGAAAGCATTAAAGACAGACTGCAATTAGAAAAAAGTACTTATCACATAAATCGCTTTAAAGGTTTAGGCGAAATGAATCCTGATCAGCTCAAGGATACTACCATGAATCCGGATACACGCCGTCTGTTGCAAGTACATATTCCCGATGAAGAAAACAGTGAAACCCGAAATATTTTTATCAAATTAATGGGAAAAGGTGAAGCAGCTTCCAGAAGAGTATGGATGGAAGCTGAAGGAGATAAAGTAGAAGCCGATATTTGAAATTAACCTAACAAACAGGTTGTTTATCATATTGAGAACAACCTGTTTAAATTAATTTATATATTAAACAACAAAATAAACATAATTAACATTATCAAACTATAAGGGCACTGATTTCACTTAATTGTCTTTTTAATAAATAACATTAATTTAAATTTGTAAAATATATAAGCAAACTTACAACACACTATTAATTTATATATTAATATGCACTAAAAAAGTAAGATTTTAATATTTAAAACAATTCATTTACCATTAGTTAAGCATAGAATTAAACATATATTCGCAGTCTCAATAGCATATAAAATATAAAAAATGAGATAACATTTGATAAATATCAAACTTTAGCTAAGTTGACAGGATTATATTACGCAATCTACTATCTAAAATGCTATAATTTCATTTACATTTCAATAAAATTCAATAAACTGTAACAATAGCTTTCATTGGTTCTGAATAATTATAGATAAACTAAAAAATAAAGAAATGTAAATAAAATAGAAAGCTTAAATAAAGATAATTAATAAAATTTAATAACATTTTTTTGCAAAAACATTCACCCATCTTTATAATTGACAAAGTTACAGTCAATTTAAGAGGAATTTCCATGAAATATGATTTTATCGACGGCGTATTGAAAACCCTGAACAGTACACCCGACATTACATCTTCAGCAGTTATCTCAACTGATGGTTTGCCAATTGCTTCAGCTTTGCAGAGTGGCATGGATGAAGACCGTATTGGTGCAATGGCTGCAGCATTACTGTCTCTGGGTAATCGTTCTGCAAAAGAGGTATTAAAAGGTACTCTGGACAATACCATTATTCATACTGATAAAGGCTACATGCTGCTGTTTCAGGCCTCTGAAGCTATTCTGTTAACCATTACTACCACTCATGAAGCCAAATTAGGTCTGATTCTGTTTGAAGCTAAACGGGCATTGAAAGAATTAGCTGACCATTTTAGTTAATAATCAATTTGCTTGATCTGAAATATGCAATGCTATTTAAATACCCGCTCATGCAAATTTGAAATTAACACGTTTTATTGCAGTTTATAATACTGTAAAAATAAGCTTTAAAATCAGGCAGTACTCTTGTATTCGGATATTTTCTGAATTCTGACTAAATTGCTGTTAGTCAAACCTAAAGAAAACTAAAGCTAAAACTAAATTTATTGCATGAAAGGGCGTTTAAATGTTTTATAACTATATTGAAACGCATCGCATATATGTATTGGGTAATATTTAAAATCCCGATTGTATGCATTTCCAGAAATTTATATTAGCAGTAAATTTATTAAAGTAGAAAGAATAAACTACTGTAAGAAAAATAAAAAATCTGAAATGCATTTCTATTAAGCACACTCATTCTTTATCAGATTAAACCAAAATTGAAGGACAGATAAATATGGATATGAGTCGTTGGATTCAGCCAAAGCCTGAAGGTGAATTTTCAGAGTATAAAATTAAGCATTATCAGCAAGACGGAGAATCAACAGTATATGTAACTCATCAGGAATTTCCTTATCCTGATGGTGCTTTAATTGTATCACGTACAGATCTTAACGGTATTATCACGCATGCCAATGACGTCTTTGTTGATATCAGTGGCTGGGCACGTGATGAAATTATTGGTGCTCCACACTGCCTTTTACGTCATCCTGACATGCCAAAAGCTCCATTTGCCGATATGTGGGAAACCTTGCAAAGAGGCGAACGCTGGTACGGTTATGTTAAAAACTTACGAAAAGATGGCGGCCATTACTGGGTATACGCCACTGTAATTCCGAACTTACGTCAAGGCAAAGTGATTGGCTATAGCTCAATTCGTCGCAAACCAAGCCGTGAACGTGTTAACGAAATGAGTGCCAAGTATATAGAAATGCTGAAAACTGAACAGGAAGGAAAATAATATGCTGAGTTTAATGGTTGTACCCGATTATTTGCCTGATCAGTTCAGCACATGGTATTTGCTAAATAATTACCTGCAAAAGAAAAGCAATCAGAATATTTCTCTGATTATGCCTCCTTCATTTGATGAAGTAAAAGCACAGCAAGATAAAGAAAAAGTCTCTATGCTTTTTGTTAATCCGTTTGCTGCCGGTAATTATGTACGTGAACAAGGTTATTTACCACTGGTTAAACCTAAAAATCAACCAGATGAGATTGTAATTGTTACTGCGGCTGATTCGGAAATTAATGCTATTGAAGAGCTCAAAGGTACTGTTGAACTGGCTCTTTCCAATAATGAAGATGCCAACTTTATTGGTTTGCGTTTGCTTGAACCAGCTAATCTGAGCGATGATGAGCTGGTTATCAATCGTAAAGATAACTTCCTTATGGTAGCTTCCAGTGTTATCCGCCAACAAGCAAAAATTGGCATTATTCAAGCTGAAGTATATGACAGCTTTAACTCTGTTACCAAAGATCAGTTAAAAGTATTACTGAAAAGCCGGATTAATGAAGTATCTCATGTCATGTTATATCATAAAGATATAGCTGATAAAGCAGAGCCGTTGAGAGAGATATTATGCAAAATGGCAGACGATTCTGATGGCGCTACTATTGTTAAAGCATTAAGTTTTCCAGAAGGTTTTACCGAGTTATCTGAAGAAGATATGGAATTCATGATTGATGTTGTAGACACATTACGTATGTAAGTCTATTACTGCATTCTAGGCCGTGTTAGCTTTATTAAGCTAACACGGTTTATTTTATATCTAATCTTTTTGTTTATATAAACAGAGTAGATATTATCCATGTACAACCTATATAAATTTTTTGAGATTTATTCAATACTTTCTCATTTTATAATTATCCACCTTATTTGAAAAATTTTTTTATAAGCCGGATACTAAAAGCAAGCTTGTACTTAACAGCATCTGCAATAATAAATTTATTTTATATTCATAATGATATATACGCAATGACTATTATTTAATATATCTGAATATTTTGTTTTTTACGCTAAATTTATAATGATTACTTTGTATGTTTGTTAGCTTTTTCCATTGTAGTGAAGCAATGTGTCTTCTGGTAAACAAGTTTAATAAATGTAAAAAACAGATATACCTTAAATAATCCATATACTGGCATTTTTCACCAGACTTTTATATAAGCTTAAATATGATTCAGAAAAAATAAAATAATATCTATCTATACAATTATCCGAACATTATAAACAAACTCAACAAACCTATATTTTATAAAAAATTACTTATCAGAATTTGGTAATGCATGCCTGCTTCGCATTATTAATCTACCATAATAAAACATATATCAACCTTAAAGCATAAACACTTCTTATATACATTTATTATCTTAAAATTATGAATATAAAAAATATACTTTCATAAATTTATGCTTTTATATTAACAAAATAATGCATTACATGAGTCTGTTATAATAAATGAATACATTATTGATAAACAACAATTATGGCTTCTATTAACGACAGTAAACCTTCTCGCTTTTTGCCCATTTTGTTGGCTATAGCCATTTTTATGCAGCAGCTGGATGCTACTATCCTGAATACTGCTCTGCCCTCAATGGCTGCCGATCTTGGGCAGTCACCGCTTAATATGCAATCGGCAATTATTGCCTATGCGCTAACGCTAGCAATAATGATGCCTTTGTCTGGTTTTCTGTCGGATAAATTAGGAACTCGTAAACTCTTTATGGGTTCTATGGTCATATTTATTATTGGATCTGTACTGTGTGCTGCAAGTAATAATCTGGCTTTGCTGGTACTGGCCAGAATCATTCAGGGTTTAGGCGGCGCAATGCTAACACCGGTAGCCCGTTTAACCATGATGCAGGCCTACGACCGCTCTAAGCTCATAACTGTTATGAATTATGCCATTATGCCGGCTCTGATCGGACCGGTATTGGGACCAATTATTGGTGGCTATCTTGTGGTATATACCAGCTGGCACTGGATATTTTTACTCAATGTACCGATAGGGTTATTAGGATTACTGGTTACCTGGTATATCATGCCCAATTTTAACCGGCCAGCAAATTACTTTGATGGATTAGGTTTCTTTCTGTTTTCGGCATCTGCTTTTTGCATGACGCTTACTTTTGAAACCATGTCACATGCTAACAATATTTTATTTGGTTGTATGATGGCTATTGCTGGTATTGGCGCTTTATTTGCCTATCTTGCTCATGCACGCCAGAACAACTGTGCTTTGTATCCTCCGCATTTAATTCTGGTGCGTACATTTCGTCTGGGACTGGCAGGTAATTTAGTAAGCCGCCTTGGCATGAGCGCCCTGCCTTTATTATTGCCTTTATTATTTCAGGTTGCTTTTAACTATGATGCGGTAAATTCAGGCTGGCTGCTGATGCCTCTTGCTTTGGCGGCTATATTTGCCAAACCCTTTCTGAAGCCTTTAATGAATCATTTTGGTTATCGTAATACACTTGCCTGGAACACACGTATTATCGGTATACTGATTATGTCACTCGCTTTAATCAGTGCCAGTACACCGCAATGGTTGATATTATTACATCTGTGTATTTTGGGCGCCTGTAACTCTTTGCAGTTTACTGGTATGAATACCATTACACTGGCTGATTTACGTCCTAATCAAGTTAGTAGCGGCACTAGTCTGATGGCTGTTAACCAGCAACTGGCATTAAGTTTCGGTATAGCAATTGGCGCATTACTTTTGCAATCTTTCAGTCGTGCCAGCTTTATCAATCACAATATTACTACCGCCTTTCGCATTACTTTTATTATTCTCGGCGTGTTCACTCTGCTTTCAAGCTGGATATTTGCCCGTCTGCATTCAACTGACGGTGCTAATCTGCTTACAAAAGAAAATGCATAGATTAACAATTTTCTGAATTCTGACAAAAAAATTACTTATCTGCCTGATATTGTTATTAAGTCAAAGGATAATATCAAACTAAAAGTAATTTTTAATACAAAACTAATACCATTCAGAACTACAAATAATTAAACTTTTCCATGTAATTTATAGTACTCATTAATTAAAGTAGAACTTACTATTTAAAATTATTATTTTAAATTTATAAAAAAAGCTGCCAATATTTTCAGCAGCCTTTTTTCAGATATTAATTAATGTGGAATGTCGTCACTTAAATAAACAGCCGGTTCACTTTTATCATGTGGCAGCACTATATTTAGAATAATCGCTACAATTCCGCCCATACAAATCGGATTTTGAAACAATATTGGTAACTGAGCAAATACTTCCGGTTCAAAAGCCACACCCAAACCAAGCCCCAGTGATGTAGCACAGATAACTGCTTCACGGCGTCGGATACCGGCAGTAATAATAATTCTGATACCGGCAGTTACAATCAAACCAAACATAACCACCATTGCGCCACCTAAAACCGGACTGGGAATAGTGGTAAAAATAGCACCAACCCATGGAAATAAGCCAAGTATAATCAGAATAGCAGCAATATATTTACCGACATACCGGGAAGCAACTCCCGTCATCTGAATAACGCCATTATTCTGGGCAAAAGTGGTTAACGGCAATGAACCCAGTGCTGTAGCAATTACGGATACCAGACCATCAGCCATTACCCCGCCGCGTAAACGGTTTGTGTACGACGGACCATCTACCGGCTGATTAGAAATCATGGCGGTAGCAGTTAAATCACCTACTGCTTCAAATACACTTAAAAGATAAATAGTACCGGCCACCATAAAAGCATGCCAGTCAAAAGCAAAGCCGTATTTAAATGGAATCGGTATTGTAATTAAGGGTAAATCGTGCAGATTGGAAAAATCTACAATTCCCATAAAAATCGCAATTACATAACCTGATATCAAACCTACCGCAATGCCGGCCATACGCCACCATGCATTTTTAAAGCAGTTAAATAACAATACAGTAAACAGTACAAATGTGGACAGAGCCAGATTAGACCATGAACCAAAAGTATGATTTGCTTTTGCAGTAAGACCACCGCCAAAGTCAGTAATACCGACATGAATAAGACTCAGACCTATCATCAATACCACAACTCCGCTTACAGTAGGAGTGATGATTTTTTTAAGAAAAGGTAACAGCCATGATGCCCCGATTACTAAAAAGGCGCCCACGAATGAGACGCCCAGTAAAGTTGAAATCATAGTATTTTCATTCATCCCGCTTTCTTTCATGCCCAGCCCCAGCGCAATCATGACAGTGACAAATGAAAAATTAACTGATTGAATTGATAACAGCCCCGAACCAATAACACCAAAGCGGTGTACCTGAATATAAGTACCTACACCTGAAGCCACCATAGACATTGAGACCAGATAAGCAGTCATGTCAGCCGGCAGTTTCAGCGCACCGCCCACCACAAGAGCCGGTGCCACCATAGGGACAAAAAGAGCGAGTAAATGGGTTAATGCACTGAGCAAACCATTTAAAACAGGAGGTTTTTCCTCCAGACCATAGACCAGATCAGAGTGTTCATTCTGCTTACGAACAGAGGAATTATCGGCCATGTCATCCTTCCTTATTTGCTTTATGCATGTGTGAAATGTATATAAAGCAGCGTATTTTAAGCGATACGGCACTGTTTAATCCAGAGCAAACTATTGAGGAATAGAATCTTTAACACAAGCAAACTACTTTTATCAAAAGTGGTTCGAATACCGGCAGTTTTCCATGTAAGCAAAAAATACGCTACAATCATCACATTTTTAGCTCACCTGTAAAGGGTAGAATTATGTTGACAGGCAGCCTGGTTGCCATCGTAACGCCTATGCATGAAGATGGCAGTATTGATTATGAACAATACAAACAGCTTATTGACTGGCATATCGAGTCCGGAACCGATGCCATTGTCGCCGTGGGAACAACCGGTGAATCAGCCACACTTAGCGTGGATGAGCATTTGAATGTCATCAAAACTGCTGTAGAACATGTAGCCGGACGCGTGAAAGTGATTGCTGGTACTGGCGCCAACAATACTCACGAAGCAATTTATCTGGCTCAGGAGGCTCAGCAGGCTGGTGCTGATATGACTTTGTCTGTAGTACCCTACTACAACAAACCCAATCAGGAAGGTATCTACCGCCACTTTAAAACTATTGCCGAAGCAACCAGTATCCCCATGATTTTGTATAATGTCCCGGGTCGCACTGTTGCCGATATGCAACCGGACACTGCTTTACGTCTGGCAGAAATTGACAATATTGTTGGTATTAAAGAAGCCACTGGTAACATTGGCCGCGCATGTTATTTGTTTAAGCACGTACCTGAAAATTTTGCAGTTTATTCCGGTGATGATCCTACTGCTCTGGCATTTTTACTGTGCGGCGGTCATGGTGTGATCAGCGTTACTGCTAATGTTGCTCCGAAATTGTTTGCAGATATGTGTCATGCAGCTTTGCGCGGAGATATTACAGGTGCACGCGCTTTAAATGATAAATTACAGCGTCTGCATGGTGATCTTTTCTGTGAACCAAGCCCTGCACCAACGAAATGGGCACTGTCTAAACTGGGTAAAATCAATCCGGTTTGCCGTCTGCCTATTACTGAATTAACTCCTGCCGGACAGGCTGTCGTGCTGGCCGCCATGCAGGAAGCCGAATTAATTTAAACACAAGCCTAAATTGCCATTGTAAAGCACACTGAAAGTGGCCGATATGAATATAAGTAAAACCGTTGCTCTAACCCTGCTGGCAGCAAGTCTTGCCGCCTGTGCCAGCAAAAAAGAAAACCTGCCTAAACTGGATTATCAGTCTGACAATAAAAAAATTGTTCAGCTGGATGTACCTCCTGATTTGACTGATCCGAATCAGGGGAACCGCTTTAGTGCACCTGGCAGTTCACTGATTAATGGGGCTGTACGTGCCAGTGACATGAACAAAAAAGCGGGCAAAACCCAGAATAATGCGAATACACAGGTACTGACTCAGGTACCGAATATTCATTTGCAGCGTGATGGAAGTATTCGCTGGCTGACTATCGATAACAAACAAGCTGCTGAATTATGGCCGCTGCTCAGAGCATTCTGGCAGGAACAGGGCTTTACTATCGAGCGTGAAGAACCATCCATTGGTCTGATGCAAACCAACTGGGCGGAAAACCGTGCCAAACTACCATCTGATGTGATTCGCGGTATATTCGAAAAAGTAGGTCTGGGTGGTGTTTACTCCAGCGGCGAGCGGGATATGTTTACTATCCGTCTGGAACGTAACAGCAAAGGCGGTACAGATGTATTCTTCAGCCAGAAAGGTATGAAAGAAGTCTATACCAGCAAAGATGGTGACAGCACTGCATGGCAGCCAAGACCTAATGAGCCTGAGCTGGAAGCAGCATTTCTTGCACGCTTTATGCAATATCTTGGTGCAGACGCCAAACAGGTACAGCAACAGATAGCTGCCCAAAAACAAAACCCGAATGAATACAATTTAGCCAAAATTGATGGCAATAGTATTTACCTGCTTGGGCCTCAGGAACGTAACTGGCGTCGTGTTGCACTGGCTTTGGATCGTGTTGGTCTGAATGTAATTGGAGAAAACCAGAGTCAATATGCTTATCTGGTTGAAGTAGCTGCTGCAGAAGCCTCTTCTGTTTCTCATAAAAAACCAGGATTATTCGGACGTATGTTCGGGCGCAGCAAAAAAGCTGAACAACAGCAACAGCCAAAACAGCAACCTCGTCTGATGGTACTGGCAATACCTCTCAAGGATGGCGGAACACGTGTCACTTTGGCCAATGAAGATGGCACAATATATACCGGAAAAGATGCCACAAAATGGCTTCAGCAACTGGATCAGCAATTACGCTAACTTTAAAAGCCTGCTTATGCAGGCTTTTTTAAACCAAACAACTATCCAGACTTTTATTCAGATCGCCTAATTAAATAATTAGAATTAATTTGGATTAAATGGATTGTTTGATTTGTATTCAAAGCTAATCAATTACTTTAAGATTAATTTAACTGGCACCGGATTTTTGTTTTATGCTGTTTTCAGGGTTCAATTAAATTGCTTATCAAATACTTTTTTAAATTACATACTAACGACTTAATATTTATATCTTTTAAAAATAAAATTATTTTTATACAATCTTTTTTACTGTTCAATCTGTTTATTATAAAACCGGTTTTCTTGTTTATTAGACAGATAAACAGATTCTAAAGATAGAAAATAAAAAATTCTGAAGTGTCAAATATGAAAAAATTAATTGTTAGTTATTGTTTTCTTTCAATGACCGTAATTGCGGCTTTGGTTATCGGTACAATATTCTTTGCGGATATACGTTATCCATTATGGTATAGTATCACCTGTTTTATTATTGCTGCACTCGGCTTAATAATACTAACGCCATTTACCATTAAAATAATTAAAATTAATCGAAACTTAAATTAATTCAATATCCATTGTAAATAATATCAATTTATTTTATATGCATATTTTTAATCGTAAGCTGTAAATATTTATTGTTTAAATATTTACAATAGTTTTCATTTAACAGATTTTCTGTATATAATTGGTCGTAATTTCTTCTTTAACCTTTTATGATATCAGACTAATGAAAAAATTAATTATAATGCATATCTGCACAAGCCTTATGTTTGTAATCTTTCTCGGTATCGGATTTTTTCTCTATAATAAAGATCAGCAACTGACAATTTATAGTAAAACATTTTTTATCCTAGGTGCAATTATGGCCATCGGAGAAATGCCTTTGACCTTTAAATTAACCAAAATGAAACAAGAGAATCAGCAGAAATCTGAAACAACTACAGATTTTACTTCATTGGGAAAAAAATAAAATTTTTCAGTTTATGAAATCACTATAATTAATATTAATCTGTATTTTATAAATAACTCATATTTTTTTACTTAAAATTGATTTATAAACTGATTTATTTTATTCCGGCTGTAAGTAATAATCGTAAATAGCTGTATCTTTCTTAATTAACCAATCTGCCCAGCCAATTTATATCTTTTTAAAGCATTTACGAATGACGAAACTCAAACTTTTATTACTCATTCTGGCTTCATGTACATTTATGTTTATTGGCTGGGTTGTGCTGGGCTGTTATTATTGGGTACATCAACAGCACACTATTGCGATAATCTGCTGTTTACTCGCTTTCATTAGTGTACTGGGGCAATTTGCTGCGCTGGCGTTTACTTTGCGTGAACGTGCATACCGGCAAATTAATCAAGTGTTATCCTCAAATGATGTAAACCATGAATAAAATTGTTCTTGCCAGTAATAATCAGGGCAAGCTAGCTGAATTTAGCCGCCTGTTTAATTCTTTAAATATCGAAGTTGTTCCGCAGTCTGAATTTAATATTCCTGAGTGCCCGGAACCTTATATCACATTTGTTGAAAATGCACTCGCTAAAGCACGTCATGCCAGCCGTTATAGTGGCTTACCGGCATTGGCCGATGATTCTGGTATTTGTGCCAATGCACTGCATGGTAAACCTGGTGTCCATTCAGCACGTTATGCAGGTACAGAAACGAAATCAGATACAGCCAATAATGCCAAGCTGGATGATGAATTACGCAATTGTGATGACAAAAGTGTGTTTTATGTATGTGTACTGGTTTTAGTGCGTCATCCTGATGATCCACAGCCATTAATTGCTGAAGCCAATTGGTCTGGGCTGTGGCAATCCTCTGCTGCAGGAAGCAATGGTTTTGGATACGATCCGCATTTTTATGTTCCAGACCAGAAACTGACTGCTGCACAAATGAGTCAGGAAGAAAAAAACCGGATAAGTCATCGTGCTCAGGCATTAAATATTTTAATGGATAAACTGCGTCAGCAGTATGGCCTGAATACTCATGTCTGAGTTTCCCGTTTCTCTGCAAATACCGCATTCTGTTACGCCAGTTTTGACCAGTTTACCGCCACTATCTCTGTATATTCATATTCCATGGTGTGTTCGCAAATGTCCGTATTGCGACTTCAATTCGCATCAGCTTAAACAAGAACTGGATGAGCAGAAGTATATTGATGCCTTATTAACTGATCTGGAAACTGAACTGCCTTATTTCTGGGGTAGGTCTGTTCACACAATTTTTATCGGCGGAGGGACACCTAGTCTATTTTCCGCATCTGCATTTGAAAAGCTCTTAAGCGGCATTCGTGCGCGGGTTAATCTGATACCCACAGCAGAAATTACCCTTGAAGCCAATCCGGGCACATTTGAACGCGATCGTTTTGCAGACTATGCAGCAGCTGGTATAAACCGGCTTTCCATCGGAGTACAAAGTTTTGCCAATGACAAACTGGCTGCACTGGGAAGAATTCATAACCGCAAAGAAGCACTAAATGCCATTGAATCAGGCTTAATTCTGTTTCCTAAACTCAATATTGATTTGATGTATGCCTTACCAGGACAAACTGTCGAACAGGCAAAGGAAGATATTAATACAGCAATTGCAACTGGCGTAAGGCACATTAGTGCTTATCAGCTTACACTGGAACCCAATACACCTTTTGCCCATTCACCTCCTCCGAAGCTACCGGATGATGACCATATTGCTGATATAGAAGAAGCTGTACATACATCACTGTCACAGGCAGGTTTTCATCATTATGAAACGTCTGCCTTCGCCCAGCCTCTGCAACAATGCCGGCATAATCTGAACTACTGGCAATTTGGTGATTATATCGGTATCGGAGCTGGCGCTCATGGTAAGATATCCAGTGCTCAGGCAATTGAGCGCACTACCCGGTGCAGGCATCCGAAAGATTATCTGCAAGCGATGCAGCAGCAACCTCAGTGTGCTATTGTCCGCCGGCGAATTTCTGCACAGGATTTACCTTTTGAATTTATGCTGAATGCTCTGAGATTAACTGATGGAGTTCCTACTACATGGTTTAGCGAGCGTACCGGCTTGCCTGTTACCTCCATTCAATGTGCGATTACTCAGGCCGTAGAGCGAGGTTTAATGGACGCAGATCCGTTAAACTTACGTCCGACTGCACTCGGACGTACTTTTCTGAACGATTTACTGGCTTTATTTTTGAAAGACTGATAACCCCTTTTCATACCAAGGAGTAAAAACATGGGAAAAAATATTATTCATACTGAGAAAGCACCGGCTGCTATCGGTGCTTATTCACAAGCAGTGCGTGCTGGCAATACAGTATATCTTTCCGGTCAGATTCCGTTGGTAGCTGAAACAATGCAAATCGTTGATGGCGGTTTTGCTGAACAGACACATCAGGTGTTTAAAAATCTCCGGGCGGTTGCAGAAGCTGCCGGAGGCAGTCTGAATGACTTGGTAAAAGTAAATGCCTATCTGACTGATTTGAGTAATTTTGCTACGTTTAATGAGATTATGGCGCAATACTTTACAACTCCTTATCCAGCTCGTGCTGCTGTTGAAGTTTCTGCTTTACCTAAAGGTGCTCTGGTTGAAGCTGAAGCCATTCTGGTACTGGACAAGTAAACAGACAAATCGGGACAAACCAGTTTGATTAGGTTTATCCCGATTTCTCAGGAGATGAACATGGCACAGTATGTGATTGGTGATTTACAGGGATGTCTGACAGAGTTTAAAAAACTACTGGATAAACTGAATTTTAATCCCGGTACTGATACCTTATGGCTTACCGGCGATCTGGTAAACCGGGGCCCGCAATCACTGGCCACATTGCGTCTGGTAAAACAGCATGATGGCTGTATGCAGACTATTCTGGGAAATCATGACTTACATTTACTTGCACTGCATTATGGTTATGGCAAACTCAAACGTGCAGATACAATCAGTGACATTCTGAATGCGCCCGACAGAAAACAATTAATTGACTGGTTACTCCGACAACCTTTGTATCGCCAGCAGGACAATTATGTCATGGTACATGCAGGGATATGGCCGGAATGGACATGCGATCAGGCACAGCTACTGGCTCAGGAAGTGGAAACCGTATTACAAAATACACCGGAACAATTTTTTTCCCAAATGTATGGCAATAAACCAGTTCGCTGGAACAATAATCTCAGTGGCGATGAGAGATTGCGTTTTATCACTAACAGCTTTACCCGGATGCGTGCACTGACTGATGATGGAGCAATGGATTTTGATTATAAAGGGACGCTCATCAATATACCAGCGCATCATATACCATGGTTTAAGGCGCCGCACCGCCAAAATGTCGATAAAACCATTCTATTCGGTCATTGGTCGGCATTAGGTTTATATCAGGCCGATCATGTTGTTTGTGTGGATACCGGTGCTTTATGGGGGGGTAGCCTAACAGCTTTTAATCTGAATGACAGAAGCGTGGTACAGATACCAAGTGAAATAAAGTTAAATATTGAAAATTAAATACAGTTAAAATAATGACTTTAACATACTAATAGTTGGCCTTGAAAACAAATATTTCACTTGAAACATGATGTTGTGAAGAATTTTTTATTCATGTACTATTAATACAGTAACGATAACGTTTAAACTGTATTATTTAATACTACCCTACATTAGCTAAAAAAGACTAAGATACAGCTATTGCATCTTTACCTAAGCCAAGTATGATGGTTTATGTTATCAGAAGATTTATTCATAAATGCTTATAAGGAGTTGTCATGAAAAAAGTTCTTGTCCCGGCTGTATTGTTGATGCTGGCTGTTACCGGTTGTGCATCAAAACATCATCATAAAGCACCTTCTACACAGGTTGCCGTACCTGCAGCAACTACAGCGAATGTACAGATTGATGCGCGTAAAGAAGTAGCTTATTTGTGCGGTACTGGTGCAGCTAAAAACCGTTTGACTGTAATGTATGGATTGCAAGGTCAGAACGTCGTGGCAGCTCAGGTAAATTATCAGGGCAGACTTTCTCCTGTAATGATGCGTGATGCACGTGATGTTAACTACAACACTTTCGTTTCTCCCGAAGGCATTACCTGGAAAACCGCTATTGCCAACAGCGATACTGTAGATAAAGTTGGTGCTCTGGGTCTGTTACAGCCAAGCAAACAGGTGATTAACGGTCAGGAAAAAATTGTTCCGCAAATCGTTACCCAGAACTGCGTAATAGATAATGGTACAGTGGCAGTAGCTCCGGCTAAAACCAAAACAGTTAAAACCACCAAAACTGTTACTACCAAAAAAGTATACAAACGCAAAAAATAATTGATTGTGTTTTGAACAACGGCAACCTTTCAGGTTGCCGTTGTTATATATGAATAAAAAATTCTCCTACTTAGTATCTGCACTAACCAGCCAGAGTTACAGACAAATTCTAATAAATCAGAATAAATCATAGTTTAACTTGAAAGCGGTAATAACTGCCCTTATTTAAATGCAGTTATTTTCTCCGGCAGCTATCCGGCTGCTGGTCAGCAAAGGATCACGAGACATGCAACAATTCGACGGTACAACCATTATTTCCGTTCGCCGCGGTGAAAACGTCGCCATCGGTGGTGATGGTCAAGTGACACTGGGTAATACCATTATTAAAGGGACTGCACGCAAAGTGCGCAAACTGTATAACAATCAGGTGCTGGCCGGGTTTGCCGGTGGTACCGCCGATGCATTTACCCTGATAGAACTATTTGAAAGTAAATTGCAAAAACATCAGGGTAAACTGATGCTGGCTGCAATTGAGCTGGCTAAAGAATGGCGTACCGATCGCGCATTACGCCGTCTGGAAGCAATGTTAATTGTGGCAGATAAAAAAAACACACTGGTAATTACCGGAAATGGTGATGTGCTCGAACCGGAACAAAGCATTGCAGCTATTGGTTCCGGTGGTGCTTTTGCCCAGTCGGCAGCACGTGCATTAATGGAAAATACCGAGCTTGAACCGGCTGAGGTAGTTAAAAAGTCCCTCGAGATTGCCGGTGACATCTGCATTTACACAAATCAGAGCCACACTATTGAAACCTTGTAATTTTATTGGCCGTTTAATTTGTATTTTAAAACGGTCATATCTCAAGATTGGAACAAGATGAGTACATCTGTAATGACCCCGAGCGAAATCGTTCATGAATTAGATAATCATATTATCGGGCAAACCCAGGCTAAACGTGCAGTAGCAGTAGCGCTGAGAAACCGGTATCGCCGCAGTCGCGTTGCCGAACCCTTACAAAGCGAAATCGTTCCGAAAAATATTCTGATGATCGGGCCTACTGGTGTAGGTAAAACTGAAATAGCCCGCAGACTTGCCCGTCTGGCCAACGCACCTTTTATTAAGGTAGAAGCTACCAAATTTACTGAAGTAGGCTATGTAGGCCGTGATGTTGACAGTATTATTCGCGATTTGATTGAAATTGCCCTGAAAAACATTCGTAACCAGACAATCGCTAAAAACCGCGACCGTGCTCAGGATGCCGCAGAAAACCGTATTCTGGATGCTCTGCTGCCTCCGCCACGCAGTGTCGGTTTTGCTGGTGAGCCACAGGAAGCTCAACCGGAAAATCATACCCGGCAGAAATTCCGTCAGATGCTGCGTAAAGGCGAGCTTGACGATAAGGAAATCGAGATTGAGGTTGCCGCTAATCCTTCTCCGACCATGTCTGTTATGGGTCCTCCAGGAATGGAAGACTTCACGAATCAGTTGCAAGATATGTTCAGCAGCATGGGGCATGGTAAAACCAAAGCTCAGAAAATGAAAGTAAACGCTGCCATGAAATTACTGCTGGATGAAGAAGCAGCTAAACTGGTAAGCGAAGAAGAATTACGTGAACAGGCAATTAAGTCCGTTGAACAAAATGGCATCGTATTTTTGGATGAAATCGATAAAATTGCTACTGACAGCAGTCGCCATGGCGGAGATGTTTCACGTCAGGGTGTGCAGCGTGATTTACTGCCTCTGGTTGAAGGGACAACTGTACAAACTAAGTATGGCATGATTAAAACTGATCATGTTTTATTTATTGCATCTGGCGCATTTCATCTTAATCGACCCAGTGATCTAATCCCTGAATTACAGGGGCGCTTTCCGATTCGTGTTGAGCTGGATAATCTGAGTGTAGAAGACTTTAAAGCCATTCTGACAACGACCCACGCTAATTTGACTGAACAGTACTCTGCTTTACTGGCTACTGATGATGTCAATCTGCAATTTACTGATGACGGCATTGCCCGTATTGCTGAAATCGCTTTTCAGGTTAATGAAAAAACCGAAAATATTGGAGCACGCCGATTGCATACGGTTATGGAAAAATTACTTGAAGAAGTTTCCTTTGATGCGCCTGCCGGCGATATAACCATCGATGCAGCTTACGTTGATGCGCGTTTACAGGATATAGCTGAACGTGAGGATCTGGCTCGTTACGTATTGTAATTTTATATTCAAGCGGCTTCGGCCGCTTTTTTATTAATTGCGAACCTCTTTTTTTCTCCCTGATATTCAACTAAATATAACCAATCCATGACCTCAATTTTATCGCGTACCTATCAGCCTTATCTTTTACAGCACTATAGGTTAACCCAGTGGTCGCACCAATTACTTGCTACTACATTAGCAGCATTATTAATGGCTATATCAGCCAATATAAGCATTCCTCTGCACCCCGTCCCTTTATCGCTGCAATCGCTGGCAGTTTTACTGCTCGGTGCATTTTTAGGGCGGAAGCTTGCTGTATTAGCCATACTTGAATATTTGCTGCTCGGCGCCTGCGGTCTGCCCTTTTTTGCGGGTGGGCATGGCGGAATAAATGTATTGGTATCAGCCTCTGCCGGTTATCTGTACGGTTTCATATTCAGTGCGTATATCGCCGGCTGGGCTGCTGAAAGAGGCTATGACCGACATTTTTTCAGCGGATTATGCGCCTTTGCACTTGCTCATCAGATTATATTTGTCTTTGGTGTTTTTTATCTAGCTTTTTATTTGCATACCAGTATTTATCATGCATTGCAATTAGGCTATCTGCCATTTGCCGGTTTTGATTTACTAAAATTTTTTATTGCTGCGGCTATTATGTTCACTCTGTGGCAATTTGGTAAAAAGCCAAGTTAATATCTTAAAGATAAGAAAACCGTACTAAAATATTGTACTAACATACTTGAGTTATGTTATTACTGCTATTGTCAGACGGTTTTCTATTTATTCTGACTATTTTTTTTAAATTGCCGTATCGTCCCGCTCTCCAGTTCGAATACGAATAGCGCTTTCTACCGGCAATACAAAAATTTTACCATCTCCGATTTTGCCGGAATGAGCAGCGGCAATAATTACCTCAATCGCCTGTTCTACTCTGTCATCCGGTAATACCAGCTCAATTTTTACCTTGGGTAGAAAATCTACTGCATATTCAGCGCCGCGATAAATTTCTGTATGTCCTTTCTGCCGACCAAAACCTTTTACCTCAGACACAGTCATTCCGCTGAAACCTACATCAGACAAAGCTTCACGTACATCATCCAGCTTAAACGGTTTAACAATTGCTTCAATTTTTTTCATGCCGCCATGTTCCTTTTTACTGTATCTACAGTGCTAAAAACTACCATATCCTTATCTGAAACTCAAACCACCATGATTTAATAACATAAATTTAAGCAAAGCACTTATTTTTCGCGTAAAATTGCGTTTCAGCCAAAACCCACTACTAAAGTGAGCTACTCTCATCATGTCAGTTGTTCTGTCACTGTGCGGCGAGGCCGCACTATCCCCGTTTCGTATCGAAAAATTGTTACAGCAGGCAGCCAGATTACAACTGGATTGTAATATTCAGATCAACAGCGAATATCGCTATTTTGTGGCTTCAGCTACCGAACTTGATTCTGGTCAACAGCAAAAACTGCTTCAACTTTTACGTGCTACCCATCAGAACAGCAATACTCTGACAGGCACGCAATTATTGGTTACACCCCGTCTGGGCACTATTTCACCGTGGGCATCCAAAGCAACCGATATTGCACACAATTGCGGACTAAACGTAATTGAGCGCATTGAGCGCGGCATCCTGTATTCATTTTCGCGTGAGCTTAGTCAGCAGGAACAGGATAGCTGGCAAACCATACTACACGACCGCATGACAGAAAGTGTACTAACTGCTGTAGCGGACGCTACACAACTGTTTCACACAACTGCGGCAAAAAGTTTTACCAGTATTGACATACTGGCAAATGGCAAAACAGCTCTACAAGCAGCTAACCAGCAAATGGGGCTGGCATTATCTGCAGATGAAATAGATTATCTGGTTGAAAATTATCAGCAACTGCAACGTAATCCTACCGATGTAGAACTGATGATGTTTGCTCAGGCAAACTCAGAACATTGTCGACACAAAATATTTAATGCCAAATTTATTGTTGATGATGAAGCCAAACCTGAATCTCTGTTTGGCATGATTCGGGCTACGCATCAGGCGCACCCTGAAGGTACACTGGTCGCTTACAAAGACAATTCATCAATCATTGCCGGTGCCAGTATTGAACGCTTTTACCCACAGGCAGATCAACAGCAGAAATATCAGTTCAGCACTGAAGAAACACATATTCTGATGAAGGTGGAAACCCATAACCACCCTACCGCTATCGCACCATTTGCCGGTGCTGCAACCGGTTCCGGCGGGGAAATCCGTGATGAAGGTGCTACAGGAAAAGGCGCACGTCCTAAAGCAGGTTTAAGCGGTTTCAGTGTTTCTAATCTTTGTATTCCCGAATTTATCCAGCCATGGGAACAATATACAACTACACGTAATCAGTATGGTAAGCCAGCCCATATCAGCAGTGCGCTGGATATCATGCTGGATGGCCCGATCGGTAGCGCGGCCTTTAATAATGAATTTGGTCGTCCTAATTTGCTCGGCTATTTCCGTACATTTGAAGAATTATTCAGCGGTACTATGCGCGGCTTTCATAAACCTATTATGATTGCAGGCGGGCTGGGTAATATACAGGCACAGCAGGTTTTCAAAGACAATATTCCTGCGGGTGCATTACTTATTCAGCTGGGCGGACCGGGCTTACTGATCGGGCTGGGTGGCGGAGCAGCCTCCAGTATGAGTACCGGAGCAAATCATGCTGATCTGGATTTCGACTCAGTGCAGCGTGGTAATCCTGAAATTGAGCGGCGTGCACAGGAAGTTATTGACCGCTGCTGGCAACTTGGCTCAGAAAATCCGATTATATCCATTCATGATGTTGGTGCAGGTGGTTTATCTAACGCTTTTCCAGAGCTGGTCAACGATGCCGGCCGCGGGGCAATCTTTCAGTTACGCCGCATACCACTTGAAGAACATGGCCTTAATCCGTTGCAGATTTGGTGTAATGAAGCTCAGGAACGCTATGTTTTGGCAGTACAGCCTGAAAATCTGGAAATATTTCAGTCCATATGCCAGCGTGAACGTTGTCCGTTTGCTGTTGTCGGCACAGCTACTGATGATGGCCAGCTACAATTACGTGATGAATTATTCAATAACAACCCGGTAGATATTCCTCTGGACGTGTTACTGGGCAAACCACCTAAAGTGACTCGCTCTGATTCTACTGTTATTGAAGAGATTCCTCCTTTTGACGGAAGTAAACTGGATATTCGTGAAAGTCTGTACAGAGTATTAGGTCTGCCTGCTGTAGCCAGCAAACAATTTCTGATTACTATTGGCGACCGCAGTGTTGGCGGCCTCACGCATCGCGATCAGATGATTGGAAGATATCAGACACCGGTTGCAGACGTTGCCGTAACCAAAATGGGCTTTAATACCTTACGTGGCGAAGCCATGAGTATGGGTGAAAAATCACCTGTAGCCTTATTTTCCGGTGCAGCCTCAGGGCGTATGGCAGTTGGTGAAGCATTAACCAATATTGCTGCCACAGACATCGGAGAAATGGGCAAAATTAAACTTTCTGCCAACTGGATGGCTGCCTGTGGTTTTGCCGGAGAAGATGCCCGTCTGTATGAGACTGTCAAAGCCGTATCCGAACTGTGCCAGAAACTGCAAATCAGTATACCTGTAGGCAAAGATTCATTATCAATGCAAACACGCTGGCATGATGCCGGTGAAGAAAAAAGGGTAGTTTCGCCTTTATCTGCTGTCATCACAGCCTTTGCACCGGTTCAAAATGTGCTCAACACAGTGACACCAGAGTTACAGAATATTGCAGATACTACCCTGCTGGCCATTGACCTCGGTCAGGGATACAGCCGAATGGGTGGCAGTGCCTTGCAGCAGGTATGGAAAAATCTCTGCGGTTCAGCTCCGGATATCGGCAATCCCGAAATCATTTCTAAATTTTTCACACTTATTCAGTCATTGATTCAGGAACATAAAATTCTGGCCTATCATGACCGCAGTGATGGCGGATTGGTAGTAACACTGGCTGAAATGATGTTTGCTGCCCATATCGGGGTGACTATTGATATTGCATCTCTCATCCGGCAAACCAATAAGCACAGCCAGAATCAGAAGCTGCAAGATGCCGCTGTACGCAGTCTGTTTACAGAAGAGCTTGGTGCGGTTATTCAGATACACAATGATGACCTTGCCAGCATTCAGAATGCTTTTGCCTCTGCCGGCATAGCTGAAACTTTACATGTGCTTGGTCACATCAATACAACTGACCGGTTAATGGTTCAGCATGGTAATACTGTTTTACTCAATGAAAATCGGGTTGAATTGCAAAAGAGCTGGAGTGAAACCAGCTATCAAATGCAACGCTTACGCGATAATCCTTGCTGTGCAGACAGTGAATTTGCCTTACTGGAGCAGGAACAGCTGTCAGAATTATTTGTCAGCCTGAGCTTTAGCCCAGCAGAAGATATTGCTTTACCTTATATTCATCGACATCAACAGCCTAAAGTTGCCATCCTTCGTGAACAGGGCGTTAACGGACAATTAGAAATGGCGGCTGCATTTACCCGCGCTAGTTTCGAAACTTACGATGTTCACATGAGTGATTTACTAAGCGGACGGGTTAAATTAAGTGATTTTCAACTGCTGGCTGCCTGTGGCGGATTCAGCTATGGTGATGTACTAGGCGCCGGAGAAGGATGGGCAAAAAGTATCCTATTTAATGAACAACTGCGACAACAGTTTGCAGAATTCTTTGACAGACAGGATACACTGACACTAGGCGTGTGTAACGGCTGTCAGATGCTCAGCAATCTGGCTGAAATCATCCCAGGTGCAGATCACTGGCCACGCTTTCGGCGCAATATTTCCGAACAGTTTGAAGCTCGCCTGAGTATGGTCACTATTCCGGCTTCCTCATCATTAATTCTGGCTGATATGGTCGGAAGTAGTTTACCGGTAGTAGTGAGTCATGGTGAAGGACGAGCAGATTTTGCTCATCTGACCAATGACGCCATACCGGCAGATCTTTCTGTTGCACTCCAGTATATTGATGGTCAGAATCAGGTAACGGATATATATCCGCTCAATCCGAATGGCTCTCCGGCCGGTATTGCCGGTGTCAGCAGTACGGACGGCCGCGTCACCATTATGATGCCGCATCCTGAACGGGTATTCCAGACAGCGCAAATGAGCTGGGCTCCGCGTGACTGGCCGGAAATGTCCGGCTGGTACCGTCTGTTTGCCAATGCACGAAAAATTTTAAACTGATAATTGCGAGGGAATCATCATGCCATTACTCGACAGTTTTACTGTAGACCATACCCGTATGCATGCTCCGGCGGTACGTGTGGCTAAGAATATGACCACACCCAAAGGAGATGACATTACTGTATTTGATTTACGCTTCTGCAAACCGAATCAGACTATACTGCCTGAAAAAGGCATGCATACTCTTGAGCATTTGTTTGCCGGATTCATGCGCGACCATCTTAACAGTGATCAAGTAGAAATTATTGATATCTCACCAATGGGCTGCCGCACCGGTTTTTATATGAGTCTGATCGGAACACCTGATGAAGCAACTGTGGCCAAAGCCTGGGCGGAATCTATGCAGGATGTGCTTGCGGTAACTGATCAGAGCCGCATACCTGAACTTAACCGCTATCAGTGTGGCAGCTATACCATGCATTCACTCGAAGAAGCCAAGTCCATTGCCCGAACAGTTCTTGAAAGTCAGATTAGTATCAATTACAACAATGACTTAAAACTAGATGAGTCACTATTGCAACACTAGATATTAATCGTTGTCATTGCTGCCTGAAATTAAACGAAGCTGTGCTGAGCTTATATTTTAGGCAGTTTTTCTTTTTTCCTGTAAATGTAGATATATACAGCATAAACTTATCCCCTGATATAAAAAAACTAATAAAACAAAAAAATTAATAATTTTTTTTACAATTTTATTCAAATTGAGACAAATCAAAGCAAACTACTTGTCAATCAACAAAAATCATTACTTCACTTAACCCAACCATTATCAAGAAGCGGATATAGTCAGTTTTGACAAGTCTTTTTTTTAAAGCAAAAAACCAGTATATTGTGTCTGGAATAACAGTTGACCACTACATTTTGTGTTGGCACTGTTTTTTTCTGCGTTAATTATGCTAGAAAGAATAACTCATGAATGCGGTTGCCAACCTTAAAGTAACCAAACGTAATGGTAGTTTGGAAGACATCAATCTGGATAAAATTCATCAGGTCGTTACCTGGGCTGCAGAAGGCCTGGATAATGTATCCGTATCTCAGGTCGAAATGCGCTCACACATTCAATTTTATAATGGTATTCGTACTGACGATATTCACGAAACCATTATTAAAGCAGCAGCCGACCTGATTTCCACAGAAACACCGGATTATCAGTATCTGGCAGCCCGCTTAGCTATCTTTCATCTGCGTAAAATTGCTTTCGGCCAGTTTGAGCCGCCTCACCTATATGATCATGTGAGTAAACTGACAGAATCTGGTAAGTACGATAAACATATTTTAGAAGATTATTCTCGTGCAGAATTTGATGAACTGAATGACTGCATCGAACATAACCGTGATTTAACTTTCTCATATGCTGCTGTTAAACAGCTGGAAGGCAAATATCTGGTTCAGAATCGTGTTACCAAACAAATTTTTGAAAGTCCGCAGTTTTTATACATGCTGGTAGCAATGTGCCTGTTCGCCCGTTACCCCCAGGCTACAAGACTGACTTATGTAAAAAAATTCTATCATGCCATCAGTACTTTTAAAATTTCCCTGCCAACACCAATTATGTCAGGTGTTCGCACCCCGACCCGTCAGTTTTCTTCATGCGTACTGATTGAATGTGATGATAGTCTTGATAGCATCAATGCAACTACCAGTGCAATTGTGAAGTATGTATCTCAGCGCGCAGGCATTGGCATTAATGCTGGCCGGATCCGTGCACTGGGCAGCGAAATCCGTGGCGGAGAGGCACAGCATACAGGCTGTATTCCCTTTTATAAGATGTTTCAGGCAGCTGTAAAATCCTGCTCACAAGGCGGTGTCCGCGGTGGTGCTGCTACCCTGTTCTATCCTTTGTGGCATCTGGAAGTAGAAAATCTGCTGGTACTGAAAAACAACCGCGGAGTTGAAGAAAACCGCGTACGACATCTTGACTACGGTGTACAAATTAATCGCCTGCTGTATACCCGCCTAATTAAAGGTGAAAATATCAGTCTGTTTTCGCCTTCAGATGTCCCAGGATTATATGATGCATTTTTTGCAGATCAGGACGAATTCGAACGTCTTTATGTTTTATACGAAAAAGACAACAGCATCAACCGCCGCAGTATTCCGGCCGTGGATTTATTTTCATTATTAATGCAGGAACGTGCCGGTACTGGACGCATTTACATTCAGAATGTCGACCATTGTAATACCCACAGCCCGTTTGACCCGAAATTGGCTCCGGTTCGTCAGTCAAATCTGTGTCTGGAAATTGCTTTACCTACCCGTCCATTAAATGACATTAAAGACCCTGAGGGAGAAATAGCTCTCTGTACCCTTTCAGCATTTAATCTGGGTGCACTGGAAAGTCTGGAAGAACTCGAAGAACTGGCCGAGCTGGCTACCCGTGCTCTGGACGCTTTACTGGATTATCAGAACTACCCTATCAAAGCAGCTGAACTGGCTACCATGAACCGACGGACATTAGGTATCGGTGTCATTAACTTTGCATACTATCTGGCTAAAAATGGCGTTAAATACAGTGATGGTTCTGCCATAAACCTTACCCACCGGACTTTTGAAGCCATTCAGTATTATCTGCTGAAAGCTTCTGTCAAACTGGCACAGGAACTGGGAGCATGCCCTAAATTCAGCGATACTACTTATGCTCAGGGTTTATTACCGATTGATACATACAAAAAAGATCTGGATAAAATCTGTCAGGAACCTCTGCATCTGGACTGGGAATCATTGCGTGCCGATATAGTTAAACACGGTCTGCGCAATTCCACTCTGACGGCACTTATGCCATCAGAAACATCCAGCCAGATTGCCAATGCTACAAACGGTATTGAACCACCGCGCGGGCTGGTATCGGTGAAGGCGTCCAAAGATGGTATTCTTAAACAGGTAGTACCGGAATTCGAACGTCTGCACAACCAGTATGAATTGCTCTGGGATATGCCAAATAATGAAGGTTATCTGCATTTAGTCGGTATTATGCAGAAATTTATCGACCAGTCGATATCTGCCAATACCAATTACGATCCGCAGCGTTTTGAAGGACAAAAAGTCCCGATGAAGCAATTAATCAAAGATTTGCTGACAGCCTATAAATTTGGTCTGAAAACTTTGTATTACCAGAATACCCGTGATGGTGCCGATGATATGCAAACCAGTATTCAGGATGACGGCTGCGCCAGCGGTGCTTGCAAAATCTGATTAAACAAGGGTGCATCAGCACCCTTATCTCCTTTTTCTACATTAATTAAATAAAGAGTATCGCCATGGCCTGTGAACATCTGTCTATGAATTACAGTACATTCTGTCAAAAACCGAATAATGCCCTGACAGAACCGATGTTCTTCGGACAGCCGGTTAATGTAGCCCGTTATGACCAGCAGAAATTTGATATATTCGAAAAACTGATTGAAAAACAGCTTTCATTCTTCTGGCGCCCTGAAGAAGTAGATGTATCGCGTGATCGCATCGATTATGCCAATTTACCAGAGCATGAAAAGCATATTTTTATCAGTAATCTGAAATATCAGACCCTGCTTGATTCCATTCAGGGGCGCAGTCCTAATGTTGCCTTACTGCCTCTGGTATCTATTCCTGAGCTGGAAACATGGATTGAAACATGGTCTTTTTCTGAAACCATTCATTCACGCAGTTACACTCACATTATCCGCAATATCGTGAATGATCCTTCGGTTGTGTTTGATGATATTGTACAAAACAAACACATTATTGCCCGTGCTGAAGAAATTGCCTGTTACTACGATGATTTAATCGAATATACCCAGTACTACAACTTACTGGGCGTAGGTGAACATGAGATTAACGGTAAAACCGTTGTAATCAATTTACATGAGCTGAAGAAAAAGCTGTATCTGTGCCTGATGTGTGTAAATGTACTGGAAGCAATCCGCTTTTATGTTTCATTTGCATGCTCCTTTGCTTTTGCTGAGCGCGAACTGATGGAAGGCAATGCCAAAATCATCAAACTGATTGCCCGTGATGAAGCTTTACACCTCACTGGCACCCAGCAAATGCTTAACCTGATGCGTACCGGTGCAGATGATCCGGAAATGGCGGTGATAGCGGCTGAAACGGAAGAAGAATGTTTCCGGCTTTTCCGTCGTGCTGCCATACAGGAAAAAGACTGGGCAGAATATTTATTTAAAGACGGATCCATGATTGGTCTGAACAAAGATATTCTTGGTCAGTATGTCGAATATATCACCAACCTGCGTATGCAGGCTGTAGGCTTACCGCCGGCTTTTGAACATGCCAAACAAAATCCCATTCCGTGGATTAATGCATGGTTGTCTTCCGACAATGTTCAGGTAGCACCACAGGAAGTAGAAGTCAGCTCATATCTGGTTGGTCAGATTGATGCCGAACTTAATGAAGACGACTTAAGCGATTTTGAACTTTAAAATTTCTGTCTGAATCCAGTTTTCAACAAAACCTACCGGAGCAGCTTCAGCTAAAATGAGCTTAATCACCACCTGCGACAAAACATTCACTCTTCAGCAGGATGAAACCCTGCTGGAAGGTCTGGAACGTACCGGACATGAAGTTGAATATCAGTGTCGCAGCGGTTACTGTGGTTCATGCCGGCTCAAACTGCTATCCGGGCAGGTCAGTTATGCAGAACAGCCGCTGGCCTTTATCGCCCCGGGAGAGATACTTCCCTGCTGCTGTCAGGTAAAAACCGATTTGCATCTGGTCTGCCATCTTCGAACCGATACACCGGAACACAATCCAGACCTTTTTGACAACGATTTATTTGCAGATAAATAAAGTTAAACCGGTTATCTTTACCGCCGGAAAAAGGTAAAGTATCGTGACATCCATTTAACTCAGCATTAGGTAAAAACTTATGTTACTTGGCGTAAACATAGATCATGTGGCAACAGTACGTAACGCTCGCGGCAGTATCTATCCCAGCCCGCTGGAAGCAGCACTGCTTGCCGAAACACATGGTGCCGATCTGATTACCATGCATTTACGTGAAGATCGCCGCCATATTCATGATGCTGATGTACTTGCCGTAAAAAATGCCATCAGCACCCGTCTTAATCTGGAAATGGCACTTACCCCGGAAATGCTTGACAACGCTCTGGCTGTTCAGCCTGCCGACGTATGTATCGTACCGGAAAAAAGACAGGAAATTACCACAGAAGGCGGACTGGATGTTCTGTCACAACAGGATAAAGTAGCTGAATATGTCCAGAAACTGACAGCTGCGGGGATACGCGTATCACTGTTTATTGATGCTGATAGCCGGCAGATACAGGCCTGTCAGGAGGTCGGTGCACCAGTTATTGAGCTGCATACCGGTGCTTATGCTGATGCACCTGAAATGCATCAGCGCCGGCAGCAGCTGGCACGAATCGAAGAAGCAGCTCATCAGGCCAGTGAAATGGGCATAATTGTTAATGCCGGCCATGGTCTGAATATTCACAATGTCACCCCTATTGCTAAAATTCTGGCTATAAACGAACTGAATATTGGTCATGCCCTGATTGCTCAGGCTATTTTCATCGGCTTACCACAAGCCATTGAACAAATGAAAACCACTATTTTCCGTGCACGCAGCCTTCCTTATTAACCTAACCTTTTACCAGCAAAAGGAACAACATGATTTACGGCATAGGTACAGATTTAGTTAAAATTGAACGTATTGCCAAAATGTGTAAAACCTATGGTGCTAATGCCGTAGCAGCAAAAATGCTGTCACGGATTGAAGCACTAGAGTGGCCTTCAGCCAATCATCCTGTACAGTTTCTGGCCAAACGCTTTGCCGCTAAAGAAGCTTTTGCCAAAGCCGTCCATACCGGTCTGCGCAGTCCGGTGACCCTGCGCAATATCGGAATCGGTCATAATGAACTCGGCCGGCCTGAATTTATTGTTGAAAAACCATTAGCACAATGGCTCAGACAAAAAAACATTGGCCGTATCCATCTGAGTCTCACAGATGAAGACGACTACATAGTGGCTTTTGCTGTAGCAGAGTATGCTAAATGACGCAGGATAATCTCATCGAAGTAGTTGCCGGTATCCTTTATAACCAGCGCGGTGAATTTCTGCTTAGTTCACGACCGGCAGGTAAAGCATATGCCGGGTACTGGGAATTTGCCGGCGGTAAAGTAGAATCAGGGGAAAGTCCGCTGGCGGCATTGCAGCGGGAATTTGCCGAAGAACTAGGCATAACCGTTAATTCAGCTACACCATGGATAAGCAAAACTCATCGTTATGAACATGCCCACGTACATTTGCAATTTTATCGTATTGCTGCCGATCAGTGGCAGGGACAACTAACTGCACGAGAAAAGCAAAGCTGGAGCTGGCAGCAGCCCGGTTGTCTTACTGTTACCCCCATATTACCTGCTAATGCACCTATTCTGGCCGCATTAGCCATCCCTGCTCATATGAGCGGAAATTTAAATACAGGTTTTCATACCGCGGCAAAGCAGGAACCTGCCTTAAAAATATACCCTTACCACTCAGAAATAGCAGCAAAATCAATTATTTACACACCAGCAGATCAGCTACAGCAACTGGCGAATCTGCATCCTGTCAGCGCCATCTGGGCTATATGTCATAACAGTGAAGAGTGGCTACAGACACAAGCAGCTGCGGCGATAATCTGGCCGGTTGGCCAACATGAAGATATTCAGCTGCTGCTTCATCTGCTGCATAATCAGCCTTCCTCTGTACCCGTTATGGTTTTACAGCAAATAAACGCTCAGCTCATTGCACAACCAGACTGGATGACACTGGGTGTTCATGGCATCATACTGGAACAACAATAATAAGTATTACAGCCTCTGTGTATTCACGACCACCTGTACTGCAATTACCGGATAATTTTTCTTAATTTATATTGGTCTGCCAATCTCATGAATCAGCCCGCAAAAAAATCAACTGCTGTTATCATCGGACTACTTATTTTTATCATAGCTGTTCCGCTTATTATTGGCATAGTTTTCTGGCATAACACCCGTACCGATGCTTTGAGCACACTCAGTAACTGTAATGTCCGTACCGGCTGCATATTACCCGGAGGAGCTGTCATTCAGTTTACGCCTCCGGCAGATATCACTAAACCTTTTGATATCAGCATGCGTAAAGTACCCGCTTCTGTAAAACGAATCAGCATACATTTCACCATGCGTAATATGAGTCTGGGTTTTAATCGTACCGACTTCAAACCGCAGGGACAGGGGGTATGGACAGCTTACCGTGCCGTATTGCCCGTATGTGTTGACGAACGTAATGACTTTCTTGGTGATTTAACTGTTGACGGCAAGCATTACAATATTGTGTTCACTGCACCGTAAACAGCACAGCATATAAGCATTGCATCTCAGACGGTTTCACCCGTACAATCACAGACATTGATTACCTTGCCATTAAAAGGATTCAGGTCATGATCAGCAAAAAAATTTTTGAAGACATCAGCGATAAACTCGGCGATACCATCAGTAACAGTCCCATCAAAGATATGGAAAAAAATGTTAAATCCATGCTTGGCAGTGCTTTTAACCGGATGGATTTGATTACACGTGAAGAATTCGATATTCAGCAACAGGTCTTACTAAAAACCCGGGAAAAACTGGCTGAGCTAGAAAGCAGAGTGATCGCGCTGGAAGCGTTGTTAGCACAAAATAATAACAACCATGAAACCACCGATCCGGTTGCTCCGACAGATAATCATACTGATTTGTCTGACTAAGGAATTACGCCATGTCATGGGCAGTTGTTTATAGTCGTGCTCTGGCTGGCATGGCAGCACCACTCGTAGAGGTAGAAGCTCATCTGGCCAACGGCTTACCTGCATTCAGCATTGTTGGTCTGCCGGATACAGAAGTTAAAGAAAGCAGAGATCGGGTAAGAGCGGCTATTATTCAGTCCGGTTTTGACTTTCCGGCTAAAAAAATTACCGTTAATCTGGCACCTGCTGATTTACCCAAAGAATCAGGCCGGTTTGATTTACCGATAGCTATCGGCATACTGGCAGCATCCGGTCAGATTGATGGTACCAATCTGCATCAGTATGAACTGGCCGGAGAACTTGGCTTGTCCGGTCAGATCAGGCCTATCCGCGGAGCTATCGCCATGGCAGAAGCAGCCAGACAGCAACAGCGTTCATTTATTCTGCCCTCAGATAACGCTTTTCAAACTGCCCTGTTACCCGATGCGCATGTTTATGGCGCCGATACATTATTGGCTGTAGCAGCTCATCTTAATCAGGACCAACCACTTTCCCCTGTTGATGTACAATCTATACAACAACAGCCTGATGAAACAAACTATCCTGATATGGCCGATGTACGCGGGCAGCAAACAGCCAGACTGGCACTGGAGATCGCCGCAGCCGGCGGTCACAGTATCCTCATGTCCGGACCGCCTGGAACCGGTAAATCTATGCTGGCACAGCGTCTACCCGGTATCTTACCGCCACTTACAGCCAAAGAACTCGTCAGTGTCTGGTCATTACAGTCATTGTTGCCTCACGAACAGCAAAAATACCGCCAGAACCGGCCATTTCGCTCACCCCATCATAGTACTTCGGCTGTTGCACTGGTAGGTGGTGGCTCCGATCCCCGACCTGGTGAAATTTCACTGGCACATCATGGTATTTTATTTTTGGACGAACTACCGGAATTCGACCGGAAAGTTCTTGAAGTTCTGCGAGAACCACTGGAAAGCGGAGAAATTCATATATCACGCGCAGCACGTCAGGCTACTTATCCGGCTGAATTCCAGCTGATAGCAGCAATGAATCCCTGCCCTTGTGGTTATCTCGGACATCCAGTTAAACCATGTCGCTGTACGCCCGAAGCCATAACCCGTTACCGTGATAAAATTTCCGGTCCGCTGCTTGACCGTATAGATTTGATAATTGAAGTGCCCAGTTTACCAGCCAGTGATCTGTTACAGCAGGCAAACGGCGAAAACAGCAGCAGTATTCGTGAGCGTGTCAGAACAGCACGCTCGCGCCAGTATCAGCGTCAGGGTAAAATCAATGCTCAACTGAGCAACCGTGAACTGGATGATATAGCCCGAATCACCCCTGAAGCCAAACAAACCCTGGCCAGTGTGATGGAAAAATTGTCGCTGTCAGCACGCAGTTTTCATCGTATTTTACGTATTGCACGTACATTAGCAGATATGAATGATATACATGATGTTGAAACCAGTCACATTTTACGCGCCATAAGCTTCCGCCGTGCTTTATAATATCAGCAGAACTGAAATTGATAATGTTATCTATACAGATAGCTTCCGGTTCTGAACAGAATTTGCCGTATATAATGCCAAACATAAAGGCTTTTAACATGCATATGTACACACCACTTCGTCAGGCAGGTAAGGGGCTTGTCAGCTTTATAATAGGTTTGCTTCTTGCAACCTTAATCATTGCCTGCATCCTGTTCTTCCTGAATAAAAGCAAATCAGATTTTAAAAATCCTGATAATCCCGCTGCTTCTGTTCCGCCACAACCCGAAATACTTACTCCGGCCAATAGTACAACAGCATCTTCTCAAATCTTTACTCCTGATACTCCTGCGTCTTCAGGAACCACCGTTGAAACCCCGGAGACTATACCGGCTTCACAACCGGTCAATATGGGAGGGATTGAAAATGACATTACTATTGAACACACACCGACAACACAACCACCCATACCACATAAAACACCAGAAAAAACACCCAGAAAAGCACCCCCAGTCAGTCATACACATATAACTCCGGAACAAATTCTGAATAACGGCAGTCTTGAAAAAGCTCAGCGTGCTGCAGCAAAGCAGCATAGTGAAGACAAAGTTTTTTTACAAATCGGTTCATATAACAACCGTACTGATGCTGATGCCCAGCGTGCCAAACTAGTGATGCTGGGAATTAACAGCAGCGTGCATAGTGCTAAAGTGAACGGTACAATCAAATATCGTGTTCAGACTGATAATCTGAGTCAGAATCAGGTAAAACAGATTAAACAAACTTTACAGCAGCACAATATCGACAGCCTGACCAGAACAGCATCCTGAGTCAGCCAGTTTCATAACAGGAAATTAACATGCTAAAAAAAATCATTACTACCATGGTGACAGCAATGGCTTTTGTCACTGGTATAGCACAGGCAGCAATAGTAAAAATAGATTATGATGTACTGGATAAACCCATTCCGCAACTGCATAAAGACAAAGTAGAAGTTCTGGAATTTTTTTCCTACAGCTGTGTCCACTGCTCACATCTTGAGCCATTTATGCTTAAAGAAATGCAGTCTTTTGCGCCTGATACCTATCTGCGTCCCGTTCATGTTGTCTGGGATGATGACGTTTATTTCAATCTTGCCCGTGTTGCTGCAGCAGTAAACAGTACCGGCATGAAATTACAGGCAGACCCATTAATCTTTGATGCTATTTTTAATAAACACATCGAATTATGGCAACCTAACGTATTCAATAAATGGGCAGTAGAACAGACTGCTTTTGACGGGCAAAAACTGGTAAAAGCCTATAACAGTCTGGAAAATTCAGCTACGGCCACCAGCATGCGTAAAATGGGCGAAAAATACAATATTACGTCAACACCCACTGTTATTGTAGGCGGCAAATACGTACTTAAATTTCCGAAAGGATTTGCAGCAGGAATGAAAACAATGAATGAACTAATTGAAAAAGTACGCAATGAAAATAGCGCACATGCTGCAAGCACACGTAAACTACCCAAAAGCATAGGTGCCTCACTAGCAGCCTCTGCCAATCGATAGACTCTGGTCTTCGATCAAAACAATAGTGTGTTTAACCTTAAACACACTATTGTTTTGTATAAATTTCATGGCTTAAATACACAAATACAGTAAATAAAATGGATATTGTCTTGTTTTTAAAAGCCCTGATTCTGGGCATTGTAGAAGGTTTGACCGAATTTCTGCCTGTTTCCAGTACCGGACATCTGATAGTAGTCGGTAATCTGCTGAAATTTGAGACTACAGGTGAAGTATTCGACATTACGATACAGCTTGGTGCAATTCTTGCCATTGTTTTTGAATATAAACACCGATTTGCTCATATCATTACCCATATTGGTAAAGAACCGGCTACCAACCGCTTTGTTCTTAATCTGGCTATAGCCTTTATTCCCGCAGCCATCATGGGCTTACTGTTCAGTGAACAAATCAAGCATTATCTGTTTAATCCGATCACTGTTGCTACAGCACTTGTAATAGGCGGTTTACTGATTCTCTGGATTGAAAAACGTCAGAGCCGTACCGAACCGAAAGTTAAAACTGTTGAGGACATGCGGCCTCGCGATGCACTTATTGTCGGACTGGCGCAAATTCTGGCATTAATTCCCGGTACATCTCGTTCTGGAAGTACGATTATGGGCGGCATGCTTTGGGGGATTGAGCGCAAAGCAGCAACAGAGTTTTCTTTTTTTCTGGCCGTACCAGTAATGATTGCTGCCACCGGTTACGACATGCTTAAACATCTACATGAATTTACCCGGGATGATCTATTGCTGATTGCAATTGGTTTTGTTGCCGCATTTCTTTCTGCTCTGGTTGCAGTGAAAGCTTTATTGCGTTTTGTTGCCCATAAAAATTATATTCCTTTCGCGTGGTACCGAATTGTATTTGGCGGTATCATTTTAGTTACCTGGGCTACAGGCTGGGTAAAATGGTAATCAGAATCTAATTGTCTCTGGTATAAAAACGTTAAATTGTGATAAAGTGATATTTTAAAAGACCTCAGGCACAGCATTCAGCTGCCTTTCCACGTCCACGTCACACTGTTCCGTCAGGGTCAGTGTGGCTTGTATTTTGTGAGGAATCCCAATGCAGTCTTGGCAATTGCCCGAATATATTGCCGACATTCTACCTTCAGCGGCGCGCCAGCTTGAAAGCGCCAAAGAACAGCTGTTAGCACTTTATCGCGTCCATGGCTACGAACTTGTCAGCCCCCCTTTACTTGAATACAGCCAGTCCTTACTTACCCGTATTGATGAAGGACTGTCACTAAAAACCATTCGTGTTGTCGATCAGCTTAGTGGCCGGCAGCTTGGTCTGCGCGCAGATATCACACCCCAGGTTGCCCGTATAGATGCTCATCTGCTGTCAGCCAATAGCGGGGTTAACCGACTGTGTTATGCCGGTCCGGTTTTACATGCACGGCCTGACGGCTTTTTAAGCACCCGGGAGCCTTTACAGATCGGCGCCGAATTATATGGATATGCGGGTATCGAAGCCGACATCGAACTTATTGATTTAATGCTAAAAAGCCTGGCTATCGTCAATGTACCCAAACCAACACTGTCACTTGGGCATATCGGTATTTTTCATACACTAGCTAATGCTGCCAGCCTGACTACACAACAAGCGGCAACTTTATTACAGTTGATGCAGGCTAAAGATGCTGCCGCAGTTCAGCAGTGTGTACAACAATGGCAGCTTTCTGAGCAGTGGATTAAAGCTTTCGTCGCTTTACCTGCATTATATGGAACCCAGACAGTATTGCAGACTGCCGCAGACTGTCTGCCAGACCTGCCGGAAATAAGTGAAGCATTACAGCAGCTCCGGCAAATCTGCACAGCATTTGCAAACCATAATATATTTATTGATTTAAGTGAATTGCGAGTAGACAACTACCATACTGGGTTGCTGTTTGCTGCCTATAGCGAAGACTGGCCGGACGCACTGGCACGAGGCGGACGTTATAATGGTCTGGGTAAATATTTTGGCCGTAACCGCCCTGCTTCCGGTTTTAGTTTTGATTTACGTGATTTAATCGGGCATCTGCCTCCGGTAGAAAAACTGCGCGGCATAAAAGTCAGCGTACAAGATGCCTCTGCTGCAAAAACCGAAATAGAGCAACTGCGTTCAGCCGGTGAGTGTGTCATTATTGATTACACTCCCGAATGTAACGATATCAGAGGATGCGACCGCCAGCTGGTATGGCAAAACCAGCAATGGCAGCTGATTCCTTTGTAGCAATAATTAACCCTTAGTATGAGCAGGTAAAACCATATGGCAAAAAACGTCGTTGTTGTCGGCACCCAGTGGGGTGATGAAGGCAAAGGTAAAATTGTAGACTGGCTGACTGAAC
Organism: Snodgrassella sp. W8158; assembly: GCF_016100435.1. Classification (NCBI taxonomy): domain Bacteria; kingdom Pseudomonadati; phylum Pseudomonadota; class Betaproteobacteria; order Neisseriales; family Neisseriaceae; genus Snodgrassella; species Snodgrassella sp. W8158. The sequence continues at coordinate 363,216 of NZ_JACFSM010000002.1, read as the reverse complement.
GTGCCTCCGGCGTGGTACGTTATCAGGGCGGACATAATGCAGGGCATACTCTGGTGGTCAATGGCAAAAAAACTGTTTTGCGCCTGATTCCCAGTGGTATTTTACATACAGGTAAACGTTGTTTTATCGGTTCTGGTGTTGTCGTATCACCAGAAGCCCTGCTTAGCGAAATGGCTGAATTACAGCAGGCGGGTATTGATGTAACCAAACAATTAACCATTGCACCGACCTGTCCCTTAATTCTTCCCTATCATATCGCTCTTGATCATGCTCGTGAAGCAGCCAAGGGGGATAAGAAAATCGGCACGACCGGTCGCGGTATTGGACCTGCATATGAAGACAAGATTGCCCGGCGTGCAGTTCGTATTATGGATTTATTCCATCCTGATGTTTTACAGCAGAAAATTAAAGATGCAGTAGCCATTTATAACTGCCAGCTTACCGGCCTGTATGGTCAGGAAGCACTTGATGCTGAAAAAATTTACCAGCAGACTCTGGAACTGGCCGATCAGATAAAACCAATGGTCGGAGATGTTTCCCGTGAACTGAACGACATGAATGCCCGTGGTGAATCCTTGCTGTTCGAAGGTGCTCAGGGTACTTTCCTTGATATTGATTACGGTACCTATCCTTTCGTTACCTCCTCTAACTGTATTGCCGGAGCGGCAGCTGTCGGTTCTGGTGTAGGACCGACTAAACTTGATTACGTACTAGGTATTGTCAAAGCTTACACAACACGAGTTGGTTCCGGACCATTCCCGACCGAACTTTTTGATAGCGTGGGTCAAGGTCTGGCAGAACGCGGCAATGAATTTGGTGCAGTAACCGGACGTCCGCGCCGCTGCGGCTGGTTTGATGCTGCTCTGATGAAACGGTCTATCCAGGTAAATGGTATTTCCGGCTTATGTTTAACTAAACTGGATGTTATGGATGGCATGGATAGCATTAATATTTGTGTCGGTTATGATTATAACGGGCAAAAAATAGATATTTTGCCTTGTGGTTCCGACGCCGTTTCTGCCTGTACGCCTATTTATGAAACAATGCCGGGCTGGCAGGAAAGCACTTTTGGTCTGAAATCATACGACGCACTACCAGACAATGCTAAAGCCTATCTGAAACGTATTGAAGAAATTTGCGGTGCTCCGATTGCCATGATTTCTACCGGTCCTGATCGAGAAGAAACCATTCTGCTCCGTCATCCTTATGAATAACTGAAATTAAAAATAAACCCATCAGCTGATGGGTTTATTTTTAAAACAAATCAATCAATTCAGCACATATTACCTTTAAACTGATTAATTAGTCGTTTAGATAAATGCTTATCTCTCAAAAAGCAGCCGGCTTTATCAGTTAAAAAGGTTATGCCACCACATGGCGATACCATCCAGCCAACGACCAAACCCGCTTGCTTCACCCACATTTTCCAGTGCCACAACATTCTGTCGGGCAATTTCCTGTTTACCTGACAGCAATTTTAAAGTTCCGATATTCTGGCCTTTGTACACCGGTGCTACCACTGGTTGAACAGCCTCCAGCTCTACAGACAATTGTTTAGCACTACCAGACGGCAAAGTGACATAAGCGTCACCTAAAAAACCTGCTGCTACTTTCCTGTGTGCACCTTTATAAACAGTAATATCACTTATTTTATGTCCGGCCGGATATAATCTGACCGTATTAAAATTAGTCAGAGCCCAGCTTAATAATTTACTTCCCTCTGCTGCTCTGGCCTCACTACTGTCAGCTCCTACCAGTACAGCTACAATTTTGCGTTCATTGCGTTTACTGCTTACAACCAGATTGTAACCACCATGTATAGTATAGCCGACTGCCAGACCATCTACCTGATCATCTCTGAATAGGAGCAAATTACGGTTTAACTGAGTAACACCATTATAAGCAAAAGATTTTTTAGCAAACCAGCTCTGATATTGCGGAAAATCGCGCACCAAAGCCTGAGCCAGCAGCAGCAGATCCCCCACACTGCTATATTGTCCCTCTGCCGGTAATCCGGTGCAATTGACAAAATTGGTATTTGTCAGTCCCATTTTTTGCGCCTCAGCATTCATCTTGCGCACAAATGCTTTTTCGTTTCCGCTCACAGCCTCAGCCAGCGTAATTGCTGCATCGTTAGCTGAGATAACCAGCATACCCTGCACAACGGTTTCCGCATTTACCGGAACACCCTGCTGTAAAAACATCCGGCTACCATCTGCCTGCCAGCCGGTAGCGGAAACTTTTAGCGGTTGCTGCGCTTTCAGTTTACCCGTATGCAAAGCATCTAATACCAGATAAGCTGTCATTAGCTTTGTCAGTGCTGCCGGTTCAATCCGGGCATCTTTATCACGGCTGGCCAGAACTGTACCACTTTGCTGATCTGCCACTGCATATGCAGCAGCATTAATTTCAGGCATAGTTACTGCATGTGCCGGTAGCAAAACACTCATCAGCACAGCTGTAATAAACCAGTGAAAAAAATTTCTCATCATTTCTATTATCAAATTTAAATCTGAATTAACCGCGATTAACTACTTCCATAACCACTTATTATAAACATTAGTCTGCACAAGAGAAGCAATATTGGCAAATTTACTTGCATAAAAAAAACAGCCGCGTTATCGTTAATTTTTGATTAATTCAGTTAATCAGATAATCTGCAAAATAAAATCAGTTTTTTCATTCTACATTATGAACAATCACACAAACTACCTTACCCGCATTCTTACTGCCGCAGTATATGATGTGGCCATTGAAACACCCTTGGATTATGCTGCTAATCTGTCAGATCGACTCAACAATCACATCTGGCTGAAACGGGAAGATTTACAACCAGTATTCTCTTTCAAAATCCGCGGGGCCTATAACAAAATGGCCAAACTGGATAAAAATGCCCTGGAAAAAGGTGTCATCACGGCCTCGGCCGGCAATCATGCTCAGGGCGTAGCACTTTCAGCACAAAAACTGGGTTGTGAGGCAACTATCGTTATGCCACAGACCACACCACAAATTAAAATCGATGCTGTAAAAAAACGCGGTGGTAAAGTAGTACTGGCCGGTGAGTCCTATAATGATGCCTATAACCATGCCATGCAACTGGTTGCCCAAAGTGGCCTCACATATATTCCACCGTTTGATGATCCGGATGTCATTGCCGGACAGGGTACCATCGGTATGGAAATATTACGCCAGCACCCGAAACCTATTGATGCTGTATTTGTTGCTATTGGCGGCGGCGGGCTGGCGGCGGGAGTGGCGGCATACATTAAAAATGTACGTCCGGAGGTCAAAGTAATCGGCGTAGAAACTGAAGATGCCTGTGCTATGAAGCAATCTATTGCTGCCGGCAAACGCATTGAACTTAAAGAAGTAGGTTTGTTTGCGGATGGTACCGCAGTTAAACTGGTAGGTGAAGAAACATTCACACTATGCAAAGACTTACTGGATGATATTATTGTTGTAGATACCGATAGTATTTGTGCTGCAATTAAAGACATTTTCGATGATACCCGCAGTATTACTGAAACCTCCGGTGCACTGGCTCTTGCCGGATTAAAAGCCTATATCGCCCGGAATCAATGTCAGCATCAAAATCTAATCGCAGTAACCAGCGGTGCAAATATGAATTTCCATCAACTGCGCCACGTCTCTGAACGCTGTGAACTGACAGAGGGACATGAAGGAATTTTTGCGGTAACCATCCCGGAAAAACCCGGTAGCTTTCGTTTTTTCATTGATCTAATCGGTAACAGAAATATTACCGAATTCAATTATCGTTATGGTGATGACCAGAAGGCCCATATATTTGTTGGTATTCAAAGCAATGATACTGCTGATTTACAGACTATCGTACAGGAACTGAACAACAATGGTTTGCCGGCTCTGGATCTCACTCATAACGAAATGGCCAAACTGCATATCCGGTATATGGTAGGTGGTCGTACCAGCAAAGTGGCTAATGAACGTCTGATTAGCTTCGAATTTCCTGAGCGACCGGGTGCCCTGAGACGTTTTCTGATACATATGCAATCCGACTGGAACATTACTTTGTTTCATTATCGCAATCATGGAGCCGATTTCGGCCGCGTACTGGTTGGTTTGAATATTCCCCCGGCTGATGCAGAAAAATTTTATGCATTTCTGGATAATGTGGGTTATATCTATCAGGAACAAACTCACAATGCCGCTTATCAGCTATTTCTGAGCGAATCCGCTACCTCCTGATAATTAAATCAGAAATACAACCACAAAACAACAGACAGAGTAATTGCTAAAATTACTCTGTCTGATTTCTTAAATGAATCTGTGACTGGCTTAATCTTTCCTAGTGATATTTTTATTCTCCATTCTGCCATTAAGCCGATTTTATCTGTAAATTATAGTGTTTACTTTACATTACGGCGTTCATAAACAGCCTGAGCCAGAGTACCTGCATCTATGTATTCCAGTTCTGCTCCGAGTGGCATACCTCGCGCCAGACGCGTAACTTTTGCCGGAAACTCAGCCAGTAATTGTGCCAGCACGTACGCAGTAGCATCTCCTTCAGCAGTAAAATTGGTAGCAATAATAATCTCATCTACTTCATGATGCTGTAATCGCGTTACCAGTTTATCTAAAGCAATGGCCTGCAAATCTGCTCCCTGAGCCGGACTAACCTGTCCCATCAATACAAAATACAAACCATCATGGCAATGTGCTGATTCCATACTGGCTACATCCACCGGCATTTGTACTATCATTAATCGTTTGGTGTCACGCTGCTCATCAGAACAAATTGCACACAATTCACCTTCACAGAAAGTATTACATAAACGACAATGCTGTACCTGTAATAAAGCAGCTTGAATTGCTTCCACCAGCTCTTCTGCGCCCTGACGCTGGTGCTGTAATAATTCATATGCCATGCGCTGCGCTGTTTTAGGGCCAACATTAGGCAATACTTTTAATGCATTGGTTAAGCGGCTAAATGCGTCCACATGTTTTGTACTCATTTTTTACCTGTAACAAACTCTTCAGTCATACATAAAACCAGCCCGTTTTCACTGACTGACTGCCCGGATCTATTTCATAAAAACTATAGATTATTTTATATATAGCTCTGATGTAATTAAACTCTCATCAAACCGGAAGAAACGGAACTGGCTTCACCAACTCAGACAAAATATCTTCATCTTACCCAACCTGACATTTGTATACCATGTAAGATTACCATCAGACTAATCCGGATCACTTATCATCCTGACTTCTGAACTTCAATATAACATTTTATCTGCTTAGTTTCGTAACTAAGCAGAAAACAATGGTTTTAATGATAACAACTTAAACTAAAAACAATAAAAAAGGGTAACATAACCGTTACCCTTTTTTATTGGCGTAATTATTTAAATAAATCTCCCATACCTGCCGGTAAATTCATACCCTGAGTAAACTGACTCATACGTTCTGAAGAAGTTGATTCAGCTTTACGTACGGCATCATTAACCGCAGCTGCAATCAAATCTTCCAGCATCTCTTTGTCATCAGCGGCATCAGCAAGCAAACTGTCATCAATATGGATACGTTTTACTCCATAGTGACAATTCATGGTTACTTTAACCATACCAGCCCCAGATTCACCTTCCACCTCTACATTAGCCAGATCAGCCTGCGCCTTTTTCATACGTTCCTGCATCTGTTGCGCCTGCTTCATCAAACCACCCAAACCTGCTTTTCCAAACATAATATCTTCCTTACACGTCAATTAAATAGAGAGAAAAAATTAAACAAATAATGGCAATTATTCTTTATCCAGATGTAAACTTTCCGGTATCCATTCTGCATTAAAAGTTTCCATCAGCATCTTTACAGCGGGCTGCGCTTCTAACACTGTCTTTGCCTGCTGTTGTTGTTCTGCATGTAATCGCTGCTGACGCATTTGCGGTGTTTCCGGCATACTCTGCTCCTGCCAGCTACAGGTATGCAGATGTATCGGCCGTTGATAAACTTCTGACAACGATTCAGCCAGCCGGTTTAGTAACTCACGATTGGCTGTCGGCTCGCCCTGCTCAGCCAGAGCAATAGTTAAATCACCACTATTTTCATCATAAGCAACAATCGCCGTATGCTGACTGAACAACTGTACAGCACCGAGACGATGCGCCAGCAAAGTTAAAATTTCCGGCCAGTTCTCTGCCGTCAATGGCGGAAAAGCCTTATTTACCAGAGATAAATTCTGATCATCTCTGGGCTTTTCTGCGGATATATCCGTATTTTCATCATACTTTTCTGCCGCGTTTGCTTTGACTGATTCTACAGCCTCAAACACACTTACAGCCTCGTAGGATATGTCATCAACACCTGTTTCCCAGGGTAGCGGAGGCTCATCGCTAATCGTTACAGACTGAGATTCCTGCAAAGCAGGTGAAGAATCATTTAATATCTTGCTATCAGCAGCTGTTATCGACGACGATTTTTTTTCGATTATTTCAGTTTCTAATGTTGCCGGTACTTCAATAGTTGCATCAGATGCTGTCTCTGACAGTGCTTCAGATACTGAAGCTGGACTATTTTTTTCAGAAACAGTTGGTATATTATCAATCTGCTTATTGTTTACTGGCACATCATGCAACTGTGTACCATCGATTTGCCCATGCAAACGTTGTGTATTCAGTGCAGCCAGAGGTGCAAATGCAAGCATCCGCAATAAGGTCATGACAAACCCGGCTTTCTCATCCGGAGCAAGCGGCAAATCTGCCTTACCTCGTAATACACACTGATAATATAATTGAATCTGCTCTCCTGAAAACAAACTCGCAAAACGAGTTAAAGCCGTATATTCAGGATCATCAGCGCCGACTGCCGGAACAGATTGCAGTATTGTTAATCGCTGTAATAACAGAGCCAGCTCAGTTAACGCACTATCAAATCCTACCGCGCAACTGGCCATTTCCTCCGCTTTAGCCAGTAATGCCTGACCATCCCGTACAGCCAAGGCTTCCAAAAGCGCATACAAATAACTTTTATCAACCGCACCAATCATATTCCGCACATCAGATTCAGTCACCTTTCCTGAACCAATGGCAATAGCCTGATCAAGCAAACTGAGTGCATCACGCATTGAGCCGGCAGCAGCCCGGCCTAACAGCCATAATGCCGGATCTTCATAAGCAATTTGTTCCTGCTGTAATACATAAACCAGATGATCATGTACCTGAGTACTATTCAGATTGCGCAAGACAAATTGCAGACACCGGCTTAAAACCGTAATCGGTACTTTCTGCGGATCTGTTGTCGCCAGAATAAATTTCACATGTTCAGGCGGCTCTTCTAAAGTTTTGAGCATGGCATTAAAAGCACTTTTCGACAACATGTGCACTTCGTCGATGATATAGACTTTATACTGCCCCATCGTTGGCGCATATTGTGCGTTTTCGAGTACTTCGCGGATATTATCAATTCCTGTATTGGAAGCAGCATCAATTTCCAGCACATCAACAAAACGGCCGGCATCAATCTGGCGACAAGAATCACATTGGTTACATGGCTCACCATGTTCAGTATGCTGGCAATTCAGGCTTTTGGCCAGAATACGGGCAATGGTGGTTTTACCTACACCCCGAGTCCCCGTAAGCATATAAGCATGATGCAAACGTCCTTTATCAAGCGCATTTAACAACGCCCTGACTACATGCTCCTGTCCTACTAAATCGGCAAACTTTTTTGGTCGCCATTTTCGTGCCAATACTTGATAAGTCATAACCATCCGCAACTGCCAGCCACAGCAAAACTTAAAGGCAAAATAAATCTTGTTCAGTGCAATCTAAACAAGCACTTTATTGTAACTAAAAACCAGCATAAAAGGTTATACCAAAGCCACAAACCAGGTGAAACAATCAGATGAAACAACCTCAACTTGCTTTAACATCTGTTGTTATTACTTTAAATAGTTAAAATTACAGAATATATATTTAATATGCTTAAATCATCAATAATAAATTAAAGTACAAATATTTTACACAAATCGCTCTTAGTAAATATAACTACGCGAAAATAAAAACAAAAAGAAATAAAAAGTCATTTGCTACATGAAAAACTATCTGAATACATGTAACCACGCACTTAGTCTGTATGCTTAATTATAAATCAATCTTAATTTATGAAATATATAACATTACTTGAGCAGCTGCGTTTAACAATCACATTATTCTAATATTAAATATTTTTACTCTTAATCTAAGCATCTGGATGAGTAAAAAAATTACCAGAAATTTATTTATCCTTGTCAAAAGAGTTCATATTTACAAATTAACCTACCAATAATTTGATATAAATACACAATATATCAATATTATTTGTTTTAAATAAAATAATTAATTTATATTAATAACAGGGTCAATATAATTTTAAAAAGATATTTTTAGTGAGCCTGTACATGGATCATCCTTATTATCACACTGATAGTTATGTTTTTGTATGGATATTTATACTGCCTTTTTTCTACATCGTTTTTCTTCCTACCCTGATAATTGTTTATGGAAAAATTTATAAATTTATCAAAATAGGCTTTGCCATTATTATTGCCGGATGGTTAGTTTTCAGCCTGATATTTGCTGACTTCTATGTTTTTTTATTTTCAATAACAGGAGCACTTTTTCCAGTTATTCTTCGCTACTGTCAGTCCTTCACGGCTCATTTTCAAGGCATTAAGCAAAAATTTTATTCTGTTATTGTTTATATTGTTTTGCCATTCTTATGTACCTTTTTCTGGCCAGCCTATCTTGTCGCTCCGGCGTTAATAGAATACTGGCAAAACCGTCCAGACAGTGAATGCAAACAAAATGGCCGATTAGTGGCTTTATCAGAAGATATTAACTTACGTATTTACCCGATCTCCAAATATCCATCATTTTGGATTAGAAGCCTTGCTCCTAAGTTAGAAGATTATATTTTTAATACTGCTCAAAAGAATTTTTGCAGGCAATTTTCAGCTTCTCAACCAACTTTAATCGACTCCATTGGTAAAATAAATATTGATTTAAATACTTTATGCCAACATCCGGTTTCAAAAAAAATGGCCAGCTATTGCAAAAATCTGGCAACCAGACAAATAAAATTTGAATGGCTTGAATTCGAACTGATAAAAAAAGATAAGAATACTAAAAGTCCATGGCAACAATTTCAAGACGATCTGAATAATAAATATATTTATACTAAAGAAGAAAAATTAAATTATGAAATAGTGAATCATCACACTGAATTGATTGAAAATTTAAAATTTGATAATCAAGTACAAATGTTTAAGTTTTTTGATCACTACTATAATGTCATAACCGTTCCCAATCCCGGTTGGTTACCATCTGTAACGGAACCTCTTGTTATTAATTGCCCGACTGATTATGATTTAAAATGCTATATAACTCATGATTTTACTAATAATTGGGAAGTTTCCTACTTATACTCTTTTACAATTAATTATAAGAATAATCCTGATAATGATGATCAAAATTCTATCAATCAAAAATTAGATGCAGCTAAACTGGCTTATCAGATTATAGAAAGTGTTATCGAGGAAATGCAGGTAAATCACTAGATTACTCATTATCTAATAAACACGAATAGCCATACTTAGATAAATTTTAAATCGGAGTTATCTGCAATGAAAGATAAAAACTTATTTGAACACATAAATTAATATTAATATCTTCTATTATAACTAATTTAATAATAATTAATCAGACATTCATCTTCATTTCAATGATAAATCTGACTATGGTTTAATTGAATATCCTGCAATATTAATACAGGTAAGAATTACACCAGATTAGTTTCATCTTTATCTAAATTTTTTAATAATTATTTTAATCAATTACTACTTACCATAGCAAAATAAAAGCCATCTGTATAACAAGATGGCTGATGATTGCAAATGAACATTCATTTATAAATTAGCATTGGCATCTGCCAGATTATTCGCAATCTGACGAACGGCTGCCACATAATGCCGGCTGTGGTTATATTGCCAGATAGTGTAGAAATTATTCAGACCAAACCAGTAATCATATTCGCCGGGAGATCTTTCCAGACGATATAAAATACCCTTTTCCTGATCTTTAATCTGCGCGGGAATGACTACGCCTAACTGACGCAACTGACCTGCGGTGTATTTAAGCGAAGTAGGTTCATCAATGATTTGCTGTAATCGCGGTGTTGGCTGCATATTTACCGGAACAGCAATCGGTGCTCCAGACTGCCAGCCATGCTGTTTCATATAATTGGCCACTGAGGCCAGTGTATCACCAGAATTACGCCAGATATCCCGATGTCCGTCACCATCCCAGTCAACAGCAAACTGGCGAAAACTGGATGGCATGAATTGTGGCATACCCATTGCCCCGGCAAAGCTGCCCTTAAAGCTTAATGGATCCTGCTTTTCTTCATAAGCCAGTTGCAAAAATTCAGATAGCTCACGCTGAAAATATTCAGCCCGCCGTGGATAGTGATAGCCCAATGTTGTCAGTGCATCAGCAACCCGATATGAGCCCATAGTATTGCCGTAATTAGTTTCAATCCCGACAATCGCCACCAGCAATTGCGGCGCTACTCCATAACGATTTGATACTGCCTGAATTATTCCGGTATTATTTTTCCAGAAGATATTTCCGGTATTAATACGAACATTATTGGCATTATTCTGTACAAATGTATACCACGGTAAGGATGTTCCCGGTTTATCCATACCACGAACAATACTTGGCCGGTAGCTTACCTGCCGGAAAAAATTTTCCAATTGAGCCCTGCTATATTGTCCCCGCTTAACTTCAAAATCAATAAAACGATTTACATCATTACGTTTCAGTAAATCTATTCCATTGTCCGTCAAAGCAAACACTTTATTATCAGCTGGTGACGATACACTGGTTGTAGCAGTAGGCTGACGTGGTTTTTCCTGAATTGGATGGGTACTTTGACAAGCAGACAGAAACAAAGCTGCACTTATCATCCTGACTAATTTCATTATTATGGTTCCTAGCATATGCTTCATGCACAGTTTAAACTAATTTTACCATCAATAACAAAAAAGCTGTCCGGATTAACCCGAACAGCTTACGCTTTCCTGATGTGTGTCAGTTATATTTATTCTGCAGCAGCTACAACAGTTACTGTGATAGCAGCAACAGCATCACTGTGCAGAGCTACTTCGATTTCATATTCACCAATGGCTTTCAAAGGACCATTAGGCAAACGCACATTAGCTTTAACTACTTCAACACCAATAGCAGTTTTAATAGCTTCTGCAATATCATGAGTAGTTACAGAACCAAACAGACGACCATCAACACCAGCTTTTTGCGCTACACTGATGTTCTGACCATCCAGTTTCAGTTTACGTGCTTCAGCATCAGCAAGAACAGCAGCCTGATGTGCTTCATATTCAGCACGTTTTTCTTCAAATGCAGCCAGATTGGCAGCATTGGCACGCTGAGCCTTACCCTGAGGAATCAAAAAGTTACGGGCATAGCCGTTTTTTACATTAACCAGATCACCCAGATTACCCAGGCCACCGACTTTTTCTAACAAAATAATCTGCATAATAACTCTTCCTTATTATTTATGTTGATCGGTGTAAGGCAGCAAAGCCAGAAAACGGGCACGTTTTACAGCTGTAGACAGCTGACGCTGGTAATGTGCTTTGGTTCCGGTAATGCGTGCCGGAATGATTTTACCATTTTCAGTAATAAAATCTTTTAACAAATCAACTGCTTTATAGTCTACTTGTTTGATACCTTCCGCAGTAAAGCGGCAAAATTTTCTACGTTTGAATGATTGACGAGCCATGTCGTTTAACCTTTATATTCACGAATTTGTTGGATATGCAGTACCGGACGGGAGTGGTATATACCTTTCTGGCTGAGAAATCCGCTGACTTCGACCATATTTCCCGGCTGATACGACCAGTTTTCAGCTAAATCACCCAGTGCTTTCGCCTGAATTTCTACTTTTGCCAGATACTGCTGTTGCAGTTCCGTTTGCCATGACTCATGGGTAAGCCACATGGTCAGAACCGGCAAACCGGCTGGCGTATAGCGTAAATTGTCCAGACTTTTAATCTGTGCACACAGGCATATTTGATTCAGCAAACCGGCCTCAGTAAATTAATCAGGCTTCAGCTGCTTCTTCTGAAGCAGTTTCAGTGCTGTTACCTGCTAACAGATTTTTAGACTTCTCGTCTTTCATCATTGGAGAAGCTTCAGTCACTGCTGCGTCCATTTTTACAGTCAGATGACGCAATACAGCATCATTAAAGCGGAATGCTGTTTCAATTTCGTCAATCACTTCAGGTGTGGTTTCAATATTCATTAACACGTAGTGTGCTTTATGAATTTTATTGATCGGGTAAGCCAGCTGACGGCGACCCCAGTCTTCCAGACGGTGAATTTTACCATTAGCTTCGGTAATCATGGTTTTGTAACGTTCAACCATAGCACCGACCTGTTCGCTTTGATCCGGATGGACAATGAACACGATTTCATAATGACGCATGAGTACTCCTTGTGGCTAATCGATCCCTTTACCATGCGAAAGTGCAAAGGGCAAGGTTGGAAAACCGATTATTATAAGCACCTTTGCATTCAGAATCAAATAATAAGTTGTCTGCTTAAGCTGATTTATTAAAATCACAACAAAAATATGTTTTTTATAAACAATTTTAAATAAACCATTATTCTTAGAAGTATTATTCACCCCTATCATATGCACAGATTAAGTTATCTATATTTGATAATTTTAATAACGACAGTTTACAGAAACCAATTAGAACGCCTACCATTAGGTCAATTTTAAAATTTTTTCTTTGCCCTACCATGAATAACTACTTTGACTCCATGTTTGCCCGCAAAGAATTTCTGGCACGCCTGATAGTACATAGTTTGAAAACCACTACCGGCTGGCTGGAACTGGCCTGTGCAGTGGTGATTATGATTGGTACTTATTGGCTCAGCCTGCAAATGCTGTCGGCCGTATCCAAACGTACTGAAAACCAGAACAACATTAAATTTCCGTTTCTGTACCACCTGTTTACACGCCTGCTATGGCCCGTATTGCTATTTATCTGCACTATTATTGCAATGATTATCTGGCGTGCCGGCACAGGTGAGTCGGTATTATGGTTACAAATAACTGTTTTTACTGCGCGCTGGTTACTGATGATTCGCATCATTATGGCCGTGTTGCACAACGCTATCCCGAATAACCGTTTTAATGAGCATTATGAGCGCTCACTATCCACATTCCTATGGGTATGTTTTATTCTATGGCTCACCAGTCTGGATACTTTTATTATCCGACTGCTCAAGTCACTGGCTCTGCCCATAGGTTCAACCAGTCTGAGCCTGTATACAGTAATCACCGGTAGTATTATTGTCGGGATTGCCATTATTATTGCTATGTGGCTGTCCCGATTTACCGAAAAACGTATTCTTAAAGCAGAAAAACTCGACGTCAATCTGCGTTATGTACTGGTAAAAATTGTCAAAACATTACTGGTAGTGGTTGCCGTACTGATTGCCCTGCCAATGGTAGGAATTAACTTAACTATTCTCTCTGTTTTTGGTGGCGCTCTGGGTGTTGGTCTCGGACTTGGTTTACAGAAAATTGCCAGCAATTATGTATCCGGTTTTATCATTCTGGCAGACCATTCCGTGCGTCCTGGCGACAGGCTGAATATTAATAATTTCACCGGCTATGTAACCAAGATAACTGCCCGTTTTGTAGTACTACGCAGCAGTGATGGCTCAGAAGCCCTGATTCCGAATGATACCTTTGTTTCCAATACGGTTATCAATGATTCTTATTCCAGTAAAATTATGTCCAACAACCTGACCTTACAGGTAGCCTACAATACAGATCTGCCTCAGGCTTTGGAAATACTAAAAGAAGCTGCAGCCAAACAGGCAAGAGTATGCGATGATCCTAAACCAAACAGTTATGTTACCGGCTTTGCTGATTCCGGAATTAATCTGTATGTTAATTACTGGATTCGTGATCCAGAAAATGGTTTTCTAAGTATCAATTCTGCAATTTTGCTGGAAATCTGGAATCGTTTTAAAGAAGTGGGTATAGAATTTCCATTTCCGCAGCAGGAAATACGTATTCTCAATGATAAAGAAGATCCGATTACCTGCGATACCATAACCAGTTCAGTAAAAACTGAAACTGCTTCAGCTTATCCGGAGCCCTTACCCACCGCATTAAGCGTTTCATCTTATCGCTCAGCTCATCAACAGCATCATGATTAACAATAAACCATATAAACAACCTGTATCTGTACTGGTTGTTATTTATGATAACAACCGGCAGATACTGCTACTGGAACGCGCAGATAAGCCGGATTTCTGGCAATCTGTAACTGGCAGTCTGGAACCGGGAGAAACAATTGAGCAGACTGCAAAACGAGAACTGGCAGAAGAAACCGGCATTTATAGCAATGATATTCTTAACTGGCAGCAATCCACTATCTACGAAATTTATCCGCACTGGCGTCATCGCTATGCTCCCGGAGTTACTCATAATACCGAGCATATCTTTTCCCTGTGTATTGCAGCAGAAACTCCTATTCTTCTGTCTCCACGCGAACATATAGACTATATATGGTGTTCGCCTGAACAGGCTGCGGAAAAAGTATTTTCGCCATCGAACCGTTCAGCAATACTGGAACTAACCCAACACTGGTAATTTAAAATCACCGGCCATTTTCATGAATAAAATCACTATTGCCTCCTATAACATACATAAAGGCATGTCAGCACTTAATAAAAAAGTACAGCTTCCTCAAATGGCGGCAGCACTGCATCAGCTGGCACCAGACATACTGTTTTTGCAGGAAGTACAAGGAATCAATAGTAAACGGGCAGAAAATATGCCGGATTTTCCCCAAAAACCCCATTACCAGGTACTCGGCGAACAGTTAGCCTATAACGTCAGTTACGGACGTAATGCTCGTTATAAATACCGCGATCATGGTAATGCTATTTTAAGTCAGCTGCCAATTGTAACCTGTCATAATCTGGATATAAGTGTAAACAGTGTTGAACAACGAGGACTGCTACATTGTGAAATACAGCCTCCGCACTGGACACGACCTTTGGTATGCCTGTGTGCCCATTTAAACTTACGTGAACCAGACCGAATAAAACAGTATCAGACTATTTATGACTATATCCAAAGTGAAATAGATCCGGCCAATCCATTAATTTTAGCCGGCGATTTCAACGACTGGCGCCAGCGTTCCCACGATACTTTAGGCTTAAAATTAAATTTGCATGATGCATTTTATGCTTATCGCCATGCGCCGAAAACTTTTCCAGCCCGCCTGCCTATTTTAAGTCTCGACAGAATCTTTACCCGCCATCTGGAAATACATGAAGCAAAACCATTAACAGGTCTGCCATGGCAAAAACTTTCCGACCATCTGCCTTTGTACGCAGTTGTCAGCCCTCTGAGTAAAATTTAATAACCTGTTTTCAAATGAATCTAAATCATTATTCCTAAGCTGGATTTCATCTAAGCTATTTTTATCCAGACATTTTCCGAATAATTTTAAAAACCGTCGTATCTATTGAATTAATAAAGCTTTCAGCAAAATTATTAATAAAATAAACTTGTTATATAAATATACTTTAATATAACAAGTAATAGAAATTGCGTTAATTATTTTACATTTCAATAGTTTAATAGGTTAAACTCAATATTTGCTTTACTATCAGGACTAGGCCTTGGCTTTTCATTAATTATAGCTATTGGTGCCCAAAATGCATTTGTTTTAAAGCAAGGTTTAAAGCAGCAATATGTTTTCTGGGTATGCCTAATCTGCTCAGTATCAAATACTATTCTGATTTATTTAGGGGTAACCGGATTTGCTAAAGTACTTAACCGCTATCCGGAAATTATTATTTATGCCAAATATTTTGGTGCTACTTTTTTATTTATTTATAGCATACGAAGTTTTTATTCTGCATTGAATCAAAATTTAGCGCTGAAAACAAGCCTGATTGATAAAAGTTCCTTAATGAAAGTTATTGGCGTTTGTCTGGCTTTTACATGGTTAAATCCACATGTGTATCTGGATACAGTGATTTTAGTTGGTTCGATATCAGTATCATTCAAAGATAATCTTCATCTATTTACACTTGGAGTTATGCTTGCCTCATGGCTGTTCTTTTTTTCATTAGGCTATGGTGCAAAATTTTTATCTCCTTTATTTAATCAAAATCTTTCATGGAAGATATTAGACTTAGTTATAGGCGTTATTATGTGGAGTATAAGTTTTAGCTTGATTTTCATTAAATAGTCACATTGAACGCTAAATTCATTGAAAAATCAGCTTTCTTTTCTGTCAGCAATAAAAATTTATTCTATCAATTAACTCAGTCAGACTTTGTTTCAAACATTTACTGCTTATCAATTTTAATTAAATACTAAACAGAAGGAATTTTAAAAGCAATTATGCTTTTTCCTAATTACATCTTATAAATACACTTTTAATTACAAACCAAAATTTAATAGTTTTTATTAATAATCAGTACAAAATTATGTCATTAGAAGTCCTGCCTGAAAGGGTTTAGAATAACAATCCAAATTTCACTAAGCTTTACAGAACGTGATTTTAGCCAGCTTATAGTGGCTGTAATTATTAAAAATCAGGATTACTATTATGAACTTTCCTCCTCGAATTATGCCCAATACACGTATGCGGCGTATGCGACGTGATGATTTTTCACGGCGAATGATGCGTGAAACCATACTGACAGCCAATGATTTTATTTTGCCGGTATTTGTGCATGAACAAACTGGGCGTATGCCTGTTGACAGCATGCCCGGAGTAGAACGTTTATCTATTGATGAATTATTAAAAGTTGCGGAACAGGCTTTAAAACTGGGCGTACCGGTTCTGGATTTATTTGGTGTTCCCAATCCTGATATCAAAACCGCTGACGGACGGGCGGCATGGGATGAAAACGGTATCATTCAGCGTGCTATCCGTGCTCTGAAATCCCGTTTTCCTGAGCTGGGTGTAATGGCAGATCAGGCTCTCGATCCTTATACAACCCACGGACAGGATGGCCTGCCGGATGAAAATGGTTATATTAAAAATGATGAAACGATAGAAGCGCTTATCAAACAATCACTTTCACATGCAGCAGCCGGTGCGGATATTCTTTCTCCAAGCGATATGATGGATGGACGTATCGGAGCTATCCGCGCAGCATTGGAAGAAAATGGTTTTATTCATACTCGGATTATGTCTTATGCTGCCAAATATGCTTCAGCTTTTTACGGTCCGTTTCGCAGTGCGGTAGGCAGTGCCGGTAATCTGGGTAAAGGTAATAAATATACTTATCAGATGGATCCTGCTAACAGCAATGAAGCACTGCATGAAGTAGCACTTGATATAGCTGAAGGAGCAGATATGGTAATGATTAAACCGGGTATGCCTTATCTGGATGTAATCAGACGAGTTAAAGATGAATTTGGCGTTCCTACATACGCCTATCAGGTATCTGGTGAGTACGCCATGCTGCAGGCAGCCATCAGTAATGGCTGGCTCGAGGCTGATAAAGTAATTTTAGAAAGCCTGCTTGCATTTAAACGAGCCGGTGCAGATGGTATTCTGACCTATTTTGCCTTGCAAGCAGCGCTGCAATTACAACAAAATAGCTAGAATAAAAAGATATATAGCCATCAGGAATGCATCAGTTTGCAAACAACCCAGCCGGTATGAAAGCAAACTGATGCATTTATATATTTATATTTGAATGCATGCTGATTTATTTTGAATTTGATCACTGATTCTTCTATACCATTATACAAATATCATTAACAATATAGATAATCAGATAGTTAAAACACTTAATGACTATTTTGAGAAATTACAATAAATATGAATTCAATACAGAAAATATGCAAAATGGTATGAAAATTGCTAAACATTTACTCAAATGTTAACAAGTAAGGAAAATAAGCATAAAAATAATAAAGATAATAATTATCTAATTTGAATTAGATTGTTTACTTTAGTTATATTATTTAAACCATGTTGCAAAAAGAAATCAATCAATATTTTATTTCAGTCGATACCTTTACAACACCCGAATATTTGTTTATTTCAAAACGAGTTCATAAAAAACCATATAATACAAAATTTTAAATACAAAAATTAGACGATCTGGCTTTTAATTATTGTTGAAATTATTTTAAAAAAATTATTTTTTAAAATAATTCACACAAAATTGATACAGATTAACCTTTTTATAATCTTAACATTTATCTTCTTTTTTTTCAGAAAAAAAGCTTGCTGTTTTTTTCTTAAAACATACACCCTATATTTATCTATATAAATCAGCATTTTATATTTAATAAAAATTTAAGTTTATTCATGATAAATTTAAATATTAAACTAATTTTCAAGATGACATTTATGTGTTAATAAACGGATTTTATCGGAAATCAAAGCAGTATTCTTATCTTCACGACAAAGAAATATAAAGTAATTTTTTAATATACATATTTGTTTTATATAATAAATAATAAAAAATATTTTAAAAATTTTTTATTTATTCCGCTATGTTTTTTAATAATGTGTTGAATACTGCAATATACAGTTCAGCTACATTGTCTTAAAATAGTAGCACCCGTTTTTTACAAACGTTAATCGTGTTTCCCGTAATGTTGAGGTCGTTACATGAAATTAAGTAAGCTCTCAGGGATAGTATTGACGATGCTGATCGGTTCGCTTTTTTTAAGCGGCTGTGATGCAGCTCTGCTAAACCCTAAAGGCCATATAGGTCAGGAAGAACGCACACTGATACTGACAGCCTTAGGCTTGATGTTGATAGTCGTAATTCCGGTGATTATCATGGCAGTTTTATTTTCTCTGAAATTCAGAGAGGGTAGTAATGCCAAATATTCACCGAAATGGGCGCATTCCAACAAACTCGAAGCCGTAGTTTGGGGTATTCCTATCCTGATTATTCTCATTCTGGGAACAATCACATGGAAAACCACTCACTCTCTGGATCCCTATCGTCCGCTGGAAAGTGATAAAAAACCGGTGGTAATCGAAGTAATTTCATTAGACTGGAAATGGCTGTTTATTTATCCTGAACAGGGTATTGCCACTGTTAATGAAATTGCTTTTCCGAAAGATACCCCGGTGGAATTCAGAATCACTTCCAATACAGTGATGAATTCATTCTTTATTCCGCAGCTGGGTAGCCAGATTTATGCTATGGCTGGTATGCAAACCAAATTACATCTGGTTGCTGATACAGCAGGTGAATACAAAGGTATTTCATCCAGCTACAGCGGTGCCGGTTTCTCTGGCATGAAATTTACTGCCATTGCGACACCGGATGAAGCCAGCTTCAATCAGTGGGTGGATAAGGTGAAACAGTCGCCCAATACACTTAATGACATGGCTTCATTCAACAAACTGGCTGCGCCTAGTCAATTCCATAAAGTGGAATATTTCTCCAGCGCAAATCCGGGTTTGTACGGCAACGTGATTGCTAAATTTGCCAATCACAATATGCCTGCTGCTCTACAGGCCAGTGCAGCCAGCAGTGCTGAGTAAGCTTGCGAGGAAATAAACAATGTTCGGAAAATTATCTTTAGATGCGATACCGTTCCATGAACCGATTGTCATGGTAACGATTACAGCTATCATCGTCATTGGTCTGGCGCTGGTAGGTGCAATTACGTATTTTCATAAATGGGGCTATCTGTGGAAAGAATGGTTTACTACAGTTGACCACAAACGCATCGGTATCATGTATATCATTGTCGCTATTGTGATGCTGGTTCGTGGTTTTGCCGATGCAGTGATGATGCGTAGTCAGCAGGTTTTAGCCTCATCAGGCACCAGTGACGGCTTTTTGCCACCACATCACTACGATCAGATTTTCACCGCTCACGGTGTAATCATGATTTTCTTTGTTGCCATGCCTTTTGTAATCGGCCTGATGAACTTTGTCATCCCGCTGCAACTGGGTGCGCGCGATGTGGCCTACCCATTCCTGAATAATCTGGGTTTCTGGTTTACTGCTGTAAGTGTGGTACTGGTTAACTTATCACTGGGAATCGGTGAATTTGCACAAACCGGCTGGTTGTCCTATCCGCCGCTGTCTGGTCTGGAATTCAGTCCGGGGGTAGGTGTTGATTACTGGATATGGAGTTTGCAGATATCAGGTATCGGGACAACAGTTAGTGCTGTTAACTTTATTGCTACTATCCTGAAAATGCGTGCCCCGGGCATGACTATGATGAAAATGCCTATTTTCTGCTGGGCATCTTTCTGTAGCAATATTCTGATTCTGACTTCCTTCCCTATCCTGACAGCCTCTGTTGCCATGCTGACATTAGACCGTTACCTCGGCACCCACTTCTTTACTAATGAACTGGGCGGTAACATGATGATGTACATCAACCTGATCTGGGCATGGGGTCATCCGGAAGTATATATTCTGATACTGCCAATCTTTGGTGTGTATTCAGAAGTTACAGCTACATTCTCACGCAAGACCATGTTTGGCTATACTTCAATGGTATGGGCAACTGTGTGTATCACCATATTGTCTTTTATCGTATGGCTGCACCACTTCTTTACCATGGGTTCAGGTGCCAATGTCAACGCATTCTTCGGTATCGCAACCATGATTATTTCTATCCCGACCGGGGTAAAAATCTTCAACTGGCTGTTTACCATGTATGAAGGTCGTATTTCCTTCCATGTGCCGATGCTGTGGACTGTAGGCTTTATCATTACATTCTCTGTAGGTGGTATGACCGGTGTACTGCTTGCTGTGCCGGGTGCGGACTTTGTACTGCATGGCAGTCTGTTCTTAGTCGCTCACTTCCATAACACCATTATCGGTGGTGTAGTGTTTGGATTGTTTGCAGCACTTAACTACTGGTTCCCGAAAGCATTCGGCTTTAAGCTGGATGAAAAATGGGGCAAACGGGCTTTCTGGTGCTGGTTTATCGGCTTCTTTGTAGCATTCATGCCTTTATACGCACTGGGCTTCATGGGTATGACCCGCCGTCTGAGTCAGCACATTGATCCGGCTTACCATAATTTGCTGTGCGTTGCTGCCAGTGGTGCTGCCATTATCGCTCTGGGCGTAGTATGCATGGTGATTCAAGTTGTAGTTTCCTGCCTGCATCGTAAGGAAAACCTTGATGTTACGGGTGATCCGTGGGATGGTCGTACTCTGGAATGGTCTACTTCTTCCCCTGTACCTTTCTATAATTTCGCTGTGCAGCCACAGGTTGAAAGCCGTGATGCATTCTGGGATGAGAAAGAAAAAGGTATTGCTTACAAAAAACCAGCCAAATATGAAGAAATTCATATGCCGAAAAATACTGCTGCCGGTCTGGTGATTGCAGTGTTCTCAATGATTTGCGGCTTTGCCCTGATCTGGCATATCTGGTGGATGGCTATCGTTGGCTTTGCCGGCATGATTATCAGCATTATTGTCAAGAGCTTTGACACGGATGTGGATTACTACGTTCCGGTTGCTGAAATCGAAGCTATTGAAAGCAAACGTTTTAATGAATTAACTAAAGCAGGACTGAAATAATGTCAACTGAAACCTTGATTCACGGTAGTGCGCATGAGCACGCTCACCACGACAACGGTTCACTGAAGGTATTCGGGTTCTGGATTTACCTGATGAGTGACTTGATTTTGTTCTCCTGTCTGTTTGCCACCTATATCGTGCTCCTGCCGGGCACAGCAGGTGGTCCAAGCGGCAAAGACATTTTCGAGCTGCCTTTTGTGCTGGTAGAAACTTTTGCTCTTTTATTGAGTTCCATTACTTACGGCTTTGCCGTGCTGGCAATGAATCGCAATAATCAGAGTCAGGTTTTATTATGGCTGGTGATTACTTTTGTATTCGGTGCATGCTTCATCGGGATGGAACTGTATGAATTTCATCACCTGATTACAAGTGGTATGGGTCCTGACCGCAGTGGTTATCTTTCTGGCTTTTTTGCTCTGGTCGGCACCCACGGTCTGCACGTTACTGCCGGTTTAATCTGGATGGCTGTAATGATGATTCAGGTAGCTTCACGCGGTCTTACTAGTGTTAACCGCATGCGCATCAACTGCCTGAGCCTGTTCTGGCACTTTCTGGACATCGTGTGGATTTGCGTGTTCTCAATTGTATATCTGATGGGGGTAGCGTTATGAGTCAGTCAAACCATCAAGACCATATCCCACAACATGGCAGTGCTAAAAACTACATTATCGGGTTTATCCTGTCTGTAGTTTTAACTCTGATTCCATTTATGATGGTAATGAATCAGTCCGCTGACAAACAAACTCTGTTTGCTGTGATTGTCATTACTGCCGTTTTGCAGCTTATTGTTCAGCTGGTATGCTTTTTGCATCTGGGCAGTAACCCTGAAGAACGCTGGAATCTGATTTCATTTATCTTCACTGCTATTGTGATTGTATTGCTGGTAGGTCTTTCCATCTGGATTATGTGGAGCCTCAACGCAAACATGGTGTTAGGTTAAAGGCAGTTCATGATTAAGCCATACCTGCAAGTAACAAAACCAGGTATTATCGTCGGCAACCTGATTTCGGTTGTCGGCGGGTTTTTGCTGGCGTCAAAAGGCAGCATAAACGGCTACCTGCTAATCCTTACCCTGCTGGGCGTGTCTTTGGTAGTAGCCTCCGGCTGTGCGTTTAATAATCTGATTGACCGTGATATTGATCCGAAAATGGAGCGTACTAAGAATCGTGTGCTTGTGCGGGGCTTAGCATCTGCCCGTGTAACATTTGCACTGGCCACGATACTGGGTATTGCCGGATTTGTTGTGCTTTATTTTGGCGCAAATCCCTTAGCCATGTGGTTATCTGTAATGGGCTTTGTGGTTTATGTAGGGATTTACAGTCTCTATATGAAACGGCATTCTGTTTACGGAACTTTAATTGGCAGTCTGTCAGGTGCCGCACCACCAGTAATCGGTTATTGCGCTGTAAGCAATAATTTTGATGCAGGTGCACTTATTCTGCTGGCGATTTTCAGTCTCTGGCAGATGCCGCATTCCTATGCAATCGCGATTTACCGCTTTAAGGATTATCAGGCGGCTAATATTCCGGTTTTACCGGTAGTAAAAGGCATTGCTGTAGCAAAACACCATATCACGTTTTATATTATTGCCTTTATGTTTGCAACATTGATGCTGTCAATAGGCGGCTACGCCGGCTACAAATATCTGGTCGTTGCTGCTGCTGTCAGCATGTGGTGGCTGTGTATGGCATTATCCGGCTATAAAGCACAGAATAATGATCGTATATGGGCACGCAAACTGTTTGTGTTTTCGATTATTGCTATCACTACCTTAAGCATAATGATGTCGGTAGATTTTATGACTCCGGCCTCACAAACTGTATTAAGCTTTGCTGGCTGATACCGTGACATAAATATATAACAATACGCAAACCAACCCAACCTGCCTTTGTTTCTTTTACAATAGGCAGGTTTTTCTTTTAAGCAGTATTAAACATGAATTCCAAGAACAACACCGATACACACATGAATCTTGCCGAAAGGCGTGCAACTTGGGGGTTAGGGGCAGTCTTTTCGCTGCGCATGCTGGGCATGTTTATGGTTCTTCCTGTTCTGACTACTTACGGTATGAAATTAGAGGGAGCAAGTGAAAGCCTGATCGGACTGGCAATCGGAATTTATGGTCTGATGCAGGCTATATTGCAAATTCCTTTTGGTTTGTGGTCTGACCGTTTCGGGCGTAAACCTTTAATTGTAGGCGGCTTGCTGATTTTCACTCTGGGCAGCATTATTGCTGCCTTAACATCCTCTATCTGGGGAGTCATACTGGGACGTGCATTACAAGGCAGTGGTGCTATCGCAGCAGCTGTAATGGCATTATTATCTGACCTGACGCGCGAACAAAACCGCACCAAAGCCATGGCTTTTATTGGTATTAGCTTTGGTATCACTTTTGCAATTGCCATGGTCTGCGGACCTATCATTACACACGCAATAGGTTTACACGGATTATTCTGGGTTATTGCGGTATTGGCACTGGCTGCTATCGGCCTGACATTGTTTTTTGTACCCGACAGTACTGTTCATATACTTAACCGTGAATCAGGCATTGTACGCGGCAGTTTTGGTACTGTACTGCGCAACCCTGCCCTGTTTAAGCTGAACATCGGTATTTTCTGCATGCATTTTCTGCTTATGTCGACTTTTGTTGCACTGCCTATACAACTGGAACAGGCAGGCTTTCCGGCAGCCAGACATTGGCAGATTTATTTATACACGATGCTGATTGCTTTCATAACTGTTCTGCCACCAATTATATACGCTGAAAGCAAACGGCAAATGAAGCAAGTGTTTATCTTGTGTGTTGCCGGACTATTAATTGCTGAAAGTGTATTATGGCTGGCTAATATTTCTTTCTGGCCGCTTGTCACAGGTGTTTTATTATTCTTTATTGCTTTTAATCTGATGGAAGCACTCTTGCCTTCATGGGTCAGTAAAGAAGCACCGGCAGGTTATAAAGGCACTGCAATGGGCATCTATGCAACTGGGCAGTTTCTGGGCGTAGCCTGCGGAGGAACAATCGGAGGCTGGCTAGCTGCACATACCGGTGCACATAGTGTTTTTATCTTTGGCACAGGATTAACTTTTATCTGGCTTCTGCTGAGTCTGACAATGCACGAACCACCCTATTTGGCCAGTCTGCGCATTATCCTGAAACAGGGTCGTGTTTTACCTGACAATGCCCGACAACAATTACTTGAACAGGCTGGTGTACATCAGGTACTAATTATTCCTGAAGAACACAGTATATATATCAAAATAGACAGCAAAATTACTAACCGTGAACAACTGGAAGTATTCATCGATACTATAAGTAATTAAACCAAAACAGGCGCAAACCAATATTAGATAATTATCGATTTACGCCTGTTTCAAAAAATATCATTTTCAGGATACTGGATTATTTTAAAAACTAATAAAAAATTATATTTTTCTATTGGAATCAATGTCAGTTTTCAGACCTGTCTGAATGCTTGCATAATTTCATTGGCCAGTACGAGCTGACTGTCAACAACTTTGGTTGCTCCTGCCTGAATAAACAACTGTTTGTCCTGTTCATATCTGCTGAATGTGACTATGTGCAGTTGCGGATTAAGCGCGATAGCAGCCTTTATAATTGATATCACTTCAGTTTTATTCTGAATAGTAATAATCAGATTTTTAGCCTGAGCGACAAATACAGCATCCAGCATCCCATCTGATAATGCATGCCCATAGGCAACGGGTATCTGACGTGCACGCAACTCGGTAACAACTTCTAAACGATTTTCCTGTACATAGACTGTTTCATTACGTGCGTGCAAATGTCTGATTATTTCTTGTCCGACCGGGCCTGCACCCACCAATACCGTATGATCGCTCACCGCAGGAGCAATAGCCATATCTTCATCTACAAAATAGATTGAAACCGGTTTAATTGGTGCAGCTACTT
The DNA here is from genome assembly GCF_016100435.1 of Snodgrassella sp. W8158. Taxonomy (NCBI): domain Bacteria; kingdom Pseudomonadati; phylum Pseudomonadota; class Betaproteobacteria; order Neisseriales; family Neisseriaceae; genus Snodgrassella; species Snodgrassella sp. W8158. The sequence continues at coordinate 337,674 of NZ_JACFSM010000002.1, read as the reverse complement.
TTGCATGAGGTTTATCCGATAATCGATTACTCTCGGACACAATGGTTGTAGCAGAAGATTTTTGCTGTGACTGTTTTTCCAGATAGCGGTTCAGCCAGACAAATAAAAACGGGTTACAGATTATGGATATTAGTGCACTACCCAGAATCAGATCACTGGCTAATTGCGGCAAAATATTGTATACCGCGCCCAGACTGGCAATCATGAAGGAAAACTCACCGATCTGAGCCAGCGCAACAGCAATTGTTAGTGCAGTTTGAGGCGGATAGCCGAATACACGCACAATCAAAAATGCTCCCGCACTTTTACCTATTACTACCACCAATAAAGTGGCTAAGAGTAATAGTGGGTTACGGACAATAATACTAGGATCAAACAGCATACCCACTGAAACAAAAAACAGTACGGTAAAAAAATCACGTAAGCCGCCGGATGCTTCTTCAGCAGTGTGATTCATACTGGTTTCGCTGATGATGGCTCCGGCAAAAAAAGCACCCAGAGCAAACGACACACCGAAGAAATAATTGGCCAGTATGGCACAGCCTAAAGCAATAGCAATCACAGCCAGACGAAACAACTCAGGACTTCCGGTGCTCACTACACGCTGTAAAGACCATGGAATTATTCTGCGACCAAGAAAAAGCATAACCAGTATAAATGCAATGATTTGTACTCCGGTTTTACCCAGCAAATAAAGCAAATTTGCACTGGAAACAGCTCCCTCTCCTGATAAAACCGGCGCCAGAGCCGGAATCATCACCAGCACAAACACCATGGCAATATCTTCAACAATCAGCCAGCCGGTAGCAATTCGCCCCTGTGTAGAATCCCCCAAATGCCAGCGCTGTAAAGCCGCTATTAAGACAACAGTTGAAGCACAAGATAGAGCCAATCCAAAGACAATACCCGCACCTGTTGTCCAGCCGGCCAGATAGGCAAGCAGCCAGCCAAGTAAGGTAGCCAGAACAATCTGGATAAGTGCACCCGGTATCGCTACCCGCTTAACTGCAAGTAAATCGCGAATGGAAAAATGCAGCCCCACCCCAAACATCAGCAAAATCACGCCCAGTTCGGCCAACTGCTGTGATAAATGCATATCTGCAGTAAATCCTTTGGTATACGGTCCGACAATTATGCCGGCCAGCAGATAGCCGACCAGCGGGGGCATACGCAGCTTATGTGCGATATAACCGAGCACAAAGGCGAAAAATAAACCACCTACGATGGTTTCAACCAATGGAAATGAGTGATGCATTGCTTTCTCAGGGTAATAGTAAATAATAGTAAGTAATCTATACTAGCGGAAAAATATCAGCAAATAAAAGCTTTTATACGCTTTTAGGTTATAATTATCATATTTTATCGATAATTTTCATATCTTATGTATAAGTATCCCCATTTATTAATTACGTTACTAATACAGGCAGTGAGAAAAGCCGGGTTTATTACTCGGTTCGGTTTACAGTGCTGAACGTATTTACAGGCAATTTTTATGACATAGTTAAAAATATTTAAATTCATGTCAGTTTGTACTTAATAATGTACGTTGATTTCATTATAATAATGGTTTAGGAAAGTATTTATTAATGACAATATACAGAACACCTTCAGTATTAGCTTATCCGGGTAAAAGTGCTTTATTTATTACGTTAGGGATACAGAATAATCAGGCAGCGATTACCAAGGTACTCGAATTTATTACTGGTTTTTCAGCGTTAGTACGCAGTATGCATGGCCGGTTTCATGATGAAAATTTTAATGCATTAATGGGGATTGGTTCGGAAGCCTGGGACAGGCTGCGGCCGGGCAAACCAAAGCCTAAGGAACTGACTCCTTTTACTGCTATTAAAGGCGAAAAACATACTGCTGTAGCGACAGCTGGCGATCTTTTCTTTCATATCCGTGCCGATCGTCAGGATATTTGTTATGAAATGGCCGCAATGATTGATGAATTACTGGCTGATGCGACTTATTCCATTGATGAAGTAAGTGGTTTCCGCTATCTGGATGGTCGCGCTATCATCGGTTTTGTCGACGGTACCGAAAATCCGGAAGATGTATCCAAAGCAGAATATGCTCTGGTGGGTGATGAAGATCCGTTATTCCGCAACGGCAGTTATGCTTTTACTCAGAAATATCTGCATAATATGCAGGCATGGCGGCAATTATCAGTAGAAGAACAGGAAAAAGTCATTGGCCGGCGCCGTTTTAATGACATTGAGCTTTCTGATGAAGAAAAGCCGAAAACTGCACATAGTAACGTGAGTAAGGCTTATGATGCACAAGGCAATGAACTGAAAATTATTCGTGCCAATGTAGCATTTGCTCATCCGTCAAAAAATGAGTACGGTACGTTTTTTATCGGTTATGCACGTTCATTTGCAGTAACACGCCAAATGCTGCAGCATATGTTTACCGGAAATGATGAAGGTCACGTAGACCGTCTGCTGGATTTCAGCACACCGGTAAGCGGCAGTCTCTATTTTATTCCAGCACCTGATTTACTGGATGAATTTGATTCGTAAGTTATTATTGCAAGTTTTGATTCAAGGGGAACCTGCTACAAACTGCGACAGATTCGATTCATCAGCAACTTATTACAATACTTAAATAAAGGAAAACTGTTTGCATGGGTAGTGTACTTTTTTTACAGGCAATAACGGTTATTTTTTCACTGTCTATTGTCACCACATTATTAAATAAACGCTTATTTGATATGCCGCAGGCCATTGGTGTACCGATTGTTTCAGCCATTCTGGTGTTTGCACTGCAATGGGGCATGAATTTATTCGGACGCAATCATTTTATCCATGTAGATATCATGGCGTTAAAGGCAGCCGTAAGTCATATTAATTTTTATGATTTTCTGGTAAACGGCGTAATCTGCTTTATTCTGACCTCCTCTGCTCTTAAATTTAAGATTTCTGATTTAAAGCGTTACTGGAGACAAATTCTGATTCTGGCCACTCTGGGATTATTGCTGTGCTCAGTGCTGTTTGGCGGTCTGCTATATGGGTTTCAGTTTCTGGTCGGCGATCATGTTCCTTTACTGGTCCTGCTGTTACTGGGCTCTGCTCTGGGTGCAACAGACCCTATCGGCATTAAAGGCGTACTGAGCTCAGTACGTACCCCGCGCCATTTAATGGTTAAACTGGAAGGTGAATCTTTATTCAATGATGCCATGTGTATCGTTGTATTTATGACCATTCTTACTCTAATTAATGGTCAGCACGTATCTCCTTTAGGTGTTATTGAAAATTTCTTCTATGAAATTGTTGTTGCCGTTATTATCGGGTTTATTTTCGGCATTGGCGCATTGCGCCTGTTGCATGGCAAACATGAAAATGAATCACTGATTCTGACAACAGCTTTGCTGGCTTCCGGTTCTTATCTGGTGGCTTATTTCGCTCATGCGTCCGGCCCGATTGCCTGTGTTGTCGGCGGTTTGATCGTTGGAAATAAATGGCAGGAAGTTTTACAGAAAAAAGAAATAGATGATGTTAATAACTTCTGGCACGCTGTAGAAGGCATCATCAATTCATTTCTGTTTACCTTAATCGGTCTGGAACTCTTTATCGTTGATATGAGTAAAACTCTGGTTATCGGCGGTATTATAGCTTTCGTATTACTGCATCTGAGCCGTTTTGCCGGAAACATACTGGCATTTATGTTGTTTCCGAAAGTATATAAGAAAAGCTACCATGGCAGCCTTACCATTTTGTCTTGGGGGGGTGTACGCGGTGGTATCTCTCTCGCCCTGATACTGGCTGTAGCCAATATGCCGGCATTGGCTAAATACAGCGATATTCTGGTTGGTTATACATTTATCTGTGTATTGCTTTCCGGTGTGGTATGTGGCCTTGGCTTACCTGAAATACTCAACGCATTCTATTACAACCCGAATGAACCTAAAACCGGGTTCAGAGGCTGGTATCAGCGCCAGTGCCACCGTTTCAACCGCAGCGGAGTGATGTACACTATTGAGGATCGTTCTGATGGATCAGAATACATTTCTGTTTATAATCCTGTTGCAGTAGCCACTGCGGCCGCTAATCCAAGTGAAGAAATTGCGCTGACTCCTGAAGAATTAAAACAGAAAGTAGATAAACTGGAAAATCCGGATAATTTCTAATTTGAAAAACTAAGGCCGGCATAACCATGCCGGCCTTTAATATTTAAAAACGCTTACATCTACTTTTATTTACCTAATTGTGTTTCCACAAACCGTTTAACCGCAGCCGCATCATTATCCATCACGGTAACATGCTGTGGTAAATCTTCCAGTCCGTCTAGATTATCAGGGCGCGGTATGGTTACATCACTTCCAACTGCCTCATGAATGGTCTGTGCAAATTTAGCTGCCAGAGCAGTTTCCAGACACACAATGATTTCGCCGGCTTCGCGCAACTGTCGCGCTACCTTTACGCCATCTGCTGTATGCGGATCAATCAATTCATTGTCTTCCCGATACACCTGAGCAATGGTTTGCAAACGATCAGCATGAGTACTTTTACCAGCAGCAAAACCATACTGATGCTGAATTTTATTCAGCATATGGCTTAAATCAAATCCCTCACCAGCTGCAACCTGCTGCCAGAGTTTTTGCACATGGGAACCATCATGGTCAAGCAAATCATAAACAAAGCGTTCAAAGTTGGAAGCCTTGGAAATATCCATAGACGGGCTTGAAGTAACAAATGTATGTGCCGCATCACGGGGACGATAATGCCCAGTATTGAAAAATTCATTCAACACATCGTTTTCATTTGTAGCAACAATCAGGCGATGAATAGGCAGCCCCATGCTTCGGGCAATATGCCCTGCGAGCACATTACCAAAATTACCACTGGGTACGCAGAATGAAACCTTCTGTTCATTTGTGCTGGTAGCCGCAAAATAGCCCTTAAAGTAATACACCACCTGCGCAACAATACGACCCCAGTTGATAGAATTAACTGTACTTAAATGATAGTGTGCCTTAAAAGCATGATCATTCTGCAGCGCTTTTACAATATCCTGGCAATCATCGAACATGCCTTTAACAGCAATATTAAAAATGTTATTGTCTTTCAGGCTATACATCTGAGCACGCTGAAAATCACTCATTTTTCCATATGGCGACAACATAAATACATTTACCCGTTTTTTGCCGCGCAGAGCATACTCAGCAGCAGAACCGGTATCGCCACTGGTGGCGCCGATAATATTCAGAAAGCGGTTTTCACGTTCCAGCACATACTCAAACAAATTACCCAATAATTGCATGGCCATATCTTTAAATGCCAGCGTCGGACCATTTGAAAGTCCTTCAATCAGAATTCCATCATGCAAAGTTCTGACCGGAGTAATCTCATTACTTCCGAATATTTCTTTTGTATATGTCTTACTGACTATTTTCTGTAAATCTGCTTTGGGAATATCAGTAGCAAACAGACTGATAATCTGCATAGCCAGTTCAGCATAACTTAATGACCGCCACTCATGAAGAGTAAATGTATCAATATGCGGATAGCTTTGTGGTAATAATAAACCACCGTCATCTGCCAGTCCGGCCATTAATGCCTGACTGAAATTTTTTGGCGCGGTCTGCCCTCTGGTGCTAATGTATTTCATTGTTTCTCCTGTATGATTTAATCATATTTGAGCTATAGTTAATAACGCTGTAATCTTATCTTGCATACTCTGGCCTGAGATACAGTAAATTCACGCACTCTTCGCTGACGAACCTGCGGATCGACCATTTTTGCAATTTCTTTAATACTGAGTTTTCGACTTGCATGTACTGCAATACAGTTACAATCCTTTTGACTGATTCTTTTGATGATAAATAATTCTGTCAATTGTTTATTTATCGGTTGACTAAACTGACGCTGACATTCCTGATTGATCATATATCCGCCAATACCAGATATCAGCCCGTATTCTGATTTTCTGTCATAATTTATATAAGCCCCTATCACCACAACTATAAAAACCAGAAAAAACAATATTTTACTCATGTAATTTCTTCAGTTGGATTAAATTTAAGTCTAGAATACAACTTTTCTTATTTATACAATATATAACCATACTGATTATACCTATAATCCAATGGTTACCAGCCCTGCAAAGTTTACATAATCAGGTACAATATATTACACGAATTATCGTGTACTGAATGACACGTTATGGATTTATTTAATCAGAAACCTTTACCGCCACTGGCAGAACAGTTACGCCCGAAAAATCTGGACGACGTAATCGGGCAGCAACACCTGATTGGTGCAGGTAAACCTCTGCGTGTTGCCGTAGAAACCGGACACCTGCATTCCATGCTGTTATGGGGTCCTCCCGGCGTGGGTAAAACCACTCTGGCACGGATTCTGGCACAAAGCTTTAATGCTCTGTTTATTCCTTTATCAGCGGTTTTTTCCGGAGTAAAAGAAATCCGTACTGCGGTTGAAAAAGCTCAGCTGGCTTTACAACAAGGACAACGCACCATACTTTTTGTCGATGAAGTACATCGCTTTAATAAATCACAGCAGGATGCATTTTTACCTTATGTCGAAAACGGCTTATTTACTTTTATAGGCGCTACAACAGAAAATCCTTCTTTTGAGGTTAATCCGGCACTGCTAAGCCGATCACAGGTGTATACCCTGCACTCACTCAGCATTGAAGAACTGAAACAATTACAAAATAAAGTTTTCAGCCTGCCTGAGTTTCAATCATTCAGTATCAGTTCGGATGCACAGACATTAATCCTTAACAGCGCTGATGGTGATGGCCGGCGTTTTCTGAATTTACTCGAACAACTGATTCATACCGCACAAGCACAGCAGCAAACTGAAATCAGCGCAGAGTTAACTGCCGGCAGTCTTGGCACGCAATTACGCCGTTTTGATAAAGGCGGCGACAGCTTCTACGAACAGATTTCTGCACTGCATAAATCAGTACGCGGATCTCATCCGAATGCCGCTCTATACTGGTTTACCCGGATGCTGGATGGTGGTGCTGATCCCCGCTATCTGGCAAGACGTATAATCCGTATGGCATGGGAAGATATTGGTCTGGCTGATCCGAGAGCGATGCAAATAGCCAATGATGCAGCGCAGACTTTTGAACGACTTGGCAGCCCTGAAGGGGAACTAGCTCTGGCGCAGGCAGTACTGTATCTGGCGTGTGCAGCAAAAAGCAATGCCGGTTATCTTGCTTATAACGAAGCCTGTGCTTTTGTCAAAAAACACCCGTCCAATGAAGTACCGGTTCATTTACGCAATGCACCGACTAAGTTAATGAAAGAGCTGGGCTACGGGCGTGAATACCGCTATGCCCATGATGAACCTAATGCCTATGCAGCCGGAGAAACCTATATGCCTGAAGGGATGGATGAACCGGCATTCTATCAGCCGGTAGCTCGTGGGCTGGAAATTAAAATCGCCGAAAAACTGGCGTTCTTACATAATCTTGATGAAGAGGCCGGAGAGAATGAAATCAAATGAACTCTCATTATGTACGATTAGTACCCAGCCATTCGGTTTGGTAGACGGTGAAAGTGCCACATTGTGGACACTGACAAACAGTCAGGGGATGCAGGTATCTGTTATGGATTTCGGCGCCACAATTACCTCACTCATCATGCCGGACAGAGATTGTAATCCTGTGCAATGTGTTCTGGGTTTCAATAATGCTGAGGATTATGCCAGCACCAGTTATCGTACCAACAATCCTCATCTGGGCGCTGTAATCGGACGGCATGCCGGACGCATCAGCTTTGCACATGCACCGCTCAACCATGAACTGCTCCACCTGACTGCTAATCAGGGAGAACATCATATGCATGGCGGATATACTGGTTTTGATCAGAAGTGGTGGAAAGTATGTGCTACCCATAATGATGAACATTGCGCTTCGGTTACCATGCAGCTTTTTAGTGCCGATGGTGAAGAAGGCTATCCGGGTAACCTGAATGTACAGGTATGCTATACCCTGACAGTAAATAACGAACTGAATATTGATTTCAGCGCTGAATCAGATCGTGATACTTTAATTAATCTGACTCAGCATAGTTATTTTAATCTGGCTCTGAGAGAAAGCACGATCAGCGAACATCAGTTATGGCTGTTACCACAAGAAGTCATTGTGACTGATAAAGATATGATACCAACTGGTGATATTCATAAGGCACCGGCAACGCTTGATTTTCATTCAGCACGTCCCATAGGCAGCAGTATCATTGATACGGCCTATGTATTACCACCAAATTCAGCAAACAACATTGTTGCGCGCTTAAGTGCTCCAGATACCGGTTTGTCCATGGCGGTAAAAACAGATGCACCTGTAATTGTGGTCTATAATGCTCAAAATCTGTCTGAGCAGCAGATACCGGCACGTAAATCACTTCTGCCGTTTGCAGCAATCTGTTTTGAACCGCAAGGCTATACAGATGCTCCGAATCACCATGCATTTCCGAATAATATTCTGCATGCCGGTACAAAGTTTAAACAGCATATAGCTTATATATTCAGCCGTGATCCCATTCAGCCAGTTATAAACTAACTACAACGGATTAATTGCCTGTAGTTTTATCCGGCTATGTCTGAACCTAAATAATACCGGATTGCTAAACAGAGTAAATATACTGCTACCGGCAGCCTTACTGGTTATTTGAACATGATAAAATAAGCATGTCTTTTACCCAATCAATAAGCCAATCATGAAATGGAATGATATTCATGCCATAGCATTCGATCTGGATGGTACCCTGGTCGATTCAATCGCCGATTTATGTGCTGCTGCCAATCATATGCGCGCGGAACTAGGACTGCCATCATTGCCAGAATCTGAACTGACTACCTATGTAGGTGACGGTTTATCCAGCCTTGTACACCGGGCTCTCAGTGGTAATCGGGACGGTCTGGTGGATGAAACAATCTGGACACAGGGATTTACTGCTTTTATTTCCTATTACCGTACTCATTTGAGTGTTCACACCCGCCCCTATCCTGAAGTAGAAACCGCACTGGCATTATTCCGTGCCCGTGGTTTGCCTTTAGCAGTAATCACAAATAAAAATGAAATTCTGGCAGTGGAATTATTATGTGAGCTTGGATTGGCTGATTCATTCAGTTTGGTTGTGGGTGGTGATACACTGGCTGAAAAAAAACCCTCTCCTATGCCTTTATTGCACACAGCAGAAGTATTAGGCGTACCCGTCGGAAATTTACTGATGGTTGGTGACTCTGCTAATGATATTCTGGCAGCTAAAGCAGCCGGAGCTTTAAGCTGTGGCGTCACATGGGGTTATGCAGATATGGCACAGCTGGCAAAAAACACCCAGACTAAACCAGACATTATTGTTGATCATCTGCCTCTGATTGATGATGGCATACGTCATCATGCTAACAGCGAAATCCGCGCATGAAGCAAAAAATCAGTTTACGTGCCCGTGCCATTGCCCTACTGGCACGGCGGGAAATCAGCAGAGCTGAGCTGGCACGTAAACTGCATCCTTATGCAGATGAAAACGACAATCTTGAAGCATTACTGGATGAACTGGCACAAAAGCACTGGCAATCAGATGAGCGATATACGGAAACTTATATCAATAGTAAAAGCCGGCTGCATGGCAATCTGCGTTTAGAGCAAAGCCTGAAGCAAAAAGGTGTTGATGCAGCTCTGATTGCAGATTATTTACCAGACAGAGAACAACAGACAAATAATGCTATAGCTGTTTTGCAAAAAAAATATCGTCAGCCTCCCGCTGACTTAAAAGAAAAACATAAATGTATGCATTTTCTTGCTTACCGCGGTTTTAGTATGGATATTATTCACTCAGCTATCCGCCAGGCGTGGGCTGATACTTCGCTGCCTGACGAAGATGAATACTGATTATAATGCCAGGTACTGACTGCACATCCTAAAAATACAAAATTTCGTCTATATACATACAAAATCAATACCTGTACATTTAATTCAGCAAAGCATTATTCAATAAAAAAGCCCGGACTCATAACCGGGCTTTTTTGGTATGTCAAATTAATTAATGTAAACTGACATCTTCACGTTTCACATGGTCGTTACTTGTACCTGTAGGCTTTCCCGACCAGTAGCTGGCGAGAAACGAACCGGAAATATTATGCCATAATGAAAATATTGCGCCCGGTAAAGCAGCCATCGAACCAAAAAATTCAGATCCCAATACTGCTGCCAGACCAGAATTCTGCATCCCTACTTCCAGAGCCAGTGTGCGACAGATGGATTTATCAAAACCAAACAACCGTCCACCCCAGTAACCGCCAATCAGCCCTAAAGCATTATGCAAAATCACACCAACAACAACAATTACCGTCTTTATTCCGATTTTATCGCTGCTTAATGACACCACAGTTGATAGCACAATAATAATCATACACATCGTTATCAGTGGCAGTGAAGGTATAATTTTTTTTACCAGTTTCGGCGCAAAATAATTAATACTTACCCCTATAGCAATAGGTAAGGCAACAATCAGCAAAATTTCCCTGAGCATATTTACGACAGGTACTTCGATTGATGCAGCTATATAAAGTTTTGCCAATAGTGGTGTAGCAAAAATACCCACTACAGTAGACAAGGCACTGATTGTGACAGACAGTGCAACATCACCTTTGGATAAAAACACCATCACATTCGAAGCAGTACCACTGGCCACACATCCTACCAGCACCATTCCTGCCTGCAATTCTGGTGACATGTTCAGCAATCTGGCAATCAGCCATGCCGCCAGTGGCATAATCAGATAATGCAGACCAATACCTGCCGCAATAGGCGCCGGCCGCTTCAATACCCGGGTAAAATCCTCAATTCTCAGCGTCATGCCCATGGATAGCATTACCAGCATCAGCATTTCAGAGATATAAGATTTCAGAGGAGTAAAAACGGCAGGATTATAATAGGCAAAGATAGAACATAAGGCTGCCCACAATGGGAACAGCCTTGTGATAATAGCAATCATGAGAATCGTCTCATGCAATGACAAAAATCAGCTTAAGCAGCCATAGCCTTGATTTTGGCAGCCAGACGGCTTTTATGACGTGCAGCTTTATTTTTATGGAAAACACCTTTATCAGCAATGCGATCAATCACTTTAACGCTCTCGCTATAGGTAACCTGAGCAGCTGCTTTATCACCAGCTTCAACGGCTTTCAATACTTTTTTAACCGCAGTGCGAAAAGCGGTACGCAAGCTAGCGTTATGGGCACGTTGTTTCAGTGCCTGACGGGCGCGCTTACGAGATTGTGCACTATTGGCCATCAATATCTCCTAACATACATATACAAATCATGAAACGCAGAATTTTAATGACTTCACAGCATAAATGCAAGTACCGGTGTTGTTTTTTCAGCAGGCAACATCTAAAAACAAGAAGCCAGGATTACCTGTCCTGCTGTGTTTTTTCATCCTTGATTATGCTATTTTCCGGCAATTTGCGGAAATAATCACTTCTCCAGTACGCCTGAGTTCCTTCCCGAATCAATACCAGACATATTGCAGCCAGTGGTAACGCCAGCAGCATACCGACAAAACCAAGTAACTGCCCGAATGCCATCAATGAGAAAATAACCCAGAACGGAGACAGACCAATTCTGTCGCCTACAATTTTCGGAGTGACGAAGAAACTTTCCAGAAACTGACCAATGGCAAACACACCCCAGACAAGTAATAGTCCTGTCCAGCCATCAAACTGCAACAATGCTGCCAGCGTGGCCAGCAGCAAACCGGTAAAAGCACCCAGATAAGGTACAAACACCAGCAAACCGGCAACCATACCTATGGCAAATCCGGATTCCAGCCCTACCAATGCCAGCCCCAGACCATAAACCATGCCCATAATTACCATTACCAGCAGTTCGCCGCGAAGGAATTCGCCCAGTACCGTATCCATATTGGTAGCGATACGATTATAAGTAGGTAAGGCACGGCGCGGAATCAGATGCCGGATACCGGAGGTCCAGCGATTCCAGTCCAGCAGAAAATAATATAAAAGAAAAGGCAGTAACAGCAGATTGGTCACCCACTCTACCATACCACTGCTATGCTGCCATACTACAGGTAAAACTTTGGAAGCGGCATCTTTAATACTGGCATTATGAGTTTGAATCCATTGTGCTACATACTTGGACATATAATCCGCATCCCAGCGGATACGGATATGAAATGTCTGATTAAGCCATGGAACAAGCCGGTGATGCACCCAGTCAAGAAATGCGGGCAGTTTCTCATAAATACTGTCCAGCAAATTAATCAGCATCGGTATCACAATCAGCAGCAAAATCACAATAACACTCAGTCCCAGAAACATCACCAGCATTGCTGCCAGCGAGCGGGAAATTTTTAGACTATGCAGTTTTACTACCAGCGGATTTAAAATATAGGCCAGTACTCCGGCTGCGGCAAAAGGCATTAAAATCGGTTTTAGCCCTATAAACAGACTGATGGTTGCCAGCAGTACCAACCCTCCTATAATCCAGGGGGCAATACCAGAAGAGGTTTTGCTGTTCATATTCATTCAATTACACTCATACTGATTAATAAAAATATAAGCTCACAGCAATACACGGATAGTGATTTATCAGCATATTTATTTTGATAATAGCTGAATAAGCGCAGTACTGGAATGTCTAAATGTAACTTACGTATCAGATACTGATATTTTTTTGCAAATATTATTCAATTTAACCAGCTGATTTAATCAATTGTTTCCGAATTTACCCTTTTTCCAATAAAAAAGCTGTCCGGAAAAATCGGACAGCCTGTGACATAAGAATTTTAGTTCTTACTTTTTACGCTGTGGTGGCAGATCAGTACACGTACCCATAGCGACTTCAGCCGCCATACCTATTGATTCACCCAGCGTCGGATGAGGATGGATGGTGCGACCGATATCATCTGCATCACAACCCATTTCAATAGCCAGACAGATTTCACCAATCATATCGCCGGCACTCGGACCAACAATTGCACCGCCGATTATCAGTCCACTGTCAGCGTCAAAAATCAGCTTAGTAGCCCCCTCACTGCAACCATTGGCTACAGCACGGCCGGAAGCAGCCCAGGGGAATACGGATTTAGTGATTTTCACCCCGTCTTTTTTCGCCTGATCTTCTGTCATGCCTACCCATGCAACTTCCGGATTGGTATAAGCCACCCCTGGGATAACACGTGCATCAAAATACGCCTGATGACCGGCACAATTTTCAGCAGCCACATGGGCTTCATGTACAGCTTTATGCGCCAGCATCGGCTGACCCACAATATCACCTATGGCAAAAATATGCGGTACATTAGTACGCATCTGCTTATCAACATTAATAAACCCGCGATCTGTAACGGCCACTCCGGCGTTTTCTGCGCCTATCAGCTTGCCATTAGGTGCACGACCGGCTGCAACCAGAACCAGATCATAGCGTTGCGGCTGTGTCGGAGCTTTAGCGCCTTCAAATGTCACGTAAATACCATCTTCTTTAGCTTCAACAGCTGTGGTTTTGGTATTCAGCATGATATTATCAAAACGATGTTCGTTTTTCTTCTGCCAGATTCTGACCATATCGCGGTCAGCACCCTGCATCAGACCATCCATCATTTCTACTACATCCAGACGTGCGCCCAGTGTGCTGTACACTGTACCCATTTCCAGACCAATAATACCGCCGCCGATTATCAGCATTTTTTCCGGCACAAATTTCAGTGCCAGAGCGCCTGTTGAATCAACAATGCGCGGATCTTCAGGAATAAACGGTAAATTAACTACGCGGCTACCGGCAGCAATAATGGTATTTTTAAAAGCCAGTGTTTTGGTTTCACCGGTTTCAACACGTCCTTCACCTGAAGTCAGTTTGACTTCAATATGATGCGGATCGATATAACGACCATTACCGCGAATAATATCAACTTTACGGGTTTTAGCCATGCCGGCCAGACCGCCGGTCATTCTCGCTACTACTTTTTCCTTGTAGCTGCGCAACTGGTCGATATCAATTTTTGGTGCCGGATACTCAATGCCATTGGCTTTCAGCTCTTTAACTTCATCGATTACAGCTGCATTATGCAGTAAAGCTTTGGATGGAATGCAACCAACATTCAGACAAACACCGCCCAAAGTTGCATAACGTTCCACGATAGCAACTTTCAGGCCTTCATCAGCTGCGGCAAAAGCCGCAGAATATCCACCCGGGCCGCCGCCAAGTACAACAACATCGTACTCAGCATCACTGCTGCCGGAGTAACTGGCTGCCTGAGGTGCTGCTACCGGTGCACTTTCAGCCGCAGGAGCACTTGCTGCAGGTTTAGCTGTAGCTTCTACTACTGCAATCACACCACCTTCAGAAATTTTATCACCAACTTTAACTTTAACCTCTTTCACCACACCGGCTGTTTCTGCCGGTACATCCATCGTGGCTTTATCTGTTTCCAGCGTAATCAGTGTGTCATCTACCGCAACGGTATCGCCCGGTTTGATTTCTACCGCAATAATATCGACATCTTTATAATTGCCGATATCCGGTACTTTCAATTCAATTAAGCTCATGGTCTTACCTTTTGCCTGACTGTTGCATTAGATACAACAGTAATTGCCTGTATTTCATGTATACAGGCTGCCAGAAACCAATCTGTTTTCAGGCAGCCTGTTATTTAAAAACTTACAGAGATACACGGCGGAAATCAGCCAGCAGCTGGCTGATAAATACCAGAAAACGCATACCGGCTGCACCATCAATCACACGGTGGTCAAAAGACAGGGACAGCGGGCATTGTAAGCGCGGCTCAAATTCCTTACCATTCCAGGTCGGCTTGATCTGTGATTTACAAACGCCCAGAATAGCTACTTCTGGTGCATTAACAATAGGCGTAAAGCCTGTACCGCCAATTCCGCCTAAAGAAGAAATAGTGAAAGAAGCGCCTTGCATTTCCTGAGGTTTCAGCTTGCCTTCACGGGCACGCTTACTCATATCAGCCAGTTCCTGCGTGATTTCTTTCAGACCTTTCTGGTCAGCGTTTTTAATAACCGGCACAACCAGACCATTCGGCGTATCAGCGGCAAAACCGATATGAATGTATTTCTTCAGAATCAGGTTATCACCATCAAGCGAAGAATTAAATTCAGGGAATTCCTGTAATGCTTTCACGCAGGCGAGAATAATGAAGGCCAGCGGAGATACTTTAATACCTGCACGCTCCCATTCTTTATTCAGCTGTTTACGGAAAGCTTCCAGATCCGTCATGTCTGCATCTTCATGCAAAGTAACATGAGGAATCATTACCCAGTTACGAGCCAGATTCTGACCGGAGATTTTCTTGATTCGTGACAGTTCTTTAACTTCAATTTCACCAAATTTGCTGAAATCTACTTTAGGCCATGGCAATAAATCCAGCCCGCCTCCGAGAGAAGCACCGCTACCACCCTGCTCAACCTTCTGCATAACCGATTTAACAAATTCACGCAGATCAACAGGGGTAATGCGTCCTTTACGCCCACTACCACTTACACGTCCTAAATCAACGCCAAGTTCACGAGCCAGTTTGCGTACAGACGGGCTGGCATGGGCTTTTTCAAAACCTTTCTCATCAATATCAGAGCTGCCAAAAGCCTGAGGCACATGGCTTTTGATTTCGGCACGTAATTCGTTATTTTCAGCAGATGGTGTGGCAGCAACCTGTTTTTTGATTTCAGAAGCTTCTTTTTGTTCCGGCGTTAACGGTGCGGCAGTAGCACTTGCCGGAGCAACAGCCACTTCAATCAGAGCACTTCCTTCTGATACTTTATCGCCAACTTTTACATGTACAGCCGTTACTTTACCGGCAACAGTAGACGGTACATCCATCGTCGCTTTATCAGTTTCCAGGGTAACCAGTGTCTGATCAACAGCCACATCATCACCAACCTTAATATCTACTTCAATTACATCAACATTCGAGAAATTACCGATATCCGGCACTTTCACAGCAACAGACTGAGCAGCTGTACCGGCTGCTTCGGTAGTTGTTGCCTTAACCGGAGCTTCAGTAGTGGTACCAGCAGATGAAGATGCACTTGCGGCAGCAGAAGTTTCTACTTTCACAATCACATTACCTTCAGATACTTTATCACCTACTTTTACCAAGACTTCTTTCACCACACCAGCCTTATCAGCAGGAACGTCCATAGTGGCTTTATCTGTTTCAAGCGTAATCAGGGTATCGTCTACCGCAATGCTATCGCCAACTTTGACCGCCACGTCAATAACATCGACACCGGTATAATTACCAATATCAGGCACTTTTATTTCTACAATCTGACTCATCATTATGTCCTTTGATGACAGCAGGCTTAAGCCTGCGTCCGACAATCATTAGCTTGCACAGCCAGTAAAACCTGCCTGAAATCCGAATGAACTTCAGGCATTGGGTTTATTAACGTGCCCAGCTCGGTTCTACATCAGCCTTGATACCATATTTATTGATGGCATCCTGTACCACCTGTTTACTGATCTTGCCTTCATCAGCCAGACCATTCAGAGCAGCTACAGCCACGTGGTAACGGTTGATTTCAAAGAACTCACGTAAATTGTCACGGGAATCACTGCGACCAAAGCCATCTGTACCCAGAACTGTGAACACATCCTGTGGTACATAAGCACGAATACGGTCAGCAAAGTGACGTACATAATCGGTTGAAGCCACAATCGGACCTTCATGACCAGACAGTAATTGAGTCACATAAGGTACTTTCTGGGTATCGGTCGGATGCAGACGGTTGTAGCGTTCGATATCAATACCATCGCGGTACAGTTCGTTAAATGAAGTCACACTCCAGATATTGGCATCAACATCGAAATCTTGTTTCAGCAGTTCTGCTGCAGCAATCACTTCCTGCAAAATAACACCGGAACCCATTAACTGCACTTTCAGTTTACCGCTGCCACCTTCCTGCAACAGATACATACCTTTCAGAATCTGCTGTTCGATTCCTTCACGCTGCGGCATAGCCGGATGTTTATAGTTCTGGTTCATCAAAGTGATGTAATAGAACACATCTTCACGGTCTACATACATGCGCTGCATACCATGCTGAATAATGACAGCAACTTCATAAGAGAAGGATGGATCATAGGAAATGCAGTTCGGAATCAGCTCAGCCTGAATATGGCTATGACCATCCTGATGCTGCAAGCCTTCACCGTTCAGAGTTGTACGGCCGGAAGTACCACCCAGCATAAAGCCGCGGGCACGCTGATCACCGGCAGCCCAGGCCAGATCGCCGATACGCTGGAAACCAAACATTGAATAATAAATATAGAATGGGATTAGCGGGCAATCATTATTGGAATAGCTTGTTGCAGCAGCAATCCATGAGCTCATTGCACCCGGCTCATTAATACCTTCCTGGAAAATCTGACCATTTTTAGATTCTTTATAGAACATCAGCTGGTCGTGATCCTGCGGGGTGTAAATCTGACCTTTCGGATTCCAGATAGCATACTGACGGAACAAACCTTCCATACCGAATGTACGGCTTTCATCCGGCACAATCGGCACAATCCGCTTGCCGATATTTTTATCTTTAAGCAGTGTACTCAGAATACGTACAAAGGCCATTGTTGTAGAGAACTCACGGTCACCGCTATCCTGCAACTGAGCTTCAAATTCACTTAATGGCGGAATTGGTAGCTGCTCAGAATCAGGATGACGGTAAGGCAGGAAGCCACCCAGCTGAGCACGGCGCTCTTTCATGTATTTCATTTCTTCGCTGTCTTCAGGCAGTCGGAAGAATGGCAGAGTATGCTCCATCTCTTCATCAGTTACCGGAATCTGGAAACGATCACGGAACTGTTTCAAAGATTTCATATCCATTTTCTTAGCCTGGTGAGCAGTATTCTGTGCCTCACCAGAAGCACCCATACCATAACCTTTAATGGTTTTAGCCAGAATTACAGTCGGACGTCCATCCGGATTATTAACTGCTTCATAGTAAGCGGCATACACCTTATGCGGATCGTGACCACCACGGTTCAGTGACCAGATTTCATCGTCTGACATATTAGCCACCATGGCTTTCAGTTCAGGCGTATTGAAGAAGTGTTCGCGCACATATGCGCCATTCTGTGATTTATACATCTGATAATCACCGTCAACACATTCTTCCATGCGTTTTTTCAGCAGATTATCTTTATCCTGAGCCAGCAGTGCATCCCACTTACTGCCCCAGATTACTTTCAGTACATTCCAGCCGGCACCGCGGAAGTTGCCTTCCAGTTCCTGAATAATTTTACCGTTACCGCGTACCGGTCCGTCCAGACGCTGCAAGTTACAGTTAACAACAAAAATTAGGTTATCTAATCCATCACGGGCAGCCAGTGCAATTGCGCCCTGACTTTCCGGCTCATCCATTTCGCCGTCACCACAGAATACCCATACTTTACGGCCCTGAGTTTTCGCCAGACCACGGGATTCCAGATATTTCAGCAAACGAGCCTGATAAATACCCTGGATTGGTCCCAGACCCATAGATACTGTCGGGAACTGCCAGAAGTCAGGCATCAGCCATGGATGAGGATAAGAAGACAGACCATTACCATGTACTTCCTGACGGAAATTACTCATTTGTTCTTCAGTTAAGCGGCCTTCAACAAATGCACGTGCATAGAAACCAGGTGCACTATGACCCTGGAAAAATACCAGATCGCCTTCCTGATTATCTGTTTTACCATGCCAGAAGTGATTGAAACCAACATCATATAAAGTAGCACAAGACTGGAAGCTGGCAATATGCCCGCCCAGCTCAAGATTCTTTTTGCTGGCATTTAATACCAATGCTGCTGCATTCCAGCGCACCAGTGATCGGATTCGGTGCTCTAATTCATGATTACCCGGTGATTTTTTTTCTTTACCAACAGGAATAGTATTCAGATAGGCTGTTGTGGCACTGAACGGCATATAAATGCCTCGGCGGCGGATATAGCGCACCAGGCTTTCCATTAAATAATGCGCACGTTCAGGTCCCTCTTCTTTCAGCACCGAGCTGAGTGAATCCAGCCATTCCTGGGTTTCAATCGGATCGATATCTTGATCATGGAAGTCAGCAGACATAGCAATATCCTCTTTCATTTGGGATTGAGTCATGAACAAAACACTTTATGTTGTTGCTATTTCATTTATCATTTTCTTTATTAACCAGATGCTTTACCAAATTAATTAAAAGAAATACAAATAAATTCAAATAACTTACAATAAATCTGCATAATCTTAGTTGAATAAAAGCATATATTATTGTGATGCAACATACTGTATTTTCGTTTAAATCGTACCAGCGTAATACCTAAACAGCAATGTATTTTTACACCAATTTTCTGATTTAAAACAAGTAAACAAATTATCACAGAAATTTTATCAGAATGTGGTAAATGATTTTTACTATGCCAAAAACAGGTAATTAGATAAAACAAAAGTAAATATAATAAGTTATATTAATACTAAATACGTAATTATCATTAACAAAAACTATTTCTTATTAATAAATTCAGAATTGAAATTATTTTTGAATTTATGCACATTAGTTGGCATTTATTAACAAATAAATTTTATTTTATACAAACGCTATTAATGAGTAATCATATTTGTTTATTCGCTGCTTTAAACAACCAAACCTAAATCAAGTTATCAGTATCAGTTTTATTCAGACAAATGAGATTTTCTTTATTTTTTATCTTAGTTTTAATTATTTAGAATTTTATTTATAGTTTAATGTTAAATAATTATCATAAACTGATCCCATAAAATTATTTCACATTCTGTTATTTTCAATCTCAATTTATAATTTATTTAGTCTAATCAATATTATATTAGCTGGATTATTACAATTTTTCTTTATCGCATTATTAAATCAAGTTTTAATTTCTTTCAGACTTCAAAAATTAATCATTTCATTTTTATTTAACTATAATTAAAACACAAATATACATTTTATTAATTGTTTTTACTACCTAAAATAAGCACTTTAAATCTTAATCATTTGACCTTATTTTGATTTAAATAGTATTTTGAAAACGAATAGAAATTTCAGCAAAGGATAAAATATGGCTGAACGCAATTATTATGAAATTTTGGGTGTTGATCGAAAGGCCAGCGAAGACGATATCAAAAAAGCTTATCGTAAACTGGTTCGCAAATATCACCCAGATGTAAGTAAAGATCCTGATGCCGTAGCTAAAACTAGTGAAATTAATATTGCTTATGAAACCTTACATGATAAGGAAAAACGGGCTGAATATGATGAAATGCTGGACAATCCGTTCCGGCATAGCAGCCGGCAGGCTGGAGGCAGCCAGGGTGATTACAGTTATCAGCAGTATGATTTTGACCCGAGTCACTTTGGCCAGAACGGAGCCTTTGGCAATGGCGATTTTCGTTTTGACGACTTGTTCTCTGCTTTCGGCAGCAGTGCAAGACAAGGCTTTCAACAACGCCGAAGCGGCCCGGTAGGCGGAGAAGACCAGCATGCTGAGCTAGTTATTGATATTGCCGCAGCCTATCAGGGAGCACAGCGTAATTTATCCCTGGATATGCCTACACTGAATGCTCAGGGGCAAATGGCTTATGAGCGTAAAACACTTAATGTAAAAATTCCGGCAGGGATTACTGAAGGTCAGCAAATCAGGCTTAGCGGTCAGGGATTACCTGGTTTTAACGGTGGTTCATCTGGAGATTTATATTTAAAAATCAGTTTCCGTAATCAGGATAATTTATATGTCCAGAACCGTAAAGATGTTTACCAGCGTATCAACGTCGCTCCCTGGACTGCTGCATTAGGCGGTAAAACAGATATTACTACTCCGGCCGGCAAACTGAGTGTCAATATTCCTGCCAACAGCCACAACGGGCAGAAAATGCGCCTGAAAGGTAAAGGTATACCGGCAAAAGCAGCCGGTGATTTGTATCTGCTGATAAATATTGTGCTGCCACAAGCCAGTAACGAAGCAGACCGTGCCGCATGGCAGGCACTTGCCACGCATTACGCCGGTTTTAAACCACAGAATCATGTTTGATAACAGGAGCGAAGAATGAATAAAAATCAACAAGATATTGAATTAAGCTTTGATGATCTGGTTCGTGCCTGTGACAATCAGAGTAACTGGATATTAAGCCTGATTGCTGAAAGCGTTATTCCTGTTGAACAAGAACCGCAATTGGCGCGCTATAGTGGCTACCATATGGCTATTGCCCGCCGCGCATGGCGTATTCATCGTGATTTTGATGCCAGTGCGAGTGCCACTGCACTGATTCTGCAATTACTGGATGAAGTAGAAGATTTACGCCGACGCGGTTAATCCGGAGTGAGTAATTAACCAATACTCTTTGCAGTTACTGGTCATTATCCGGCAATTGTGCAGAACCCATTCGCCGTAAAATTACATTGGCTTTACGGCGAATTTCTTTATCTCGCGGATGATCAATGTAATAAAGTGGTCTGGGTACACGCGCAGCGAGTTTGGCTGCCTGTTGCGGAGACAACTGCATGGCGGTTCGTCCATAAATCGTTTCACTGGCCGCTTCGGCACCGTATACCCCATATCCCCACTCAATAACATTCAGATATAGAGCAAAAATCCGGTCTTTATTGGTTGTAGCTTCAAGCAGCGAAGTAATCACTGCTTCTTCTGCTTTACGCCAGTAACTGCGACTTTCAGATAAAAACAGATTTTTAGCCAGCTGCTGGCTGATGGTTGACCCGCCAGCCTTAATATTACCCTGACGTTCATTTTTTTTAATTGCCGTACGGATACCATTCCAGTCAAAACCATCATGTTCGGCAAAACGCGCATCTTCTGAGGCAATCAGCGCTTTTTTCAGATTTGGCGAAATACGGTTGTAAGCTACCCACTGATAATTCAACTGCGTATCCGGACGGGTTTCAGCCAGCTCATGCATACGTAACAACATAAACATGGTACGGTGCGGCGCCACTGTCCGATAGATTAACAGACTGCCATAAATATAAACATTAAACAGCAAAAACAGCGTAACGAGCACAATTAACAAATTACGCACGATTTTCATGACTGTTCCATTTCTTTACGTATCTGCTCGGTTACCGGCCGGATATCAGGATTAAAACCATGCCACAGTGCATATGAGGCTGCTGCCTGCGCTACCAGCATACCAAGACCATCAGCCAGATTCCGGCACCCTGCTTCATGAGCCTGAAGCAAAAAAGGGGTTAACTTTGCCGAATACATCATATCGTAAACCAGTTGCGCTCTGGCCAGTGCTGGCGCAGATACAGGTAATTTCTGCCCGTGTAAACTACCTGAGGTAGCATTGATAATGACATCATATTCCGGTTTTATCTGCGTTACCGCACACCAGCTTACATTATGCTCCTGAGCAAGCAGGTGCGCTTTTTCAACTGAACGGTTAGCAATAGTCAGCGAAGCCGGCAGTTGCTGTAAAAGTGGCTGAATGACACCACACGCTGCACCACCCGCTCCCAGCAGTAATATATGTTTATTACTCAGAGAAAAAGACAATAATTCTTCAATTGCCCGCACCAGACCGATACCGTCAGTATTGTCCCCCAGCAACTGCCCGTTGCGCCAGAATAAAGTATTAACAGCTTTTGCTGCTTTAGCCCGTTCAGTCAGCACATTAGCCAGAATATAAGCCTCATGCTTAAAAGGCACAGTAACATTGGCCCCAGTTCCGCCAGCTTTAAAAAATTCTCTGGCTTGTGCAGCAAAATCATCAACAGCAATCAGACGCCGCTCATAAATTAACTTTTGACCGTGCTGAGCAGCAAAAGCCTGATGAATTTGCGGAGAACGACTATGCGCTACAGGATTACCCAATACTGCAAATATACTCATTGACTCCCCTCTGCTATGTAAATAACTGTTGCCATTATCCAGACTACACCGGTTAAAGGCAAAACCCTATCATAAAACCATTAATTTTTCTTTCATGATAAGCAGACGCTGGTTTTCATACGCATGCATATCTGGTCGCTAAATAAATTTCTGACTGAATAAAATTAGTTTTTTAGCCTGAAAACCAGACCAATTAGCAACAATTGTAAAAATTATTTTTATTTAACTTCAATTTACCGTATGATTTACTCGCGCTTACTCTTTAATTTTCGGATTATCGATTAACCGTAATAAAACCTGATTACATCCAGGTAAACACAAAACTACTTATCAATCAGCTGGCATTCAATCAATCAGCACGTTCAAAAAATAATCTGATATCAGGCCAGCATCTGAAGCAAAAATTTTTAATTTTTATGCAATGCATATTGCAATGCCAATTGATATAGTTTTTATCAGGATGAATCATGCATACTCGCCGGCCTGTCATTCCTCACACATTCAATAAATTACCCTTACACGTTAAACTGGGATATGCCATCGGACAAATGGCTGATTCACTCGCCTATAATCTTTTTTATGTTTTTTATCTTTTTTTTCTGACAAACGTTGCCAGCATTCCTGCTACTCAGGCAGGTACCATTGTTCTGATTGCTGTTATCTGGGATGCTGTGGCTGATCCGCTGGTAGGTCAGTTTTCAGATAATATCTGTTCACACTGGGGGAGGCGCAGACCATTAATGCTGGCAGCTATTCTGCCATATACCCTGCTATTGTTACTGCTCTATACTGATATTTCATCTCTTAGCACCAATCAGAAAACGGTTTATTTCACCATAATTGCCATTCTCTTCTGGTCTGCTTACAAAATCTACGTCATACCTTTCTACACTTTAGGTGCAGAAATGACCAATAACTTTGATGAACGTACTTCGCTTCGGGTATGGGCGGGTTATGCACTTAATGCAGCCGTTCTTGTATCTTCTTGCGCTCCGCCGCTGATTGTTAAATGGATGGTAGATTATGGATTCAGTGTCAGCAGCGGCTGGCACGGAGTGAGTGTGATATTTGCTGTTCTGACTTTACTGAGCGGACTCACCTGCTGGTTTCTGACACGTGGTTATGAACTGCCTGTCCGGCATAAAACAAGCCGAATACATAGCAGATACCGGCTTCTGGCTTTTATTCGCGAAGTTATCAGTAACATGATTGAAATCTGGCGTCTTTCATCAAGTAAATTTCTCGGCGCATCAGTTTTTTTCTGGTCGGCTGCTTACGCGCTCAGTACCGGAGCCTTATATTATTTATTTTTAAACAACATGGCATACAGCGAAAAAAATGCTGCGATCTGTTTTTTGATTTACAGCTTACTGGCTCTTGCCTGGCTTCCCGCTGTAAATTATACCGCGCAGAAATTTGATAAAAGAAATGCCTATTATATGTCTATGCTCATCAGCTCAATAGGCACAGGCGTATTCTTTTTTTGCGGATTTCCTAACAGAACTATGCTGATAATTTTTTTAATTCTGCTGCAACTTGGCAATAGTTATTTTTGGACTATATATTATTCCATGATGTACGACATTAGTGAGCTGGATGATTTTATTAACAACAAACGAAGAGAAGGAGCAATTACAGCCCTGATGTCATTCTTACAAAAATTCGGTAGTGCACTGGCCATTTGGTTTATTGGTTTTTATCTGGGGAAACATGGATATATATCATCTACAGGTCAGGAAACCATTATTCAGCCACCACTGGCACAACAGGCTATTCTGGAATTAAACACATGGATTCATGCATTAGCCGGCATTATTGCTGCACTGTGTGCCATTGGTTATCCATTGACCCGCAGTCGTTACCAGGCATTACTTACCGCTCTTAAAGCAAAAAAAGAGCAGCAGCCGTACACCACCAGTAATTTCAAACAACTATTGTAAAAATACTGCAAAAGCTGATATTTACAATATAATCAAGATAAACAATATGATACATGTAAAAAAGGAGAAATATTATGACTAAAAAACGTGCACGGGAATTAGGAATTCCTCTAACCGGCACCACTGGCAAAAACAATGCGATAACCGATGTATGCGGCATTGAAGTTGGCTACAGTACCGTTATCTATGGTACACCGGATGATTATACAGGTCCGGGTTCAGCCTTTGCCCGTACTGGTGTAACCGCTATTTTGCCCAGAGGTAAACAACGCAGTGCTGTATTTGTCGGCAGGCATGATTTAAACGGTAATGGAGAATTAACCGGCACTCACTGGCTGGATGATTCAGGTTTAATGCATGGTCCGGTACTCATTACCAATACTAACAGCGTAGGTATTGTACGCGATACCACCAGCAAATGGATGATAGATAATCACTTTTATTTTCCATATGTTAACAATGGTCAGCCTGTAGACGGCGTAGGATATTTTTATCCGGTAGTGGGCGAAACATGGGACGGATTATTAAACGACATTAATGGTTTTCATATCAGACCTGAACATGCACTTGAGGCTTTAAATAATGCACACGCAGGTGCCATTGCTGAAGGTAACGTCGGTGGTGGCACCGGCATGATCTGCCATGATTTCAAAGGTGGTACCGGCACTGCATCACGTATAGTCAGCACAGAAGCCGGTGAATTTACTCTGGGTGTACTGGTACAGGCCAACCATGGGATGCGTGATACTTTTCAAATTTGCGGTATTCCGCTGAAAGATGAATTTGGCCCTGAAACCATGCCTGTAATTAATACTTTTGCCCCCAAACCGGGAACAGGATCTATCATTGTGATTCTGGCTACCGACGCCCCGTTACTTCCCTGGCAACTGAGTAAACTCACCAAACGTGTCCCTATTGGCATCGGCTTACTCGGCGCTTATGGTGATAACGGTTCCGGCGACATTTTTCTGGCTTTCTCTACCGCTAATGAAAATGCTTACAGTCTGGGCATCAGCAAAATTGATATGCTGAGCGATGAAATTATTGATCCGCTTTATATTGCCACAGTAGAAGCAGTTGAAGAAGCAGTATTAAATGCTTTATGTGCAGCTGAAACCATGGAAGGTCGTGATCACAATCTGGTTCAGGCGCTACCGCAGGATCAACTGTTAGCAATTTTGAAAAAATACGGAAAAATCAAATAAATAACTAATATTTATTAATTTCAGCCCGTTAATTATGAGTTAATAGATAACTTACGGGCTGAAACAAATCAATACGATTCGATTCAAATATCAGCATTCTGAATCAATAACATAAGAAAATTTGAAATAACGCCTTTTATTTACCGTTAATATTCTGCCTGGTACATCAACCTGGCTCTTCCTTATTTCCTGACAATATTTGATTTATTAAATTTTTCTGTAGTGAATATCTAAATCTGATAGTTCACAAATTCTGATATAAACCAGAATAAATATACATAACAACATGTTTTTAAATAAATTAATTTAATCCGTTATAAAAAACCGGTTTTTTTTACATCAATGCGTTTTTTTTACAAATTGAATGTGGCAGAATCACCTTAACTTGCCGGAGAGTTTGTTACTCTCCAGACCTTAATGGGAGCCTTAAATATGTCAATAAAAAAAGTAGTTAGCCTGATTGAAGAAAATGATGCCAAATTCATTGATTTGCGCTTTACCGATACAAAAGGCAAACAGCAGCACGTATCCGTGCCAGCCAGAATTGTGCTGGAAGACCCTGAAGAATGGTTTGAAAACGGTCAGGCTTTTGATGGTTCTTCCATCGCCGGCTGGAAAGGAATTCAGGCTTCCGATATGACTCTGAGACCAGATGCATCGACAGCATTTATTGACCCTTTCTATGATGACACCACAGTAGTTTTAACCTGTGATGTTATCGATCCGGCTAATGGTCAGGGTTACGACCGTGATCCGCGCTCCATCGCAAAACGTGCCGAAGCTTATCTGAAATCAACCGGTATCGGTGATACTGCATTTTTTGGTCCGGAACCGGAATTTTTCGTGTTTGACGGCGTAGAATGGCAAACCGATATGAGCGGTACCCGTTACAAAATTCATTCTGAAGAAGCCGCATGGTCTAGCGGTAAATCATATGACGGTCAGAATACCGGACACCGCCCGGGCGTTAAAGGCGGCTATTTCCCTGTAGCACCTGTTGATTCCGGTCAGGATTTACGCTCAGCCTGCACCCAGACACTGGAAGCGATCGGTATTCCGGTAGAAGTACATCACCACGAAGTTGCCACAGCCGGTCAGATGGAAATCGGTACCCGCTTCAATACACTGGTACGCCGTGCTGACTGGACACAAGATATGAAATATGTCATCCAGAATGTAGCGCACAACTTTGGTAAAACTGCTACTTTCATGCCAAAACCTATTCTGGGTGACAATGGTTCCGGTATGCATGTACATCAGTCTATCTGGAAAGACGGACAAAATCTGTTTTCTGGTGACGGCTATGCCGGCTTGTCTGATCTGGCTTTGTACTACATCGGTGGTATCATTAAACATGCTAAAGCACTGAATGCGCTGACTAATCCGTCAACCAACTCTTACAAACGTCTGGTACCGCATTTTGAAGCCCCGACTAAACTGGCCTACTCTGCCAAAAACCGTTCAGCTTCTATTCGCATTCCGTATGTTGCCAGTGCAAAAGCCCGCCGTATCGAAGCTCGCTTCCCGGATCCAACCGCTAATCCTTATCTGGCTTTCACCGCTTTGTTAATGGCCGGACTGGACGGCATCCAGAATAAAATTCATCCGGGTGATCCTTCAGATAAAAATCTGTACGATTTACCACCGGAAGAAGATGCCCTGGTACCAACCGTATGTGCTTCTTTAGAAGAAGCTTTGGAAGCACTGAAAGCAGACCATGAATTTTTAACCCGTGGCGGCGTATTCAGTCAGGACTGGATCGACAGCTATATTGAATTCAAGAGCGATGATGTAAAACGCATCCGTATGGCACCACATCCGCTTGAATTTGAAATGTATTACAGTCTGTAAGATATTAGTCTCAAGCTGATTCTCAGACCGCTTATCCATGAATAAATCCGCCATACTGGCAAAATTTATTCCACAGATACAGCGGTCTGAATTGTATCCGGATTTCAGCTGATTCTAGCTCTATGCACTGCTGCAATCTGTCAGCATAATAGCAATGTAAAGTATTCAGCTCTGCCGAAATACTTAAGTACATTCAATCGCAAATTTCCCCTTTTTATTTTTACCCAAAAATAAAATTCACTGTTACTTGTGTATCATTTTCGC
Source organism: Snodgrassella sp. W8158 (assembly GCF_016100435.1). Lineage (NCBI taxonomy): Bacteria > Pseudomonadati > Pseudomonadota > Betaproteobacteria > Neisseriales > Neisseriaceae > Snodgrassella > Snodgrassella sp. W8158. The sequence goes on along the minus strand of NZ_JACFSM010000002.1, from coordinate 309,555 downwards.
CGGCAGAATTTGGTAAAACAGCCTTTCATGGCAGTTGTGGTAGGGATACGGTAACATTATGCCTATCTGAACTAAAAAATATTTATTATGACCACGCAAGACATGCTCGCTACTGTAGACCTAGGCTCTAACAGCTTTCGTCTCCAGATTTGCCACAATCAGAACGGCCATTTACAGGTCATTGATTCCATCAAAGAAATGGTAAGGCTGGCAGCAGGACTGGACGAACAAAAAAATCTTGATCAGGATTCTCAGCAACGCGCATTGGATTGTCTGGCCAGATTTGGAGAAAGGCTGCGTGGTTTCAATCCTGATCAGGTAAGAGTTGTTGCAACCAATACTTTTCGCGTTGCCAAAAATATCAGCCAGTTTATACCGCTTGCCGAAGCCAGACTGGGTTTTCCGATTGATATTATTGCCGGACGCGAAGAAGCCAGACTAATATATACCGGTGTGGTTCATACCTTACCACCTAAGGGTGAAAACATGCTGGTAATAGATATTGGTGGCGGCTCTACTGAATTTGTTATCGGACAGGATTTACAGCCTGCCATTACTGAAAGCCTGAATCTTGGCTGTGTTTCCTACAGTATGCGGTTCTTCCCGCGCGGTAAAATACACCATAAAAATTTTCAGGCCGCAGTCAACAATGCACGGGCAGAAATTCAGCGTATTTCCGTCGCACTTAAAAATATTGGCTGGCATTACGCTATTGGTACCTCCGGCTCTGCCCGCTCAATTCGCGATGTGATTGCAGCCGGTGACACAACCATCGATGCAATTACCGCAACACAAATGCACAAAATTGCCAATCATATTATTGCAGCCGGAAGTACCAAAAAAGCCAAACTGGAAGGCTTAAAATCAGACCGGACAGAGGTTTTTGCCGGCGGACTGGCTGTAATGATCGCCGCCTTTGCCGAACTGAATATCAGCGAAATGACAGTAACCGATGCCGCACTGCGGGATGGTGTGTTTTACGACATGATCGGACGACAACTTGGTGATGATATGCGCAACCAGACTATAGCTGATTTTCAGCAGCGCTATCATGTTGATACCATCCAGGCAGAACGCGTAGCCGAGCTAGCTCAAATGATATTCAATCATCTGTCCGCCTCTGTTTCTCCTGATCATCCGGAACAATGGCAGCAATATGTACATTGGGCTGGGCTGGTACATGAAATTGGTCTGGATATTTCTCATACTGGTTTTCATAAGCATGCAGCCTATATTCTCGATCAGGCTGATATGCCCGGTTTTTCACGTAAAGAACAGCATATTCTGGCTACAATGGTATTAGGACAGCGTGGCGACCTACGCAAAATAGCCGAATTCAGTCAGCAGGAAATGCTCTGGCTGGGTATATTGTCATTACGGCTGGCTGCACTGTTCTGCCGGGCACGGCAAGACATTCAGATACCGGTGAATCATTGTGACATTCACTATGACCAACAGTTAAGGAAACTGACCATCAGCCTGGGTAAAGAATGGTTAAAACACAATCCGCTTACTGATAGTGTCTTATTGCAGGAATCTGTTTTATGGCAGAAAATTGGATTACAGTTAGAAATCAAAGCCATGTAAACCATAAATCAGTCAAGGATGTCCCATGAGTACAACGCCGAATGTTTCCAGTAACAAACTGGCTCAGACTCATAATCTGCCTAGTCTGGTACATCGCAGCAATGTCAGCAACATGCCAGCACAATCCATGACTATTATCCGGATTAAAGAAAAGCAACTAATCAATCATAGCTTCACCGGCGACGATATATGCAGTAAAAACATACCGGCACCTGATACAGACTGTCTTACATGGATTCACCTGATTGGTATTACTGATAACGAACAGCTGCATCAGCTATTACAGCCTTTTAATATCCATGAACTGGCCATGGAAGACATGCTTAGTCGCAAGCAGCGTCCGAAAATTGAAGACTACGGACATTATCTGTTTTTAGCCGCACGAGTTTTTGTTTATAAAAAACAAAAACTGCAATATAACCAGATTTATATTATCATTGGTCAGAATTATATTATTACTTTCCAGTTTGAACCGCTCGGATTACTGCATATTATCCGTAAATATATTCAGCATAATTACAGCGATATCTACCGCAAAGGAATTGATTTTCTGGCGTATTCATTGCTGGATCGTATCATTGATGATTATTTCGTTACTGTAGATGAATTTGACAATCGGGTTGAAGGTGTTGACAAACGCCTGTTTAGCAACAGTAATAAAAACTTACTGATTCTGATCCACCAGTTAAAACGTGATGCCAGTAATCTGCGCCGTACCCTTTCCCCTATTCGTGATATTGTCGGCCGAATTGTACATGGAGAATTTTCCATGTTCAGTCAGAACACTCATGTTTATTTACTTGACGTGTATGACCATACCCAGCAATTAATGGAAACGCTTGACAGTGCACGAGATACTGTAATGGGCATGATGGATGTGCATTTATCCTATCAGTCAAACCATCTGAATGAACAAATGCGCATGCTTACCGTTATCACTATCATCGTCATGCCACTGAATGTCCTTACCGGTATCTATGGGATGAATTTTGATAACATGCCTGAATTACACTGGCATTATAGTTATTTTGTGGTACTCGGTCTTATGGCGACTATAATTATTAGCTTATTAATTTATTTCTACAGACGGCGCTGGTTATAACTATCAATAGCTTCTATAATAACAATCAGTCTTCATAGAAAGACAATAATTAATACAGAAATACACATCAGAGGCTATTCCATGAAACCTACACCTTTACCACCGCAAGGTGCGCAGCATCAGCTTTCCATGTCTGTACTTATGACTCCAGCATTAGCAAATTTTCACGGAAATGTACATGGCGGAGATTTACTCAAGCTACTGGATCAGGTAGCCTATGCCTGTGCCAGTCGTTATTCTGGCGAATATGTAGTAACATTATCAGTTGATCAGGTAATATTCAAAGAACCAATTCACGTGGGCGAACTCGTTACTTTTTATGCGTCAGTTAACCATGTCGGCCGAACTTCTATGGAAGTTGGTATTCGCGTGGAAGCACAGGATATCCAGCATCGCAGTGCACGTCACACTAATAGCTGTTATTTCAGCATGGTTGCTGTAGACAAAAACGGCAAACCTACAGTTGTACCGCCGCTATGTATTGCCAGCGAAGAAGAGGCTCGCCGTTTTCAGGAAGGAGCCATTCGCAAAGAAGCCCGGTTAAAGGCTGCAAAAACCAGACATACACAATCTGCCTGATCTGTTTAAAGGGATTATAAATGTTTACAGGAATTGTCTGCGGTTTAGGTACCGTTACCTCTATTCAAGAGTATGAACAATTGCGCACAATACAGGTACGTCTCCCTGAGGGAGCCTGTGACAACCTGACTATCGGTGCTTCTATTGCCAATAATGGCTGCTGCCTGACCATTACAGCCATTAAAGGTGATGAAGTATGTTTTGATGTCATGGCGGAAAGTCTGGCCAAAACCAATTTAGGACAACTACAAGTAGGTGATGCGGTAAACATTGAGCGGGCTGCACGCTATGGGGATGAAATTGGCGGTCATATTATGAGTGGTCATATTTTTACTACGACCACCATTAGTAAAATTGAAGACACCCCTGATAATCGTACTGTCTGGTTTAATCTCCCTGAAAGTGCAGCCCCTTATATCCTTACTAAAGGTTTTATCGGGCTGAACGGTTGCAGCCTGACCATCGGCGAGGTAACCACTACTGAATTTAACGTTCATCTGATTCCCGAAACCATGAACCGGACTTTATTTGGAAGCTGTCAGGTAAATGATCGCATCAATCTCGAAGTGGATGCTCAGACACAGGCAATTGTTGATACCGCGCAGAAATATATGCAACAGTATATAAATAAAGTAAAAAATTAATTATAAATTTGCTTATATACAAAATATGTTATATAAATATACAGAAACTGATTACTATTTATCCTAATAAGTAATAATCAGTTTCAAAATATTCGGCTATAAATAATTATTTGTTATTAATTTTATCTTTAAACTGATTTTAATCGAAAATATTAAAGTACCTAAGTGACAGATATATAGATAATATTGTCGCAGGTAAAATTAATAATCCTATTCCTATCAGGCCACCAATACTCAAACACAATGCAGCGTTAGGAAAACCGCAGCAACAGCCAATAATCACCAATATTTTCAGAAAACGATTAGTAGAAATATCAAATATCCATCCGAACATCATAATTAATAATATTACTGTGGCTAAAAAAGCCATTACTCCCAATGTGAAATAAAAAATTTCATCACTGCTCATATTTTCCGGCATAGGCATAATATGCAATAAACGTAAAAACGGAAATGCTTTATCATCACCTACAATACCTAGAAAGAAACATGGTGATCCTATAATCAGGCACATGACAGAAATACTAAAACGCCGCAGAAATGTAGCCTCAGTATATTCTTTATCCATAATAATTATCCTGTGTAATAATATTGATTAAAAATGCAATAAATTTATTAAATTTATTAACTTATTTAACAAACTCAATACGAGCAGATGTGGCCATTAGTTTTAATTAATGAAATATTTCATGGCCAGTTATCATACTGATATTTTATATTTTTTTAATAGATATTTTTTAAATATAAAAACTAAATCATACTATAACTTTATTGATGACATATTTTAGCTGATTACCTTTAACCTAATTCTCTTTGGCTTTGTTGTGGGCTGGTAATTTGCACCACCTTTCAAATACCAATAAGCTAGGTAATAAGTAAATATGTATAAAGGGAGGCTGAAAATACCTAGCAGAAATACCAAACTGAATAATAAATGAGGAATAGCACAACATGACGCGAAGATCACAACTGTCTTAATCCAAATATTTGATTTACAGTTAAGAGCCCATCCTAAAATCATTAAAACAAGTATAGTAAGTATAAAGTAGACTGATAACAAAAGCAGAATTAAATCATTATTTTTGTTTTCTTTATGAATTAATCCGATATACAACAATATTGGATATCCATAGCAAATTATAATTGCCAAAGAAGAGCATAAACGCGAAAAAAATACTGTTGGTGTAAAAGAGATCATTACTATTCCTATATTTTCATAAATAAACTTTTCTTTACATTTGTAAAGAAATTATAACTTTAATAGTTTAGATTTTCAATATTATTTTTTATTCTAAAAACTACAATTTAATTTTTTATTATTTCAGACAAATCCAGATTAATTTGTTTAGATACATACATATATTCAGACATCAATTGATATATAATATTATGTCTTCTAAGTTTAATTCATAAGGTATTTAAGGCAATACAATCCTATTCACACAAATTTATATCTGGAATAAAATTTTTAATAAAAAATTGAATTTAATAGCTAACAAATTTATCGAATACTTTATTTTTGTAATTATAAGATTTATTTATTCTGACTATATAAATAAGAAATGACTGGGACAATCACCATTGAGCTTGCAGATATGGCTTACGGCACGATGTGTACGGGAAGCAAATTTAAAAAATCTATACTATTAAAGTTCAGAAATAATATTGGTATCGGATTAAATCAAATGAGCCAATTACTGGCTTCTATAGATATCTATCAGGTAAAATCTGGCTCGAATTTTATTCCCGAAACTGTTTTCCATAAAGTGCAGCTGATTAAAAAAAATTCTTATCTACAAGGTATTTAATTAAAAGAATAGAAAATATAATTAAATATTATTTTATCTCGATGATAAAAGCTGTTCCGCCAAGTTTGTATTTATCCACCCTTCTACATTCAATCTGTTTTCAAAACGGCTTACTGCTATGTTTCGCTATATACTTACGCAATCAGAAGCAGAAACCTTTATAAACATTTTTTGTATACCACGTAACATTATTTACCATACTATTCTGTCGTTACTTTTAAAGAAAAATTTCTACTATAATCTGAACATGCAGAATTATTTTATGAATCTGCTTTATAGCAGATTGTACAATTTTATTACTGACAGAATAATTTTTGTTGGTTAGTTGGGACAAGTTTTGTGAGAAAAATTCACTAACTGACTGAACCTTACCTTTTTCAAAAATTCAACTTGCCAGTACCTGAATAAATAAAGCAAGCGACTGACTCATCTTTTATTCATCAATAATGCCTGCGAGTAAAATTTTATTATCTCACCATCTATTCAGTAACTTGAGTAAAAAATCATTATTATTTATATAATTTCCTGCCTGATTAATGATATTGCAGCTTAATCTGTTTATTTTAATTTTTTTATTCCGGTAATTTCGTAGCCGGCATTCGAATAACGCTAAGATAAAAGCGCACCAGTCCCGGTAATCCAGAGTAAAATAACCCTTATTTTATTAAGGGAGCGTTGTTTACTATCATGAGTATTGCCACCATTCCTGAAATTATTGCCGACATAAAAGCCGGTAAAATGGTTATTATTACTGATGCAGAAAACCGTGAAAACGAAGGTGATTTAATCATGGCTGCACAGTTTGTCACACCTGAAGCCATCAATTTCATGATTAAATATGCCCGGGGTCTGGTTTGCCTGCCTCTGGAAGAAGAAATAGTAGATCGCCTCCGCTTACCACTGATGACACAGAATAACGGCGCTCAGTATGGTACTAATTTTACGGTTTCCATAGAAGCAGCACATGGTATTACTACCGGTATTTCCGCAGCAGACCGTGCCCATACTGTACAGGCAGCAGTTTCCCCTACAGCCAAAGCAGAAGATATTGTCCAGCCGGGTCATATTTTTCCATTACGTGCACAAAAAGGCGGTGTTCTGGTTCGTACCGGACACACTGAGGCAAGCGTTGATTTAGCCAAACTGGCCGGCTTGATTCCGGCAGCCGTTATCTGTGAAATCATTAATGACGACGGCACCATGGCCCGTATGCCGGAGCTGATGGTTTTTGCTGAAAAACATGATATTAAAATTGGCACTATTGCTGATTTGATTGAATATCGCAGCCGTCACGAAAGTCTGATAGAAGAACTGGGAGTAAATACTATCCATACAACATGGGGAGATTTTACTCAGCATGTATATGTTGATCAATTATCCGGTGAAACCCATCTGGCACTGGTTAAAGGCGATCCGGAAACTGCCGGTGAAGTACTGGTAAGAGTACATGAACCATTTAGCGCCATGGATTTTCTGCAACCGGATCAGTTGCATACATGGCCACTACCTGAAGCTATGGCACGTATACAGCAAGCTGATGCCGGTATAATTATACTGATGCACCGTACTGAAACCGGAGCCACTTTATTAGACCGCACCTTGCCCAAAGGCACTCATCAGACCAGACAGTGGGATAGTAAAACTTATGGTATCGGTGCTCAGATACTGGCTGGTTTAAAAGTCAAACGCATGCGGGTAATGGGTAAGCCTTCTGCCTTTACCGGCCTGAATGGATTTGGTCTGGAAGTTACCGGGTTTGAAGAACCATCCCGATAATAATTCTTTACTAAACAAGTATATATTTTAGTAACACAATTAAATACAATACCCCACCTCAGGCTGTCTGAATTATCTGTTGCCATTGAACACCGGCATCGGGTATTTTCCGACAGCCTATTGTAATGGCTGTTATTTAAGGATGGTATCTAATGCAACTGACCCCGCAAAAATGGGCTGCTTCCGGTTTAACTTTCGGCTGCGTTGTTTTCGGACTCGGCAGCCTGATTGTTAAATTTGTATCTATTGGTTCTTATGCCATTGCATTATGGCGTGTATTCATTGGTGGTATTGTTTTTCTGTTTTTAAGTCGCTATTTTGGTCAGAAACTGCCTGAAAGCAATAAAGCAAAACGGTTTTGTATGCTATCAGGTGTATTTTTAGGTTTTGATCTGGCATTCTGGCATGAAAGCATTCATGCAGTAGGCCCGGGAATTTCTACTCTGCTCAACAGTATGCAGATTTTTTTTCTGGCGGCAATTGCCTGGTTTTTCTTCGGTGAACGACAGAGCAAATTACAACTATTCAGCATGATATTGTCTGTAATCGGCATTTTACTGATCGCCCACCCTGAACTCAGACACAATTCACATGGTGGTTATGGTATTTTTATCGGTCTGATTTCCGGTGCAGCAATGGCTGCCTCTATGGCATGTATTCGTCAGGCTCATCTGGCAGAGCCGGTTGCATTATTTCCGCTGATGCTGCTGGTCAGTGTCGGAGCAGTCGGTGCATTAATTGTGCCAAGTATCCTGATTGATTCAAGCCATTTCTGGCCTACTAACACAAAAGATATTCTTCTGATCATGATTTACGGTGTGGTCATGCAGTGTTTTGCCTGGGGGTTAATTGCTTATGCTGTACCTTTGCTGTCACTGACTTTAACCGGTTTATTATTACTAAGTGAACCTGTTGCTGCGATTCTGATCGATTTTTTCTTGCTGAATAAACCGATAAATACTGTGCAATGGACTGGTACTGCACTGACCTTACTGGCCATTTATCTGGGCTCACTTAAGCCCAGACACAAACAGAAAAAAACGGTTTAAACATTCCACCCTATTGGCAAATTCGGTAAAATCAGAATGCTAAGCATAAATACTTGTGTGTCTGTGATGTAAGTATTTTATTCCGGACAATGCAATGGTGCTTGAGGCGTAACAGATGAAAAAAGGAAACTGAATGAATACCATCACCCCGGAACATAACGGCTCTGGCCTGCGTATAGGCATTGTACAGGCACGCTTTACTAATCCTATCGGAGCAGAGCTGGTCAAAGCCTGTTGCAACCGCTTGGTTAAACTGGGGGTTAAAGAGAGCGATATAACTTTGGCTACTGTGCCAGGTGCTTTAGAAGTACCTCTAGTATTGAAAAGCATGGCTGGTAGCGGCAAATTTGATGCTTTGGTGGCCATCGGAGTGGTTATCCGCGGTGAGACTTATCATTTTGAGCTGGTGTCCAACGAAGCTGCTGCAGGTGTATCCCGAGTTAGTCTGGATCACAATATAGCCATTGCCAATGCAATACTGACTACCGAAAACGATGCTCAGGCACTGGCACGTATGCACAATAAAGGCAGTGAAGCGGCTATAGTGGCAGTAGAAATGGCCAATCTGCTTAAAATTCAATATTGATTATTTATTAAACAAGGACATTGTATACATGTCAATGATTACACCACGTCGTCGTGCCCGTCAGTTTGCTGTTCAGGCTTTATATCAGGCACAACTGAATAACGAAGAATCAGCTGCTATTATTGCGCAGAATATTCGTGATAATGAATATTTCGCCAAAGCTGATGAAGAATTGTTTACCCAGATATTTTTTGGTGCCTATAATAATCAGCGTGATTACATGAAACGGATCCGTCCTCTGCTGGACCGCCACGAAGATGAGCTTAATCCGGTTGAACGGGCTGTACTGCTGATGGCCTGCCATGAACTTTCTGCCATGCCGGAAACACCCCATCCGGTAATTATCAATGAAGCTATCGAAATTACTAAAACCTTTGGTGGTACCGATGGCTACAAATTCATTAATGGTATTCTGGATAAACTCTCAGCTGAGTTGAGAACACCTGCATAATATAAAAACGGATTAGCTACATCATAAAACAGATATTTTATTTATAAATATCTGTTTTTATTTATAAAAAAACCATATTTACCAAATAAATCTAATGAAATATAAATAAATTCTGATATTGTTACCAAATAATATTATGTAAATATATAATATTATTTTTTATAAAAATTAACTTAAAACATTGCTGATTTATAAGCATATTGAAATTTGATTTCACACTAGGAGATTTATAAAATTTATGTCCCGTACTCAACAATCATCAGCATTAAATGATAAACATAATTTTTTAATGACAGAAAAAGGCGGCCTGGTTGAACTGGCTCCGCCATGGAAAAGAGTTACAGCATATCTGATTAATTATGTAATATATTATTTTATATTTTACATTGCTTTACATGTTTACAATTTTCAAACTGATTATGAATCGAATTATTCACAAAATATTATAAATCCTTTTGAATTATGGATTTTTGCAGATTATACAACTGATAAGCCAATAAGATCTATTTTTTCATTCTTATTTATGGATGATGAGTTTGAGGGAGGTGTACATCAACCATTACGAATATTCTTATATATCATATTACCTTTACTCATTTATGTTGTGTTTCAATTTATACAAATGAGTTTAACAGGCCAATCTGTTGGTAAGCGATTAATGAAAATCAAAGTTATTAAAAAGAATGGTGAGAAAGCTGGCTTTTTCAATGCAGTATTAATCCGTGAAATTTTTTATATATTCATTACTCTTATCCTTTTGTTTAAATTAGTAGGAATATATGTATATTTCAGTGAAATGGAACCTGCTAAAAATATTGGTATATACCTGAATTTTATTGATAAGTTTTTAGATTATTTATATAGGATTTTAAGTATATTCACTGAATTTTCAACTCTATTTCTTTTTATTTGTATAATTATGTTATTTATAAGAAAATCAAATTATCGTACACTGCAAGACTTTTTGGCTAATACAATCGTTGTAAAAATTAAATAACTAATAAGCCTCAGGAAAAATTAAAATTTCTTGAGGCTGACTAAATTTAAAATTACTCAAATAATATTAATATATTTTTTATAAAGCTATTTTGAAATATTTTGTACTACTTTGGTTTTTGCAAGTTTATCCTGTAAAGTGATAGATAAAAATTTATCTGAAAATAGTCGATATAGACACGTTAAATTGAATATATTTATCAAAAGAATGATAAATAATAATGGAAGTGTCATTAATAATGACCATAGCTTAAGCAACGTCAGTAAGAAAAAATCCACAAAACCTCATTATACGGAACTGGTAAATAAAAATAGTCATTACAAGAAAAATTATATATAAATAATAAATGATCTCTCTTTTTATCACATTAATCCAAAAATCAGACAACCTAATATTAAGGTGTATTACCCTGAACCCATTATCTTTTTACCTATAAACTGCCACTGTGTCCGCATCCGGTAACTCTCCCAGGCTGGAAAAATTATTAAAAATATAATACAAACAAAAGTAATATAGAAAAAAATATTAGAATAAGGACGAATATATAAAATAATATACATGACAATTGCAGGAGCAAGAAATAATTGTATATTGATCATACCTGCTATCACGTGTTGTAATGAAGTTGCAACAAGATAATCTTGTGTAGAAATATCATCTTTTTCATTCAAACCTTGTATTTTTGTAAAATCCTGTATCTTACTCAAGCTAACCTCAAATTAATTCATTTTATTTGATATTGATATAAATTGAATATTTTAAAATAATAAATAAAATATTTATATATTATTAAAAAATTTGCTAAAAATTCACTAATTGAATATTTTTTCATAACAAATAGAAAAATAAATATTGAAAACAAATGATTGACGATTGACAGGGAACAAAATAAAATAATTTACTACATTTAACCTATTTATAATTTAATATTATTTAAATTTGTTTTTATAAAAGTACTTACGACTAATGTTTGAGCAACAATACATTTCTTTAATACTTTTTTAACAAATTTTAAGGAAATACACTATGCCCAATACTCAGAAGAATTTTTCAAAGAATAATTATGATTATGATGATTTTCATGATTCGGAAATAGAAGTTGAACTTGCCAGTCCATGGGAAAGGAGCGCTGCGTATATAATTAACGCTGTTTTATATTCTCTATGTATATTTTTGGCTGCACTGCTATATGTATTTCATGAGGGTTCCCAGTCAGTATCTATGCAAATAAATTACCTAGATTACCTAGTGTTGATCATATGTATTTTAATACCTTCAATACCATTTATCACAGCACAATGGATTATGATGAGTAAAACTGGTCAGTCATTTGGTAAGCGCATTATGAAAATTAAAGTTATTAACCTTGACGGACGCAATCCGGGATTTGTCGGTACTGTATTAATTCGTGAAATTTTGTTTCAAACAATTATCATTATTTTTTCATACTTATTGATTGAAATTTTTAACCTTAATCCTGAATCTACTGAGAAAATATTTAACTATTTAATTACATTTATTTGTTTTTTTATGCTGTTCAGAACAGAGGCCAATCGTCGTACTCTCCAAGATTATTTGGCCAAAACAATTGTCATAAAAAAATAATTTTATATACTTAAGAATATTACATACTGATATATCTTTTCAGCAATATTAATTTCTGTGTAGTATGAAATTAACTTGTTAAAATTATATAATCAACTCAGTTCTAAGTTTACAAACATCAACTGCCTGCGTACCATGCTGGCAGTTGTTTTACATTTACAGATAAAAACCAATACAAGGGAATGCATAATGCCACAATACCGTTCACAAACTTCTACACATGGGCGTAATATGGCCGGTGCACGTGCGCTCTGGCGTGCAACAGGTGTTGCTGATAATGATTTTGGCAAACCCATTATTGCCATAGCCAATTCTTTTACCCAGTTTGTTCCCGGACATGTGCATTTGCACGATATAGGTCAGCTGGTAGCACGTGAAATCGAACGTTCTGGCGGTATTGCCAAGGAATTTAACACCATTGCGGTTGATGATGGCATCGCTATGGGACATGAAGGAATGCTTTATAGCCTGCCTTCACGCGACCTGATTGCGGATAGTGTGGAATATATGGTCAACGCACATTGTGCTGATGCACTGGTGTGTATATCCAACTGTGACAAAATTACTCCGGGAATGCTGATGGCATCTATGCGCCTGAACATTCCGACTATTTTTGTCTCCGGTGGACCGATGGAGGCGGGTAAAATTATCGCTGCCACCAATGGTGAGCAACAAATCCGCAAGCTGGATCTGATTGATGCAATGATTGAGGCTGGTAACGATAAAATCAGCGATGAAACGGTTGCACAAGTGGAGCGTAGTGCCTGCCCTACCTGCGGTTCATGCTCTGGTATGTTTACAGCTAATTCAATGAACTGTCTGACTGAAGCTCTGGGTTTATCCTTACCCGGTAATGGTTCTTTACTCGCTACTCATGCATTACGTAAAGAACTTTTTCTTGAAGCAGGCCGGCGTATTGTTGAATTAGCCAAACGCTATTATGAACAGGATGACTGTAGTGTGCTTCCGCGCAGTATTGCAACTAAGGCAGCTTTTAATAATGCTATGAGTCTGGATATTGCTATGGGTGGTTCTACCAATACGGTATTACACTTGCTGGCAGCCGCCACCGAGGCCGGTGTTAATTTTAAAATGGCTGATATTGATCAGTTAAGCCGCCATGTACCCTGCCTGTGTAAAGTGGCTCCGGCTACACAAAAATATCACATGGAAGATGTGCATCGTGCCGGAGGTGTTATGGCCATTTTATCCCAGCTTAATCATGCTGGTTTACTTGATACCAGTGTACATACTGTACATATGCCTACTCTGGCAGATGCGATTAAGCACTGGGATGTAAGCAATCAGAACAATACTGAGGCAATACAACGGTATCGGGCTGCACCGGGCGGAATCCGTTCAACTGAGGCTTTCTCACAAAACGCGATGTGGCCTTCTCTGGATTTGGATCGTGAAAATGGCTGTATCCGTGATAAACAGCATGCTTATTCTCAGGACGGCGGTCTGGCTGTGTTATTCGGTAATCTCGCAGAACGCGGCTGTGTAGTTAAAACGGCTGGGGTAGATGATAGTATCCTTAAATTTACCGGCCGCGCCCGGGTGTTTGAAAGTCAGGATGAGGCTGTTGAAGCCATTCTAAGTAATCAAATAGTAGCTGGTGATGTGGTTATTATCCGTTATGAAGGTCCTAAAGGCGGTCCCGGAATGCAGGAAATGCTTTATCCGACCAGTTATCTGAAATCTAAAGGTTTGGGTAAAGCATGTGCTCTGCTTACAGACGGTCGTTTTTCCGGGGGCACCTCGGGGCTTTCGATTGGCCACGCCTCTCCTGAAGCTGCCGAAGGCGGCAATATCGGGCTGGTACAGGAAGGAGATATTATCGAAATTGATATTCCTGAACGCCGGATACATCTGGCTGTATCTGATGCAGAGTTGGTACAACGCCGCACAGAAATGGAAAGTCGTGGTGCTCGTGCATGGAAACCTGTTAAACGTCAGCGTCATGTCTCTGTTGCTTTACGTGCCTATGCAGCCATGACTACAAGTGCTGATACCGGTGCTGTACGTGATGTAACACAGGTAGAGCGACAAGATTAATTCATTCTGTCAAAGTACCCGTTTCGCTGTCTGGATAGCGAAACGGGTTTATTTTTTAATCAAAATACACAGTGTATTAATTTGATATTCTGATCAATTCTTTAAATATGATTAAAGTGGTCAGATTAGCGCTATATGTGCAAACATGCTATCGTAACCATGTTGTAATATGCTTTTACTGTTTGTCACTATGTCTGCTGCTGATTTTCCCTTTCCAGTAAGTGCCAATACGCTTGCCAAACTGACCAAACTCAATATTACTAATATTTGGGATTTGGCTTTACACTTACCGTTACGCTATGAAGATGAGACACATATTACGCCGATTGCTGATGCACAGAACGGAGTGCCGGTACAGATTGAAGCTACTGTTATTCATCAGCAAATACAACTTCGTCCGCGCAAACAGCTGGTAGTACAAGTTCAGGACGTATCCGGACATGTCTTGTACCTGAGATTTTTACATTTTTATCCTAATCAGCAAAAACAACTGGCAGAAGGTAATGTGATTCGGGCTCTGGGTGAAATCAGACATGGTTTTTTTGGCGATGAGATGGTGCACCCAAAAATTCGCACTGATATTGATAAAGGACTGGCAGAAAGCCTTACTCCGGTTTATCCCTCCGTTAACGGACTAAACCAGCCTGCTCTTCGCCGGCTGATTCAGGCTGCACTCAAGCACTTGCCGGCAGATGATACACTGCCGGCTGAATTATTACAGCAGTTACAATTACCTCCCCTGCTGGAAAGCTTGATTTTTCTGCACTCTCCACCACCAGAGTACACTGCGCATGATTTACATGAAGGTACTTTACCGGCATGGCAAAGACTGAAATTTGATGAATTGCTGGCTCAGCAGTTATCCATGAGGCTGGCACGCCAGCAACGCTTAAACGGGCATACAAAAGCTTTAACTGGTAACGGCCATATTAGTGAGCATTTACTGGCTAACCTGAGTTTTACCTTAACAGAAGCTCAGCAACGTGCTCTTGCTGAAATCACTGATGATTTAGCCCAGACACACCCAATGCACCGTTTACTACAGGGAGATGTGGGCAGCGGTAAAACCATTGTTTGTGCTCTGGCAGCGGCAATAGCAATAGAAGCCGGTTTTCAGGTAGCGGTCATGGCACCCACAGAAATTCTGGCTGAACAACATTATCTGAAATTTACACAATGGTTTTCACCTTTAGGAATCCGGATTGCCAGACTTTCAGGCAGTATGCGCAAAAAAGCCCGTGATGAAGCAAGGAAAGAACTGGCAGATGGTACTGCCCAGCTGGCAATAGGTACGCATGCTCTATTTCAGGATGATGTTACTTTTCATAATCTAGGCCTGATTATTGTTGATGAACAACACAGATTTGGTGTTGTCCAGCGTCTGGCATTAAAAAATAAAGGTGAAGATGTACATCAGCTGATGATGTCCGCCACACCAATACCACGCACACTGGCAATGAGTTTTTTTGCCGATCTGGATGTTTCTGTCATTGATGAACTGCCTCCCGGACGAACACCTGTTATAACCCGTCTGGTAAACACGGCCCGCCGTCAGGAAGTTGAAAAACTGGTAAAGCATACCTGTGCACAAGGCCGGCAGGTATACTGGGTCTGCCCGTTAATTGAAGAATCTGAAGTACTGCAATTGCAAACTGCCGTGGATACAGTTGCTCAATTACAGACGGCGTTACCGGAACTGAATATAGGCTTAATACATGGACGGCTCAAGCCGGCAGAAAAAGCAGCTGTTATGACAGCATTTGTTGAAGGCAGTATTCAGGTACTGGTAGCTACAACAGTGATTGAAGTTGGTGTAGATGTACCCAATGCCAGTCTGATGGTAATAGAACATGCTGAACGTATGGGACTGGCACAATTGCATCAGCTTCGCGGTCGGGTGGGACGTGGAGCAGCAGCCAGCCGCTGTGTATTGTTATTCAGTGAACCTCTTAGTGATGTTGCCAAAGCACGTTTGAAAGTAATTTATGAAAATACCGACGGCTTTGAAATTGCCCGACAAGATTTGAATATTCGCGGACCGGGAGAGTTTCTAGGAGCACGCCAGAGTGGTGTGCCGATGCTGCGTTTTGCTAATCTGGAAGAAGATCTGCCCATACTGGAAAAAGCACGTGATTTAGCGCCTGTTCTGATTAGCCAGCAACCTGAAGTAGTCAATAAACATTTGCAACGGTGGCTATCTCAACGGTCTGCTTATTTGGGCGTATAAAATATTTATCTGTATTAACAGCTCCAGTGAAACCTGAAAAATTTAATAACTAAATTCAGCAGTTATATTTTCAGGACTAAACAATTAAACCAGTAATATTTCAAACTAAAATAAAAAACCTGTTTGAAAAATCAAACAGGTTTTAAAATCTGGCACGCCCACGGGGAATCGAACCCCGGTTACCGCCGTGAAAGGGCGATGTCCTAACCGCTAGACGATGGGCGCATTAGCTTGATGGTGCACCCGGAGCGATTCGAACGCCCGACCCTCTGGTTCGTAGCCAGATACTCTATCCAACTGAGCTACGGGTGCACTGCTTTCGAACTCGTTTAAGAGTCACCGAAAATCAAGAAGCGCGATAATACGCAATAAATGGTCTTTTGGCAAGCCAAAAATAGATAAAAATGAAAACAAATAGATAAATATCTTGATTTTTATATATTTATTTTGCAACTATATAAGCAAAAAAATCTACAGCATTCCGATTCCGGATACTTCACGCGCCAGCTTTGCCGCAGTATTGTCAGTCATACCACCTACAAAATCCAGAACTTTCATATATCCCAGATATAAACCATCCTTTTTATCCAGTTTTTGTTCTTTTAATAATGACAATGCCAGCTCTTGCCTTTTACTAAGCTGATCGGTTTTAATAAAGGCATGCACCGCAGGTACAAGCAAACCCAGTATCGAACCCAGACAAGGAAAAGTAGCAATTTCAGTAATGAGCTTACTTTGATGGCGGAATATACGTGTGCGAGCCAGCTCTTTTGCAGCGTTCAGAGCTTCACTAACATCCGGACTAGCCAGAGCAAGCAAATCCTTACCGCGAAATGAACCGTTCAATAAATCCCGATGATGCTTAATAAAAGTATGTGCAATATCGTCTACTGCTCTTCCGATGGCAATTCCGCGCAAGCGGGCACAACGCTCCTGACTGCTATAAGACTGCCAGAAATATTCTTTATTTGTCAGCCTGGATAGAATTTGCTCTACGTCTGCCACCTGTAATAATCCCATTTCGACAGCATCTTCCAAATCCAGCAAGGCATAACAAATATCATCAGCAGCTTCCATTAAATATGAAAGCGGATGGCGCATCCACTGATTTTCACCGGTTTGCGGTAACCCCAGCTGTTCTGCAATACAACGCATAAAGGGCAACTCAGTCTGATAAATATTGAATTTATTCCGCCTATGCGGTGCAGAACTGGTCCACGGATACTTAATTAAAGCACCGATAACAGCAGCAGTTAGACGCATTCCGCCATCATTCTGATACATTTCCAGACTGGCTACCAGACGCAAGCTATGTGCATTTCCTTCATAAGTTTCGATATCATTGCGTTCTGTATTGCTTAATTCCTGTAAATAATGAGCATGCTGCGGATCACGGAACCATTCACGCAATGCATCTTCACCTGTATGACCAAATGGCGGATTACCGAAATCATGAGCCAGACAGGCAACCTGTACAATCGCCCCGATATCAGCAGCATGGCTGCCAGATGGCAGGAAATGTCCGGCATTCAGCATTACACCGACTCGATTTCCAAGACTGCGCCCGACACTGGCAACTTCAACACTATGAGTCAGACGATTATGCGTATGGTCATGTAAGGCAAACGGATGAACCTGCGTTTTACGGGCGAGACGGCGAAAACCACTGGAAAAAACCACACGATCATAATCAATATGAAAATCAGTACGCAGTGCATCCGCCCCCTCTTCACTTGAAGCGGTCACTGTAGGCACAATACACCCATTTTCCGGCTTAAAGCGCTGGGTACTGAGCAACTTAGTCCAGTCCATGCAATATGATGATTTTTTCATATTCAGATAAATTGAAAGCTTTATATGCCGGCTGAGATTATCAGTCGCCATTCTTTAGCTCAGTTTCAACTCATTTATTCCTTCGTTATTATGTTGAAATAATCATAACATGCAAAAAGTCACATTGTGATTAATTTTAAAAATGATTTTTCCACTCCCTTAAATAAGTAAACACTGCCAATGGTTGGGCAAGCTGCTGCTCTGAGAGGCCTTTTTGGCGTAATGTGGCAATCACTTCCGGTTGACTGGTACGCAAAAAAGGATTGATTGTGCGTTCATGTGCCAGACTTACCGGTAAGGTAGGTAATTTATCTGCCTGTACTAATGCTTTTCTGATTGCAGAATTATTCGGTTCAACGGCTTGTGCAAATTTCAAATTTGCTGCGGTATATTCATGTGCCGGATAAAACAAGGTATCAGGCGGCAGACTGTTTAAACGCTGCAAACTGCTGAACAATTGTGCCATAGTCCCATTCACTCGTCCGCAGCCTGCACTGAACAGCGTATCACCACAAAATACTCTGTAACGACCGACAGAATCGCATACTAAATAAGCCAAATGATCTGTAGTATGCCCGGGAATATGCCAAACTGTTACATGCTGACCGAATACCTGAAATTTACTGCCTTCAGTTACGGGTATATTCACAATATGCCAATCAATGCAACCGGTAATCTGGCATTGCGAATAATGTTTTTTTAATTCCGCCACCCCATCAATATGGTCATAATGAGAATGAGTAAGCCAGATAGCATCCAGGGTCAGGTTGTGTTCAGTCAGATAATTTATGACAACAGGTGCTTCGCCCGGGTCAATTACTATAGCCTGATTTTCTTGCTGCAACAGCCAGATATAGTTATCAGAAAGAGCGGGTAACGGGATTATTTTCATGACAAATATAAATTTATTAACAATATAACAACCAGTACTGCAAAGCAATCAGCGTTTTTCCATCATGAATCTGATTATTTGCCAGTGCCGAACGCACTTGCTCACGATTGAGCAACACTGGTTCAATAATTTCATCTTCATCCGCCGCCAGAGCACTATTTGGTTGCACATTTTCAGCCAGATAAAGATACATTTTTTCATCACCGAAACCGGGAACAGTATAAAAAGTATGTATCAGTTTTACTTCAGCAGCAGTATAAGGGGTTTCTTCAGCCAGCTCGCGCAAAGCAGCATGCGCAGGATCTTCATTTTTTCCGTCCAGCTTACCTGCCGGGATTTCCAGTAAAGCCTCACCTACCGGATAGCGCCACTGTCGTACCAATACCACTTTTTGCTCAGCCGTAACCGCAAGTACAGCCGCGGCACCCGGATGCTGTACAACTACCCGCTGTGCCTGGTTGCCATTGGGTAAACGAACAGTGTCCTCTGAAACATTTAAAAAGGAACCGCGATAAACTTCTTTACTGGAAATTTTGGTTTCAGTCAGATCCATATTGATACTTTCTATATGTCTAAAAACACTAGCGTAGTCATTTCAGCAGCAGAAGGCAATATGGCATGTCCGGCTTTAGTTTAAAATTATTAATTGTATATTCGTTGTATGATTGGATTGATTATGTATTTATCTTTATTTGCCATTGCTGCCGGCGCAGCTCTGGGTGCCATCATGCGCTGGCTTCTGGGAATCTCGCTGAATACGCTTCATTCCGGTTTGCCCTATGGCACACTGCTGGCAAACTGGATCGGTGCTTATCTGATTGGTCTGTTCAGTGCATTGTGTATACATTTTACCCAGATCGCTCCGGAATGGCGTCTGTTTGTTATTACTGGTTTTCTCGGCGGGCTGACTACGTTTTCCACCTTCTCACTCGAAGCCGTGCAAATGCTTTTGTCACAACGTTATACTCTGGCAGTAACACATATACTGCTGCATACAGGCGGTTCTTTACTGCTGACTATTCTGGGTTTGGTAACTGTGCACTGGTGGCTTAAAACCGGCTAAGATATGATTTTGTATTGATGGCGAGCTTTGTAAAAAGCCGAGTTACTATTAACCATCGACAGGCTGAGCTGGTGTATCCAGAATTAACTGATAAAGTGCCGCATCCAGCCAGTGACCAAATTTAAAACCAATCTGAGGCAATGTGCCAACATGTTTGAAGCCAAGCTGTTCATGCAGAGCAATACTGCTGTCATTGGCTGCATCAATCACACCCATTAACACATGTAAATCAGCCTGACGTGCACGTACAATCAGTTCCTGCATCAGTTTGCGTGCCAGCCCCTGCCGGCGACAGTCATTACGCACATATACACTGTGTTCCACCGTATATTTATTGGCAGGATAATCACGGAATGCACCCCATGAAGCAAAAGCCATCAGTTCACCCTGACCGTTAACTGCACCGATAACCGGAAAATTGCGCTCACGTTTAGCTGCAAACCAGCCATGCATAAATGATAGTGAACGGGGCTCATAATCATACAGTGCAGTTGAGGTGGCGATAGTATCGTTAAACAGCGCCAGAATGGCTGCCGCATGTTCCTTTTCATTACATTCAATCAGCTCAACTGGGTTACTTTTGCCGGTATTCATTTTTTTCCCATATAAAAAACTGCCTGTAAACACAGGCAGCTTACAAATATTAAACTACACCTTTTTTAGCCAGATAACCTTCATAATCACCCAGATAATATTCATAACCACCTTCACCATCCAGCTCAATAATCTGTGTAGCCAGACTGGAAACAAACTGGCGGTCATGAGAAACAAACACAAGAGTACCCGGGAATTTTTCCAGCGCCATATTCAGCGCCTCAATACTTTCCATATCCATGTGATTTGTAGGTTCATCCATTACCAGCACATTAGGTTCCTGCAAAATCAGTTTACCATATAGCATACGGCCTTTTTCACCACCGGAAAGTACCTGTACCTGCTTGCCGACTTCATTACTGCCAAAAAGCAGACGGCCTAAAGTACCGCGAATCACCTGCTCATCATCGCCTTCCTTGCCCCACTGACGCATCCATTCAGTCAAAGTCATAGATACATCGAAATCATTTTCATGATCTTGCGGGTAATAGCCAACCTGTGCTTTCTCTGCCCATTTTATAGTACCGCTATCTGCTTTAATGCCATCAGTGTATGCTTCATTATATGCACCAGCCAGTAATTTCAGCAGTGTAGATTTACCGGCACCGTTAGGACCGATAATTGCCAGACGTTCACCGGCATCAAGCATCAGATTCAGCTTTTTAAACAATTGCCGGTCAAAACGTTTTGATAAATCCTCAACTTCAAGCGCCTGCCGATGCAGCTTTTTCTTATCATCAAAATTAAAGCGGATAAACGGGCTTTGACGGCTGGAAGGTTTCACTTCCACCATATCTGCCTTAATTTTATCAGCCAGTTTCGCCCGGCTGGTTGCCTGTCTTGCCTTGGATTTATTGGCAGAAAAACGTGCCACAAACTCCTGTAATTCCTGAAGTTTTTCCTTAGCTTTAGCATTATCTTTTAAAGTACGTTCACGTGCCTGTGTAGAGGCAAGCATATAATCATCGTAATTGCCCGGATACAGAGTAATGCCACCATAGTCCACATCGGCCATATAAGTACATACTTCATTCAGAAAATGGCGGTCGTGCGAAATAATAATCATGGTGGATTCATAGCTGTTCAACACACCTTCCAGCCAGCGAATAGTATTAATATCCAGATTATTGGTCGGTTCATCCAGCAACAGCACATCCGGTTTGGAAAACAGTGCCTGTGCCAGTAATACACGCAGTTTAAAACCCGGTGCAACTTCACTCATGCTGGCATTATGCAGATGTTCATCGATACCGACACCGGCAAGTAATTCTCCCGCCCGTGCCTCAGCTGTGTAGCCGTCATACTCGGCAAATTTTGTTTCCAGATCGGCCGCGTGCATATAATCATCTTCAGTAGCATCCGGATTAGCATAAATGGCGTCGCGTTCTGTCATGGCTGCCCACATTTCTGTGTGCCCCATCAGTACCACGTCCAGTACGCGCATATCCTCATACGCAAACTGATCCTGTCTCAGCTTACCCAGACGCAGACCCTGATCAATGGCCACCTCACCACTAGTAGGTTCGAGATCACCACCGAGAATCTTCATAAAAGTTGATTTACCCGAACCATTGGCACCAATCAACCCATAACGATGGCCCCCACCGAACTTAACCGATACATTCTCAAACAAAGGCTTCGCGCCAAACTGCATCGTAATTTTATTGGTACTGATCACCGTAATACTTCCTTTAAATTCCTGACAAAATATTCTGATTTTAACACAGACGAGTGCCAAAATTCGGCAAATTCTGTGCTGTCGTTTACAATATCGTTATTTAAAATGCAATAGTACCTTTGATTTATCGCAAATTTATCATGCCATGTTCAGATTAAATCCGAAACTGATTGCCTTATTACTATTTTGTGGTGCCATCGCTGGCGTGGCAGGCGTGTCACTTATCGGATTATTGCATTTAATTCAGCAGTTAGTGTACGGAATAGTCCGTACAGACGGCATCACATTTCGTAATATTGTCGAACAAACCACAGCCATACATCGTTTACTTGCATTAAGTGCATGTGGCGTAATAGCGGGCACCGGCTGGTACCTGCTGCACCGTTTTGCTCCTAAACTGGTTGATATCAAAGAGGCAATAGGCAACAATGCCACACCTATACCGTTAGTTTCTACTTTCTTTCATGGTATGTTACAGATATTCACAGTAGGCATGGGTTCACCTCTCGGACGTGAGACAGCGCCACGTGAAATCAGTTCAGCCATTGCAGATTTTATCGGCCGGCGATTTAACATCAGTACAGAAGAGAGAAAAGTCCTGCTTGCCTGTAGTGCAGCCGCCGGTCTGTCCGCGGTTTTTGATGTACCTCTGGCCGGTGCTCTGTTTGCACTGGAAACTTTATTATTCAGTTTCCAGCGCAATACTGTTATTGCGGCTTTAATCTGCTGTACAACCGCTGCATGGGTAGGCCGGATCGGACTGGGCAGCCAGCCAGCCTATCAGCTACCGGCAATTACCCTGAACAGTCCACTGTTAATCTGGTCGTTGTTGCTGGGACCACTGATTGTTGCATTCTCATGGCTGTTACAATACCAGCTCGCCTGTTGCAAACCGGCTGTGCGTACCAGCCCTAAGCTGATCTTTATCAGTATCGGTGCCTTTATACTCATCGGGGTTTTGTCCATGCAACTGCCGGAGATACTTGGTAACGGAAAAGCCGGTAATGAACTCTTATTTAATGACCAGATAAGCTGGCATTATGCTCTGGCACTATTAATCGGTAAATGGCTGGCGCTTCTACTGGCCACCCGTGCCGGATCATACGGGGGATTTATTACTCCTTCGATGATGCTTGGCGGTCTGATTGCATTACTGGCAGCCACTGCATGGAACAGCATGCTGCCACCTGTTCCCATAGTCGCCGCAGTTGTGACCGGAGCTACCGTTTTTCTGGCAGTACAGCAAAAAATGCCTCTTACCGCCATATTATTTGTATTGGAAATAACCAATATTACGCCCGACATGATAATGCCAATTTGCCTGTGTCTGCTTACAGCACTATCCTGCCAGCAAGGATTGAACAAAAAACAAAGTTAAACAGTATATATAATAATTTTACTAATCAAACCAGACAGTTTTCTGCTTCTGTCAGCCAGTCACGCGCCTGTAAATATCCGGCCAGACCGGCTTCAGCAGAACCAGGTACCGGTTCATACTGATATTCAAAGCGGGCTAAAGGCGGCATAGACATCAGAATAGATTCTGTTCGCCCACCGGCATGTAAACCAAACTGAGTGCCTCTGTCGCACAATAAATTAAATTCAATATAACGTCCGCGCCTGTATAACTGAAACTGACGTTCACGCTCGCCAAAATCCATATTTTTGCGCCGCGCCACAATAGGCAGATAAGCTTGTAAATAAGCAGCACTTATTGCTCGTATAAAAGCAAAACAACGAGCAAAATCCCAGCGGTTTAAATCATCAAAAAATAATCCGCCTACACCTCGCTGTTCCTGCCGGTGAGGCAGATAGAAATAACGGTCACACCACTTTTTGAATTCTGAATATACCGCTTCACCAAAAGGCAGACATGCATCATAAGCAACCTTATGCCAATGCACCACATCTTCAATAAATGGATAAAAGGGGGTCAAATCAAAACCGCCGCCAAACCACCAGACCGGGTTACTGCGTTCCGGATATGCAATGAATAAGCGTACATTCGCATGACTGGTAGGTACATATGGATTACACGGATGTACCACCAGTGATACCCCCATTGCTTCATAAGGAGCTCCTGCCAGATACTGGCGTTTACGCACAGCTGAAGCCGGCATAGCGGTACCTTTAACATGAGAAAAATTAACGCCAGCCTGTTCAAACACAGCTCCTTGTTTGAGCACCATACTGCGCCCGTTTCCCAATTTGCCAGACCATTCATCTGTTACAAACCCCGCAGTACCATCTTCTTTTGCCAGGGCATCAGCCAAATGTAATTGTAAGTTTTGAAAAAAATCCAGATTTTGATTAAAGACATCGCAACTCATGAAAAAACCGTAAACTAAGTTTAATTAATATATGTATAATATTAATTAATATTTGTAATACACAATCTACAATAACAGATTATTTTAATCAGTATTATTGTTACCTGACAGTATTTATCGCTTATTTAACAATACGAAACTATCAGTATAAATATTAAAACATGATATTTTTTGTATATTGTACATTTAATCAACACACTAAATCCGAAAAGGAAATCTGAATGCAACTTTATATTTATGACCATTGTCCCTACTGTGTACGAGCCAGAATGATATTCGGTAAAAAAATAGTACCGGTAGAAAATATCTATCTGCTGAATGATGACGAAGACACTCCGAATAAATTAATCGGAAAAAAAATGGTACCGATTCTGGTAAAAAATGATGGTACTGCCATGGGTGAAAGTCTAGATATCGTTCACTACATTGATCAGCTTTCTGGTACTGCTCTTATAAACAATACTGTACGTCCTGAAATTGAAGGCTGGATAAAAATTGTTGATACTTACCGTAATTTCCTGACTTTACCGCGCTGCACCAGTATTAACCTGCCTGAGTTTGCTACTCAGAATGCCATCAACTATTTCATCAACAAAAAAACAGCTATTTTTGGTGATTTTCAGCACCATTTACAAAACAGTCAGACCTATATTAACCGGTTCAATGCCGATCTGATTGCACTATCGCCGTTAATTGTGAATGATCATGGTAGTAATGGTACTTTCGGAATGGAAGATATTCTTTTATTTCCCTTACTGCGCAATATGACTATGGTCAAAGGAATCGAATGGACTGCGCCAGTGCTGGATTATATGCACAGCATTAGCCGGATTACCCGCATTCCATTGTTTGATGACCGCGCAATCTGATTATTAAGCAGTTTTTTTGGCAGCCGGCAAAACAGAAAGGCTGCCATTTTTATAAAAATTTATTCGAAAATATCGCTTTTAAATGATTTTCAACAATAATCTTGTTTTGTTGATTACACAATATTACAATACAAACAATATTGATAAAGAATTAATATAAAATTTTATTTATTTATAACATATGGTTATATAAATAAATAGCAAGAAAATATTTACTTTATTATTTTTGAAATAAATAATCAATTTTAAGAGGAAATACAGCATGTCTAAAACGAAAACTGTATCAGAAATATTGGTTGATGTTCTTACCGAAGCCGGTGTCAGCAACTGTTACGGCATTATCGGTGATACGCTGAACTTTGTTGGCAAAGCGATAGAAAAAAGTAGCATTAATTGGGTGCATACACGTCACGAAGAAGCAGCTGCCTTTGCTGCCGGCGCTGAAGCTCTGATTACAAACAAACTTACTGCATGTGCCGGTTCCTGCGGTCCCGGCAGCTTGCATCTGATTAACGGCTTATACGAATCCAACCGCAATAATGCACCAGTAATTGTTATTGCCAGTCAGCTGGCCGCCACTTCTATGGGCACCGGATTCCCGCAGGAAGTGGATTTCCTCAAGGTCTATCAGGATACAAGCGTTTTCTGCCAGATGGTAAACCAGCCGGAAGAAGCTCAGCGTATATTCACTCAGGCCACACAAGCTGCCATTAATAAACGCGGTGTAGCCGTTGTTATTCTGCCCAGCGACATCAGCAAAATGGAAGTAGCTGAGAAACCAGTAAAAATATGGCACCCACAGCCAGTCACCCGTCCGAATGATAACGAAATCGAAGAACTGGTTAAAGCGATTAATAAGGGAAATAAAATCACCATTTACGCTGGTTTTGGCGCTAAAGATGCACATGATGAAGTAATTGCACTGGCAGAAAAACTAAAGGCACCAGTTGTACACACTTCCCGTGCTAAAGACAGCATTGCCTGGGATAACCCTTATCAGGTGGGTATGACCGGGATGTTTGGTACTAAGGCTGGTTATGATGCTATCAAAAACTGCGATACCTTATTATTACTCGGTTGCAGCTTTGCATGGTCTGAATATTATCCGGAAAAGGCCAATATCATCCAGATTGATCATGAAGCTACTCAGTTAGGCTTGCGTCATCCGATTAATCTAGGGCTGGTTGGTGATGTTAAAACCACTCTGCAAACAATTTTGCCGAAAATACAGACTCGTAACGACAGCAGTTTTCTGGAGCACCATACCGCTTTATTTGCCAAAATTATGGATAAATTTGAAACGTATGCCACTCCGGATGACAAACACCCAATTCACCCCCAGCAACTAATCGAATTGATAGATAAGTATGCCAGTGATGATGCATTGATTACCGCAGATGTAGGAACACCAATGCTATGGGGAGCCCGCTATTTAACCATGAACGGCAAACGGCGCTTCCTGACCAGCCTTAAACACGGCACCATGTCAAACGGTATGCCACAGGCTTATGGTTTCCAGAAAGCCTTTCCGGGCAGACAGGTCATTTCTTTATCCGGAGATGGGGGTTTAGCCATGCTGATGGGTGATCTGCTTACTGCCAAACAGGAAAATCTGCCGATTAAAATTGTTGTTTTCAACAACAGTTCCCTGAACTTCGTGGAGCAGGAACAAAAAGGCGAAGGTTTGGTAGAAGTCTATGTTGACCTGAAAAACGGTGACTTCAAAACCATTGCAGAAGGCTGTGGTTTCAGTGCTCAAAGCGTAAGCAAATCTTCTGAGCTGGAGGCCGCTGTAAAAACATTTCTTGCACACGAAGGTCCTGCATTACTGGATGTCGTAATCAGTGATAAAGAACTGATAATGCCACCAGCAATCAGCTATGAAAATGTGAAAAACATGGTCTGGTATGGTTCTAAAGCCATCCTCGAAGGTAAAGGCAAAGAAGTTATTGATATGATCAAAAATAACATCTAAACCTTTTAACAGGCCCGCTGATTGATGCAGCGGGCACTTTTTTACACATTAATCAAAAAATAATTATTTAAATTAATAATTTAATTGTATTCTTGAATCTCTTATTATTTGAAATAAAAAATAAGTCAAAATTTATGCACACTATTCATAGCCGTATTAAACAAGCTAGAACTAATAAAGGTTTAACCCAAGCTGAATTAGCAGAGAAGTTAAATATATCAATTACAGCTATCCAACTATGGGAAAATAAAGATGAGACTAAAGCCACAGCTCCAAAAAGAAAACGGTTAGAGGAAGTAGCAAAAATTTTAGGAGTAACGGTTACATGGCTATATACAGGGGAAAATTTAATACAAACAGAAGAAAATCCAAAACCAACTGAAAACCCCGGTCCAAGTGACGGATATAAAAAAATTATGATATACAATATTGATTTATCAAAAAATCATGAAAATACCAAATGGGTTTTATCAGAATTTGAAGAACCCCTGCTCATAAATAATAATTGGTTCAAATCTAAAAATTTAATTCCTGATGATTTGCGTGCTATGCGTGTAAAAGGTAACAGCATGGCTCCTAACTTGGAAAATAATGACATTGTTATGATAAACACTAATGATGTTGAACCTGTTGATGGTGAAATATATGCTATTACTTACAATAAACATTTTTTTATAAGACAAATCCGTCAAACTGTTGATGGTATAAATCTCATAAGCTCAAATAGTGATTATGAAACTATTAAGATTTCTTATAATCATCTAGATAACTTTATAATTTTAGGAAAAAAAATTTGGCGTTGTGGCTAGTTAATATTCTTTATTTCTTTTTATCTTCTGACATTTTGAAAATAGACATCAAAATTTTTTATACATTTAACATAAAATATTTTTCTAATTCATAAAGATAGCTAATTAATATGAAATAAAATTTTAGTGATGCAAGATACAAATATCCGGCAGCATCAACAATCTAAAAGCAACTTCAAAATTAAAAAATATTATATTTTTAACAACAATCTATTCTATTTTTATATTTTTTAAAATCAAATAGTTAATTATTAACATTAATTACTCCTTTTCATTCCAAAGAATTTAAAGTATTGTTATTTCTTAACTTTTATTCGAACCGAGTAAAAGTTATCTGTCAGTAGTGATTTCGGAAAGTCAGGCATTCCAGACCACACGGAAACACGACTGATCTAAAAATTAATATGGTCATTAAATGTAATAATAAACTACCCAGCTCTTGATAACATTGATTGCTGGGTAGTTTTCGTTTCTGTGCTTAATAATTTATCCAGACAACTTCGATATGATGTATCAGGATAATCGGCATAATTACAGACTGCGTACAGCTTTCTTCATTTTACGCAACCATTTGCGCTGGCTGCGCATGTCTGGCATTCCTGCTGCTCCATACTGCCAGTCTATATACTGTGTCAATAAAGCAGCCAAATCTTCATTAAGCAAATTATGCTCTGCCAGTATATTTTGTAACTCAAGCGGACCGATTGCAGATAATTCTGACTCTTCACCTTCTACAATAGTCTGCTTAAGCAGATTAATACCATCGGTTAATGGCTGAGTCTGCACATTACCCTGACGGCGTAACCAGAAAATCAGTGGAAGTGACGTAATGACAATTGCGATTATAATGACTATTATCAGTACATATACAGGTATATTTTTTAAATTCAGCCAGCTAAGTATTGACTTCTGACTACCCCTATCATAATTAACCACCCATTGCTGCCAGTAAAACTGACCATTATCCAGATATTTCTGTAATAACGGAAAAGCTGAAGATAATCCGGCACGCTGTTCTGCCGGTAAAGCACTTTCCACCCCTTTGTCTATACGCACTGATGAAACTGCCGTGGTCGGATCTACCCGTTTCCATAAACCCTTTTCAGCAATCCAGATTTCAGTCCATGCATGGGCATCCTTACTGCGAATTTGCCAGAACTTATTGTCAGGGTGATATTCTCCTCCCTGATAACCAATTACGATTCGTGCCGGTACACCGATTGAACGAGCCAGCCACACCATAGCGTCTGCATAATCTTCACAAAAACCTTCATGTCCCTCGAATAAAAAATAATCTATTTTATTCTGTGTTTCATTGTTCCGTTTTGGGGTTAGAGTGTATTGAAAATGACTGCTTTTGAAATAAGTTAGTATATGATTGATAAACTCTTCGCTGCCGCCAGATTTATCGGCCAGCTGTTTTGCCAGTCTGCGGGTTTCAGGATTCAGTCCATCCGGCAACTGGGTATAATAATTCAGTAAACCCTGATCCATTTGCTGACGCAGGTATGGTGTCATCTGAGAATATAAATGTACCCTGCGCAGACCTTCGCGACTATTATTGACCCTGACAACGTTACCTACTCGTCGGCTGAAACCAAACTGTTCATTAGGCAAAGGCTGATCCAGAGCCGGTAATCGCCCGTGATCATCCTGAATAATCAGCTCATATCCTACCATTTTACTGTCGGTACGCTGTTCCAGCAAAGCTCTGCTTGGCAGCTGTAAAGTATCTTCATCCGTATACTGTTCTTTTACTGCATGCCATTTTCCATCCGTGTTATTACCCATTACCATTACACGCCAGTACATATCAGCATTGCGTGGAATAGCATTATTATCAAAGATAACATTGAAAGCCAGTTCATTACTCAAAATCAGATTGCTGACACTCCCTGATTCAAGGGTATCCGACAATCCTGTAACAGATGATTGCTGCGGCTGCGGCACACCCCATAATGGCGTATTTCTGCGCGGCATCGCTATAAATAAAATAACGGCCAGTGGAAAAGACAGAATTAAAATTACTGCACCCTGCCGTATTGCCGTCATAGGTTTGATGCCCGCAAGTAATCCCAGAGATGAAATCAGGCAGAACAACGCTACAATCAGCCAGGGGGCCATTAATATACTTTGATTAAACAGCAGACCGCCGCCCATCAGTACTAGCTGAGCTAACAATAATATTTGCCAGTCGCGTAAGGTTTCACCTTCAAATGCCTTGAGTATTATCATTAACATGAGCAAAGAAACACTGGCATCCCGGCCAATAATCGTTCCCACACGAAAATATACCCATACAGAAGTAGCCACCAGCAATATTATTAATGCCCATAACGGCAATTTTTTAATACTGGTAAACAGCAAAGCAACGCGTGCAATCCACAACAGAGCGAATGCAGCGCACACACTCAGAGGTAATTCAAATAATAAGGGTAACGATACCCATGCCAGCATCAGTAACAGAATAAGCTGAGTGCGTACAGATGGGGATTTACGTAAAAAAACCGGATCAGCAAGCCACATTACCATCTACCCAAAGCATTCAGACATTTTGTCCGTTGACCTATCGTTGCCTCATAGCGCTGTCTTGGTAACTCCAGTATATATTTTTCCCCGATAGCATCTGCTGCCAGTACCCGATAGCACATCATACTCGCCATCTTTTCCAGGCTGGTTCCCTGAGGATAATCCCGATAGGAAATCAGTAGCGGCTCAGCCCGCTTACCTCCCTGTTCAAAATATTTATCCAATAAATCACCTGTTTTGGCATAATGTTTCCATGCTATCTGCCGCATTGAAGCTGAACTCTGATGAGGCAGCAGATAAGCCGGATCCTGACCGCTCAGACTGATTTGGGTGCTGGGTTCGTCATCACTGCTACGCTGTGCTGAAATAGTATGTTCTAAAGGTTCTGGAAAAATCACAAGTTCTTCAGTAAATTCCCATTGAGTTTTAATCATCAGCAACCCAAATGGCGCCATACTGGCTCCGGCAAGTATTAACGGTGGCAGAATACCGCGGCGCTGCGGAGGTAATTTCCAGAGAAATTCAGTATTTTCTGGTGTAATTGTCCACAATTCCCAGTCACTGGCTGTACCGGTTATTTCCTGTGCTGTTTGCAGCCATAACCAGCGTGTACGTTTGCAGCTGTCACAGGCTCGCAAAGTCAGAACACATTCTTTACCGGCAAAATATTCCTGTTGGGGTTTAATCGCCAATACTATCCCGGTAAGCTGGCGGACACCGGCAAGTGCACCAAATAATAAAATGCCCACTAACCAGAACACCAGTGCATGGGCTACGTTTACCTGATAATTAACTGCCATAACCCATAACAGAAAACTGGCAATAGCCACACCCCAGCCCATACGTGTCAGGTTGACACGTATATTACGTGCACGCAAAGCTGTGTGCCCGTCAATAAGTGTAGGTGCAGGTGTCTCAGACCACAGCCACATGGTCCAGCATTCCTGTAAGTAAAGTACTGCTTCGGGACTGACTTTGTAAAGGTTGCAGGCGGTGTGCCGCTACTGCTACCCAGACAGCTTTCACATCTTCCGGAATAACATGTGCCCTTCCCTGTACCCATGCATATGCTTTTGCAGCCTGAACTACCGCCAATCCGGCACGCGGACTCAGCCCGACTGCGAATGTGCCCGGAGTACGCGTAGCTGCAACTAGCCGATAAACATAATCCGCTGCAGCTGCAGATAAATTTATTTTGGATACTTCTGCCTGCCATTGCTGTAATATTTCCGCATTGCATACTGCTTTAATGCGTGGCACAAACTGGCGACGGCCGCCAGAGATGTAGAGCTGTTTTTCTTCTTTTTCTGCCGGATAGCCAATACTCAGACACATCATAAACCGATCCAGCTGCGATTCAGGTAAAGGGTAAGTACCAAGCTGTTCTGTCGGATTCTGGGTAGCAACTACAAGAAATGGTTTCGGCAGCGCATAGGTTTTACCATCCACAGATACCTGCCCCTCTTCCATAGCTTCGAGCAAAGCCGATTGCAGTTTGGGAGAAGCACGGTTAATTTCATCAGCCAGTAAAAAAGAATTGAAAACCGGTCCCGGATGAAAAATAAACTCATTGGAATTTGGCTGGAATATGCTGACACCCAGCAAATCAGCCGGTAACATATCGTTAGTAAATTGTACGCGCTGATAATTTAATCCTAGTACCGCTGCCAGTGCATGCGCCAGTGTGGTTTTACCAACTCCTGGTACATCTTCAAGCAGAATATGCCCGCGTGCCAGTACACAGGTAACAATTTGTATCAGCAATTGTTGTTTGCCCAGAATAAGGGCATTGAGTTGTTTGAAAATCGGTTCGAGTTTTGGATTCATGTTTGGATACAGTAATAATAAAAAATCCGGCAGTGATATCGGGTTTGTTATCGCAAAATGTAACTACTGGAAATAATTCTGTATTATTTATACAAAATTTATTTTATACATATATTTTTGCAGCAATACATACGTATATAATTTGTTAAAATTAAATTTTATAACGAATATTAACACTATTCATGAGTATGTGTACATTATTCAATGCGAATATATTCTACTGTTAATATTTCAATATTTTCCACTCCATCAGGGCCATGCAAACGCACTTCATCACCTTCATGTGCTTTTAATAAAGTACGCGCAAGCGGTGAAACCCAGGAAATTTTATTTCTACTGGTATCAATTTCATCTGTACCAACAATATGTACAGTCTGCTCCTGACCATTGCCGCGTAAAATAGTTACAGTAGCACTAAAAAAAATCTGATCACTGGGTTCACGTGCTTCCGGATCAATAACCTGTGCAGCTTCCAGTCTTTTAGTCAGAAAGCGGATACGTCGGTCAATTTCACGCAACCTGCGTTTCCCATACAAATAATCACCATTTTCACTTCGGTCACCATTACCCGCTGCCCAGTTCACCACATTAACAATTTCAGGGCGTTCTTTATGAACAAGCTGATAAAGCTCATCCTGTAAAGCCTGATGGCCCGAAGGGGTAATATAATTAGGTGCAGTCTGGGGTGCTGACACATTACTCATAAACTGTCTCCATAATTGACACAAAAAGGCTGTCTGAAAACACAGACAGCCTGCATGATTCTTCCAGAATTCAGCGATTATTTACGCTGGGCATCTACAGCAGCCAAAGCCACCATATTTACTATACGGCGTACAGAAGCCATAGGAGTAACAATATGTACAGATTCATTCATACCCATCAGAATCGGGCCAATTGTTACGCCATGAGATGAAGTACGTAACAGATTGTAACTGATATTCGCTGCTTCAACATTCGGCATTACCAGCAAGTTTGCTGCACCTTTTAGTTTGCAGTCCGGCATCAGTTTCTGACGCAGTTTTTCATCCAGTGCAAGATCACCCTGCATTTCACCATCCACGTTTAGTTCCGGAGCTGCCTCTTTAATTAAAGCAAGCGCTTCCTGCATTTTGGTGCTGCTTGGCTGATCAAGTGAACCGAAGTTTGAATTGGACAACAAAGCCACTTTTGGTTCTATACCAAAACGTTTCATTTCATCAACACACATCAGTGTATTAGCAGCAACCTGCTCTGCAGTCGGTTCTGGATTAACATAGGTATCAGCAATAAACATATTACCTGAAGTCATAATCAGTGCGTTCATAGCACAGGCATTCTGTTCAGGATTGTTATAGCCGATTACTTCTTCCAGAATATTGAAATGATCATGGAAGCGACCTACCGTGCCACACAGTAATGCATCAGCACTACCCATCCGCACCAGCATTGCACCAATCAGAGTAGAACTGCTAATCATCCGGCGCCGAGCCATTTCCTCGGTGACACCGTGACGTTTACGCAGCTCGTAATAAGCCTGCCAGTATTCACGGTAGCGAGGATCATCCTGATTATTTACAATCTCAAAATCCTTGCCTGGCTGTATAGTCAGACCCAGTTTTTTCGAACGTGCTTCAATTACTGCCGGCCGGCCAATCAGAATCGGAAAGGCAAGCTTGTGGTTAACAATGTGCTGCGTTGCATGCAGAACACGCTCATCCTCACCTTCACACAATACCACACGTTTCAGTTCTTTTTTCGCCTGAGAGAATACCGGTTTCATAAACAGGCTGGATTTATAGACAAATTGACTCAGTTTCTCTACATAGGCTTCCATGTCATCAATCGGACGGGTTGCCACACCGGAATCCATAGCTGCTTTGGCTACAGCAGGCGCCACTACAGCAATCAAACGAGGGTCAAATGGCTTCGGAATCAGATATTCACGTCCAAAAGAAAGCTCGGTATTGCCATAAGCAGCAGAAACTTCATCACTTAGCTCAGCTTTGGCCAGTTCAGCAATAGCATGCACACAGGCCAGCTTCATCTGCTCATTAATGGTAGTTGCACCTACATCCAGTGCACCACGGAAAATAAACGGGAAGCATAGAACATTATTTACCTGATTCGGAAAATCAGAACGTCCGGTACCAATTACCGCATCCGGTCGTGCAGCTTTAGCTTCAGGCGGCCAGATTTCCGGAGTCGGATTAGCCATAGCCAGAATAATCGGATCTTTGGCCATAGTTTTGAGCATATCCACGCTCAACACATTCGGACCAGATAATCCAAGGAAAATATCTTTGTCATGAACAGCATCAGCAAGCTTACGCTGACCATTATCCGGTATGGCGAATAATTTTTTCGATTCCACCATGTTTTCTTCACGATTCTGGTAAATCACACCTTTTGAATCGCACACAGTGATATTTTCACGCTTCATACCCAGCGCAACCAGCAGCTCCAGACAGGCAATCGCTGCTGCACCGGCTCCGGAACATACTAGTTTAACCTGACTGATATCTTTACCAACAACTTCAAGACCATTTTTAATCGCTGCTGCAGTAATAATTGCTGTACCATGCTGATCATCATGGAATACCGGAATGTTGCAACGCTCACGCAGTTTTTTCTCAATATAAAAACATTCCGGTGCTTTAATATCTTCAAGGTTAATACCGCCAAATGTCGGCTCCAATGAAGCAATAATATCTACCAGTTTGTCTGGATCAGTTTCATTAATTTCGATATCGAATACATCAATACCACCGAATTTT
This sequence comes from Snodgrassella sp. W8158, assembly GCF_016100435.1. Lineage (NCBI taxonomy): Bacteria > Pseudomonadati > Pseudomonadota > Betaproteobacteria > Neisseriales > Neisseriaceae > Snodgrassella > Snodgrassella sp. W8158. The sequence continues at coordinate 273,931 of NZ_JACFSM010000002.1, read as the reverse complement.
TTGAACAGTACTCCCTTACCTTCCATCACCGGTTTTCCAGCCAGAGCACCGATATTACCCAAACCCAGTACCGCTGTACCATTGGAAATAACTGCAACCAGATTACCGCGTGCAGTATATCTGTATGCATTCAGGGGATCACGGTGAATTTCCATACACGGTGCAGCCACACCCGGTGAATAGGCCAGTGACAAATCATATTGGGTAGCCAATGGTTTGGTAGGCGTAATTTGAATTTTACCGGGACGGGGTTCTTCGTGAAAATGTAATGCTGCTTCTTTGATTAATTCATCCATATCTTTTCTCAGTCTTAGGTTTTCAACACCAGTAAGCTGTTCTTGAAAGAGCACGCTAAAAAGTCACTTTTACCCGAGCAATTTACTAAATATGGCCAAGATAAAAGTTATTCACATTATAGCGTTAATTAACAAAATCATACACCGCTTTATTATCAGTATAATCAATTGCCATTCATTGCAAACATCCGGTTCTTGCGATTCTGCTGGATTTAAAACAACTATTCTTTAAACCGGAAAAAACGTTTTCTTATTTTTATAAAACAACAGTCAGTATTTATTAAAATTATTTTTACCGGTTAATTTATATTCAGTCTGAATCATTATATTTCATACAATACAACCTACTGATTAATTTATATAAATTTAGGAAATACAGTTCAGTTAAACTAATTTAAAAGAGAAATTATAGTTTTATAATCTGACCATATTATTCAGAATATGATTTATTTAAATAAAAACTATGCTATTAATCAGACAATGATTTCAGCAAATTTTAACTGGTATATCAATAAGCCGGCGCATCTGATATCAGGAACGCCGGCTTCAGACTAGTATGAATTTCAACCTAGAGTTTTTTACAGCCAGCTTCGGATTATCCAGTATCTGATAATCGCCACCTTCCATTTCAATTGGTCAGCCATGCTGCATTTAAATCACGTAAAGTGGGCTGATAGCGATCACTTAGCCTGAAATCTGTACACTGTCTGCCAAAGTTATGATACATCATTACATAAAATTCAGTATCGGCCAGCCATGGCGATGGGCATACTGTACCAGTTTCTCATCAGGATTAACGGCAACCGGATCAGTTACCAAATTGAGCAAAGGCAAATCATTATGCGAATCACTGTAAAAATACACTTTACTAAAATCTTCCAGCTGCTGTCCGCGCTGTGCTAGCCACTGCTGCAAGCGGGTAACTTTGCCTTCTTTAAAACTGGGCGTACCTGTATAGTGTCCGGTATAGTTACCGTCTGCATCTGTTTCTAACTGCACGCCGATAATATTCTGAATACCAAACGCTTTTGCAATGGGTGCGATAATAAATTCATTAGTAGCAGACAAAAGCAGCATTTCATCACCGGCATCGCGGTGTCCTTGAACCAGCATTTTAGCCATAGTAGAAATATGCGGCACGATAAAATCACGCATATACTCATTATGCATTTCATCCAGCTCCGCGCGGCTAAAGCGCGCCAGTGGTGCAAGCTGGAATTTCAGAAACTCATCAATATCCAGACAGCCATTCAGGTAATCCTGGTAGAATTTGTCATTTTTCATGTCAACAAACGATTTATCTACCAGTCCCTTTTGCATCAGATACTTCGGCCATTCATTATCTGAATCACAGTTAATCAGTGTGTGGTCAAGGTCAAAAATAGCCAGATTCATGCATTTTCCTGTTGTTTAAGTAACTGGCGCAATAATGTAAGAGTGATGCGTCGACCCTGCGCCAGTGAATAATCATTCAGGGTATTGAGCATCAGCAGCAAGCTATCCAGATCTCTGCGCCAGTGAGCCAGCAAATAGCGGATTACTTCTTCATCAACCGGTATTTGCCGTGCATGAGCCATGCCTACCAGAGCGTTGAATTTTTCATCATCACTTAATGGTTTGATTTCGTAGACAAGACAATAGGCCATGCGTGTACGTAAATCTTCACGGATCATTAGCTGCTGAGGAGGAATTGCTGAACTTAAAAGCAGATTACCGTGCCGGCTGTTGCGAAAATGGTTGAAGAGAGAAAATAGTTGCTGCTGTTCAGTGGCACTGAGTAATTCAATCTGGTCTACGGCAACACAATCCAGATCGAACAGCCAGTGTCCCAGGCCTTCTCTGGCTGCATCAACATATTCAGCTTTCAGCCCGCGTGACTGTGCTTGAGCCACCCATGCTTTGAGCAAGTGGCTTTTACCACTGCCTGCTTCCCCCCAGACAAAGATAAACGGGTCAGCCTGATGCTGTAACACATAAATCAGTTCCGCATTGGTATGGCCAAGAAATTTATCAAATCCGGGATAGCTACGATCGTCAAAGTCAAATATCAGTTGGTTCACTACAGTAGACCAGTTTGAAAGCTAGTGCGACCTTTGATTGTAGCTGTCTGCTTAGTTCATATCAAGCAGCATAACGATGGAATTTAACTGATGAATAAGGATTTTATATTTAGTGGGAGTGAAAACCGACAGATAAAATATTTACTCCGACGGTTCGGCGGCAAATACCTGTTTCCATAGTTTCTTCACTATCTGATAATATTCAAGTAAGGAAGCATCTATGGGCGTAGTGACTGCGTCACGAAGGCGGGTGTTATGCTGTAGCTGCCGATAATAACGATACGCAGTACGGCTGCCTTCCGCCAGTTTAGTGTTAATCAGCCCCAGCTCAGCAGCAATACTGAGTAAAGCAATATTGCCATAATTTTGTAATAATTGCGGATACTGATGTGCAAAAGAAAGAATCAGATACTGCACAATGAATTCCACGTCAACGACACCGCCGCGGGCATATTTCACGTTACTGTCAACTGGCGGATGTGTAGGGAACATTTTTTCGCGCATGGCAATAATTTCTTTCCGAAGCTGTTCTGCATCACGCTGACGACACAGTATCTCATTCCGTACAGCATCAAAGCGTCTGCCAACTATACTGTCTCCGGCAATAAAGCGGGCGCGTGTTAAAGCCTGATGTTCCCATGTCCATGCACTTTCACGTTCATAGCGCTCATAAGCCTGTATATGTGTGACGGTAAAACCGGAATCTCCATTCGGACGCAGACGTAAATCAATATCATAGAGCATACCGGCGCCAGTCGGAACAGTGAGCCAGCTGGTCAAGCGGCGTGCCAGACGAGTATAAGTATCGACAGCATCTGGATGATTATCATCAAATACATAAACCAAATCCAGATCAGAAGTATAGCCCAGCTCTTTGCCGCCTAATTTGCCATAACCAATCACGGCAAAATGTGCAGTATCAGTATGCCTGCGTGGTAAGTCAGTCCATACTCTTGTAAGTGCAGCTTGAATAATCAAATCTGCTAAAGCAGAAAGCTGGTCGGATAAGGACTCAACTGTCCACAAGCCCGCCAGATCCTGCACAGCCAGACGGAAAGTCCATGCATGCTGAAACCGGCGTAAAACATCCATCTGGGCTTCAACATCACCGTGACACTCATCAAGCTGATGCTCAAGTTCAATCGAGTGAGCTGCCCAATCAGTATCTATACGCATTAATTCATTGCTGAGCAGCTCATCCAGCAATACCGGATGCTGCTGCAGATAAGTAGCCACCCAGCTGCTCTGACTCATTAAACCAGCCAGTTTTTCCAGAGCCTCAGGATGCTCATGCATAAATGCCAGATAGGAGCTGCGCCGGCCGATAGCCTCAAGAAAATCCAGTAAACGGGCTAAAGTAACATCCGCTTGCGAACATTTTGCGGCAATACTAAGCACTGACGGTATGATTTCGTCAAAGCGCTGTTGCGCAGTGGACGATAACTGCCGGTACTGACTGCCATGATGCAATTGTTGCAGCCGCTGCAATACATTTTTTGCATCAAACCCGTGCGCAGTCAGCAAAGCGATTTTTTCTTTGTTGTCACTTTCATCCTGCCATACACGCAGCATATCCGGATCGATTACTTTGGCTTTGTCTTCCGGTTCAGTAAATATTGCTTCAAAAATCTGGTGCACAGCCTGTCTGTGCTGATTCAGGGCAGCCAGATAATCTTTATAGTTGCTGTATCCCATACTTTGTGCCAGCATTTGCTGTTGCTTTTCACCAGTTGGTAACATCTGGATTTGCTTGTCATCCCAGTATTGCAGCCGGTGTTCGGTATCCCGCAAAAAATAATAGGCTTTCAGTAATGTATCGACACTATCCTGCGACAGCATACCGTGCTGAAGCAAAGCTTGCAGCGTTTCCTGTGTACCTTTTAATTGCAGGCTGCGTACCTGTCCGCCCCGTATTAACTGGAATATCTGGGCAACAAATTCCACCTCGCGGATACCACCGGCACCAAGCTTGATATTATCGGCCATACCTTTACGGGTAACTTCACGCTGTATCTGCCGGTGCAGGTTGCGCATGCCGTCATAAGCATTAAAATCCAGATATTTGCGATACACAAAAGGTCGTACCAGTGCTGCGATATTATTCGGATAGTCAGTAACCAGACGCGCCTTTGTCCATGCATAACGCTCCCACTCCCGTCCCTGCTGAATCAGATAATGCTCTAATGCGGTTTCATTGATTACCAGTGCTCCGGAATCACCATCTGGACGCAAACGCATATCAACCCGAAAAACCTGACCATCTCCGGTAATATCATTTAAAAGAGCAATGATTTTCTGTCCGACTTTTGTAAAAAATTCCTGATTGCTCTTCTGTCGTTTACCATCAGTATCTCCGGCTTCCGGAAATACAAAAATTAAATCAATATCAGACGATACATTCAACTCATAGCCACCCATTTTCCCCATACCTACAATACTAAGGCGTTGCTTATCCCCGCTATACTGACCGACTGGCTGTCCGTACAAACCAGCATAATAGGCATGTGCATACTGCTCAGCAATATTTATAGCGAAATCCGCCAGATGGGTAATGGTTACAGTGACTTCCTTTAAATCGCTTACCCGCGCCAAATCACGAGCCATAATATGTGCCATTACATAACGGCGCAGCAGGCGTAACTGGCGTGCCAGTTCAGCTTCATTTTCACTGCTCTGTAATTGCGCCCAGTCAGCGAAATTCCGGAAATCATCAATGGTCAGTTGCCGTTCCAGCCAGGGATAAAGTTTGTCTGTATTAAGTAACTGATTATCCAGTAAACGGCTTAGAAACAATGTATACGGACGTGCTGCTGCAAGAATTTGTTCGGGAGTCATAATGGCATTAATAAGAAAATGAATGCATGGTTTATCATACCGTCTGAAACTAATACTGTGAATCAGTAAATCAGAGACAATAACATGCAATATTTCAGTAAGAAGCTGAATATTGCCGGAAATAAAAAAGGAAGTTTGCGCTTTCAGCGAAACTTCCTTTTTTCAGATTTAATTATCCAATGATGTAACTAATTAGTGATGATGGTGATCATGCGCTCCATGTACATGACCATGTTCCAGCTCCTCAGCCGTAGCAGGGCGAATGTCTTTTACTGTTGCTTTAAAACGAATGCACTGTCCAGCTAACGGATGATTACCATCGACTACAGCTTTACCATCTGCTACATCGGTAATACGATAAACCATTACATCACCAGTTTCCGGGTCATCTGCTTCAAACATCATGCCCACTTCTACTTCAACCGGAAAAACATCCAATGGTTCAATACGAATCAGATCTTCATCCTGTTCGCCAAATGCATCATCTGGTGCCAGTTTTACATCTACTACATCGCCAACCGTCTTATCATGTAACTGTTCTTCAACCAACGGGAAAATACCGTCATAGCCACCATGCAAATAGCTAATCGGTTCTTCAGTTTTATCGATCAGCTGGTTATCAGCATTGAACATTTCATAGTCCAGTGTCACAACAGAATTTTTGGCGATTTTCATAATATTTTTCCATAATCAAGCTGCACAGGCAGCAAACAATTTGTATTTTAACATGTAATGGTGCAAACCACATGACGTTACAGACTGCTATTGCAGACTATCCAGCCGTGCCATCATTCCGGCAAGAATGCTTTTACCTTCCGACTGACTAACAATGGGTTCACTGCCCTTACGTCCCAGCAAACGAATATCTTCGTCCGGCATTTCATCAATAAAACGGCTGGGTTCATGAAATTCCCAGGAACCGGCACGTTTGCGTTTATGACAATGTGTAAGAGTAAGAGTTTGCCGTGCACGGGTAATACCCACATACATCAGCCGGCGTTCCTCATCAATATTGCCTTCTTCGATACTGTCAGCATGCGGAAATACTCCTTCTTCACAGCCTACCAGAAACACATGCGGATACTCCAGACCTTTAGACGCATGCAGAGTGGACATACTCACCATATCTGCATCTTCATCTTCTTTACCATCAAGCAATGTCATCAGCGCTATAGTCTGGGCTATTTCCAGAATATTCCGGCTATCTTCTTCACCTTTTTTGCCTATCCAGCTGAGCAAATCCTGCACATTGCGCCATTTAATTTCTCCGGCTCGTCCTTCTTCCGTATTGAGCAAATGTGTTTCATAAGTTATATCGGCAAGCAAATTGTGCAACAATTGTCCGGCATCTTCCACAGATGCACGTGCCCGATAATCAGCCAGCAAAGCCATAAACTGCTGTAACGGTTCACGGCTTTTTGCTGACAGCTCTGCCAGCGCATCCATACTGCGTGCAGCTTCAAATAAACTGCATTGTGCTACTTTGGCATAATTATTCAGCTTAGCCAGTGTGGTTTCACCTACTCCTCGCCGTGGTGTCGTTACTGCGCGCAGAAATGCCGGATCATCGTCCGGATTAGCAAGTAAACGAACATAAGCCAGTACATCTTTGATTTCGGCCTTATCAAAAAAACTTTGTCCGCCTGAAAGTCTGTATGGAATTCTCCGGCTACGCAATGCCTCTTCAAAAACTCTCGCCTGATGATTACCCCGATATAAAATCGCAAAATCCCGGTAATGTACGGCATCACCACCAATCAATTTTTGATGAGCAATTCTGCTGACGACTACATCAGCTTCGTGAGCCTCATTTTTACAGGCAATAACATCAATCATGTCACCCAACCCGTATTCACTCCATAATGTTTTAGCAAAAAGTTTGGGATTATGGGCAATCACCTGATTGGCTACACGCAGAATACGTGCAGTAGAACGATAATTTTGCTCCAGTTTAATAATCTTTAAATCCGGATAATCTTGTTGCAGCAGACGCAGATTTTCCATATTGGCACCACGCCAGGCATAAATACTCTGATCATCATCACCTACGGCAGTAAACTTACCTTCTGCACCGGTAAGCAGACGCATCAGCGCATACTGACAGGTATTGGTATCCTGACACTCATCTACCAGCAGATAACGCAAACGAAGCTGCCACTTATAGCGAATATCTGCCTGTGACTGGAGCAGCTCAACCGGTATCCGGATTAGATCATCAAAATCTACTGCCTGATAGCTGGTCAGAGTATCCTGATAAGAGGCATATAACTGTCCCATCTGACGTGTCCATGTTTCATCAGCCTGCCGAATAACAGCTTCCGGAGAAAGCAGGCTATTTTTCCACAGTGAAATCTGATGCTGGGCTTTAAACACCATTTCCCTACCGGTGCTGCCCAGTAATTCACTGATGATTTTGCCCGCATCGGCACTGTCGAGAATAGAAAATTGTTTTTTATATCCCGCAGCTGCTGCTTCCTCACGCAAAAAGCGCATACCCAGCGAATGAAAAGTACATATAGTTAAACCGCGGGTTTGCGGTTTACTTAATAAATGACCAACACGCTCCTGCATTTCCCGTGCCGCTTTATTAGTAAAAGTAATTGCAGCTATCTGCTGGGCAGGATAGTGTGCTTGTGTAATCAGGTAAGCAATTTTTTCAGTAATAACACGCGTTTTACCACTGCCGGCACCAGCCAGCACCAGTAATGGTCCATCAAGATAGTGAATAGCTTCGTGTTGTTGCGGATTCAGATTTAACATGGTTTTATTGATGTTTCCGGCAAAAACACAACCGTACTGTTTATCAGACCGGCTTCTGGTCAGCCGGATATCTTACAATTGCCAGTCTATCGGGCTTATTCCGTGCTCCTGCAGATATGCATTAGCCCGTGAAAAATGCCTGCATCCGAAAAAACCACGGTATGCAGATAAAGGAGACGGATGAGGTGCAGTTAATACCAGATGTTTTTTCCGGTCAATCATAGCACCTTTTTTTTGTGCATGGCTGCCCCAAAGCATAAATACAATATGTTCACGTTCAGCATTCAAGACAGCAATCACATGGTCGGTAAAAGTTTCCCAGCCCAGCTCTGCATGTGAATGTGCCTGACCGGCGCGCACGGTTAAAACGGTATTAAGCAACAATACACCTTGCTCTGCCCAGTGCTGCAAATAGCCATGCTGCGGAATACGAAAGCCGGGTATATCTTCAGCCAGTTCTTTATATATATTGACTAGTGAAGGAGGAATGGCTACACCTTGCCGTACAGAAAAAGACAAACCATGCGCCTGCTGCGGACCATGATAAGGATCCTGACCAAGAATAACCACTTTAACCTGGGCAAATTCAGTTGCCTTAAACGCATTGAACACATCTTGTGCCGGTGGATAAATCACCTTACCGGCCAGCCTTTCAGCACGTACTGTTTCCAGAATATGCTGAAAATATGGTTGCTGTTTTTCTGCACCAATTGCCTGATGCCATGTCTGCATTAGAACTTCCCCTGTCTGATAAAAAGGCAATTTATGCCTTGCAGTCGGCCTTATACCGGCCAAGCTGCCAATTTTAGCATAGCGGCAAAACTACTAATCATGCCTTATACGCCAGAAATGCGCTAACGGACCATATCCATGTCCCAGATGCCAGTGTTGCCCTGCCTCAATCGCACCGTGTACATAACTTTTGGCAGCCGCAACTGTATTGGCCAGATTTTCATGCTGTGGTCGCAAAGCGGCTATCGCAGCTGAAAGAGTACAGCCGGTACCATGAGTATGTGAAGTATGAATCCGGAGACTTTTAAAACATACCGGTTCATTATCCCGTTCCATCAGCCAGTCTGCAGCATCTTCAGAATTATTACGGTGCCCGCCTTTTACCAGTACTGCATGACAGCCTTCATCCAGTAAAATCTGTCCCTGTTCCAGCATTTCTTGATCCGTAGTGGCTATCGGCTTATGTGTCATGATAGACAGTTCAAAAAGATTAGGTGTCAGTATATCAGCCAGCGGCATCAGCAATTGCTTCATTGTCTGCACCGTATTTTCTATCGACAAAGCTGAACCGGAAGTAGCCACCATGACCGGATCCAGTACAGTAAAAGGCAAATGATATTGTTGCAGTGATTGAGCAACCGTACGGATGCTGTCAATATCGGCCAGCATACCGATTTTGACCGCATCAATACGAATATCAGACATCACTGCCGCACACTGCGCTTCTATCATATCCGGCGTTACTACCATAACCTGCTGTACACCAAAAGTATTCTGTGCAGTAATGGCTGTAATCACACTGGTACCGTATGCGCCCAGCGCAGCAAAAGTTTTTAAGTCCGCCTGAATACCTGCTCCGCCACTGGAATCAGATCCGGCAATAGTTAAAGCACGGGGGTAAGGCTTGGCGAGCGCCATAAGCATCTCCCTGAAAATTTTTATTTGTCAACGAATTAACTTATATATACTTCCAGAAAAAAAAACAAGCCCGTATAAATATCCGCAAAATATGCCTATTGACTATTTGTAAAGAAAAACCCACAAAAAAATATAATATTTTCAATTAAAAACAGAAATTTAATTCAAACTTTCAATCAGCAAAAATATGTTCTGCTGCCGGAAAAGTTTTCGCTTTTACTTCGCGAACATAGGCACTGACAGCTGCCTGAATACTATCCTGATCCCGCATAAAATTTTTGACAAATTTAGCTGTTTTACCCGGATAAATACCCAGCATATCATGCATTACCAGAACCTGTCCGTCACAGTCGACACCTGCACCAATACCGATTGTCGGACAGCTAAGTGCTGCTGTCACCTCTGCTGCCAGCCGGCCGGGTACACACTCCATTAATACCATATCAGCACCAGCCTGTGCATGAGCCTGAGCATCGGCCATTAATTGTGCCGCGGCTTCACCACGACCTTGTACTTTATAGCCTCCGAGTGTATGAACGGATTGCGGCGTAAGACCGATATGTGCACATACCGGAATACCTCGCTGCTGTAAAAACTGTGTGGTTTCTGCTATCCATGCCCCTCCTTCCAGTTTCACCATATGTGCACCGGCAACCATCAGGCGTACGGCAGCAGCAAAAGCCTGTTCTTTGCTTTGCTGATAGGCACCGAAAGGCAGATCAGCCAGAATCATTGCCTGTTGATTACCCCGTGCTACAGCAGCCGTGTGATAACAGATATCATCAACACTAACCGGTATAGTAGATGTTTGCCCTTGTACCGCCATACCAAGCGAATCACCAATCAGCAATATATCAACACCGGCATCGCTCATCAGACGGGCAAAACTGGCATCATAACAAGTCAGCATGGCAATTTTTTCACCGGCTGCCTTCATTTTCCTTAAAGTATGAATAGTATGCATATACAGATAAATCCGCTATTTATGTTTTATCAGAAAATACTGCCGGTAATAACAGCTTAATTTATTTTTAACCTGCATTCCGGCTAAAGAAACCCAAATTTGTTACAACAAATATCCGGCTAGTTGTAATGACCGGCAAAATACCACAGACTACAGCCAAACCAGAACAGATTAACAAATATTTTGCCATCCTTTATTCCCATCTGACCGGAATATCTTTAAAACTATTTATCTAATATGGATATATCCAGATGTTGGTACTAAAACAGTAATTTCATTCTCGATAATGCCGGAAAAATACGTATCTGAATTCTGCAATTCCATATACAAAAAACTGTACTTTTTTCTAGAAAAAGTACAGTTTGTAAGTCCTAAATCCATCGCAAATAGAAAATCAATACCAAATTAACAGAATATTGTCATTGATATTTTTTTACTCAAATTAAACGGCATAAAATGCCGATATAGCTAATTTACGACAAATCAGATTGACTGAAATATCCACGCAGACAACGGAAATAATTATTTCACCAAACAATTTTAAATAACTATTCGCTCAAATTGAGATAATTACGGCTGCCCTGCATATTGGCAATGGTGTTCAGCAACAGTTCAAAATGATCGTCATTACCAAGAAAATCCAGCTCATTAGTATTAGCAATCAATAGAGGAGCATGCTGATATAAATGGAAAAACCGGCGATACTCAGCGTGAATCTGCTGTAAATAACCAGCTGGAAACAGATTAACCATTCCGTCATCCCGCTGACGCAAACGCTTATCAAGCAACTCGTCATCAGCTTCCAGATAAATAACCAGATCCGGAACCGGAAATTTCGGCATTACTTTTTGCTTAATCTGCCAGTACAGAGTCTGTTCCTCTTCACGCAAAATTACCGGCACATATATCTGATCTTTCTCAAGCAGAAAATCAGCAATAACCCGCGAGCGTCGCTCATCCTCAGCATAAATCACATTTATTGCCTCGCAACGACGCATTAAAAAATGCATCTCTGTCGCCAGTCCGTGATTAGTCGCATTCAGATAAAATTTTTCCAGAAACGGATTGCTTTCCGGAATTTCCGACAGCAGCAGAGCATCAAAATATTGTGCCAGACGGCGGCTTAAAGCTGATTTCCCACTGCCAATAGATCCTTCTACGACAATGTAGCGATAATCCATACTCCCTGCTCCCCTGTTTTTATTCCTGTTCGTCAGTAATTTCAGTAATTATAGTTACTGCATCCGGCTGTTTCTTCAATAATGCCGCGGCCACCACCGAAGCACTGTCATGAGTACCAATTACATAATAAGGCGCAATTGCAGCCAGCGGTGCCATTACAAAAGCACGTTCACACGCACGCGGGTGCGGCAGTGTCAGATCCGCATCATTAATATCCTGATGATCATAATCAATTATATCCAAATCAATCACTCGCGGTCCGTTTGGAACCTCACGTACCCGTCCCAGTCGGTTTTCCAGATCCAATAAAGAATTTAATAGTTCATGAGCACTTAAAGTGGTATGAACCAGAACAACAGCATTGACAAAATCCGGCTGGTCAGTCATTCCTACCGGCTTAGTAATATAAAGTGGTGAAATTGCCTTGACCCGAACCCCTTTAATCTGATTCAAATCTGTCAGAGCTGTTTCAACCTGTTTACGTGGATTATCAAGATTAGCCCCTAAAGCAATTACCGCTGTAACTAAATTCATGCTTCCTCCTGCTTAGGTTTGTTAGTGCGTCTGTTACGGTATCTTTTTTGTCTTGTTGAATTTTTTTCTGATTGCGAAGCAGTACGAATTAATTGCTCACGCTCTACATCTGAACCATGCTGAAAAGCCTGCCACCACTGAACTGTCTCCTGTGATAATTCGCCCAGACTGGCACGCAGACACATAAAATCAAAAGCAGCACGAAAACGCGGCTGTCCGAGTAAGCGGTAAGGACGCGCCCCGCGCATAATTTCAAACTGCGGTTGCAAACTCCAGATTTCACGCATGGTTACACTATATCGCTGCGGCACACCCCAGTTTTTATCTACATGCTGACGTTCTGAAGTAATCGCCGCATTCATCGCTGCACTGGAGCGCATACCGTTATTCAGTTCCCGCTGCCATACTGTTCTTATATGCGGCCATAATACAGCTGCCAGTACAAAGCCCATAGATACAGATTTATCTGCCCGCAGGCGTTCGTCAGTATTGTGCAGAGCCAGTGCGACAATATTATCATTACTTTCGCCGCCCGGCATTAATGCATCAAGTAGCGGATGAATATCTTTCAGACCAAGATTATTCATCTGGCGCAGACATGCCTGTGCATAACCACTGAACAATATTTTCAGCACTTCATCAAACAGCCGAGCCGGCGGTTCCCGCTTTAACAACTGCGCACATTCAGCTATCGGTTTAGATGTATGTTTATCTACGGTAAAGCCAAGTTTGCCAGATAATCTGGCTGCCCGTAGCATGCGCACCGGATCCTCCTGATAGCGCTCAGCCGGATTACCTATCATTACCAGACGCCGGTTAAGTATGTCTTCAACGCCATGATGAAAATCCAGAACTACCTGCTGTTTCGGATCATAGTATAGAGCGTTGGCAGTAAAGTCCCGGCGCATTGCATCCTGTTCAAGCGTACCGAAACTGACATCCTTCATAATCCGGCCTAGCTCATTATGGCTGTTGACTGCCCCGCCCCGAAAAGTTGTTACCTCGATAGTTTCCGGACCAACCATAACATGCACAATCGGAAAACGCCTGCCGATAATGCGGCTGCGCCGGAAAAGTTTATGTATCTGTTCGGGTGTAGCATCTGTTGCCACATCGAAATCTTTAGGTGTCACACCAAGCAATAAATCACGCACAGCACCACCTACCACATAAGCCTGATAACCCTCCTTCTGCAAGCGGGTGATAACCTTTTCCGCTGCAAAACTCAGATCATCTGCCTGAATATGGTGTTGTGCCAATGAGATTTCCCGCCTTTTGCCACGCCGGGCAGACTTTCTCGGCAAAACCTTGTGTAACCACTTTGTTAGCATAAATAATACAAAAGCTTGTGAAAAAATACTCGCGTGCCGCAGCAACCACGACCGATAAAGTACTATAGTATAACCTATCTATCCGTATCTCATCATTCCTCACCGCACGGACAAGTGCAATCTGCCGGCATTTTCTTCACTACCACTGCCTACTTTGTATATAATACACCCGTTTCTGAACTCATCATGTAAGAAGAAACCGATATGTATAATTATCAGTCTGACACTACCCAGTTTCTGAATGAATTTCTAACTAAGCACCCGGAAGAAGCACAAGCACAAATCGAACATCGCGGCATGCTATGGGATGTACAGCTCAATCCGGAAGATGAAGCAAACTTTGCTGCCGCCAAATTGCCGAAAAAAGGTTATACCTATCTAACTGAATAATCTCTGTTTAACCCGTTATGAGCCAGAACGGTTGTCTGAATACCCCGGAGCTGAGGCAATATCTTGCCGGAATAAACCCTGCAGAAGCGCCACTATTGGCACAGCTGCGTGCTGAAACGGCACGGCATCGCAAGGGTAATATGAGTATCGCACCGGAACAGGCTCAATTAATGGTATGGCTTGCACGGATGATTCAGGCTCGCAACTATCTGGAAATTGGTGTTTTTACCGGTTACAGTAGTACAGCTATGGCAATGGCACTGCCGGAAGACGGACACATCACTGCCTGTGATATTAACGTAACCTATACCGATATTGCCCGCCGCTACTGGCAAGAGGCTAATGTCAGCCATAAAATCCAGCTGTATCTGCAGCCGGCAATAATAACCCTCGATAAACTGATTACCAGTAATCAAAACAATTATTACGATATTGCTCTGATAGACGCAGATAAGATACCCACCCCCCAATATTTTGAGCGCTGCCTGCAATTGGTTCGTCCCGGCGGTATTATCGCCATTGATAATGTCTTATTGCATGGCCGTGTTGCACAGACAGCCAACGCTAATGAATCAGAAAGTGTTCATATCATGCGTCAGTTCAATGCCGGCCTGATAAACGATACGCGGATAATTCCGTTAACTATACCACTTGGTGATGGTTTAACACTTATTCAGAAAAGATAATAACAAACAACCAGAGGAGAAAAATACATGAATTCACGTTTAAATCAATACTATTTCAGCCTAATCCTGATAGTTACATTTTGTATCAGTGCTTGCAGTAACCTACCATCCTCCTCTGTTATGACTAGTACTTCTGCTGCGGAAGAAGTACACACAAATAGTAACCAATCTACTGAACAGCTTGGCCAGATTCAGGCGCAGCTGAATGCTTTACAGATACAGATCAATGGTCTGCAAAACCAGATGAATGATATTCGTCAGCAACAAGATACATTATCGCGCTACCTGAATGTACGCACTCCGGTCAGTCACACTACTCCGGCTAAAGCTTCCGCCACTAATGATAATACCAGCGAAGCACGCCGGCTATATAATGCCGGTCTTTATAGCCAAAGCATTCGTCTGCTGAAAAACGCTGATAGTGGTGGCAATGGCAGTGCCCAGGCACAAGAGCGCATGTGGCTGCTGCTGCAAAACCATTCCCGTTTGAATAATTGTGAATCGGTAATTAATATCGGCAAGCGCTTTAACAGCCTTTATCCGCAAAACAGTCAAAGTGCCAACGCCCTTTATCTGGTGGCACAATGTCAGACTCATTTACAGCAGCAGGATATTGCCCGCCTTACTTATCAGCACATTATCAGTAGTTATCCCAACAGTAATGCCGCTGTTAAAGCCAGGCATCAATTAAAAAACCTGTTACCAATCAAAAAAGGAACTCGATGAACACTCCGCAAATCGGCATTATTATGGGTAGCAATAGTGACTATCCGGTTATGCAGCAGGCAGAGCAGTTTCTGCAACAATTCAGTATTCCTTATGAAATACAGGTTGTATCCGCACACCGTACTCCGGATTTAATGTTTGAATACGCTGAAACCGCCCGTTCCCGAGGCTTGAAAGCGATTATAGCCGGCGCCGGAGGGGCTGCTCATCTGCCGGGCATGGTTGCTGCCAAAACCACCGTTCCTGTTCTGGGCGTACCTGTACCAAGTAAATATTTGCGCGGTGAAGATTCACTACTGTCTATTGTCCAAATGCCTAAAGGCGTACCAGTAGCCACTTTTGCTATTGGTGAAGCTGGTGCAGCCAATGCTGCTTTATTTGCCATTTCCATGCTGGCCAATGACAATCCGCAGCTGGCACAAAAACTGGCAGAATTTCGTGAAAGCCAGAAACAAAGTGTTCTGGATATGAATTTACCCAGCATTTCAGCCTGATTACTACTTAATTCAGACATATTTGCTGCATAAATATACTGAATAATATCTTTATGCTATTGATATTAATTGCATTCAAATAAGAAAGAAAATTGACTATTATCCTCAGTAGCATGAGCATATTTACATGATTAGAATTAGATCCAGAAAGCAATATCAGTTTTTTAGTTATCAACTTAATTTAAAGAATTTCTGCTAAGTAACTGAAAGTAGAATATAGATTTAAAATTAAAAATAAAATTCCAGCTTTCTTATCATTGCCAACAACAAGTACTAAAAATATTCATTCCAAATTAAATATTCCATTTGAATTACAATCAAATTGGGCTGATTTACGATTCAGTTTAACAATAAATTAAGCTCAAAAAATTAGTAAATTCATTTATTTATTATAACCATACAGGATTTGGATATTAAACAAACAAAACCTATAAATATGTTTATATCATTTATTATACTTGATACCCATAATAAATAAATTATTACATTTTATTTACTGAATAAAAAAAGATACTGCTCCTATATTAGCAGTATCCATTTTTTATAACAAAATA
The DNA here is from genome assembly GCF_016100435.1 of Snodgrassella sp. W8158. Taxonomy (NCBI): domain Bacteria; kingdom Pseudomonadati; phylum Pseudomonadota; class Betaproteobacteria; order Neisseriales; family Neisseriaceae; genus Snodgrassella; species Snodgrassella sp. W8158. The sequence goes on along the minus strand of NZ_JACFSM010000002.1, from coordinate 257,469 downwards.
TTATTTTTCTGTTCTCAAATCCTTACGCAAAATTTTTCCTACAGCAGATTTGGGCAATTCTGAGCAAAACTCTATATCTTTAGGCACCTTATAACCGGTCAGATTCTGGCGACAATAGGCAATAATTTGTTCACGAGTCAGATTCGGATCCCGTTTTACTACAAATAACTTGATTGCTTCGCCTGATTTTTCATTAGGTACACCGATACAAGCCACTTCCAGCACCTCAGGCATAGCGGCTACAACCTCTTCTACTTCATTCGGATATACATTAAAACCCGATACCAGAATCATATCTTTTTTGCGATCTACCAGTTTTACATAACCTTTAGCATCAATTTCAGCCATATCACCGGTAGCCACAAAACCACGGCTATCAAGAACTTTAGCTGTTTCTTCCGGTCGGTTCCAGTAGCCTTTCATTACTTGCGGCCCCTGAACCCATAATTCTCCTACTTCACCAACCCCGAGAACCTTACCGTTATCATCACGAATTTCAATATCTGTATTCGAAACCGGCAAACCGGCAGTACCCGTATATTCAGGATTATTCAGCGGATTAGCGCACACGCCGGGGCTGGCCTCAGTTAGACCATAAGCATCAATAATGGGCACACCCGTAATGGCTTTCCATTCCTGCGCCACCATTTTCTGAGTTGCCATTCCTCCACCTAGCACCAGTTTCCAGGTTGAAAAATCAATCGTTTTAAATTCTTCATTATGAATCAGTGCATTAAACAGAGTATTAACGCCACTCATTACCGTTACCCGATTGTTTTTCAGAACTTTAACCAAAGCTTTGATATCACGCGGGTTGGTAATCAGAATATTTTTGGAACCGGCATTAGCAAAAATCATAATATTCACAGTAAGTGAAAAAATATGATATAGCGGCAATGGTGTTACTACTACTTCCTTTCCGGGCACCAGATTTGCCTTAATCCATTCTGATGCCTGCTGCATATTGGCTACAATATTACCATGCGTCAGCATTGCGCCCTTGGACATACCGGTTGTCCCGCCGGTATATTGCAACAAAGCCAAATCTTCCAGCTCAAGCGGTACCGGAGTAAAACGTTGTTTTTTCCCTAATTCCAGAGCCTGCAGAAAAGTAACTGCCCCCTCAATCTGAAAAGGCTTCACCATTTTTTTGACTTTGCGCAGCATGAAGTTCACTACAGTACCCTTCAGCCAGCCAAGCATATCGCCCATACTGGCCACTATCACCTGCTTGATTGCAGTCTGCTCCAGAACCTGAGCCACTGTATGCGCAAAATTTTCCAGTACAATAATCGCAGTTGCACCGGAATCAATCAACTGATGTGCTAATTCCCTCGGCGTATACAGAGGATTGACGTTAACAACTACGCCGCCAGCCTGTAACACCCCGAATACCGCAATCGGATACTGCAATACATTAGGCATCATAATTGCTACCCGCTCACCTTTTTGCAGATTCAGTACATTCTGCAAATATGACGTGAACTGATTTACAAAAGTAGCAGTTTGAGTATACGTGAGTGTAGTACCCATATTGGAAAAGCTTGGCTGCGGGCCGAATTTCTTCACACTGGTGTCAAGAACGTCAATAATTGACGAATATGCACGCACATCTACTTCTGCCCGCACCCCTTCCTGATAACTTTGTAACCAGATTTTTTCCATTATCTTTTTCCTCTGCAACAATGCGTCTAATTTAAAGTGAAGTAAGGAAATATCAGTCAAAACAGACTGCAAAGAAAACATCAAATCAGAACATCAGCATTGTCTGCAAGATGACTGACTGTAGCCAGCCAGTCTGTTGATATAAGTGATTAAATTAATTATTTTGAATACTATGACTGTCGGTATCTCTGATAATACCACCACCCAGACACACAGCGCCAGCATACAGTACAGCAGACTGACCGGGTGTCACTGCCCATTGTGGTTCATCAAACACCAGTTCCGCGCAATCATCAGCCAGATAACGCAATTGAGCCGCCGCATCAGGCATGCGATAACGTGTTTTCACGCCATAGCGCCCTTCTGCCGGACGTTCTGGTGTCGTAAAACTTAAATCATGCATAATCAGGCTGCTACTGAACAACAGTGGATGATCATGTCCCTGTACAACCAGAAGCTCATTATCCGACAAATTTTTTCCGGCAACAAACCATGGCTCACCGTCGCCACCAATACCCAAACCTTTGCGCTGCCCCAGTGTGTAATACATCAGTCCTTCATGCTCACCTACAATTTTACCTTCCGGCGTCACCATTGCACCCGGATTAGTAGGCAGATAACGCTGTAAAAATTGTCTGAACGGACGTTCACCAATAAAGCAGATTCCGGTACTGTCTTTTTTTCCGGCTGTGGGTAACTGAGCCTGCTCCGCCAGCCGGCGTACTTCAGATTTTTCCAGATCACCCAGCGGAAACAATGCACGCTGTAATTGGTATGGTTGCAGTCGATACAGAAAATAGCTTTGGTCTTTATTCTGATCCAGCCCCTTGAGCAGATAATGTACGCCATCGCGTACATCCTTACGTGCATAATGTCCTGTTGCAATCAGATCTGCACCACCGTTCAGCGCATGTTCCAGAAAACATTTGAATTTAATTTCTGCATTACACAATACATCAGGATTGGGTGTGCGACCAGCCTGATACTCCTGAAGAAAATATGCAAAGACATTATCTTTATACTGACCTGCAAAATTAACAATATCAATATCCATATCAATCAGATCAGCCACTGCTACTGCATCCAGTGAATCCTGCTTGATAGAACAATATTCGTCATCGTTATCGTCTTCCCAGTTTTGCATGAAGACACCGCGCACATCATAACCGCCCTGCTTGAGCAGCCAGGCTGTAACCGATGAATCCACTCCACCGGACATGCCAACAACAATACGTTGTGATAAATTTGCTTTTGTATTCATTTACATTCATCCAAAACCGGCGCAGATTGTGCCACAGGCAGAACACAGCAGCAACCTGCCGGCATAATTAATTGTGTATCAAACTTACAAAAAAATGCCATAAATACACAATTTACATCCATAATCAGCTTTTTATTTACACAAAAAAAATTTTTACTCAATACTATTAGCCTAAATAACACAGACTGCCGGTACTGTAATATCTGTCTGTAGACAAATAATCACAAGACCGGCAGCCTGTGTAAATGCAAATCAAACTCAGTTCTGACGCAGACGGCGCAATACCTCATCGCGCCCTAATAAAGCCAGCACCTGATCAATCGACGGGGTTTTTCCTGTACCACATACAGCCAGACGTAAAGGCATACCCAATTTACCCATTTTAATATTTTCTGTTTCACAAAATGGTGCAAAAAGAGCGTGAATACTTTCCGCATCCCAGTGTGATAACTGTTCAAGCAGGGCTGCAAAGCGCTGCATACGTGCCGGAGCATCTGCATCCCAGTGTTTAGCTACTTCCTTTTCTCCGGGAGTGGCTTTAGCATAAAAATATCTGCATTCTTCAGCCAGCTGATTTAAATCCTGAGTACGTTCCTTAACCAGTGCTATCACTTCAGCCAAAGCCGGCTGCTCAGTCACTTCAATGCCCTGCTGTGTCAGACGCGGACGCACCAGCTCAGCCAGACGAGAATTATCACTGGCTTTAATATGCTGCGCATTCAGCCACAACAGCTTTTCATGATCAAAACGGCTGGCTGAAGGGCTGACATCTTTTAAATCAAACCATTCAACAAACTGTTCCATCGTGAAGAATTCATCATCACCATGTCCCCAGCCGAGTCGTGCCAGATAATTCAGCAAAGCTTCCGGTAAAATACCTTGCCGGTCATAATCAACCACACTAACAGCGTCACGGCGCTTACTCATTTTTGCGCCTTTTTCATTCAAAATCATCGGCAAATGAGCATATTGAGGTAAAGCTGCACCCATAGCCAAAAGAATATTAATCTGTTTAGGTGTATTGTTGACATGGTCATCACCACGGATAACCTGCGTAATACCCATATCATAATCATCTACAACTACACAGAAATTATAGGTAGGCGTACCATCGGCACGCGCAATAATCAGATCATCCAGATCCTGATTGGCAATGGCAATATGACCTTTAACCAAATCATCCCATGCCGTTTCACCAGTTAGCGGCATTTTAAAACGTACAACCGGCTGAACACCTTCGGGTACAGGTGGCAGTGTTTTGCCTTCATCCGGCCGCCAGCGGCGGTCATACCAGAAGTGTTCACCACGTGCCTCAGCTTCCTGCCGCATTGCTTCCAGTTCTTCACGGCTGGTATAGTCATAATAGGCATGACCGGAAGCCACTAACTCACGTAAAACTTCTGCATAACGGTCAAAGCGCTTTGTCTGGTAAAACGGACCTTCATCATAGTCCAGACCAACCCAGTGCATACCATCCATAATCGCCTGCACTGATTCAGCCGTAGAACGTTCCAGATCCGTGTCTTCAATTCGTAATATAAACTTACCATGATGTTTACGTGCAAATGCCCAAGAGAACAAAGCAGTGCGCACACCACCAATATGCAAAAAACCGGTAGGACTGGGAGCAAAACGAGTACGAATCATGATTACCATTCTTCAGACACAGAAAAAACCTTATTGTACGCGTAAGCCAGAGTAAACAAAACCCGTTCGTGATATGCTTGCACTAATACCAGTAACCGTATGAAAGGCAGCATATATGAACTCCCCGAAACATCTGGCTGTTTACTACACTGGCGGAACCATTGGTATGCAGCAAACACCGGCCGGACTGGCTCCGGCTGCCAATTTTGCCAGCCTGGCTGCGCCGATTTTTCAGGAATACAGTCATCAGCTCAAATGCGACTGGTTTATTTGTGAACCACTGATTGATTCTTCAGCGATTACCCTGTCAAACTGGGAGACATGGCTTAACTGGATAGACAGCAAAGCTGAAAATTATGATGGTCTGCTCATTCTGCACGGTACCGATACCATGGCCTACAGTGCCAATATAATTGCGCTGGCACGGCCGAAACTGAATATCCCCATTATCCTTACCGGAGCCATGCTACCCCTGGAAGCTGATAACAGTGATGCACCACAAAACCTGCGTACTGCACTAGCTGCATTCAGCCTGCCGGGTTTTACCCAAACTGCCATTGCCTTTAACAGACAGCTCTGGCCGGCTGTCGGCAGCAGCAAAATCAGTACAGAACAGGCAGACGCATTTGCCAATCCGCAGTTTGGTTCACTGGCACAATGGTCAGAATCCGAAGGATGGTTTAATACTAATCTGCCTGTTGCCGGCAATTCAGACCTATCTGCACAATATGACATCAGTACATCGGCCAGAATTCACTGCTTTACTCTGACTCCGGGCGCTAATCTGGCAATGATTACCACCAGTCTTACTCACAATCCGCCTGACGGAGTAATTTTACAAAGCTATGGCAATGGCAATACACCTAATGATAGGAATTTTCTGGCTGCAATCAGACAGATTAGTGAGCAATCTATACCTGTTCTGAATATCAGTCAGGTTTTACAGGGATGTGCCTCTGCTGTTTACGCACAAGGACATGAATTGCGTGCAGCCGGCGTTATCAACGGCGGTAAATGTAATCTGGAAACTGCTGTGGCTATCCTGACACTGGCTGTAAGCAATAACTGGAATAAAGAACAAATTGAAAATCTGCTGCATACACAGAAGCTGATTTAAATATTTACTTTTGCAGGATTATCCGGCTTACCCTGTAACCGATTAATCCTGCAAAATTTTTGTTAATAAACAGCTTCTGATAACTTAGTCCGGTATCGTCGATACTATAAAAAGCTATTAACAACTTTTTGTATCCTCAATTACTAGAAACTTTCGTTGAAAAACTGTTCAAATTTTCCAAAAAATTTCATTTAAAATTAATCATTTAAACCAGTTTATAATAATCAAATATCTTTATACAAACGCTGGTCTCTGCCAATTATTTTTAAATAAAAGTTTATCGGGTTTTATAGTCATGTGCCTATTTTTTATCAAACACGATTTCATATATACTGCATTTATATTTATTATTAATAAATTCAAATTAAATAAATATCCACAATTTGAAATTTAATTAACAAATTAACAACAACTTATGTACTTAATAAAAAAATATGATATTTTATTAAGAGTTTTAAATACCTATAACCATGATTTATGATATAACTCTTTCTTTTCAGAATAGAAAAGTCAGTTATGGAAGAAAACCTTGCGATAAAACAAAAGGCTTATATTATTCTGGGTTCTTTTCTGGTTGCCGCATTTATTATTGGTATTGCCGGTGCATTGCAAGCACCGACACTCAGCCGTTATCTTGCCGAAGATGTGAAGGTTAATCCATATCAGGTAGGTTTGTTTTACTCAATCAATGCCGTTGCCGGCATTGTCATCAGCTTTCTGCTGGCACAATACTCTGATAATAAAGGTGTTCGACGGAATATTATTCTATTTTGTTGTCTGATGGGCATAGGAAATTGCATTACATTTGCATTTTCGCGCCAATACTTTATCCTCGTTACCGTAGGCATATTTTTTTCAGCTTTTACCTCTGCTGCTATGCCGCAAATTTTTGCATCTGCACGTGAATATACAGATAAAACTGGCCGCAACGTTGTCGTTTTCAATGGCATTTTACGGGCACAATTGTCACTGGCCTGGGTAATCGGTCCGCCATTATCATTTGCATTAGCCGTGAATTACGGATTTACCATTATGTATCTGAGTGCGGCAGCTATGTTTTTTGTAGCCATGCTGATCGTTTTTCTGTGCTTTCCTGTCATAAAACGTCCAACATCTGTTACTAAAAAACAAGAGCCAAAAGAAAAGATTTTCAATAATCCTAATGTCATTTTGCTGTTTATCGCTTCAATCAGTATGGGTACAGCAAATATGATGTATTTGATTGATATGCCTTTATATATTGATGATATTTTGCCCGGTTCACCTTCACTGCCCGGACATTTGATGGGCATAGCTGCTGCCATTGAAATTCCCGCTATGCTGATTGCCAGCATGCTGGTACCGCGCTTTGGTAATAAAAATCTGATTTGTTTTGCAGTCATTTGCGGCATCATATTTTATATCGGTATGGTTTCGACCCAAAACGAATGGATGCTGATTGGTTTACAATTCTTTAATGGTTTATTTATCGGCATAATAGCCAGTATCGGCCTGATTTATTTCCAGGATTTATTACCTAAACGTACGGGTGTTGCTTCTACATTGTTTAATAACTGTATTTCTTGCAGTATTATTCTGGCCGGTATGTTGCAGGGCGTAATTTCGGCCAACTTCGGCCATCAGAGTATCTATACCATTTCTTTAGCCATGGTAATTTTATCTTTCATCTTGTGCCTGATTATTCAGCCACCGCCTTCAGCAATTAAATCGCCCTCAAAGTCAAAGGTTAATCACTGATCAGCACCGTAATCAGCGTTCTAATAAGGTTCTAAAACTGACTATAGGCTTATCTTAAAACAACTATTATCAATATCAATAAAGCACTGTAGTAATAAATAAATTCATACCGCCAAAAATCCGCATTAACAAACAAATATTTTCCTAAACTATCCGACACAATCATATTATCGTTTAACAGTTGTAAACGTTTAAATAGTCATATTTCAGGGAAAATAAAACGCAGTTGTATGATTCTAAATTATTCAAAACCCAGTGCTAAGTTGATGGTGAATGATTAAATGCTGATGATAAAAAATCATACCCATATCCAATCCTACAATCGGTGAAAAACTGGCTGATAATCCTAAAATGGTTACCACAGAAGCTGTATGTGCGGTAACTACCACCCGGATTACTTTAAAAACGAAGTTGGAACAAAACTTATTGCGTAATAAGCATTTTCAGTAAAAAAGTTTCTATAGAACTTGGGAAAAGCTTTATCTATTGTTTTCAATGATACAGATATTGATGCAGCAGTAACCAGCGCCATAATTTTCAAATTCCACAATGACGGACAAACCTAAGTCTGTGCCAATCATATTTATGTGCGAAGCGCTGTCAACGACCAGTTTGTGCCTAAATTCTAAGAAACTATCAACAATTTGACATTAGTCACGGTATGGATGCAGGTGTTAACGTAAGCCCTTTGATTGATAGTCAGGCAGTAGCAAAATTATTGAACATACTCAAGATGCCATCATTGAAGGCGCTAAATAGTTACAGGTTTGGTTGCAATGTGGGTGTTTGGGAAAAATCATATATTAACAAAAGTTATTATCAAAAGAATAATAGGAGCTTCTCTGAATTACTCAAACAATTTAGAAAGAAAAATAAATTCTCCGTCATTCAGTGATAAAAAGCCTATTTGAATTTAACAAATTGTTTTTTTAATTAACATTAATATACAAAATATTGCGAATAGAACAAGGAAAGTTTACAATCCGCATGATGCAAAACCAATTGATAAACCCGTACTTTATTTTTGCTTGGTTCTACTTTGATATTAAGCATATACATTTGTAAATAACCGGATAATCTCAAAAAGCGGAAGATTAATGAACAGATTTATTCTAACAATAGTAGCATTCTTTGCTCTGTGTTTTGCGGGTTATCAATGGCATAAAAGCAAACAAGAAAAAAAAATATTTGTTCAGGATATCAACTCCAGTACTGATTTTGATTTTGATCAGGATATCAAATCCAGAACTGATCAATATGGTTTTCTGGATATATCAGTTAATCTTCCCGGAAGTAAGGGAATTGTCATTATGGCTCCAATCAATTGTCCGTCACGACAGGCAAAGATTGCTGATTATCTGGCCACAGAATTAAATAAACAGAATATTCCTGCTACCCGAATTAGTGGTTACACTTTCAATCATAATCTAGCCAATATGTCAGAAAGAGAAATAAATCAGATGATTGACAGAGTTGAGTATGTCAAAACAATGGCTTTTCCGCTGGTATTTGTAAATGGTAAAGTAAAATCTAATCCATCAATTGAAGACATCAAAAATGAGTGGAAATTACAATAGTTGTTTCGTTAACCAAACCTACTTCGACATGTTCAATAAAAATTAAAATTAATCAAGTGTGCCAATGTCTGCATCTTGTATTTTCAGGATCAGCTTCCCAGTTGAACTATTTAATTTCTAATTTGTTTAACAATTGCCTTTATACAGTACTATTCTGCCTGGTTTGTTACAGGACGTAATTTCTGCCAACTTCGACCATCACATTATTTATGTGATTGCACTTGCAATGGTGTCTGTTTCATTTATTTTCTGTCTGATTATTACTAAACCAGTCCATACCAAAATTTTTTCTTAGCAATAGTATTGATTAGTTTTAACTGAATAACACTACACAACACCAATTTCTATCAGGCTAAATCCAACCGGTTTAGCCTTTTTAATTAACACTGACATCTATACATCATTGAAATCAATAATCAAATAAGGCAGCACTTTATTTGCCTGCTTGTAGACGCTCAGCAATTAAGAATATACGCATAAATTAAGCAATTAATTCTTAAAATAATATTTATAATTAATATTAATTGCCAATAATACTAATTATAAAAACATTTAATTTCATTCTTATTGAATTTTTTTCAATATTCTACGTTAGCAGAATATTTATCCAGATTGACAGTATAAATTTAATCCCGTAATTTAACCGAATAAACCAATCAATTATAAGACTGATATATTCAGTCAGTTAATTATATTGTTAGAACACATATCATACCGTTGATACTAGTAAAAACCTGCTTAGGCCGGTCTGCACTTTTTTGGAGAAAATATTATGAGTCAAACAAGCAATGTTCGTCAGCGTCAACTGGCCGCAGCCCCTCGTGGCGTCGGTTTCATGTGCGATTTTTATATTGATCACGCTAAAAATGCTGAGTTCTGGACTCCTGAAGGTAAACGTTATATTGACTTTGCCGGAGGTATCGGCGTTCTGAATACTGGTCATCTGCATCCCAAAGTACAAAAAGCAGTAGCTGATCAACTGCAGAAATTTTCGCATACCTGTTTTAATACTGTTCCATATGAGCTGTATGCTAAGGTTGCCGAAAAAATTAATGCCAGAGCACCTATAGCCGGCGACAAACGCACAATGTTTGTTACCTCTGGTGCTGAAGCTGTTGAAAATGCCATTAAAATTGCCCGTGCCTATACCAAAAAACGTGGTGTGATTGCATTTAACGGTGCCTTTCATGGTCGTACCAATCTCACTATGGCTTTAACCGGCAAAATCGCACCCTATAAAGTAGATTTCGGGCCGTTCCCTGCTGATATCGTACATGCACCTTATCCGAATGCACTGCATGGCGTTAGCATTGAAGATGCATTGCATGGTCTTCATAATATTTTCAAATGCCATCTAGCGCCCAGCGATGTTGCTGCTATCATTATCGAAGTAGTTCAGGGTGAAGGCGGCTTTAATGTTACACCAAATGAATTTCTGCGTGCCTTACGCCAGCTAGCTGATGAACACGGAATTGTGCTGATTTTTGATGAAATTCAGTCCGGCTTCGCCCGTAGCGGAAAAATGTTTGCTACCGAATTGACCGGCGTACAGCCTGATTTAATGACTATTGCCAAATCTCTGGCTGGCGGTTTTCCGCTTTCCGGTGTAGTCGGCAAAGAAGCCATAATGAATGCTCCTGTAGTAGGCGGCCTGGGCGGCACTTACGCCGGTAGTCCACTGGGACTGGCTGCTGCTGATGCAGTTATTGATGTTATCGAAGAAGAAAAACTGTGCGAGCGCGCCAATATTCTGGGTAACAGATTGAAAGAACGCTTTAACAATTTAAAAGAAGTTATTCCGTCTATTGCAGAAGTACGCGGACCGGGCTCTATGGTCGCTATTGAATTAGTTAAACCCGGCACCTCAGAACCAGATGCTGAACGAACCAAAAAAGTACAGCAACTGGCGCTGGAAAACGGTCTGATGATTCTGACCTGCGGACAGTATTACAACGTAATTCGTTGTCTCTATCCGCTTACTATTGAAGATCATGTATTTGATGAAGCATTGAATATACTTGAAACTGCCCTGCGTCAGGCTCAATAATATTCATTGTCTGCAGGCTGCTCCGGTAGAATATTTGCCGTCAGCCTGTCATGTCTGTTTCAGTTTTTTTAGGAAAAAACTATGCAATTGCATGATTCTGCATTATTAAAAACCCAGTGTTATATAAATGGACAATGGCTGAACGCCGATAATGGCGCAGTTATTTCAGTTATCAATCCGGCTACCGGAAACAATCTGGCAGACGTGCCCCGCATGGGTACAGCAGAAGCTGAACGTGCTGTGGCAGCAGCACATGCAGCATTGAAACCATGGCAAGCCAAATCAGCTAAAGAACGCAGTAATCTTCTGCGCCGCTGGTTTGAGCTAATGATGCAGCATCAGGAAGATCTGGGCATTATCCTGACTTCAGAACAGGGTAAGCCGCTGGCTGAGGCTAAAGGTGAAATTGCCTATGGTGCATCTTATCTGGAATGGTATTCAGAAGAAGCCAAGCGTATTTATGGTGACACCATACCCGCGCCGTCAAACGACAAACGGATTATGGTACTTAAGCAGCCAATTGGCGTATGTGCAGCCATTACGCCGTGGAACTTTCCGAATGCGATGATTACCCGCAAGATTGCTCCGGCTCTGGCTGCCGGCTGTACTTTTGTTATTCGTCCGGCCTCGCAAACACCATTATCTGCACTGGCCATTGCTGAGCTGGCACAGCGTGCCGGCATCCCGCCCGGAGTAGTCAATGTCATTACCGGCAGCTCCAGTGAAATCGGTAAAGTATTAACTGAAGACGATCGGGTAAAAAAATTCAGTTTTACCGGTTCTACAGAAGTAGGTCGTAAACTGATTGCTCAGTGCGCCGGTACTGTAAAAAAAGTATCTATGGAACTGGGTGGTAATGCACCATTTATCGTCTTCAATGATGCTGATATCGACGCAGCCGTAGAAGGTGCGATGATTTCCAAATTCCGCAATGCCGGCCAGACCTGCGTATGTGCCAACCGGTTGTATGTACAGAGTGCTGTATATGATGAATTCGTGGATAAACTGGCTCAGGCCATTGCCAAACTGAAAATAGGCAACGGACTGGATCAGGGCGTAACTGTCGGACCATTAATCGATGCAGGTGCGGTTAACAAAGTTCAGGAACATATTACTGATGCTATTGGCAAAGGGGCGGAAATCGTTACCGGCGGAACCGCAGATAATCACGGTGAATTATTCTTCCAGCCTACATTACTGAAAAATGTTACTCAGGACATGAAAGTTGCTCGTGAGGAAACTTTCGGTCCGCTGGCGCCGGTATTTCGTTTTGAAAGCGAAGAAGAAGTTGTCAGCTGGGCTAATGACACCGAATTCGGGCTAGCCAGTTATTTCTACAGTCGTGATATCGGCAGAATAGTACGCGTCAGCGAAAATCTGGATTATGGCATGGTAGCCATCAATACAGGACTGCTGTCAAATGAAGCAGCACCTTTTGGCGGCGTCAAGCAATCCGGTCTTGGTCGGGAAGGTTCTAAATACGGTATAGAAGATTACGTTGAAATTAAATATGTACTTCTTGCCGGCATTGACCAGTAATTCCTGAATCCGCGGCAGCCATAATCTGCTTCGCTGCCGCTTTCTTCATAATTATAAAAATCCTGAATGCACTGCATAAATCAGGATGTGACATTGTTGACTGAATTCAGCTAGCAAAAGGTGTTTCAGTCTGATATTACTCTTTCCAAAGGAGAATTAATTTGAGCACATCATCCACACTGAAAAACGGACTTAAATCACGCCATCTGACTATGATTTCTATTGCTGGCGTGATCGGAGGGGCTTTATTTATTGGCTCCGGCTCTGTAATTTACCATACGGGACCCGCAGCCATTCTTGCCTATGGTGCCGGCGGTCTTTTGGTCATGCTGATTATGCGCATGTTAGGAGAAATGGCTGTAGCTCATCCGGATAGCGGTTCTTTTTCCACATATGCCGATACTGCTATCGGCCGCTGGGCAGGTTTCAGCATTGGCTGGTTATACTGGTTTTTCTGGGCATTGCTCATGGGCTGGGAAGCCTATGTAGCCGGTAAAATTCTTAATAACTGGTTTCCTGTATTTCCCATCTGGAGCTATATGCTGGCAGTAACCGTAGCTCTGGTTGTTATCAATCTGATGGATGTTAAAAATTACGGGGAATTTGAATTCTGGTTTGCTTTAATCAAAGTAGTCGCCATTGTATTGTTTCTGATTGTAGGCAGTCTGGCTATTATCTATTTATGGCCGTGGGGTCAAGCAGATGCAAAAGGCTGGACACACTTAACTGATCAGGGATTCATGCCTAAAGGATCATCATCTGTGGTAACTGCATTGCTGGGTGTTATGTTTGCCTATATTGGTGCTGAAATCGTTACTGTTGCTGCTGCAGAATCCAGCCATCCGGCTACAGAAATTCGTAAAGCCACAAAATCTGTTGTCTGGCGCATCATCCTGTTTTATGTAGGTTCGATTTTTATTACCGTTTGTCTGATCCCGTATAACGACCCGCGGCTGAATGACGCCACATGGGGAACATACAGTGTAGTATTAACCTCACTGGGAATTCCTCAGGCACGTCATATCGTCAACTTTGTTGTCCTTACTTCAGTTTTAAGCTGTTTTAATTCAGCTCTGTATACCTGTTCGCGCATGTTATATTCATTGGCAAAACGCGGCGATGCTCATCGGATCATGTCCTATACCTCGAAAAATGGCAGTCCGCAAATTGGCGTGCTTATTTCCTGTGTCTTTACCCTGTTTGCAGTGTATCTCACCGCTACCGCCAAAATGGATGTTTACGATGTACTGATGACTGCTACCGGTACGATTGCCCTGTATGTTTATCTCGCTATCAGCTGCTCACAATTATTTCTGCGTAAAAAACTGGAAAAACAAGGGCAGACACTGACATTTAAAATGTGGTGCTTTCCATGGCTGACTTATCTGGTTATCGGGCTGATTATTGCTTCGATTATTATTATGATTATCGAAGGAACCTATAAATATGCAGTAATATATACCAGCATACTGGCGGCCATCATCCTGATAATGGGTATAGTGGCACAAATATTCAAAATCGGCAGCCAGCAGAATAAAACAGACTAATATTTAATATTGGTTTTATACAGATTAGAGCAGTAATAATATTTATCTATCTTGACACAGATTGATTAAGATAAATATTCGGATAAATTAATTTAAATTTTATTCGCCATAACTGGCAACAATTCAGTACACTATTCATTTTGAAATTCAACCGGCACAAAATGATTACACTAGAACAATGTCAGCAATGGGATGCCGCCGATATTCTGGCTCCCCTAAAAAATCAGTTTGAATTACCACAAGGGGTTATATATCTGGATGGTAACTCTTTGGGTGCGAAACCCAGAAAAGCTGCAGAAAATGCTCAGGCAGTGATTAATCAGCAATGGGGTACCGATCTGATTAATAGCTGGAATAAAGCCGGCTGGTGGGATTTACCGGTACGACTAGGCAATAAAGTCGGTCAGCTGATTGGTGCTCAGGAAAATGAAACCGTTGTTACCGATACAACCAGCCTGAATCTGTTTAAAGTATTGGCCGCAGCCATCCATATTCAGCAGAATAATGACAATAACCGTAAAATCATTATCGCTGAGCGTGATTCTTTCCCTACTGATATTTATATGATTGAAGGTTTTATGGCTCTGATTAATCAGGGTTATCAGCTTCATCTAATAGATACACCGGCAGATCTGCCCGCCTGTATTAATGAAAACACTGCCGTTGTAGTGTTATCTCATGTTAACTATCGTACCGGTTACCTGCACGACATGGCAGCAATCAATGCACTGGTACATTCGCATGGTGCTTTAACTATCTGGGATTTGTGTCATTCAATCGGTGCTGTACCTATTGATCTGAATGCCAGTAACAGTGATTTTGCTATTGGTTGTACTTACAAATATTTGAACGGCGGTCCCGGAGCACCTGCTATGCTGTGGGTAAATGAGCGTTATCAGACTGCATTCAGCCAGCCATTATCCGGCTGGTGGGGTCATGCGCGGCCGTTTGATATGGCTGACAGCTATACACCTGCAGATAATATTCGTCGCTATTTATGCGGTACACAGCCGATTGTATCTATGAGTCTGATAGAAAGCGGCGTAGATATCTTTTTACAAACAGATATGCAGTCACTGCGGCACAAATCTCTGCAGCTAACTGATTTACTGATTGCCCTTACTGAGCAGGAATGTGCCGGACATAATTTAACGCTGATTACACCGCGTGAATATGCTCACCGTGGCAGCCATGTCAGCCTGCGTCACCCTCATGGTTATGCCATAGTTCAGGCTCTGATTGCCCGCGGTGTAATCGGAGATTATCGCGAACCGGAAGTGATTCGCCTGGGAGTTACACCTTTGTATCTGAGCTATACCGATATCTGGCATGCTGTTCAGCATCTGAAACAGGTATTAATTAATGAGGAGTGGGCACAGCCACAGTTTCACACGCGCGGACAGGTAACCTGATTTGCATTTCTTTAATCCACACAGGTACAGGCCGGGCATGAATATTCTGCTCGGCTTATGCTTCTCATCTTAAGGAAAAACGATGGGTAATTTCGAGCGTATTCAGTCTCGGGAAACAGGATTACACAAAAAGCTATCCGCCGGTCAGATGAGCATGATTGCCATTGGCGGAGCAATAGGAACCGGCTTATTTCTGGGCAGCAAATTTGCCATTGGCTTTGCCGGCCCTGCTGTTATCATCAGTTATGCACTGGGCGGCATGATTGCACTGGCTTTAATGGGATGTCTGGCAGAAATGACTGTGCAGCACCCTACTTCGGGTTCTTTTGGTGCGTATGCTGAATTTTATCTGCATCCTCTGGCTGGTTTTCTGGTGCGTTACAGTTACTGGGCCTGTATTGTTCTGGCTGTGGGTACAGAAGTCACTGCCATTGCTGAATACATGAAATTCTGGTTTCCACAGGTTGATTCATGGATATGGATTGCAGTGTTTTCATGCTGCCTGATCGGCGTTAATGCCTATAGTGTCAAAGCTTTCGGTTCAGTTGAATACTGGTTTTCCACCATTAAAATTTTTGCCATTATCGTATTTATTGTACTGGCTGTCAGCGTATTACTAACGCAAAGCAGTATCAGCAGAATTGAACAAAACATGTTTAGCGGCGGCTTTGCTCCGCATGGATTTTCCGGTATCTGGACCGGTGTGATTATTTCCATATTCAGCTATCTCGGTATTGAAATGATCGCTATAGCCGCAGGTGAAGCCACCAATCCTGAACAGGCAGTTAAAACCGCGTTTAAAGGAACTTTTGCAAGGCTATTGATATTTTATCTGCTTGCACTCAGTCTGATTGTCATGCTGGTACCGTGGCAGGAATTAATTAAAGAAGGAAGCACCAGCCCGTTTGTCAGCGTAATGAAAAATGTAGGTATACCATTTGCCGACAGTATTCTGAACTTTATTGTCATTGTTGCTGCACTTTCAGCCATGAACAGTATGCTCTATATTGCCACTCGTATGATGTTCAGTCTGTCTCGTGCTAACGAAGCACCACAAATATTCGGTAAAGTAAAAAGTAATGGCGTACCACTGAATGCACTGGCTTTATCTTCTGCCGGTATTGCTGTCGCCGCACTGGTTTATATTTTAAATCCGGAAACGGCTTTTCCGGTTATGATAGCTTTGTCTATGTTTGGTGCATTATTCAGCTGGGGGGCTGTATTTCTGACACATCTGTGTTTTCGCATCCGGATGCAGCGGCAACAGCAAAAACTGAAATTTCGTGTACCCGGTTTTCCATTTGTCACTATAGCCGGTTTATTGGCCATAATCAGCATCATGATTACCACATGGTTTACCCCGATATTCCATGCTACTTTATTATTTGGCGTGCCTTTTCTGGTATTTTTAATTCTGGCATATTTTATTCAGATATACCATAAAAAGTACAAATAAATACTAAGTGTATATACCCTCACAGCATCAATGCCCGCTGGCATTGATGCTGTTGTTAAATTGATAGAATGCCATTTGTAATATCAGACTGGAAAAATCTGAGCCACATAAAAATTTATATATTAAAAAATATATTTTCAGATTGATAATAAAATGACTATTTACTGAGATTCAGTAAATAGTCATTTTAGAAATTAGATATTGTTTAGATTATTAAATTATTTAATATAATCCTTCAAAAATATTGAAAGTTTTTGATTTTTTACTTTATGTAAGTAATAAGAAAATTAACCCGGAATCCAAAAAAACATTCTGGCTGAAAAATCGCCCACACTGATACCAGTAGAAGGTTTAAACGGAATAAACATCACTATAATAAAATAAAGCACCATTAAACAGAATGTCATTGAAATAGCTTTACGCCACATAGCTAAATATAAAAAATACCATGGACTAAAAATGCCAATATATTTCTATTTAACTTAAACTTTTATTCACACGGTAAATTATTATAATTTTTCTGAAACTGCTCAGTGGGTTTAAATTTAGGTAATCCATTCTCTTCATAGAATTTAAATCCAAACAGCCAAGCTTCACTAAGTGCCATATCGGAAGAATCACATGGTTTTTAAATACTATTATTATCCATAAATAATTTATAAGTATGTTAAAACCAAAAAACTTCATTTTTTACAAAAAGTTGTTAATTATAATATAAATAATTATTTTTAAGAATGTTTGAACATTTTGTTTAAAATTTTTATTAATGAATTGAAAGAGCTGCTTTTATGAAAGCAGCTCTTTTGGTCTGATAAAAACAATATTACTGATTTAGTGTCAGCAATAAATGATTCATGCGTTTTACAAATGCCGCCGGATTTTCCAGTTTACCGCCTTCAGCCAGCAAAGCCTGATCATATACCAGCTCAGCCAGTTCATTGCGCTGTACTTCGTCCTGTTCAGAAGCAATTTTTTTAATCAAAGGATGATCCGGATTAATTTCCAATGTTGGTTTGGTCTGCGGAATTTGACCGGCTGCACCGGAAGCTTCCAGCATTCTTGCCAGATGCTGGCTCATATCATGCTCACCAACAACCAGACATGCCGGACTTTCTGTCAAACGGGCAGTGGCACGAACAGCATCAACTTTATCACCCAGAGCAGTTTTAATTTGCTCTACCAGTTCCTTATTGTCTTCTTCTGTTTTAGCCTGGGCTGCTTTTTCTTCCTCATCAGCCAGATTACCTAAGTCCAGTGAACCCTTGGCTACACTTACCAAACCCTTGCCGTCAAATTCAGATAAGCTGTTTACCACCCATTCATCCACACGGTCAGTCAGCAGCAATACCTCAACACCTTTTTTCAGGAAAATTTCCAGATGCGGGCTATTTTTAGCAGCAGCATAACTATCAGCAGTAATATAGTAAATTTTTTCCTGCCCTTCTTTCATCCGACCAATATAATCAGCCAGAGTAACATTTTGCTCACTACTATCATTATGCGTAGAGGCAAACCGGCATAAACCAGCTATTTTGTCTTTATTTGTGAAATCTTCAGCAATACCTTCTTTCAGTGTATTACCGAATACCTGCCAGAATTCAGCATATTTTTCCGGCTGATTTTTCTTCAGATCTTCTAAAAGAGACAATACTTTTTTAACACTGCCAGAGCGAATTGCATCGAGATCACGGCTTTCCTGCAAAATTTCACGGGATACATTCAAAGGCAAATCGCTGCTGTCGATCACTCCGCGAATAAAACGCAGATAAGAAGGCATCAGCTTTTTCGCATCATCCATAATGAATACACGTTTTACATATAACTGTACACCATGCTTAGGTTCACGCTCATATAAATCAAATGGTGCATGTTTCGGAATGTACAGCAATCCGGTGTATTCATGCCGTCCTTCCACACGGAAATGTGTCCACGCTAAAGCATCATCATAATCGTGTGATACATGACGATAGAAAGTCTGGTACTGCTCATCGGTAATTTCATTTTTCGGCCGCTGCCATAAAGCCTGAGCCTGATTAACCACTTCCAGCTCATCTGAAACTTTTACATTACCTTCTTCATCATATTCAGGCGCTTTCTTCATATAAATCGGCACAGAAATATGATCACTATAAGTCGTTACAATCCGGCGCAAAGTCCAGTCAGACAACAAATCTTTTTCATCATCTTTAAGATGCAGAATTACATCTGTACCACGGGCAGACTTACTAATCGGTTCAACAGTAAATTCGCCGTCACCAGCACTCACCCAGCGTACAGCTTGATTTTCTGCGGCACCTGCCCTGCGGCTTTCAACAGTTACCTTATCAGCCACGATAAATGCAGAATAAAAACCTACACCAAACTGCCCAATAAGATTGGCATCTTTTTTATCATCGCCAGTCAGTTTTTCCAGAAATGCTTTGGTACCGGATTTAGCAATGGTGCCCAGATGTTCAATAATATCGGCTTCAGTCATACCGATACCATTATCAGATACAGTAATGGTTTTAGCTTCTGCATCAGCAGTAACCTTAATCCTGAATTCTGCATCATCTCCCAGCAAAGAAGCATCATTCAGAGACTCAAAGCGCAATTTATCGCACGCGTCGGCAGCATTGGAAATCAGTTCCCGCAAAAAGATTTCTTTATTGCTGTATAAAGAATGAATCATCAACTGTAACAACTGTTTTACTTCAGTCTGAAAACTGTGTGTCTGTTTCATAATTTTCTCAAAAGCCCAAATATATGATTGTTGTTAATTCAAAATATGGGCAGCACAATTCAGTTTCAAGCCAGACAGTCATATGTTTGCTTGTTGTACAGCTTTTACCGCAAGCACAAAATATCAGACAAATATCAGTATATACATTTCAGACAAAGCTAATTTGTTACAATAGAATATTTACTAAGTCTACTAAATAAAACCGATCAAACATCATGAACACCCATCATTGTTTGCCTGATACCCGCGCATTTCCTACCGATCAGGTTAAAAACGAACTGCTGCTGCATGCAGCCAGTCTTGTAACACCTACATCAAAAGCACAAACTACCCTTGCCCGTGAGAGCCTGCAAACTGAAATCAGCCGTATGCTGGCACAAAATCACTATACCAATCTTTCTGTAGCACTGGCTATGGCGGCCAATAGTGATATTTACAATGCACTGTGGAACAGTATGGAAACTGTATTACAAGCACGTAATCAGACAGAAGTACAATGGTTGGCTTTGCCCGTGATAATAGTAGGTGGTGCTAAAGAAAATATCTCTCTGCCAGACAGCATACCCGCAGAAGCCATTACTGAAATCTTCAAAAACCGTCCATGGTCTGATGAATGGAATAAAATTCACTGGGCATCTCATCTTGTGAGTGATACTACCCTGACCCATATCAAAGCCAGTCAATGGTACGCTGCTAAACAAAATCAACAGATGGCCGCAGATTTTCTCGATCAGTTACCTAAAACACCACTAATAGTTGAAAGCGGACAATCAGTACAGGTTTTTTATGCCCTTGGTTTTTCCGGACCAGACATTCAGTCTGCCCTTAACTGCAATCTGGCAGATACTGCCCTGCCGCTCATGCAAGTCTGGCAAACTCATCTGGCTACAGCCGGTGCTACGCTGTTTATCAACCCGCTTGCGCCACAATCACCATTAAACGCCTTACGCTCTGGCAGTGCCATGCGTCTGCGAATGGCCTGTGATGTCTTTACGACTAATGCTATCCGGGCGATTCGCCTGCAAAGTCCACGGGTTGGCGTAGTTATTGCTGCTCAGGAAGGCGGGAATATATTATTTGGTTTCAACGCAACCGACAGTGTATTTGAACTTCAGCCACAAATTTTTCGCTGGCCGCTAACACAAGCAGACAACATTGACAGCATAATACAAAATTTCATTGATCTGCTGGCTGAGTGCAATGTTGAAAATATTCGCCTGTTACATGAACCAATCAGTGCACAGGCCCAATTGCCTAGTTATGCCCAATCTATCAATATGGTCGGGCATAACCCACTTTTTCCACGGAGTCACTGATGGCTGCAACTAAAGTATTATTTGTCTGTCTGGGTAATATCTGCCGTTCTCCCATGGCAGAATACATTCTGCGCGACCTGGTAACAAAAAAAGGTCTGAGTGAACAGATTGAAATTGCCAGCGCCGGTACTTCCGGCTGGCACAATGGTGAAGACATGCACTCAGGCACCAAAGAAATTTTGCATGCAAAACAAATCCGTACTAATGATTTTCAAAGTAGTGAAGTAAGGCCGGAAGATATTGCCATTTACGATCATATTATTGCTATGGATGATAAAAACCTGCAAGACTTATCCCGTATTTTTGGGTGTAGCCGTCCGGATAAAGTCTACAAAATTACCGATTTATTACCAGACAGCGAATATGACTACGTACCAGACCCCTATTTCAGCGGTAATTTTACAGAAACCTGCACCATTATCCATGCCGGCTGCGAGGCATGGCTCAAATACTGGCAAACCTCAGCAGGCAAACAGTAATCCAGATTACCCGCCGTTTATACTATCCGGATAGAATCTACTCAATAAAAGAGCAATATGGTAAAATTAATACCATAT
Organism: Snodgrassella sp. W8158; assembly: GCF_016100435.1. Taxonomy (NCBI): domain Bacteria; kingdom Pseudomonadati; phylum Pseudomonadota; class Betaproteobacteria; order Neisseriales; family Neisseriaceae; genus Snodgrassella; species Snodgrassella sp. W8158. Next base: position 235,869 of record NZ_JACFSM010000002.1, on the reverse strand, counting down.
TTCAATTATTTGATGGTATTAAAACTTGCCAAAGCGCTCAGCTTTGGCATTGTTTTGGTACGTAAAATCAACACAGCAATAAGGAATTTAAAATGGCAGGACATAGTAAGTGGGCCAATATCCAGCATCGTAAAGGTCGTCAGGATGCCAAACGCGGCAAAATCTTCACCCGCCTGATTAAAGAAATTACCATTGCTGCCCGTCTGGGCGGTGGCGATCCCAATGCCAATCCACGCCTGCGTCTGGCAATGGATAAAGCCACTGATGCCAACATGCCCAAAGATAATATTCAGCGGGCAATAGATAAAGGTACAGGTAATCTTGAAGGTGTCGAATATGTAGAACTGCGTTACGAAGGTTATGGCATTGGCGGAGCAGCAGTAATGGTAGACTGTTTGACCGACAATAAAACCCGTACCGTAGCCGATGTACGCCATGCCTTCACCAAACATGGCGGCAATCTTGGTACAGACGGCTCAGTAGCTTTTCAGTTCGTTCATCAGGGCTATTTACTCTTCAGTCCGGAAGTGGATGAAGATACTCTGATGGAGGCTGCTCTCGAAGCAGGTGCTGAAGACGTTATCGTACAGGAAGATGGTTCTAAAGAAGTCATCACCGAACCCTATCAGTACAGCAGTGTTAAAGAAGCACTGGAAGCAGCGGGTTTACACGCGGCCGATGGCGAAGTAACCATGCGTGCAGTTAATGAAACCGTTCTGCAAGGAGCAGAAGCTGAAAAAATGCAGCGTTTATTAGACGCACTTGAAGATCTTGATGATGTTCAGAACGTTTATACTACAGCCGTACTGGAAACTGAATAAACATAAAACGGACTGTTACTCAGTCCGTTTTTATCATTAACAGCATATTATTACCATTGATTCATGCAAGCTATAACCGAACTTTTTCAAACAGCTTCTGCCGGTGAATGCGCTGAAATTTTAGATTTCTGGCTCAACGAATGCAGCCTTGATGAAGCACCAGATGTACATACAGTAAAATTATGGCAACAATTGTTTCAACAGCGCGGCAGTAAATTTAACCGTCTGGCTACCCTGTGTCAGCAATGGCTAATTGAAACAGACTCATTATGAAATCATCATGGATGAATAAATGGCTTTTCCTTGCCGCCATCTGGTTTCTGGCCAGCCTGTATTTTTTATTCTTCAAAGCAAGCGGTAATCCGGTACCTATTCCGCAATTTGATAAAATCTGTCACTTTGGCTTATTTTTCGGCCAATTCTGGCTCATGTCCAAATCCTGCTTCAGTGCCGGCATCACAATTCCGCTACGCCTGTTAATTATAACTGCCATTATCTGGGCTGCTTCCAGCGAAATTATTCAGGCGCTGTTCACTAAACGTGAAGGCGATATAATGGATGCAATGGCCGATCTCATCGGTGCCGCACTGGCACTTTGGCTGGCTCGTCAAATACAAACTGCTCGCCGCAACAGCAGCAAGGAGAAATATTAAAATGGATATTACCGTTTACCAGCAACGCCGTCAGACTGTACTGAATAAAATCGGCGAAGATGGCATTGCCATTATATTTGCCGCTCCGGAACAACGCCGCAGTAATGACACTGAATACCCCTTCAGACAGGATAGCTACTTTCATTACCTGACCGGTTTTCCTGAGCCCGGAGCAGCATTGATACTGAATGGACGTGAACACACTTCCACTCTTCTGTGCCGCAATAAAGACCCTGAACACGAAATCTGGAACGGTTTCCGTTATGGTTATACAGCTGCACGAGAGCAATTTGCTTTCGACTCAGCCGATGATATCAACCAGTGGCCGGTTTTGCTTAAACAAGCACTGACTGGTCACCGACGACTCTTCGCATTGTGGGGACTATATCCTGAAAATGACCCTAAGCTCATTGAATTATGGTATGAAGTTGCCCGTATAGCCAATTATCGCAGTGCTAATGGCAGTACGATTGCACCTGACAGCCTGGTAAATCTGGCCAGCATCCTTGATCCGATGCGTCTTATCAAAGATAAACATGAACAGTCGATCATGCGCATTGCCGCAGAAATCAGCGCACAAGCTCATATTCGTGCCATGCAGACTACTCGTGCCGGTCAGTATGAATATCAGGTAGAGGCAGAAATTCTGCATGAATTCATGCAACGCGGAGCACGCTATCCATCGTACAACAGCATAGTTGCCGGGGGCAAAAATGCCTGTTGTCTGCATTATGTCAGCAATAACTGTCAGTTGCAGCAAAATGATTTACTCATGATTGATGCAGGTGCCGAATACCAGATGTATGCTGGTGATATTAGCCGCACCTTTCCCGTCAGCGGGCGTTTCAGCAGTGCACAAAAAGATATCTACGATATAGTACTGGCTGTTAACCAGGCGAGCATTGCCTCTACTGTAAAACAAGCAAACTGGCAGAATATCAGTGCTACAGCCATCAGCATGCTAACCCAGGGGCTGATTGATCTGGACATCCTCCATGGCAGTCTCGAACAGAATATTGAAACTCAGACTTATCGGCGTTTTTATATGCATGGACTCGGACACTGGCTCGGACTGGATGTTCATGATGTTGGTGGCCGTTTTGACAGCAATGAACAGCCTATTTTGCTTCAGGCGGGAATGGTAACGACCATAGAGCCTGGTTTATATATCAGCGCAGCAGATGATATACCTCAGGCATTTCATAATATTGGTATTCGCATTGAAGACAACGTTCTGATTACAGAAACCGGTAATGAAGTACTCACTGCTTCTGTACCTAAAACTACCGCAGAAATCGAAACATTGATGCAGCACTAAATCAGAATCTGATCAGTATTAGCCATTAAAATAGCCGGATAACATTTATCCGGCTATTTTTTATAAATGTACTTTTAATGATTAAGCTGACGTGCGGCCAGTTCCTCCTGCGCAGTAGCCACAATATCAGTACCAAACAAAGAATTCACATCTGCCTCATCAAATACATAGCGTGCATGACAAAAATCACAGTTCACCTCAATACTACCCTGCTCCGCTACAGCCTCACCTACTTCCTGCCCGCCAAGCAATAGCAGCATATCACCAACCTTAGCGCGCGAGCAGGTACAGGAAAATTCAACATTCTGTGGTGTAAACACCCTTAGCTCATGCTCATGAAACAGCCTGAATAACAATGTCTGCACATCCAGCCGCAACAACTCATCCGCCGTAAGCGTCTCAGATAAAGCTGATAACTCTGTCCAGCTATCTTCATCTATATCCTGTTCGGGTAACTTTTGCAGTAATAGACCGCTGGCATGCTCATCATCCGCAGCAAGCATAATATACGTAGCCAGCTGTTCGGAACGTGCCATATAATTCATCAGCATCTGAGCAATACTGCTACCACTAAGCTCGACCATACCTTGCCAGGATTCACCCTGAGAGGGCTGCAAAGTCAGTACAAACATTCCTCCTTCACCAAGCAAATCTACCAATGTCATATTGTCATCAATGACAGCAGATTCATCCCAGCGTGCTGTTGCCCGGCAGGTTGCTGCCGATGTAGCTTCCGCCACCAGCATTTTCAAAACGCCCTTACCCTGCACCTGCACAATCAGATTACCGTCAAATTTCAGATTACTAGCCAATAATACCGCAGCCACAGTCAGCTCACCCAGAGCCTGATGAATTGCCTTAGGATAGATTTTATTTTCTGCTACATGCTGCCATACCTGCTGCAAATTCACATGCAGACCACGTACAGGACAGTCATCAAACATAAACCTCGTTAACTGATCTGCTTGCACCATCTTATTTTCTGTCATCATTCCAATCCCGGCAAAATAATCAAACAATATGACCTCATCCACTCAAAAATCAAGTAAAAGAAATCTCCGTTTGCATTAATATATATTTGACCTGACAAATCAGTTTATACCAAAAATATAAAATTAAACTTAGATATATAAATTAAATTTTAATTATCATTTCATAATTTCAATCCAAAATTAATTATAACAACGTAATAAATTATTTATAAATATATATACTTAACTTAAAAAATAAAATTATAACTAAATATAAATAATTATTTAAATTTAATAATTTTTATTAAAATATTTATTTATATATTATTAGCATTCCAGTAAGATTAACCAATTAATAACATTAAATATTTTTATAATTTATCTGATACTATTTCAGTTTGTCATAATATAACTTTAACTTAGTTAAGCCGAGCTATCGCCTGTAAAATGGATAGTAATCATATCCTTTTGGTGACAATGGTATGAATTTCTGTCATGTTGGAGATCATAACGACATTCTTAACGATAGTAGTTGTTATAATTCTCTCTGTAAAATTCCGAATGTAACACCTACATTTTGTAGCAATATTCATATTAGATAAAATAGTAAAATACCTTTCTCCAATTAATTTAAAACTAGTATTAATCCTGGTAATTTATAAATAAAATACATATTTCTTACTTTTTAATTAAATTAATTAAGTTTAAGATTAATAAATTAGTAATCAGAATTAAAATATATTTAATATAAATATTAATGCAAATAAAATAAAACCATAATTGATTACTCTCAATAATTTTTTAAACCAAAAATTCACCTAATTCATAATATATTATATAAAATTAAATTTTACAAATATAAATACTTTTTAAAATTATGTTCTGTTTTAAAAATATTTTATAAAATTTATGCAGAAAATTAACTATTTCATCTCTACATTCTATATTTTAAAATAAATTAATTTCATTTCTTAAGTAAAATATCATTAAATTAATCAGATATTTAACTTGAATAATTATATACTCTATGCTAATTTAACTATACATATCCTTGCAGCTACAAAAAGGAAACAAAATATGTATTTAAACACTAAAATTTATTATATTTACTCCTTACCAAATATATTTACTAAAAATAATTGATAATAATTTATTTTTTAGCATTAAGTATTTAGATTAATAAATTTTCAAATTTATTTTTAGTTACTAGTTATAGGAGAATATAATTTTTATTAATTTATTTAAACAATAAACTTGTAATTAAATATAGAATATTGATTCTATATTAATGAATTTTTATTATATTTTTAAATCAAATATTACTCAAAATATAAATAATTTTTATTTAGAGGTTGTCTACAATCTAATTTAAAACTGAAGGGTGAAAATTATGTTAGAAGCACAAAATGTAAGTCTAAGTGAAATTCAAGCATGGCGTAATCAGATTGAAAATGGAGATTTATCCGATGTTGGCGCGGTGTATCAGCAACTGGCCAAACGTGGCTATCATTATGCTAAATGGGCATATGGAGTAGCTTCTTCAGATAGCATTACCGGTAATGGCGCGCTGGAATTTATGCAGGCTGTAGCGAATGAACATAATCATATTCTAACGACCGATGAAACCAATAAGATACGCCGCGGCATGGCCTTGGGCTATCTAGATATTCTAGCGAAAAAAGCTGGATCAGGTAGTGTAAGCCAGGATATTAGCTATAAGGAAATGCGAGAATTTCATATTGAGGTATTTAAAAATAATAATGTTGATATTAACTACTGGACGCTGTATGAACCTATGCGCATTATTGAACAGTATGCGTCGGGGAAACTCATTGGTGGGCGTGAAATCAAAGGCGAACAGGTTGTCGAAGAAGTGTGGGAAGCTATGTGGGCTACCAAAGGCACCAATGTCGATAGCTGGTTGATGAGCTTGGGATTATCTGGAATCATGAGCGATGCTCAAAATGGGTATATTTATATTAATAAACTAACTGGTACACCTGAATCCCTTGCTTCGATAACGCTAAAGGCAGCGGGTAGGGATCCGGTTACAGGATTACTGATTTGGAGTTGCTATAAAAAAGTGCCAATTTCCAGCGCTGATCAGGCACTGGCGAAAAAGTGGGTGGATAATACTAGCAAATATGCCCCGGTAAAGGATTATTGGGTTGAATTTGGTAGAGAAGGTCTCCAAAATTTATGGTACAAGGACTATGCTTCTCCATCTGACCAATATAAAGGCAGTTATTTTGAAAATCAGAAAAATACCGACGCTGCAAAACAGCAATTTAAATTTAACTGGGAAGTAGCTGGTGGCAAGGGTGTAACAAAATGGATTATAGCAGCAGTATTAAATACCAATAGCATTAATTCATCCGATCCGCGGATTAATAGCATTAATGACGATAATTTTGCTGATAAAGGATTGGGATTTATCTTTGATCCGGTGAATGGTCATCGCCAGGAAATTGCCGGCCAGCCGGGCAAATTTGAATTTAAATACCAGCTGGCGTTTATCGATGAGCTGCCGGAAAAATTATTATCTCAGTTGCAGACATGGGAAAAACAAGGCAATCAACAAATAGTATCGCTGTATCTGAATGCACTGATGCAGCTTAATCCTGTAGTAATCATAAATCCAGACGAAATACCTAAAGTTAGAACAATTAATGATGTTGGAGAAAACTGGATAAAGTTACGTACATGGATGATTCAGGAAATGCGCTTTGCTCAAGCAAAAGAATATGACAATGAGTTAACAATGCAGCCGGCTCACCTTCAACAAATTGCTGAGTCTGGTCCCCTAGCCCGTCCATTACATCTGGGATATCAACAACTAAAATCATTAGTCGAGTCCATTCGTGTACAGTATGGCTTTGGTAAAGAAGATGCAATTCTATTTTGCGATAACCAAACTGGTCAAAATTGGTGTACAGATCCTAACACCATTGAGAATGCACATCATGTAGTCATGTTGGCAGAAAATAATACTCAATCATACACTGGTGGAGAACTGGCTGATGTAATTGTTGGCGGTAAAGGTGATGATGTAATTTCTGGTAACAATGGAAATGATTTTCTGTTAGGCGGCGACGGCAATGATACGCTAAGTGGGGGTAAAGGTAATGATACTTTATCCGGTGGCAATGGTATGGATAATTATTATTATAATTCAGGAGACGGCAAGGATGAAATCTATGACGATGATGGTAACGGCATAGTCTATCTGAATAATAAAAAATTTTCTGAATACAAATGGCGAGTTATAGCAAAAAATCTATGGCAGTCTGAAGATGATAAATGGCGACTAAAATTAGAAAACAGTGGTGACTTAAATATTCAGTCATTAACTGATAAAAATGATTCACTTACTATTAGACAATGGGACATCATGCATGGAAACAAGCTGGGGATTTATTTTAGCGGCGGTGGAGATCCCTCCTCTACCGGCAAAAATAAAATTCTAGGAGATTGGCGTACTAAAATCATCCGAAAAGAAGATTATTTTGATATGGATGAAAATAAAACGGGGCTATATTATCCAAATTGGAAAAATCGCAATACTGACGGCAGTATTGTAAACGGTAAAAAAGAAAATGGTTTTGAGGATGTAATTTACGGTACTGATCTGGATGATGAAATCTATGGTATGGGTGGTGGCGATGCCATTGATGGCGGTTTCGGTAATGATCTGATTCTGGGTGGTGATGGTAATGACCTTCTGACCGGAGGAGGCGGATCAGATACGATTAAAGGTGGTAATGGAGATGATTATATATATGCAAATGGAAAATTATATTTATCTGATCGATACTACCCCGGTGAACGCTGGCAAATGCCAGCATCAGGTAAAAAGCTTATTTATGCAGGTCCTAATTGGGGAATATATAATAACCATAACGATAGAATGATCATTGATGGGATCACCTATGCCATTAATGACGCAGCAGATACAGGCGGAGATTTTCTCTATGGCGGGGATGGTAATGATGACATTATAGGCAGTAATCTGAATGATTATATTGAGGGAGATTCAGAGGTTTCCGAGCAGGGGGATGATACAGTTTATGGAATGGGTGGAAATGATCATATTATTGGCGGTAATGGTAATGATTATTTATATGGCGATGGTATTATTGGTTATGGATCGTTGAATACACTAGATGGTGCTGATCATGGTGATGACTATATTGATGGTGGAGACGGCAATGATGAAATAGTCGGAGGTGGCGGCAATGATGTGATCATCGGTGGGAATGGTGATGACAAACTTTTTGGTGATAATGATAGCTATACAAAAGAAAGAATGCTGGAAGCCCGATATCATGGTAGCGATACCATTGATGGCGGTGCAGGAAATGATGAAATATTTGGCGGCGGCGGAGACGATTATCTGCATGGCGGTAATGGTAACGATAAAATATGGGGGGATGATTCAGATGCCGCCGGTCGCCATCCCGAACTAAATGGTAACGACCACATCTGGGGTGATGACGGCGATGACTATCTGGATGGAGGTTATGGTAATGATAATATACATGGCGGAGAAGATAATGATTTGATTTTTGGTGGTGCCGATAATGATGAACTTTATGGTGATAATGGCGATGATACAATTTATGGAGATTTTCTAAATGAAAACGTCGCTGTACATGGTAATGATTACATTGATGGCGGCGAAGGAAATGATTATTTAGTTGGGGGCGGTGGCGATGATTGGATTGTTGGTGGAGAAGGAAACGATACATTATTCGGAGATGACTGTCAGACAGGTTTTGAGCTAAACACTGTAATGGCAGGCGATGATTATCTTTCAGGCGGTGCAGGCAATGATAATTTAATTGGCGGATACGGTAATGATACTCTGGATGGCGGTACTGGCGATGATCTAATTTTCGGTGGTGGCGGATGCGATATTATTTATGGTGGTGAGGGTAATGATCAGATTGCAGGTGATTTCAGTCTGGCTGCCGATACCCATATTGATGCTACAAATAATGAATATAACGATGTAATTTATGCCGGTTCAGGTGATGATCTGGTTCTCGGCCAGCTTGGTGATGATCTGATTTATGGTGGCAAAGGTAATGATCGATTATATGGAGATATGGGAGAAAAAGCATCAGAACATCATCCGCAAAATAATGGTAATGATACGATTTTCGGAGAAAATGGTAACGATTATATAGATGGCGGATATGGCAATGATTACCTTGATGGCGGTGCTGATAATGATACTATTTTTGGAGGCGGCGGAAACGATTTAATTTATGGAGGCGATGGCGACGATAAATTAATTGGTGATGCATCTAATGAATTTGATATAGATAATGATGGCGATGGAGATGATGTTATTTACGGTGGTAATGGTAATGACACAATCTATGGCGGAGGCGGTAATGATTTATTACAAGGTGATGATGGAGATGATGTTATCTATGGCGGTAGTGGCGATGACAAATTATTTGGTGGCGATGGAGATGACTGGCTTTACGGAGGTAAAGGAAATAATTATCTGAACGGTGGACTGGGTAATGATAGTTTTATTTTCAAAAACGGAGATGGTATAACCACTATAGAGGATTATAATGGTAAGTCTACTATCATAGTAGATAATTTAGATCAACTGAGTTTTACACAATATGAAAAAGGGATAATAATCTATACCGGCATACTTGGAGATGCTATTTATCTGATAGGCTGTTTTGCTGACGGTCGAAAGAATAGTCTTCCTTTGGATCAGATTATATTCACCGACAATAAAAAATCTCAGACCTTGTTTGATCTGTTTTCATCAAATCTTAACACCATTGCGCAAAAATATAATCAAATTATTGATGGAGACTCTACTGACAACAGTATATGGGGTACAGAAAATAATGATCTCATCTACGGCTATACAGGTAATGATATTTTACATGGCGGTGCAGGTAATGATTACATTGAAGGTGGAGATGGTAACGATATTTTATATGGTGAAGATGGCGATGATATTTTAAATGGCGGACTGGGAGAGGATACACTCATCGGAGGTTCAGGCAATGATATTCTGACTGGCGGAGATTATGAAAAAGACATATATATTTTTCAGAAAGGGCATGGACATGACACTGTTAACGATCGAGGGGAACAAACGGATCCCAATAATGTAATTTTTCAAAATGCCAGTTATTCACAGACTCAGTTCAGTCGTACCGGTGTCGATCTGATAATTAAAGCTTACGGAACCGAAGATTCTGTTACATTTACCAATTATTTTGCCGGCAAACTTTATCAGAATTTTATTTTTAATTTTACAGATAAAACATTGAATTCCGAAGATATAAATAAAATCGATTATGATAGAAATAATAATCATCAGAAATCGATAATTAAAGGCTGGAAAGGAAAAGACATCCTCTACGGTACAGACGGTGATGATGAGCTAGACGGTGGTGATGGTGATGATGAACTGTATGGTGGTGATGGTAATGATGAATTAACCGGAGGAAGTGGTTACGATATTGTAAATGGAGGAAAAGGTGATGATATTATTTGGGATGATTTAGGAACTGATCGCTATATTTTCCAGAAAGGCCATGGTCATGATGTGATTTATGGTTGGGGAGATTATGATTCAAATTATGATTATGAAGAAATAGACGAAAGATATCTGGATTTTGAAAATTCTATAGATGAAATAGAATTTCAGGGAGCTATTTTTAATCAAGCCAGATTTATACGCGGCGGAACAGATGGAGATGATTTAATTATCTATGCTTATGGCACAGATGATTCTCTCTTAATCGCTGATTTCTTTTCTAATCCTACAGGCAGAAGTTTTCGATTCATCTTTGATGATAAACAAATTACTCTAGATGATATTGCCAATATGATATTTGTAAAAAATGTGCAGGAATGGGGAACTGGCTGGCGTGGACGAGATCAGCTTGAAGGAGATGAAAATGACAATAGTATAGAAGATGATTTTGGAGGAGACGATATCTTAAATGGATATGGTGGTAATGATTATTTAGGGGGTGGGCCAGGAAATGATATTATCAATGGCGGAGATGGTGATGATTATTTATATGGAAATTCCCGATACATTAATTCAGGTGAATGTTTTGACGACGGTGATGATATACTTGATGGCGGAAACGGAAACGATCGTCTTTATGGACAAATTGGCACTGATACCCTGATTGGTGGTTCTGGAAACGATTATTTAGCAGGAGGACACTGGGAAAAAGATCGTTATATTTTTCAGATAAACCACGGTGAGGATATTATATTTGATAAAGGATATGATGATATTGATTTTCATTACTTTAGCAATGAGCTAATTTTTAAAGGTGCTAATAGTCAAAATGCACGTTTTAGCAGATCTGAAAATAATTTAATAATTTATGCTTATAATACCAATGACTCTGTTACCTTGAAGAATTTTTTTGAAAGCCGCTTTCATCGCGCTTTTACTTATGAATTTGATGATAAAACGCTTTACTTAGAAGATATTGTAAAATATCTGGCAGAATCTTCGGAAGAAAATGTAACTGAACTAACGAGCAATCTGAATAATCAGCATGTTTATCTATATAGTCCTGATAAAGATATATTTGATGAATCTTATGAGGATTATGAGGATTATAGTAAAGTTATAGGAACAAATGAGAATGACAATATAGAGGGGATATCTGATTATGCAAATATATTAATTGGCAATGACGGTGATGATTATTTAGCTGCTATGGGTGATTATAATGTGCTGATTGGTGGTACAGGTAATGATATTATTAGCACTGATTATGGAAAAAATACTTATATTTTTCAGAACGGCCATGGTCAGGATATCATTAACCAAACAGATGGTAATAATGGAACACACTACTCTGAATGGACTGATGAACTATTTTTTCAAGGCGCTAAAGCTGAAAATGTCAGGTTTATCCGTAAAGGAGAGGATTTAAATATTCAGGCATATGATAGCGATGACTCCGTTACATTAACTTCATTCTTTGCTGAAAATGGACATCGGGATTACAGATATATATTTGAAGACCAGATTTTATATTTTAATGATATACCTAAAGACATTTTTCCAGAAAAAAAATATGAAGAATATGATAATATTACATCAAATAATTATGTTACTTCGATTAAAGCACCGGGTATTTCAAACCCCATAAAAGCTAATAGCGTAGATATTAAACCTTCTTCAAAACCGGTCAGTAGTGTAGTAATACAAAATATAGATCATCTTATTGAACTAATGTCACAACTTACACCTAAAGGAGGTTATGATCCTTTAAACGCAGGCGATTCAGGTAAAGAGAATATACTGCCAATGCATTGGATTACTCATCATTATTTTTAATTTTTACAAAATATTGATATTTAATAAATCTATTTATCAACCTGTAACTGTAGTTACAGGTTTTTCATTGGCTTCATACTTATATAGATAAATTTTGTCATTTTACTCTATAAAAATTTGTTAATTTTTCATAGTAAGATATTAATAGTATGTGGTTTATCTTATATTAAAGTTGATCAGTAAAATCACTTACATTTTCATATTATGAACTGGAATAGTTGTTAAAAATAAATTTAATAAAGATAACTATTATCTGGTTGGTTATAATATTAAAAATAAGGGTAAAAATTCAGATTTAGGCAATATCATCTTTACAGAAGATGGTAAGCAGGGACAAACCTTATTAAATCTGATTAAAAAGAAAAAAAACTACTTTCCCTATTTCTCAATTTTTAGAAAATACCGATATTAATAACCGTCAGTTTAATTTATCAGAAGATAATTTAACAAATAATCCTGATGATTATATAAATAGATTTTCGGATTTTCCATTGAGGCATACAGCGCAGTATGAAGAATACACCCACATAGTAAATACTCAGACCAATATCAATGCATGCAATAAAGGCATGAATATTTCTGACGCTACGTTACTTAGTCAGGCAATAGCCACAATGGCATCAGAAGATGCTAAATGTTGTAACTCTTCGCTATCAATACCTGATCCTGCTGTAGGTTTATCCAATAATTATGCATCGGCTTCATTGCTGTAAACTCAGGGCTATACTCAGATAAACTGAATCAGGCCTGTAACACTAGGTTACAGGCTTTTTTATGGGTGTGTATGTTTATAAATTATGGATTAATATAATCACGATGTATAATCTTTATTTGGTGAAATATGAAAAATTATATTGTTGATTTATCTATGGAGAAATAATACATGTGCCAGTTGTTAGGCATGGATTGCAATACCCCTACTGATATTGTCTTTTCTTTTGAAGGTTTTCGTTTGCGGGGAGGTCTGACTGACAGCCATGCAGATGGTTTCGGCATTGCTTTTTTCGAGGGGCACGGAGTGCGTCTGCTTCAGGATGATAAGCCTTGTGCCAGCTCACCTGTAGCGGATTTGGTGCAGCAATATAAAATCAAATCGGAAAATGTAATAGCCCATATTCGCAAAGCTACTCAGGGACAAGTGCACTTAGTAAATACACATCCGTTTGTACGCGAGTTATGGGGAGAATACTGGGTGTTTGCACATAATGGCAATTTGCGCCGTTTTAATCCTTCTGAAGGTGAATATTTTAACCCGGTAGGCTCTACGGATTCAGAGCAGGCCTTCTGCTATCTTCTTGAGCAGTTACGCCAGCGTTTTCGTCACAAGCCTTCTCGGGAAATTTTATTTAATGCTATAGCAGAAATTACTACTGAGCTGCGTCAGTATGGTTTATTTAATTATATGCTTTCGAATGGTGACTGGTTAATTGCCCATGCCAGTACCCTGCTTTTTTATATTATCCGGCAGGCGCCTTTTGGTAAAGCTGTCCTGGCAGATGAAGACGTAGCTATTGATTTTTCCGCGGTTACTACACCACATGATCGTGTAGCCGTAATTGCCACATTACCGCTTACCTGTAATGAGCAGTGGCAACAACTGGCGGTTAATGAACTGGTGATGTTCAGCCAGGGAGAAATTGTTTTGCGCGATTGTATCCAGCCGGCTCAATATATGAGTGTAGAGGATGGTCTGACCATCGCACGCAAAGCCGGCGTTAGCATGTAACAGATTAAATTGAACTAAGAAACTAAAATTTTAGAAAATCTGTTATTAACTGAACTATCTTATGTTATTTATCCAGAATGGATTTAAACCAGATTAAAGTATAGTAACAATTGCAGATATTTGATGCAAATCCAAATATTCATTAAATATCTATATCTGCTTTCAGGCATTTTCTATAGTAATTAGTGAATTTATAAAAGAAAATCCCGGATAATTCCGGGATTTTTTTGTTACTCAGATATGAGAATATTAACTATATATTGATTACATAAATCCATAAATCAGAATTGCTATTACGGCTATCGGAATAACATAGCGGCATAGCACTTTCCAACAAGCAAATACAGCCGGACCTAAATTCAGTTCCTGACGAATTCTCTCCTGATTCATCATCCAGCCGGCAAATACAATCGTACCAAGACCGGTTAACGGTAGCATAAGCTTACTGGTCAGATAATCGAGAGAATCAAAAATATTTTTACCGAAAATTGTAATATCCTGCCACTCATTAAAAGACAGCAGGCAGGCAATGCCCAATGCCCAGATAAACAAACTACTTACTAAAGTCGCTGATTTACGTCCCAAATGAGTTTTTTCTTCCAGTAATTCAACTGTCGGCTCCAGCAATGAAATTGAAGAAGTCAGGGCGGCGAAGGTCAGGAAAATAAAAAATACAATACCAATAATAGTACCACCGACCATATTGCCGAAAGCGATAGGTAAGGTAACAAAAATCAGACCCGGACCTTCTCCCGGTTGCAGACCATTGGCAAATACCAGCGGGAAAATGGCCATACCGGATAACATGGCAACAATAACATCCAGAATAACTACAGTACGTGCTGTAGAAATCAGATTCACATCTTTACCCAGATAGGAACCGTAAGCCATCATAATACCCATGCCCAGAGACAAGCTGAAAAATGCATGCCCCAATGCCGCCAGTACTGCCTTACCGGTAATAGCAGACCAGTTAGGAGTAAATAGGAAAGCAAAAGCCTTACCAAATGAAGGTCCGCTGACAACAGCCGCATAAACCACCAGACCAATCAGTAAAAGACCCAGCCCTGGCATCATCACTTTACAAGAACGTTCCAAACCGGCACCAACACCCATGGCTACAATCAAAGCGGTAGCAAACATGAAGACGGTATGCCATGTAAGTAAATGGCTTACACTACCAAGAAATTGCTGGAAGACCTGACCGGTACCCTCGCCATTTAAACCTTTAAAAGTACCAGTACCGGCAAGAAAAATGTAATCAGCAGCCCACCCGCCAATAACGCTGTAAAAAGAAAGAATCAGGAATGAACCAAGTACGCCGATAATACCTACCCAGCGCCATGATTTAGATTGCCCTTCATCAGCAGCTACATCTTCCATGGTGTGAATCGGATTTTTCTGCCCGCGACGGCCAATCAGCCACTCAGCCACCAGAATAGGCAAACCAATCACAAACATGCAAATCAGGTAGGTAAGCACAAATGCTGAACCGCCCATCTGACCGGCCATATAGGGAAATTTCCAGATATTACCCAAACCAACTGCTGAACCTGCTGCGGCGAGCATAAACCCCATCCGCGAGCTCCACTGAGAATGCGACTTTTTCTTTGTTCCGCCACTCATCGCTACTGCCCCTTACTTCTTAATTCAAACTTTAATCAATAATCATGCCATGAATCACATTTTTGGACAAGAAATGATTGTGAATGTACCGTTTTTGAGACTATTAAGCCCATTATTCAGACATTATGTCCAAATAATGGGCTTAAATATGGATTAAATTCAGGCTAGTTCCAAAAAGTGCTAACTTAAAAAAACATATTTACAACAATCGATGCTGTAGTGCCGGTAGCTTAGTACGTACTGATTGTAGAAATTCGGCATCCAGCTCTGCACAAATAACACCCTCTCCTTCTGGCAAAGAGGCAAGGATTTCTCCCCAAGGATTAATAATCATACTATGGCCATATGTACGGCGGCCATTTTGATGCTGCCCACCCTGTGCAGACGCCAACACATAACACTGATTTTCAATTGCTCTGGCAGTTAATAATGTGTTCCAGTGTGCTTTACCCGTGGTATAAGTAAATGCTGCCGGTAACACCAGTACTTCAAACGGAAGCTGGGCACGGAAAAATTCAGGAAAACGTAAATCGTAACAAATACCCTGTGCCACAGCGATATTATCAACTCTCAGCTCGGGTACATCCATGCCCCGCAGTATTGTATCGGCTTCTGCGTAAGACTCATTGGCACCAGTGTAACCAAACAAGTGCATTTTATGGTAAAAACCCAGCAATTCTCCTGAGCGTCCGTACACCAGCATGGTATTAAATATTTTGGTTTTATCCGTACTTTGTAAAGGTATAGTACCACCAAACAATATGATCCCCAGTTCAGCAGCCAGAGTTTTCAAAGCTGTTTGCAATCGGCCATCTCCAAAAACCTCAGCCACAGCTACTTTATCTGTTTCGTCTTTACCCATTATCGGCCAGTATTCAGGTAATACTACCCATTCCGCACCTGCATCGGCAGCTTGCCGAACCAGACGCTGCATGGTTTGAATATTCTCAGCAATATCAGTACCAGAAACCATTTGTACGATGCCAACTTTGATACCATTCATGTATTACTCCTTCAATACTTTTGCCATAACTTTGTCAGTTGGGTTATTTATAGTCTTAACTATTTCAATAGGCAAATAATTTGTCTTGGTATATTACAAACTAAAAGTTGTTCAAAACAAAATCAATAGTAAATAAAAACAATTCATACATTAATTAATTCATTTTGACTTTAGCATAAATTATTCACTACAATAAGTATTTACTTTAACAAAATTAAACTTTAACGCCACCTAAATAACATATTAACAGGATAATAAATGCGAACCAAATACCAGACACTATTATTTAAACAAGATAACCTGATTGGCTGCCTGTGAGTAATTTTCACTCTGCTAGATAAAATAATTAAATAGAAATTAAGAATAATCTTGAAATTATTCTAATTTACTCAGGAATAATCATAATGTATCTACAAAGCTTCACTATTAAAAATTTTCGTAAATTCGGGGATCAAGACAATGAACTACAATTTGTCAGCTCTAATAAAATAAATTATCAGAATCGGGATAATATAACACAACCACTGGTTTCTCCGTCCAGTACATTAATTATCGGCAAAAATAATACTGGTAAAACAACTATTACTAATGCATTAAGTATGCTATCTGAAAATAAGTTGTCTATAAAATCCAGTGATTTTAATTTATCTTATCTTAAAAAATTGATTAGAAGCTATATAGAGGCTTTTCAGAATGATAAAAACGACTCTCAAAAACATCTAGAAACACCAAAACTGGAATTCCAATTAAAAATCAAATTAGATGATCTTAATGAAGATTTAATCACAAATCTATCTGAGTTTACTCCAATTAATGATTTCTCCCGCAATAAAGAAATTATTATCAATGCTACATATACACTGAAAGAAGAAGCTAATTTTCTTCAGCAGGTTAAAGATCTGATTCAAAACAATCGGATTACGTCTGAGAATAGTGACTCAGAACAGTCTGAACACAATATAAAGTTAAATAATAAACTGCTGGAAGAAATCTGTAAATTACTGGACAATAGAAATGAAACAGAATACAAATTAAGCTTCACAAATAATCTCAATAGAGAAGTCAAAAATTTTTCTTTGCGCGATCTTCTGGAAATTAAATGTATCAAAGCTAATCGCCATCTTGATGAAAATGTTCTGTCTAATGTTTTCCAGCGTATTGTTAATTCTTTATTTACCAAAAATATTAAAAATAACAGTAAAGAATTATTTATCGACGAAATAACAGTAATTAATACTACTATCACAGATACTGTTAAAGATAAAAATGATTCTGTAAGTGAAATAATAGGAGAAATTGAACAGTTAAATCATATTGACATGAAACTGAGCGGAAATGTCAGTAAAGAAGATATTTTAAAAAAGCTGATTAAATACAGCTTTAGTGATGGCGATGACTATATTCCGGAAGATCAGTTTGGTTTGGGCTATATTAATTTAGTTAATATTATCGGCGAAATTATCTATTATATTAGCTCATATGAAGAAAACAGTCACAGAAGCCGAATTAATATACTGGTTATAGAAGAACCAGAGGTTTTTATGCATCCGCAGATGCAAGAATTTTTTATTAAACGCATTGATTCAGCGGTAAACAAGGCCATCAGGGAAATAAAACCTGATGCAGATGCAGCAGATTACATGTCTCTTAAGTGTCAGATTATAATAACTACTCACTCTTCACATATAGTAAACAGTAAAATACACAGTTCCAGTTCATTTGATAATATTAATTATTTAACTTTAGAGAATAAATGTAGCAAGGTAATACCATTATATGACGCATTATTTATTCAAGGCTTTTCTAAAAAAAGTTCTCAGGAAACTGGTCAACAAATAAATCATAAATTAGATCAAAAAGATTTATTATTTCTTAAAAAACACATTAAATATAAAGTATCTGAATTATTTTTTTCAGATGCAATCATTGTGGTTGAAGGAACAACTGAAGAAATTTTACTTAATTATTATCTGGAAAAAGAAAAAAAATTAAGAAATTATTATATTTCAATATTTAGAATTGATGGTGCTTATGCTCATATTTATTTCCCACTATTACAACAAATAAATATACCTTGTGTAATCATTACTGATATAGATATTAAACGCAATAACACTGAGCCATGTGAATCTACAAGTTCTGAACAAATTAGAAGTTTAAAAAATCGAAAAACTACCAACAATACATTGAAAATATTATGTGGAATTGAAAAACTGGATGATAATTTACAATATAAAGAAATCAACAATACTTATATTGTTTTTCAAAAAGACCCTATCAACGAGCAATATGCTACCAGTCTGGAAGAAGCAATTATTTTAACCAATTATGATAACCAGTTGGTTATCGAATCACTTAAATCAACTATATCCACCGAAATGTTCAATATTATAATGGATAATAATAGGATTAATCCTAATAGTTCTTTTGAAATACAGAAAAAACTCAATACGAACGGGGGTAAAACAAAATTTGCCAGCACACTCCTTTATAATATGATTACCGTTACTGCTAATACAGATCCAGACTCATCGAATACCATACCTAAATTACCTCAGTATATTACTGATGGTTTTGAATGGTTAAAAACACAATTGGAAAATGATAAAGGGAAATAAATATGAGTCTGGAAGAAAATCTGAATCAAGAAATTCAGCAACAGCAGAAAATATTTACAGCCATTGATAAGTTTGAAAGTTTTATTGTTTATGCTGGTGCCGGTGCTGGTAAAACCTACACACTGATTGAAGCAATCAAATATATTTTGAGTCATCATTTAGATACCTTGCACAGACACAATCAAAAAATTATCTGTATTACCTATACTAATGTGGCCGTTAATGAAATCCGCCAACGCTTAGGAGAAAGCCAATATATTCAGGTGTCAACTATTCACGAAATGCTTTGGCAACAAATCAGATTGTATAAACAAGATGAATTGATCGAGTTACATAAAAATAAACTTGAGAAAGAGCTTAGAAAAAATGAATTGAAAATAATAGAACAAGTTAATCATCCTAATCTTTCTTGTCTGAATACTGAGGAAAATAAAGAGTTATTTAAACAGTTTGTGAAAAAAAACAAAAAGCTATTTTTTAATCTGGAAAAAGTGCTAAACACAACCCAACTCAGAAAAGAAAAGATATTGGAAATAAATCAAACAAATCCAATATTAAATCAGGAAATTTTAGAAAAATCCTTAAAAAATTTTGCTATTTTCAAAAAATATTTTAATCTTGTCGATAGAAATATTACTTTTCAACAAGCAATAGAAAAAATAAATAATTCTCAAAACAATAATAATATTTTATCTGTAGAATATGACAGTAACTCTAACAGTGACCGTTTGGCTTCAATGAAATTTAGCCACGATACTCTGCTTGAATATAGCTTACAGCTAGTAGAAAAATATGATATGTTTAAAAAATTACTGACAGATAAATATCCTTATATGTTTATTGACGAATATCAGGATACAAATGAATCTGTTGTAAGAATACTGGCAAATTTACACCAGTATACCTATCAGCGAAAGCAGAAATGGCTTGCTGGATATTTTGGTGATAGTAAACAAAGTATTTATGATACTGGTATTGGTGATAATATCGAGAATATATATAAGGAAATATCGGGAAATAAGGAAATACCGGAAATTAAATTAAAAAAAATTATTAAAAATTTTAACAGACGCTCAGAAAATCAGATTATTGATTTAATTAATAAAATTAGAAATGATACTGTAAAACAAAAGCCAATTGATCCGGCTAAGAAAAATGGCATAGTTGAATTTTATTTTCTGAAGAACCAAGAATCAATCAGAAATGAAGAAAATGATGCTTTTGTAATTAATCAATTTATTAACAAATATATTACCACTTTAAACTGTAACAGACCTGTTGATTGTCTGCTGTTACTTAATCGTTCAGTTGCTTTTATGAGCGGTCTGCAACAAATTTATAGCGCTATTGAAAAAGCAGAATTTATCTACTGGGATAATATGAATGTTATGATATTTTCACACTTACTCAATAAATTGCATCCAGCTATACTACGTCTGTATCAGCTGGTAACAGCCTATAATACATTGAATAATCAAAATACTACTCTTTATGATTTGTTCGGAAATACTCAGCATAAGGTTACTTTTGCTGAAGCAAGTAAATTAGTTGAAATTTTTACAAACGGACACCCTCAAACTTTAGATGATTTAATAAAATATTTTTCAGCCAATTTAAAGATTTTCAGAGACCAAAAAGAAAATAAAGCAATCACATTTTGGTTGAAAAACTGCTTTGGAATTAATATCTCTGACGTATTTCAAAGCCACGATAAAGATTCAGATGACTCTGCTTTTGCCGATTATATATACAATAATTTATATGAAGACATGTACGGCAATTCAGATTTGATAAACTTAGAAAGTGAAAACGCAAATAAAATTATTCAAGATAATCGAGATAAAATCCAAAATATATTAAATATAGAATTAATTTACTGGCAGCGCTGGATAGCTTTTATTAATAAAGAACATGATGAAGATGATCCGGTAATTTATCATACTTATCATGGTACAAAAGGAGAGGAATATGAAAATGTAGTTATCATTATGGAAAACAGTTTTGGGAAAAGCAAAAAAAATAAATTTAAAGATTATTTTTCTAGTCTATCTTCTGATACAGTACAGGAAAATAAAGAGGAGATGGAAAAAAAGGAGCTGGAAAATACACGCAATTTAATTTATACAGCATGTTCCAGAGCACGTAAAAATCTATGGATACTTTATCTGGATGACATTACTGATATCAAAAAAGAGATTGAATCTTTATTTGGCACAATTAAAGCGTTTGTCCCAGAATTACATTAGTCTGCTTTTACTATTAATTATTCAGTAAAATTAATAAACAATTCATATTCAATAAAAGATTCCGGATATATGCTTAATTCAAAAAAACAGATATCTGGAATTTTTGTATCAATCAAACTGAATATTTAGGTCAGTTTAGTTTGGCAATGTGTACAGATACCTGTTAGTACAATATGCTCATCATTAAGCATAAATCCATTATCTGCAGCACGCTGCCGTAATGCTGCCCATTCTGAGCTGAGACTTTGTTCATCTACAGCTCCGCACTGGTTGCATACCAGAACAAAATCACTGTGATGAACGGTATTGTCCTGACAGTGACTATCACACTCATGTTGTACATGACGACAAAGTATATAGCCGTTAACAGCAGGTATTTTATGTAATACACCCTGCTCAGCCCAGAAATCCAGTGCCCGGTAAGCAGTAGGCGGAGCAACCGTACTGTTACTGTGCTGTTGCATAGATGCCAGTACCTGGTAGGCTTTAATAACACCACTCATATTTAATACAATATCCAGCACCTGAGTACGCAGTTGGGTAACAGTAACTCCTTGCTGAGCACACTGTGCCATGATACGTGCTTTTTCTTCGGCTTTGGATTGCCATACTGTAGGGTTAGACATACCTGTAAATCTTAAGCCAAGTCACGGGTTACACTCAGACCGGCGAAGGTTTGAGATACCGGCATAATTTCAATATGGTTAACATTCATATGTGCCGGAGTCTGATACAGCCATAATACGGTGTTGGCAATATCTGCCGGTTGCAGATAGCTGATATTTTCATATACGGCAGCAGCCTGTTTATCATCGCCGCGAAAGCGTACATTGGAAAATTCAGTATCACCGCATAAACCGGGGGCAATATTGGTTACTCGTATGCGTGTACCGGCCAGATCAGTACGCAAATTCAGGCTGAACTGGCGTACAAAAGCTTTGGTAGCACCGTAAACATTGCCACCTTTATATGGCCATGAGCCGGCAGTAGAACCCAGATTAATGATATAGCCGCTATTTTTGGCTACCATACGTGGCAATATTTGCCGGGTGACATAAGTTAAACCCAGAACATTGGTATGAATCATGGTTTCCCAGTCAGCAAAGTTTGCTTCCTGAGCCGGCTCCATGCCCAGTGCCAGCCCGGCATTGTTCACGAGTAAATCAATATCCGCCCAAGTACCCTGTAAGGAGGCTAATGCATTATCTACACTGCTTTTATCGGCTACATTCATTTGTAATGGTAAAAACTGTGCACCCAGTTCTGCCTGTAAATGTTGCAGCTTATCCAGCCGCCGTGCGGCACCGATAACCTGGTAACCGGCATGAACCAGCACACGACACATTTCTGCGCCAAATCCTGCAGAAGCACCTGTAATTAATATTGCCATGTCAGTATCTTTCTCTGTTTAAAGATAATACCTCTATTTGTCCCTTATAAGATAAGTCAATTTTTATTCCATTTCCAATATTATGGTATTACATTTCTATTTTGCTACGACCGAGTCTTGTTTATCAACCGGTGACATCCATTCATTCATCCCTCAGGAATATTTATCTTTCTGAGAACCAATATTTTACACTGATGATTAAGCTTTTTACTCAGTACTATTCTCGGAAACTATGTCTTGCCTATTATTTTACAAATAAAAGATGCAGACGAATCAACTAGTACATTTATAAAAACGCTATTAATCAAATCTGTTAAATTACTTTAGATTGCTGATATTCACAGGCTATGTCTGGCTTTCTATCATGTTCATTAACTGCTTTGACAGTTACATTAAAATATAAATGGATAGATTTATTGATAAAAAACCCCGTTATCGCTAACGGGGCTCTTTGATAACAGATATATGGTTTATAAGGATTGCTGCATCGCCCATGAACGTAAAGCGCGGGCATCGCTTACGCGGGTTGTTGAACTGGGAGAGTTCAGTAAAACAATGGTTACCGGCTGGTTCTGCACGCTGGTCAGCAGCACCATAGACCGACCTGCTTCACGAATATATCCGGTTTTTTGCAGCGCGATCGGCCATAAACCTTCGCGTACCAGTGCATTGGAGTTGTGATATTGCTCTACTCTGCCATTACTGGTGTATACCGAACCGGAATTGTCTGTTGAGTATTGTCTGATAAGCGGATACTGACTGGCACCACGCACCAGCAAAGCCAAATCCCGTGCAGTGGACTGATTGCGCGGATCAAGCCCGGTTGGTTCGTAAAAACGTGAATTAGTCATTCCCAGCTCAGCCGCCTTATTATTCATGGCTTCTACAAATGCCGGCATACCGCCCGGATAAGTACGTGCCAGAGCATGGATTGCCCGGTTTTCACTACTCATTAAACCAATATGCAACAGCTCACGCCGGGTCATTACTGTACCAACAGACAGACGGCTGGTTGAGTTTTTCAGCCGGTCAATTTCGGCATCTGTGATGGTAATCTGATCATTCATGTTCTGATTGGCATCCAGTACTACCATTGCTGAAACCAGCTTAGAAATGGATGCAATTGAACGTACCTGATTGATATTTTTCTGGTAAAGAATTTCACCGGTCTGATTATTCATAATCAGAGCCGATTGTGAGCTTAATAAAGGGCCGGCAATCTGTGCACGGGTTTCCAGATTGGCATCGGGATGGTTGCTGATAAATGTGCTGAGTGTGTCAGACTGACCACCTGTCTGCTTTTGTTCGATAAACTGGCCGAGAACATCAAGGTCTCCGGCTACAGCAGGTACTGCAAAAAACAGACTACTGCTTAACAGGCTTACCCACTGCCAGCGATGCAGACGTGATAAACATGACATGATAACTTCCTTTTTGACCCTGAATCAGGGTAATTTATTTCTCAAGAGAATACTACTTAAACTGAACGCAATAGAGAGACAGACATAATTATTGTCTGTGTTTGAAAGAAGTTTTTAACGTCCAATTATTCAATAAATATATTGTTTCTCAATCTAATTATAAGACAAATTTGCTTACGGCCGGTATTTTCTTATTATATTTGGCTAAAAAAGGTGTTTATAAACGATATTTTAATCAGATTTTCATTATCAAACTGATTTCTTCAGTGATTAAAACCACACTAGCATTCAGTTTGATATCAGCCTGATAAAACTATATACTCGTTTTTTGGCTGAATCCGATACGATATCATCTATGTATTTGGTCCGGCATTCAATATAAGCTCTATTTTCTTGATGAAATCCTGTTTATGAGTAAAGAAATTCGTTATTGTTCGTTTTGCGGTAAACCTGAAAACGAAGTTAAAAATTTAATTGAAGGTGAAAACGCATTAATCTGTAATGAGTGCGTGGATACATGCAATGAAATGCTACATAATCCGGGTGCTTCTTCTACAGAGAATGGCATGCCGGCAACTGACGGAGACGGTCAGGAAAAACTACCTACTCCGGCAGAAATTGTTGCTAATCTTGATCAGTATGTAATCGGACAGGAAACAGCAAAAAAATCACTGGCTGTAGCGGTATATAATCATTACAAACGCTTGCGTCTGGGTAAGGAAGAAGGTCAGGTAGAGCTGTCTAAATCCAATATTCTGCTGATCGGACCTACTGGTTCGGGTAAAACTCTGCTCGCTCAGACTCTGGCGCGCAAACTGGATGTTCCGTTTGTAATGGCTGATGCTACCACACTTACCGAAGCCGGATATGTTGGTGAGGATGTGGAACAGATTATCACTAAATTATTGGGTAAATGCGATTTTGATGTACAAAAAGCACAAAAAGGCATTGTATACATTGATGAAATCGATAAAATCTCCCGCAAAAGTGATAATCCCTCTATCACCCGCGATGTTTCCGGTGAGGGTGTTCAGCAGGCTTTACTTAAACTGATAGAAGGAACTGTTGCATCTGTGCCGCCACAGGGTGGACGCAAACATCCTAATCAGGAATTTATTAATGTAGACACTACTAATATTCTGTTTATCTGTGGTGGTGCATTTGCCGGACTGGAAAAAGTTATCCGTCAGCGTACTGAAAAAGGTGGTATCGGCTTTGGTGCTGCGGTACACAGCAAAGACGAAAATACCAATGTAAGCGAGCTGTTTCAGACGGTAGAACCGGAAGACCTGATTAAATTCGGTTTGATTCCCGAGCTGATCGGTCGTCTGCCAGTTATTGCAACGCTCACTGAGCTAGATGAAGATGCACTGATTAATATCCTTACCGAACCTAAAAATGCATTAATTAAGCAGTTTCAGGCTCTGTTTGCGATGGAAGGTGTGGAGCTACAGGTACAACCCTCTGCATTACGGGCAATTGCCAAGCTGGCCATGGCGCGCAAAACCGGTGCCCGCGGCTTACGCTCAATTGTAGAAAAAGCGTTGCTCAATACTATGTATGCTTTGCCGGATTTAAACGATGTAAAAAAAGTGGTTGTTAATCAGGATGTAATTGATAAAGGTGCTGAACCTGAATGGTTACTGGCTGATGGCAGTGCTTATAAAGGCTAAAACCATAAGCTGAATTTTACATGCATAAAAAACCGTCTGAATTTTAGAATTTCAGACGGTTTTTTTTATGTACAGAATAAATGAGTTAACCGGTTAATAATGTGTCGCAGTGATACCCGACCCGGATTATCAAACTGACTCTTCAGTATGAAATTTTATTATCAGAACATTACAGATAACGACCAAACCACAATACTTTACCGATGATTTGTACATCATCACTTTCACTATCCAGCCGGATTTCAAAACTAGGATAGGCTTCATTAGCAGAAATAACATTCACTACATTACCCGGCATCAGCTGTAAACGCTTAACCAGCAGATTATCGTTAATACGCAATACATACAAACCATCACGGCGTATATGATTCATTTGCTGTACCAGAATGGTGTCCCCGTCATTGAGCACACCTTCCATTGAATCGCCTTTGACCGAAATCACTGACAAGCCACTAACTTCAGGGCTAATCATTGAATTTATCCAGTCCTTGCGGAACGCCATGGTAAACATCGGTTTTTCATTAGCAACTAAACTACCATGTCCGGCAGCTGCTTCAATTGCATAACGCGGCACATAAACAAAATCTTCAGTATTCACCGGATTACCCAGCGTATCATGTGCTGCCTGAGTTTGCTGTTCAGGAAAGGGCTCCCCTTCTCCGGTCAGCAGCCAGTCAATACTGCAACCTTTTAATTCTTTGATACGTTTCAGGGTTTCTGCTTTAGGTAACCCACCTTCATGCCAGATACGGCTGAAACCGGCCATAGTCATATCAATGTCTGTGGCAATTTTAGACTGGCGCTCACCCGGCCACAGTGAAGCCAGACGGTCTTTAAATGTTTGCATGCACAAATTCCGGCAATTTCTTAGAAATATCGTCAATAAATTTGTTTTTATTATACTTCATTTTTAGAAAAATGAAAAGTAACTAAATATTTAAGAAATAAATTCCTTGAATATTTATTTTTTTCTAATTAATATAATAAAAATTAAACAATTTATTAGATTTTTCTAAATAAGGAATGGATTATGAAATTATTAAAAATATATGGGTTAATGGTTTTATTATTGTTGCTGGGCAATTTTCATTCAGTACCAGCTCGTGCTACAGCTCCTGAGGCATTGATTTCGCAAACGCTGGACTGCCAGCATCTGGCGAATTTAACTTATACTGAAATGAATCCAACTCAGATTAAAGTAGCCAAAAACTGTGACCAGCGTGAAGCTGCACAAAGCTGGCAGAATGCATACGGGAAAATGAATCATACTGAAATGGCAAAAGCTACGGTTTATGAGGCTTCCTGAAATATTGTATCGTTCCGCTTCTGTTGTACTATCAACCATGTAATTTCATTATTTTTTATATTTACCCTGATACTGCACTGTTTTAAAACGCACATAAAATAAAAGCCTTAGTACCTGAAATAACAGATAGCTACGGCCTTTAGAAAATCTGAACAAAGGTTATTGTTTTACCTTGAATTCAGTACAAAAATAATTAATTATTTGCTTTGTGTTGTAACTGAGTCAGTAATTGCTGATGAATACCACCAAAGCCGCCATTACTCATGATCAGAATATGATCCCCCTGCTCTGCCTGTGCAGTGATAGCTTCAACCAGTGACTGCATGTCCTGAAAAACTGCTACTTTATCCTGTAACGGACTTAGTGCAGCCGCAACATCCCAATCAACCCCGCCGGCATAACAGAATACTTTATCAGCTTCCGCCAGACTGGCAGGTAAAGCAGCTTTCATGGTACCCAGCTTCATAGTATTAGAGCGTGGTTCAAGCACAGCCAGAATACGTGCATTAGCGACTTTCTGACGCAAACCGGCAATAGTTGTGGCAATGGCTGTCGGATGATGAGCAAAATCATCATAAACCGTAATATCGTTAACAACACCTTTGACTTCCATGCGCCGTTTAACATTCTCAAAACGAGATAATGCTGCACAAGATTGCCGGATCGACACACCTGCATGACGTGCCGCAGCAATCACTGCCAGTGCATTCATACGGTTATGCTGCCCCAGTAGTTTCCACTCTATATGTCCCACCTTTTGTTGCTGATAGAGTACATCGAAGCCACCAGTTGCAGAAATTTCACCAATCTGCCAATCCTTATTCAGACCAAAACCTTCTACTTCTGACCAGCAGCCTTGCTGTAAAACTTCATCCAGTGCAGCCGATTGTTCATTAACGACAATCAGCCCCTCACTGGGAATTGTACGAATCAAATGATGAAACTGAGTCTGAATTGCTGCAAGATTGGGGAAAATATCCGCATGATCATATTCCAGATTGTTCAGAATTGCCGTACGCGGACGATAGTGGACAAACTTACTGCGTTTATCAAAAAAAGCTGTGTCATACTCATCTGCCTCAATAACAAAAAACGGACTGCACTCTGGTTCAGATGTAGATTGCTCAGCCGGTGGTACCTGAGGCAAGCGCGCTGATACAGCAAAATTTTGCGGCACCCCGCCAATCAGAAATCCGGGAGCCAGACCAGCATCTTCAAGCACCCATGCCAGCATACTGGCTGTCGTTGTCTTACCATGAGTGCCGGCTACTGCCAGTACCCAGTGCTGTTGAAGGATATTTTCTGCCAGCCATTGCGGGCCGGAAGTATAAGGTAAGTTACGATTAAGGATGGCCTCAATGACAGGCATGCCGCGACGGGCAACATTACCAATTACATAGGCATCAGCAGGATAACTGTCCAGTTGTGCTGCTTCGAATCCTTCCACCACATCAATGCCCAAATCAGCCAGCTGTGTACTCATGGGCGGATACATTTTGGCATCACAACCAGTTACTTGATAGCCTGCCTGTTTGGCTATAGCGGCAATTCCTCCCATAAATGTTCCGCCGATACCAATGATGTGGATATGCTGCATTTCTCTGTCTCTATGCGATGAAAACCAGCATTATAGACTTTCCTCATATTTACTACATGGATGTTTTGTATTTTCTGTACACTATCACCACTGAAATTAAATTCAAAATACAAACAGGCACTGAAAAACAGAAAACAGACTATTATGATTAATTTAAAAGGGTTTGTATTGAATCATTATAAATATTTGATTATGAAATATATTATTATCTGCTAATACTGAGAAATAATTATTTGGTGTTTTTATGAATATTTAATAATGTAACGCTGAAGGATATTTTTCAAATTTCTTTTTTGCCATTTCGCGACAAGAATAAAGTTCGGTACTTTTATAAGATATTCCTTTTGTTTAAATTTAAATGTCAGTTTGCCTCTGATAAAGCCTGATTTGAAGCTTAGTTCAGAAACTTCTGTCATAGGAATAACAGTAATTGCATCTGTTAAATTTGTATTCAAGGTTAAACCAATCAGAATTATTTTTTCTGCATTAAAATAAATAAGCAGATGTTTAATAAATAATCCAGAAAATTGAGTTATTACAATCTTTAGCCATAATTTTGCATCTATTGATCCATACAATATTGATGAACTGTCGAATTTTGGTAATTTATGCTCTTCAAAATATGCTTCGATATTTTCTAACTTTAAACCATTACTCATATAAGATATCCGTATTTTTTAAAAAATTCAAAATTTCTTTAATCCTGTCAATATAATAAATATATTTTAGTTTATCCACAATCATAATACCTGATATTGTTTTCCCCAGTTTTTATCCACGTATCTGTCAGTGTATGCGATAAGATGAATAAATACACATTATTCCTGTGATTATTGGGATGGTGTTGCACATAAACTGTGGATAAGTAATTTATAGTCTTGTTATATATAAATTAAATTTAACTGCCTATTTTTTAAGCAGCAAATTATAACTGAATCAATTTTCCTTAATTCCGATGCATAAACTGCTCTGACAATATCTTTTTGCAGACAGCAGCATAGCTCTCATATCTATAACAGACATAGCTGCTAGGACATATCAAATTCAGTATTGTCTTGTTGAGCTTGTTGATTATTTTGAAATGCTGATAAGTTTCCACCGTTATGATGTTAATCGGAATGGTTTTCTGAAAAGCTGATTATCTTTATCATAAAAACAAGTAAACGCTGAATTTTATATTCATTTCCGGATTTGAATTTGATTTATATAACGGAATATTGAACATTGATTACTGCTTTGATAATGGCTTTGATTTATTCCTTATTATATTATTTGAAATTATTATAACAACACTCCCTTATTAAAGAGGGATGCTATGATTAAATTACTTTTTTGCCTTATCAATTCATTTATTTTACTTTTTCCACTTATCTCCAACGCTTCAGAACATATTGGTTTTAAGCGAATTCACTATGATATACATGATGGAAGACCATTAGATATTGCTGTTTGGTATGCCACTAATAATAAGCAAAATTCAATAACTATAGCTGATAATGCTATTTTTGATGGTTCTGAAGTTATTGCTGATGCGGTACCGGAAGTAAAGAATACTAAATCGCCATTAATTTTACTTTCACATGGTTACGGTGGGAGCTGGCGAAATTTAAGCTGGCTTGCACATGCATTAGCTACAAAGGGATATATTGTTGCAGCTCCTAATCATCCGGGGACAACTGGATTTGATCAGAATACTGAGCAGTCAGCCAAGCTATGGTTACGGCCGCAAGATTTAAGTAAAACTATTGATGCGCTGGCTGAAAATCAAACATTCTCAAATATCATTAATTTAAATCAGATTTCCGCTATAGGCCATTCGCTTGGTGGTTGGTCAGTAATTGCACTTTCCGGAGCCAGATTTGATACAGAATCCTTTAAGAAAGATTGTAATAAATATTCATATTTAAAAGCTTGTCATTTGATATCTGAACTTGGTTTGGCAAATTCAGAGCTTAATAGGAATATGTCAGACCCCAGGATAAAAGCATTCGTATCATTGGATGCTGGTTTGACAAGAGGGTTTACCATTGAAAGCTTACAAAAAATCAAAATACCATCTCTTATTATTGGTGCAGGAGTTGATATAGGTGATACAAATACACAACTTGAATCGGGTTATGTACAAGAATTTCTACCAAAATCGTCCTCAACTTATATTATTATTCCAGATGCAATGCATTTTAGTTTTATCCAAATTTGTAAATCTGATGCAGTTGATATATTGAATCAAGAAAAAGAAGGAGACGGAATTATTTGTAAGGATGGCGGCAGTCGGGATAGAAGTGAGATTCATCGTGAAATTACTCATCTCATTGTTGATTTTTTATCTAAGACATTTTCAAATTATAAAAACTGATTTCAAAAAGCTGCTTTAAATGATGCAGTTGCTTATTATTCTTAATAATGGGTTATACCCCTAATAAATGATGTAATACTCTATTTTGCTACAAAAAAAAGACTGCCTTACATGTAAGGCAGTCTTGAATACTCAATATTAACGATTAATTTTCAGCCGGTTTTGGTTCTTGTGGCGCCTTTTCAAGCAAAGCTTTGATTGACAGGCGTACACGACCGCGATCATCAATTTCCAACGCTTTTACTTTAACCTGCTGACCAATTTGCAGGTAATCGCTTACATTTTTCACACGATCATGTGAAATCTGGCTGATGTGTACCAAGCCGTCTTTACCCGGCATAACTGATACGATAGCACCAACATTGTTATCCAGAATCTTGATTACTGTGCCTTCGTATACTTTACCCACTTCTACTTCAGCAGTAATTTCCTCAATACGGCGTTTGGCCGCTTCTCCTGCTTCACTGGTGCTGGCAGCAATGGTAATCGTACCATCTTCGGCAATATTAATTTCAGTACCGGTTTCTGCGGTTAATGCACGGATAGTTTCACCACCTTTACCAATAACATCACGAATCTTGTCCTGATGAATTTTCATGGTAAATAAACGTGGTGCATGTGCAGATAATTCTTGCGGACCTTTTACTGCTTCCTGCATTTGTCCGAGAATATTCAAACGAGCTTCTTTCGCCTGAGCCAGTGCAATCTGCATGATTTCCTTGGTAATTCCCTGAATTTTGATATCCATTTGCAGAGCAGTCACACCTGTAGTGGTGCCGGCAACTTTAAAGTCCATATCACCAAGGTGGTCTTCATCGCCCAGAATATCAGTCAGTACAGCAAATTTATTGCCATCCAGAATTAAACCCATGGCTATACCGGCAACATGACTTTTCAGAGGAACACCAGCATTCAGCAGACTCAGACATCCGGCACATACGCTGGCCATGGAAGAAGAACCATTGGATTCAGTAATTTCAGATACTACACGCATGGTGTAGCTGAAATCTTCAACATCAGGCAATACAGCCAGCAGTGCGCGTTTTGCCAGACGGCCGTGCCCGATTTCACGGCGTTTTGGTGCACCCATACGGCCTACTTCACCGGTTGAGTATGGCGGGAAATTGTAATGCAGCATAAAGCGGTCGGTATATTCACCACTCAGAGCATCGATAATCTGTTCATCACGCTGAGTGCCCAGTGTTGCTGTAGCCAGTGACTGAGTTTCACCACGGGTAAACAAGGCAGAACCATGTGTACGCGGTAATACGCCGGTCCGGATATTAATAGGTCGAACAGTGCGGGTATCACGGCCGTCAATACGCGGCTGACCTTCCAGAATCTGACCACGAACTACTTCTTTTTCCAGATCTTTGAAAATACCGCGAATCTGGTTAGCCAGTAATGTATCAGTTTCTTCGGTAATCAAAGCCGCTTCAACAGCAGACCATGCTTCATCTAGTTTTGCTGTACGGGCTTGTTTTTGCTTGATTTTGAATGCTTCATCAATTGTTGCACCAGCCAGCTCACGCACTTTGGCAATCAGGCTTTCATCAGCAACAGGAGCCTGCCAGTCCCACATTTCCGGATTAACTTCATCAGCAAATTCATTGATGGCACGGATGGCTGCCTGCATTTGTTCATGACCGAATACTACTGCACCCAGCATGGTTTCTTCAGACAGTACATCTGCTTCAGATTCCACCATCAATACGGCTTTTTCTGTACCAGCAACAACTAAATCCAGTTGTGACTGAGCCAGCTGAGTTTTAGTCGGATTAAGAACATATTCACCATTGACATAGCCGACACGGGCTGCACCAATCGGACCGGCAAAAGGAACACCTGTTAGTAGTAGTGCAGCTGAAGCACCTAGCATAGCCGGAATATCTGAATCAATTTCCGGATCAACTGATACTACCATGGCAACTATCTGAATATCGTTGTAGAAACCTTCCGGAAATAAAGGACGAATCGGACGGTCAATCAGGCGGCTGGTAAGGATTTCTTTTTCACTCTGTTTGCCTTCCCGCTTAAAAAATCCGCCCGGAATTTTACCGGCTGCATAGGTGCGTTCCAGATAGTCTACGGTCAGCGGAAAGAAATCCTGACCAGGTTTGACTTCTTTAGCAGCTGTAACGGCTACCAGTACCACAGTATCGCCCATGGAAATTTTTACTGCACCGGCTGCCTGACGGGCAATTTCACCAGTTTCCAAAGTAACTGTCTGATTGCCGTATTGAAAGGTTTTAATGTGTTTATTAAACATATTGTTTTTCCATTCTAATTTTTTGCAGATACCGCACCTGCTAAAAAACCTAACAATGTACACGTAACTGGCATATACATAGGTAGGGTTTCTGGCCGGGCGTGATTTGCAAAATGATTATTAATGAGGTTTTAATCAAGCCTGTAACAGGCTATAAATACATTTTGTATTATGGTCAAATTCTAACATATATTTTTTACCTTATCGCAAACTCAATAACTGTCCCGACGCTGGTTAAGCTCAGGATATGCATTTTTGGTCTTTTTCAATCTGCCATAAAAATATTTCTATTGACCGTATATTTTTTCTTTACCAAAAATCATTAATATTAAAACTATTTGCTTATATGTTAGAATTGATTTTACTAATGTAAATTACCATATTGGTTCAACCGGATCTGGCTGTACCTGTATTATTGAGGACAAAGTAATGTCTGAATTTTTATATAAAAAACCAACTGACAGTGATGTACTGTTATCTGTAGTGATGCATCCGGAAGATACCAACGCAAACAATACTATTTTCGGCGGACGTATTCTGGCTTTAATGGATCAGGCCGCGTATGCATGCGCCTGTAAACACTCACGTTCTGTAACGGTAACAGCAGCTATTAATACTGTTAATTTCCGTACGCCAATTTATGTAGGTGATTTGGTCTCAATTAAAGCACGGGTCAATTATGTAGGTAAATCGTCCATGATGATTGGTATTCGTGTAGAAGCGGAAAATCTGGTTACCGGAGAAATTCGTCATAGTAATTCCAGTTATTTCACCATGGTCGCCATTGATTCTGCCACCGGTAAGCCACAGTCTGTACCCGGTCTGATTCTGGAAACATCCAATGAAGTACGCCGTTTTGTACGCTCATATACTCGCAAGATAGAACAGCAGGAAGCTTTGAAAGAATTTCAGGCAAAAGCTTTTCATTTAAATAAGGATCATCTGGATTGGTGTCAGACACAGAATGCGCGTTTAAATCCCGATTTATATAACGCAATAGGATAATACAGATTTGTTTGCATTTCTCTTCTGCCGGTGTGTAGTATTGATTTTTCAGCCTTGATTCAAGGCTATTTGCTCTACTTATCACCATCTCCCTGTTTGGCGTTATTGCACAATCGCCAGTATGGATTTGAAATTAATGACTTTAGAGAATTTTTTAGCTATTGGCGACAAATACAAAGAAATTAGTAGCCTTAAAAAATTCGTAATTGCTCCGGCAGTTGAACAAATCAATACCAATACTGATTTTAATATTGATATTTCATTTTAGAAAATGTAAGCGCGAAATACGCTGGATTCAGCTAAGATTTAACCAAAAACAGGAAGCTAAAGTATTTAGCGTGCAAGGTATTAGTTATAATGCTTATGCCGCTGCCTGCTCTTTCTGGCAGAAGATAAAACGTGGCTTGAAACAGGGGCGCTAGGACAATTACAAGCTGTCTGTATCATAAGCGAGCTATTAAATTTTATGGTACATGCTGAAGCGCGATTAAGTCATAGACTGTAAGCTAAACAAAAAAAGCCCCGTTTGGGGCTTTTTTTTAATTTTACAAAGATTTTGCAGCTTATTTCTGTTCATATCGCGCTATCTCATTATCAAACTCTTGTTTTTCTTGTTTGATCCTTTCAACAACAACGGAATAAGCAGTACCATGTAAATATGGTGGTGCTAATTCAGGACACAGATGATAGACAAGCATATTTATGTTAATCATATTACCTAAAGCTGTTCCACATGCATGAACAGTTAGATCAGGGTAAAAATGATATTTATGTCGTAAATCTAGAGCAAATTGATCAAGAGCCTTACCTAATTCATTAGCTCTCTGGTTAATCTCAACTAGTTGCTCATGAGAAAACTCTGATTTGTCCATATCCATTACCAATCATGATTCGCCGCCCCGCCAGGTAAGTCAAAAATACCTCCACTATCAGGGCCAAGACAATACGTATAGGCTGCATAACACTGATGAAACCCTATATTAGGAATAAGGCCTTCAGTACAACGATTATGTTGCTGGCTGCACCGTTTAAGCTGACTTACTGATAAACGCAGCAATCCTTCATTATCTTGTTTTTGATTCTGTTTCTTACTACTCAACATACTAGTTACACTAGAATGCTTTTGGTCAGCAGCGGTAGCAGTTACTGCTGATATACTTAAAACTGCCAGTATTGATAAAGAAATTAAACGCTTTAACTAAATTATAAGTCAATACGTTAAAATTTATTTTGTTTCAATTTTGTCACATACTTGGTTCGTCATCATCTTTATCATTACTCAGCACAATCGCAACCCTTTCAGTTCCCTTCTGGTCAAGTATGCTGCCGCACGCTCAACCTGTTCTCTACCGTTGTTTTAAGCTTGTTATAGACATCCCGAAGGCTGTCCATGTCTTGGCCAATTGCCTTTGTTGTTCGCTCAAAGTAGAAAGGTACGATAAGGTATAAAAAAGCCGTCTTTAAAAAGACGGCTTTTTTTTCAGATGGAGAATGCTTATTTACGCAGACCCAAACGTGCAATCAATTCGCGATAGGTATCCGGTTTAGTGCGGCGGATGTAGGCCAGCAAACGACGACGGGAGCTAACCATTTTCAACAGACCACGACGGCTGTGATGGTCTTTCGGGTTAGCTTTAAAGTGACCAGTCAGATCATTAATACGGAAAGTCAATAACGCGATTTGTACTTCAGAAGAACCAGTGTCCCCTTCGGCACGTTGATAATCTTTAATAATTTGTGCTTTTTGTTCAACAGATAACATGTAATTTACTCTTAAAAAAAGCCTTACGGCAGACAAGTTGGCCAAGCTAATATATGTCATTAACAAATACCAACTCCGGATACATATTTAACTGATATAAGCCGTATTCATCAGACGCAGCACTTTCAAACGCCTGCTGGCAGCCTGATATTGCACCAGCCCGATAAAGCGGCCATCAACAGCATAAATACGCAAGGGACACATTGTGCCATAATTTTGCTCAGAATGCACGGCTACACCATGCTGTAACTGCAAAATATCTTTATCATTCAGAGTGACAGCCGGAAAATGTTGTACGAGTACATCACAAGGCAAAAGCCAGTTATCCCGTGCAGCTTCATCCAGATTACTGATTGCAGCAAGTGAATGAGTCTGTTCAATGGTAAAGCCGGCAGTAGCAGTGCGGCGTAATGCAGTCAGATGCGCTACAGTTCCCATATGTTTGGCCATATCTTCAGCCAGAGTACGTATATACGTTCCCTTACTGCAACGCACACTGATAACCAGCCGCGGGAAAGTAAAGTCAATAATATCTATCTGATAAATCGTTACCTGGCGGCTTTTCCGTTCGATGGTGATACCTGCACGGGCATATTCATATAATGGCTTGCCCTGATATTTAATAGCTGAATACATAGGCGGTGTCTGAGTAATTTCACCACTAAAAGCAGAAATGGCTGCCTGTACCTGCGCCAGTGTAATCACAGTATCGGAAGTGGCAACGATTTCACCTTCAGCATCACCTGTGCTGGTAGCCGCACCCAGCTGTAAAGTCGCTATATAAGCTTTATCTGCATCCAGAAGATACTGAGCAAATTTAGTTGCTTCTCCAAAGCATACGGGTAACAAACCTGTTGCCAGCGGATCCAGTACACCGGTATGCCCTGCTTTGGCCGCACCATATAAAAAGCGCGCCCGCTGCAAAGCACTGTTACTGCTCATTCCGCTGTCTTTATCGAGTAACAGCACGCCATTAAGAACGCGTTTGCGCCGGCTAGTCTGGGTATTCATGATGTTGTTTATCTAATTTCAGTTTCAGGGTCATTAAGCGAGCGCATCATAACATGCTTTATCCGGCCTATTCAGGATTAGTCGCTTTTTCGATCAGAAACAGGCTTGAGAACCGGTACTGGCTTTTAAAAATTACCGGCTCTGCCGATAACAGAACTTCGGACATCTATATTTTCAAACTTAAAAACTGACTATAAAAGCATCTTATCAGGATGCACACAGATGACATAATTACCAGATTTCACTATCAGTGAAATCTGCGAACCCAGATAGGTGTATGAATCAGATGTCTATGCCGATAGTCATACTATTCCTGATTTCCAGCGATGTTTACCCATGTGATAGTTAATTTTGCATACTGTCTTATTGTCTTAATTTAGGTGTGCAGCCTCTATGCAGATTTTATGTTTTCTTACCTGAGCAGATCTGATTAGTAGGATAATAGCAAAAAGGAATCATTGAAATTTATTAAAATTTCTTATAAGTATATGGTATTTTGCTGCAATTAAGTCTTACGCAGATGCTTTATTTAGAGTTACAATTATTTTATATACCAGTGCTGGTACTGCACTGATATATCTGTCAGAATAACTGGTAGAAAATAAATATTTTAATCCTGTTTTAAATGACATTTAATCGGTAATATGAGGTACATTTACACCTCTGTATACTTTTCTGTCATTTTTATTCAGGATTATATTTATACCGGTATCGATTTTATCCGGTAAATGATTTTCTGGTTGTACCGGTCTGTTTATCTGAGAACAGAAACTAACAGACTAAACACTTCTTCTTTACTGATGAAAAGGGTTCATTATGAAAGCAGCCGTAGTAACAAAAGACAAAAAAGTTGCCATCCAGGATAAAGCTGTACGCCCGCTGAAAGCCAATGAAGCATTGCTGAAAATGGAATGCTGTGGCGTTTGCCATACCGACTTGCATGTAAAAAATGCGGATTTTGGCGACGTAACTGGTGTAACACTGGGACATGAAGGTATTGGGGTTGTAACTGCTGTAGGTGAAGATGTTACTTCTTTAAAAGTGGGTGACCGTGCCAGTGTTGCCTGGTTCTTTGAAGGCTGCGGACATTGTGAATATTGCAACAGTGGTCGCGAAACCTTCTGCCGTGAAGTTAAAAATGCCGGCTATACTGTAGACGGTGGTATGGCTGAAGAATGTATCGTTGTAGCAGATTATGCAGTTAAAGTACCAGACGGACTGAGTTCTGAAGCAGCCAGCAGTATTACCTGTGCCGGTGTGACAACCTACAAGGCAATCAAAGTATCACACATCCAGCCGGGTCAGTGGATTGCGATTTATGGACTTGGTGGCTTAGGTAATCTGGCGTTGCAGTATGCCAAAAACGTGTTTAATGCTAAAGTAATTGCTATTGATGTTAATGAAAAACAACTTGAGCTGGCACGCGAAATGGGTGCAGATATGACTCTGAACCCTGCTAAAGAAAAAGTAGAAGAAATCATTCAGGAAAAAGTAGGTGGTGCTTACGCTGCTGTGGTTACAGCTGTAGCTAAATCTGCTTTCAATTCAGCCGTAGCCTCTGTACGTGCCGGCGGACGTATTGTTGCTGTAGCCTTGCCAGTTGACACTATGGATCTGAATATTCCGCGTCTGGTTCTGGATGGTATTGAAGTGGTAGGTTCACTGGTAGGTACACGTGAAGATTTGCGTGAAGCATTCCAGTTTGGTGCAGAAGGTAAAGTAGTACCAAAAGTAACTATGCGCCCTCTGGAAGATATCAATGATATTTTCGATGAAATGACTGCCGGTAAGTTTACTGGTCGTATGGTAATCGACTTTAAAAATGCCTGATATCTGTTAGGCAGTTTAAAAAAGCCATAGTTTGACTATGGCTTTTTTGTTGTCCGGAAAATAATTAGCAGGCTTCGCCCACCTGAACACCATTGAGAGTATCCTGAGCAGAGGCCAGACTGGCAACCAGTTGCTGAGCTGCCTGAAATTCAGGTGTCTGCATAGTAGCAACGTATTCTGTTGCACTCCCCTTACCGGCAATCATCTGCCAGCGCTGTGCCAGCCGGCTGATATCCGGCCAGACAAAATCGGTCAGCAGATTATCTACCCAGTCTGGTTTATTACATACCAGAGCAATATCACAGCCGGCACCAAAAGCCTGCGCTGTACGTGCATGGATATCACCGGCACAGCTGGCTCCTTCCATAGTTAAATCATCAGAGAAAATCACCCCATCAAACTGCATTTTATCGCGCAAAACACCCCCCAGCCAGATAGTGGAGAATCCTGCCGGTTCTGTCGGATCAACTTTAGGATATACCACATGTGCGGGCATGAGTGCCGGCATACCATTATGAATTAAATCTTTAAATGGCTGAATATCATCAGCCCACAATTCTTCCCAGCTGCGGTTATCTTCCGGTAAGGTAAGATGGCTATCACCACTGACGGCTCCATGTCCGGGAAAATGTTTGCCACAGCAAGCCATACCACCACGAGCCAGACCACGTTGCAAAGCTATTGCCAGAGAGCTGACTACAGCCGGCTGCTGATGAAAACTGCGATTACCAATAACAGCACATTCACCCCAGTCCAAATCCAGAACAGGCGTAAATGATAAATCTATGCCACAGGCACGTAATTCAGTAGCCAGCACCCAGCCTACTGTTTCGGCCATTTTGTCGGCCATTGCTGCACCATGCTGCTCCCAGCACTGTCCCAGAGTACGCATGGCCGGCAATCGGGTAAATTCGGGAATAAAGCGCTGTACCCGGCCGCCTTCATGATCAACAGCGACAATAAGTTCCGGTGTTCTTAATGTTTTAATTTCAGCAACCAGCTCGGTTAACTGTGCACGGGACTGATAATTGCGCCGGAACAGAATCACTCCACCAATGGCCGGATGACATAAACGTTCACGTTCGATATCACTTAACGTGAACTCTGCCACATCAGCCATAACCGGACCACGTGCTAATGCTTTGGGATGTACTGACAACATAAATTATTCCAAAATTTTTCTGAATGAATCGCGTGGTCTGACCAGAAAGTGATCCATCATTAACAATGGAACAATTAATAAAACCTGCATAATGGTGTAAACGACCTGTGCGATTAACTGATAATCCGACTAGAACATATCCTAAAGACTGTATCTTTATGAAAAAATTACGGCAACATCATAGCAATAAACAGGGTATTGTTTGCACGCCTGATTAACAGAGGTACATTTTTTCCACTGGCTGCTACTGCATTATCAAAATCTTTTTCATCATGTACCAGTTTCTGACCAACGGCGATAATAATATCGCCACGACGTAAATCTACTTGCGTAGCCAGCCCGCTGATGTCTTCAATAATCAGCCCCTGATCTGTTGCCCGCAATACCAGACCGAGACGGTGTTCGGCAAAACTGGTTCCGTCAGTTGGCATAATGGTACTACTGGCAGAACTGGCCGGATTTGCTACAGCCGGAGACACATTATCCAGCGTTACCCTGATTTCTTCTTTTTGACCTTTACGCCAGATACCCAGAACAATTTGCTTACCTGGTGGCAGTAAACCAACTTTCACCGGCAAATCGCTTGAATTCTTTAGCTCATCGCCATTCACACTTTGCACGATATCGCCGGATAATAAGCCTGCTTTAGCTGCCGGTCCGCCGGCAACAACTTGAGTAATCAGCGCACCATTGGCTTTATCCAGACCAAAAGATTTGGCCAGATTATAGTTGACTTCCTGAATAACTACTCCAAGCCGGCCTCGCTGTACCTTACCTGATGTTTTCAATTGTTCGGCTACATTCATGGCCACATCAATCGGAATGGCAAAAGAAATACCCATAAAGCCACCACTGCGACTGTATATCTGTGAGTTAATTCCTACTACCTGCCCCTTAAGATTAAATAATGGTCCACCTGAATTTCCGGGATTAATAGCCACATCAGTCTGGATAAACGGCGTATAGTTTTCTTCCGGCAGGCTGCGTCCTTTAGCTGAAACAATGCCGGCAGTCACACTATTATCAAAACCAAACGGCGCACCAATGGCCGCTACCCATTCTCCGACTTTTAATTCTTCAGGATTACCCAGTTCTACAACCGGTAATTCATCGGCATTGATTTTTAATAATGCAACATCAGACTGAGCATCAGCACCAATCAGTTTTGCCTGAAATTCACGTTTATCATTCAGTAAAACCTTAATATTATTCATACCGTTGACTACATGAGTGTTGGTAAGAATATAACCATCCTTACTGATAATAAAGCCTGAACCAAAATTATATTCATCATCATTTGCCTGCGGGGTTTGCGGTACATTTGGCAAAAGGCGTTTGAAGTATTCGTAAAACGGATCATTGTCAGGCAAAGCATCCGGACCGGCTTCATTATCGATATTACGGTTATTGCGTGTAGCCTGAATATTGACTACTGCCGGACCTTGCTGGTCGACCAGCCGGGTAAAATCGGGCAACAACATAGCTACCTGATTGCTGTTCCCATCAGTACCGGCAGGTATTTCCTTCACAAAACCCTGACCGTCCTTATTTTTGCCAAACCATTGTTCCAGCCTGTCACAACCTGCTACTAACAACACTGACAAAATTGCCGTCAACATATATTTGCGATTTATCCGCATCCACTTCCCTAACTTTTTTGTTTTCTTACACAAGCAAAGATTAATAATATTGTAACGAAAAGAGGCGTTAAGTTACACAATCAGACGGTTAAAGTCGACTTTGCCGGGTACTCGCACAAATCATTTATCAGACATTGCTCACACAGCGGTTTACGCGCTTTACATATGTAACGTCCGTGTAAAATAAGCCAGTGATGTGCATTAAGTCTGAACTGTTTCGGCACCACCTGCATTAATTTATCCTCAACTTCACGTACCGTTTTACCCGGTGCCAGACCAGTACGATTACATACCCGGAAAATATGCGTATCTACTGCAATCGTTGGATGACCAAAAGCTGTATTCAGTACGACATTAGCCGTTTTTCTCCCTACTCCCGGCAATGCCTCCAGCTCTTCTCTGGTTTGCGGTACATCTCCGTTATACTGCTGCACCAGAATCCGGCAAGTTTCCATCACATGTTTGGCTTTGGTTTTATATAAACCGATGGTCCGAATACACTCCATAACTTTATCTATTCCTAACTCCAGCATGGCTTGTGCTGTGGGTGCCATTTGGAATAAATGTACAGTGCATTTATTGACAGAAACATCCGTTGCCTGTGCCGAGAGCATAACTGCTATCAATAATTCAAATGGTGAATGATATATCAGCTCCGTAGTCGGATTCTGACAGACAGCCTGCAAACGAGTGAATATTTTCTTGCGCTTTTGTGCATTCATGAAATTAAACCATTATCGGTTTTTTTGTTGCTGACGAAACTGCCACGGTGCTATTGCACTGGCATTGTGCCATAAACCGAGACGATTTTGGCGCGCCTGTATCTGAGCACTTTGGTAACGGCCAAAACCTAATCGATCCTGCTGCTTTTTAGCAATTGAGTCGTAATGCCATGCATATCCCTGCTGAACCATCCATAAGTTAATATCTGCATTATTCAATATAATCTGACCAACTTCACGCTGATACTGATCTATAGCAACCACATTTACATCAACATACTTAC
The DNA here is from genome assembly GCF_016100435.1 of Snodgrassella sp. W8158. Lineage (NCBI taxonomy): Bacteria > Pseudomonadati > Pseudomonadota > Betaproteobacteria > Neisseriales > Neisseriaceae > Snodgrassella > Snodgrassella sp. W8158. The sequence goes on along the minus strand of NZ_JACFSM010000002.1, from coordinate 193,103 downwards.
CCTCAATACGTGCTTTTAAGGCATCGCGACTGGCTATACCATAAGCTTGTTTGATTTCCGGCGCATCAATATTAGCCAGACGAACTTTATGCGTATGCCCGTCCTTGTCTCTGATATGCACAGTATCTCCGTCATGCACACTGTCAACATTACCGGAATAGCGTCCTTTACTGGCTACTGCCCACTTTTTTCCTCTTACAGGCGGCTTACCATTAAGCAAATCCTGGACAGAGCGCACAATACTGTCCGCTTTCTGTGTCCATTCCGCCAAAGGTGCAATTATACTTTCCGGCAACCACACTTTAGCGATTGTCAGAATAACAGCCACCCAGACCAGAATTTTACGCCAGTTAGTCAGAATTTTTTGTCTTTTATGCATTTATCAGAAAACCACATTGTTAAATATGCCCGGCCTGAACAGAATAAATCACAGACAGTAAAATAAACCCTTAAAACAACAGCAGCCAGCTACCCTTTTTTCAGGTAACTGGCTGCGCAGATATTAATTAATTGTATTATTAAATACTTCTGCTGCAGCGAATTCAGACTCTGGCAGTTAATACCTTGACACCATCGCTGCAACCCAGCACCAGCAAATCAGCCGGATGGTGAGTAAACAAACCATTTTCTACTACACCGGGTATCTTATTAATGGCATCTTCCATTTTAATCGGCTCATCAAAGTTCAGATTAGCTACATCCAGAATCTGATTACCATGATCAGAAGTAAAACCCAGACGCAGTTCAGGCTCTCCACCAAGTTTCAGTAGCCGGCGCGCCACCAGTGAACGGGCATTGGGCGTCACTTCCACTGGTAACGATACATGACCAAGACGACTGGTATATTTACTTTCATCAGCAATACAAATGAATTTCTCAGCAGCACTGGCAACAATTTTTTCATTTAACAATGCGCCGCCACCACCTTTAATCATCTGCAATAAATGATTGATTTCATCAGCTCCATCAATGTACAGCGGCAAACCATTCACTTCATTGAGTGTTACTTCCGGGATACCAAATTTTTTTAAAGTTTCACTGGTCAGGGCAGATGTGGATACTGCACCTTTAATCTGCTTTTTACTTTGTGCCAGTGCCTCAATAAAAAAATATACGGTAGAACCGGTACCAATACCCAGATACTCGTTTTCATTGACATATTCAACAGCTTTTTGCGCTGCCTGACGTTTCAACTCATCCTGTGTGGCCATTCTACTGCTCCTTGATCAGCTTAACTTTAAATACATTTCAAACAATAATTATTCCTGCACGAAATTATAACTGATGCCGCAACAGGATTAAACTGCCGTCAGCAATACGACTGCCTGAGCCTCAATAGCTTCTTTCCGCCCCAGATAGCCTAATTTTTCATTGGTTTTACCCTTAACATTTACTGCATCCACAGCTATATTCAAATCAGCTGCAATATTTATGCGCATCTGATCTATATAAGGACGCAATTTCGGCTCCTGAGCAATAACCGTACTATCAACATTGACCACACACCAGCCGGCAGCCCGAACGGCAGCACAGGCACCGCGTAACAGTACACGGCTATCGGCATCTTTATTTGCAGCAGCTGTATCCGGATAAAGCTTGCCAATATCACCTAAAGCAGCTGCACCCAGCAGTGCATCGGTAATCGCATGCAATAGTGCATCTGCATCAGAATGACCAAGCAAACCTTTATCAAAAGGAATTTTTACGCCGCCAAGTAACAATGGCCGCCCGCTAACGAGCTGATGCACATCATAACCCTGACCAATTCTTAAAGAACTCATTTAATGGTGTCCTGCTGTAAAAAATAGCTAGCCAGTAACGCATCCTGTGCACTGGTGAGTTTCAGATTGCGTATGTCCCCTGCTACCAGTAATGGAGTCAGACCAAGCGCCTCTACGGCAGAAGATTCATCTGTAATCACATCTAAATCTGCTTGTGCCAGTGCTCTGGCCAGAATACCGGTACGAAACATTTGTGGAGTCTGAGCCTGCCATAAACCTGCCCTGTTCACTGTCCGGCTTACCTGCTGTTGTTCATCTGCCTGTTTAAGCGTATCTGCTACGGGAAGCGCTAGTAACCCGCCTACTGCATGATCTTGCACAGCAGCTAATAAACGTTTTACAGAATCCGTACTCACACAGCAGCGAGCGGCATCATGTACCAGTATCCAGTCGTTATCCTGTACATTAAAATATTTTTGCGCCTGCACAATCCCATTGTGCACAGTTTGCGCCCGCGTCGCTCCGCCACAACGCAGGATATGCACATCCGGCGGTAATAAATCTGCCGGATAGACAGCATCGATATATTCATCCTGTTCTGATACAACAATCAAAAACAGATCAATTGCACTGATTTGTGCCAGTCGCGACACTGTATGCTGTAATACAGTCTGACCGGCCAAAGTAACATATTGTTTCGGACATCCTGCACCAAAGCGAGCTCCGACACCCGCGGCAGGAATCAGCACTACATGCCGGGTCATACAGATTTATCTCCGTTATTTTCCTGCCATTTCCTCCACATACAGGGTTCACCAACTATTTTATCCAACGCCTGCAAATAAGCTTCATGTTCAGCCAGTTCTTCTGCACTGGGTTCCACTACTGTTAATCCAGTATGTTTTATCTGATATTTGCTTTCTGCAATCTGATTTTCACTGGCAGCAACAGTAGCCATCAGTTCATCTACCAGACTGAACTGGCTTCGGGTCATAGCCAGATAAACTTCACCAAGTAATTCACAGTCAATCAGCGCACCGTGCAGTACACGCTTACTGCGGTCTACTTCCAGCCGCGTACATAAAGCATCCAGTGAATTTTTCTGTCCCGGATATTTATCACGAGCCATTTTGAGCGTATCAACTGTTCCACTGGTAATCGTTTTAATTTTGGGCATACCCAGACGCTCAAATTCCATATCCAGAAAGCCTTCATCAAACACAGCATTATGAATAATCAGTTCGGCACCATGCAGGTAGTCGGCAATCTGCTGAGCCACACCGGCAAACACCGGTGCATTCATTTCGTGTAGCTTTTCCAGTGTAATTCCGTGTACTGCCACAGCTTCGTCTGGAATATCGCGCTCAGGATTAATATACAGATGCAGATTATTTCCGGTAAGGCGCCGGTCTACCATTTCTACACCGGCAAATTCAATCAGGCGATCACCATTGTTTGCATACAGTCCGGTGGTTTCAGTATCAAGAATAATTTGACGCATATTGATTCAATGCTTTATGCGGTTGAACACCGCTGACTTAAAACTCCGATAATACTAAAAAATCAACTCCGGTGCATAACAGCGGTTCGTGCCGGTAAAACAAATTACTCAGCAGGCAAACCCAGCAGATGACTATTACAAACTAATAGTCATCAAACGGTTTTATCCGGATAAAACATTAATTTTTGGTATTTTTTGTCATAGTCTCTATTAACGGGTGTATATACCACTATTTATTTTTCTTTTAAAAACAAAATTATAAATAAAATTCTCATTTATTTTTGCAAATAATAATAACTATCATTTGCAATTAGAAAACAATTTGTTTATGATGCATCTATGTTCACGAAACGACACAAATATTCACAAATATTTTGCAGCCATTTCTGAACATACTCACAGATTTAAAATAGATTGTTTTTGTTCAACAATTTATTTAGCACTTTTCTATTGGTAGTGGTTTGTGTTCCTTTTTGCGCCCCCTTTTTGAGGGGCGATTTTTTTTGTTAGTCATTAGTGTAATGAAAACAGAAAAATAATTCAATTATCAACTAACCTATAAAAAGCCGGCCTGTATATTTTCAAACAGGCAGGCTTGAATATTATTGCGGCTGATAGCGTCCGGCCATAGCCTGATAAATCAGATTTTCATTTTGCAGGACACTATAACGGTTGTTTAACACGTTTTGTGCCGAAGAATACTGAGTATTCAATGCATCCAGCCAGTCACTAAGCGGATTAGTACCATATTGATAGCGGGCATGGTAGTAGCGACTGTTTTTTAAATCGTACTGGTATTTTTGTTCATTATTGGCCAGTGTATTGCGGCTAAGCGTGTATTGCCGGTAATAGCGTTCAACTTCATTAAGGGCGGTAGTCAGAGATTGTTCAAAAGTCAGTTTAGCACTTTCAAAATCTGCCTTAGCCTGTTTGTTCTGCCAATACAGAGTCTGCCAGTCGAGAAAAGGCAAATTTACATTAACACTTGCCGTACCGACAGGAAAATGTAAAGCCGAAGAAGCAGCCTCAGAACGCGAATTAACCGCACCATTCAGACTAATACTCGGATACCAGCTACGTTTAGTTGCCTGCTGACTGGAAAAAGCAGATTGCAAACGATATTCTGCCGCACGTAAATCAGGGCGATTAGCCAGTACAGACAATGGCACATTCAGATTCACTTCACTCAAATGAATCTGATTTAAAGGAGTTGGTTGAATATCCGTTACTTCACCCGGACGCTGATTGAGTAAATTATGCAGATTCTGCAATACTTCCAGCCGGTTCTGCTGCAATGAGGTCAGATTATTCTCTGCGCTCAGTAACGATTGTTTGGCATTAGTAGCATTAATGCTGCTGACTTTACCTACCTGATACTGTGCCTGAGAGATTCTGGCAATCTGCCGGTATTGTTCAATACTGTCTTTAGTTAAACTGATTGCACCATCAATGTAGGCAAGATGAAAATAATTATCGACGACACTATTAATCAGTGAGAGTCTGCTGGCGGACAGATCCTCTTCACTGGCCTGATATTTCCAGCGTGCCGCATTGGTATTGGCACGAATTTTCTGCCATACGTCCAGTTCATAACTTAATCCGAGCTGACCGGTAAAATTACGGCTGGACACCCCGCCATGTTTCAAATCTTTGGAGCTGCTGGCGCCAAGAGAACCACTGGCATTCGGTACCAGGTCTACTGCTGTCAGACGGGCACTATAACGTGCTTTTTCAGCTGTCAGTGCTGCCTGACGCAAATCAACATTATTAGCCAGCGCAGTATTTACCAGCTGATTCAGAGTTTCATCATGGTAAATTTCCCACCAGTTTGCATTAACCTGATACTGCGCAGCAATTTCTGCATTGCTTAGCATTCCGGCTTTATGCATGCTTTGCTGCGGATAGGAACTATGCGTAGCACAGGCGGTTAACAGCAGACTCAGACTCAGCATCCATACTGCGCTGCGTTTTTTCACAAAATTATCTCTCATCATCGTAACTTTTTATTCTGACGCTTACTGCATTTATCAATGCAGTACAGCCATTTCCGCCAGATTGAAATTTCAGCATCAACACAATTAATCGCGTGACAGCGCGTCAATAGGATTAAGCTGCGAAGCACGTTTTGCCGGCATAAAACCAAACAGCACACCAATTACACTTGAACAAAGTACAGCCATCACAATAGAGATGGTTGAAAATGACATGGCAAAATCTGTTGCCAGCAAGTTAAACAGCATACTGATGGCAAACGAAAACAGTACACCAACCAACCCGCCAATCAGACAAATCAGCACCGCTTCAATCAGAAACTGTTCAAGAATATTGTGCTGACGTGCACCGATAGCCATGCGTATACCAATCTCCTTCACCCGCTCAGTTACCGATACCAGCATGATATTCATCACCCCGATACCGCCTACCACTAGAGATATCAGCGCAATACTTGATATCAGCAGAGTCATGGTGCCAGTAGTACTTTCAATTGTCTGCTTAATAGTGTCACTGTTACGGGTAAAAAAGTCCTCTGTACCATGACGTACTTTCAGTAATTCAATAATGCCTTTTTCTGCCGTTTGTGAATTGACATTATCTTTTACCTTCACTGTAACTGAAGTAATGTATTTAGAGCCGGAAATCCGGTTCATCAGCGTGGTATAAGGAGTAAACAGTTGTAAACTGTCACTGTCCGAAAAGCCGTTATTATTAGGTTCTGTTACTCCGATAATACGCAATGGCCGTTTATTAAACAGAATAACCTTTCCCAGCGGATTAGTACCATCTGCAAACAATTTGTTTTTGGTATTGTCATCAATTACGACTACCTGACTGTTCTGAGTTACATCATCCTCATTAAACAGCCGGCCAAAAGCAAGCTTGATACCGCGTACATCAAAATACTGGTCACCTACACCGTATAACTGAGCTGAAAGAGACTGATTATCATAAGTCAGCGTACCACTGGTATTAACACCCGGAGTGACACTGTCAACATAGTCCTGTTGCTTCAGAACCTCTGCATCACCAACAGTCAGCGTTTTAATACGGGAAGAACGGCGATCCCCATATCCGTAACCCGGATATACGGAAACCGTGTTTGTGCCCATAGCATTAATGTTTTCAAGAATTTTTTCCTGCGACCCTCTTCCCAGTGCTACTACCGACACCACTGAAGCAATACCGATAATAATGCCGAGCATCGTAAGAAACGAGCGCATCTTATGCGCCATAATCGCCTGAATAGACATCAGAAAAGATTCAAAAAACTGATCACGGTAAAAATGCCATGAATTATGCTCTTCAATACTCTCAATATTGCTGGGCGGAATATCTGTATTCTTACTGTGGTCGGCGATAATCCGTCCGTCACTAATTTCAATTACCCGGTTAGCATTAGCAGCAATCGTCGGATCATGTGTAACCATCACAATGGTATGACCGGCATCATGCAGTTTATGCAGGATTTCCATCACGTTTTTTCCGCTACCGGTATCCAGCGCACCTGTTGGCTCGTCTGCCAGAATAATTTCACCGCCGTTCATCAGCGCACGGGCTATACTTACCCGCTGTTGCTGACCACCGGACAGTTCACTGGGACGGTTTTCTTCCTTACCGGCAAGCCCGAGCTGAGCCAGCAACTCATCCGCCCGTTTCATTCGCTCACCATATTCCATACCGGCATATACGGCCGGCAGGGCTACATTTTCACGTGCTGTTAATGTGCCGAGCAGGTTATAACGCTGAAAAATAAAACCAAAGCTGCGACGGCGCAAAGCGGCCTGTTCATCTGCGGTCATAGCAGCAGTTTCTACGCCATCAATTTTGTACGAACCGCTGGACGGCACATCCAGACAGCCAATGATGTTCATCAGAGTAGACTTACCCGAACCAGACTGACCGATAATAGCTACAAAATCGCCTTTTTCTATGCTCAGATTAATATCTTTGAGCACCTGAACCCGGTTTTCACCAGTGCCGAACCAGCGATTGATTGCCTTAATTTCCAATAAACTCATGGCTTACATTCTCGGACCGCGCATTTTCGGCTCTTTGCTGACACCATTTTTGGCGTCTGCCTTGCTCAGCGCAGATAAAACTACCCGGTCACCCTCTTTCAGGCCTGATTTCACTTCTGTGCGCATACCGTCTGTAATACCAGTCTCAATCTGTTTTTCCTGAACCTGCTGATTATCGCCCAGCACCTTCACCACTTTTTTACCACGGTTATGCCTGATTGCCTGATTCGATACAGTCAGTACATTTCTGACAGATTTCACAAAAATATTATTCTGAGTAGTCATCCCGATATGCAGTGTGCCATCATCATTCGGAACCAGAGCCCGGGCATAGTAATAAATAGCTGTATCAGTTGTATCCGTACTGGTGTCATAACTTCCCTGAGACATCTTGGTTAACCCCGGATCTACTGCTTCAAGAGTAGCTTTACGCACTTTGTTATTGTCCGCCAGCGTAGTAAAAGTTAAATGCATTCCTGCCTTAACCTTACTCATGTCGCCCTCGGCAATCTGCATTTTATTCAGCATTTTGCTTAAGTCAGCCAGCTGTACAATCGTTGGCGTATTCTGACTGGAGTTCACAGTTTGTCCCTCTTCTACCGGAATGGATACAACTGTACCGTCCATCGGAGCAGTAATGCGGGTATAGCCTAAATCTGCTTCTGAAGTGTTAATGGCAATCTGTGTTTGCCGGATTTGTGACTTCAGCTCAGCCACGTTAGCCCGTGCTGCGGCCAGATTATCCTGAGCATTATCAAAATCTGCTTTAGAGGTAGCATCCTGCCCCATCAGCGCGCGTTCACGGTCAAATGCACGCTGCTTCATTTTCAATGCAATTTGAGCAGATACCAACTGAGCACGATACGTATCCAGCTTAGCTTTATTAGTGTTGAGGGTATTTAACTGGGTAGTAGAATCAATATCAGCAATCAAATCACCTTTTTTAACCTGCTGGCCCAGTTTGACATACAGTTTTTTGATCTGGCCAGAAGCCTGAGCACCGACATCAACCAATTGTGCCGCCGCAATTTCTCCTGTGGCATTAACTGTCTGCATGATATCGCTGCGGCGAACATCATCTGTCACAAAATTCATCTGGTCTTTAGGTTTAAAAAACAGGCTCCATACAACAGCAGCCAGCACCACCACGACTAACAACCATACAAACCTTTTAACCCATTTTTTTTTCATTTGCTTAATAATCCGTATATCACTCAAATTTTGCTCTAATTAATAAATTTAATAAATAGCGGCAAAAGATTAAGATTGTAAAGGATGAAAACCATTCTCATCAATATATCATGTTAGTTATTAATATCTGATATCCATTATTAATTTATGAATATTAAATAATAATCCAAGCTCTTTATAAAATCATATATATTAAATCTTTGCTTGCTTAAAAAAATATAATGATAAAATTTTAAATGATTTCAACAAAATACACATTTTACTGATACTCAAATATGAATAAGAGTCTGAAAATATATTTAACTGTTCATTAACTACAGAGTCGCTGCTCCATATCGAAATTCTGCTAATAAAAATATAGTAGTTATTAAGAAAAACCGCCACTACAAATACAGCAGAAAAATTAAAGGATTCCACTTTTTTAAGTATTTTTTAATAAAATTAATAAAATCAACATAAAAAATTATCTAAATAGAAATTAAAAAACTCCTCTTTTTATATGAACCGTTAAAACAAAATGACGAAACCTAATCTGAATATTCATATATGGCAAAATTAAGCAGGCAAACTACTTACTATTTATACTATTAAAACAAAAATGATTATTTTATAATATTTCATATTATTCTTTTGAATTCTTTACCTTTATTCGGCTTAATATTTTCTTTCCCACATAAAAAAACATTTATGTTTTGACAATGCACACACAACTGATTAAGCTGCGCAGCTTTGTACTGACAACATTGAAAAAAATAATAACTGTTTACAATTAAATCAATCATGTTCAGCAGATAATATCTGCATACTGGTTATTTTTCCGGCACATGAAAAAGCAGTTTGGAATAAGCAACAATGACTAATTCAACTACCCGCCGTGCAGTCTATGCCGGCAGCTTTGATCCCCCTACCAATGGTCACTTATGGATGATTCGTGAAGCACAACCATTATTTGATGAACTAATCGTCGCTATTGGTGTTAATCCGGAAAAAAACGCCACATATTCAGTTGAAGAGCGCAAAGAAATGCTTCAGGCTATCACGGCAAATTTTCCCAATGTTAAAATCTCCAGTTTTCAAAATCAGTATCTGGTTAATTATGCACGCAGTATTGGTGCAGATTTCATTATCCGCGGTATCCGTACCGCTTCTGATTATGAGTATGAGCGTTCCATGCGCCATATCAATCATGACTTACAGCCGGAAATTTCCACTATCTTCCTGATACCGCCGCGTGAATATGCCGAAGTATCATCAACCATGATAAAAGGCATGGTCGGACCGCAAAACTGGCAGGCCATGATTCGCCGTTATGTCCCTGATGCAGTTTATGAAAAAATTATGCAAGACCATATGTACACTGAGAATTGAACAGACAGAATGATCCGGGCAGTCGCAACCTGAGTGCCCGGTTCAGAGACTGATTTTGCATTAATCTTGATTCTTGACTAATAGGGTAGCTGATTATCAGCTACCCTATTATCCATCTGGTTTTAAAACAGAGGATTCAAAAAATTTTTCATATTCAACTTTACAGATACGAATTGAATATTCTTCGTACCATTGTTTGATATCCATCTTTTTCCCCTCTATGTGCAGCGTATGGTTTTTCCATTTATCAATAGCCTCTAGTGTTCGCCAGTATGAAACTGTAATACCGATTCCTTCTGCGTCTCTAACACTGTCCGCTCCTAAAAATCCTTCTATTTTTTCGGCTTCAATTAATAAATTTTGTGCCATCTCTAAGTAGCCAAAATCTCCCGGGCTGCGTTTAGAGGTAAAAATAACGGCGTAATAGGGTAATTCAAACACTTTACTGATCATTTAAAACCTTTTTACTCTTGATTGCCGTATTCTGTAATGGAAAGTGATAAAAGGGTTTTTCCGGTTATTATATGAATTTATCCCTAGCTTTTTTTAAAATAACTCTTTGTAAAAATATAAATCATTATCATTCTGCAAACAATAAAGCAAGCTATTTTTCAGGCTGCTGTTTGTCATTGGTTACTATTTTGTCTGCATTTTTCAATACTCTGCTTACTTATACGTTAAACAGTTATTTGGAAAATTCCTCTCTGATAACTTTAAGCCATGCTTTTACAGCCGGTGTCAGTTTTTTGTGACGAGGCCACGCCATAGACAAACTCCAGTTAATTGCCGGATCGGTTAACGGAACAGCTGCAAATATTTTATCGTCAAATTCATCCGTATAATAACTGGGCAGTAAAGCAATGCCCATTTCTTTTGCTACCATATCACGCAAAAGTTCCCACTGGCTGGTACAGCAAACCACATTTGGCTCAAATCCCTGATCATGACAACCATTAATAACACGTTCAAATAAAACAAAACCGCGACTAAACAAAATAAAAGACTCATCACGCAAACTGCGCAAAGACATAGATGCAGGTATTTTTGCTAACCGTTTACGCGGAAACAGTACCATCATCGGGTAATCGCATAAAGGAATATAATCAAATTCATCACTTACCGGTAACAGTAACTGACCTACATCCAGACGGTTATCCAGCAAGGCTGCTTCAATATCACGAGTACCGGCTTCAATAAAAGCCAGCTCAATATCCGGACATTGCTGATGAAAATTAAAAAAAGCCGGTGTTAGCAAACGGCTCCCTAGTAACGACATACCGATACGCAATGTACCCAATTTTAGTTCACGATAATCTTCTACCTCCTGTTTCAGCAACGACACCTGATTAAGTATCTGTAGAGAATGTTCATATACACGCTTACCAATTTCTGTTGGTAGTACCTGACGCTTGCGTCCGTTTTCTCCTTTCTGCAGTAAGGCTACATTTAAATCATTTTCCAGTGCGTGAATTATTTTGCTGATACTCGGTTGGGATAATGCCAGTTTTTCCGCAGTAACTGAAAAGCTGTGATTCTGAACCAGAGTGACCCAGCATTGAAGTGCTTTTATATCAATCATAAATATTCAAAAAAAGAATAATAAAAAAATTATAATTCATATTATGCCTAATAAAGCTAATTATAATCAGTGGTTTCCAATAATTGGCTATAAGGAACAGCCAAAATGAATATGTTACACCTTCGCATGGCAAACTGCTTACGTATATGCGCACAAATTTTATTAATCATTTTATTTTGGCTGATAGGGCTGGGTATCGAAAAAGCTACTCATATCCCTTTATCTGCCGGTGTAATCGGATTATTTCTGGTATTGCTGTTATTACAGCTTAACATATTGAAATTATCATGGATTGCCAGTGGTGCGCAGGTTTTGCTGGGTGAATTAATGTTGTATTTTATGCCTGTTCTTGTTGCAGTGGTTCAATACAAGGCATTGTTTGCTGCTGAAGGATGGCAACTGATTATTAGCATCGTAACAGGTACATTTCTAGTAATGAGCAGTACTGCTCTGACCTTAAAATACTGCTATCGTCTGCGCCGTGTATGGATTAAACATCGCCATGTCTGAACTGGCATATATTTAATTTCTAACTGGATATCTGTTATGAATATAATTGCTGCCGGCTGTTTTATCTGGACAATTGCATTGTATGCACTGGCAAAAAAATGCTATCGCGCCAAACCGGTTATATTTTTGTCACCCGCCATTACTTTTAGTGTATTAACCATAGCCCTCATGCAATGGCTGGACATCAGTTATACACAATATAATCAATATACGCGTTATATTTCCGGCTTACTTGGCCCTGCCACTGTTGCTTTTGCCATTCCAATTTATCAATATCGTGATGTAATGAAACGTCAGTTACCGATTCTGATGACAGCTATTATTGTGGGAATGTTTGTCGGAGTGGGCAGTGCTTATCTGATGGCTCGTCTGTTTCATTTTAACCACGAAGTAACCTACAGCCTGATGGCACGTTCCGTATCTACTCCGTTTGCCATTGAGCTTGCTGACAAAATTCATGGTTCAGCGGCGCTGGTATCCGTATTCACCATCATAACCGGACTGGTAGGCATGCTGTTTGGTGATATCACACTGGCTTTCAGTCGCAGCCGGCTGCATCTGGCCAATGGTGCTGCTTTTGGTAATGCCGCACATGGATTTGGTACTTCGCGGGCAATTCAGCGTAATGCCGACGAAGGTGTGGTTGCCAGCCTGACTATGATTCTGGCAGGTTTATTTATGGTGCTGGCCGGACCTTTAATAGTGAAAATCATAGTCTGGTTATAATAAAGATAAGCTTCTTTACATAAACTTTACCGCTGCCGTACAATCATTAGCGGCTTCTGTTACTATTTCTTAATTGCGTTAAAGCTGTTCGGGCATGATTCGGACAGCCGCTTTCTTCTGCTCTGCATTTTTACAGACAAATTACTCTTATCTATTACATCTGTGGAGGATAGCTGAATATGGCTTATCAATCTATCAATCCGTTTACTGGCGAGCTGGCCAGAACTTTTTCCAATCATACTAATACTGAGGTAGAAAACGCACTGACTCAGGCTCATGCTCTGTACAAGTCTGAATGGTCACAACCGGAAAACATCAGCGAAAGACAGGCATTACTACAACGCCTGGCTGAAATTATGACACGGCATCAGGAAAAAATTGCCCGTATTATCACATTGGATATGGGTAAGCGTATTGCAGAGAGCCGTAACGAAATTGTTAATTGCATTGAAATTGTCCAGTTCTATGCAAAACAGGCTGCAGAATTGCTAAAACCGGCAGCCTATCCGAGCAAACTGGGCAAAGGCTGGGTGGAACATCATCCTATCGGTATCATTCTGGCAGTTGAACCATGGAATTTTCCTATTTACCAGCTTATCCGGGTTATTGCACCGGCTATTGCTGTGGGCAATCCGGTTGTAGCCAAACATGCCAGTAATGTTCCGCAATGTGCGCAACTAGTGGAAGATCTGCTGCATGAAGCCCAGGCACCTGCCGGTACTTATACCAATCTGTTTGTAACTCCGGAGCAGATAGAAACCATTATCAGTGACAAACGCGTACAGGGTGTGGCTCTGACAGGCTCAGAAGGTGCTGGCAGTATTGTAGCCGGACAGGCTGGCAATAAACTGAAAAAATCTACTATGGAACTGGGCGGTAATGATGTATTCGTTGTCACAGATGATGCAGATGTAGTAGCCGCCGCACATACCGCAGTAGCAGGACGCTTGTTTAACGCCGGTCAGGTATGTATTGCAGCAAAACGTTTTATCGTGCATGAAAAAGTGGCTGAACAATTCACCCGGATTGTTCAGGAAGATTTTGCCCGGGTAGTGATGGGCGATCCGCTGGATGAAAATACGACACTGGCACCACTTTCATCTCGTAAAAGCAAGGATACATTACAAGAGCAGCTTGATGCTGCCATTGCCCATGGTGCTAAAGTATTATGTGGTAACAAACCTGCTGAAGGCAATTTCTTTACTCCTACACTGATTACAGATATCAGCCGGGATAATCCGGCCTACTTTGAAGAGTTTTTCGGTCCCGTGGCACAATTGTATATTGTAAAAAATGACGAAGAGGCAATTACACTGGCTAATGACTCTAATTTTGGTCTGGGCGGAACTGTTTTCAGTAAAGATATTGAACGCGCTAAAAAACTGGCTTCGCGAATTGAAACCGGTATGGTGTTTATTAACCGCTTCGGTGATTCCGTGGCTGAATTGCCGTTTGGCGGAATTAAACGTTCAGGCTTCGGACGTGAACTAAGTGATCTGGGCATTAAAGAATTTGTTAATCACAAACTTGTGGTACTTGCACAGGACTAATCATCCTATTTATGCAAAAAGCAGTCTGTTTATACAGACTGCTTTTTTTAGATAATAATCAGTTACTGGCCATAAAACACCAACTATATCTTTACTGCTTATGGTTGTAGCAATTTGAATTCCACTTTATCAGGTAAGTTTTTAGGCACAATCAATAGTATAAACGGATGCATCTGATAACTTTGTCTTGCTCCAGAACGAATGCGTACATCTAATATCAGCTTATCCTGAGCATAATTTAACGTTAAAGGCGTGATTTCCAGCTGCTTTTGCACGATTCCAGCATCATATACAATTACATCATGAGCTGCAAAATCAATAGGAGTTGGTTTTCCAATTTTCCCCATAGTTGCAGCCATACCGAAATAACGGGCAAACTCAACAGATGAACTAATGTGTCTCGGGACTAATCCGGTTACCGTATTTTTAATGAAGTAATTATCGGCCAGCTGATAAGCAACTGGCGTCGCTGATTGGTTGAAAACCTGAGCAGAACTATTAGCTGTGACAGCTGCTGAATGGCTACAAGCACACAGACTGCCTGCCAGTAAGAAACTCATTATCATTGAATAAACATTACCGCGCATAGCAACCTCCTGTCAGGTTTCGTAAATTTTACTGCTGCTTAAAGGCCAGCCATGCCAGAGTCAGCCAGCCGGCAATCATTAAAACACCGCCAACCGGTGTAATTGCACCGAGCCAGCGTGGCAAACCCAAAGCCATCAGATACAGTGAACCACAAAAAATAATCAATCCCAGCTGTAGCAAAGAAAACGGCATTTTTACCATAAATGCCGGAACTGCTTTTGCCAGTACGCCTAATACCAGTAATCCCAATGCATGCCAGAAAAAATACTGTGTTGCTGTATGCCACCACTCCAGTTGCTGCGCACTGGCCATATGTTTTAATCCGTGTGCACCAAATGCACCCAGCATTACCGCCAAAGCCAGATTAACTGCTGCTATACCTAACCACATATCAATTCCCCATTATTCAATTAATTAAACCGTAGATGTACCTGTTTTATTACAAACAGACTATTCAGCAAAGCGCAGTATAAAGGTCGGTTTACTGAATCTCAAATTACTTACACAAATACAATCATCGCAAATTTTCATTTTCTGCCCTTCATGCAAGTAAAAACCAAAATAAAAGCTGATGGAAAGATTATATTGCTGAAAATAGATCTATAAAAACCAATCGAAAGAGTAAATTTTTCTCCAAGATACATTGATCTTTTCACTCTTTCTTCTAATTTTCATAATACTATTACCGATAAAAAAACTGACCGGTTACTATGAACAGGTCAGTTTTTTTATCTTTTGATTGTAATAACTGTTTTCTATTTATTTACAGCTGATACCGCTAATTTGTGGCGTTTTTGCCGTACCTACTTTAAATATACATTTAGTGTCACTACTGCCGGTAACAATGAGATTACCGGAAGCAACATTCATATTCAGAGGTTCTTTTACGCCCATTTTTACTGCTGTATTGGCCAGTTTCTGTATTTCTTCCGGCGCATATGCAGTGTTATTACTAGCTACTTTGATTTCCTTAGCACTAACACCTGCTGCTACAACCAGCCCAATAGCAAAAATCAGACTATTACGCATAGATTTATTCATTCGGATTCCTTTCCGAAGATTATATTCATTAATTATACTAATACAAAAAACCAGCACTTTCCAGCAAAATACATCAAATTTACTGTAAATCAAACAATAATGAACAAATCATTTCAATAAATACAATTATTACCTTTGTATTACCTTTAGTATAAAAGAAAAAGCTGTATACCAAGCAAACTGGTATACAGCAAACCAAAGGAACTTTTTTAAAATTAATTAATTCAGTAACAGA
This sequence comes from Snodgrassella sp. W8158, assembly GCF_016100435.1. Classification (NCBI taxonomy): domain Bacteria; kingdom Pseudomonadati; phylum Pseudomonadota; class Betaproteobacteria; order Neisseriales; family Neisseriaceae; genus Snodgrassella; species Snodgrassella sp. W8158. Next base: position 177,077 of record NZ_JACFSM010000002.1, on the reverse strand, counting down.
ATGTATTAGACTGGCATACACTATTTCATTGTTGTGATTGCTTATCTAACTTATCTCTGTCTTGCTGATATTCACCCCATAATGCATTTACTACTCCAAGCAGTATGGCAAAACCAATACCTAAACACCAGGCAAAATACCACATAAAATACTCCTTATTTTACTGGCTTGTCTGCCGACTAAAATACCAGCGGCAGACTAAGCCGAATTTAATACAGGCTATGGTCATTTTTGCGAATCATGTCGGTAGTTACCTTACCGCGCATCACCCGATAACACCAGCTGGTATAACACAACATTAGCGGCACGAAAATTAATGCCACCACCAGCATAATTTTAAGAGTAAATTCACTCGAACTGGCATCCCATACCGTCAGGCTGGAGCGCAAATCTGTGCTTGAAGGCATGATAAAGGGGAACATGGATACACCAGCGGTACTGATTACGCCGCCAAGACCCAATGCTGAAAACCAGAATGCTACAAAATTCTTCCCGCCTTTTGCCAGAAGCCATGCCACTATAAAACCAACATAAGCCAGTACCGGTATCACTAACAGCAGCGGATATTGCTGATAGTTATTCATCCATGCACCAGTGGCACTGACCACCTGTTTATTCAGCGGATCAGGTGAAGCTCCGGGCAAATAACTTCCCTCAACCATGCTGTAACCATTAATTCCCATATTGACCCAGATACCGGCCAGTGAGAATGCGATTACCACAACAATCAGAGCAATTGTGCTGGCACGCAGTGCACGTTGTCTTACCTGTTCATCTGTGCGCAATGCCAGATAAATCGCACCATGAAAGGTAATCATTGCAGCCGATACCACACCACACAACAAACTGAAAGGATTGAGCAAAGCCCAGAATGAACCAGTATAGAAAGAACGCAAATCATCATCAAAATGAAATGGCACCCCCAGCAGCAGATTACCGAAAGCCACACCGAAAATCAGCGGTGGAACGAAACTGCCGACAAACAGTAACCAGTCCCAGGTAGTACGCCAGCGGGCATTATTGATTTTACTGCGATAGTCAAATCCTACCGGACGGAAAAACATTGCCCACAGCACAGCCATCATTGCCCAGTAAAAGCCGGAAAATGCTGTCGCATAAGCATATGGCCATGCTGCAAAAATAGCACCACCACCAGTAAGAAACCATACCTGATTACCATCCCAGTGCGGGGCTATTGAATTAATAATGACACGGCGCTCGTTATCGTTTCTGCCAACAAACGGAAGCAGAGAACCTGCCCCCATATCCTGCCCGTCCATGATGGCAAAGCCAATCAGCAGAACACCCAGCAACAACCACCAGATGAATTTTAATACCGAATAATCCAAGAATTCCATGGTCTACTCCTAATGTTCTGCTTCATTAGCATAACGCCCTGTACCCAGTGAACCCGGGCCCTGACGGGAAAACCGTACCATCAGATACACTTCCACAATTAATAAGATTGTGTACAGTGTTACAAAACCGAAAATTGATCCCCAGAGACTAGCAGCCGTCAGCGAAGAAGCCGAAAGATTAGTCGGTAGTACACCATATACTGTCCATGGCTGGCGTCCATACTCCGCAACAAACCATCCTGCCTCACAGGCCAGCCAGGGCAATGGTAAACTCCAGAACACCCATTTAAGCAACCAGCGTTTATCTGCAAAACTATTTCTAACCGAAGTATAAAATGCTACAACCATCAGCAACAGCAGCAGACAGCCACACAATACCATAATGCGGAAACTCCAGAACATCGGAGCGACACGCGGAATTGTTTCCCGAGCTGCATGTGCGATATCAGATTCAGTAGCCTGACGTACATCCGGCACATAGGATTTAAGCAGTAAGCCAAAGCCCAGATCATCGCCATATTTTTTCATGGCAGCCTGTGCTTGTGCATCTGTACGGTCTTTACGCAATGTTTCCAGCGCAATCACAGCTTCCCGACCATTGCGAATACGCTCCGTATTCTCAGCAATGATTTCCTTGATTCCCGGAATCTGTTTATCCAGTGACCGGGTACCGATTAAACCCATTACCCATGGAATTTCGATAGCGAAATCATTTTCCATTTTCTGCTCATTTGGCAGAGCAATCAGATTAAACGAAGCCGGAGCCGGTTCTGTTTCCCACATGGCTTCCAGTGTCGCCATTTTAGTTTGCTGTGATTTTCCCACGGTATAACCGGATTCATCACCCAGGATAATAACTGACAGAATTGAAGCTACACCAAAAGCTACGGCAATACGAAAGCTTTTTTTGGCAAATTCGACATCCTGACGTTTCAGCAAATACCAGGCAGAAATAGACATCACGAAAACCGCAGCGGTTACATAACCGGCAGAGACTGTATGTACAAATTTATTCTGCGCTACTTCATTCAGGAAAATGTCAGTAAAACTGGTCATTTCCATACGCATTGATTCAAAATTGAAATGCGCCCCTACCGGATCCTGCATCCAGCCATTGGCTACCAGAATCCACAATGCAGACAGATTGGAACCAAGTGCCATAAGAATGGTAACTAATAGATGACCAGGCCGGCTCAGTCTTTCCCAGCCAAAAAAGAACAGGCCTACAAAAGTGGATTCCAGAAAAAATGCCATCAGCGCTTCAATAGCCAATGGCGCACCAAAAATATCCCCCACATAATGCGAATAATATGACCAGTTGGTACCAAACTGGAATTCCATTGTTATACCGGTAGTTACACCCAGAGCAAAATTGATGCCGAACAATTTGCCCCAGAATCGCGTCATATCTTTATATATCTGCTTACCGGTTAACACATAAGTGGATTCCATTATTACCAGAATCCATACTATCCCCAATGTTAGCGGTACAAACAAAAAATGATAAAGCGCGACCAGCGCAAACTGCAGCCTTGACAGTTCCACTAAATCCATGGCTTTGTTCCTGTAATTTATATTAATAAAAATTATATTTATCTTTAAACCGGCATTGATAAATATTTCAATTTAATAGAATTTAATATACTATACAAATCGAAAATATTAAACTAATGCATAAATTTAACAAATAAATATAGTTATTTAAGTTTACATTAAATATGTAAAATTAAAAATAAACTAAACTTCTATTGTTAAAAATATTATATATTTTACTTTTACATTATAAATGCTAAAAATATATATTTAGAAATTATAATACAATGTCTTTGTTAAAATTTGTTATTAGTTATTTTTTTGATCTAGATCAAATAAAGGCAGCCACAAAATGGCTGCCAGAAAAGTAAATCAGCTAAAAATTTATTCAGAATTTATTCAATTTATTTGCAAAATCTGAGCCTCAGGCCACGGATTAGTCTGATGGCTTGCTACAATCAGAATACCTTGCCGCTGATGCTGTTGCAGCACAGAAGCCAGCTCTGCCTGTGCCTGCTCATCAATACCGGCAAACGGTTCATCCAGTATCAGTATTTTATAAGGACGCAGCAGTAAACGTGCCAAAGCAATACGACGTGCCTGCCCTCCTGACACAGCTGCTCCATATTCTCCCAGACGTGTCTCCAGAAGCTGGGGCTGATTTTCAGCCCATACAGCCAGCCCGACGCTGGAAAGTACTGACCACAACTCATCCTCAGTAGCATCAGCTTTACCCAAACGCAGATTCTCAGCCAGAGTTAAATCAAATATATCCAGTTGCTGAGCCAGATAACCCACCTCTCCCTGCCACTGCCATGCTGAAAACGGTTGCTGATTACAACACAATTGCCCTGCTGCTGGTTCCAGTTCCCCCGCTAATACTGCCAGCAAAGTTGATTTCCCGGCACCAGATGCTCCTTGCAGCAACAAAATATTACCGTTAACCAAATCAAAACTGACATTTTCCGCTCCGTTCAGCGCATCCGGCCAGCGTGCCTGTAATGCACGCGCCTGTAAATGCAGTTGTGCCGGTAAAGGCTTTTTATCTGATTCTTCAACAGTCAGTGCGGGCGTAATTGCATTAAGACGTATGCATGCAGCCTGACACAGACCATAGGTCATCATATTCATACCCAGTACCAGCACCAGTTCTGTAAAACCAAATACAGCCAGCACCAGCGCCAGCAACATGGCTACTGAAAGGTTTGCATCGCCACCGAAACGCTCACTTCCCAGCCATAACAAAACAGCCACTGCTGCAGCCATCAATACCTGCTGTAACAATACTACTCTTCCTGCCAGTTGCTGCTGATGCAACTGGCCAGAGACATAATATTGATCTTCGGCATGAAAAACCGTTGCAAAGCGTGACCATTGCTGCCATTGCAACAAAGCTGTTATTGCTTCAAGTGGTTGCAATAAAGCTGTACGCCGCTTTTCAGCCAATCCTGCCTGCTGTTTGCCCCAGTTTTGTCCGTACAGTGCAGCCAATGCCGGAATCACGACAGTTGCCAGAAATAATGGAATAGACAGATACAATGTCAGTTTGCTGCCGGCCACAATTAAAGTTAGCCCCAGAATGCCCAGCAACATGAATAATGCCCATAACCATGGCAATACAACATTAAGCGGCCAGTTATTCAGCAATTCAATATCACTCAGTAAAGAATGCATCTGCCGCAGAGCGTTCTGTTGCTGCTGTTTACCTGTAGCCAGACGAGAAAACAGTCCGCTGCGTAAATCAGCCAGAAGACCCAGTACTGCATCATGTGAACCAAGACGCTCACCATAGCGCCCCGCGGTACGCACAATCGCCAGCAAACGGATCACCCCTGCCGGAGTAAAATAGTTAAAGGTGTAAGCTGTTGCCAGACTTATTATTCCGGCCAGCCCGGCAGCAGTAATAAACCAGCCGGACAGAGCCAGCAGTCCGATACTGGCTATAGCCGTTACCTGCCCTAATAACCATGCCAGTAACCAGGCACGCTTGCGACTCAGCAATAAATTAGACAGTTTCAGCTGCTGTTGTGACCATAACAAATGATAACGCTTCATCGTAATTGCTCCTGCCGGTCAGTCAGCATGATTTCCCTATCAACCCATCCGGCAAAACTAATATCATGACTAACGAGTATCACCGTTTTACCGATACTCAGCTGCGCCAGCAACTGCATAATTTCCGATGCTGTTTGCGCATCCAGATGAGCGGTTGGTTCATCCAGCAGCCATAACGGTGCTTTTCGTAACAGCATTTGTGCCAGCGCCAGTCGTTGTAGCTGTCCGCCGGACATTCCACGACCACGCTCACCCAGTTGTGTATCCATTTGATGAGGTAAACGCTGAATTAATACCCATAGTCCTACTTGTTGCAGTACCTGCTGCAATTCTTCATCCGTAGCATCCGGGCTGGCCAGCCGCAAATTTTCGGCAACTGATAGTGACAATATCGGTGGCGTCTGTGCCAGATAAGCCACCGACTGCCGTAATAGCGGTAAATTTAATTCAGCATAATTATGCTGATTAATCCATAAAGTACCAGAGTAAGGAGCAAACCCCAGTAAGGCCTGCAGCAGACTGGATTTTCCACTGCCACTCGCTCCTCTGAGCAGAACACGTTCTCCGGCTTCTATGCAAAAACTGAATTGCGGCAGACGGATACGTTCATCACGTCCGTATACCACCAGATAATCTGCGCGCAAACTGGGAGGTGTTTGCAATACAAAATCAACTTCTTCAGAAACAGCAGGTATATTTTCGACCACTTTATATAGTGGCATTAATGTCTCGGCTGCTGCCTCTGCCTTAGCTTTATCATGATAATCAGCACCAAGCTGACGCAATGGTGCATAAAATTCCGGCGCCAGCAATAAAATAAACAATGCTCCCTGATAAGGTACCGGTATTTGTCCGTTTGCCCAGGGCAATACGCCCAGCAGTCCGAGACCCAGATAGACAGCCACCAGTGCAATCGCCAGTGAAGCAAACAGTTCCAGAACGGCTGTAGACAGAAATGCCAGCCGTAATACCGCCATTGTTCGCACCCGATAAGACTCAGCAGCGGCATCAATAGTCTTCTGTGCCTGCAACTGAGCACCTAAACGACGTAACGTGGGCAGACCCCGCAGCAAATCCAGAAAACGTCCGCTTAAAGCCGCCAGTGCTGAAAACTGCGCACGATTTTTACGTGCTGCCGCCTGTCCGAGCAAAATCATAAAAATCGGAACCAGTGGCGCAGTCAGCAATAATAGTGCAGCAGCAAATGGACTATAAAAACAGGTAGCCGCAGCAATCAGTACCGGCATCAGTACTGCAAGTTGCTGTTGCAGAACATAACGGCTTAAATATCCATCCAGAGCATCTACCTGTTCCAAAACCATTGTAGACAGAGCTCCATCACTGCCATACTGGCTACGCTCAGGTCCCAGTAATGCCAGTGCTTTCATTAACTGACTGCGCAACTGTAATCTGATTGCCACACTTGCCCGTAATAGCAACCGGTCTTTAAAATAGTTCAGTAACGGCCGCAACAGCCAGCAGATTAATAGATAAGGTAAAAACTGAAATAAAGTCTCAGTTACATCCTCTCCATTAAGCCACAAAGCAAAAAGGTTAGCCAGTAGAGCACTCTGTACAATAATTAATACGGCTGCGGTAACCATCAGCACCCATGCCAGCCGGTATGAGCGGTGTTGTCGTTTTTGCCATAAGCGCAGATAAAATCGCGGAGCAGATGCATGTAAGTTACTTCGAACCAACCCTTTTCTCCCTCGTTGTCTAAAACTTTCTATCAGCATTAATTTGTTGCAATTGCCTGTGGTGAAATACGCTTAAGCTGCCAGTGCTGCACCGCCCAGCTCAGCAAATCAGACAGACTATCCACCTCTGGTGCCTGCGGCTGCCCGAGATAAGTGAGAACCTGCCGCAGTAAAGTTTCACGCCGGCGCAAATCTAATGCAGGTGCCTGCGTCTGTTTTGACCATTTTTGTCCCAGCGTATTAGTCAGCAACGGTAAATGAGCATAAGCCGGCTGTGAAAAACCCAGTAACTGCTGTAAATAAATCTGACGGGGGGTAGATAATAACAAATCCTGACCGCGTACTACATGATTGATTCCCTGATCCGCATCATCAACTACGACCGCCAGTTGATAAGCCCAGAAACCATCTGCCCGCAACAAAACAAAATCGCCCACATCTCTGGATAAACACTGTTGCTTATAACCTTGTATTGCATCCGTAAAACCGGTTATATCTGTACCAGTTCGCAAACGCCATGCCGGCATTTTCTCTGAACAGACAGACATATCTGCATTCAAAGATGCACAATGTCCGCCATAAATAAAACCATCCGTACCCATGCCCTGTGCTTCAGCCTGTATCGTTTTTCGGCTGCAAAAGCACGGATACACCAGTTCTTGCGCTTTCAATCGCGCCAGAGCTGCAGCATAAAGGTGATGACGCTTGCTCTGATAAACAACTTCACCATCCCAGTGCAGTTCAAAAGCTTCCAGTGCAGATAAAATAGCTGCTGCCGCACCCGGCATTTCACGTGGCGGATCCAGATCTTCCATCCGCACAAGCCAGCGTCCCTGCCGGCTGCGCGCATCCAGATAAGAAGCTACCGCAGTAAGCAGCGAACCAATATGCAACAAACCGGTAGGGCTGGGGGCAAAACGCCCTACATACAACTCATCCACAAACAACTTCCATTCTTAATTCAATTTCACAGCCGGCACAGCTAATATAACTTAACATCACACCCGAAAAAGTACAAACCAGCCGTGATAATTAATCACTAAATCTAGAATATAAACAATTATTTATCAAAAAATTACCCAAAAATAGCATTTATTACCCTTACCTATAACTTTACTCTGGCACAATATTTAACCTAAAAAATAAAGGCATAAAACGGTATAATTCAATTTATCCGAATACATTAACACATCATGATTAGCAATGATTCACGTCTGCTTGTAATCGATACCAGCACCAGTTATCTGTCACTGGGACTGCATCACAACGGACATACTGACAGCATCTGCGAAGCAGCCGGTGCAAAACAGTCTGAACTGATATTACCGCGTATACAGCAGTTACTGGCAGAATCCGGACTGATACTGTCTCAGCTGGATGCCATCATTTACGCACAAGGCCCCGGTGCTTTCACCGGATTACGCATTGGTCTGGGTGTAGCTACTGGTTTAGCATTGCCATTCAGTCTGCCACTGATTGGCATTCCCTGTCTGGATGCTGTAGCTGCTCTTGCACCGGATCAGCCTTGCGTACTGGCCGCAACAGACGCACGTATGAACGAACTATTCTATGCATGGTATGACACCCATAATCATAAACGTCTGAGTGATTATCTGGTGGGTACTGCCGAAAGCATCTGTCTGCCGGCCGGTCAGCATCAGGCTACAGGTATCGGTAATGCTTACGGGCTGAATATCAATTTACCCGTATCAGGGCAGAATCTTATGCCCGGAGCTCAGGAGTATGTGCAACTGGCCTTATCCGGTCGTTACAAAGCAACTGATGCTGCTCATGCCAGCCTGCATTATGTCCGCAATAAAATTGCTCTGACAGCTGCCGAACAGGCTGCCAGACGAACTGCGAGTCAGATAGCATGAATATCCGTGCCGCCACTCTCGCTGATGTCGCCGCTCTGCATGAGCTTGAAAAACAGTGTAATCCGGCGCCATGGTCAGCAACACAACTGGCCAATACCGTTTATGCACCACAGCCTGTATGGGTAATCGACCTGCCTGTGCATGGAATTGTCAGCATGCTGGTCTGGCAAAAACTGCCGGGGGAAGCCGAAATTCATCTGCTTGACACCCATCCTGATTTCAGACGGCAGGGTTATGCACAACAATTACTGGAACATTTATTCCAGCATGCAAAGCAACAGCATCTGAACCGGATATTGCTTGAAGTGCGTGCCGGCAATTCCGGTGCACTGCAACTGTATACAAACAATGGTTTTGTATCCTGTGGCATACGTAAAAATTATTACCAGAATGGTGATGATGCTGTATTAATGGAAAAACCATGCTAGACAGCCGCTATCTTTATCTGCACGAAGCGCTGGGTCTCGGCCCCATGTGGTTATCACAAACTGCTTATCTGATACCTTCCGAAATTACAGAAACAAATACGCCAGTAAAAAACGATACCCGGCCTGTTGCGCGCTCTGTTCCGGACAATTCTGTCCGTTCACAACCAGTGAGAACTTCTCACCAGACGTCGCCGGCTGATATTACTGCAACTCAGCCAGCCAACCGGCATCGTGACGCACTTCGGCAAATTATCAATCAGCCGGCAACTGAATCTGTAACACAGATTACCAAAGAAGATAACACTAGCAAAATCAGCCCCATTACCACAAGTGATAAATTAAATATCAGCTTCGAATCCATTCCGGCAACACTGGCTGCATGCACTCGCTGCAATTTGCATCAGGAGCGCTGCACTCCACTTCCGGGATATGGTGCAAGCAATGCACGGCTTCTGGTTATCAGCTCTAATCCTGCACCGCCCGACGACAGCAGCAGGCAGCTTTTCAGCGGAGAAGTCGGCAAATTGCTCAGCAATATGCTGGCAGCCATCAATATTACTGCTGAAGAAGTTTTTTTTACCAGTCAGGTGAAGTGTGCGCCTAATGTCAGCCTGCGCATTACTGATGAGCATCTGCAAGCCTGTTTGCCTTATCTGAATGCTCAGATCGAACATATCCGACCTCAGGCTATTCTGCTGCTCGGGCAGATATTCAGCCAGCTCGACCAGACAATACTGGCACACAATCTGCACAATATTCCTTACGTAATATCGCCCCACCCTGCACGATTATTGCGTCAAAGCCATTTAAAAGCCAATGCATGGACAGCACTTAAACAATTGCGCAATTTCTTACAATAATCTGTTAAAAAATGTATCTTTATAAGGTATAAGTCCGCACAAGCCAAAACATCTATGTTAAAATATGATAATAAAATTTTAATTAAATAAAATCAATATATTATGCATATTTCTCTTGGCCCTGTCGTGATGATTCTTTTGGTGGCTGTTTTGGCCTCTATCATCTGCCGACGTTTACACATTCCCGCCATGCTAGGCTACCTGGTAGTTGGCTTCATAGCCGGTCCTGGCTGGCTGCATTTAATTAATCAGAGTCATGCCACCGAATTTATCGGAGAAATCGGCATTACTTTTCTTATGTTCAGCATCGGGCTTGAGTTTTCCATCGGCAAACTTAAGGCCATGCGCAGGCTGGTGCTTGGTTTAGGCGGATTACAGGTCGCACTTACCCTGTTGATACTTTTTATCCTGTTTGCAGCCATGCGTATTCAGCTGACATGGGCGTTTACCCTTGCCGCAGCCATGACTATGTCTTCGACGGCTATTGTCAGCCGCATTATGGTAGAAAAAAACGAACTGGGACAGCATTACGGCCACATGATTATGGGCGTACTGCTGATGCAGGATATTGCCGTCGTTCCATTGATGATTTTATTACCTGCTCTGGCTCACAGCAGTGACGGTCTGATCCTGCAAATGGGCAAAGCCCTGCTTACCATGGCACTTGCCTTAGGTCTGCTGCTGGTGGTCGGCAGTAAAATCATGCCTATGTGGTTCCGTCTGATTGCCCGCACCAAATCCAGCGAACTCTTCATGATTAACGTTTTGCTGGTCACTCTCGGAGTTGCTTATCTTACTCAGCTGGCCGGTCTGTCACTGGCACTGGGCGCCTTTGTTGCCGGTATGCTGATATCAGAAACCGAATACCGCTATCAGGTAGAAGATGACATTCGCCCCTTCCGGGACATTCTGCTCGGCTTCTTCTTCATTACCATCGGCATGAAACTGAATATACAAGTTTTACAATCAAGCTGGTTAATGATACTGATACTGGGAGCACTGCTGGTTATTCTGAAAGCAGCGGTACTATTTGGCATTAGCCGCTACATGAAAGAAAATACCGGCGACAGCATTAAAACAGCTTTGTATCTCGCTCAGGGTGGTGAATTCGGCTTTGTTATGCTGGCCATTAGCGGCGCATTAAAACTCATTTCTCTTGAGCTGCAACAAGCAGCCATTGCCGCCATCCTGCTTTCCATGATACTGGCACCCTTTATTATGCGAAGTGCAGATAAAATCAATAAACTGCTGGTTAAACGCAGCTGGGACGAACAGGCAGTTGATTTACAGAGCATACTGGTAGATACCATGAGCAAATCTGACCATATTCTCATTATCGGTTTCGGCCGCTGCGGTCAGAGCATTGCCCGTATCCTGCAACAGGAGGATACACCCTACTATGCCATTGATCTGGATGCTGAACGGGTTGCCACAGCCAAAGCTGCCGGAGAACCGGTCACATTCGGTGATGCCAAACGGCAGGAAGTATTACAGGCAGCCGGATTAAAACGTGCCAATACCGTACTGATTACCATCAACAACATGACAGAGGCCAAGCATATTCTCAATAATATTATGCTGATTGCCCCTACCATGCCGGTAATCGTGCGCGTTACCAACGACGACAACATTCCTGTGCTAACCAATATGGGTGCAGACGATATCGTTTCTGATGAGAAAGAATCCAGCCTTACACTCGCTAGTCAGGCATTATTAAGCTCAGGCAAACCGTTTGATGAAGTCTATCAAATCATGCAGCGTATTCGTCAAAATCGTTATCAGGCACTTGAAGGTTTATTTGCCGGCAGCGATGACACCGTCTCTGATGAGAATATCCATTATTTCCGTCAGGCTTTCACTCTGCCGCCAGATGCTTTTCTGGTAGGTAAAAGTGTAGACGACCTTCCGCTGGACAAATTGAAAGTAAAACTGCTCTCAGTACGCCGCAATGCTCATCAATTACGCAAATTTGACTCTGAATTCCGTTTTAAAAATGCAGATACTCTGGTTGTACTCGGCCCCAGAGACAAAGTAATTCTTTTTGAAAACTGGTCACTACAGGGAACGAACTAATTTTTTCATCACTAGTACTTGCCAGCGAACGGCATATCTGGTTTAATAGCGTCTTTCCCAAGCAGGGGTGATTAGCTCAGTTGGTAGAGCGTCTGCCTTACAAGCAGAATGTCGGCGGTTCGACTCCGTCATCACCCACCAGTTTTCTGTTTTATGCGTTGCATAAAACTTGCGCGGTGGTAGCTCAGTTGGTTAGAGTACCGGCCTGTCACGCCGGGGGTCGCGGGTTCGAGCCCCGTCCGCCGCGCCAAATTGAATAAAAAAGCACAGCATAAGCTGTGCTTTTTTATTATTCATTATATACAAACATTTTTCAGACAACCTATTACGTCAAACCCGAATATTCAAATACATAATCCTTATAGAACAGATACCCTTTAATCAGACCATTTATACATCATTCCCAGAATTTTTCTGGTAGATAATTTCGATTACAGCAAAAATTATTTCAGTCAGATTTTTTCTGCTTAGCTATTTATCTGATTCATTATATAAAAAAGATTCAAAAGCAACACTCAACTTATATTCAGCATGTCCAGCTGAATAAACCACCAATAAACCAGACATTTTAATATTGTTAAATTATGTATAATACATTATTATAAATAAGGAAAATAAAAATTCCGTATACCATAAAGACAGGTATTGCTTTACTCATATAACATCGACAAAATCAATAAATTTAACTCCCTGAACAAGAAAGGTTTAGAGTGGGAAAAATCAATTATCTCATTGAAGTTAAAAATGTTAGCAAAAAGATTAAAAACAGGAAGATTCTGGATAACATTTCTTTCAAGATTGCACCCGGTCGGATTATGGGCTTTTTAGGCCCCAATGGTGCCGGCAAAACCACTATGCTGAAAATACTCACAGGTCTGATGTTTCCCACTTCCGGAGATATTAAAATCTGTGGGCACAATATACAAAAAGACTTTGAAAAAGCAGCTTTTAATCTTGGTACCATCATTGAAAATCCGGAATTTTATAATTACATGTCCGGTTTTAATAATCTGCAAATCTTTGCTGATATGAGCCGTAAGTCAATCAGTAAAGATGATTTAATGCAAACATTAACCAGAACCGGGCTTAAAGGTGCAGAACACCAAAAAGTCAAAGGCTATTCTCTGGGTATGCGCCAAAGATTAGGCGTCGCAAACGCAACTATTCATCAGCCTAAAGTATTAATTCTGGATGAACCCATGAATGGTCTTGATCCGAAAGGAATGAAAGATTTTCGTACATTGATGAAAAATTTTGTTCAGCATGGAAATAGCATTATTATTTCCAGCCACCTGCTTTCCGAGCTTCAGGAAATTGTTAATGATATTTTTATCGTTAATCAGGGCAGACAGGTCTATGCGGGAACAATGAGTGATTTTCTGGGTAAATCCAATAACATTATTCATATCGAAGTAGACGGAGATTTAGCACCGGCAGAAAAAATTCTGCTGAACAACGGGTATCAGGTTACCCGTCAGCTCAATAATCTTGAAATTGCAACCGATTCAACTGACCACGATCCGCGTGCAGAAATTGCCAGACTTCTTGTTCAACATGATATTCCCTTAATTGGTTTGAAGCTGACTCATTACTCTCTGGAAGATTCTTTTCTGCAAAGCATAAAAAACGATAATCAACAAAAGGTCAACAAATGAAATTACTAATTAATGAATGGCGTAAATACCTTAAAAAAACCAGAAATGCCATTATCATACCCATAATATTATTATTGATACTAATTATTTATTTCAGCACTATGCATTCTGTGATCACTCATACATCACATTCAATTTCTAAAGATGATAGTGATCGCGTCTTTTTATATAGTATCACTATTTGTTACAAATTTATTAATTTTATCTCTATTATTTATGCATCTAATATTCTAAGTTCTGAAATATCCAAAGGAACAGTTAAATTTATTCTGACCCGTCCTTATCAGCGCTACAAAATATTACTGGCTAAAATTGCAGCGATTACTATATTAATGTCTGTTTTTCTGATTGTATCTGTAATTATTTGTTTATTAATACAAATACTGACAATTCACCAAATACCGGAAATTAGCATCGTATTAAAGTACACTGGAATATACAGCATATTCATATTAACCATTACAATATTTTTTACTGCTTTTGCTCTGATGCTTTCTTCCGTATTTAACAGCAGTGCACTCATAACCGGTAGCTGTATTGTGTATTATTTCTTTGCTAGTGGTCTGTGGAGACTAATCAACTTTTTCTACCTTCATTTACCTGAAGACGGATGGATATACAAATTAAGCCCATTAAATGTAAACAGCTATTTGATTGAGTTAATTTCTAAAACAGTTGATCAGCCTGTCCAGAGTGAATTTTTTATTACCTTGGCAGCCAATATTGTCTATGCATTAATTTTTTTCCTGATAGCCACATTGATATTCAGACGGCGTGATATTTCATTATCCAACTAACTGTTAACACTAAAATTTTAAAGGTCAGGCTTCAAAATATTATTTAATAATTCAGCAATTTAACTGATATTTTCAGTCTGACCTTTATGCTATTTTGCAATTTATCAACCTCAATCAGATTAGTATGATTGAGGTCTTTGCTTTTTGCATTGGTTTATCTTGTTTTTCTACAATACGAATTTCGTATAACAAATTATATATTTCTCAATTCTTATTTTGTTAGTTAACCTGTCTTGAACTCAATCACTCGCTAATCGGGATTTTGTTCATGGAAGCAAAGTCTAAAGAAAATCTTGTACAGACAAAACCGAATTTAATGTTATCAGCATTATTAATCATGCTGTTAGTCGGGTCGGTTTATATCAGCCAACTTATTTTTCAAGAGATCTCTCAAAGCTATCATATTGATATTTTAGCAGCGAGAAATATATTCAGCTTATCTTGCTTTTTTTATGCCATTTCTTTTTTTATTTATGGCCCGCTTTCGGACAAAGTTTCGACAAAGTTGTTAGTTTTGGTCGGTAGTATTGGAACTGTTTGTTGTTTATTTTTATCGGTGATTGTTGATTCTTTTACGTTGTATTTGGTCACCATGTCATTAATCGGTTTTTTTGCCGCTGCTGTTCCTGCGGCATTATTCGCTTATACAGCTAAAAACACGCCTAACCATAAGTTACCCCAAGCAATGGGAATGATGATTTCAGCTTCTATTGTGGGCATGATTTTTAGCCGAAGTATAGTCGCAATGCTGACCGATCTTTGGTCTTGGCAAGTTGCATTTATTATTTATGCGGGTTTGATAACTGCAACATGTTTTTTTGTCCCTTACGGTATAAAACGCTCAATAATCCAACCTTCAGCTAATAGTGTACGGGGTACTTATCTAGCAGCAATTAAATTATTACTTGATAAAACGGTAGTTATTTTTTTATTAGTCGGCTTTTTACTATTTTTTGTTTATTTAGGATTGTCTTCATTACTTACTTTTTATTTGAAAAGTTCACCTTTTTATTTGTCTGCAACAACTTTAGGCTGGCTTAATTTTGCCGGTCTGAGTGCGGTTATTGGCACCATAATTACTGGTAAATTATCACAGATTATCAAAGAACGGTCTCTCTTAATCATCTGTTTGCTAGCTGTATGTATATCGGTTGTGACTATTGGTTATAGCTCAGCAATATATGTTTTCGGATTCGGGATTTTTGCTTTGTTTTTATTTGTATTTGGCATTCAGCCATTAGTTATAGCCATGCTTAATAAAATTGTGCCAATTAATTCGCGCGGTGCGATTTCGTCTTTATATTTACTTTCGTGTTTAGCAGGAGGCAGTATTGGCACTTATCTATTAGGTATAGTTTATCAAAACATGACCTGGAGTGGAGTAATTGCCATTTGTGTTCTGTTATCAACGTTAAATCTAATCTTAGCGTTAGTTGGTATTCAACTTATTAACAATAATCATAAATAATAAAAATACAGGAATTTACTGATAAGGAAACTCGTTATGAAAAAAGATTATTATCATTCTTGATATTTATATTTTGCTGATTTATTGATGATTAAGTGTGGAAAATTTAAAATGATCAGTTCCGGGCTCAATACTCCGACAGCAATTGCCTTTGATAGCGCAGAGCTTTTGCAGACAATATTTGAGATTCTGTTATTAAATAAAATAGCTAAACGAATTCATAAGCGAAACTGACACAACTTATTTTCAACAATATCTGTTTTCTGCTGATCCAGCCAATGCATAATTGATAATCAGCTTAGCCGATATCTATAAACCATATATTTAGTTTTCCATACGATTGTTACACCAGATTATTTGGTATTATTTCTCTCATTATTAGTTTCTATAGATTTAATTAATATTTTCTCGTTAACTTTCATACTAACATTAACTATATCTTTTCTGTTATGATTCCCTACGATATCAATAATTACCTGCAGATAATTTAATTTTAGATTTGATTTTTTTTAAATCATTTCCATTAAACATTCGCATGATGTGCTTTTCCAGTCTGATTGACGAAAATATTGTCGCTTATACAGTTTAATTGCGAACGGATGCACAACAATGAATCAGGGGAAATATGTATAATCAATTACCTGCTCAGACAGAACATAATCTCGATAACTCAGCCATTTACAGCCGACATCTGCCAACAGTCCGACAATTGCAATATTTTCTGGCAGTATGTGAAGAAGGCAATTTTCGCAAAGCTGCCAGCAGACTGGGTATTAGTCAGCCTCCATTATCAATGCAAATCAAAGAGCTGGAAGAAAAGCTGCAAACTACTTTATTAGTACGTAATACCCGCTATGTCATGCTTACTGAACAGGGAAGACAATTCAGAGACAAAGCCAGAAACTGGCTGGAAGGCTTATCTCTGGCCATAACCAATGTTAATAATTATTCGACAGACAGAATAACTGTTGGCATAACTAAAATTCTGGGTTTTAATTTTATTCCGCTATTCAGCGAATTTATTAATAAATTCCAGCCAAACATCGATCTTTTGCAGCAAGACTACTCTTCAAAAGAGCTATTAGCTGAATTTAATAAAAGCAATATTGATCTGGTTATTATTTCAGATTATAAAAAAAATAATGATCAGGCAAATAGTTTATTAGTCTATCAGGAAAAACTGGTACTGGCCTTACCTGAAAACCACCCTGCCTGTTCACGGGATGAAATAGATTTAAATACAGTAATAGACTTACCTCTGTACTGGTGTAAACGGTACCAGAATCCGGGATTGTATGATCAACTGCAAAAAGTCATCAGCAACTTAACTGCTTCTCTGGTTTTACAACCGAAATTACCTAATTTCTTAACCATGCTGATGGAAATTGCCATGGGCAGAGGCATGTTATTACTTCCGGCTTCTATGGCACAGGCACATATCCCGGGAGTGGTATATAAAAAATTAACTACTGAATATGAACAGCAACTATCAATCGATATACATCTGCTCTGGCATCAGCAGGCTGAAAATACTGTGATACAAACCATTATTGAGTATTTTAAGCACCATAATTCAGTTAATACACCATTGTGACATGTATATTTCCGGAAGGTTCAGAAACTCAAATCATTGATATATTTTTTATATCAATGATTTTATATTTCTCTTAGCAAGGTTAATTAATTACTATCACTATCAGTAATTAACAATTATCTGACCGCAGTCGAATAAAAGTATTATTTGATTAAGCGTTTCAGATATAACTAATCTGAGGATAGAAAATAATGAGCCATTCTTTACCACAACGAAAACTTGGACAAAACATTACCGTATCTGCAATGGGCTATGGAGCAATGGGTCTGAGCGAATTTTATGGTGATATAGATACAGCACATGCCAGCACAATGATGCACAAGGTTATTGATAGCGGTGTTACGCTGATTGACACAGCAGATATGTATGGTCGGGGTGAAAACGAAAAACTGATCGGTGCAGTATTGAAAACTCTGCCTGCTTCAGTACGGGCACAACTTACTATCGCAACCAAATGCGGTATTGATAGAAACAATACTTCCGGCTATAACCGCAGCATTAATAACCACCCTGAATATATTAAACAATGCTGCGATGACTCTCTGGCCAGACTCGGCATTGAACAGATCGATTTATTTTATATTCATCGTTTAGATCCTAATGCTGCAATTGAAGATACGATGCAGACTCTGGCAGAACTGGTACAGGCAGGGAAAATAGCCCATGTCGGTTTATGTGAAGTTTCTGCCCCTGTCTTGCAGCGTGCCCATGCAGTTCATCCGGTTGATGTGGTGCAAACAGAATATTCGCTGTGGACACGTCATATAGAAGATGATTCAGTGCTGCCATTACTAAAAGAATTGAATATCGGTCTTGTACCCTACTCACCTCTCGGGCGTGGTTTTCTGACCGGTAAAATTCAGAATAAAAACGAATTGGCTGAAAATGATTTCCGCCGTACCAACCCCCGTTTTCAGGATGATAATCTGGAACATAACAAACGTTTGCTTCAGGCATTAGAACCCATGACTGTTAAATATAATTGCACTATGGGTCAAATCGCACTGGCCTGGCTGCTTGCTCAATGGGAACATATTGTACCGATACCGGGAACCAAAAGTGAAAAATACCTGAATGAAAATAATCAGGCTTGCCAGTTAAAACTGGATACAGCAGATATTCAGACATTGAATGAGCTGAAAAATCATATCAATATTCAGGGAGAACGCTATACACCGGAAGGTATGAAAGGCATTTTCTGATCAGACCGGTAGAATAAGCTTTGCTGTTCATACAGATAACTCCCGCAGCTTGTTAAGCTGCGGGAGTTATCTATTATTCATGGCTGACAATAACTAATGATTTAATCGCCTGACGCTGATCCATAGCCTGATAGGCAGCCTGAATATCGGTTAAATCAAACCGATGGGTAAATACTTTCCCCGGCTGAATTTCTTCATTTAACACAGCTTGCAGTAATAAATTTTTATCATAAGTGGTGACACTGGCAATACCGCCGCGTAATCCGATATTCCGCCAGAAAACATCGCTGGTTTTAATTTCTGTATCATGCTGTATACCAACACAACCAACAATTGCTCCGGGGCGGGCTACAGCAACTGCTGTTTGCAGTGATTGCTGAGTTCCCACACATTCCAATACTGCATCAGCACCAGCCTGCCGGGTAAGCGACAACACTTTTTCTGTCGCTTCATCGCCACGCTCAGGCACAATATCAGTTGCTCCGAACTCCTCTGCCAGTTTTGCCCGGTCAGGATGGCGGCTCATTGCAATAATTCGTTCAGCGCCGCGCAGTTTCGCCGCGATGACTCCGCACAGCCCTACCGCTCCATCACCCATCACCACTACCGTATCTCCTGACTTTACTTCAGCACTGGCAGCAGCATGATAACCAGTAGCCATAACATCGGCCAAAGTAAGTAACGAATTTAAAACAGCATCTGAATAATCCTGCGGCTGACCGGGAATTTTCACCAAAGCCCAGTCTGCATTAGTAAAGCGCAGATATTCACCCTGATACCCGCCGTTGCGCTCATCTTCTTTATTCTGACAATTACCGTCAAAACCTGCCTTACAGGCAGCACAATGACCACAACCATGCGTAAACGGTACAATAACAAAATCACCATTACGGACATGAGTTACTGCGCTGCCGGTAGCTTCAACCACACCAATAGCTTCATGGCCGACAATTCGTTCCGGCTCACAGGTACTGATTCCACGATACCACCATAAATCAGAACCGCAAACACAGGCACGAACAATGCGGATAATGGCATCAGTAGGTTTCTGAATAACCGGCTTTTCCATTTCCCGTATAGCTACTTTTCCGGGTTCAACGAATACTGCTACTTTCATAGTTATTTTCCCAGATTACTGTGATTTACCTGTTTCTGACAGCCAAATCACTTTATATAACATAGTGAATCAGTACTATTCAGATTAAGCCGGAAGGAACCAAAGAATTTTTCCGGCTTTTTCTGTATTGTTTAGCAATAACTCTTTGCCATCATTATTTTTTTCATTAAAAAATATTAAGACAAGATTATTTTACGCTATTTATTGAGTTTTTCATCAAGCAATGCACAATAGCAGCCGGTTTGGTTATAACCCATATTATTTATTCGTTATTTCATAACGATAGTTATTTTTTATACATTTAATGGTGTTCAGTTATTTGATACTGTGATCCCGTTTACTCTTTCAGGCTCTTCTGACAGTAAAGGGGATCAGTCAGTTTGACAGGCATTGTATCTATGTCTAAATTCAAGTAGTTACATAAACCGGCAAAATAAAATGACAGAATGCCTTTGGTTTAATTATCATTTACCAATGGTACAAATAAAGTCTGTTGCACACAGGTTTCCTGAAAACCTTCAGCAGTTTTGTCGATTACCCATAAAAACTGCACCCCGCCTTCATCCAAAGGTAAAACCATACGTCCGCCAATTGAAAGTTGCTGTAATAAAGGCAAAGGTACCTCTTTCGGCGCAGCTGTCAGTATAATGCCATCAAAAGGTGCTTCCTGCGGCAAACCCAGATAACCATCTCCACAGACCAGCCGTGCATGAGCCAGTAAACGTACTGCACGTAAATTCTGTTTGGCACGCTCATGTAACGGACGCAAACGCTCTATTGAGTAAATTTCACGTAAACCCAGTGCCTGTAAAATAGCTGTCTGATAACCGCAACCAGTACCGATTTCCAGTATCCGCAGATTATTTTGTATTGGCCGTCTGGCAAACAATAACTGCGTCATGACTGCGACCGTATATGGCTGGGAAATAGTTTGCCCTAAACCCAGCGGCAGAGACATATCATCATAAGCATGAGAGCGCAAAGCCTCTTCAACGAATACATGCCGGGGCACAGCAGACATAGCAGACAATACTTCAGCACGGGTAATACCCATCTGTTTCAGCCGTTCTACCATTCGTGCACGCCGGAATTCATATCCGGTCCAGCTTACGCCCTGTCCCACTTCTGTCACCATTGTATGTCGTGTAAAAATGTACTGACTGCACCCATTTGCTGATAATTAGTTAAGTCCAGCGATAATGGCGTAATGGTAATAAAACCTGCTTCGTTATCACTAAAATCGGTTTCCTGCCAGCGAGTATCAGCGGCACCTACGCCACCAATCCAATACAGAGTTTCGCCGCGAGGACTGCTATACGGCACGATACACTGATCATGGTGTCGGCGCCCCAGTTTAGCCACACGATAGCCCTGCACTGATTCTGCTTTTACAGCCGGAATATTAACATTCCATAAAACCGGTTCAGCCGGCGGCTGTACACATACTTTTTCCAGAATAGTCATGACGGCTTTTTCAGCCGTTGCCCAATACTCACCGCTGCGATCATTAATTGAAAATGCCAGTGCGGGTATACCCATCAGAAAAGCTTCAGTAGCCGCAGCCACTGTACCGGAATACAGCAC
The DNA here is from genome assembly GCF_016100435.1 of Snodgrassella sp. W8158. Classification (NCBI taxonomy): domain Bacteria; kingdom Pseudomonadati; phylum Pseudomonadota; class Betaproteobacteria; order Neisseriales; family Neisseriaceae; genus Snodgrassella; species Snodgrassella sp. W8158. The sequence continues at coordinate 155,776 of NZ_JACFSM010000002.1, read as the reverse complement.
ATCATCACCCATATTGGCACCATGATTAATACCGGACAAAACCAAATCAGGTTTAAAGTCAGTCATGGTATGCATAGCTACATGGATACAGTCGGTTGGTGTGCCATTAACATAATAAAATCCGTTTGCAGCTTTTTTAATCGACAGAGGCCGGCTCAGAGTAAATGAATTGCTTACGCCGCTCTGATCACTTTCCGGAGCAACAACTCTTATTTCAGCAAATTTAGATGCTACCTGTGCCAGTAAAGCGATCCCATCTGATAAATAACCGTCATCATTACAAATTAAAATTTTCATAACCATCCAATTTAAAACTTTAAAACCTTTATTCTGCTAACGCTGCTGCCCTTTACACTTTTTATCCGGCCATGAGCAGCCGGTCAGATTAAAGATTAAACGTAAAAATTTCAGAACAAACTTTTATTTTAAATGAATAAAAAAACCATTACTTCCGATAATGACTGATAATTTCATTGATTTACTATCTGCTATATGAAAATATGCTGATATTCACTCTCAAATTTTGTCTGACCTTCAACAATCAGAACTGGTGCTGTAGCCTCTGATTATAAGTGTTTACCCATATTCTGACAGCTAATATCTATAACGATTCTGCCATTATCAGCCTACTACACCCTTACAAAGAGTGTTATGTTCCGATAATTCTCCAAGATAAACTAATCATCCTAAATAAAAAACGAACCGGAACGATTCGTTTTTTATTGAAACCTGCGTGCGCGTATATCAAACAGCTACTGCCCTGCTTTTACCTGCTGGAACAGACGCACAGCCAGACGCACAGCATCCTGTGATTTCGGTGATACGATAAAACTTTTATCCAGTACTTCCTGAGTGGGAAATATGCTGGGGTCGCTACCAATTTCACTTCTCATCAGTGCCCGTGCCGGTTTGCTGGCTGGTGCAAAAGTCACATAATTACCGTTTTTCGCTGCAACTTTAGGTTCGAGTGTGTAATTGATGTATTTCAGAGCATTGGCTACATTCTGGGCATCTTTAGGAATCATAAACGAATCAACCCAGATTCCAACCCCTTCTTTCGGTGCCAGCACCTGTAAATGCACGCCACTTTTGGCATCCTCAGCACGTTTTTTAGCGATGTTTAAATCACCACCGTAACCGGTAGCCACACATAGATCACCGCGAGCCATATCATCAATATAGCCTGATGAGCTAAAACGTTTCACATCATTACGTACAGATTTAATCAGATTGGTTGCAGCACGGATATCATCCGGTTCACTGCTGTTCGGATCTTTACCTAAATAATGCAAAGCCAGCGGATACAGCTCTGTAGGGCTGTCAAACAGAGAAATACCGCAATTTTTCAGCTTATGCGTATATTCCGGATTAAATACCAGATCCCAGAGATTATCCGGTAATTTGCCATCAAGTGCTTTCTCTACCATAGCGGTATTGATACCGATAGTATTAATACCCCAGAAATAAGGCACTGCATATTTATTACCCGGATCTACCTTATCCATCATTTTCAACAGATTCGGGTCGATATTATTGTAATAGGACAGCTGGCTTTTATCTACCGGCCGGTAAGCACCGGCTTTAATTTCCCGACCGACATTGGCAATAGATGGTACAACCAGATCATAGCCGGAACGACCAATCAGAATTTTGGCCTCCAATGTTTCGTTACTATCATAATAATCGTAACGAACCTTGATATTATTTTCTTTTTCAAAATTTTTTACTGTATCAGGGTCAACATAGTCAGACCAGTTATAGATATTAAGCTGGTCAGTCGGATTCATGACTCCGTTATTGGAAGTATTGGAAGCAGCATCTTTATTTGCTGTACCGGCATCCGAGCAGGCAACTATCAGCAAGCTTACGATGGCTGACAATACCAGTAATTTTTTCATACACGATTTCCAATTTGTATGCCCCGTTATAACGGGAGGAAGCAAGTATCTATGACGTGCACCAGCACAGCCACCACTAAACCGACATTAAACTGTGAAATACCGTACCATGCAAGAGCATTTGGCAAATTATTACAGAGTTTGTAACCACTCAGAACACAAATAGTAATACATACTCAGAAAATCATCCGAAAAAACCAGAATAAGCCTCCGGCCAGCAGAATGGAAACCGGCAGAGTAAGTACCCATGCCATCACCAGATTACGAATTGTGGATTTTTGCAGACCACTTTTATTGGCAGCCATCGTACCGGCTATACCGGAAGTCAGTACATGTGTAGTGCTTACTGGCAGACCAAAGCGATCGGCAGCAAAAATCAGCGCCGCCGTTACTAGTTCCGCAGAAGCACCCTGTGCATAGGACAAATGGGTTTTGCCAATTTTTTCACCCACTGTTACCACAATCCGTTTCCAGCCAACCAGTGTACCCAGTCCGAGTGCCAGTGCAACCAGTACCTTTACCCAAACCGGAATATACTTAGTGGCATGATCAATTGACGTGTGATATGTCTTTAAACTGTCCATCTGTACCTGATTAAGACTGTATTGATGAACCAGGGCATTTTTTTGCAACAAGGTCATTGATTCAGACACCAGATACATATCGTTGCGGATATTACCTACCTGTTCAGGCGGTAAATTACGCAGACTGTCGCTTTTACTCACATCATGCGCCACAATTTCTACCAACTGTGCCAGTGCGTCCAGTTGTTCCGGCGTACCCTGTTTATTTTCCACTAAAGCCGTTACCTGTGCCCGCACATCTGTACCTTGTTGCAACACGAAGCCCGCTGGCAGCAAATCATGGATGGTTTTCTGTGCAGCCACTGAATGAGCTGAAAATTTTGCCCATTCTTCCTTGGGTACAGTATGGTTAAGAGCATACGCCATGGGCACGGTACCAATCAGAATCAGCATAATCAGACCCATACCCTTTTGTCCGTCATTTGAGCCATGGGCAAAACTTACTGTAGTACAGGTAAAAATCAGCAGCAGACGAATTGGCCAGGGTGGTGGTATATCATTTTCCGGTGCTTTATATAAAGCAGGGATACGCAATAATTTTTTAGACAGAATTAACAGTAAAGCAGCCAGAATAAAACCGAGTAACGGCGAAAATAATAACGATTCACCAACATTAATTACCTGATTCCAGCTTACGCCGCTGGTTCCCTGATGTGCCGACATCAGCTGATTAGCCACCCCTACACCGATGATTGAGCCAATCAGGGTATGCGAGCTGGAAGCCGGTAAGCCAAGCCACCAAGTGCTCAGATTCCAGATAATGGCTGCTGAGAGCAAAGCAAAAATCATCGCGTAGCCAACATCACTGCCCATATGCAGAATCAGCTCTACTGGCAGTAAAGAAATCACTCCATAAGCCACGGCGCCGGTAGACAGCATCACCCCGAGAAAATTGAACGTTCCAGACCAGATTACCGCAGTATTGGGTTTAAGCGAACGCGTATAGATAACACTGGCCACTGCATTAGCGGTGTCATGAAAACCATTCACAAACTCAAACGCCAGCGCAATCAGAAGGGCTACTGTTAATAAGGCATATACCAGCAATGAAGAAGTGGGAATTCCCTGCAAATCATGATAAATACAAACGCCGGCATAGACCAGACCGCCCATTAGTATCAGCAGGAATAAAATTTTACTTACTTTACTGGTTTTACTAGATACAGACATAATTGCCCCAGACGACGAAGCCGCAGACGAAGCAGACACAGCTTTCTCCCTAATTTTAGGAATTACCCTGACTTATTGTAAAAGACCAACATGACAGTTTTGTGACAAACACAATTTTATTGCCAGTGCTGGAATTCTCCTTATTACCTAAATTTGGCTGATAAAAGACAATCGGTATACAAACAGCTGCATTTCTGCGCCAGCACAATATTCATATTATTCTTGCCGCACAGTAATCAATTACTGTACATCTATTATTCTGCTGTATCAGTATACAGACAGTAATTAAACTCTGCTATCACTAGCATACATCAAATTAACAATATAGTTATAAATCACCTGATCAAACCAGCCCATAATTAAAAATAATCTGCTTTCTCAGATACTAAAATCTAATAAAATAAATAATTAACATATTATTATCACAAATTTATCTTCTGATTGAGCATAAAAAAAACTTATTCAGCCGCATCGGCTTTAATTACAAAGATTAAAATATAAAATACAAACATTGACGTTAACATTTTTATTTTTTAAAGTAACAGCCTGCAAGGCATTATGTGTTAGTTAGCATTAAAAAAATTAATAGTACTCAGCATGTTCAAAAACGCACATACCAATCAACTTATCACACACAGACTCATACATTGAGGAGAAATATATGCACCAATGGGTACAAAGTTACTCGGCATTAGGCAACAGCATTTATCTCACATTGCTGGCAGCCCTTTTACCTATCATATTTTTTTTTGCAGCACTCACCGTTTTACGCATGAAAGGCCACGTTGCCGGAGCCATTACGCTGATTCTGTCAATTATCGTGGCTGTTGCCGCATATAAAATGCCGGTCGCTCTCGCCCTGTCCTCTGCCTTGTATGGTTTCTTTTATGGTCTGTGGCCAATTGCCTGGATTATTATTACCGCAGTTTTTCTCTATAATCTTACGGTTAAAAGCGGACAGTTTGACATCATTCGCTCATCTATTCTGTCCATTACTAAAGATCAGCGTTTGCAATTGCTGCTGATTGGTTTTTGCTTTGGTTCTTTTCTGGAAGGTGCAGCCGGATTTGGTGCACCTGTTGCCATCAGTGCAGCACTACTCGTAGGTCTTGGTTTCAAACCATTATATGCAGCCGGACTGTGTCTGATTGCCGATACCGCACCAGTAGCATTCGGCGCACTGGGCATTCCGATTCTGGTTGGCGGACAAGTATCAGGTATTGATCCGTTTCATATCGGCCAGCTTGCCGGCCGGCAGTTACCTATGATGTCTGTCGTTATTCCGTTTTATCTGATATTCATCATGGACGGGATGCGCGGTATTCGTCAGACATGGCCTGCTTTACTGGTTTCCGGTGTTTCTTTTGCCGCTACCCAGTTCATCACAGCCAATTTTGTCGGGCCTGAATTGCCGGATGTTACATCTGCCCTGGTTAGTATGGTGTGTCTGGCACTGTTTCTTCGGGTCTGGCAGCCGAAACAGATATTTACGTTCAGCGGCATGCAGCAGCCTGAAAAACAACGCAGTACTTCAGAATACTGCGCCAAACAAATTGCCCTGGCCTGGTCGCCTTTCATTATTCTGACCATTTGTGTTGCGGTCTGGACAATCAAACCGCTGCAAGAATGGTTTAACTCATTCAGCCTGATTAAAATTCAATGGCCGTGGCTTGATAATCTGGTGATTAAAACCGCACCTATCGTAACGGAAAACACCCCTATCGCAGCCGAATTTAAACTTAATCTGTTAGGAGCAGTAGGCACATCCATATTACTGGCTGCCATTATTTCCATATTGCTATTAAAAATAAAACCACGTCTGGCTGTCGACACATTCAAACATACTCTGTACGACTTACGCTATCCGGTACTGTCTATCGGATTGGTACTGGCTTTTGCATACGTGGTTAATTATTCCGGTCTTTCCTCCACACTGGCTCTGGCGCTGGCTGATACCGGCAAAGCATTTCCGTTTTTCTCACCATTCCTTGGCTGGGTAGGCGTTTTCCTCACCGGTTCAGATACTTCTGCCAATGCTCTGTTTGGCGCCCTGCAGGCTAATACTGCTATGCAGGTAGGTATGGATCCGGTACTGGCTGTAGCAGTTAACTCAGTTGGTGGTGTAACCGGTAAAATGATTTCACCGCAGTCTATTGCCATTGCCTGCGCTGCTGTAGGTCTGGCTGGTAAAGAATCAGATCTGTTCCGCTTTACTGTACGTCATAGCCTGCTTTTCTGTGTAATCGCCGGCTTATTTACCGTCGTACAAACTTATCTGTTACCGTGGACACTCATCCTGTTCTGATTTATTTCTAAACCAAAAGCCCGCTCTCCTGAGCGGGCTTTTGGTTTCCGGTAACAGCAATAACCAGGATACTAACCACCGGTTTTGGCCATAATGCGCACAATTTTATCCGGTTTTTCATTGAATTCATGTTTTTCCGGTTTCAAATCCACTGCCTGCTGAATTGCCTGCTCCAGCAGAACATCAGAACAATTTGCCATTAATAAAGGTTTTAATGCCATACTCTGCTCCTGCCCCAGACACAAATACAATGTCCCATCAACAGACATACGTACCCGGTTACAGGTGGCACAGAAATGCTGGGAACGTGGTGTAATCAGTCCTAAAGTAAAACGGCCATCCGCACTTTCCCAGTATTTAGCCGGCCCGCCGCCATAGACACGTTTACTTTCATGCAACTGATATTTCGGGCGCAGATTTTCAATCAGTTCCAGTAAATTAAAATAATCCAGTCCGCGGGCGCTTACACCCATCGGCATTACTTCAATCAGGCGCAGAATAAAGCCATTGGTAATACAGAACGCCACCATATCCTCTATATCACCGGTATTAACCCCCGGCAGCGGCACCATATTAATTTTAATCTGCTCAAAGCCTGCATCGCGTGCCGTCTGAAGACTATTTATTACCTTATCAAAGCTATCCTTACCGGAAATCTCCTGTACACATTCACGCCGCAGTGAATCCAGACTCACATTCAGCCGGTTTAGTCCCGCTTTGCGTAAATCATATGCAAACCTGTCCAGTTGCGTGCCATTGGTGGTTAACGACAAATCTGAAACCCCGGGCAATGCCGCCAGCCGTGCTACCAGATCGGGCAGATTTTTGCGCAGTAACGGTTCGCCGCCGGTTAAACGGAAACGTGACACGCCCATACGGGCAAATGCGCCGGCAACACGCTCAATCTCAGCAAACGACAGCCAGTTGACCGGTTTTTCAAACTCTGTAAATCCCTGCGGAATACAATAAGTACAGCGCAAATCACATTTATCCGTTACCGAAATTCGTAAATAATCAATACGTCTGTTGAAGCGGTCAATCAGCATGAGATAGGTAAAAGCCTGTTATCAGAAAAAATTTCAGAATAAGGCAAATGATTGGAATAATTAAGAAAAGAACGGCATTTTATCCTAAATTATTACTTAAATCCAATAGCATTAGCAGCAGCTATCTGCCATAAAAAGAAAAAACACGGCATAATAAACGATTATTGGTTTAACTATGTCTTTATCATGATTACGGTTATTTATCTGGCACGCTTTGCCGAAGAACTGGGCATGGCACAGGAAGAGCTTGCATGCAGTTTTGATGACAGCAATACCCTGCTCGCCTATCTGCGGCAGCGCGGAATACCGTTCTCCGAGGTACTGGCCGAGGGAAAAGTATATAAAATTGCTGTAAATAATATTATTCAGCATGGCAACACAGCCATTAGAGACGGAGACAGCATCGCACTGCTACCACCAGTAACCGGAGGTTAAAATGCAGACACGCATACAAATACAGACAGAAGACTTCAACCTCAGTCATGAGCTGGCACTGGCTGAAAAAAATGCGCCGGATTGCGGAGCTGTAGTCAGTTTTATTGGTAAAGTGCGCGGCAACGATAACCCGCAGCAACCACTGAGTCATCTGTATCTCACTCATATGCCGGAAGTAACCGAGCAGGAAATCAGCAAAATCATCACCCGTGCCGGCGAACGCTGGTCTTTACCCTACGCCTGCGTCATTCATCGTGTGGGTGAATTACCAGTAGGCGCACAAATAGTACTGGTACTTACTGCCAGCGGCCATCGCGAACATGCTTATCAGGCCAATCATTTTATTATGGACTACCTCAAAACCGAAGCACCATTCTGGAAAAAAGAATGTTTTGCCAATGGTCAGCAGCACTGGGTAGAAATGAAACATACAGACCAGCTACGCACACAGTCATGGGAATAAATGCAAATCTCGGGCTGATTATTCTGGCCGGCGGACTCGGTACCCGTGTAGGTGGTGCCAATAAAGCCCTACTCACACTAAATGGTCAGCCATTGCTGGAACATATTCTGCATCAGCTTGGTCACTGCAGCGAGCACATTATTATCAGTGCCAACCGGGATATTGCCCGAATAGAAAAATACGGCTATCCCGTATATTCTGATCTACCGGCCTATAGCGGGATGGGACCACTTGCCGGTATCATCAGTGCTGCACAACATTTACCGGAAGCTATTGAATATCTGCAAATAGTACCGTGTGACCTGCCATTACTCAACACCGATATCATTGCCGGTTTGTATCAGAAACTATCCGGCCAGCCTGAACTTGATATTGTTTGCGCCGCAGATTCTTTCACTCTGCACCCTGTCGTTTGTCAGATGCGGCGGCGTCACTTAAAACATATCCGGCAACAGCTTAACAGCACTGGCAAACACAGTATCCGCTCCGTCATTCTGCCATACCGGCATGCTATCGTTACCTTTGCCGACAATATTCCGTTTACCAACTATAACAGCAGCGCAATGTTTACCAGCATGCGCAGCGGAGAAACAACCTTATGATGGATTTTTACCAAGGGCAGGAAGCCCTGTTGCAACAGGCAAGCCGCATAGTCGATACTGAAACCGTACCGCTTAATCAGGCTGCCGGGCGTATTCTCGCCCAAAGCATTATAGCTACTACAGACTCTCCCGCATTCGACAACAGCGCTATGGACGGCTATGCGATATGCGGACTCGATTGCTCTGAATGGCAACTAACCGATACAGCCGCAGCAGGAGATACACGACAGCTAACCCTGCAACACGGTCAGGCTATGCGTATCTACACTGGTGCCGGAATTCCGGTAAATACTGATGCAGTAATTATGCAGGAGAACACCTGCGTTGAAGGACTCACCCTCAGCTGCACCAGCACACCCGTTGCCAATGAAAACATTCGCCGTCAGGGCGAAGAGCTGAAACAAGGGGCAACTTTACTGGAAAAAGGTGCATTACTTAATGCTCAGGCAATCGGACTGGCCGCCTCACAGGGATTCAGTGAACTACAGGTTTACCAAAAACTGCGTGTAAGCGTATTTACCACCGGTGATGAACTGGTAAGCGGCAATAGCCAGTTACAGCAACATCAGATATATGATAGTAATCGCCCCATGTTGCTGGCCTGTCTTCAAACTTACACATTTATTGAAATCATTGACGGCGGTATTCTGCCGGATAATCTCGATATCATCACCGAAACCCTTTCCAAAGCCGCCACCAGCAGCCACAGCATTATTATTTCCGGTGGTGCTTCTGTAGGTGATCGTGATCTGGTTAAACCGGCACTGCAACAATTAGGCAGTATAGAACACTGGAAACTGGCGATAAAACCGGGTAAACCCTTTGGCTGGGGCTGTATCGGTGAATGCCGCGTCATGCTTCTGCCCGGCAATCCGGTAGCCAGCTTTGTTACCTTCAAACTGCTTGGACTACCGGCACTGCAAACAGCCGCCGGGCGTCATATTCTGCAAGCACTACCCGAATGCTATCAGGCCAAAGCTGCTTTCAGCATAAACCCGAACCGGCAAAAACGACGCGAATTCCTGCGCGGAACCTTGCGCTTTACCAATAATGGTCCGGAGGTTATTCCATTAAATAAACAGGGTTCACATATGCTTTCCGGTTGCGTGAATGCACAGGTATTAATCGATATTCCCGCACAAACTGATATTCAGCAGGGACAGTGGCTGACAGTTTATCCGATATAAAAAATAAATTATTCAGCAAAAATAAGGCCGGAAAGAGCAAGAGAGCTTTTTCCGGCTTTCATATAATCAGGATTTTTCTGATTTTATTATCTGATTAGCCAAATAATCTGATAACCTGAGCAGAATTTCAATTTGCTAATGGCCGACTATATTTGGTTTAAATTACTGCTCAATTTGTTTTATAAATATATTGCGCATCGTGATCAGGTGCTGCTGATAATCAGATTAATCGTATGCAGTAAATCTGCCTTAATTGTATCCAACTCAATGCCTGAGCGTTTTTTCCCCGCAACCACCCATATACCTTCGAGCAAGCTAACAATGATTAATGCACGCCGCTGTATTTCATCATTATTGAGTAAAGTATTCTGTGATTGGACGAAACAAGCTATTTTTTTTAAATATTCCTGATAAAACAAATCAATAGCATGATGAGCTTCTGTGGTTCGTTCAGATAGTGCCCAGATTTCCCACATTAACTGACAATTGTAAACATCATCAAGTTCTGAGCAAATGATATCTATCAGTACACTCATCGTTTCAGCATCACTTTTTAGCGCAAGATTTATTTTCCGCTCAACCAGTAGCAGCATATTTTCAACCAGCGCGCTAAAGAGTTTTTCCAGCGTAGGGAAATAATATTGCAGATTACTTAGCCGTATTCCCATTTCATCTGCCACTATCCGCATACTGAAATTCACCCCGCCCCGTGTCGCCAGCAACCGCGCGGCAGTAGTCAGTATTTGTTCTTTTTTTGGAGATAATTTAGCCATCAATATTCTCTGTCAAAGAAAGTTTTTATAAGCTAATTAACAATTTTTCCGAAATTAATTTAGATTTCAATGTAATAAGTTTACTAAAATTCGATAGAAACAGTTATGTTATTAGAATAAATAAAACGATAAATTCAAAATTCACTCATGGATTGACTATTAAAGGATTCAATGTAACCATACCGACATCCATCATTACATTGTTACTAGAATCCAATTCTAGTTGAATAAATTAACTTTAAACATCCTTGCTACACATAGAAATCAAAAGCGGAACCGCAATTAAACAAAGAAATAATAAAAATAGCATTTGATATTCAGAAACATCTAATACCAAACTTCCCAGGTAAGTACCAATCCCCCCTCCGCCAAAAATGGCGACACCAATTATACCTGATGATAGACCTTTATCATTTAACGCAAGCTCAAGCGCTCTACTCGCAAGAATTGATTGAACTAAAATATATCCCATTCCAAGAAACATTGTTGCGAAATAAGTCAGAAGTATGTTATGGCACATGAGCATAAGTAACAAGATTACCGAACAAAAAAACCCTGATATTAATACTTTCCTATTTGCAATATTTTTCAAAAAAAATCTATTAAGAAACCCCGTCATAAAGCAAATAATACCAAATAACATAAGACCAATACCGACATATCTATAATCAACACTAAGAGAAGTTGAAAAATAAGCACCAATATAAGAATATGTCCCAAGCACAATAAAACCATTACAGAATGCAAGAAAGTAAATTTTACGTAATGTATTCTGTGCTAGTAATGAACAAATAGCTTTGATAAATGCCGATTTTTTTGTATTTATATAGCCACTTGAAGGTAAGCAAAAGATGGAAAAAAATGACAATAAGGATAATATTGAAAATAATATAAATATATTTCTCCAATTGCTTATTTCAATTAACCACCCACCAACTGCTGAACTTAATCCCTGGCCTAAAAATATTAAACCAAGAAAAATTCCAACAAATTTAGTTAAAATTTCTTTTTCGTATAACTCTCCTAAAATCCCTAATGAAACTGCAATAATCCCTGCTGCAAATAACCCTGTGATAAATCGACATACAGTAAGTAGAGCAATATTGGGCGCTATCGAACACAATAGAGTGGAGATTGATAAGCAAAGCATGAGTAGTAATAGTATTTTTTTTCTACCATACCGATCGCTATAATAACCATAGACAGGTTGAAGTACCCCATATGGAATTAAATAGGCAGTTAAAACTATACTTACTTGAGAAATTGAAATACCGAAATCTTCAGATATGTCAGGTAAAAGAAGTGAAGCAACCCAATTATCTGCGGCGGAGATAAAACCAGCAAATCCGACTAAAACAAGAACAAAATAATTTTTCATGAATTTATAATCGAATCCCGTTTATTTGATAATTTCATATTTAAAATAATTAGTAAACTAAATATTAATATGTCTGGCCGTCAGAGGCCAGTGGTTCGACCATGCGCAAGCGCCGCCAGCGGGTGCGCGAGGCGTTGCCGGAGCTGGTCGCGCTGGGCTGGACGGTAACCGAGTTCGCGGCGGGCAAGTACGACATCACCCGGCCCAAGGCGGCAGGCTGACCCCCCCCACTCTATTGTAAACAAGACATTTTTATCTTTTATATTCAATGGCTTATTTTCCTGCTAATTGGTAATACCATGAAAAATACCATGCTCAGAAAAGGCTTAACAATATTTTGAAAAATTGCCTACTGAGCGCTGCCGCACAGCTCCATAGGCCGCTTTCCTGGCTTTGCTTCCAGATGTATGCTATTCTGCTCCTGCAGCTAATGGATCACCGCAAACAGGTTACTCGCCTGGGGATTCCCTTTCGACCCGAGCATCCGTATGAGACTCATGCTCGATTATTATTATTATAGAAGCCCCCATGAATAAATCGCTCATCATTTTCGGCATCGTCAACATAACCTCGGACAGTTTCTCCGATGGAGGCCGGTATCTGGCGCCAGACGCAGCCATTGCGCAGGCGCGTAAGCTGATGGCCGAGGGGGCAGATGTGATCGACCTCGGTCCGGCATCCAGCAATCCCGACGCCGCGCCTGTTTCGTCCGACACAGAAATCGCGCGTATCGCGCCGGTGCTGGACGCGCTCAAGGCAGATGGCATTCCCGTCTCGCTCGACAGTTATCAACCCGCGACGCAAGCCTATGCCTTGTCGCGTGGTGTGGCCTATCTCAATGATATTCGCGGTTTTCCAGACGCTGCGTTCTATCCGCAATTGGCGAAATCATCTGCCAAACTCGTCGTTATGCATTCGGTGCAAGACGGGCAGGCAGATCGGCGCGAGGCACCCGCTGGCGACATCATGGATCACATTGCGGCGTTCTTTGACGCGCGCATCGCGGCGCTGACGGGTGCCGGTATCAAACGCAACCGCCTTGTCCTTGATCCCGGCATGGGGTTTTTTCTGGGGGCTGCTCCCGAAACCTCGCTCTCGGTGCTGGCGCGGTTCGATGAATTGCGGCTGCGCTTCGATTTGCCGGTGCTTCTGTCTGTTTCGCGCAAATCCTTTCTGCGCGCGCTCACAGGCCGTGGTCCGGGGGATGTCGGGGCCGCGACACTCGCTGCAGAGCTTGCCGCCGCCGCAGGTGGAGCTGACTTCATCCGCACACACGAGCCGCGCCCCTTGCGCGACGGGCTGGCGGTATTGGCGGCGCTGAAAGAAACCGCAAGAATTCGTTAACTGCACATTCGGGATATTTCTCTATATTCGCGCTTCATCAGAAAACTGAAGGAACCTCCATTGAATCGAACTAATATTTTTTTTGGTGAATCGCATTCTGACTGGTTGCCTGTCAGAGGCGGAGAATCTGGTGATTTTGTTTTTCGACGTGGTGACGGGCATGCCTTCGCGAAAATCGCACCTGCTTCCCGCCGCGGTGAGCTCGCTGGAGAGCGTGACCGCCTCATTTGGCTCAAAGGTCGAGGTGTGGCTTGCCCCGAGGTCATCAACTGGCAGGAGGAACAGGAGGGTGCATGCTTGGTGATAACGGCAATTCCGGGAGTACCGGCGGCTGATCTGTCTGGAGCGGATTTGCTCAAAGCGTGGCCGTCAATGGGGCAGCAACTTGGCGCTGTTCACAGCCTATCGGTTGATCAATGTCCGTTTGAGCGCAGGCTGTCGCGAATGTTCGGACGCGCCGTTGATGTGGTGTCCCGCAATGCCGTCAATCCCGACTTCTTACCGGACGAGGACAAGAGTACGCCGCAGCTCGATCTTTTGGCTCGTGTCGAACGAGAGCTACCGGTGCGGCTCGACCAAGAGCGCACCGATATGGTTGTTTGCCATGGTGATCCCTGCATGCCGAACTTCATGGTGGACCCTAAAACTCTTCAATGCACGGGTCTGATCGACCTTGGGCGGCTCGGAACAGCAGATCGCTATGCCGATTTGGCACTCATGATTGCTAACGCCGAAGAGAACTGGGCAGCGCCAGATGAAGCAGAGCGCGCCTTCGCTGTCCTATTCAATGTATTGGGGATCGAAGCCCCCGACCGCGAACGCCTTGCCTTCTATCTGCGATTGGACCCTCTGACTTGGGGTTGATGTTCATGCCGCCTGTTTTTCCTGCTCATTGGCACGTTTCGCAACCTGTTCTCATTGCGGACACCTTTTCCAGCCTCGTTTGGAAAGTTTCATTGCCAGACGGGACTCCTGCAATCGTCAAGGGATTGAAACCTATAGAAGACATTGCTGATGAACTGCGCGGGGCCGACTATCTGGTATGGCGCAATGGGAGGGGAGCAGTCCGGTTGCTCGGTCGTGAGAACAATCTGATGTTGCTCGAATATGCCGGGGAGCGAATGCTCTCTCACATCGTTGCCGAGCACGGCGACTACCAGGCGACCGAAATTGCAGCGGAACTAATGGCGAAGCTGTATGCCGCATCTGAGGAACCCCTGCCTTCTGCCCTTCTCCCGATCCGGGATCGCTTTGCAGCTTTGTTTCAGCGGGCGCGCGATGATCAAAACGCAGGTTGTCAAACTGACTACGTCCACGCGGCGATTATAGCCGATCAAATGATGAGCAATGCCTCGGAACTGCGTGGGCTACATGGCGATCTGCATCATGAAAACATCATGTTCTCCAGTCGCGGCTGGCTGGTGATAGATCCCGTCGGTCTGGTCGGTGAAGTGGGCTTTGGCGCCGCCAATATGTTCTACGATCCGGCTGACAGAGACGACCTTTGTCTCGATCCTAGACGCATTGCACAGATGGCGGACGCATTCTCTCGTGCGCTGGACGTCGATCCGCGTCGCCTGCTCGACCAGGCGTACGCTTATGGGTGCCTTTCCGCAGCTTGGAACGCGGATGGAGAAGAGGAGCAACGCGATCTAGCTATCGCGGCCGCGATCAAGCAGGTGCGACAGACGTCATACTAGATATCAAGCGACTTCTCCTATCCCCTGGGAACACATCAATCTCACCGGAGAATATCGCTGGCCAAAGCCTTAGCGTAGGATTCCGCCCCTTCCCGCAAACGACCCCAAACAGGAAACGCAGCTGAAACGGGAAGCTCAACACCCACTGACGCATGGGTTGTTCAGGCAGTACTTCATCAACCAGCAAGGCGGCACTTTCGGCCATCCGCCGCGCCCCACAGCTCGGGCAGAAACCGCGACGCTTACAGCTGAAAGCGACCAGGTGCTCGGCGTGGCAAGACTCGCAGCGAACCCGTAGAAAGCCATGCTCCAGCCGCCCGCATTGGAGAAATTCTTCAAATTCCCGTTGCACATAGCCCGGCAATTCCTTTCCCTGCTCTGCCATAAGCGCAGCGAATGCCGGGTAATACTCGTCAACGATCTGATAGAGAAGGGTTTGCTCGGGTCGGTGGCTCTGGTAACGACCAGTATCCCGATCCCGGCTGGCCGTCCTGGCCGCCACATGAGGCATGTTCCGCGTCCTTGCAATACTGTGTTTACATTACGTATATTAACAACAAATCTTTCAACGATCCCCTTGTCAGTCATTTATAATCAACTTTATAGAATCAACATATTTAAAGCTCTAATCAAACTTTCTGAAAATGTGTGTACACTATTAGCATTACAAAGGTCATGTTGATATAAAATATCAATATAAACATTTGAATTGAACGGCTCAATATTAACTCTAACACCATGTACATTACCAGGATTACTACTTGAACCAAGCCATAAGTTGGTATTTTCGAGATTTAAAAAAATCATTCGTGGAGGAACCTAAACTAATATGATTATTCATAATCATATTAGGATAAATAATTTCAAAATCATCCGGTAAATTCATTTCTAAAAGATGTGGTAATGATTTGACAAAAAGTGAGTTAAGTTTATCTTTTTTAATATCTGAAATACATTATGATTTTTATAAATAGGTCAATTGACCAAAAATAAATTATTTAGTATATTATTTTAGGTCAATCAACCTAAAATAGAAAGTCTGCATGAACAATCAGCTGTCAGTATTATTAATCGGTGGCTATGGTGTAGTAGGCAAACAAGTAGCGGCACTGTTAAATCTATATTATCCGGATGTACATATTATTATTGGCGGGCGCAATATACATACTTCAACTGCATTTGCCAGTACCTTATCCAGAGCATCTGCAATACAATTCGATATTAATGCACCACAGCTTCCAGACAATATCCGACCCCAATTAATCGTAACCCTGGCCAATGATCCCGATAACCGCGTACTGCATTTTGCCATCAAAAATCAGATTGCCTATCTTGATATTACTCGCTGGACGGATAAATTAAAAACAGCGATTACCTATACCCATACATTCGACCAGTTGCATGCTCCCATAGTATTTTCTTCCACATGGATGGCTGGCGTAGCTGCCAGCCTGATAATCCGGCACACACTTAAATTCAAGCAGATAAACAGCATAGATATTAATATTCTCTATTCTATGCAAGATAACGCAGGAATCAATTCTGTAGATTATATGGACAGAATGCTGATTCCTTTTGAAGTCGTCGCCAAGAGACACACTCAAAGCTGTATGCCATTTTCAGACAGCAGACTGGTCAGCTTTACAGAAAAAAAACGTTTTCGGGTTTATCGCTTTGATACACCTGATCAGTTAACCTTGCCAATGTTAACCCAAGCCAGATCAGTATCCACACGAATTGGTTTTAACAGCAATATAACCAACCGCCTTTTCTATGTATTAATTCATAGTGGCTTCTGGCGTTTAATCTCAACGCAACGTTTTAAAACATTTCGCCAGAAACTGCTATACAATCCGGGTAAAGGTGATGAGCACCGTATTTTAATCAATATCACAGGTACAGATTCGACCAACCGGCCAACTCAATCCGTCTTATCCATTACAGATCCTAAAGGTCAGTCCCATCTCACCGCTATTGGTGCATTTAATCAGATACATTCGATATTCACTCAGCAATTATCTAATCGGGTTTACTTCGGCGAAACACTGCCGGATATGAATATTGCAACTAATATACTTAAAAAAGAAGGCGTGAAAATCGATTTCGACTAATATCTATCTGAAGTTTATCGAAGTCTTCAGACAATAAATTCTGAAATATTTTTATTAAACAAAAGATTATGATTCATTAATCAGTACATGAAAAGATTAATAAATCATTTCAACTAAGATTTTTTTAACAGCTGATTCAGCGGATATTACGAGCTTATCATAAGCTGATATACACTGGATTACCTTATCTTCTGACCAATTTTCTGCGCCAAAAAAGTATCACACAGTTTTTTCAATTTACTGATAACAACATGATAGGTTTATTATTATTTTTCCTTTTCTTTAAAGAGTGCCAGCCAATAGACAGGCCAATGCGTTTTATTAAAAAGATTATTAACTAAATAAGCAATTGCTACCAATATTACTGACCCGGACAGCACTGGAAATAATAGAAAAGTAAAATCATAATCTATTTTATCTGCTGTTAATAAAATGACTAATGGATTAGCACCGGCTGGTGGATGCACTGCCCGAAAATATTGCATAGCGATAATTGCTATGCCTACAGCCAAAGCAATAATAATAACATCATGACCGAATAGCTTTAAAAACAGTAACCCGCAAAAAGCTGAAATTAAATGTCCCAGAATAACATTTCTTGGCTGCGCAAGTGGTGACTGAGATACAGCAAACAAGATCACACAACTTGCTCCAAATGGCGCCATTATTAAAGTATAGCCGGTTACCCGACTAAACCAGATCAGAAAAAATATAGCTACGAAACCACCGGTCAGACTTTGCAATAATTCACTATTTGTAGGCTTTGGTGGCAGTTTCTCCTTGCCGAAAAAAAATGGTTTCATTATTCTTTATATCCTATAAGATTAGCTTGAGTGTTAGCAATTAGTGCCAGCACAAAAGTGAACAAATCTGTTCACTTTTATAATAGTACAGATCTGTCCACTTATCAAACACTTTGGATAATAAATGAAAAAAACATACAGATTAATTGCTGATACAGCAGAACAACTCTTTTATCAAAAAGGTTTTGGCAACGTAGGAGTTGATGAAATAAGAGACCAGTCAGGTTGCTCTAAAACAACGCTATATAAACATTTTGGCAACAAAGACAATTTAATCTTTGAAGTTTTAAAACTAAGAGACTTGCGATTTAAACAAGAACTTACCGAAGCAATAGCTGATCTTGACCAGCAACAGTCTATTATTCAGATACTTAAATGGCATTTAGACTGGTATAATCAAGACAATTTTAATGGCTGCTTATTTGTCAGAGCAAGAGAAGAAATCCATAACGACAATGCAATAAAAGAGCTGGTTATGGAGCATAAAGAATTTATTCGAAATTTAATCCGCGATAAACTCCGGCAAAACCCACAAAATGAGGCAATAACCAATCAATTAATGGTTATATTAGAAGGTCTGAGTAATATCAGTCTTATTTATAAAGATAATAAATTACTTTACGATGAAATAATAAAAAATAGTTTTAATTGGGTATCAGAAATACTTCTTTAATTATTTATCAAGCCTGTTTTTTAAAAAAATTTTATTCCAATAGCTGATTAGAGTAAGAATAATTCCCCCTATAATAATAAAAAAACCTTCAAAAAAGCCATAAGGGCTGGGAATCTCATGAAGAACTTTTGCATATGTCGCGGGTAAATTTATATTTGGATTAGCCGGGTCAAAAATGATTTCTTCTGAAAAAAATTCAGCTGAGTTCAGGCCTCCTGCAGGAAAATAGCGCAGTCCGGTTTTGGTAAAACCAAAACCTTCACTAAAAACACGCAAATCATCATTAATATAGGTTTTATCTGCTATCCGGAAATAATAGCGAAAATGATAAATTGGTGTACTGATGGATTTAGCGGATATATTTTCCGGATGGTTATATATCATTCTCCCCTGTGTAGTACATTGGTTTGGTGCACAATTCAATGATAAAAGATATTTAGCTTTATTTTGCAAAGGAAGATAATAGTGCTGGTGATTGCTTTTACTTTCAGCTAAACAGATTATCCCCAATACGATAATTAAAGGACCAATTACTCTGGAAAAAAACTTCTCCGCTTTTTTCATCTTTATTATCCATCTGTAAGATCAGATTTTCTTATTTAAGCTGTTTGACTCCCTATCATTTATTCAAGCCAAACAGCTTTAGCTTAATTTAATGTCTGGGTATTTTTCCCATCAGTAAAAACGGATTAGCTCCGCCACGCTGCCATCCCTCTTCATTCAACAGTATATCCAGAGCTAAAGAGGCCAAATCATCAGCAATCGGATCAGCATATTGTTGCTTGGCCAGGCGATAACGTTTGCGGTAAGCATGGCAGCTGGGACAGCATTCCGCCTCTGCACCAGCCAATACACCTTCTTTCACCTGTTCAATCCGGTGTACGCCCAGATCACGGCTATTATCACAAAAACTACAGCGTGCCCGTACACTGTGCCAGCGACTATTGCATACACCACAACACAAATAGCGCAACCCTTCAAGTTCACCCTGTCCGACTATTACTGAACCCACAGCATCAGTACCACAGCAGGGGCAAAAACCCGGTTCAGACAGAGGTTTTACCGTTGTAGCAGCCAGATTTAACGCTGCATGAGTATAAACAATCTGCACCACTGCATTTACCCAGACCTGATAATCCTGCTGAGCTATTCCGAGCTGCTGATTAAATGCATGCTGGCATAACTGGTTGCGGCTTTCACTGTCGAGCTGCAATAACTCTTTCCATACCTGCTGAGCAGTTGGTGACAAATCTGCTTGCAATAAAGCATGTAAATCGGTAAACAGACGCTCTATCAGGCCTCTATTGGCACTCAGTAATGCCAGAGTAAGCGGAACTTCATCTTTATCAGTCTCAGGAATTACCCAGGCTTCCTGTGCATATTGCTCCAGTAAATTTTGCTGAGCATTATTGATAACAGCCAGTAGCTGTAAGTATGATTGCCAGTCACTATTATCTTCTACAGCCAATTCATTCAGCCGTAATGCGCGCCGGCTGAAAATATCAACAGGAGGCTGCTGCCAGAACGGGATATGAAAAAATTCCTGTGCTTGTATGGTTTCTGGTGTTGCTTGTGTTTTCATGTATCAACGCGGTTATATAACGATATTACTTGTTCAGGTAATAGTACCGTTATCATTATCAACAAATTAAATAACCAAGTTTAACCAAAAATAGGTATTCTGTCTGGATTTACTGTCTATGATTTTCTATATGCCATCAATAGAGAAAGATAATGTCTCTTATCAATTTGTTTTTCAAAATGTGATAAATCGGATAACAAAAAAGGTTCAGAAATTTCTGAACCTTTTTATTACTGAAAACTAATTATTTAATACCAAGTGATTTCTCATATTCCCGCGCTTTTTCATCATCAAAATCATGTTCCCAGCGCGAAATAACCAATGAAGCCAGAGCATTACCGATTACATTAACTACAGTACGTCCCATATCCAGAATACGGTCGATACCCAGAATAAAGCCCAGACCTTCTAACGGAATGGATGTTGTAGCCAGCGTGGCAGACAGTACCAGAAACGATACACCCGGTACACCGGCAATACCTTTAGAAGCTACCATCAGCGTAATCACAATCATTACCTGATCACTAACCGACAGAGAAATACCGTATAACTGCGCCAGAAAGATAACTGCAATACTCTGATACAGCGTAGAACCATCCAGATTAAATGAATATCCGGTAGGAATCACAAAGCTGGTAATAGATTTCGGCGCGCCATATGCTTCCATTTTCTCAATCATTTTTGGCAGCGCAGTTTCTGAGCTGGAGGTTGAGAAAGCCACTATCAGCTCATCTTTCAGAATTTTGATAATAGTGAAAATGTTAAAGCGGCAGAAATAGGCCACGCCACCCAGAATCACCAGAGTAAATACTATCATCGCCAGATAAACTATTAAAATCAGTTTCATCAGCGGAATCAGCGAACCGAAACCGAATTTACTGATGGTAACAGTCATCAGACCAAATACCCCGATAGGTGCGTAACGCATAATCATATTGGTGATTTTGAACATTACGTCTGAAATCACTTTCAGAAAATCTGAAAAGAACAGGCGCTGATTATCAGGTAGCTTAGTTAAGCCCAGACCAAAAAACACACAGAAAAAGATTACCGGCAGAATTTCACCGCTGCTAAGCGAATCAAATATATTATGCGGAATCATGTCCAGAATCATTATAACCAGACCATGAGGCTTCTCGGCCAGTGCTTCACTTTTTTGTACGTACTGACTGACATTGCTGTGGTGCAGATTGGAAATATCAATGCCGCTACCCGGGTGAAACAGATTACCGAAAAGTAAACCCACACCAATGGCGATAGTAGTGATAATTTCAAAATACAGAATGGTTTTACCGCCCAGTCGACCCAGACTTTTGGAGTTACCCAGTCCGGCAATACCCAATGTCAGCGTACTGAGAATGATGGGCAGCACAATCATTTTAATCAGGCGGATAAAAATATCCCCCATCGGTTGTAATACATTGATTACCCACGACTGATAGGTTTTGTAGTAGGGATGAGAAGGATCTGAAAAAGTATGCAGATATAATCCCAGTGCTACCCCCATAATCAGTGCGATTAAAATTTGCCAGGCCAAATTACGGCTATATCGTTTGATAATCGATAACATAGTCGTCCTTACTGTAAGTGGTAATATAGTTCTTATTCAATCTAAAAAGCAAAACAAAAACAATAGAGTATATTCTATTATTTTTTGTTTTAAACATGCGTTAAGGATGAAAAAATTGAGGATGGGTATAAATTACTTGGCGATTATGACGCGCAAAACCCACCAGCGTGATATTAGCCTTGTGAGCCAAATCAATGGCATAGGTGGTGGGCGCAGATACGGCCACGATACACCCGATACCGGTTATTGCTGATTTCATTACCATTTCAAAACTAGCGCGACTGGACAATACCACAAAACCATGCTTCCAATCCACTTTTGCATGTAATCCCCAGCCAATAAGCTTGTCTAAAGCATTGTGCCGGCCGATATCTTCACGGACGGTTACAATCTTACCTGCCTTGTCAGCCCACGCCACGCCGTGAACTGAACCAGTTTGCGCCCGCAGTTGCTGATGATGGTTAAAATCGGTCAAAGCACGCCCGATTATGCTAAATTCTACATGCCAATCGCGTAAAACCGGTTCTATTTCTGGCTGAACAGCTGCCAGACTGTCAATACCGCACAGTCCGCAACCAGTGCGTCCGCTCATCTGGCGACGGCGACTTTTCAAACGTGCAAATGCTGCGCTGGCCAGCTCAATCTCAGCCACAATTCCATGCAGATGTTCAGTAATTTCAATCGCATAAATTTGCTCTGCATTTTCAATGATGCCTTCACTCAGGCTGAAACCCAATGCCAGTTCGGCAATATTAGCGGGCGTAGCCATTAATACGACATGGGAGATACCGTTATAAACAAGTGCTACTGGGATTTCGGCACTGATATTATCACTGGTACTACTGCATTCTCCAGCCTGTGCCACCCAGACAGTGCGATTTTGGGCGGGGGTGTAATTCATGAGGTTTCTGTATTTATGAACCGGTAACAGCCGGAAAAGACTTGTACCGACATATTAACCGAATCACGCAAGAAGATAAAATTTTACTGGCTGTATGACAATACGCCATACAGACAGCACTACAGATGATGATTATTTAAATTATTCAGTTGTCTGTGAAGTGGAATTTTGCTGCGCTTTGGCTTCTTTTTTTGCCATCATTTCGCGGTACCAGCGTGGATGGTGCTTTTTCGCCCATTCCTGACTAACCACTCCTTCCACCATCGCCGGAATTGTGCCTTTAATCCACAATGCGGCATATACATGAATAATAATACCGACAATCAGCAGGATAGCAGAGGCAGAATGCACTAGCAAAGCGATACGTACCACCCAAATTGGAAAATATCCGGAAAAAAACTGCCGCCAGGCAATCAGCCCGCTGATAAGCAGCAGTGCCATACTGATGGACATCAGCCAGAACATACATTTTTGTCCAGCATTATATTTGCCAGTATCACCAATTTCTCTTCCCAGCAGAATATGCTTAATTCCCAGTAACCATTTAATATCATCCCGCTCAAAAAAATTATATTTTACATAGCGGAAAAACTGGATAAAAAAGCCCAGAAACATCACCACTCCGATGAACGGATGCAGGATGCGTGCCAATTGCGGAGAACCGAAAACTTCAGTGAGCCAGAAAAAAGACGGATAGAAAAAACCCAGACCGGAAACAGCCAGCAGCACAAAGCAGCCGGCTACTACCCAGTGATTAAACCGCTCGGATTTTTTATATCGCTGAATTAATAATCTTTTCATTATGCGTCCCCTTTATCTTTGAGGATTTCGCCTTCACGATTCAGAACCTGTTCTTTATCATCGTCAGGGCGATTCGGACCAATGGTAATGTAGTGCAGCCAGCCGGCAAAAGCAGCGGTAGCAATACCGAATGCTGCTATCGGTTTGAGCATACTCTTCCATAATTTAACGGTGGTACTGATACGCGGATTGTCCGGCAGACCATGGTACAGGCTGGGTTTATCCGCATGATGCAGTACATACATAACATGGGTACCGCCCACACCCTGTGGATCGTAGAGCCCTGCCTGCTCAAAACCGCGCTGTTTTAAGTCTTTTATACGCTCCCCGGCCAAAGACTTCATGTCTTCTTTGCTGCCGAAATGAATAGCGCCGGTAGGACAAGTTTTCACACAGGCCGGTTCCTGCCCGACGGCCACACGGTCTGAACACAGGGTACATTTGTAAGCGCGGTTATCTTTTTTCGAAATACGCGGAATATTAAACGGGCAGCCGGAAATACAGTAACCGCAACCAATACAGTTTTCCTGATGGAAATCGACGATACCATTTTCATACTGAATGATTGCACCCGGTGACGGGCAGGCTTTCAGACAGCCCGGGTCAGAACAGTGCATACAACCGTCCTTACGAATCAGCCACTCCAGCTTGCCGTATTGCTCGGTTTCAGAAAACCGCATTACCGTCCAGCTATCCGCACTCAGGTCAATCGGGTTATCGTATACACCATGATTGGTGCCAACTTCATCACGAATGTCATTCCATTCCGAACACGCAGCCTGACAGGCTTTGCAGCCTATACAGGTCGAAACATCAATCAGTTTGGCAATTTCAATGGGTTTTCTTGCCTGTGGTAGCGGCGTGAGCTGATTAGTAGCCGAACGACGTTTTATATCCAAAGATTGTAAAGCCATGACTTATTCCCCTCACGCTTTTTCGATATTGCATAAAAAGGTTTTGTATTCTGGTGTCTGTGTATTGCAGTCACCAACAAATGGTGTGAGTGTGTTAATGAGAAACTGTTTTTTCTCACCAACATTCACCCAGCCACCATGCAGGGGAATACCTATCTGATGGACGGTCTGCCCATTAATTTCCAACGGACGCAGGCGTTTGGTTACCACGGCTTTGGCCTCTACCCAGCCGCGCTTAGTACTGATTTTAACTGTATCGCCTTTAGCAATATTTTTTTGTGCTGCCAGCTCTTCGCTGATTTCAACAAACTGTTCAGGCTGAGCAATCATCAGCAATTTCACGGATTTCGTCCAGAACTGAAAATGCTCTGTCAGACGATATGTAGTGCCGACACAAGGAAATTCATCTTTATTGCCGATACGACCTTTAACGCTGTCAAACAAGCGCACTGCGGGTGTATTCAGCACTTTAGGATAAAGCAGGTTTTTGCCAACCGGTGATTCAGTAGGCTCATAGAATGTCGGAAACGGACCATCTACCAGTTTTTTGGTACAGAACAGACGACCAACACCCTCTTCATTCATAATAAACGGATTCATATTGGTGTCAGGTGCCTGATCTGCCTTGTAGTCAGCCACATCCGCACCAATCCATTTGCTGCCGTCCCAGTGAATTAATATTCTGTCAGGATCCCAGGCTTTGCCGGACGGATCGCAGGAAGCGCGGTTATACAGAATACGGCGGTTTGCCGGCCAGGCCCACGCCCAGCCCGGGGTATTACCCAGTCCGACATTGCTGTTATCACGCCGTGCCATCTGGTTACCGTTTTTAGTCCAGGAACCGGCAAAAATCCAGCAGGCGCAGGCCGTTGTTCCGTCATCGCGTAACTGAGCAAAGCTATCCAGCTGCCCACCTTTAGGCACGATAATATTACCCTTCTCGTCCTTAATATCCGTGAGTGCCCAGCCATTGGATTCCTGTGCCATTTCTTCCGGCGTCGGTGAATGCGGCACTTTATACGGCCAGCTCAGGTTCAGAATCGGTTCAGGTACTTTACCACCCTCTTTCTCATACAGAGCTTTAATACGTAAATGCAAATCAGCCAGAATCTCGAGATCGGCTCTGGCTTCTTCCGGTGCTTCGGCTCCGGCATAATGCCATTGCAACCAGCGTGAAGAATTGACAATCGAACCATTTTCTTCTGCAAAACAAGGGACAGGCAGACGGAACACTGTCGTCATGATAGAGCGGGAATCTACGTCATGCGCATCACCATGATTTTCCCAGAAGGTAGCCGTTTCGGTATTAAGCGGATCCATTACTACCATCCACTTGAGGCGGGAAAATGCTTCGATGATACGGTTGGAATCCGGAAAGGAACCCATGGCATTGAAACCTTGTACCAGTAATCCGTGCATCTGGCCCTGATACATCATTTCGGTCATTTGCAGCACATCATACATTTTGTCCCACTTCGGCAGCCAGTCATAGCCCCAGTCATTTTCTTTGGTAGCCTTATCACCAAAGAACCATTTGAGCAGGCTTACCATAAATTTGGGCGTATTGCTCCAGTAATTAAGCTGTCCCGGACGCATGGCTGCTGGTGTCTGAACTTTCAGATAATCAGCAAAAGTCGGATTTTTCTTTTCGTTAGGCAGGCTCAGATAGCCCGGAAGACTGGTAG
Organism: Snodgrassella sp. W8158; assembly: GCF_016100435.1. Lineage (NCBI taxonomy): Bacteria > Pseudomonadati > Pseudomonadota > Betaproteobacteria > Neisseriales > Neisseriaceae > Snodgrassella > Snodgrassella sp. W8158. The sequence continues at coordinate 129,851 of NZ_JACFSM010000002.1, read as the reverse complement.
ACAGCAAACCAAGATCAGACAAGCCCTGAATATTGGAATGGCCGCGTAAAGCATTCACACCCCCACCGGGCATACCGATATTACCCAGAATCAGCTGAATCATGGCCATGGTACGGATATTCTGCGAACCATAAGTATGCTGAGTCCAGCCCAGTGCATACAGAATTGTACCGGCTTTGTTTTTTGCCGAGGTTGCCCCCAGAGCTTCACACACCAGCAGAAAATCTTTAATCGGGGTACCGGTAATTTTGTGCATCATTTCCGGTGTGTACTGGGCATAATGCTTTTTCATTATCTGCCAGACGCAACGCGGATTTTCCAAAGTCGGGTCTACTTTGGCATAGCCGTTTTCATCCAGCTCGTATGTCCAGCTGGCATTATTATAAACAGCCCCGCCTTTAGCACCTTTCGGAGCCGCTTCCGGTGCCGCGCTGCCGTCTTCAGTCGTATAATCGGCATGTCCGGAAAACAGACCTTCATGAAAACCATAGCCATCAGCTAGAATAAAAGCAGCATTGGTATAGTTTTTGACATAATCCCATTGCACTTTATCATTTTTAATCAGCCAGTTGATTACCGCTCCGAGGAAAGCTATGTCGGTACCGGAACGAATCGGCAAATAATGATCGGCTACAGAGGCAGTACGGTTAAAACGCGGGTCGCAAACAATCAGTTTGGTGCCTTTTTGTTTTTTGGCTTCGATAACCCATTTAAAACCTACCGGATGTGCTTCAGCGGCATTACCACCCATAACCAGAATAAAATCGGCGTTCTGGATATCAGTCCAGGTATTGGTCATGGCTCCACGACCAAACGTAGCAGCCAGTGCAGATACTGTCGGACCATGACAAACTCGTGCCTGTGAATCAGCACCAACCAGCCCGAGCGAACGCATGAATTTCTGAGTCAGAATACCGGTTTCATTAGAGCTGGCAGAAGCGCACAGCATACCCACACTTTCCAGCCGGTTAACCGTAACACCATCAGCATTTTTTTCAATAATATTGGCATCACGTTCTTCTTTAATCAGGCGGGCAATACGCTCCAGTGCCTCATCCCAGCTGATGTCTTTCCACTCTGTGCTTCCGGCTTCACGAACCTGCGGATGCAGTACACGGTTCGGGCTGTTAACAAAGTCAATCAGTGAGGCGCCTTTGGGACATAAGCTGCCGCGGCTGACCGGATGATCGGGATCACCTTCTATGTGAAAAATTTTCTTTTTGGCGTTTTTGGCACCGTCACCCAGACTATACAACAACGTACCACAACCAACTGAGCAATATGTGCAGTTATTACGTGTTTCTGTAGCCCTCAACAGTTTGTACTGGCGGACTTCAGCAAAGGCTGTGGCAGGAGCCATGCCCATCACTGCCAGTCCTGTCGCGCCGGCACCCGCTGCGGTAACCTTGAAAAACTGGCGTCTTGTCAGGTTCATGTGTGTATGTTCCTAATAAAATTTTTATTATTTATTTGCAGGAAATCCATCCCCGCACTGCTTACTAATTATGCTAGAAAGTTAATTTATACTAACATTTAATCCTATTATAATACCTTATTTAAACTATTATAAAATTTTATCAGTATTTTCTACTTTAAATAAATAATTACAATTTCATTTAAATTCCAAATTTAATTAGTATAAAGGTTAAAATACAAGTTATTACATTAGCAATAAATAGAAATAATTTATTCAATAAATTATTTCTATTAATCATGAATATTTTGCATACAAATTGATTTATAAATTATTTATTTGCTATGACATATATGTTGTATCGCACATCTCTATGACTGTCTATCGCTATATACTTATATATATTTCGAAACAATTTTCCTTTATAATCGGTATTGCCTGACCTGGCGCCGGATAATAATTTATTTCAAATAGGGATAAGAATATGCGCTTTGACTACATTCGTCTGACTACTATCATTACTGCAATCAGCCTGAGTGTAATGAGCACTGCTTCACTTGCCGCCAATATCACAGTTTCAGCGGCTGCCAGTCTGACCAATGCATTTAATGACATTGCCAAAGCATATCAGCAGCAATATCCTCAGGATAAAGTACTGCTTAATTTCGGAGCTTCAGGCTCTCTGCTTCAGCAGATGCAAAACGGTGCGCCAGTAGATGTATTTGCTTCTGCTGATCAGCAAACTATGGATCAGGCTCAGACCAAGAATCTTGTGCGGGCACAGGACAGAATTAATTTTGTAAATAACAGTCTGGTACTGATTATTCCGAAAAAAAGCAGTCTGAATGTACGCGGACTGAAAGATCTGCAGCAACCAGGTATTAAACATATTGCACTGGGCAACCCCGCTTTTACACCGGCCGGACGTTATGCTCAGGCAGCAATGGAGCAGGCAAAAGTATGGAGTACGGTAAAGCCTAAAATTGTGAATGTGAATAATGTCCGTCAGGCTCTGGATTATGTAGCTAATCAGTCAGCGGAAGCCGGTTTCGTATTTGGCACAGATGCGGCCATTATGCCGGATAAAGTTAGTGTAGCTGCAACCATCCCGACCAGTAAGCCAATCAGCTATCCGATTGCTAAGACGGTAGCCAGTAAAGAACCAGTGGCTGCCAGCCGCTTTATTAATTTTATCCAGTCGCCAAAAGGTCAGAAGATTCTTAAGCGTTACGGTTTTCAAAGCGCACGCTGAGTATTTTTCCACCGGCAGTTATCCTTCCGCGAATCTGTCTGAATTTTTTATTTCAAGGAGTAGATAATGGCTGCGGCCCGGATTGCTCTTGCCCTGTCGCTTAAAATCGCCCTGTGGGCAACTGCTATTAATCTGGTTTTTGGGGTCGGTATAGGTTATGTACTTGCCCGTAAAACTGTTTGGGGAAAGGAACTGATTGATACCATTCTCACTTTGCCAATGGTAATGCCGCCAACGGTACTGGGATATTACTTACTGGTACTGATTGGAAAAAATGGCTTTATTGGTCAATGGCTGGAACATTATCTGGGTATTAATCTGATTTTCACCTGGCAGGGTGCTGTTGTAGCAGCAACAATCGTATCGTTTCCCCTGATATTTAAACCGGCACGTGCTGCATTTGAAAGCCTGGATTCCCAGCTGGAGCAGGCAGCGCGTGTTCTGGGTATCAGTAATGCCGGAGTATTTCTGCGCATCACTCTGCCTCTTGCCTGGAGAGGTATTCTGGCCGGCGTATTACTGGCATTTGCACGCAGTATGGGGGAATTCGGTGCTACGCTGATGGTGGCAGGCAGCATTCCGGGGCAGACACAAACCCTGTCGATTGCCGTATATGAAGCAGTACAGGCCGGAGATGACTATCTGGCCAATACTCTGGTCTTGATTATATCTGTGGTCTGTATTCTGATATTACTAATTACCGGCAAACTTTTATCCGGCAAAGTACCTATGACCAATCTTAAATAATCCGATACCTGAATTAAACAATATTATTTTCCGGTATTGCTTTGTCTGTTTTTAATCCGGCCAATGGTTTTTATGTTAGATTTTAATTTTCAGAAAACCCTTCAGCGTAATGACGGAAGTCATTTTACTCTGGATATCCGCCTGTGCTGTCAGTCACAGCGTACAGTTATTATGGGAGCCTCAGGCAGTGGTAAAAGTCTGATGCTAAAGGCTGTTGCCGGTCTGCTGACTCCTGAACAGGGTCATATTAATGTGAATGGTGTTACTCTGTTTCAGGCACAGCAGCATATTAATCTTAACCCGCAACAACGTAAACTGGCCTTTGTATTTCAGGATTATGCCCTCTTTCCCCATTTAAATGTCCGGCAGAATATTGCCTGCGGTATTTGTCATGGCTTATTCAATCCGAAAAAACGCAACCGGTATACAGAAGTGGAACACTGGCTGACTGCTATGCAGCTCAATTCAGTAGCAGAACAATATCCGGCTCATCTGTCCGGCGGACAGCGCCAGCGTGTGGCTCTGGCTCGTGCATTGATTGCTCAGCCGCGGGCTATTCTGCTGGATGAACCATTTTCTGCACTGGATACTCAGCTACGGGCTCAAATGCGTTCTGAGTTATCTGCCTGGCAGCAGAAATTAAACTTACCCATGCTACTGATAACTCACGATCCGGAAGATGCAGCTGCTTTTGACGCTCAAATCTGGCATATGGATAATGGGTGCCTGTACTCAGCTCCCCGTAACAATCGCAATGAATCAATTTAATCTTAACAGTGAACTAATTCCCACTATTAACGGCCAGCGAATTGGCAACAGCAAACGGATTACTTTACTGGAAAATATCCGGCGTTTCGGTTCCATTACCCAGGCAGCTAAAGCGGTACCTATGAGTTATAAAGCAGCATGGGATGCCATAGATGCAATGAATAATCTGGCGCCTGAACCTTTAGTCTTACGGCAAACCGGTGGTCAGGGTGGCGGAAACAGCGTATTAACAGCTTTTGGTGAAGCTTTTTTAAATTATTATCACACTATGCAGCAACGTCATCAGCAACTTATCAGGCAACTGGAAGCTGACGCTGACAATAGTCATCATGGTTTATGGCAAAAAATGAATCTGGATTTGAGTGCTGATAACCAGCTCGCCGGAAGAATCAGCCAAATCATTGAAGGGGCTGTAAATAATGAGGTTCATCTGCAACTGAGCAACGGACAGGAACTGGTGGCCATACTTACAAGACACAGTTGTGAACAGATGGAACTGGCTGTAGGCGTTGATGCACTGGCACTCATTCAGGCATCAGCCATTATGCTTGCGCGTCCCGATCCGAATTTACAAATATCCGCTCGTAACCAGCTAACTGGTCAAATACGCCACATAGATACTGGTGCTGTAAACAGTGTGATTACTGTGGATTTAGGCGCAGCTGTCAGCCTGACCGCCAGTATTACCTGTCATAGTGCACAAACTATGCAATTAAAAAATGAAGATAAAATCATGCTGTTAATCAAGGCGCCGAACATTATTATCGGACGTTTGCGCTGAATGGGCACCCATCAGACAAACTGAAGCCAGAATAACCCTGTCATGCAATATCAGATTATTCCGGCTTATGCTTACGTGCGATAGTCAAACTACCTGCGGCCATGCACATTCCCTCTTTGTCAATCTGTCCTTTTAAGCCGCATATATATTATAGACTTTATATATTTGTATTTTAATATTATTAAATAAATTTAATTCAAAAAAACTATTTATAGCGTTTTAACCCGAAATATTAATAATTAATTCCACATCTTTTATAATTATGAGCTAATTTACTGAAAATACTGCACACTGATAACTTAATTGAATATTAAGCCGTTACAGTACCTTGAAAATTTACTTATATAAATACTTAGTTTTTCAAAACTAGCGCAGAATAACTTCATCAGCCAGTTCATTAGTACCGGCATGCGTACGCGGAAAATACTGTACAAGTAATTCCGTCAGCTCATCCAGTCCGGCAGTTAAACCATCCATATATCGTTGATGTTGAAACGCCTGAGTAATGCGATTACATATCTGCTGCCAATGCACCATACTCACACAGGTATTAATACCCCGGTCTGCAATAATTTCTACTGCGCGATCAGCAAAAAGTACATAAACCAAAATACCACTTTTTTCAGCAGTATCCCATATACCCAGATTTCCGAACCAATACTGTGCACGCTGGCGTGCCGTAGTGTGATGACACAAATTCGCGGTATCAAGGCTGGATTCAATCACAAACCGAAGCTGTCCAGTATGACGTTGCTCAGATAATGTAATTTGTTCAGTTAGCTGTTGCAATGCAAGAGCAGGAAAATATTTACTTACCCGCTGGCGCGGATTTATCCAGTGGCGCCAGATACGTGGTAATAATTGCATATTGAGTTTATTTAAGCTCGTATATTCTGCTTTTTCCTGTATATCTGATTTCATAGTTAGCACCGCAGATTTATTAAAAAGTATATATTGAGTTACTTAATTAATTCCAGAATAATCAGCATTCTACTTACACTACCATAAATTTTCTTAATAAGAAAATGCTGCTGTTACCAGGCTGATAACAAAAACAATATATATCATATAAAAACAGAAAACCGGAAAGTCAGATGTAACGGATATTATTGCTGGCGACATTAGTTAGCATATATTTTGATGATAACGATACTAATTGATCTAGCAGGGAAAATTAGCCTGTAAAGTAAAAATCCAGATATTGCCAGAGAGCAAAAATGATTTCTAACATAAAAACCAACCTATTATCAGAGCTGGCTCTGACAAATTCTCTGATTGGAAAATCACAAAATTCTAAGGGTTATATATTTTGAAATAAATATAGATTCTATAATCCCTTATCTATTATCTAAACAAATCCGCGTAACTGTTTCACATAAGCATAGGCTGCCTGTATACGCTGAGCATGTTCAGTTGCCTGCTGCATCTTAGTTTCCGACAGATTTTGCTTAATGAGTTTATCCGGATGATATTTATTCATCAGGCGGCGATATGCCTGTTTAATTTCCTGCGGGCTCGCTTTTGCTGATATACCCAGTACAAGATAAGGATCAGAACCAAACGGTTCTTCAGGCTGTTGTTGCTGTTGCTGGTATTGCTGCTGATATTGCTTCTGCTGTTGCTGATATTGTTGACGGCGTTGCTCTGAACGCGCACGCTGACGCTGCTGTTTCCATTGCTCGTTGGTCTGCCAGTAATGCCGGTATTCATTTTCCTGATGAATAGTCTGGCTGGCAAAAATAAGCATTTGTGCATAAGGAATATGAAATTCATCCGCTATGATATTCAGAATGCGCCGTTCATTATTATGCAGCCGTCCGTCAATCAGCGCTAATTCAAGCATATTTTTACAAAACAGCATTAAACCGCGCTTGTCATCACTATAAGCCCGGTATAGTTGTTTAAGTCTGATTCTGAGCGGATAATTTTTTGTCTGCCCCATATTAAAAGCATAACGCGACAAAACTTCAGTTTCTGCATCCAGCTGCATTTTTTTAATCATGTCATAGACACGCGACCGGTCTTCATCAGAAACATGTCCTTTGGCTGCACATATCTGACCGGCCACTTCAAACATAACAACTATATAAAGATTATTGTCGGCAGCGATAGAAGCTTCAGTACCATCATCTACAATCTGCAAAGCTTGAAGATAAAACATAATCAGGATGATTAGTACAATATCAATCAGCACCCCGAACACGCTATAACGCATGACTAAAAAGCACAACAGCAAAAAACAGATACCATAACCGACTTTAGACATGTATGCCCACCAGAAACGAAATGCTAAATAATCATAATTATATAAATAAATAACTATACATTATTTTACGTAAAATTTACAAATTGTCAGTATTTAACGGGGAATTCAATTATGACTGCCAGTATTACCAGCTACCGGAGGCTCCGCCACCACCATAGCCGCCGCCTCCTCCGCTAAACCCTCCGCCTCCTGAACCACCGCCAAAACCGCCCCTACCACCGCCAGAGCCGCCAATAAAAATATTACCGGCAAAAATGAGTGCTATTATGAATGCCAGAATTGCACCAATAATCGCTGCAAACAGGCTCCAGCCCGAATACCAGCCAAAACTTAATACCAGAAATCCAACTATTGCACTGCCCAGCGTATTACCAAATATATTTTTCAAAAATGAACCGGCTATAAATATCAGTAACAGAATTCCAAAAATTGTTGAGCCTGAATCATCAGATTCCTGATGTGCAGATTGTTGTGCCGGTAATTTTTCACCGTTAATCAGCTTCTCCAGCTGATTTACAGCCTCACGTACACCTCCGTCTGCATTATTTGCCCGTAACTGCGGACGAAGCACATCATCCAGAATTCTTTTAGCATAAACATCAGGAATAGCCCCTTCCAGTCCGCGACCGGGTGCCAGAAACGTTTTATGTTCATCGCGCACCAGCAACAACAGTACACCGTCATCAATTCCTTTACGCCCCGGTTTCCAGCTATCCATAACACGCGTAGCATAGTCAAAAGGTGTTTCCGGTGAGATAGCCGGAACTGTCAATACTATAATCTGGCTGCCATGCTGCCGGCTGAACGCCAGTAACTGCTGGTTTAATTCTGTACGGGTAGCAGGCTGTAACATATTGGCTGTATCCATTACCGGATCAGTCAGCGCTGGTACAGGAACCAAACCATTGGCAGCGAGCAAATGCATTGCAAAAAAACAGCCCAGAAAAAGACCGAGTAGCCTGTGGACAGATAAGCGTATTGTGTTCATCTTTGCAACCTTAGTGCCATAAAAGCAAATTTGCTTGTATTTTAGTTCATACTAACCTTTTGATTGTCAGGATAAAAGACCACTATTATCTGACTCCATACTTTCAGACAAACAGATTCTGTTATTACAACAGAATACAAGTATTCAGTCCGATACAGCAAATTTCCACAGTTAGTATTGCAAGTTTTTATCGAACTGCTGGTATGTTTAACAATTACTCCTGTCTGTTCGGAAAATAGCCGCAACCATATAAATTTTTAATTTCCATTTTGTCAGATTCTGCAAAAAAACAATTAGCACAATAGTAGCAGCTGCTTACTATACTGATATGCAAACAGCCAGTTCTGACAAACTGGCTGTTTAATTAATCACATAAAATAACAACAGAAAACGAATTAAAATTCTACCTGCGGTGCCTGTTTTACCGCCGCTTCATTTTCCGGTACAAAATTCGGGCGAACATGCATTCCGAAAATTTTGGCTGTGATATTGTTCGGGAAAGAACGCAAAGTAGTGTTGTAAACCTGTACTGTCTGAATATAGCGGTTGCGTGCCAGAGCAATACGGTTTTCTGTGCCTTCAAGCTGCGCTTGTAAATCTCGGAAACTTTGATCAGCTTTCAGATCAGGATAATTTTCTGTTACTACCAGCAAGCGGCTCAGAGCACTGCTCAGATTTCCCTGTGCCTGTGAAAACTGTTCCATTTTTGCCGGATTATCAGCATCACTGCTGGTCATATTCAGACTGCCTACACGTGAACGGGCATTAGTAACGTCGGTTAAAACTTGTTGTTCATGTTTGGCATAGCCTTTAACTGTATTCACAAGATTGGGTACCAGATCAGCACGACGCTGATACTGATTCAGCACTTCCGACCAGGCAGCATTTGCAGCTTCATCCTGTGACTGCATTGTATTATAGCCACACCCGCTGAGGCTTAAAACCAGAATAAATGCGCCTATCCAACCCATTAACCGTTTATACATTATAAACTCCTGTATGTATTATTGTGCCAGTTTAACATGCTCTTGTTACTTTTTACGTCATAACTAGCGCAATCTTATATACCTTAAGCTATAATTAATGCAAAATAATAAAAATCATTTTAACCAACTGTAAAGGATGTTATATGTTTCCTGAATATCGCGACTTGATTACCAAATTAAAGGCGGAAAATACCCATTTTGCTAATATATTCGAAGAACACAACCGACTGGACGATAAAATTACAGGTCTGACTAATAACCCGGTAACCAGTGGTCTGGATAATCTGGACGAACTGAAACGGGAAAAATTGCGCCTGAAAGATGAAATTTACGCCATGCTGCGTGAAGCTGACGGTAAAGCCTGATAGTGGTTGAGTTAAGTCAGTAAAAAACCCTGCCAAGCGCAGGGTTTTTTACTGACTTAACTTATATTGTTACCTGATAGCATTAAATCGTTCTTGTATCGCAGCAGGAAAAGAAATTGCTTTATTGCTTTGCTGATCGAAAGCCATAAACGTCACCACAGCCTGCACAACTGTCTGTCCTGTATTTTTAAGAGTAATCGTTTGATTAACTTCTACTTTGCGCGGTTGTATTTTGCTCAAAGCAGTAGATATCAGCAAATCATCTCCGAAACCGGCACTGCGCCGGTAACTGATATTGATATTTATCACAGCCATTCCACAACCGGCTTCAGTAAACATTGGCGTTAAGCCGGCTTCATCAAAATAATGCCAGCGTGCCTCTTCCAGAAATTCCAGATAGCGTGCATTATTAACATGGCGGTATACATCTATGTGAAAGCCGCGCACCCGAATTTCGGTTTGATGTGCTTGTACTGATAGCCGGTCTGTAATTTGAGTTGAATCTTGCATATTTAATTATTTACCACACTCCAGCTAATGGTCTGATTAGCACGCAACGGAATCAGTCGTTCATGATTACCATACGGATAGTATGGTGGCACTGTGCGATTTACTTTTTCCAGTGTAATGGTTTCCTTATTGATTTCCAGACTATAAAACCGCGGACCGTTTTCTGCTGCAAAAGCCTGTAATTTATCCAGTGCTCCCGCCTGCTCAAAAGCTTCCGCATATAACTCAATAGCAGCAAAGGCACTGAATATACCCGCACATCCGCAAGCACATTCTTTACTGTGCTGAGCATGCGGCGCACTATCGGTACCGAGAAAAAATTTATGTGACTGTGTACCGCTTACAGCCTGTAACAGTGCCTGACGATGGGTTTCGCGCTTTAGTACCGGCAAACAGTAGTGATGAGGCTGGATTCCCCCTACCAGTAAAGCATTGCGATTGTAGAGCAAGTGCTGGGGTGTTACCGTAGCAGCCACATTTTCACCAGCCTGAATCACCAGCTCAGCAGCTTGTGCAGTGGTGATATGCTCAAATACTAATTTCAGTTCAGGCAGCCGTTGTAATAGCGGCTGTAAAAGTTCATCAATAAATACTGCTTCACGGTCAAAAATATCAATTTCACTTTTGGTTACTTCACCATGCACCAGTAATGGCATGCCTGTTTCAGCCATGGTTTCCAATACCGGCAATAAAGTCCACAAATCACTGACACCAGCCGCAGAGTTAGTTGTGGCACCGGCAGGATAAAGCTTACACGCAATAATACCTGCCTCTTTGGCTTCGCGTATCAGTGCCGGAGTAGTCTGGTCAGTCAGATATAAAGTCATCAATGGCTGAAAATGACTGCCCGCAGGTACTGCAGCAAGTATACGTTCACGATAAGCCAGTGCTGCTGCAACTGAGGTTACCGGTGGTTTCAGATTTGGCATAATCAGGGCTCGCCCCATTTGCCGTGCACTGAAAGGTAATACTGCCTTTAATGCTGCACCATCACGCACATGAAGATGCCAGTCATCCGGACGGGTTATAGTGAGAGTCTGCATCTGTATCCGTTCTATCAGCGTGTGTTACACAGCTAAAAATAATAGGTTAATGTACTATCCTGTCGCAGCTTCTACAACCTGAACCTGAATAAAGTTAACAAAATATTGTAATTAATTGTAATAAATTACCGTCTGAAAAACTTAGCGGTGTTTTACCCACATCATTATTACATCATCATTTCTGATTTGCTGATGCAATAATTCATGCCCTGTCTGCCGGCAAAAAGCTGCAAAATCATCAGGAGCAGTTTTATCTGTTGCCAGTACTAGCAATACTTCTCCGCTATCCATTACTGCCAGCGCTTTTTTTGCACGTAAAATCGGCATCGGGCAATTTAAATCGATAACATCTAGTGTTCTATCACTGTGTGGTTCACTCATCAGCAACTCATCATAGAATATTGAAAGTTATTATTATACATCGCGCATGAAACAGACTGAACGTATACACCTTGCTCAGGCTAAAGCAGCCCGTTCCAGTCTATATCAGTTATATTATAAAAATGCACGCTGACAGGAAAATTATCAGAATATGTTTTGTTATTAAAACTGTTGTAATCAAGAACAGCATGCATAAAACATAAGCAGATAAACGTTATTTTATAATTATTTACTTAAATAAATATCATTTCCGGCTTTTGCAGTAATGACATATATACATTGAAAAATCAGAAAGCTTGCAGATAAATTCGTAATAGCAGAATTAACTTTGCGCCAGCTCCAGCATTTCCCTGGCATGATTACGTGTGGTATCGGTAATGGTTTCGCCGCCAAGCATTCGTGCAATCTCATTCACCCGATCAGTCGCAGCCAGTACATTTATTTCACTTACAGTCTGCCCTTTGCTGTTATGTTTTCGCACCTGCCAGTGCTGCTGACCACAAGCTGCGACCTGCGGTAGATGAGTAACAGCCAGCACCTGACGATTTTGCCCCAGACTACGCAGTGCGTGACCAACAACATCAGCTACAGCTCCGCCAATACCGGTATCCACCTCATCGAAAATCAATGTAGGTACCGCATTATACTGACTGGTAACCATTTGCAGAGCCAGACTGATACGTGCCAACTCACCACCGGAAGCGACTTTGCTCATTGCTCTTAAAGGCGTGCCCTGATTAGCAGCTACCTGATACTGTACCTGCTCCAGACCATGCACAGATGGTGAGGCACTTAACAATTCAATATGAAAGCGTGCGCCTTGCATTGATAAATTTTGCATGTGAGCTGTGGTTTGTTTCGCCAGCTTTTTCGCAGCCTGATGGCGTTTCACTGATAATTGCTGTGCTGCATGCATATATTCATTTTCGCGTTCTGCTACCCGCGCCTGTAACGCTTCAATATCCGCAGCCGCCTCCAGTTCATTAAGAGCTGATTCAACTTTTGCAAGCTCTTCAGGCAATTGTGGTGGCTCGATCCGATATTTACGCGCAACACTCATTAACTCCTGCATGCGCTGTCCCTGCTGTGCTAATAAATTTTCATCAGTCTCTACACTGGCAGTGGCTTCACGCAAATACGCACTGACTTCACCCAATTCTGCTTCTACTGATTCCAGTAATGCCACACTGTCTGCAAAAGCAGGAGCTGCTTTAATCAGTGCAGCCAGTTGCTGCCGGCAATGATACAAACGGCTTTGTAAACCCTCATCACCATTGAGAACTTCTTCTACATTTTCCGCTGTTTGCAGTATTTCCGCCGCATGTACTAATGAATCATGACTCTGACTGAGATTTTCCCACTCATGCTCTTGAAGATTCAGGGCATTTAGCTCATCAAAGCGCCATTGCAAGCGCTCACGCTCAATATTCAGACTATCAGCCTGTGTTTGCGCTTTTTCCAGCTCTTTTTTGGCTTCATGCCAACGCTGATAGGCTTCACGTACTTGAGCAACTTCTGTATCAGCACCCGCAAATGCATCCAGTAATATACGTTGCGCGGATTCACTGTTTAAAGAGTGGTGAGCATTCTGACCATGTATATCAATTAATAATTCACCTATCTGCCGCAACTGACTCAAAGTAACCGCCTGATTATTAATGAAACTACGACTTTTTCCCTTTACATCAATTATACGTCGGATACTTAATTGCGTTTCGTTTTCATCCAGTAATCCCTGTTCCTGTAGTAAGGTACGGGCATGTGTTACATCACTGACATCAAACAGTGCTGATAACTGGGCTTCTTTGGCACCATGTCTTATCTGACCATAATCAGCTTTATCACCTAACAACAGACCTAATGCATCTAGCGTGATTGATTTACCCGCCCCGGTTTCACCTGTCAGAACGGTAAAGCCGCTTTGAAAACTCAGATTCAGCTCATCAACAATGACAAAGTCACGCAAAGACAGCGCCAGAAGCATAAACAACCTTTCTTAGAGAAAGTATTAATGATTTATGCTGGATTTTAGTATTTTTTAGGAAAATAAGAAACCATTTTTTAGAAAAATCTAAAATAATCGATAATAAATTTCGGTTTTATTAATTTTTATTGTATTTTTTCCACCAATAGCAAAAATAAACATTATTTTTTTCAGAGATTATGTCAGGCTACAAAAATTACTTAAAATCTGATTAACGGCTTAAAGCTTGTTTATACAGCACACAGCTATACCAGCTGGTCACCCCAATGCAGTTTCTGACGCAGAGTTTTGTAATATTGATAATTAACCGGATGTAAAATCCTCAGAGAATTACGATAGCGGCAAATACGGATTTTATCCATAGTATGTAAATCAAAAAACGCCTGTCCGTCAAAATGAGCCCGGGCATCGCTGCCTTTAGTAATCAGCACTTCTATTTCACTGGTATCACTGACAGCAATCGGCCGGTTGGACATGGATTGCGGGCATATAGGCACTAAACTGAATGCTCGCAGAGTTGGCTGTAAAATAGGACCACCGGCAGCCAGAGCATATGCCGTCGAACCAGTAGGTGTAGACACAATCAAACCGTCTGAACGCTGGGTATAAACAAACTCTTTATTAATGAATACCTCAAATTCAATCATCTGCCCCAGTGCACCACGGCTGAGTACAACGTCGTTTAGTGCCAGTGAATGATAAACTTCTTCGCCTGCACGTACTACTGTCGCTTCCAGCAAAATACGTTCTTCGGGCAGATATTTGCCAGTCAGCATGCCGGTTAATTCTGTTACCATCTGAGCACGCGGTACTTGTGTCAGAAAACCAAGATGTCCCTGATGAATACCAATCAGTGGTACCCGGTAAGGTGCCAGTTTACGGGCAACAGACAATAAAGTACCGTCACCACCCAGTACCATAACAAGATCACAGCGCCGCCCCATTTCACATTTATTAATAATATTACAGCGTTGCAGCAATACCGGACTAATCTGGTTATCCGCTTGCGCCTCACTATCCAGATACACCGAAATTTCTTCTTCACATAAAAAAGTAATGAGTTCGTCCAGTACTTCACTCATCATTGGTGTTTGCGGCCGTGTCACAATTCCGATATGGTTAAACTGGCTATTCATGTAAACATTTATTCCTGACTAAGTTACTCTCTCTAAATAACTACCATAACTTTATTTGGCTATTATAAAGGTTAGTGTAACAATAAACTTATATTATGTGCATTTTCATGCCGAATGCAAATATTATGCAAATGCACTGATAGCAAATTTGAAAAGGTATAAATATAAGATATTACTTTCATAGTTGCTGATATCCGCAGCACTTATTCTTTTAGCTGGCTGAAATATCTGCTACTGAGGTATCTGATTATTCCGAATCATAAAATTAAATCTTAACTTAAAACAAAATATTAATTACTAGCAGAATACTTCTTGCACAACAGTTATATTAATTTGCCGGTACAGATCAATTTTAAAGTCGTTTAGCTGACATCTGATTAGAAATACACCTGTATTATGCAAGTAAATTATCATTGCTTCCGCACAATAGCTGTTTCCTTCTCACTCAATTCAGCTAATCAACGATTGAAATTACTCGCTAATTCTTGGTTACTTTATTGCTTCAAATATCTCTGAATAAAAGAAAATTTTAAAATATCTAATGTTCAAAAAATAATCTTCAAATTTGCTTTGATTTTCTTTAACTGCTTTAACAGATTACATAACATTATGCTGCTTATCCCGATTTATACTCTTACCTAACTATCTATCGCTCAATTGAGCTTAAATCGCTACAATAACTGTTTAAAATACGGTAGCCACTATGTCTGCATCTCTGCCAAAAGTTTTTGCTCTGCTTGGTCCTACAGCGTCAGGCAAGACCAGTCTGGCTCTAAGTCTGGCTGAGCAGTTTCCGATTGAAATTATCAGTCTGGATTCCGCCCTGATTTATCGTGATATGAATATCGGTACGGCTAAACCCAGTGCAGAAGAGTTAGAAGCAGTGCCCCATCATCTGATTGATATTATTTCACCGCTTGAAAGCTACAGTGCTGCCCAGTTTGTCAGTGATTGTGTGGATTTAGTCGGGGAAATTCATACACGCGGTCACCTGCCTTTGCTCGTGGGCGGTACCATGATGTATTACCATGCCCTGACACAGGGACTGAACAGCCTGCCCGAAGCCAATCCGCAAATCCGTGCCGAACTGGATAAACTTAAACAACAGCACGGTACAGACTTTCTGTATGCACAATTACAGCGGGTGGATCCCATTACTGCTGCCCGCTTGCCTGCCGGTGATAGCCAGCGTATTGAACGTGCACTGGAAATCTATCACATCACTGGTGTTCCCATGAGCAGCCATCTGGCTAAACAGGAAAGCCGGCAGAGTCCTTTGAATGTGTGTACACTGGCACTTTTACCGGCTGACCGTGCTCGTTTGCATACACAGATTGCCACCCGCTTTCATTCGATGCTGGCACAGGGTTTTGTGGAAGAAGTGGAAGCACTTCGGCTGCAATACCCGGAATTGCATCCTGATTTGCCTTCAATTCGCTGTGTAGGCTATCGGCAGGCTTTTGATTATCTTAATGGCACAACTAACTACAGTACATTTGTTGAACGCGGAATTACTGCCACCCGGCAACTGGCAAAACGTCAGCTTACATGGTTGCGTAAACTGAATCCCGAACATGTATGCGATCCGTTTAATCCTGCAGGGCTGCAAGAACATGCGCAGCAATTAATACAGCAGTTTTTTGCTTAAACTGATTTAATTTAGAAAATTCTCCGGCAACGAAACCTTAGGCAATACTATTAAAATATTGTGTAAACATTGTCTAATCTGATAGTCTGTTTATTTTGCAACTTAATGTATTAATTCAAATTCTTAATTATTAATTTGTAATTATTTATCTGTATCTGCTGTTCTGCACTTTTTCAGTACAAAGACAGAACAGCAAAACAAAATTATTTACAGTAAAATGCAGTCCGTTGTTAGAGTCATTATGTCATAGCATTCGTACTGAATTGAATATACGGCAAAGACAAACACTTATCTTCTACGCCTCACTCTGACCAGGCAAGGGTCAGGCATTTTTGATTTAATAAGGAGAAAACACGATGTCCGTACAGGATCGCATTCGTTATACCTCACTTCATTCCCGCCTTATGTCTGCTGAGCAAGCTGCTACCCTGATAGATAATAATGCCAATGTCGGCATGAGCGGATTTACCGGCGCCAGCTATCCTAAAGTTTTGCCGAAAGCTATTGCTGATTTTGCCCGTGCTGAACATGCTGCCGGTCGGCCATATAAAATTAATGTATGGACTGGTGCTTCTACTGCGCCGGAATGTGATGGCGCACTGGCTGAGGCACATGCAATAAATCAGCGTTTACCATTTAATACTGATCGCCATATGCGTCAGGAAATCAACAATGGCGATGTCAATTTTATTGACATGCATTTATCGCATGTTGCTCAGCAGGCATGGTTTGGTTTTCTGGGTCACATGCATGTAGCCATTATCGAAGTACTGGGCATTACTGAAGACGGACATCTGATTCCGTCTACCGCAATCGGTAACAATCAGACATGGCTGGATATGGCTGACAAGGTTATTCTGGAAATCAATACCGGTTTGCCGATACAAATGGAAGGCATGCATGATATTCCTATGGATAATGCTATTCCGCCCCACCGTAAACCAATTAACATGACCCGCGCTGATGATCGCATCGGTGAAAAATACCTGAAAGTTGATTTAAACAAAATAGTCGCTATTGTTGAATCCAATGCTCCGGATCGCGACAATGTTTTCAGCGAACCTGATGACAAATCCAAACAGATTGCCGCTTATATTGTTGATTTCCTGTCTCACGAAATCAAAATGGGGCGTCTGCCTAAAGAAATGCTGCCAATTCAGTCTGGCGTAGGCAACGTGGCGAATGCCGTACTGGCAGGTCTGTTAACCGGTCCGTTTGAAAATCTGTATGGCTATACCGAAGTATTGCAGGACGGTATGCTGGATCTGATACGTGCCGGAAAAATGGCTACTGCATCTGCTACCGCTATTTCCCTGTCTGCTAAGGCATTCCAGGATTTTGCAGACAATATTGATTTTTACCGTGAACGTATTATTCTGCGCCCGCAGGAAATCTCCAATCACCCGGAACTGGTGCGCCGTCTGGGTATCATTGGAATGAATTCAATGATTGAAGCCGATATTTACGGCAACATCAATTCTACTCATGTAATGGGTACCAGTATGATGAATGGTATCGGCGGTTCAGGTGACTTTGCACGCAACAGTTTCCTGAATTTCTTTGTTACCCCGTCTACTGCTAAAGATGACAAGATTTCCTGCATCGTGCCGATGGTTTCACATGTTGACCATACCGAACACGATACACAGATTATTGTTACTGAGCAGGGTCTGGCTGATTTGCGCGGTCTGGCTCCGCGGCAGAGAGCAAAAGTGATGATTGAAAAATGTGCTCATCCGGATTATCGCGATCAGTTGCAGGATTACTACGACCGTGCTTTGCAAACGGCAAAAGGTATTCATACACCTCATATTCTCACTGAAGCTTTAAGCTGGCATGAACAATTCCTGAAAACCGGTTCTATGAAAATGTAATTGATTCCGGATAATGTCAAACAGCCCTGTTTTCAACAGGGCTGTTTTTTATCAGACTGCATCACTTCTCGACCAGATAATTTATTTTCGGTTCAGCATCCGCAATTGATTTACTGAATCCTATAAACAGGTTATTACCCTTACCAGACTGAAATCTAGTGCTACATCGTCTGAATGTGTATTTATGAATATACTTCATCATCACACATTATCAAATTCAGCCACATACACATTACTATCAGTTAAAATAGCCACCACTCAGTCTCTGCTGCATTCAGCAAATTCTTTATTTCTTCATCCTTAAAAGGAACAACCACCATGTTTTCCAAAGCGTTAACCATCGAAAAATTTGATCCGGAACTGGCCGGTGCCATTGCCCGTGAAGATCAGCGCCAGCAAGATCACGTAGAACTAATTGCATCTGAAAACTACGTAAGCTGCGCCGTAATGGAGGCTCAGGGCAGCCAGCTAACCAATAAATATGCCGAAGGCTATCCGGGTAAACGTTATTATGGTGGCTGCGAATATGTCGATGAAGTAGAACAGCTGGCTATCGACCGCCTGAAAGAATTATTTGGCGCCAGTTATGTTAATGTACAGCCTCATTCCGGCTCTCAGGCCAATCAGGCTGTTTACGCCAGCGTATTACAACCGGGCGACACTATTCTGGGTATGTCACTGGCTCATGGGGGGCATCTGACTCATGGAGCCAGTGTCAACATTTCTGGTCGCCTGTATAACGCCATTACCTATGGTTTGGATGAAAATGAAATCCTCGACTACAAACAGGTGGAACAACTGGCACTGGAGCATAAGCCGAAAATGATTGTGGCAGGTGCTTCTGCTTATGCTCTGGAAATAGACTGGGCACGTTTCCGTGAGATTGCAGATAAAGTAGGTGCTTATCTGTTTGTAGACATGGCGCATTACGCCGGTCTGGTCGCTGGCGGAGAGTATCCGAATCCAGTGCCTTTTGCTGATTTTGTGACCACTACTACCCATAAAACTCTGCGCGGACCGCGCGGCGGTGTAATTATGTGCCGCAGCGATGAACATGCAAAAGCACTGAATTCAGCTATTTTCCCCTGCCTGCAAGGTGGTCCGTTAATGCATGTGATTGCAGCCAAAGCAGTAGCCTTCAAAGAAGCCTTACAGCCGGAATTCAAACAATATGCCCGTCAGATTAAAGCCAATGCCAAAATACTGGCAGAAACCTTGATTGAACGTGGCTTGCGTATTGTTTCAGGCCGTACTGAAAGCCATGTATTTCTGGTAGACCTGCAACCAAAAAAACTTACCGGTAAAACGGCAGAAGCGGTGCTGGGCAAAGCACATATTACCGTTAATAAAAATGCCATCCCTAATGATCCGGAAAAACCATTTGTCACTTCCGGTATCCGTTTAGGCACGGCAGCCATTACTACTCGCGGCTTTACTGAAACAGATACGCGTGAACTTGGTCATCTGATTGCTGATGTTCTGGATAATGCAGACAATGAAAAAGTTATTTCAGAAGTCTCAGAAAAAATACAGAAAATTTGCAATCGTTTACCTGTATATGGTAAATAAACCACAATATTATAGTATTAATATAATTTCCAATCATTCCTGTTGATTGACTATAAAATAGTACTTATACTCAAAGCAGACTTTTTCATCATTGAATCAATGATGTTTTAGTCTGTTTTTTATTGACATTAAACATCGCCATTGAGTTTCTCAATAAGAAATTCATCTTTAACTAATCAGGTATTATCAAAATACTAATAAAGTATTAATATAACCATATTGCAAAAGCAAAAATAACAATTTGGCGTTTAAATTTAAAATATTTTGATAATTCATTTTGAAAGGAAACAAAAATGAAAAAATTAGTTTCTTCCGCTTTACTGGCTGCTTCTTTGGCTATGACTGCAGGTTTCGCTATGGCTAATAGTAACAACGATGATACTGATGTTCGTCATTTCAGCGAATCTACTGCTCAAAATGGTCAAAACACTCATGTTTCTGACTCTACACCAGAAAATACTCCTTTCCGTACTGTTAATACTTACGCTGGTAATCACTAACAGTCTGGTAATAAAAAAAAGCATAACTTATTGTTATGCTTTTTTTTACTTATCTATTTTCATGCAAAATATTATTTTCTTAGAGATTAAACTAAGAATTATCTTACACTTTCTCTTTCACGCTGCTTAAATCTTCTGTCAGCTATTCTTGTGTTTATCTTTAAAATATAACTTACTGATTACATATATTTATTTAAAAAATCATAATTAATATTGATTTTACTTAATAACTCAACTTTTATTATAGCCACAGGATTAAGATAAAGCTTCCTTATTCTCAGGAGTACAACATCATGGGGTTACTCTGGACAATTATAGTTGGCTTTATCATTGGTTTAATTGCCAAACTAATCTATCCGGGCAAACAGCAACTTGGCATAGTGATCACCACTTTACTCGGTATCGGCGGCTCATTACTGGCCGGATATGTTGGTCAGGCATTTGGCTGGTACCATGCAGGTGAAAAAGCCGGTTTAATAGCTTCGATTATTTTTGCCTGCATTATTCTGTTTATTTACGGCAAAATTAAAAACAGACAGATATAACGAAACGGTGATGGATATTCAATCCATCACCGTTTTTTTGCTCAAATAAATGTATTATTTATTGATTTGCACTTTACCCAAACCTTTATCACGTAACTGAGCAATAGTTGCATCAATACCCTGTTTCTGAATCAATTGATCAAACTGACTGCGGTATACCGTTACCAGACTGGTACCGTTAACCCGGAAATTATAAATTTTAAAGACACCATTAGCATAATACATCTGATAACCCACGGTGTAGTGCTTATTACCGGCACTAACAATTTCGGTAAATGTTTCCAGCCGGTTATTACCCTGATTCACTACCTTAGGTATAACCTTCACAGATGCATTACTGGCACCCATTAATGCTGAATGTGCATAAATGCGCACAATCATATTTTTAAAGGCCGCACTGAAATCCTGTCTTTGCTGTGCAGTAAACTGTCGCCATTGCATACCTACGGCCAAAGCTGAAATACGCTCATAATCCAGATACTGATCTGCATAACGTTCTATCTGACTAATACGCTGTTGTTCATTCAGGCTTTTGTCACGAGCCACTGATAACACCATATCCACATTTTGCTGTAACTGTTGTTGCGCTAGCTGTTCCTGCGTTGCAGCGAACGAACATACTGCAACCATCAGCATCCAGCCTGCCAAACAAGCTTTTACATACCTCTGCATTGTATTCTCCTATGAATAAGCAAAAAAAACGGCTTATGTTTGTTATCATCCATAAACCGCTTGCTGTTTTTCATTTACTAAAGTCTTATCCTAATTTGGAAGCTAACCAGTCAGTTACACTGGCGAGCGCCGGTTCTAATGCAGCTATATCCTGCCCGCCGGCTTGTGCCAGTTCGGGACGACCGCCACCCTTACCACCAACCTGACCGGCAACATAATTAACCAGCTCACCAGCCTTGATTGTTTTAGTTAATGCTTTTGATACTCCTGCTATGATGGCAATTTTACCATCATTTACTGCTGCCAGCAGAACGATAATATTATCACCCTGTGCAATTAAATCAGCAGCAATATCTCTCAGAGCACTGCTTTCTGCCTCAATTTGTCCCAGCACCAGACGAGCTGTACCAATAGTTCTGGCCTGAGCCAGCAAAGCGGTACCTGCCTGTCTGGCCAGTTCACTTCTGGCTTCAGTTAATGCCTTTTCCAACTGTTTGGTCTGAGTATGTATTGCCTGAAGTTTAGGCAGCAAATCTTCAGCAGTCTGTGCTTTTACTTCGGCAACCGCCGCCTTAAGCAACTCTTCCTGCTGCTGAACAAATTGTAAAGCATTCAATCCGGTCACAGCTTCAATACGCCGTACTCCGGCAGCAATACCACTTTCAGAAATAATTTTGAAAAGACCAATATCTCCAGTCCGTGCAACATGGGTTCCACCGCATAATTCAGTAGAAAATTCGCCCATGCTCAGTACACGTACCTCGTCACCGTATTTTTCTCCGAACAGCGCCATCGCACCGGCAGCAATGGCTTCATCAAAGCTCATATTCTGCGCACATACAGGAACATTGGCCACAATTGCCTGATTTACCCGACGTTCAACTTCGGCCAGTTGTGCAGCAGTAACCGGCTGTGGATGTGAAAAGTCAAAGCGGGTGCGCTCAGCATTAACCAGAGAACCTTTCTGCTCAACGTGTGTACCCAATACTTCACGCAAGGCGCGATGCATCAGGTGAGTGGCACTGTGATTACGCATACTGGCTTCGCGCAGTACACTATCTACCTGAGCGGTAACAGCATCACCCACTTTCAGACTGCCGGACAGCATTTCGCCAAACTGACCAAATACTTTAGCTTTGATTTTTTGCGTATCTTCCACCTGAAAGCGATTTTCACCGGCAAAAATATAACCAGTATCACCAGTCTGACCGCCAGACTCTGCATAAAACGGTGTGAAGTCAATCACGACCACACCTGATTCACCGGCATTTAACTGCTCAACAGCTTCACCATCCTGATACAAAGCCAGAACTTTGCTTTCATTCTGGCGTTGCTGATAGCCGGTAAATTCTGTGTCAGCACCTTCATAGGTAAGCTGAGTATTGGCTTTAAAATTCTGCGCTGCACGGGCACGGGCACGCTGAGCAGCCATTTCACGCTCAAACCCTTCTTCATCCAGACTGATATTACGCTCACGCGCAATATCAGCGGTTAAATCATATGGAAAGCCATAAGTATCATACAGTTTGAAAATTACCTCACCAGCCAGTGTCTGTCCGCCATCCTGCAAGGCACTTTCCAGCAGAGTCATTCCGGTTTCCAGTGTTTGTGCAAAACGGCTTTCTTCCTGTTTCAGTACATCACTGATTTGTGTCTGTTTTTCAACCAGCTCAGGATAGGCAGAGCCCATTTCCTGCACCAGATCCGTTACCAGCAAATGGAAAAATGCCTGTTTACAACCCAGTTTATAACCATGGCGTACAGCCCGGCGGATAATACGCCGCAATACATAGCCACGCCCCTCATTGCTGGGTAATACACCATCAGCAATTAAAAACGCACAAGAGCGGATATGGTCGGCAATGACTTTCAGACTCGGTACATCCTGACTATACGGAATGCCTACAACACGTGCTACAGCATGCAGCAAATTGACAAACAGATCGATTTCATAATTACTGTGTACATGCTGCAATACTGCCGACACCCGCTCCAGTCCCATCCCTGTATCAACTGACGGCTTAGGAAGCGGATTCATGTTACCGTTTTCATCCCGGTTATACTGCATGAATACACAGTTCCAGATTTCTATAAAACGGTCACCATCTTCTTCGGCGCTGCCCGGAGGCCCGCCCCAGATATGTTCGCCATGATCATAAAAAATTTCCGAACAAGGACCGCACGGACCAGTATCGCCCATTTGCCAGAAATTATCAGAAGCATAACGTGCGCCTTTATTGTCACCTATACGGATAATTTTTTCCGGTGGCAGACCAATCTCATTTAACCAGATATCATAAGCTTCATCATCATCTGCATATACAGTTGCCAGCAGTTTTTCCGGTGGCAGGTTCAGCCAGTCCTTACTGGTGAGAAATTCCCAGGCAAAATGCAGGGCATCACGCTTAAAATAATCGCCAAAGCTGAAATTGCCCAGCATTTCGAAAAATGTATGATGGCGCGCGGTATAACCAACGTTTTCCAGATCATTGTGTTTACCACCGGCACGCACACATTTTTGTGCAGTTGTCGCACGGCTGTACGGGCGCTTGTCAAAACCCAGAAACACATCTTTAAACTGATTCATACCCGCATTGGTAAACAACAGGGTTTTATCATCCTGCGGAGGTACAAGTGAAGATGAAGGTACAACCTGATGACCCTTACTTGCAAAAAATTGAAGAAATTTAGAACGTAATTCTGCTGTTTTCATGGTAGTTTCAATAAGACGGGTGATTAATCGTATTCAGGCAGTCTGTATAAAACACAGACTGCCTGAACATAGATATAAAAACAGGACACTGGTTAGTCCACCTCAACCATCACCCTTGTTAAAATCATCCGCTTATCTTACCGCAGTTTTACGCATAAGCCTACCTGAACAGACGAAAATCCATGCCAAAATGACAATTCCGACAACACTAATGCCTTATGCGGTATAGTTACCCCCATACGAACAGATTGAAGTTACAAAGGTGGTTAACACATAACCATGCCAGCCAGCCTTGGCACATCTTTGAAAAGGACGGACATGAAAAACACAGCCTGTCTGGGTTTATCCGGTTTGATTTTATGTATTCTGACTGCATGCAGCGGTTCACACGACAATGCCGGTCCTCAACCGGCTTCTGCTGTAGCGGCCAGCAAACCTGGTAGTTTGAGCGACACCAAGACACTTAAAATATTTAACTGGTCAGACTATGTTGACCCGAAAACCATTGGTGAATTTGAAAAAAAATATGGCATTAAAGTCACTTACAATTTTTATGACAGTGACGAAACACTAGAAAGCAAAATTCTGACCGGACAGTCCGGCTATGATATTGTCGGGCCGTCCAACTCATTTGTCGGACGCCAGATTAAAGCCGGAGCATACCAGCCACTAGACAAAAATCAGTTGCCTAACTGGAAATACATTAACCCGAAATTACTGGACTTATTAAAAGACGTAGATCCGGATAATCAGTATGCGGTACCCAACTACTGGGGTATGAATACCATTGCAATCAATATTGAAAAAGTGAATGCGGCACTCGGTACTACACCAATGCCGGAAAATAGCTGGGATTTGGTTTTTAATCCTGAGTATACCGACAAACTAAAAAACTGTGGCATCAGTTACATGGATAGTCCGGTAGAGATGATTCCGCTAGCGTTGCATTATGCCGGCAAAGATCCGAACAGCCAAAGCAAAGATGATATAGATATTGCAGCTAATATTATCAAAGCGAACCGAAGCAATGTATTGCGTTATTCGTCTTCTGGTTATATCGACGATCTGGCACGCGGCGATGTTTGTGTAGCCATTGGTTTTGGCGGTGATTTAAACATTGCCAAACGACGCCGGCTGGATGCAACCGGTAAAAAAGATATCGTGGTACTGGTTCCGACTCAGGGAGTTTCTCTCTGGATAGATACATTAACTATCCCGAAAGATGCAACCAACCTCAAAAATGCCTATCGCTACCTGAACTGGATACTGGAACCGCAAATAGCGGCCAGAAACGCCAATTATGTTAGTTACGCGCCTTCAAGCATGCCGGCAAAAGAACTGATAAAAAAAGAATATCGCGAAGATAACAGTATTTTTCCGTCAGATGAAGTTCTGGCTAACAGTTATCTGGTATTACCGGCAAAATCGGATACTCTGAAATACGAATTGCGATTATGGCAAAATCTTAAAGCAGGAAAATAAATTTCCGACTAAATCCCATGTTTGCAAAAGCCCCTCCTTTGAGAGGGGCTTGATACATTCTACTTTATGCAAATCAAAACTGATGCCATTTAGCGGCACAGCTCAGGAAATTTTTTCCACGCTTGCGACAAAGTCATACCATTAGAATATAGATTCACTATACTTTGTGACATACCTGCTTTAACTACGTCTATCTGTAAACCTTCTGTCTGTGTGAAAGGATTGACCAGTGCCAGTGTCTGAGTGCCATTAGGATAGGAGCTGATTTTGTAAAATTCCTGCGGCAGTTTAAACCGTGACTGAAATTTTTCATGCAGACACTTACTCACTTCTGTCACCGGCCGTTCAATACGCAGGCTGACTTCAGGTGGTGCGGAACGTTCAGGTTTCATTACAGGTAAGTTTTTTGACGATACCGCACAGCGAACATTATTGGTACCATAAGGCTGATTAGATTGCAATAAAGCCATTGCCATCGCTCTCGAATCACATTCACGCTCTTCAGCAACAGGAGGAGGAACCTGAGCACAGCCGGCCAGAATACTGACACAAAAACAGGGCCACCATAATATTTTTTTCCACAACATGCTTATCATTCCATGATCAGTATTAATATTTGTATTTAGTTATTCAGAAATTTAAGTTTTTTGCCAGCCTGCCATTTTCCGCAGAGCTTGATTAATTAATCACAATTACAGAAAATAAAACTTCAACTGGCTAATAATGGTTTTCATCTGAATATAGCTGTCATATGCCAAATGTTATATTGAAAACAAAATAGCTATAATAACAGGCATATTTGAATATACACTAGTTTTATTATGATTTTTCCCTCTGCTCATTCTGTCAAAACCGTTACACTGGCTCTTACCGGAGCATCGGGTATGCCTTATGCCAAACGTCTGCTGGGCTGCCTGTTACAGGCTGATATAAGGGTCTGGTTACTGTATTCACAGGCTGCCCAGATAGTCGCACAACAGGAAATCAACTGGCATTTACCTGCAAATGCTAAACAGTGTAATGCCGCATTGTGTGCAGAATACGGCGTAGACTCATCCATGCTTACTGTATTTGGCCGCGATGAATGGTTTGCACCTCCGGCCTCCGGTTCCAATCCCGCTGATGCAATGATTATCTGTCCGGCCAGCATGGGTTGTGTTGCTGCCATTGCAGCCGGCACTTCCGACCATTTACTTGAACGGGCAGCTGATGTATCGATTAAAGAAAATCGTCCGCTAATCATCGTACCGCGGGAAACGCCTTTATCAGCCATTCATTTGGAAAATCTGCTTAAACTGTCGCGTTTGGGTGTATGCATTCTACCCCCGGTATCCGGTTTTTATCAGCACCCGCATACTATTCAGGATATGGTGGATTTTGTAGTAGGACGTATTTTGGATCAGCTGCATATACCTCATCAGTTGATTACACGCTGGGGTGAAGAAAATAATTCTTGACACATGTTTCAATAAGGTTTAAGGTTTAGTAATGAAAAACGCAACCACTTTCTCTTTTGCTTATTATTGGTACCACACCTCGGTGCGGTGCTTTTTTGCGTTTATATAATATCTAATAAGCAAAATAAAAAAGTGAACCGCCCGGCCAAACCGAGGCGGTTTTTTGTTGCTACAAACGCCTCATACAGAAAGGCATTACAAATGAATCGACAACTACTGGAGAATAAAATGTCCGCATTACCGCTAAATCAGTTACAGCAATCAGAATCACCTGTGGCTCAGCTTCAACGCTGGTACATGATTGTTGACGGCAATCAGCACCGCTCTGACCTATGCCAGCTACAGCCACAATTCCAGACTGCATTTATGCTTAGTGAAGCTCTGATTCCTCAGCTGCGCCTGATAGCAATGTTAATTGCTGCACAGCGTCTGGGCTTTGAACAACCTACTCCTGATATTATCAGTGATGAGGCAGACTGGTTTGCCGCACGTATTCTGGTAATGGGTGTAAGAATTTTTCATCTGGATATTACCCTGATACCCATGCTGAAAACAGCAAACAGCCGTGCACGCAGCTTCGCCCAAAAGCATAATTTGCCGTTTACTCCCGCACA
The DNA here is from genome assembly GCF_016100435.1 of Snodgrassella sp. W8158. Taxonomy (NCBI): domain Bacteria; kingdom Pseudomonadati; phylum Pseudomonadota; class Betaproteobacteria; order Neisseriales; family Neisseriaceae; genus Snodgrassella; species Snodgrassella sp. W8158. Next base: position 102,156 of record NZ_JACFSM010000002.1, on the reverse strand, counting down.
AATGCGCATGAGCCTGCATGCCGGACGGCCGGAACAAATGCTGATTATTGAAACTGAAACTCAGTGCGAAGAAGATCTGGGGCTGGTAGAAAATAGTTTATATTTTGCTCACAATCTGTGTCTGAAAGAACATACTATTATGACCGCATGTCTTACTCAATAAGTTTACGCAGATATCAGATTAAATCAGTCTGCGTAATTTATGGCTTACTTTATAACGTGCGTAAACTGTTATCTGCTGTAAAAACGGTTCCAGCTGCTCAGCAGTAAAATTTGCATGAATATAATAGCAACCATCACCCGTAATTTTATACAGAGCCTTTACCTCAGCAAAGGTACTTACCAAATGCTCGAATTCAGCAAACCGGCTGTTATTCATATAAATAAAAATAAATTGTTCCGATATCAAGTGTTCAGTCAGTGTAAAACGTTCTATCACGCCGGTCTCAAGCAGGTTCTGTACCCTTAGCCCCACTGCCTGTCCGCTAAGAAATACTTTCTCACCAATCTCTTTCCACGACAACGACTATTATTTTTTAATAAATCCAGAATTGCTCTGTCTTTTTTATCCATAGTTTCATCCTGAAAATAAATCGTGTATATCTTTTTCATCAGCCTATTCTGTCGAAAACAGATAAGGCGCATAATTAAATTATTAAAACCAACAGGATATAACTAATGAAACAAGCACTCATTATAATTGATGTACAAAATGATTATTTTTCATCAGGTAAAATGGAACTGTACCAGCCACAACTGGCATTGGAAAAAATATTGAAGGTTCGTGAGTATTTCCGCAATCAGCAGCTGCCCGTGTATTACATCCAGCATATTAATAGTAACCCAGGAGCTACTTTTTTTCAGCCTGACAGCCATGGTGTAAAATTACATCATCAATTACTGCCGATTGCAGACACGAATGAATTTTTAATTCATAAAAGCTATCCCAATAGCTTCTTACAAACAACCCTGCATGGACACCTTCAACAACAGAATATAGAGCAGTTGGTTATCTGCGGCATGATGACACACATGTGTGTCGACTCTACCACTCGTCAGGCAGTTGAATTCGGTTATCAGCCAATTGTTATTGCAGATGCATGCGCAACACTGAATCTGGAGTTCAATAGCAACATCATTAGTGCAACAAATGTGCAAAACAGTTTTTTAGCCGCATTGAATTATCTTGCTACTGTACAATCTGCTGAACAGTTCCTCAGTTAATACTTTTAATAGTATAAATTTTACTTGAATCGCAATTCAGTCAGCAGTTTACATAAATTTTTAGAAATACGCCTGTAAACCTTATTAGCAAAAAGAATAAACAGGTGTATTTATTTGTATTATTGACTCAAAGATGATAAATATTTCTAAATTATCTCTAAATTAGAGTTATATAAATTATTTGAAAAAGAAAAATTATGCCCAAAAAAATAATTAAATATAAGAAAAATATAGATTATCAATAATTTATTTGTTCAAATTTCACTAAAATTCACAAAGATTCTCTGGCTTGCTAAAATATAAATGATAAGTTTCATAAGAACCTCCGGTCCCGCCATCTTGTTCATATAATAAATATATTGTTCTTAAACCTTTAGAAGTTAGTTCATACCCTACAGTCTCAAATCCGTTTCCTCTTTCAATTTTGCATATCTTTTTATAATTTATATTCACTCTTTTTAACGACTTAAATGGCGGAAGTATACAATTTTTTGTAGTGTAATAACCAAAGCATTCATTATCAATCCTTACCACTTCAGCACCAAAATTTGGATTAGAAGTTGTTGAATACCCTACCGTCCAAGGCATTTCTGTCCAATTTTGCTTTAATCTCATAGGAGCAAGACCATTAACATTAATTCGTACCATTGCATTTCGATAATAGGAAACTAAACCATCATCTGATTCAGAACTATCAACCCCATCAGTTTCCCAAATAAAATTTTCATTATTAACAAATGTATCCCATGCAATAAAATCTTTGCTTTCTTTTGTAGGGATTTGCATAAATAATTTTATAAAGTCTCCTATTTCAAAGGATTGCAATGATTCTGCTTTTTGGGGGTAAACAGGATAAGCACAACATATCAAAGGCAGCATTAAAAACAAAAAGATAATCTGTTTTTTCATAATTCACCCCTTACTAATTATTAAATTGAATTCATTTTAATTATGTAAATTAATATTATTTAAAACAGTATTAAAATATATAAATAGCACTTGTTTTCGGAATTTATTTATCCTAATAATAAGTGCTATTATTAATAACCAAAACAATCAGTTAGCCGACTGATACTCACATTGGCAGAAAACGGCTGGGATCCTGTGGCTGGCCATTTTCACGCAATTCAAAATGCAGCTGAGTGCGTTTAGCATCAGTATTACCCATAGTAGCAATCTGCTGGCCACGTTTGACCTGCTGACCTTCTTTTACCAGAATATTCTGGTTGTTACCATAGGCAGTCAGATATGTCTGATTATGCTGTACGATAATCAGATTACCATAGCCACGCAAACCATTACCGGCATACACTACTTTACCAGAAGCAGCTGCCAGAATAGGCTGCCCGGCATTACCACCATAATCAATACCTTTACTGCTGCCGCCATAACTCTGCAGAATATTACCGGCGGTCGGACGCTGCCATTCAATTCCGCTTACATTGCGGACGCCTCCAACACTCACTGTTTTACTGGTTGATACAGTACTTGTACTGGTTGGTGTAGTTGTTGTGGTAGTACTGGTAGTAGTAGTGACATTTGCTGTTTGTACAGGAGCAGTCACAGTAGTAGTTGTGTTTGTGCTACCAGCCGGCGCCACATAGCCGGCTGGCTTCACGCGCAGAACCTGCCCCACCTTAATTTCATTCTCTATTATATTATTCCATGAACGCAGATTATCCTGAGTAATCTGATAACGTTTGGAAATGTTATATACCGTATCTCCGCGCTGTACCGTATGCGTTGCTGCATTAATATCAACCGGAGAGTAATTGCCCACATAACCAGTAGAAGTACCTGCAGCGGCAGGTGTATAAGCCGGAGCTGTATTTGCCGGTGGCGTATAAGGAGCAGCACCATATGGATTGTCGGCAGTGGTAGCAGCAGTACCTGTAGTGGCATCACTGCTGCCCGTTTCTGTCGGCGCTGCCGGCTGTTTGAAAAGAGTACAGGCACTTAATGCCAGTACCAGCAAGCACCAGCCGGAACGATTCACACTTTTTTTCAACATAACGGTTTACCTTAAATCATTGCAATATTCAGGGGGTGCCAGCGCAACAGCGGCGGCAATAGCCAATTCAGACAGTATCATAAACAATGACCAGCATTGTGTAAAATAGCATCGGGCATAAATTATTTTAACATGTCCTAATGATTGTGTTTATTCTGATAACTTTTTATCATTAATTGCCCAATCATATAAGGCTTTTCGGTTTTCACCACTAATCTGCGCAGCCAGTACAGCGGCCTGCTTGGTTGGCAGTTCCTGCACTAAAATCTGCATAATATTAATAGCTTCATCAGACAGCTCGGTATTTTTTTCCACTGGTGCCGGATGAAGTATCAGTACCATCTCACCACGTTTCTGATTAGCATCTGCCTGTACAATCGACTGAATTTCAGAAACTGTGCCGCATAGATAGGTTTCATGAGTTTTACTGATTTCACGTGCCAGCATCAGAGTACGTTGCGGATAAAGTAAAACCATTTGTGCCAGTGTATCTGCAATTCTGTGGGGCGTTTCAAACATAATTACCGGATAAGATACTTCTTTCCATAACTGTAGCTTTTGATGACGTTCACCACTTTTTGCCGGTAAAAATCCCGCAAAATAAAAATCTGACTGAGTAACTCCCGCAACACTCAAAGCTGTCATTACTGCACTCGGGCCTGCTACCGGTAATACCTGATAACCGGCCGCACGTACCCGTGTTACCAGCCGTGCACCAGGATCACACACTGCCGGCGTACCGGCATCAGAAACCTGCGCCACTACCTGACCGGCAGCCAGAGCAGCAATAACGCGCTCTGCCATACTTTGTTCGTTCTGTTCACGCACACTGATCAATCGTGCAGAAACACCGTATGCACGCAGTAATTGCTGTGTTACGCGTGTATCTTCTGCACAAATTAAATCTGCCCGGGATAATACTGCCAATGCATGAAAACTCAGATCTGCCAGATTACCAATCGGAGTAGCCACTACATAAAGGGTTTGCGGTACAATGCTGGCAACAGCTTTCTGGTAATGGGCTTGCATTTATAAATCCGTAATCTGATTAAACTTTAGCATCAGGCATTAAACTGAAAACTCCGTACATAAGCCTGAAACTGTTACTATACCACGTAGTGATAATGTTTCAGAGTTTACGGTTAACAATTGCACGGGTTATAAACCGTATAATAGCGCCGTTTCAGAAGTCACGCAGCCTGAAACCTGCACAGGGGTATTTACGCGTAACATATTGTAAATACCAAGCATATTGCCTGCTCCCGCCTTAATTAACAAATTAATTTATATGACAGAATCCATCTCCGTCCATCAACATTTTGCCGATAGTGCCCAGCTTCTGAACGAGTGTGCAGACTTACTGGCTGAACCAATTGCCGAAGTTGCTCAGGGAATACTGATGGCCTTGATGAGTGATGGCAAACTGCTTATTGCCGGTAATGGTGCATATGCATCACTGGCAAACACGCTCGCCGCCTATATGGTGACCCGATTACAACAGGAACGCATGGCACTGGCCGCCTTATCACTGTGCAATAATCCTTCTGTACTCAGTATATTAACCGACAGCGGTCCTAACGATATGTTTGCCAAGCAAATTCACGCACTTGGCAAACAGCATGATATGCTCTGTGTACTATCGGCAGATGGTCAGAATATCAATCTGGTTAGTGCGATTAAAACCGCGCATGAACGTGATATGCGAGTGCTGGCGATTACCGGCGGAAGCGGTGGTGAAGTTGCCGGATTATTGCGCGATGACGATCTCTGGCTTAATGTACCCGGCGACCATCCGTTACGTGTACTTGAGGCACATCAGGTAACTATTCATGCTTTGTGCGCACAGATTGACCAATTATTGCTAGGTGGTATATAACCTGCAACAACCAATTTACAGGTGTATTTCATGAAAAAATATCTTTCTGCTCTGGCATTGGGACTTTGCCTGACCACTACCCTGACCGGCTGTCCGGCTGTTCTGGTCGGTGGTGCCACTGTTGGTACGCTTTCAGTTATCGACCGGCGTACTACTGGCGCACAGGCAGATGACAAAATAATGGAAGTTCGGATTCATGATGGTGCTATCTCATACCTGAATAGTCAGGCACAGGAAAGTAAATTCCAGCCTACACTGTCCGTTATCAGCTACAACCGGCAGATATTACTGCTTGGCTTAGTAGCCAGTGAAAATGATAAAAATCTGGTAGAGCGCGTTGCCCGTGCCCAGCCTGCGGCACAAAAAATCTATAACTACATTGATATCGCCACTCAGAATCGTAAATTAAGTCATGTTACAGATGATACCTGGGTTACCTCAAAAATACGTTCCAATCTGCTAAATACCAAAGGCGTATCGGCAAATCACGTCAAAGTAGTTACTTATAATGGCGTCACTTATGTAATGGGTATTCTGACACCAGATGAACAACAGGCCGCTACAACGGCCATCAGTACAACGTCTGGTGTTCAGAAAGTTATTACTTTGTATCAAACCTTTGAAAATACTCCGAAGAGTACACCGGTCAATCCCTGATAACCGACATTCTGCTGCGATACAACCATATAGACCAAGCTTATCGAAGCAGTAAATTGCCAGTATCTGATTAGAGTAAACAAAATTTTGCGTATAATAACGATATTATACGCAACGATATCCCTGAAGGATTACCTGTCATGAGCACTAAACCCACCGCACCGGAAACAAAAAACAAAAAAAAAGCGGTTAAAACTGGTCTGAGTACATTCACCAAAATTCTACTGACTTTATTTCTGATTCTGGCCATATTTGTTGTCTGGTTCGTTTTTCACGCATGGCAAGTTCTGAATTCCACCTCTGAAACCACAGAATTCGCCTCGCAGGCAAGCTTTGAAGTACTGACCCCGACCGGTGCACCGGTAACAGGCAGTAATGTTCCAACACCAGTATTTTCACCCAATCCTGCTATAGCTGCTTCGGAGAGTACAGAACCTGATACTGCTTCCGAACCTGCTCTACCTGCTACTACCGGCAGAGCTAATACCAGAGACAGAGCCAATCCGGAAAATACACAAGAAATTCGGCCTATTACGCCCATAAACGTACCCGCTGCCACTAATAGAGAAAATAACTCTGACACTCCTGTTAATACAGCTCCGACAACAAAACCAAAACCCGCAGCAAACGGAAATAACGGCAAACCGCTGGATAATCTGTTTTAAACCAATATTCACAGCAATAATAACGCCCATCCTGCTGATGGGCTTTATTTATGGCCAACTGTCAACCCTGACAAAATTTCATAGTTGTATTTAATCATTTTAAAGGCAGCAGAAAACCATAGCTATGTACACAATAAATTAGCATACATAACCAAATATTCAGAACTCCGGCAGATAAAGTTCGATGAGTGCTTAAGCAGTACACACTATCAATGCATTATTGATAGGGGTTCTCCACTGCGTTCATCAGTTCGCTCAGATAAGCGCGTAACTGCTTTTCCTGACATCCCATCAGTAGTCCGTCTTCAAAAGCTTCCTGTGCCAGCTCATAGATCTCCTGCATATTTTGCTGCATCACCTTAATTTTTTCAGTACAAGAGACCACATTGCCCTCATCATCTACCCACTTCGGCATCGGTGGTAAAGGTTTCATCAGTGTTTCACCCTGCGCGCAGTCACAAAAGCACGAGACCAGTAGCCCTGTTCAATACTGGTAATTTCAATATTCTTACCCGTACGCGGCGCATGGATCATCCGGCCATTACCGATATACATACCCACATGGGAAATTCCACCACCACCCGGACTAAAAAATACCAGATCCCCCGGCTGCAAACTGGTTCGGCTGACTGCTTCACCTACCGTAGCCATCTGCCGTGAACTGCGCGGCAAAGTAACACCCATACTGCGCCGAAAGATATATTGCATAAAACCACTGCAATCCAGTCCGCTTGTGGGTGAATTTCCGCCAAAATGATAGGCAACACCAAGCAGTCCCATTGCGTTCATAATCAGGTCACTGGCGTCATCACCTGTACGCACAGCCGGTGTAGCAGTCCTGTCACGAATCAAACGCTCCAGCGCTGCATTATCCAGACCTTCATCCGGTGCCGCCATTACCGGCGAAATCAGAATGAAATTGGCACACAAGCATACCGTTGCCGTCTTCATTAATGTTTTTATCCACTTCATGCCAACATTATTCCATCAGTTCATCAAACAATTCTGCTATCCTGTAAATAGCAATTGTTCGGGACATCATCATATGTATTCACCCAGCTCATCCCATATCAGCGATTGGGCGCGTATGCGCGAAATTATCACCATTCTGGCCAAACACGGTCTGGGTGAGTTTCTTGTACGTATCAAATTACCAAAACGCTGGTACAAACACTCCGACCCATCAGGCCAGAATCACCAGCTCTACCTGAGCACACCAAAACGAGTGCGGCTCGCCTTTGAAGAGCTCGGACCAACATTCATCAAACTCGGACAAATATTAGCTACCCGTACCGATGTCTTCGGAGAAGAGTGGACAGAGGAATTTGCCCATCTGCAAAACAACACACATCCTCTTCCGATTCCAGACATCAGAAATATTATTCAGGCCCAGCTTAACCAGCCACTGGAAAGCATTTTCAGTAATATAGAAGCTCTGCCTGTCGGCAGCGCATCCATAGCACAGGTTCATCGCGCCACACTTATCAGCGGAGAACAGGTCGCCATTAAAGTTAAACGCCCGGGCATTGAGTCAACCGTAGCAGCTGATCTGCGTATTCTTAACCATATAGCACAACTGCTTGAATCGGAAATACCCGAGTCCAGACGTTACTATCCGGTACAAATGGTGCAATATTTTGCCCGTTCACTCGAAAAAGAAACAGATTTGTCTGCCGAACGTCGCAATATGCAACATTTTTCCCGTCTTTACAACCATCAGCAGCAAATCCATATACCACAAACTTATGCGGCATATTCTAACCGGCAAATATTAGTACAAGAATATATTGACGATACTTTACTTAAAAATCTTGATTTCACCGGCTGGGACAAGCAGCAGCGAAAAAATCTTGCAGCCACACTGGTCGATACCATTCTTGATATGATATTACAGCATGGTTTATTTCACGCAGACCCGCATCCGGGTAATATTTTAGTACGAAATGATGGACGAATCACCTTAATTGATTTCGGGCTTGTCGGCCGGTTAAGCCAGCAGCGCCATCAGGAAATCATCACTCTGATTCATGCTCTGCTGGAACACGACCAGTTTGCACTGCAATATGTTCTGTCCAACTGGGCGCAGGGAGAAATTATTAACGAAGACCAGCTCGGAACAGATGTATTGGAAATGCTGAATAATTATGAGCAGCTCAATAGTAAAGAACTGCGTATCAGTCAGATAATTAACGATATTACCCATATTATTCGTGAACATGGTCTCACCCTGCCTGCGGATCTGATTATCCTGTTCAAATGCCTGATTACCCTTGATGGCGTTATAAAAAAAATAGACGGTGACTTTGAACTGTTAAATCATGCACGAAACACCATCAAAAACGTACTGCGTAATCGCTTTAACATCCAGTCAATCTGGCGCCACAATAAAATACAGTTACATCTTTTAGCTCAGTTAATAGATACACTACCCCAAAATCTATTGCGTCTAAGTAAACGGATCCGGCATGGACAGCTCCCTGTTAACCTGAACATTCAGCACATCGATAAATTTAATAACCAGCTGGATAAAGTTGTTAATCGCCTGACAATGGGAATTGTTACAGCGGCACTTATCATTGGCTCATCTATTGTTATGAGTATTAACTCCGGCCCGAAAATATTCGGTCTGTCGTTTTTCGGATTGATTGGCTATTTACTGGCATTCAGCAACAGCCTCTGGGTAATCTGGTCAATCTGGCGCTCAGGACGACACTGAATCAATCCCGCAGTTACTCAGTTACCCTTGTAAGAAAACAGCTGATTCCATTAAAATATATACTTGAAGTAATAGAAATCCCTTCACACAGCAAATGTGTTATTGAAAACTGAATAACCACGTGGTTCGCAATCCATCCCACGAAAAAAAACTAGGAGCCCTGCTACACATGTATCAACTGTATTCTGCAATATCATCTTCTCTTAATGACAAATCTTTCTTCTTTGGCTTTTAGACAGAAAATATGTTTAAAATCGCCAAAGAATTCCAGTTTGATGCCTGCCATATGCTGGACGGGCATCAGGGCAAATGTCATAACCTGCACGGACACACCTATCGCCTGATTGTCGAAGTAAGCGACCAGCTACATCAGCAAGGATCCAGCAAAGAAATGGTTATGGACTTTTCCGACATCAAAAAAATCATTAACCAGCATATTATCAGCCAGCTGGATCATGCCTATCTGTATGATGAAACGAATAGCAACGAATGTAAAATCGCAGCCCTCCTTCGCCAAATGGAGCGAAAAGTATTTGCCTTTCCCTGTCGCACTACTGCTGAAAGCATGAGCCAGTTTATCTTCAACAAGCTTACGGCTCATCTGCCAGTATCCAAAATTACCCTATGGGAAACCCCTACTTCCTATTGCGAATATCAGAATACCAGCTCATGATCCAGTTTAATATTGTCGAAATCTTCGAATCCCTGCAGGGCGAAGGCTACAATACCGGTATGCCTGCTATTTTCATCCGTCTGGCAGCCTGTAACCTCAAATGTCCCTGGTGCGATACTGACTTCATGAGTTACCAAAGTATGAGTCTGGAGCACATCCTCAATACCGTCAGTCAGTTTCAGAGTAAAAACATTATCATTACCGGCGGCGAACCTACTATCAACAAAAAACTGCCCTTACTTTTACGCGCACTTAAACAGGAAAATTATTATCTTGCCATCGAAAGCAATGGTTTGGGCACAGTAGACCCGCTTATCGACTATATAGCCCTGAGCCCGAAATTTTATTATCGTCACCAATATCCGTTTCCACTACAGCGTCAGGCTGACGAAGTACGCATCGTAGTTGAAAACCATCCGGATTTTCTTACCTTCTGCCAGAATATAGAACAACATATTCAGGCCAGACACTATTTTCTTTCGCCCTGCGAACAAAACAACCAGTTCAATATGCTTACTACATTACAATATCTCGGCAGACTGAATCAAAACCGCCATAATAATAAATGGTTGCTAAGCATTCAGACACACAAACTGGCCAATATAGAATAATATCTCTGCTCATCTATGTATTCTGCCGGCGATTCAAAATCCTTGAAAAAATCCAAATCAGCCTAATATTATTAGAAATATATTTAAAAATAAAAATCAACATTTTTATTGTAACAATTCATCATTATTGTGCATATTTTGCCAACAATTGTTACAATATAATCAACCAGAGAAATTATTTACTGACAAAATCACGGAGAATATTATTCATGAAATCTCGTAACACTTACGATTTTACCCAGCTGGGTCAGGCAGAAGACAACCAGCAAACCGTTGTTCTGCGCAAAGCCTACAGCCTGCTCGGACTTTCTTTCCTGCCCTGTGCCGCAGGTGCTTACGCAGGTAATTATATAAATTTCTATGCTCTGTTTAGCAATTCATGGCTATCAGTTGTAGCGTTTTTTATTCTCGCTTACGGGCTGATGTTTGCAATTGAAAAAAACCGTTATAACAATCTGGGTATAGCCTTGTTAATGGTTTTTACTTTTGTTATCGGATTTTTCATCTCTCCGCTTTTACAACTGGCTGTGGCTTCTGCTGTCGGATCACAAATTGTAGGTATGGCAGCATTAATGACAGCGGCCGTATTTTTTACCATGGCAACAATTGCTCATCGTTCCAAATCTGAAATGAAAGGTATTGGTCAGTTTCTGGTCGTTGGAGCAGTTGTTTTAATTATCGGTATGATTCTGAATATGTTTATGCATTTACCGGCTTTGTCACTCACTATCGCAGCCGGTTTTGTCATTTTCAGTTCACTGATGATTATGTGGCAAATCCGTACAGTTATTGCCGGTGGTGAAGACAGTGCAACCAGCGCAGCACTCACTCTGTTCGTCTCTTTGTATAATATCTTTACCAGTCTGATACAAATTCTGCTGGCGATAATGGATAACCGCTAAAATACATACCAACTACAAAACTGCCTGAACATCTGTTAAGTTCAGGCAGTTTTTATTTCTGCAAAATCATATATACCCAATCCACAGCCATATTATTTACCTGCAACCCCGTTTAACATATTATTCTCTTATATAATGCCTTTTATATAACAAACCAACATGAACGAAACCATTCACTGGACAGAAAACGCACAAAACATGCAGGCAGACTGGGGAGGCGACAGCCGCCAACCCGCTCCGAAACACATTCAGGCTATCACTCAGATCAGCGCTGAACAGGCGATTCAACTAATGCGTCAGCATACTGCATTGCTCTGGCGCGGTGATTATCATCAGGGTAAACAACTACTGGCTGCGATTAAAAAACGTGTTCGCAGTAAAGCCCGTATTCATACTGATTTTCATAAACATCGTTTGCAACAGGCTCAGCACAGCCGCCTGTTTCAGCTTCTATTAGTAGAGATTCAACCTCAGGGCATACTTAACAATAGTCGCGCACCAGACATTGCAGCTGCTCTGAACGACGTATTCGGCAAACCCAATCAGAACACCCTACTTCTGCCATTACATCTGTTATTAGGCTATATTGGCGCTTACGAGTGGCATAAAACCGGTGTTTCCATTCCTGCATTGCTAGGACAAAAAATCCATGTTCCTTACGGTGTATTTTCGCCCGTACGCGGTGAATATCTTGAACTAGTTGCCGAGGCAACACTTCCCTCTGCCTGTCAGACAGCATGGGACATAGGAACCGGCAGTGGCGTACTGGCTGCTATACTCGCACAGCGTGGAATACCTGAAATCATTGCAACAGATAATAACCCGCGCGCCATTGCATGCGCACAAGCAAATATAGAGCGTCTGGGTTTAAATAAACAAATTCATATTCAGCATACCAGCCTGTTTCCTGAGGGTAAGGCCGATCTCATTGTCTGCAATCCTCCATGGTTACCTGCTAAGCCAAGCAGCGATATAGAAACCGCACTCTATGACCCCAACCATCAAATGTTGAAAACATTTCTGGAAAATATCAGAAACCACCTCTCAGCAAACGGGCAGGTATGGCTGATTATGTCCAATATAGCTGAACATTTGGGCTTACGCACCTCAGAAGCCTTACATCAATGGATAGAAGCAGCAGGGTTAAAAATTATTCAGAAAATCGATACCCAACCTACACATCAAAAAGCCCGGGAACAACATCATCCACTTTCCTATGCCCGTAATCGTGAAATCACTTCTTTGTGGCAATTGGGCATTCAATAAAACAGGTGTTTGCATAGTAATGCAAACACCTGTTTTATTCTTCATCGTACATACAGACAAAAAATCTATTCACAGACATAAACTATAATTTAGTAAACTTAATATCACTGGAAACCACTTCCATCATCCAGCTCGCCCTTAACATACAAATTATTGATTTATTTATAATTACAAGTCATAAATATCTTTTTCAGACATATTACCATTGCCTGGCGCCAAATTGAAATTAATTTCAGTTTGTAAGAAATTCAGTTGAAAAGCATATATTTTAATTACTAATCCAAACACATATTGCAAAAACCTTCTGCTTTAATCAATATCTGCTTCATCATTTTTATTACTCTAAACACCATCTGTACTCTTTACCCGCAGATACAGTAAACCTTTTACTTAAACTATCTCAATACAATTCTAAATAATTACAGATATACTTAATATTGAGTATAAATATACAACTGAATTCAAAGCTGAAATATATATCAATAAAACATCTAAAATTTTGTATTAACTACTTATTACATTTCTATTATTTCCTGCTATTTATCTTTGAATAAAACATTGATTGCAGTAAGATATATTTTTCATTCCGAGTATACGAACAAAACCATTTCTTCATTGTATGATTTATCTTATTAAGAGATCATCAATTTAAATACACCACATCATTACATCATTATGCATTACTTAATTGTTATTTGTTTGCTCACAGCATCCAATCTGGTCATGACTACTGCATGGTATTGGCATATTAAACCCAATAATTACCAATTTCCGCTCTGGCAGATTATTTTGATTAGTTGGGGAATTGCTCTATTTGAATATTGTCTTGCAGTGCCGGCCAATCATCTGGGAGCACATTGGGGGATTAAACCATTCCAACTGAAGATTATTCAGGAAGTAGTGACACTGGTCGTATTTACCCTGTTTGCGATTCTTTATTTAAAGGATGAGTTCAGACTTAACTATTTAATCAGCTTCGGCTTTATTCTTGGTGCAGTGTATTTTGCTTTTAAACGCTAATCTGTAAAACTGCCACCGGAACATCCAAATTTTTAAGGACGCAATCGCGTCCTTTTTCAAACACAGACTTATATCAAGCTTTAGGTAGAGTTACGCCCGTCTGCCCCATATATTTACCGGCACGATCCTTATAAGAAGTAGCGCATTCTTCATCACTTTCAAAAAACAATACCTGTGCCACCCCTTCATTAGCATAAATCTTTGCCGGTAATGGCGTGGTATTGGAAAATTCCAGAGTTACATAGCCTTCCCATTCAGGTTCAAATGGCGTGACATTAACGATAATACCGCAACGTGCATAAGTGGATTTACCCAGACAAACAGTCAGAACATTGCGCGGGATACGGAAATATTCCACAGTACGTGCCAAAGCAAACGAGTTAGGCGGAATGATGCAAAAGTCGTCTTCAACAGTTACAAAATTACGCGTATCAAAATTTTTCGGGTCTACAATAGTACTGTTGATATTAGTAAAAATCTTGAATTCGCGTGCACAGCGAATATCGTAACCATAGCTGGAAGTACCATAGGAAATGATTTTTTCACCATTTAACTGTTTAATCTGATTAGGTTCAAACGGTTCAATCATGCCGTGCTCTTCACTCATACGGCGTATCCATTTGTCTGACTTAATACTCATGACAGTATCCTTAATAAATTTAGCGCATTATACCGAAGCCAATGCCATAGTTGCAGGCAAATTGCGACTATTTACGCCGTTTTAAGCCATTATTCCGGTAACCAGCCACCCAAATGATGCACCAGCTCAGCAAGCAAATCGCCTAAGGCTTCTGCCATCAGTATTTGTGATGCAAAGGTTATACTTTGCATATCGTCTCCCTGCCCTGCAGCTTCCTCCTGAATCACATCCAGAAACTGAATACGTTTAAGAGTAAAATCCTGCGTCAGCACAAAACGTACTCTGTCCTGCCAGCATAACCCCAGTTGAGTAACAACCTTACCATTTTTGACCAGATTAACCACTTCCTCTGCGGTTAAATCCTGATGGCTGATACGAACTACTGGCGCAGCATCACCCAGTCCTTTGAGTTCACAATCACAGTCCAGCTCAAAATGACCGGCTGCATCTCCTCTTAACAGCCATTCCGTCATCAGACTGCCAGGAGACTGCTGAGTGCGTGGCAGCTTCGCTTCCAGTCCGCCCAGTGCCTCACGTAATTTCGTAAGCAACATTTCAGCACGATTGGCATTGGCCTGATTAATCATCAATAAGCCGCGCTGAGTATCAATAATGGCTTCTGTTTTACCACTTTTAGTAAAAGCACGCGGTAACAAATCATCGGTGATGGTTTCTTTCAGCTCCATCTTCTCCTTACGCCCGACATTCCGCCCCTCAGCTTCACGAATCTCATTAATTTTTTCGTCAAGAATATCGCGCACCACGGCTGCCGGTAATACTTTTTCTTCTTTTTTGAGCGCAATGCGCCATGTATTGTGTGCCGGAAATACCATCTCAGGGCTAAACGATACAGGACTGGCAAAACCAATACTGTCCCAATCCAATCCCATACACGGCTTAAACTGAGCTTCGGTCAGCTTATCAACCAAAGTTTCTAAATTCGGCAGATTATCTTTATTGAGCGGATAAATACTTAATTGCTTAAACCACATGCGTAATTTCTTTCACAGCCAACTAGGAAATGAGTGATTATACGGCAGCCGGCACACAATATGGAAAACAATAAACCGGCTGTTAAACAGCTTTCTATTTAATTATTCATTCAGATTTATAATCAATAATCCTATCTGCAATACTTATATTGATAAATATAAATATTTAATATAAATCTCAATCAAAAAATTTATTTTGTCATATATAATCAAAGATATGAATCAGTAATGAATATAATCTTAGGTATTTTCCAATACTGACTGAATTTACGTCATATAATAACTATATTCTGAACATTTCTTAAATTCACTGCTGATTATCAGCATTCATATATGCCGGCAAGATGCGAATAAATCCAACTGAGTTTGGTATTCACTGGTTTTCACATCCATTAGTCCTAATACTGAATGAAAAATATTATCATGTGAAAATTCTTGCTGATGCGCATGCCGGCGTAAGCAGTTCATATCCAGATTACTGATACTGGCAAAATCATGGTTTGCCCAGAATAGCATAGGTACATGGGTTTGCTCTTCTGGTGCAATGGCATAGGGTGTTGCATGCAGATATATACCGTTTTCACCCAAAGATTCTCCATGATCAGAAAAATACCACATCGCACTGGCCAGACCGGATTCATTTTGTAATAACTTAATTATTTCTGCCAGTATATGGTCTGTATACAGCACCGTATTATCATATGTATTACGCAATTGCTCCCTGGTACACTGCTGAATCTGATTCGTATCACACGTCGGTGTAAAGCGCCGGAATGCCTCAGGATAACGCTGATAATAAGCGGGACCGTGACTACCCATTGTATGCAATACCAGTACAGCATCATCAGGCATATTAGTAATCATATCGTGTAAATTAATTAACAGGCTTTCATCCAGACAACCATCACTATTACATTTCAAATTCGGCGCCCAGTCCCGCACATCCAGATGACGGATACGGTCACATACACCTTTACACCCGCCATCATTATCACGCCAGCTTACTGCAACTCCTGAACGTTGTAAAACATCCAGCAGCCCTTCCTGATGTTTTGCCAGATTAGCCTGATAATGCTGGCGTGGCATATTCGAGAAAAGGCAGGGTAAAGACACAGCAGTTGCTGTACCACACGAACTAACCTGAGGGAAATTGACAACCTGATTACCCATAGCAGCAAGCTCAGGCGTAGTCTGACGCGGATAACCATTTAATCCCCAATTCTGAGCGCGCGCGGTTTCACCCATCACCAGTATCAATAACCGTTTACTCCCATGACGCTGATGACTGGCATCCAGTCCTATGCGTTGCAAAGGCTGATGAGCATCATATGTGTTATAAGCTGTTTTTACTGCTGCTCCGACAAAATTAGTGGGCACTATTAAATGATTCACAGTTTTATTATTTCGGAAAAAAGAAATATAACTGCCATACGCAAGCAGAATAACTGTAAAAACCGTAATCAAAGAAGCTATTATGACCACAATTCGTTTGCCGAATTCACGATACCATGGTTTTGTATAGTGAATATTAACACCCCAGCAATACCACTGCGCCGGCAATAAGCCGGTAATGCCCAGCCACATCCAGAATTGAGGTGTCAGCCAGGCACCGGCTTCACCTATATTAGTTTGCATAATGTTTTGCAGCATATTGGCATCAAAATAAATATGCTGCATCATCACTGCATAGCTTACAGCTGAACCCAGCAACAGAAGCAATGGCACCATCAACCGGTGTAAATATGGCCAGAATAACAACTGCATACAAAAATTCATTGCTGCCAGCAGCATAACAGGTACGGTAAACCAGAAAATAACATTATTTTTCAGGGTTACATGCTGAAACAGATAGCTCCAGAAACCTACATTAAATATCAATAAGATATAAATACTGAGCAATAATATGGCCCGATTGCTGCTTAATACCCATTTCGACTGCATCATCAGCCCCTGTTAACTAAACAGCGGCAAGTGTAAAAAAACAGCCTTAAGTGAAGCTTAAGGTAAACCATGCCAATAAGCGGCGTCATTGTGGTACGGTAATTAATATGTCTGCAAAGTACTAATTTGTACTTATCAGGAGTCCGAAATGAGCCAGTCATGGCATGATGAACAACATTTTTCCAATCGTAACAATTGGTTACGCGCAAGCGTTCTTGGCGCTAACGATGGACTGATTTCCACTGCCAGCCTGCTAATGGGGCTGGCAGCAGCGGATCCGGATCAGCATACCTTGCTTATATCCGGTATTGCAGCACTTGTTTCAGGTGCTGCCTCTATGGCTGCGGGAGAATATGTTTCCGTTTCCAGCCAGCGCGATACAGAAGCAGCTGATTTACGCAAAGAATTAGACTCACTTATCCGATATCCGGAAATAGAACTGGAAGAACTGGCTAATATTTATCGTCAGCGTGGTTTAAACAAAACACTTGCACAACAGGTTGCCGAAGCTCTAACCAAACATAATGCCCTTGAAGCCCACGCCCGTGAGGAAATCGGTATCACCGAAGTCAGTAAAGCCAATCCGCTTCAGGCAGCTTTGGCTTCCGCACTGTCTTTTGCTTGCGGTGCTTTGTTACCAGTATTACTATCTCTGTTAAGCTCTACCGTATGGCTGATGAGCATACTGTCTGTTACCACCATAGCCGGTCTTGGTATTCTGGGCTGCATATCAGCACATCTGGGCGGAGCTCCCAAACGTCCGGCTGTAATCCGAATCGTCATATTAGGTGCACTTGCACTGGCCTTTACCAGCATGATAGGTCGGATTATTGGTATCACTATATAAAAAAATATGCGTATACTGATTCTTGAAGATGACAGAGACATTGCTGACGGCCTCACTGCCGGTCTGAGCCAGCAAGGTATGGCATGCGATATTTTTGCATCCGGCCGCCTTGGAGAACAGGCATTAAGTGTAGCACCATACGATGCTGTAATACTTGATTTAAGTCTGGCGGAAAGAGATGGTATGGACGTTTTAAGCCATTGGCGCAGCAGGAATCTCAGCACACCGGTTTTGATTCTCACCGCCCGCGATGCCCTGCCCGACAGACTTGCCGGTCTGAATGCCGGTGCTGATGATTATTTATGTAAACCTTTTGCGCTTGATGAAGTGATTGCACGTTTGCATGCGCTTATTCGTCGCAGTCAGGGCATCAGTCAGACCGAAATTAACTTCGGGCAGCTGAGTCTGAAACTTAACTCCTGTCATGCCTGCCTGTATGGCAAACCACTTAATCTTACCCAGCGTGAATGGCTGTTATTACAGCTACTCGTCACTCATCCGCAACATGTTTTCAGCCGCGCTCAAATCGAAGATAAACTGTATAACTGGGAACAGGAAGTCGAGAGCAATGCCATAGAAGTACACGTGCATCATTTACGTAAAAAAATCAGTACAACCATTATTCGTACCCGGCGCGGATTGGGCTATCAGCTCGGAGAGGCACCTTGAAGCCAACCACTGCTATTAGTCGGCGCTTAATTATCTATCTTGGCATCACGCTGCCACTTCTGTGGATTCTGACAGCCATCATTAGCGCAGTGGCGGTAATGCATGAAATTAATGAAGCCGGTGATACCCAGATGAGTCAGCTGGCTCAGCGATTATTACATACACCGATCAACCTCAATTCCAGCCAATATCCCGCTTTACCATCTATTCCAAAACCACAGCGCGGACTTATTGATGCCAAAGAATCCGGATACGCCATCTGGTATAAAGGTAAACTGATTAATGCCGATGAAACTGGTCAGTCTATTCCCTATCAACCAAATTATCAGGGATTTATCAATCAGGGATACTGGTGGCAAAGCCATGCATGGCGTATTTTTTATCTGAACAGTCCTCAGCAGCAACTCAAAGTAGCCGTATCATTCAGTATGCACGAACGTTTGCAAACTGTATTGCGTGCAGCATGGTCTCAACTGGCAGTATCTATACTTGCTCTGCCGCTTTTACTATGGCTGATTGCATGGAGTGTACGCCGTGGTACACAGCCACTTCAGACACTGGCACAAACTCTGTACCATAGAGAACCGCACAGTATTACACCTCTTTCTAATATTGCACCTACCGAAATTCTGCCTATTATCAATGCATTAAATGATTTATTTCAGCGTATAGAACAATCTCGCGCACGTGAACTGCGCTTCACAGCAGATGCAGCACATGAACTGCGCAGCCCGTTAGCCGCACTTAAAGTACAAACAGAAGTGCTGGCACTTACCAGCCTGAACGATGCTCAGCAACAGCGTGTACGCAGCATTGAACACAGCATCGACCGCACTACCCGCTTAGTCGATCAGCTTCTTACTCTTTCCCGCCTTGATCCACTTACCGAGTTACCCCATACCGAAGCAGTTAAATGGACAGATATTACCAACGACGCTATAGAGAGTGTCAGCTTACTGGCACGTGAACACCAATGTCGTATCCTGCGGCAATTTAATACTGATGCGGCGGCAGTATTACCTATTTGCGGTGACTATACCCTGCTGACTATTCTTATCCGTAATCTGCTTGATAATGCCATTCGCTATAGTCCTGAACACAGTATTATTAATTTAACCCTGGACACAAACTCTATCAGCATTACTAATCCCTGTAATGATATTGCCTCGGAAAACCTGAAACGTCTGCGTGAACGCTTTTTCCGGCCGGCAGGGCAAGAAAGCAGTGGCAGTGGCTTGGGGCTGTCCATTGTTGATAATATTGCCCAGCTGCACTGGCTGCAAATGGAATTAGATATAGTAAAGATTAGAAAGTATAAAAATGAAACTATTAATTTCCAGGTTAAACTGCAACAAAAAGCATCATAATACAATAATAATATTAACTGAGGATTTGTTTGTAAAGTGGTGAGACTTTTAGCTAATGTTCGCACTATTCGCACAGCAACAGGCTTGTTAATCGGCGCCCAAAATTTATATAAACGAACCAAATCTTATATTAGGTGATTTTATTCACTCGACCAAAGAAAATATAGGCAATAACAGCAATAACACCAAATACAAGAGATACAAAAAACATTACATGGTAAGCATTGTTTACTGAAATTAATTGAGCTTGCGTCAGGTAGATAAGTATTCCTGATAATACTCCCCCAAATGCGCCGCCAATCTGCTGTACAACACGCGTGACAGCACTCGTGTCCTTAATTTGATTTTTATTACAAAACTCGAATGGAGAAGAGAGAACAGCAATCGTGGCGATGCCTAATCCGGAGCCTCGGACAGTAAAACCGATGATTTCAGAGGCGTTCCCACCAACTTGAATAATTAATATACTGATTGCTGAAATTATTAATCCTACACCAATAATTAGAAATGAATTTATCTCACTTAGAGATTTATAAATAAATTTTCTAGCCAACCAGGCACCTACACCTTGCAGGGCAAGCAGCATACCAATATATGTAATAGATACATTATCCTTTATTGCTTGTATTAAAGGAAAAAAAATCATAAAACCAAAAAAGATAAGCGACGTCAGAAACCCCATCATTATTGACATTGAGTATTTAGAGCTATTAAATGCACTTAAATCGATCAGTTTACTGTCTGACTTGTTATTAATAATAAGCGAAACCATCATCAAACCAATACCTAAAACCAGCATAATAATATTAGAAATATCAAAAAAATGCCCAGATGCGATATTTTTAATAGAAATAAAAAATAGAATTAAAGCAATTAAAAATGTCAAAAATACATAAATATTCATATTGTATTTAGACGTTTTAATATCAGGTATTTTCGTCCAGCCAAAGAAAAAAGCCACAAGTACTAAAGGTATGTTGATAAAAAAAGCTATTCTCCAATTTAACTGTTCTGATATGATTGCTCCAAAAACTGGTCCTAGTGCAGGGGCAAAGACTGACGGAATAGCAATCAATGCCATAACCGGCTTTAGTCTTTCCTTACCAAAATATGTCGCTATTGTGGATTGAGTAATAGGAATTAATATTCCTGCACCAAAACCTTGTAGACATCTAAACAGGATTAAAGACATCAGATTATATGAAAATCCAACCAATATAGAACCAACAAGAAAAACAAAAATTGAGTATATCCATGCTTTCTTGAGTCCTAAATTTTCATGTATATAAGGAGATAGTAATATACCTGCAGCGCAGGCCAGCATATATACAGTAACAGCCCATTGTATATAAGCATAAGAAGCATTAATGTCATTCGAAATTGAGGATAAAATAACATTAACAATGCTGCTATCCAGTAATGGCAATATACTAGATAGCGTCATAGCAAACACTAACTTTCTTTCTTCTGCCGTCAGCTCAACTGATTGTGCCATGTCAAACTCTCTCTAGATGATTAATAAATTTGAAAATAACCAATCAATTTGTATAAAAGACTATTATTTTGCTCATCTACAACTTATCTCTTTCTTGCTAACTTGTTATCTTCAATACAATTATTAGGACTTCAGAATAGCCAGTAGAATAAAGTTTTACTAACCAATTTAAGCCACAAAATATCCCATTGGGGCCATATAAATGAATACTCCACTCATTTCTCCACAGATCGCTTCTTCTGATAGCGAACCGATGATCATATCGACAGTCAGCCACTCTTCCCAGAGAGTGACACAACGTCATGGTCATTCAAGAGGACAACTACTCGGAACATTACAGGGTTTAATTTCAATTGAAGCAGAAAATTGTCAATGGGTAGTGCCCGCAACTCATGGTGTCTGGATACCTCCGAATGTACAGCATAGTCTTCTTGGATCACATGGACCATTCGAAGGATGGAGCATCTATATACAAAAAAACGCATGTACTAAACTACCTGTCAAACCATGCGTTTTAGAATTATCTGACTTACTGCGTGAAGCAATTACACGAACCATGTCATGGCATAATTCAGAACTGGAACCGGAACAGAAGCGATTAATTGCTGTAATCCTTGACGAGATTAGAACAATGCCTCAAGTTGAGCTAGCACTTCCAATGCCAAAAGATATGCGTCTGTTAAAAATCGCTTTAGCTTTGTGTGATAATCCTAGTGATGACAGAAAAATTAACGACTGGGGCATTTGGGCTGGCATTTCCCGACGCTCATTAACACGTCGGTTTACAAATGAAACCGGATTTAATTTCACAGAATGGCGTCAGAAACTGCGCATGTTAAAAGCATTAGAATTGCTTGCGACCGGAAAACCAGTCACAGAAATATCTTTATATTTAGGTTATGACAATATTAGCGGGTTTATTTCTATTTTCCGACGAAATTTCGGAGTAACGCCGGGAAACTACCAAAAAGCCATGAGAAACCGTCTTTCATATCGAGACTTCACTCACACTACATTGCCTGGTTAAATACAACACAACATAAACCTTATTTTTAACCATGTAGCGAGTTTTTCGCTAATATACTCGGGCTTATTATCACAGCGTAACAATTTAAATTGCCCTCTCCATTCAACGACCTGATTTATCGATTATATGACCTGCTCTGTGGGCAAAGATAAGTTCGCTTCTATAGTTAAACCTTCTGGATTAAAATCATCAATCACATTAAATAATCAACAAAACCGGCCATCAGCTAACTCTTCTTGCATAAAATTCATCAACAAGATTCATAATGTTTTGGAGAACAGCCAGTAAATCAGGTATCACTCGTTTAAGGCGTTTTTTGGGGCTTTATTCGTAAATTCAAAGTGTAAACTTGCTGGTACGTGAACGCCAGTGTCGTATCCCGCACCAATTTAATTCTGATGAGGCGGCAGTATTACCTATTTGCGGTGACCATACCCTGCTGACTATACTTATCCGCAATCTGCTTGATAATGCCATTCGCTATAGTCCTGAACACAGTATTATTGATTTAACCTTAGACACAAACTCTATCAGTATTACTAATCCCTGTAATAATATTGTTTTAGAAAACCTGAAACATCTGCGTGAACACTTTTCCGGCCAGCAGAACAAGAAAGCAGTGGTAGCTAATTAGGACTGTTTATTATTGATGGTATCACTTGTGTTAGATAATTTACAATTAGAAATTAAAAATTTGAAAAATAAACAAAATACATTTTCTATATTTTAAATTAAATTGAAATATAAACTTTTATAAAATTAAAAATGTTTTATTGTTTAAATCCTTAAAGTAAATTAGTAGGTAATAATTGATAAGATTATTTTTAATAATTAATAAGTTGAACTTATTATATAAATATTATTATTGAATACTAAACAAATAGCTACTTAATAAGATATTTAATACTTATCTTCAGTATAAAGGTATATAAATACAATAATAAATAAACAATTATTATTTATTATGCCTATAAAAACTACCATATAGGCATAACTAAACTTTATATAATATTAATATTAGTTTATTCTCAGCCCAAAATTTTATTAATTATTTTTTTAATATAACATTTACACATATATAAATATTTAATGATTTCAACTGCTAGCCTTTTCCCACAAATCATCAATATCTAGTCTACTAATTATATCTGAAATGGCTCTCGGATTACTCATTAATGTTGGGTTTAAACGTATAACCCAATCAAGTTCTTGAGTTCTTTCTGATTGAGCACCAATATCAAAAATAATAGTTGGTATTTTTAAAGCTAAAGCTATAGACAAGGTATAACAAAAAGTTTCTTCCCAAATACTTGGTAGTATAACAATATCTGGAGAAATTGCCCTCAGTTTATTAATGCATTCATTTTCATTTTGATATTTTCCAGAAATACTAATACCATGTTTCTTCATATCATGTTTAACTTCTGCATTTACATATCCAACAACAAAGTAAGTTAAATTTAAATCTCTAGTTTGTGAATCAAGAGCCAACGCTGATAGTAATTGCGACCCTTTTTCTATACTGATGGCTCCAATTGTTGCAATTTTTATTTTACCATTCTCTTTTCTTCTCTTAAGAGGCAATGTATTTTTAACTAAATTATCATGAGGAATAACATTTATATTTAAATTAGGAAAATCACTTAATATAATATCTCTAGCGCGTTTAGAAGGAGCTTCAATTATTGAACAATTATGAAAAAAATTGGTATAAGCTTCTTGCCTTTCAAATACATTTGTCATATTTAAGCTTGGTGTTGATGTTTTAAAACTATTCCAAATATTTCTTTTTTCTAAAGAAGGCTCTTTCTCATAGTTATATTCAGGACTTAGAAGTTTATAATCATTAGACATGCAAGCATAGTCATGAATAACAAATTTATACTTTAAATTAGATGATGAAAAATATGCTAATAATTTTTGATGGTAATACCAATCAAGACCGGCAAAGCTATTAATATGTACCAAATCTGGATTTATAGTTTTAAAAAAAAGATTTAGAAAGTCTAAATTTCCTCTTAAAGAAAGATTTTTTAAATTATTAAAATCTAATTGTTCAAATTTTTTCAAGCTAATAGAATATAACTCTCTATCATGAACAGTTATAACAATACAAAAAATAGATTCGTTAGTATATTTATTGATTATCTGTTCAAGATATGTATCGATACCTCCTCCCCAAGCATGTGATATAAATACGATACATTTTTGATTTTTAATTATAAATTTTAATCTTGCCAAATCTAAATTAGTTCTTAATATAGAAGTAGGATCAGCTTTAATAAAATTGTGAACTAAATAATTGTAATTCGGATGTTTTAATTTTAACGCATTTGCTCCACGCTTCATATTTTCTGATTTAGTCGCAGAAAAAGAAACAGATCCAACATGAAAAACAAAGACATCACCAATAATAATATTCTTAAAACCGGCATGTAGTGCCCTCATACAAAAATCATTTTCTTCTCCATATCCAACTTTAAAATGTACATCATCTAAAAGTCCTATCTTGTCTATAACAGTTCTTCTCATATAAAAACAAAAACCAATACCTGTTGGCGTTTCTACATATAAATTTTTATTTATTTCAGAAGCAAGATTATTAAGTTGAGCAGGTGTTATTTCCAAATCTTTATTATTATCATAATTAGTAAATGGATAACTGCAAATTGTAGCATTGTTTGACATTGGTGTGATTGTAGCAATAGATTCATCCTGATCAGCATAACGAATCATTTTCTCAAACCATCCAGGAAAAACAAAAGCGTCTGAGTTCAGTAAAATTACATCAAGATTATGTGATAAATTTGTAATTGCATAATTAACTGTTTTAACAAAACCCAAATTTGTTTTATTACAATAATAATCAAAAAGACCTTTCTCAGAGAGTTGCTGTAACTTATTATTAAGCTCTTCATCAGGTCCACAATCATTTATAACTAAAAGACTATATGAATCAGAAATTCGACTTCTTAACGCATGAAAAACTGAACATAAAGTTTCATCTAATCCTTTATATACAGGTAAAACCACTACACAACGAGTTGAATGTGTATATTTGCAAGGTGACAATCTATTCCAATCATCATCTGATGGGATTGTAGGAACAAACCACAAACTATCGGTTTGATTTAAATTATTAGACTTTTTTTTATCTGTAATTATTTTTTTAGAGTAAATTTTTATTCCCAATAATCGAATAGTTTTATATGTTTGATTTTTCTTGATGGTTAACAAATTTTTCAAAATATATTGTCTTTCGGAATCAGTATCTCTTTTATAAATAGTTAATCCCAACAATTTAATTTTTACAAACTTAGATGATTGTATTCTCTTTAGCATGTTTATACACCAGCTATATTGCTAATTATATTCAATAAACTTAAGATAGTATCTTATTATCTTAAGTTTGTAAATATTTTAATATAAAAAATACTTCATATAAAATTTACATATATAAATCATAAGATATGTAATTACCAAGCTTATAAATAATTGTACAATTAAATAAGAGTTTTAAAATTTAAAATACTTAAATTTTACAATTAAGTGTCTATTAACAAATTGAACATAAAATTATTAATAAAAATATATTTTATTTAATGGGAACGATAATTCAAAATGCTAAAATTTTATTCTATATGCTATATCTTCTATCTCTAATTATTATTAATTTTCACTATTTAGTTGTATAGTTCTTAATCTAGATAAATTATATTAGTTTATAAATGGATACTAATAACATTGTAAGTGCTAATAAAAATATAATTTGGATTTTTTTTAATTTTCTTTTTAATTTTTGTTTTTCTTTCTGTAATTTTATTATTTTACTTTCTTTATAGTTGATTTTTTCATTAGCTAAATATAATTCTTTAGAAAAATTGATTAGTTTTTCCTTAGTAAAATATAATTCTTTAGAAAATTTGGTTAGTTTTTCTTCTTTACCATGAAGCTCAGTTTTTAATTTAACCATTTCTAACAAAAGATGACTAGTATAATGCTGTTCTTTTTTCATTAAAGAATATAATTCAGCGATTTTTTTTTCAAAAGGCACAAAAGGAAGTAATAATTGCTGTTTTTTCTTTGTAAGAATACATTTTTTATTTTGTAGAAAGAGATTGTCCATAAAGTATTCTAGTATAAAGTCACTTTTTTTGGAAAATTTATTAAAGAAGTCAACAGAGAATTGAAAATTCTCTCTGATTTCTAAAACAATTTCTTCTGCAGTTTTTTTCTCAAAACCTCTTCCTGAAAAATTATAATATTTTGCTACTTCATAATTTTCAAAATTTAAAAAACCTGGTCCGCCAAAATGGTCATAACAATATACAGGGATATTAGATAATAATCCATATTGTACTGTTTTACCAATGGTTATTATCATATCATATTGTTTTATTAGCTCAGGGGTGACTAATACAGCTTTTTTTCCACCTATAATATTAACATTAAAATCTTTAGATAATATATTTGTAGCTTCAATCATTTCTTGTGGTAAATGATTAGATACTACCAAAATATTGTTCAATTTAGTTTCTTTAATCGAATTATCCAAATATTTACTCGGGGCACAATTATTGCTAATAAAAATATTATTGGATTCTATACCCAACGAAACTAATCTATCTTTTGTTTCTTTACTATTTGCTACATATATACAATCTAGTAATTTCATATATGGTAACGAGCATAACTCCATCATTTCATATGGAGATAAATGCACTGAAATTAATTTAAGATCGACATTTTTATGAATATGATTTTGAAATAGTCTAGCAATCATACAATGTTGAGACCAAATAAAATTAATATTTTCTAAATTTATTTGTTCTAAATTTGTTATTAAATCATTCTTATCAAAATATTCAATAATAGGTTCTCCCAAAATATTTGCATATACCAAAATATTATGATCTCTTTCTTTGAAATACTTATATATCTCCAAAACTTGAATTTCTGAACCGCAAAGCTCAACCAAATGATTTGTTAATATTAATACATTCATAATTTGTATTTATTAAAAGTTTAAAATTTAGTATACCTAAATTAAAATAATTTCTATATATATATTATATAACATTAATATTAAATTTAATTGAAATTTCAAATTAAACAATAAAAAATAAGCATATAACTAAATAATAGATTGCAATAAAATTAAAATTGTACATTTAAGATATGTACTATTCATTTATTTAGTTACTCACCTTTCAATCTTATAAAAAATACTATTATTAATAAAAATTAAGCTGTATCAGAACCATTATTCTGATACAGCTTGTAGAGTCTGCTGTATATTAAAATCTATCAACTTTGTAGCCTGATTGGCCTAATCAGGCTACGTTTATACTTACCTTTTCAGATAAAATTCATTTATTGTTCACGAATTACCCGGTAAGTTGGCTGATTTTCATCGATTTCGATTTTTTTCAGCTTGTCACAACTAGGCGTACCAGCGAAGTCTTTGAATGGCGACTCCTGCTCATTTTTACAATTTTGTTTCAGGCGAATTTTATCAAATTGAGAAGGTTTATATGCAAAAGCATTGCTAAATGAAAAAGATAACAGTAATGTTAAAAGAATACATGTTAAATCAGTTTTCATTTTATGAATTCCTTCTCAAAGAGAATAAAATTTAACCTATACAACTTTTATTTACTATTTAAATAGTCCCAAATATAAGACAAACTTTCTCTGACTTGAAAGTTATTAGTATCACTTCCTTGATAAATGGCACGATAATTACCATAATCAATTACTTTATTAACCATATTTCTGTTAATAAGTGCTTTACACCCATTAGCTGCAGTAACAGTAAAATAAACCATATTTTCACCTTTGTAAATAAATATATAATATTATTGATTTGTTGTTTAAACAACAAATGTATTATAGCATAAAATATTTATCTATGTATTAATTTAACTAAATTTAACCTTTAATTAATTTATTATGGATATATCATTAATATATTTTAATTTTTATTAAATTTATTCAAATAAATTTTATAATTTAATTTTGCTTTTTAAAAACAAAGCAAAGTAAGATCGAAGTTGACAATATAATAATTCTGATAAAGAGATATTTCTTGTAATAATTAAAACTGTTAGAATTGCTTTCCAGAATTGTGAAAATGATATATATTTATACAAATTATAGTATCATATACATACTAGCACATATTCATGCGCCTATCGTCTAGAGGCCGAGGACACTACCCTTTCACGGTAGCAACCGGGGTTCGAATCCCTGTAGGCGTGCCATTCGTTCTTACTATGAACCGCTTTAGTATTCACAATCCGTTTGGGTTAATAGTTTATAACTTTTCATCGTCAAATACTTCAATACTTTTTATAAATGATTATAATAAACTATTTTTTCTAAAATTCTTTATATTTGTTATAAAATTCCGCAGAGCTTTTATAGCTGAACTAATTTCAATACCAGATGGCTCCACAAAGACAGGCTCAGCAGATATTTTTCCTGTTCAATTAATAGAGCTCTTTCTGTTTCATCTTAATTTGATATTTGTTTCATAATTGAACTTACTTCATCTAAGCCGTTTTCAATTGCATTTATTAACGCATCACACTTACTCTTAACTTCGTCCAGCTCATTCTTAACTAATTTAACTCGCTCTTTTTGTTCAAAATTTTTTTAAACATAAATGTTGAACATCTCCATTTAACTATATTTAATATAAAAAATTTACTAAAACAAATTAAATTTATAATATACTTAAATAAACTACAGTTATTTAATACTTTGATTTATTTTTAGCTGTATAACCTCTATTTTGGTTCGCAAAATATTAAGGTTTTAGTTGATTAGAAATATATTGGTTTTCATTATTAACGCAATTCAATTAGACCAAACATGGATTTATAAGGTGTCAATTATGAATGAACAAACATCAGAGTATAAACCAATAGGTATTTGTCCGTGTTGTAAACATGAAGTCAGGGCAAAAATTTCAGTTAAAAATAATTTAAGAAGAGATAAGTGTGAATGTCCAAATTGTGAAGCAACCATTTATGTTTGCCGAAACTATGGATGTAGAAATTATGCAGTTGGAGGAGACAATTATGATGATGAGCTTTGTCCTACTTGTGCAAAAGAATTGATGGAATTGGTAGGAAAACTTGCAGGAAAATTCTCAGAGATTTTACTCACTACATTAACAGCAGCATTTGCTTCATTTATTGTTAATAAAATGAAAGAATAGATACAGCTAGATAAAGACAAAAAAATCTTATTATACTTATATAAAGAAGAAGGCGGAAGAGATTAAGTAGTATATAAAAACTCAAACATGAGATTACGTTAACACAACTCGGCTGACATATTGCTCATTTTAATATTCATTGAGTTTTTGACAACTCGACTTGATAATTTGTGCCGGCAATTACAATCAGATAACGCAGACAAGAATCAGTCTCAAAGATCAGCGTCTAGTAACACAAACGCTGCAATGTGTTACATCCAGATTACCTTGTATAAATCAGTTTAATCTTCACAATACCTAGCTGATTTTTTCTTTAGTATATAAAACCTACTAACTCACGGTACTTGTAGCTTCTTTGCTCACCTGCTCGCCCCCTGTCAACGTGGCACCAGGTGCGGAATGCATCCGCTGTGCATTAACAATAGAAAATAAAAACTTCCCAGTTTCCGGACTGATAATGTGAATATCAAAATTTACTATAATAAAAGAGATATTCTTACAACAAATATAATGATTTTAGAAATCAGAGTTAGTTGAAATATTAATTTGCAATAACAGTTTATTTGACAATGTGTTTCAATTATTACTGTATTCATTTTTATAATAATATTCGTTACATGAAAAATTATTCTCTATGAGGATATATAAAAAAATACTAATAAAATATTTATACAATAATAACTTATATGTTTTCTATTAACATTAGATATTTTCGAGACAGCTAGTATTGAAGCTATTTTTTTTATTTTTCTTAAGTATAATGGCATATAAATATACTGTAGAATTATTTCATTTAAGTCTGTATAACTCAGAAGATATACAAAAAAACAGCGCTTTTTATGCGCTGTTTTAATTAATTAACTGTTATTTTTTTATTATTTGCCGTACCAGAATTGCCATAAATGAGATAAAGAGAAGTAAACCTAATAGTTCTCCAATTTTATCCCAGCCCTGCAAATTCAAAGCCAGCGGAGATTCGCCGCCGCCCAGAGCTATAGACCCAACAATTACCATAGCCATTACTACACCTACGATACTTTCACCGACTATTAATCCAGCAGCCAGTAATGTACCACGACGATCTGTGGCTTTAACCTCTTTCTCCTGAATAGCTGGATCAGTATGGCGCTTTTTGATATAACGCAAACATAAATAGGATAATACTGTTCCGATAAAGATTGGCATATTGACGGAAGCCGGCAGATAAATACCCATACCCACTGCCAGCGGAGGTACACTCCAACCCGGACGAAGATATTTAACCACCACATCAAGCACAATCAGGAATACACCCAAAAATACGCCTGCTCTGATATATGCCCATTCCAGATTGTGAGAAAAAATCCCTTTGGCAATAGTGGTCATCAGAGTTGCCTGCGGTGCTGACAGTGCCTGAGCAGCATCCATTCCGGCACGTGGTAAGGCTCCGGTAAAACCATAAGCGTTATACAACAGTTCAAGTACTGGTGAGATTACTATCGCACCAACAATGCTGCCAATAATTAGTGCTACTTGCTGGCGCCACGGTGTAGCCTGAACCAGATGGCCGGTTTTTAAATCCTGCAGATTATCATTAGAAATAGTAGAAATGGCCATAACCACAGAAGCAGTAAATAATGCTAAAGCTGTCATAAACTGATTACCACCAGCTTGTGCGAAAATACCGCTAGACTGACCAATCACCATGAATACCAGCGATATAATGATGATTGAAACAATACCGATACTGGATATCGGGCTGGAAGAAGAACCAATCAGACCAGCCATATAGCCACTGGCTGCAGCCACAAGAAAACCTATAATGAAGGCCATGATGGTGGCACACGCAACCAAAGCACAGGCCAGTCCGAAAGATATCGGCGCAGTGGCAATAAAGCTGTAGAAGGTAGCAACCAGAATGATCAGAGTAGCCACTACAATCAGCATCATGGTTTTAGGCGATAAATCCTGATTTACCCGCTCCTGTGTCTTGCTGGTTTGTGAATCCGATCCAAAGGCCTGAAAAGAAAGTTTCATGCCTTCAAGCATAGGTTTGAAAAGGGTAATTAATGTCCAGATTGCAGCAACAGCGATGGCTCCGGCGCCAATATAGCGGACTTTGGTTACCCAAAGTTTAATTGCAAAATCCATCATTGAAACATTTTCAGGCATTGCAGTGGTGCTGGTGAAATACGGTACGGCTATTCCCCATGAAAAAAACATGCCTAGCAGTACAGCAATACCACCGGTAATACCTACCAGCCAACCGGCACCCAGCAAAGCCAGTGAAAAGCCCATGGGCACCTGAAATACGGCTCCGCCTACTTTAAACCAGTAACTGGCACTTTCACTGATTACGCGTAAGCCGCCGGCCAGAAAGCTGAAAATACCGGATAAAATACCACCGGTAACAATCTGCTTAACTCCGCTTTGCGGTGAATCTTCATCATTTTCCTGTGGTTGATTGTGGTCACCAGCCTTGAGTATTTCAGCGGCGGCTAAACCTTCCGGATAAGGTAAATCACTATTAACAACCAGTACATGGCGTAAAGGAATAGTGAAAATAACACCAAGAATACCGCCGGCAACGCATATCAAGGTTGTCTGCCAGAATGGAAAACCCTGCCAGTAACCAATCATTAACAAACCGGGCAGAACAAAGATAATTGAAGACAAGGTACCGGCCGCCGATGCCTGCGTTTGTACCATATTGTTTTCAAGAATATTTGAACCATGAAAGCATTTGAGTACAGCCATAGAGATTACGGCAGCGGGTATGGATGAAGCGAATGTCAGGCCAACTTTCAGCCCCAGATATACATTAGATGCAGTAAATATTACTGTAATTAATGCACCTAAGATCATACCGCGAACAGTAAGTTCGCGATACTGATCGACCGCCGATGAGGTGGTTGAGGGGTGTTGCATGTAATAACTCCATAAAAATGCGACTTGGAATAATAGCAATAATACTAAAATTTCTGGATATTTATTTATCCTTTCACAACCGCAATTTTGGACAAAAAGTTGCATTGTACAAACTCATTTGTAATTTTTCTTTATGTTTAAAGAATTTAATGTAAATTAAGTTTTTTATTTTTATTTTTAGTTTAAATAAGATTAATTTTACTCAATTTCCGGATTCTGATTTCAGCACTTATTTTCTTTTTAACTGTTGGTTGTCAAGCCTATTATGGATGTCTATACTGAATTTTTTTTCTGGCTGTATATTTGTTATGCTTCCTGTTCTGGTTTTACAACATACGGATTTACGTCTGTGCGATTTATCCCATTTAAACGCAATTATGCCGTCAAATCCGGAATATACATTTGATAATTCTGTGCTGAGGCTGCCGATTAGTGTTGATTTCGAATTATCTGAATCAGCACAGACTCAGCTGATTGAGCAAAAAATTGATTTTGCTATTTTGCCAGATCAGAATTTTGCAGACTTAGGATTAATTGTTAGTGATATGGATTCCACTTTGATTACCATAGAATGTGTGGATGAAATTGCTGCCGGAATGGGATTACAGGCAGAGGTTGCGGCCATCACCGAACGCTCAATGCGCGGTGAAATTGATTTTGAGCAATCGTTACGGGCGCGTGTAGCTTTATTAAAGGGTTTACCGGTTGAAGAATTAAAACAGGTTTATGAACATGTACTGAAACTTTCTCCGGGTGCAGAATGGCTGTTGCAGCAGTGTCAGAAATATGCAGTTAAATTCATGCTGATTTCCGGTGGATTTACTTATTTTACTCAACGGCTGCAGCAACAATACGGACTTGATTATACTTTTGCTAATCAGCTGGTGATACAAGATAATGTTCTGAACGGAGAGCTGGCAGGCAGAATTATTGATGCTCTGGCTAAAGCTGATTTACTGGTTCAATTCAGAGAAGAACTTGGACTAAACCCAATGCAGGTACTGGCAATCGGTGACGGTGCTAATGATATTCCGATGCTACAGGCTGCCGGTTTTGGAGTTGCCTACCACGCCAAACCAAAAACACAGGCTGCAACGTCTATTAATGTACGCTTTGGCGGTCTGGATGCCGTGCGTAAGTGGTTTCGCTGATTGATAACCCCAGACAACCGGCAGAACAGTGATAAAACCAGATACAAATTGAATTATAATTTAATAATAATCATTTAGTTAGTTTGCAGTTGCTTTCGGGAACACATTTATGTATCCAATAACTGAACCATATCAGTCTGGATTATTGCAGGTTTCTGCAATTCATCAGATTTACTGGGAAGAAAGCGGCAATCCGGCCGGTAAACCAGTTATTTTTTTACATGGCGGGCCGGGAGCTGGTGCCTCGCCTGCATGCCGCGGTTTCTTCAATCCGGAAAAATATCGCATTATTATTATTGACCAGCGTGGATGCGGTCGTTCCCTGCCCTATGCCTGTATTGACGACAATACTACATGGGATCTGGTTGAAGATTTAGAAAAAGTTCGCAGGATGCTGCACATTGAATGCTGGCAGGTATTTGGTGGTTCATGGGGTAGCTCACTGGCACTTGCTTATGCTAAAACTTATCCGCAAAGAGTCACTGAGCTGATACTGCGTGGTATTTTTCTGTGCCGGCCACATGAAATCACATGGGTTTATCAGCAAGGCGCAAATCATATTTTTCCGGAAGCATGGGAGAATTATCTCGCACCGATTGCTGAAGATAAACGGCATAATTTAGTAGATGCCTATCATGAGTTGTTATGCCATCCTTATACGGATGAAACAACTCAGCTCAATGCAGCTAAAGCATGGGCCCAATGGGAAAGTAGTATTGTACATTTAGAGCATAATCAGGCTGGTATAGACGAATATAATGATCCGCAGCGTGCCTTGGCAATTGCAAGGATTGAAAATCATTATTTTGTCCATCGCTGCTGGCTGGCAAGCGAATTTGCCTTACTGGAAAATATTCAGATACTGGCTGATACTCCGATTGTCATTGTTCAGGGGCGCTATGATATGTGCACACCGATTGAAAGCGCATGGGAATTGCAGCAGGCTTTACCGCATGCCAGACTGGTAGTCACTATGGCTGGTCATTCTGGCTTTGAACCGGCAAATCAGGCTGCTCTGGTGGCTGCTACCGATGCTTTTGCCAGTTTATAACATTTACTCCGGACATTTCTTGCAGGTCTGAATATATTCAGACCTGTTTTATTATCAGAAATATTATTTTTTAATCAGCATAAATATTTCGAATATTAATTTCTTCCCATACAAAGTATCAATATCTTTTGAAGTTAAGCTATTAGCTCAGCTTTATTAACAACTTCAGTATTTTTACGGCTTGCATTATTTTTTCATTTTCCTATCCGTGAGCTTGATTCTGGCCTGTTCTCAGAAAAACCGATAATTCCGAATTTCTTAATTATTCTGTGCTTATCGTATACAAACGCTCTGATTTGATGAATGTTATTAATAATCAGGAAATATCATGCGCAAAAATTAAAACAATTTACCCGGTTCCGCTGCCAGACAGCTGGAAACATTCTGTATTTCCAGGGTTTTAACCAGTATTAATTTTAGAATTTTATGTATTTGTGATGGAATTAATTCTGACATAATTACTTGATTTATCCATGAATAAAGTTGACTAAAATTGTCGGGTATTAGATAATTCATACATTGTCAATCTGTTTCGGGTTTTGTCATGCGTTTAACCACCAAAGGGCGTTTTGCCGTCATTGCCATGCTGGATTTAGCTATGCATGCGCAATCTGGTGCAGTAAACCTGACTGCAATAAGTGAACGCCAGCGCATTTCCCTGTCTTATCTTGAGCAGCTGTTCGGAAAATTACGCCGTGCCGGGCTGGTAGAAAGTATTCGCGGGCCGGGAGGTGGCTATGTACTGAGTCATGATGCTGCTCAGATTAATATTGCAGATATTATCTCTGCAGCGGAAGACACTCTGGATGCTACCGTTTGCGGCGGTCATGCTGATTGTCAGGACGGTTCACCCTGTCTGACTCATGACTTATGGGCAAATCTGAATAAAACCATAGACAGCTATCTGCGCGGCATTACTTTGCAATGCATTCTGAATCAGCGAACTTACCATAACAACAGTAATGAAAAAAAAAGCAACCCGGAGCAGCCTGTTACCTTAATTAATCTGCATTAATACTCCGGCGCAGCCATAGATATTTAAAGAGAACACGACAATGACCGTAAAACTTCCTATCTACCTTGATTATTCAGCTACAACACCGGTTGATCCGCGTGTGGCTGAAAAAATGATTCCTTACTTGACGGAATTTTTTGGTAATCCGGCATCCAATAGCCATAGCTTTGGCTGGCAGGCAGAAGAAGCCGTAGAAAATGCACGCAATGAAATTGCTGCTTTGATTGGTGCGGATTCTAAAGAAATTATCTTCACTTCAGGAGCCACTGAATCTGACAATCTGGCATTGAAAGGTGCGGCACAGTTTTATGCCAGTAAAGGTAAGCATCTGATTACGGTCAAAACTGAACATAAAGCTATTCTGGATACCATGCGAGAGCTGGAAAGAGAAGGCTTTGAAGTTACCTATCTGGGTGTACAGGAAAATGGTTTGATTGATATGGCTGAGCTGGAAGCTGCTATCCGTCCTGATACAACCCTAGTCAGTGTGATGTGGGTAAATAATGAAATCGGCGTGATTCAGGATATTGCAGCTATTGGTGCACTTTGTGCTGAAAAAGGAGTCATTTTTCACGTCGATGCTGCTCAGGCTACCGGTAAAGTTCATATTGATGTAAAAGCCAATCAGATTGGTTTGCTGAGTATGTCTGCACACAAAACCTACGGTCCTAAAGGAATTGGTGCTTTGTATGTACGCCGCAAACCCCGTGTCCGCCTGAATGCACAGATGCATGGCGGCGGGCATGAGCGTGGTTTCCGTTCCGGCACACTGGCTACTCATCAAATTGTCGGCATGGGTGAGGCATTCCGTCTGGCTCGTCTGGAAATGGATAAAGACAATGCTCATGCTAAAGCACTACGTGACCGTTTTCTCAATGCAATTAAAGGTGTTGAAGAAGTATATATCAATGGTGATTTACAACATCGCGTTTATCAGAATCTGAATATCAGCTTTAATTTTGTTGAGGGTGAAAGTCTGATTATGGCAGTTAAAGATATCGCTGTTTCCAGCGGATCTGCCTGCACTTCCGCCAGTCTGGAGCCAAGCTATGTACTGCGCGCACTGGGTCGCAATGATGAGCTGGCACACAGCTCTCTGCGTATTACATTCGGACGTTTTACTACCGAAGCCGAGATTGATTATGCTGCTGAACTGATTAAATCCAAAATCGGTAAATTACGCGAATTGTCTCCATTATGGGAAATGCATCAGGAAGGCATTGATTTGAGTAGTGTCGAATGGGCAGCACATTAATCAGCTCAGACTGAAACGATATATTCTGCCCTGCTATATCGCAGGGCTGCACACTAAAAACAGGTTATTTGCTGCGAATATAAAAGCAATTGTAGTTATTCTGGCATCAGAAGAATTGTAAAAGGAACTTATTATGGCCTACAGTGACAAAGTCATTGATCATTATGAAAATCCGCGCAATGTCGGCTCTTTTGAAAAGGGTGACCAGAGCGTGGGTACCGGTATGGTAGGCGCACCAGCCTGCGGCGATGTAATGAAATTACAAATCAAAGTAAGTGATAACGGTATTATTGAAGATGCCAAATTCAAAACTTATGGCTGCGGTTCTGCTATTGCTTCTTCAAGTCTGATTACAGAATGGGTTAAAGGTAAGAGTCTGGATGAGGCTTTGGCTATTAAAAACAGTGCCATTGCTGAAGAACTAGCATTACCACCAGTAAAAATACATTGTTCTATTCTGGCAGAAGATGCTATTAAGGCTGCTGTAGCTGATTATCGAAAAAAACATAACGAGTAATATGATGATTTTTGGCAGTACCGCAAATAACAACGAACCCACTACTGAAAATAATGACAATCAATCGGTTAATGCAGTACGCCTAAACGATATCAGAATGTGTACCAGTCAATTTTGCCTGGAATGCGGTGAATCAATATCATCTGAACATCAGCTTGAGTTTCCTGGTACACGTTTTTGTATTAACTGTGAAGAAAATATTGCCATTAAGCGCTCATTTCTTTCATCTTACAAACGTCGTTTTAATCATAATTGTAAAAACCCTGAAGGTACTGCATAGTAAATTCAGGACAAATTTCCAACAGGTGAGAATATGATTTCTCTGACTGAAAAAGCCGCTAAGCATATTAGCAATTATCTGACCAAACGTGGTAAAGGCGAAGGTATTCGTCTCGGGGTTAAAAACAGTGGCTGTTCGGGTATGGCGTATACTCTTGAATTTGTTGATAACATCCAGCCGGAAGATCTATTGTTTGAACAACATGGTGTCAAAGTATTTGTTGATCCTAAAAGCCATGTTTATCTGGATGGTACTGAACTGGATTTTGTTAAAGAGGGATTACAAGAAGGTTTTAAATTTGCCAATCCCAATGCCAAAGATGAATGCGGTTGTGGTGAAAGCTTTCATGTTTAAATAAATAACCCTGTTGCCGGAATGTCGCAATTCTGCCGGCTGATAAGCAAAATACAGCATTACACCAAATTTTGCGAAAAGCCTGTTTTTCATGTCCGGTATCTTTAGCTTTGACCCAATTTTCACCATAAAGGTGAGCCACATGAACCAATACTTTGCTCTTTTTCAATTACCCGAACAGTTCAATATTGATGATAAGCAACTGGAGCAGAATTATCGCCTGCTGGCAGCACAGTGCCATCCGGATAAATTTGCTGCCAGAAGTGCTTTTGAACAAAAGCAGGCCATGATGATGGCTGCTACCGTTAACGAAGCTTATCGTATTCTGAGCAATCCGCTTGACCGGGCTGCATATTTATTGAAACAACAGGGAATAGATGCGGATGCACCTGAGCATACGCACTTTCCGGCTGAGTTTTTAATGCAGCAGATGCAATGGCGTGAAACACTCGAAGACGCCCGTACAGAAGCTGACTGGACAACACTGAAAGAACTTGCAGCAACTATTGAGCTCGAACAAACCGGCTTATACCAGCAACTGGATGCGACCTTTATTCAGAATCAGCCGGAAAAAGCAGCAGAATTGGTACGCCAGGGGCGTTTTTTACACAAATTACAAAGTGAAATTCAAGCTGCACTTCCCTGACATCATCAGAATCAATGTATCAGAGATATGCTTTGATAAAAAAATCGAAGTATTAAGTAATATTTAAGAAATCAGGACTAAATTCAGATTATGGCTTTATTGCAAATTGCCGAACCCGGCCTTTCCGCTGTACCACATGAACATCGTCGTGCTGTAGGTATTGATTTAGGCACAACTAATAGCTTAGTTGCAACCGTACGCAGTGGTTATGCCGAATGTCTCGCAGACGAACAGGGAAGGATTACCCTGCCCTCTGTTGTCCGCTACCAGCAGGATAGCGTACCGGAAGTAGGCACAGATGCATTAAAAGCACAGCGTATCGATCCGGCCAACACCATCAGTTCAGCTAAACGTCTGATTGGCCGTACTCTTGAAGATATCAATAATCAGTCTGAAACCCGTTATCTGCCCTATCATTTTACTAATGATGAACGCATTATCAGCATTCACACTCGTGCAGGAAATAAAACCCCGATAGATGTCTCTGCAGATATTCTCCGTGTTTTGAA
Source organism: Snodgrassella sp. W8158 (assembly GCF_016100435.1). NCBI lineage: Bacteria > Pseudomonadati > Pseudomonadota > Betaproteobacteria > Neisseriales > Neisseriaceae > Snodgrassella > Snodgrassella sp. W8158. Next base: position 62,647 of record NZ_JACFSM010000002.1, on the reverse strand, counting down.
AACCCGTGCAGAAAACACACTCGGTGGTGAACTTGCCGGCGCAGTGATTACCGTACCGGCCTATTTTGACGATGCACAGCGCCAGGCAACCAAAGATGCCGCCCGTCTGACCGGTCTGCATGTTTTACGCTTACTGAATGAACCCACCGCGGCTGCAATTGCTTATGGTCTGGACAATGCCGCTGAAGGAACATTTATCGTTTATGATCTTGGCGGAGGAACATTTGATGTTTCAGTTCTAACCTTAAGCCGCGGTCTGTTTGAAGTAAAAGCAACAAACGGTAACAGTGCTCTGGGTGGTGACGATTTCGACCAGCGTTTGTTTTGCTGGTTGCTGGAACAGAATAAATTATCACAGTTAAATGCTCAGGATAGCGCATTATTACAATCACTTTCACGTGCAGCCAAAGAAGCTCTGACAAGTGAAACATCAACCACCATTGCCGCCACTCTTTCTAACGGACAAAAAATTCTCACTGATATCAGCCGTGACACTTTTCATCAGCTAACTCAGCCTCTGGTAGCCAAAACACTGGAGCCGGTTAAACAGGCAATGCGCGATGCCGGCATCAGTAAAAGTGAGATAAAAGGGGTAATTATGGTAGGCGGAGCTACACGCATGTTGCATGTACAGCAGGCTGTAGCCACTTTCTTTGGTCAGACTCCGCTGAATAATCTTAATCCGGATGAAGTCGTAGCATTGGGAGCTGCAATGCAGGCCAATGTACTGGCAGGCAATAAAAATGATGATGAATGGCTGTTACTGGATGTAACCCCGTTATCACTCGGGCTGGAAACTTATGGCGGACTGGTTGAAAAGGTTATCCCGCGCAACAGTACCTTACCTACAGCACGCGCTCAGGATTTTACAACCTTTAAAGACGGGCAAACAGCCATGATGATCCATGTTGTACAGGGTGAGCGTGAATTAGTCGCAGACTGCCGCAGTCTGGCACAATTCACACTCCGCGGTATCCCGCCGATGGCCGCCGGAGCAGCACGCATACGGGTAACATTTCAGGTTGATGCTGATGGTCTGCTTTCTGTTTCTGCTCGCGAACAAACTACAGGAGTACAGGCTCATATTGAAGTAAAACCTTCGTACGGACTTGATGATACCGTTATTACCCAAATGCTGAAAGACAGTTTTACTCATGCACAAACCGATGCCAGACAACGTGCCCGTACAGAAGCCACAGTAGAAGCAGAAAGCATTATTGTAGCGGTCACCAATGCACTGTCTATGGACGCAGACTTACTTAGCAATGATGAACAACAGGCTATTCAAACTGCATTGGAACACACCCGACAACAAATCCGGCAAGGAGATGCTCAGGATATTCGTGATGCCATTCATGCATTGAATCACGCAACTGATGAATTTGCTGCCAAACGCATGAACCGCAATATCCAACGTGCTTTACAAGGTAAAAACGTCAGAGAAATCTGATATTTCAAATGCAGACAAATTGAACTGTCTGCCGATACAATGGAGATAACATCATGTTAAAGCTATATTACATACCAAATACCTGTGCATTTATACCGCATGTGGCACTAGAATGGAGCGGACTTGAATATACCGCTGAAGAGGTAGGCCGCGACACAATCAAATCGCCGGAATATCTGGCACTGAACCCTCAGGGGCAAGTACCATTACTGACTGACGGCAACTGGGCACTGCGTCAGAATGTGGCAATCATTGATTACATCAATGATCTTGCACCGGATAAAGGTATTTATGGTGTTACAGCACAACACGATCCCAAAGCACGCGCCCTTGCCCGTCAATGGCTGGCCTTTGCCAATTCTGATTTACACATGAGCTTTAAACCTTATTTCTATGCAGCACGCATGGTAGATGATGAAAAAGCACAGGAGAATCTGAAGGCCTATGCTAGTGCTACTCTGAAAAATTTATTTTCCTTCGTTGATAATATTCTTGCTCAGCAGGATTACCTGACTGGCGATAATATCACTATTGCAGATGTTTACATTTTTATAGAAGCACATTGGACAAAAAGATGTAACATTGATCTGAGCGCATATCATAATCTGAGTAAATTCTATCAGCGCGTAAGTGCTGATGCCGGTGTATCCACCGTGCTAAAAGTACAAGGTATAATTTAATAACATTTTCGGCGTGAATGGTTTTATTTTAAAACCGGACACGCCTGCTTTATTTAGAAACACGGAATTACCATGCCCAAAATTACTGTACTGCCCCATCCTCAACTCTGTCCTGAAGGTAAAGTTTTAAGTGACATTCCCACAGGAACCAGTATTTGTGATGCATTACTTGAGCATGATATTGAAATTGAACACGCCTGCGAAAAATCCTGCGCCTGTACAACCTGTCACGTTCTTATCCGCAAAGGATATGATAGCCTGCCTGAACCGACTGAACAGGAAGAAGATTTACTTGATCAGGCATGGGGGCTGGAAGCCGATTCACGCCTGAGCTGTCAGGCACGTCTGGCTGATAGTGATGTTACCATCGAAATTCCCAGATATACCATCAATCATGCACGAGAAGAGCATTAATCATATTTGATGACAATACTCTCCAAACCGATTGAATTAATAATATTTTTTAATTATCTAATTAAGTGCAGGCTTAAACCATGAAATGGACTGATATACACCGAATCGCCGAAGAACTGGCCGACCGCTACGAAGACATCAACCCTACCAGTATCCGCTTTACCCAACTGCGTGATCTGATACTGGCTTTACCAGAATTTGATGACAATCCGGAGCACTGCGGCGAGCGCATACTCGAAGCGGTTCAGCAGGCATGGATTGATGAAATTGCCTGAATTTAGTCATCTAAACTTATCAGAATATCCGTACAAATAATGATGTTACAGATGATGTCCGGCTTATAACTGAAACAAACCGGTTGCCAACTTCTATAGGCAACCGGTTTGTTTAATATATAAATTAAATCACTAAATCTTATCAGCTTTTCTGCGTCTCAAACGCCAGCTGCAAAATTGCCAGCAACGATTAAATACATGCCGGTAAACAAAAACCGCACATAATAAGCAACCACCGGCAGAACCGGCACAAATCAGAAACATAGTAAATAGCTGAAACCTGATTGCCTGATCAGGAGATGCACCGGCCAGAATCTGCCCGGTAATCATACCCGGCAAGCTTACCAACCCCACTACACTCAATTGATTAATTGTTGGTAACATCCCTGCTACTACCGCTGCACGCGCAGTATCCCGATAAGCCTCCCAGCCTGTAGCGCCCATAGACAGCATTACTTCTACACGAGCCTGTTGCTGACGTAAATCCTGTGTTAAACGGTCCAGACACAATGCTACAGCTGTCAGACAATTACCCAATACCATCCCCAGAAGGGGAATCACATACTGCGGTGAATACCATGGGCGGATATGCAGTACCGCATATAATCCCACAGCAGCACTTAACCACGAAGCCAGCCATACAGATGATAAAGCATCACGGGTCAAGCCCCGATATACATAACTGCCCCGCGAACGCGCAGAAAAGCCGGCAATCACAGTCATAACAACAATAATCAGCAGTACCCAGTACCATTGATTAGAGGCAAATATCCATTTTAATAACAAACCTACAATGGACAGCTGCACAATAGCCCGAACTGCTGAAATCAGAATACGTTTTGTCAATCCAAGCTTCAGCCATAATGAAACACCGGCACTCACCAGAATCAGCAATGAAGCCAGAGCCAGTTCTGCAACACTAATATAATTAGTTCCCTGCATTATTGCCTCCCGCCCGTGGTGATTTTCTGGTGTGAGTAATCCGTCCGGCATCCAGATACCAGATTTCATCACCTACCTGATTAATCTGCTGCTCACTATGTGAAATCCAAATATAGGCAGCCTGAGGATTATCTTTCTGCCATTGACCGACCAGCTTTTGTACAGCCTGTGCCGAATCTTCATCCAGAGAAGCCGTTGGCTCATCCAGCAGCAAAACCGGCGGATTTAATTGCAATATACGCAACAAACACACCAGCTGAGCCTCTCCTCCGGATAAATCCGTTGCATCCCGTTCCAGGAAATTACCATCTTTACCCAGACTCTCTAACACACGCTGTACATTATCCGGCTGAAATTTTTTATGCTGATAATGATGCAAAGTAAAAGGTAAAAACAGATTATCACGCACTGTACCCGGAATCAGCACCGCCTGCTGACGTACATAAGCGATCTGGCTGCGATGCTGTGCAATACAATGTGCATTCAGACGAACCGGCTGATTATGACAATACAGCGTGCCCGAAGCTGGTAAATCCAGCAGAGAAATCGTACGTAAAAAAACCGATTTTCCTGCCCCGGATGCACCGCTGATTGCCACACGCGCACCAGCCCAGAGCTGAAAATCGATATCCTGTAATAACATCCTGCCATCATCATGGGCACGCTGACACACACCCTCACCGGATAAAATCGGCGTACTCATGATGAGCCACGCAGTTCTTTCGGTAGAACAAACATAATATTTTCCTCCACACCAGCACCTTCGGTAACTGTCGGGTATCCCCAGGAAACAATAGTTTGTACAACATCATTCACCAGTACCTCAGGAGCTGAAGCACCGGCTGTAATACCAACCTGATGCTTACCACTGAACCACTGTGTTTGCAGACAGCCGGCATTGTCAACCATATAGGCATCAACACCCAGTAATGCTGCCACTTCACGCAAACGATTACTGTTCGAACTATTAGGAGATCCCACTACAATCACCACATCACAGGTAGCAGCCAGTTTTTTCACTGCATCCTGACGATTGGTGGTTGCATAACAAATATCCTCTTTATGCGGACTTTTAATGTGAGGAAAACGCTGTTTTAAAGCGGCGATAATACCGCTGGTTTCATCAACCGAAAGCGTTGTCTGGCTCACATGTGCCAGCTTTTCTTCATTGCGGACCTGTAAACTTGCCACATCAGCAACTGTTTCCACCAGCAACATCACACCCGGCGGCAATTGCCCCATCGTTCCTTCAACTTCCGGATGGCCTTTATGACCAATCATAATAATCTGATAACCCTGTTCATCCAGCCGAGATACCTGTCGGTGAACCTTAGTTACCAGAGGACACGTAGCATCAAAAATACGAAAGCCGCGTGCAACTGCTTCCTGCTGTACAGCCTGAGATACACCATGAGCAGAATAAATCAGCGTCGCATCAGGAGGCACATCATCCAGATTTTCAATAAATACCGCACCCTTATTGCGCAAATTATCAACCACAAACTTATTGTGTACTACTTCATGCCGTACATAAATCGGAGCACCATACTCTTCCAGTGCCCGTTCTACAATACTTATAGCACGGTCTACACCGGCACAGAATCCACGCGGATTGGCCAGTAAAATCTTTTTGTCACTCATTAAACATCCCGTTACCTGGCTGAATTCATCACAGACGAATCAATCAGACCGCCTTTTTCTTCTGATGGAAAATACTTTCCAGCACCAGCAACACCGCACCGACACAAATCAGGCTATCAGCAACATTAAATGCCGGATAAAACCAATTATGGTAGTAGAACAATAGAAAATCAACCACATGCCCGTGCACCAGCCGGTCTGTTACATTACCTGCGGCCCCTCCTATAATCATGGCTGCAGCAACTTTACCCAGCTTTGCGAATTCATCACGGATAATTGCACGCAACAGATAAACACAAATCACCAGAGCCAGTCCCATAAAAAAGAATTTTTGCCAGCCTCCGGCATCTGCAAGAAAACTGAACGCCGCGCCGGGGTTATATGTCAGTGTGAGATCAAAAAAACCCGGTATTACCGTAATTCTTTCCAGATATTGAATATGGCATAAAACCAGATATTTCGTTAACTGGTCAGCTATCAGTCCCGCAATAATAATTGCACCATATAAAAACAATTTTTTACTCAGCATAACCTTCCCTAAAAACCAAACAGGCGTAACCGGCCAAACCAATTACGCCTGAATCATTCAAATCATGCCAAAATAACCGGCAAAATTAAAATCATTAACCCGCATCAAGCATATAACCGCTGTTCACCGGCACCATCGATATTAAGTGCACAACGACCGCAGATTGTCGGGTGTTTCGGGTCAGAACCCACATCATTTGTATAATGCCAGCAACGTTCACACTTAGTACCCTGATCAACAGTGACCGTAGCCGACAGCTCATCACCCTGCTCAACAGTAACCTTGGCAACCATCAGCACGAAGCGTAACTCATCACCAATTGCCGTAACAAAAGGCAGAATATCCGCCGGTACTCGAATAGCCACATCGGCCTGTAATGACGAACCAACATTCTTATCAGCACGCAAAGGCTCAATAGCCGCATTAACAGTATCTCTTACTGCACGGATTGCCTGCCATTTCTGTGCCAGACCGGCTAATTCCGCCTCAGCCATAGACGGGAACCCATGTACAGTATGATACAGCACACTATCCTCATCATTACCTGTTAAAACAGCCCAGGCTTCTTCAGCCGTAAAGCACAGAATCGGACTCAGCAGCAACACCAGATTACGCGTAATATGATAAAGCGCAGTCTGTGCACTCCGACGGCCATGGCTGCCTGCCTGCATTGTATACAGACGGTCTTTCAGAATATCCAGATAGAAAGCACCCATATCTTCCGAACAGAAATGCACAATATCCTGTACCGCAAAATGGAATGCATAACGGGTAAAGTGATCATTGGCTACGCGCTCCTGCAACTGCTGAGCCAATACCAGAGCATAGCGGTCCAGCTCAAGCATATCTGAAATCGCTACTGCATCCGTTTCCGGATTAAAATCACTGAGATTGGCCAGCAAAAAGCGCAGCGTATTGCGCAAACGACGGTAGCTTTCAGAAACCCGTTTCAGAATTTCATCAGAAATGGCCAGTTCACCGGAGTAATCGGTAGAAGCCACCCACAGGCGCAGAATATCAGCACCCAGACTGTCATTGACCTTTTGCGGTGCAACCACATTCCCAACAGATTTGGACATCTTCTGCCCATTACCGTCCACCACAAAACCATGTGTCAGCAACTGTTTATAAGGAGCACTGCCAACCGTTGCACAAGCTGTCAGCAATGAAGACTGAAACCAGCCGCGATGCTGATCCGAACCTTCCAGATACAAATCAGCCGGCCATGCCAATTCAGGGCGCTGGCGCAATACTGCATAATGCGTACTGCCCGAATCAAACCAGACATCCAGCGTATCCGGCAGCTTTTCATATTCATCTGCATCAGCCCCTAACAGCTCATGCTTATCCAATGCAAACCAGGCTTCAATTCCGTGCTGCTCAATCCGCTTAGCTACCTCTTCCAGTAATTCAGCCGAACGCGGATGCAACTGACCGGTTTCCTTATGCGCAAAAAACGCCATCGGAGTACCCCAGTAACGCTGGCGGGAAACCACCCAGTCCGGACGCCCTTCAATCATTGCCTCCAGACGCGCACGTCCCCATGCAGGAAAAAATTCAGTAACATCAACAGCATTCATAGCCTTATTGCGCAATGTTTTACCATCGGTACCTTCCTTATCCATACCGATAAACCACTGACCGGTTGCCCGGTAAATCAATGGTGTTTTATGGCGCCAGCAATGTGCATAACTATGGGTAATTTTGCCATTAGAGAGTAACTTACCTTCTTCCGCAACCCAGTCGATTACCACCGGGTTACCTTCCCAGACTGTCATACCGGCTAACCGTGGCACATCACTAATATAGCGCCCTTCAGCATTTACCGGGTTATACAACTTAATCCCATAGCGCAGACAGGCAAAATAATCATCCAGACCATGTGCCGGAGCAGTATGTACCATACCAGTACCAGCTTCGGTAGTAACATGGTCACCCAGTAATACCAGAATATCTCTATCCAGAAACGGATGATTTAAATGCAGATTTTCCAGTTGCCGGCCAGCTGTTTCAGCCAGTACCGCCGTATCATCCGCACCAAAACCAAACCGGGCTAAAGCCGCCTCAGCCAGTTCTTTAGCCAGCACCAGCTTACCTTTAGGCGTATCAATCAACTGATAAACCACTTCTGGCCCGACACAAATTGCCTGACTGGCCGGCAAAGTCCACGGAGTTGTTGTCCAGATAACACCATATACCTCACCCAGCAGCTCATTCAATCCGAAAGCTTTCGCCACTGCAGCATTATCTTTAAACTGATAAGCCACATCAATCGCATAAGAAACCTTATCCTTATACTCTACCTCTGCTTCTGCCAGCGAAGAGCCGCAATCCAGACAGAACTGTACCGGCTTCTCACCACGATACAAATAACCGCCCTGCTGAATTCGTCCCAGCGTACGCACAATATCTGCCTCGGTTTGATAGTCCATAGTCAGATATGGATGTTCCCAGTCACCCAGTACACCCAGACGCATAAAATCTTTTTTCTGCCGGTCAATCTGTTCCCGTGCATATTCCCGGCATAACTCGCGGAATTTTGCAGCCGGAATATTCTTGCCGTGCTTTTTCTCCACCATCAGCTCAATCGGCAAGCCGTGACAATCCCAGCCCGGAACATATGGTGCATCAAAACCAGCCAGCGTCTTACTCCGGATAATAATATCCTTCAATACCTTATTTACAGCATGGCCGATATGAATATCACCATTGGCATATGGAGGACCATCATGCAGAATAAATTTAGGTCTTCCTGCTGCGAGTTTACGCAGTTTCTGATAACGCTTCTGTTCATACCAAGATTTCAGCCAGCCGCCTTCACGCTTGGCCAGATTACCGCGCATCGGAAACGGCGTATCCAATAAATTTACTGTTTTACTATAGTCAGTCATGACTTTCTCTTTAAAATATATTTAACTTTTAATATTCAAATAAATTCAGTTCAATAAATTTTACGGCCACCCGAACATAATCCTGCTATTCAGGCAGCCTGCCATATTCGGGCAGCTTCCATATCAGCAAAAATCTGCGTCTGTAACGCAGCCAGCGACTCAAACTTCAGCTCATCGCGCAGCTTATGCAAAAAATGCACCTGTAAACGCTGCCCGTATAAATCATCTTCACAATCAAAAATATGCACTTCAAGCTTTTGTAAACTGCCCGAAGACACAGTCGGGTTTTTACCAAAACTGGCTACCCCGCGCTTACGCCCGAAAGCTCCAGATACATCGACCACAAATACCCCGTTCAGAGCATAGTGCAAAGCCGGTAAATGCACATTAGCAGTAGGACAACCCAGTTCACGCCCCAGTTTGGCCCCGTGCTTCACACGACCGCTCAGCGTATACTCGTGCCCCAGCAACAACTGTGCATAAGCCAGATTACCCGAAGCCAGTGCCATCCGCACCGCAGTACTGGATGCGCGCACATCTTCAACCACAATTGAAGGTGTGTGCTCAGTAACAAACTCATTCTGCGCCTGCAATAAAGTAAAATCACCGCTGCGCCGTGTACCGAAGCGGAAATCATCACCTACCAGCAAATAGCGCGTGTGCAAATGCTTAACCAGCATCTGACTGATAAAATCCATCGGTTGCATAGCTGCAAACTGCTGATTAAACCGCACAACATAAACCGCATCAACACAGCCGCTTGCAGCAAGCAGATCCAGCTTATCGCGCAGCGGAGTCAGACGAAACGGCAAAGTTTTCCCTGCCTGCTGCGCAAAAAATTCCTGTGGTTGCGGCTCGAACATCATCACCACCGAACTAAGCCCGCGCTGTCCGGCTTCCTGACGCAAACGCATCAAAATATGCCGGTGCCCGCAATGAACCCCGTCAAAATTACCGATAGTCACCGCAGTACCATCCGGCCAATCCGGCTGTTGCCCGCTCCCCAACCAAACTCGCATACAATTCTTGAATAAATCAAATAATAAAACGTATCATTGTAAACATTTCAGCCAGCCTTAGCCAGCGCAATTGCTCAGGATTTTCCAGCCGTTTCAACCATCAAATCCACTTTATTCTCAAGAACAAACAAATTTTAATACAGTTATCCCCCTATTTCTTGCTAAAATAGCCGCCAACCTGACGCTAAGGCTATCAATAGCCAGCAACACCTCAGAAAATTTATTAGGTAACACAATGGCCTTTCGTTTTGACATCATCTACGAATACCGTGAAATGTTTTATTACGGTGCGCTTACAACACTCGGCGTCACCCTGATTTCCACATTTATGGGCACACTTCTCGGTCTGATTTTTGCCCTTGCACGCATTATCCGCATTGAAAAAGGCGGGCTGCCTATGCGTGCTTTCGTATGGTCATTGCGCCAGATTTCCCTGCTCTATGTAACCATTTTCCGTGGCACACCCCTGTTTGTACAGATTTTCATCTGGTATTTTGTCTGGTTTCCACTGCTCATCAACCCTGCTGACGGTCTGATTATCAGTGGCGATCTGGCTGTCGAACTGCGCCGCAGCTACGGTGCACTGATTGCCGGCGTACTTGCACTTTCAGTTAATTCAGGAGCCTACATTACCGAGATTTTCCGTGCAGGCATCCAGTCAATAGACCGCGGACAATTCGAGGCCTCCCGCTCTCTTGGTCTGAGTTATACACAAGCCATGCGCTATGTCATTCTGCCACAGGCTATCCGCCGTATGCTGCCGCCAATTGGCAACGAATTTATTACCTTACTTAAAGACAGCTCACTTTTATCCGCCATCGCCGTAGTCGAACTGGCTTTTGCTGCCCGCGCAGCAGCCGGACGTTATCTTAACTACGAGACACCGCTATACACCATTGCCATAATCTATCTGATAATGACCATCGCCTTAAGCTGGTTCTTCTCATGGCTGGAGAAAAAATACAATAAAGGTTATCAGCACTGAGCTTAGACAGAAATCAACAACATGAGAACAGGACGGTTAAAAATCAACCGTCCTGTTTCATTTTATAAAATAGCAGAATTCAATTTCATAACACCAATGTACAAACTGATTTATAGCTTTACTGACACCAGAGTCAAATCAATTACATTTATTACATATGGTTTTCCGACCCAATCAATATTATTGCAAACCAGCTATTTCAAATTGCAAATCCAACACTGAAAAAATCTATTTGAATCAGCTATCAAATATTAATCATCATAAATAACACCAGTCAGTTATCGATTAGTATCAATGATGAAACTCATCAGGAGACATATATCAAAAATATCTTAATTGATACAGCTTTATTTACATTTTAAAAATTTGTACTATAGATTTAAACAAAATCCAGAATAAAAAAATCAGATAAATCAGCAGAAAAATACAAATTTAATTTAAAAATAACATAAAAAAACAGAACTATTAAAATAAACAAAATATATAATAAAAACTAGTAACTTGACACAAATTAAACAAATTGATTAACTATTAATTTATATATTTATCTTATCAACAGAAAAAGAGAAAAACATGAAAGCTGTCAGATTGCATGCACAACACGATATCCGCATAGATGAAATCGAAAAACCAAAACCCAAAGCTGGTGAAATACTGATTAAAATCGGTGCAGCCGGCGTGTGCCACTCAGATATACACCTGATCGAAAGTGGTATCCCTGCTGGTGCTCCTGCATTTACCCTGGGACATGAAAATGCCGGATGGGTTGAAGAACTGGGCGAAGGAGTAACTGATTTTAAAGTAGGCGACGCAGTCATGGTATACGGACCATGGGGTTGCGGACATTGCCAGCCTTGTCAGCAATCTATGGAAAACTACTGTGAACATCAGTCGGAATCTCCGATCCTCGGCGGTGGACTGGGTACCAATGGCGGCATGGCTGAATACATGATTGTTCCTTCCAGCCGTTTACTCGTACCTTTGCATGACCTGCACCCGGAAGAAGTGGCCCCTCTCTCCGATGCAGCCTTAACTCCCTATCATGCAATTAAACGTTCTGCCGGCAAAATAACACCATCGGCTTTTGTTCTCGTAATCGGCATAGGTGGTTTAGGACATATGGCTGTACAAATCCTGAAACAGCTATATTCAGCCACCATTATTGCCGGTGATATTAATGATGAAAAACTGGAACTGGCCAAAAAATATGGTGCGGATTATGTAATACGTACCGACCGCGATACCGATAGCATTGTCGAAGAAATTACCCGTATTACCGGTGTGAAGAAATGTGCCGTCGTACTTGATTTTGTTGGTAATAAGCCAACTCTGACTTTGGGCGCACAAACAGTCGGATTAAACGGCGACTGGACAGTAGTTGGTCTGGGTGGCGGCAAACTCGACTGGCACTGCATGAATCAGCCATGGGGAGCATCGCTTTGTACACCCTATTGGGGTTCACGGGTTGAACTGATGGAAGTACTGGACATGAAAAGAAAAGGTATTATAAATATCGAATACACCACCTACCCCCTTTCACAGGCTCTGGAAGTATACGATAAATTGATTAAAGGGCAGATTAATGGCCGTGCAGTACTGATACCTTAATCTTTCCTAATAGAATCAGGCTGAGCAATATGTATAACCACAGCCTGATTCTATAAAATCCACGTGCTCTGGAGCGATAAACAATTAATTACTATCATCAATAAAAAACCATCCGGTGGCTGTTGTATCAACGCAGACCAAGCTTAAAAATAAAATTTGTTTCGCAATAACTCATTCTCATTAACAATTTTACTGACTTCATATATTTTTTACTGCATCACTACCATCAATACTTTTAGTTATCCTCCTAGTAAAAAAATTAATCCTCTGAATTTTCAAAAATTTTCCGGTATAACTAACTATTCTTCAACCAATCTTATGTTTTTAACATATACTATTTCTCGTTTTTAATATACATTCACTATATTAAAATCAGCCAACACAACACCAATGAACTAATACTTAACTTAATAAACTATGGTTTCAAATTAATACAATATAGAACATATGAATACAAAATTAATGTCAGAGAAAATTATCAAAACCAGTAAATTCCTAAGTTATATTCTAAGACATAAGCCGGAAACAATAGATATCACCTTAGATCAGCAGGGATGGGTAAATATAGAATACTTAATCAAACAGGCAAACCTGCATGGAGAACAACTCACCAGAAATATTATCGAAGTGGTTGTTAAAACAAGTGATAAAAAACGATTTACCATATCTGAAGATGGCTTAAAAATTCGTGCAGCACAAGGACATTCAACTGATCAGGTTCATATCAGTCATAATGCGCAAAAACCGCCAGAGTTTTTATATCATGGTACAGCCACAAGATTTATGGATTCAATCAAACAGCAAGGATTAATCGCAGGGAGCCGCCATTATGTACATCTGTCAGCAGATGTGAATACTGCGATAAAAGTCGGCACACGTCATGGCAGCCCTATTGTGCTGCAAATACACGCCTTAATAATGTATCAGGCAGGATATCAATTCTATCTGGCGGAAAATGGAGTATGGCTGGTTCAAACCGTACCAAAACAATATTTACAACCATATGAATGAGTAAATAAATTATAAATATTTAAAAACAATATTTTATTAAAAACGAAGAGTTTACAAAATTTGTCTTTTCAATAGAGTTAACTCCTCATCAGATAGTTTATTTACTAACTTATTACTATTGATAATCGACGAAATATACTGAATAACTTCTTTATAGTCATTATAAAATAAGATCGAGAAAAATGATGTAATAAAATCAGAATTAATTCTATTTAATTTTTCAATTAGATATGCAATATAATCCATCAAATCTTGCTTACTAAATAAATGATTTAATAAAGTGTTCATATTATAAGGGTCAACGGAATTTCTGCATAGAATCTCCATTTTTTCCATTACTATATTTTTCAATTTATATTTTTGAGCACTATTAAAATCTCTTATCGATACAAAATAATAAGCAAAATTATCAAAAGTAACTTGGGATATTATTTTATCATCAGAAAACATATAAACTATAAATTTAAACATTTCTTCTGATGAAACATCCATATGATAATAGTGTCTTGATAAAATATATATAGCTCTTCTTAATTGTTTTTCTGGAAGATTATCTAAATATTGTTTTAAATCATATCCAAAATTATTACTTTTTTTGATTATCTCATCAATTTCAATTTCAATCTCTTCATCAAACGCACTCATTACTTTATTACTCCTCATAAATTAACAATTACTTTTTTGTGTAATCAACATTGTATTATACTTTATTATACAAAAAACATACTTTATTAAAAATAAAGAGTTTACAAAATTTGTCTTTTCAATAGAGTTAACTCCTTATCAGATAATTTATTTACTAACTTATTACTATTGATAATCGACGAAATATACTGAATAACTTCTTTATCGTCACTATCTAACAGAATAGAAAAAAATGATCTAATAAAAGCGGAATTAATTCTATCTAATTTTGCAATTATATCTGCAATATAATTCATTAAATCTTGCTTACTAAATAATTTATATATATTGGTATATCTATTTACCAAAATTCGATATCCATCGTTAATTTACTACCTAAATCAGCTATGAAATCTAACGTATTTTTTTTCAAATATATGTCAGATCGCTTTTCATTCTTATACACATGACCATAAATTGTGAATACAAAATCTATATCATTTTCTTCTTTAAATGTTAATAATATATTTAGTTTGTTTTCAATCCTATCAATTATCTGACGTACTTGATGATCCAGATCATTAAGTGAATTTATACAATGCTGTAAACACCAGGTGGTTTCTATAGCCGGGCTATATTTGCAATTTTTCATACTTCCCCTGATAGTATATTTTGTAGGCGAAATTCCTAGTAATTTGGTTACACTATCTGGATTAAAATTAGGGCCGCATATGATAAATTCTATAGTCACTTCAGTTTGTAACATTTTACTCTCTTATAAATAGTACTTTATTTTTTAGATTAAATTTTATTTCTGTAAGAAACAGTTTTTAAAAATTTATGGAATCACCTTTTGCTGGTTTTCCTAGGTTATATTAATTTTTTCAATGTTCTTTTTAAATCAGTTTTTAAAATCCACTACAACTTTTTTAAGAATATATAATATTTAAAATTCAATTAAATAATACTTTTACTCTTTATATGTTCTTTTCTACTATCAATTTTATAGTTTATCTAAATCTAATGCAGCTTCATTATCATCTTTTTATTGCATAACGTTAAAAGATTTTTTGAAGCTACATATTACTATCATTTTATGGGATAAATTTTTGCCTACAGATATATGATTTCTTGACAAATATCTTTATCAATTACAAATACCTCTACTCTGAATCCTTCAGGATAATCTTTAAAACCTAAGACATTCTCCCGTTTCTTTTTTTCCTCAATTGCTCTTTCCAAGGAAGAAAAAAAACCAATTACAAATTCTTGTATACCGCTCTGTTTTGTTTCCTTAGCATGGATTAAAACATATACTTTTTTTTCCGTCATAATAACTCCCATTTTAATTTTTTTTGTTTTGTTTATATAGTGACAAATCCTTCACGCCACTCATCCACATCTAAATAAGTCTCATCAATATCTAATCTTTTCAAATTACTTACATAATAAATTTTTGAAAAATTTTTTTTCTTTCTAAAGCTATTTCATAAGTACTATAAATACCTAAAGTTTGAAATGCCTCACCATCAAAATCGTCAGAATTCGGTGATTCCTGTGAGATTTTCTTGTTTCCATGATATGAATAAGTTACATAACTTAAACGAAATAAAGTCTGCATTTTTTATATCCTTTTTTATATTTTATATGTTTAATATATAAAATATAAGTAAACATATCAACATCAATCTATATTTTTTAATTTAATTACTTTCTTTTTATTTCTTTCTGAGTTTAACCCTCCACCCTTTAAAAGATTTTTTAATTGACTAAGCTCACTATGACATCCTCTATTTCTTTTATAAGAACAAAAATTTTTCATAATATTCCAAAAGTATACGTAAAACAATCTGCTCAAGTGCATCATATACAGATGAAGTTTTCCTCCAGGCCAACTAAGTACATCATCTATTATGTCCTAAGTAACAATTTATCATTAATCCTTACCCCGCAATAGGTTCATATTTATGTTTATCTTCACAATATGGATTCTGAGGATTACTAATCTCAATTAGTAAGTAAAAATTTTGTTCAATGCTTTTATTTTTACACGCTTTCTTTTACTTTTTAGCTTACAAAAGCATCATCGGGATATGACTCTGACAAGCTTATCTATTTTTATTATAAATTTTCACCATAATCTTTTTAAGTATATTTTATAGAATAAAGGTATATCTAATAATCATTTCGAATACCTTGTCATCTATGTTAAATACAATGAATTTTAAGATTTTCCAATAATATTGTCTTTGTTTACAGCAATAAAATTTTTTAATTCATTGTTATATTTCTCATAATAATCTTTAAATTTATTTCTATTATATATGCGTTTATACAGATATTTTCGACCATAAAGTGCACTATGTATATCCTGATAGGGAAATGCCTGTTTCTCCCACTCTTTAAGTATAAATAACTGCTTTGTCTCTTCAGCTGATAATAAATTTAAATTTCTAATTAATATAACCTCCTGAAAACGGGAATTCCTATAGTAATACCATATGTATACACCTACATCGTTGACCTCTTTAAAATAAGCTAAATTATTATGAAAAATACTATCAGCTAACACTTGTCTGGCATAGCGGGCTAAACAGAATCGATGTGGTTTTTTCCAATCTTCAGGTTTTTCTAACTGAGCAATAAATTTTTCCGCGGTCTCAAACCATTGCTTCTGCCCTAAATCAGAGGACATACTTTGAATATTAAAAGATTTATAAAATTCCCATGTATCTTTTCTATTCACCATTACATATACATTAACATAACCTTCTACTTCTTCCAAACGGCAAATAGTGGCTGCAAAATAATTGTTTTTTGCCAGACATAATCCTATAAATTTGTTTTGTATTTTATTCATAAAATATCAGCTTATTTGAAATAATAATATTTATCTAAATAATTCATATTCTTTTCTGAATCGCTCGAATTCTGCTTCATATCGCTTGTAATCTTTTTTAAAAATTTCTTTATCATTCAAAAATTCATACATACATCTTCGACAAAAGACTCCATAAAATACGTCCTCATAACGATACGCTTTCTTTTCCCAATCCTTTAGTATAAACAACTGTTTTTTTCTTCATACGTTAATAAATTTAATTTTTTGATTAATGCAGTTTCCTTTAAACGTGAAATCATTGTGTAGCGATATATATATTTATCATTTATATCTTTGTTATAATTTAAATTTTCACTAAAAATATCATCCTTTAAAATCTGTTTGGCATAACGAGCCACACAATAACGATACGGTCGTTTCCAGTCTTCAGGTTTGCCTAAATGATAAATAAAATTTTCAGCTTGCTCCGTCAATTCTTTAATTCTTATATCTGTAATAGTATTATATTCCCACTCGCTTATACCTTCACAACTTGCATAAGATTCACCTGTATCCATTCTCTCCACAAATCCGCAAATATAAACACGGAAATAATCATTTCTTGCCAAATAACCTTTTCTTAATCCGCTTTCCATATTAGTCTAATGTAAAATTAATGCGTAATTTTATTTACCCATACATTATTATCATATTTTTTAGAATCTTCAACGTTTTTTTAATTTATAAATTGGCATTTAATAATGCCTGAAATTATAAGTCAAAATTATTTCATTAATCTTATAAAAAATAATTTCTGCTGATTTCTATCCGACATTTTCTATTTAGAAGTATAATAAGATTACCTAATATTTAAATTGAATAATTTATCTACTTTTTAACAGCTAATGCTCTTATATAATCATCAAGTGTTGAAATATCCTGTAAATTAATTGGTTTATTCAACGCTTTCATTCTTTCTATTGCAATATCTGTTATATCTTCTAGCTTAGGGTGATCTTCTGTAAAATTTATTATACCCATATCCGCCAGCTCATCTTCTGGTCTCAAATAACCTGAGGGAACGTCAAAATTATTGGCAACTTCATGCCATAGTTCCAAAATACTGGTTTCAGAGAATTCACTGTCATGATATAAATTCAAAATTTCTTCATCGTCCAAATATTTTCTAGTATTTTTTAAACTCTCTAAATATTTTTTTTTATGACTTCTATCTATATAAATAGAAACCAATATAGAAAAAATAAAGAGAATAATAAAAAAAATTACCATATTATATTAAAATTAATTGAAATAAACATTAACCTGATTAATTTGCAGCTATTATAATTATAAATTACTAAACATATCAATTATTAGCTACTTATTATTTTTTCATTCAGACCTCACTACCTATGTTTATCTGCTAACCTTATCAGATTCCCCTTGCTTATCAAGCATAGTTACAATTAAAAGTAGTTGATAGAGCCAGATACCATATTAGTAATACATATCCGGAAAATCAGTATCCAGAGGATCAAACTATTTGCTTCCGGTTCGCTACTTCTAAATACATTTCTATTGATTTACCTTATTTTTTTATTACATATTTTATTAATTTATTGTTATTATATTGAGCATTAACCTATCTTATCTAATTTCAAAAATCTATAATTTTGACTTTAAATGTTCCAACACTTTAATTGAAGTGTTTAATTCTTTGAATGTACCAAATTTATCTTTTACTTGATAAAGAGTTGGTAATAAAGAAACATCTCCCAGATATGCTGTAACCTCAACCATTTCATCATATATTCTTTCCTGACTTAATTCATGAATTAGTATCTGAGTAACACGCTTATCTTGCCTCTTTGCTAAACCAATTATTGCTTCAAATCGAGCTTCAAAGTTTTTTTCATCTAATAATAATACAAAGCAATTACGAATCTCCGGTGTGTCATAGTTATTTACATTCACCGCGAATGCTGCCCAATTTTTTACTTCACTATGAGTATCTTTTAAAAGTTTAATCAGTAATGGTATTGATGCTCTATTTTTAAATACGGATAAAGCAAAAGCTGTACTTACTCTCACCATGACAGATTTATCCAGTACGGTACTTTGAGCAAGGGATAATAAAGTGTCTGCGTATTTCTTTTTAGCTTTTTCGCAGCGATGACCAAAAGATGATACCGCATAAGAGCGTACGATAGCAGATTGATCATTTAAAGCTAAATCATACAATATTTTCAAAGATATTTTTTCTTCTATAGTGTTTAACTTGATTTGTCCTAAAATAAAAGCAGCCAGGGCTCTGCGTTTATAACGATTACTAAAACTATCCATTTGAGCAAGCCGGATAATTTTACTTCCACCCATTAACTGCAATGATGCTGCAGCTTCTAAGCTTAATTTAAAATTATCATGATCAAGCAAAGCTATTAATTTATCTTCAGGTAAATACCTGCATCGTTGCCAATACTCAAAGTGAATATCATCCTTTTTTTTATCATATGCTGATCTTACCATCATCATACCTCCACTTTTTTATGTCATTATCAGTTCTCACTTTACTACTCGCCTGCATTTTTCAGAGAATTTACTCTCCGCTATTGCTCTTCAAGCCATAAAAAACTTCTATTGGGTAAATTTTGTTTTGACTTTTAATTTCTCTAAATTTTCTATACACATATTTAATTTTTTGGATGAGCCAAATTTATCTTTTATCTGATAAAGCACAGGTAATAACGAAACATCTCTTAAGTAGCTTATTAGTTCTATCATTCTATCATCTATCTTATCTTCACTTAATTCTTGAATTATAAGCTGAGCAACACTTTTATTAAGCCTCTTTGCTAAACCAGTTATTGCCTCATATCGAACATCAAAATTATTTTCTTTCAATAATAAGACAAAACAATTTCGGATTTCCGGTGTATCATAGCCATTTACATTCACTGCAAATGCCGCCCAGTTTTTTACCTCACTGTGAGTATCTTTTAAAAGCTTAATCAGTAATGGAATTGATACTTCGTAATCAAACATGGATAAAGCAATGGCAGTATTCGCTCTCACTTTGAAAGATTTATCCAGAATGGTCTTTTGAGCAAGGGCTAATAAAGAATCTAAGTTTTTATTTTTAATCCCCTTATATCGTTGGCCAAAAGATAATACCGCGTAAGAACGCACGATAGCAGACTGATCATTTAAAGCTAAATCATATAGTATTTTCAAAGAATTTTTTTCTTCTTTAGTGTTTAGCCTGATTTGTCCTAAAATAAAAGCAGCCAGCGCTCTGCGTTTATAGCTATTATTATAACTATCTGCTTGAGCAAGTTTAATAACTTTACTTCCTCCTATTAACAGTAATGCTTTTGCAGCCTCTAAACTTAAGCTGAAATTATCATGGCTAAGTAAAGCAACTAATTCTTTTTCAGACAAATGACGACATTGCTCCCAATACTGAAATTCAAAATCTTCTTGATTTTTATCATATTTCGATATTCTATTGCTTTTCATAGCCTCAGCATTTTGTTTCTTTTTGGCTTTTGTTACCATTTCAGAATCTGATATCACCATTACATTACTCCTGTTTTTTCATCTTTATTTTTTTGTGACTCTTAAATTTCTAATTTTCTGTATTTTTCATAAAATTTAGCCGGTAAACCATAATTATACATAGGTTGATTAACATTACTGATACATTTTATCAATCTGAAATTCGATCACCTTACAATTCCGTCAAATGGTCTTTTATCGGTTTTCTCCATCTCAATATCAAAAACTCGTTTTAGGACAGTTTAATAGATGTTATATAAATATCACGAGTTATTTTAAATCTTTTCTTCATTTCTTTATTAAACTCATGTATCAATAAACCGCTAAAATGCCAATGATAAATATCCCGATTAATTTTCTTTCTGATTAGTATAAATTTTTTCAGCAAATTAGCAGCAAAAAAATCTCTGTTTTCACAGAGATTTTTTTCTTAATTCCTATTAAAAAATATGCCAATCTACAGGTTTACATTCAAGATTGTCATGGCCCACTTCTTTTACAAGCGAGTCAAATTTCGTTATTACATTATTGAGTGTTTCCTCTAGGCTGTTTCCGTTACCTAAATTGTTTTCAAATTTACCTGTGTCTGTAAATTTAAAAGCCAGACTTGTGCACCCCCTGAATTCACCTTCTGCATTTTCATATATTCTAATCGTCATCCTATTGAAAGGATAATTAATATCCACCCAAAAACCAAATTCACCGACCAGTTTTTCTATTTTCACATTTTTAAAATTTATTTGGCGCCACATACAATATCTCCTATCTTTAATAATATAATAATTTATTTTATTTGAATATTACATATTTATACAGTAGTCATCATATTCTATATCTTCATCAGTTAAGCTTTCCAGATTGCACTCTTTCATTCTCTCGAAAAAACCTCGAATAGTATTTTCCAATGCTTCTTCAATAGTTTCTCCGTCTTCAACTGGACCTAAAGCCGCTCCATCCAGAATTTCCCCGTTAGAAACATATTTTTTTATAATCAGTATATTAGTACTACCCAAATATCTTTTTAATGATTTATCAAACTGTTCCTCAAAGTCAATAATTCTAATTTTCAATTTTCCATTTGGTAATATTGGCATTGAAATCATATATTCTGCAACTACCTTTTCTACATCATATTGTTTAAAGCATTCTTTGTTGCTTATATTTTTCCACATATATTTACACCATTATGGTTGCATTGATTAATGTAATACTATTTTTTCCCAATCTCATTATTTCTGGTATTCTGCCTATAACAGAATATATTTTATAGCTATAAAATCTCTTATATATTAAACATTTTGGTATTTGGATTTCTTATCCTGAGAGATTCACACTCACTTAGCCTTAGGTATTTATACACTTTGGTAATCATATTAGATCAATCTATACCGCTCTGTTTGTCCATTTTAATTTTAGCAGTCATTTACAAAAATTAAGTTTATATCATTTTATTGTCTCTGAAACTACAGATTTCTGGTATTTCGATTATGGAATTCAGTTTACTGTTTTCAAATACAACACGTTTCATAATTTTCGAGCTTTGTATTTTGTTACTGTTTAGCTTTGATGATATAGCATTTAAATTTCGATTATCGGATGTTGATAACATCCTTCTGTCTATACTCATCACCTAGCTTATAGAGCATACCTGTTCATTACAGAATCATTGCTAATCCTATTCAGATAATTACTAATGTTGTAGCTACAGCTAAGGTGTTTTAAAAGGTATTTTTAGATAAACGAGTCTTTTGCAGGATAAATCAGATGGTTTTATTTTTACTTCCCTGATGGAAAATCTGATTTATAAAGGTTGTTATATTGCAATTTCCTAACATACGACACTTTCGATTACCTTCACCAGTGTCAATATATAATACTTTTTATAAACCGCTTTTAGTCTGAAAGGAAGATTTGAAATTCTGTATTGTATTTTTCATAATAATCTGAAAATTTTTCCTTATCATGCAGATTATTGTAAAGATACTCGCGACCAAACAGTGCATAATGTATATCCTCATAAGCCCATATATTTTTTTCCCATTCGCGCAGTATAAATAACTGTTTTTTTTCTTCTTCCGATAACAGGTTTAATTTTTTGATTAACACAGTTTCCTTTAAACGCGAAGTCATAGTATAATTGTATATATATTTACTATTTATTTCTTTGTCGAAGTATAAATTTTCTCTAAAAAAATCATCTTCTAATACCTGTTTAGCATAAAGTGCTAAACAATAACGATGTGGTCTTTTCCAGTCTTCAGGCTTATCTAACTGCATCACCATTTTTTCAGCTTTTTTAAACCATTCTTTTTGATCAGCACCAGAAGCTAAGCCCTTAAAGTAAAAAGATTTATAAGATTCCCACGTATCTTTTCTATAAATAACTATGCTTAAATCAATATTTATTCCAAATACACGAGAATAGGAAATTTTTGCAGCAAAATAATCATTTTTAGCAAGACATAAGCCTCTATATAATATATTTTCTTTTTCTATCATAGGATGAAATAATATTTAGTAGTTTATCTAAATTAGCTTATTTTATTAATTTTTTCAACTTTATGGTATCTGTATTTTAATATTTTCCAGACTATATCTACTTTATCAAATTTTTATTAACGATTTTTTACTTAGTTTTAGTATTTTACAAATTTGGGAGTCAGAACTAAATTAACAAAATCAACTAGTGCACACAATAATAACTATATCTGATATTCTGAATATGGTGATTATCCTTCCCATCTAACTCAATATTTATATGTAGTTGTGTACAATTTCACTGATATATAATAACAGTCATTATCATATCGGTTTTTAAATAACTCCTAAACAACTTCAGTCAATTTTTCAGATAGGATTTTAGTGAATTTATTTTTTAGATTTTGATTTTTTCTCATTTATATATTTTTCTATATATTGTTCTATAGGATAAGCAGATACTGTATTAATGACTGCTCCAGTATTTTTATCAACTATAATAGGAGCATTACCTGCTAATATATCAGAAAAATTGCCTGTATCTAAATAGTTTCTAGATTGATAACAAAAATACCAGCCTTCAGAAAATCTTTCTATATGAACAATTTCACAAGAAATATTCATTTTAGATATATGGTTTCTTGCCAATTTTAAAGCTTCGGTAAACTTAATCATTATTTAGTTCTCTTTTCAGTTTATATATAAATCTTCAATAACTACCTCAAATTATCCTTAAGATATCTCACTCAGCAATTATTACAGTTTTTATACCACTAACCTTTTTTCTTCAGAACCATTTTATCCCTTTCTTAATCTGAAGAAATCGATAAAATAAATCTTTTCTATAGGAAAATCAATCTTTAATCAATTGACTTACAAAATCAACCGCAATACATACTCTTTGCTGATAAACCTTTTCTACATAATGCAGTATTAATTCAAGTCAATATTGCCATTTAAAGTTATACCGATATAATAAGTGCTTTTATCGACACACTAACACAAAGCTTAAACAGCAAACCTTTGCAGAGTCAAACTAAGTGGATCAAATTGGATTATTATAACATCCATTTTTTGACGTGCTGTTGAATAACAATAACGTATATTTTAAATTATTGATTGAGTAATTATGTTTAGATTAACTATTAAGTCATGATTTAAAACCAAAAAATTTTAGTCCATAAAAGTTAAAGCTTACACTTCAATAAGTATATTTTTATATTTATCTTTAATATCCAATATGATTTCTAAACAAATAATTCTTCCTTCAAAATCCCCAGTCTCCAAATTAATTTCATAAGCGGCTATTTTTTCTTCAGCAATATCAGTATAAATTACAGAACGTCCTGTTTTATAAGGCTCTTCTAACCAAATATTGTCTAATTTTTTAATAAACATTGATGGAATATAACGACACCCAAATCCCTCATCCTTTTCTAAATCAAAATTCGAAAAAGAAATAAACTTAACATCCTTACATATAACTTTTCCCATTTCTGCGCCTTCATGGTAGACACTTGTTAATTGTAATAATAAATCACAACCATAGTTTACAAACTCTATTGTTCCCAACCCAAAATCATCAATTTGTTGCATATCTTTTAATCCTGTATTTTCTATGAAAAATGTTTATTAAATATCACTAATTTATTATTTTACCATTTCAATTAACTTAATTTTAGAATTTTTTTAAATCATTTCCGGCAATTTTTTTTTCAATTTTTACCCACTTTACTGATGGGTTTGATACTGGTTTTGCTCCATGAATTCAGAACAAATAGATAATCCGGTTTTTAATTCTGACTGTTCGCATCACGTATTTCAATTTCTAGGTTACTTACATATTCAAATTATTAATTATCTGATGATTTAAATATAGATTCAGCTATTTTTCAGGTTTAGGTTTTAATTAACTCTGTTTTATTTACCTTAAAATCTAATGACTCTTGATAACGGAGTATCTGAATATATTTTGAGGAGATTTGAGGATATTATATTAGTAATATTCAATACTAATTTTTTAGTTAATTTTTCAACTAAAAAACTCAATTAATCGATTTTTAATCATTAAGAAACTATTTCACGATCAATATCACCTGTTAAATAAAATTCAGTAAAAGCTCTCCTAACCAGACTAAAATCGTCGACTATCATTGCATTACTCCAATTATCACCAAGCATATCTACCATGATATTGGGGCGAGTCGAATCATCAAAAGTTCTGATTTCATCATCAGGCCCTACACTAACATATGCAAACATCACCATATATTTCTGATTTTGAGAGTAAAGAGTTAATTGATAAGGTTCGAAACTTTTCTGCTTATATTGTTCCAAATAAAGGCATCCTGTGACAGATGCAAATAAATTTAAAGTATCATTAATTTCTGTTAATAAAGGATTATTAATATTAATACCAACCGTTTCATTAGCTTGAATTTTTCTTCTTGTGACTCGGTTAAATAAACCCTTAAAGATGTCTGCTAATGTAGGTTGACTCATATCTATTTTTTCACCGTACAACCTACCTTTAAATTCGAATGAGTTTTTCATTTTTACTATCTCCATCGTTTTGTATATTTCATACATACTTCCTAATATGTTCATATTATCGCATTGATTTTCAGTTTTTATTAGATTAATTTGATACTAAATTTTGAATGTCAATTTATATTAAAATATTTTACTTTTAATGTTATTATAAATGTGCCCAATCCTATTAATTTCCCTCTTTTATTAATCAGAATACTCATTTGCTTTAGTTAATCACTTAAAAAAATCCCGGCTTGAAAACCAGGATTTTTTTATTATTAATTTACTTTCTACAATAGTGTATAAAAAATATTAGTATATCTATTTACCAAAATTCGATATCCATCGTTAATTTACTACCTAAATCAGATATGAAATCTAACGTATTTTTTTTCAAATATATATCTGATCGCTGTTCATTCTTATATACATGGCCATAAATTGTGAATACAAAATCTATATCATTCTCTTCTTTAAATTTTAATAATATATTTAATTTGTTTTCAATCCTATCAATTATCTGACGTACTTGATGATCCAGATCATTTAGTGAATTTATACAATGCTGTAAACACCAGGTGGTTTCTATAGCTGGGCTATATTTGCAATTTTTCATACTTCCCCTGATAGTATATTTTGTAGGCGAAATTTAAAGTAATTTGGTTATACTATCTGGATTAAAATCTGGTCCGCATATGATAAATTCAATAATTACTTCAGTTTGTAACATTTTATAATCCTATCAGTAATACCCATTTAGAATACCATTTTCAGTTCCACCATGCCTGAATATTCATAATTTATGTATATTTATTTACTATTTCAACTATTTCTTTCTAACTACGAATTTATGTACATAATCCCTTTATTTAAATAATTATCTTTTGCATTTTTAGATTTTCCCTAACTTTTATTTTAAACTGGTTCAAGTGATTCAGATATTGCTTTTCGGCAATAAGCATTATTTATTTCAACATTTTCTATTCCGACTATTATCAATAAGCTTTGGCACATCAAAAGTAGCTATATTTCTTTTATCTAAATTTTATTTTTTCCATATACCAGTAATATGCTTTAGCTTATTTTTACTACATAGCTTCTTATTTGCAATTCAAAATACTAAAATAGGCACAGTAATAAAATTTATATCCAAGTCTCTATAAGGAGAAAATTTCGTATGTTTAGTCATATTGGTTTATATAACCATTTTTGTGATTAGCTGAATCTGTTTATCTTATTTCGTTTAGACATCATAATTTTAGAAGATAGATTTATAAAATTATGAGTAATATATATCTAAAAAATATTGCTTTGCTCTGAAAGAAAAAAGCCTAGCTAAATAATTTTTTTAGCAAAACTGGAATTTAAATAAATTTTTGTATATCACTCATGGTAAAAAAATTCCCTGTTTAAGAATAGGGAATTTATATTAGCTTTATTAAATGCTTAATTTTTTTTAAGAATTAAGGACCACTCCATTCAAGTATTTCTTTTAATTCATCGGGAACTAATTTAAATAATTTTTTAATACATTCAATATGTATATTATAGTTTGGTGATATTCTATTATTACAATTTTCAAAATAATATTTAGCCTGATAATTTAAAAAATGCACATCAGATTCATTAAAATCTGAATTCAAAAGTTTTAATGGCAAATTATGTACCAGTTGAGCTTCTAAATAGCAGGATTTATCCAAAGCTTTTCTAAGCATACCATGAGTTTGAAGATTTCTAATATAAGGTAATACCCAATAAAGCATCTCAATATAAATTTCTTTTTTATCCATTATTTTTTCCCTTTTTGGGAATCGTCCAGACATACTTAGTGGGTATTCCTGCCTTGTTAAGTTACTTTTTTAATAGTCTATAAATATTTAAAGAATCAATGTTTTTACTGACTACCTTAGCACATGTTCTTTCACGATAATATTTTCCTTCTTAAAAATTTTCAGTTCCATTAAATAATAATAATTTTCCAGATTCTTTAAATTATAAAAGCCCAGCATAAGCTGAGCTTTTAATTAAACTATATTTTAGCTAAACATTCTGGGAAAATACTCACTAATTTTATCATTATCGAATATTCTATCTTTTGTAAAATCCACCGTATCAGATACGACGATTACCGGCCACAACTCTTTCGGTAAATCTTCGATTGAAGCATAGATTGTTGGAAGATAAGATCTATAATAATCCCCGGTTTTAATTTTTCCTATATAATCAACTAAAAAATAATTTTCCTCATAATCAAGAAATCCATAATATACAAACACCCCCTTTTTTGCAGATAGTCCCTCATCTAAAAGTACCTTCTGCTTAGATAACTTTGCTACTGACTTTTCAACATCTTTCCTTTTTTTTAAATCCGTATAATTATTAGTATATAAATCCAATATTGTTTGTCCATGTTTGTTGTATGAATATTGACTATATTCATCCAGACCTTCATAGATGTGTTCAAAAAAAGGATTTAGTAATGATTTTGCATTATCATTGGATAATAGAGCTTTAGGTAAATCTCCCCAAGATTCATTCACCATTATTGCAATTTTTCCATTTTTATCCATTGCAGGCCAATCATATGTTGATAAACCATCTGCTTTCCAGTTTATATTTAAATCTTCAATAATCATCTGAATTTATCCTTAGGAAATGTCACTCAACAACTATTACGATTTTCATACTACTAGTTTCTTTTCTTCAGAACTATCTCATCCCTTTCTTAATCTGAAGAAATCGATCAAATGAATCTTTTCTATAGCAATATCAATCTTTAAACAATTAATTTACTAAATCACTTGAGTAAATTCTTTTTGCGATCATTCCTTATCATTATAATGCTGTATAAATCCAATTCAATATCGTCTCTTACAACACATATTAAGAAAAATAATATTGTTAACTGATTTTACTTTTAATTATAAAGCCCCAGTTAACCGGTTTTTTTTAGTTATTAAAGCAAATAAAACACGACAATCCCTGATAATTAAACCGCTATAAAAGCGCTCCTTTTATCTTTTGAATATATTGTTAAAATTTTAATAAAAACTAGTGAAAATTAAAAGTCACAACTAGAATTGTGTTTTGGAAATTATTTAGGATAAGTTATGAAAATTACATCTAAAATAAGACTTGAAAATTTAAACCTATTAGTCAAAGAAGCTGGGGGTGTAACGCAACTAGCTAAAAGAGCAGGATATAAACAGTCTAGTTACTTATATCAAATCATTAATCGCACACCTGTTCAAAATGGCAAAGCAAAAAATATCGGATCAAATATGGCTTCAAAATTAGAAGAAGCCATGAATAAACCTAAGGGATGGATGGATCAAGATCACCAAAAAAATTCAAAATCAAATTCTGTGTATCTCGGCACTCTAGAAATCTGGGGCTATTCTAAACCTTCAGGTGACGTTGAAATAGAAGTACCGTTTTATAAGGAAATTAGTTTTTCGGCAAGTAATGATTTTGCAGAATACATCAAAGATTACAATATATATAAACTTTGTTTTGCGCGTTCTATTTTTGCAAAGCACGGCATTAATCCAGAATCCGTTGTGTGCGTTACAGCAAATGGCAATAGTATGTATCCTGTTATTCCAGATAGCAGTACTATCGGGATCAATACAGATGATAAAGATATTCGAGATGGCAAAATATATGCAATAAATCATAATGGATTACTGCGTATAAATATTTTAAAAAGACGCCCAGGAAACAAATTATTGATCCAAAGTTTTAATTCTTCAGAATATAAGGACGAAGAAGTCAATCGGGAAGAAATACATATAATTGGTAGGGTGTTTTGGTGGTCTGTTTTAGCTTAATGCGTAGATCTATTTAAGAATAAATTATAATAAAACTTTCTATCGATATTTATTACAAATAAAATGCCTAGTACACTAAGAGATCGTTTAATAGAATTAATGGCTGAGTGTGGGCTCAGCAAACAAATCGAACTAGCCAATCTTGCTAAGTTTAGTAAAGAATTGGTTAATCAATGGTTTAATGGTAATACAGGCTTGGTAAAAAACCTTTGTTAGAACTGTCAAAAAATACAGCTTTTTCAGCTCAATGGTTAGCAGATGGAACAGGTCCAAAATATAAAACAAATGACACTGATTCATTAGCTCAAAAATCAAGCACATTGGAAACAGTAAATAGCAATTCTACAATCCTGAAATTATATGATAGGAGTGCTTTTTGCGGTCAAGGAACCATAATTCCTAAATTTCCAGTACAGTACTTCTTAGGACAGTTGAGATTCCTAACGATGCTATTATAAAGCTATTGGGCACAACAAATTTACAAAGTGTTTAGCTTATGCCTCCTGACGGGGATTTAATGGAATCTACTATACCCAGACGCTCCATAACATTCATTAAAACTGATATAGATAAATTTCAAGATAACGGAGTTTATCTTATAACATTTGATGGTTATACCTATATTAAAAGACTAGCAAGAGGGAAATCGGGGGTAATCAATGTAATATCTGATAATAAACTTTATTCATATACAGATTTTGATATTGCACCAGATGATTTAGATCGATTAATAATTCACGGTAAATTTTGGAAAGCATTACCTTTAGATTTTTTTGATATATAATTTAAATTAACAGTTTATTTTCATTATTTAAATGATTTCAGCCGTATTAACACAGTATTTTTGCATGTAAATACCGGCAGCTGTTTACCGGTGTTTTTTGTTTGAAGGACATCTAAATCTCTATAGTATACATTCCAAGCAACCATAATAAACTTGGCAGAAAAACTAATTAATTCTAAATGTTACACAGCTGATCAATTTCTAGGTAAACAATAGATTTTACAATTAACTATAATTCACAACTCTAATATTAGGATTTAAAAATGGATAGACGAGATAAAATATTGTATTTAATAAATAATTCATTCAACGGAAGCCAAGTAAAATTTGCAGAGGCAATTAAAAGATCTCCGGCTCAAGTTAATCAATGGGTAACTAATCGCAGGGCTGTTGGCGACGTTTTGGCTTTACATATAGAACGAACTTTAAATCTACCATCAGGTTGGTTAGCTAAAGAAGAAGACAATAAAATCAAAATTAATCAATCAAATGCCTTTCATCTAGGAGCACCCAGATATATATATGACGAATCATGCCCATTGGGGAATGATGAGATTGAAGTTCCTTTTTATACGGATAATATTTTAAGCGCAGGTAACGGATTTGTATCAGATATACAAAATTTTAATAATATGAAAATGCGCTTTTCACGAACAATGTTAAATCAAAAAGGTATTGATCTAAGATGTTTAGTATGTATTGTGGCTGATAATGATAGTATGGAACCAGCTATTCCAGATGGAGCAATTGTTGGAATCAATACGAGTAATACTCAGATTAAAGATGGTAAATTATACGCAATTAATCATGACGGTTTATTATGTATCAAAATCCTAAAAAGACGACCTGGCAACAAAATTCTGATACAAAGTTATAATTTTAACTCATATCCTGATGAAGAGATTGATACAGGAGCAATTACTGTTATTGGAAAAATATTTTGGTGGTCAGTTTTGCTATAACATAAATTTATGTTTTAAATTGCAAGAAAAGAAAAAGAGAGAGATTATTACATTAAATTGCTATTTTATCTAAATAGCCGAAAATCTAGTCATTTATAGTGTGGAGGACATCAAAATTCGCACATATTAAATGGCAATACCTTGATAAATGTTGCCGCCCCAGTTGATTTTTTTCGCCCAGCTCCTTGGCTGCCTGTTGCATGGCTTCATTAATTGCAGCGAATCTTCGGGTCGTTATCTTTCCTATTGATAGGGTACGGATAAATAACCACCGCGCGCCTTGTTGCGTGCTTACTCGCCAGCGGTGTACTTACCCAAGTCACTTTTTTTTCATTCGGCCGCGCGTATTTCGGATCAACTCCCTTTTTCACGCATTCATTAGCTGTACACCCTTTACCGTAATTGATGAAACACTGTTCCTTACTTCTTTTCTCCTCAATAACGGTAAAATCCTGCTTAGAGATTTCAATGGCTCGCTTAACGACCTTAACCAGATTGGCATCAACGTCGCGTAAATTGTTCAGAGAACGACTGCCTAATTTGTACATATCAAACCTTTCATAAATAAAAAAGCAGTCATAACGGCTGCTGTGTATTGACTATTTACATTTATTAATGTATTATTAAATTTATTTCCCCTTTAATACGTTTAAAGCCCTCAATTACTCCTCCGTGTTGAGGGTATTTTTTTGCCATAAAAAAAGCTGCCTACTGGCAGCTTATTCAATTCCCAAAAATTCACTTAGTCCATTTAATATCAAGCTTGCGCTTATTCTCGGCACAATCTTTTAAATACATATTCATTAAAACCTGATACGGTAATCCGGTTTCATCAGCCATATTTTTGAAATAGGTAATACTATCTTCATCAATCCGAATAGTGATTGCTTTCTTTAGCTGTCCTGAATACGGATTGCGATTTGCTTGACTAAAGAGGCTGTAACAGCGTTAAGCCCTATGCCGGCAATCACCTCCCAGTATTGGGGATTCTGATTAGGGTTGTTGGTGTTCTTATCTGCAACTGAGATAAATACCTTCGTACCATCATCAGCCAGCAATATCGCACCTTTCTGATACCCGCCAAAAGCATCGCAATAGGCTTTATCAAAATAGAACAGATTACCTTTCTGCATATGTACAATAGTGGCAGATAAGGCGTTAAGAATGCCGTTAAAGTCCATACCTTTTGGAGGCAGGCCGCCCGATTCTACCGGCTGCATGGTTACGTTCGGAAAACCGTCGCTCCATGTTGCATCCTCCGGATCTTGTCCGGGCTGCCGTGTGTTCTGAATATTGTTTTTACTGCCGTTAGCCGCAAATGCCTGCGGGATTAATACTGGATTTTTACTCATGCGAATCTTCCTTGGTTAAATGGTTGAAAACCTGTTCCGGAAAAACCAAAAATCCTCGCTGGCGGGGATTCGCGATAATCAATTAAGACGCCGGACGGGCGCGGTAATAATTGCAGGTTATAGATAATATGCCTTTCAAATTTATTGGGCGTGAATTCAAAAAAATACCGCCCTTTCATGTGGCCGGTAATTAAAAAATACACGCGCTTTTCTGGAAATATCATGCGCAGGTATTTATTAATATTCGGGGCCGTTGCATGAAGAATATTGGCCGCTGCCTTAATCATAATAAGCAAGCGGAAATGCTCATCCGATAATTTATAAGCAGCAAATCGAGCCCCAGACGCACTAAACGGCCGGTTATTAAACGGCGTAAAAGCTTGTGGGCTGGTTTTAAATCCGAATGTATCGATATCATCAGGCGGAATACTGATATTGCGATTCACGCCCACAATCCGCCCCCAGATATCCAGCCCGAAACTCTGTGCAGTTTTCACATTGAAAGCCAGCCGGTAAAAATCATCAATTGATCTGGCAGGGTCTATGCATTCATTCAAGCTTTCAATCAGATTGCAGATAACCGGACTGTTTGCATACTGTGACATCAAAGTGTCTTGAATATTTTTCATGATATTTTAATCTGATAAATTGAGGCTGTCGGGTATTCATCCACGCCGATTTCGAGCATGTCTGCCCATTTTTTACCGTTCTTACTCACCCGCAGCGATACAATACTTAAATGAGGAATAGCTGCAGCAACCGGACAGATAAATTTAGAAGCAATAACCGGCTGTCCGATTGCCGCTTTTGCGGGTCCGGTTGTAAAACCGGTAATAATGGCCGCTTTTACAGCCTCGCTATCCTGATATGACAGCAAATCAGGATCATCAACCATAACCTGAAAAAAAACCGGCACAAAAGCCGGTCGTAAAAACTTTACAGTGTATGTCGGCGGTCTGACGGGAAAATTTTCTGTATCTGCTATCACGCATTCTGTATTGCCATTAAAAGAACAGCCCGAACCGGCTTTGTTCAAAATGGTACGGGCAATGGTTTCATCATCTCCGCCCACTACAGAAACCAGAATACTGTTACGGATGACCGGATAATTGGTAGTACCAACCTGTATAGTCTCATCTGTCGGGTTGTCGATAACATACACATCTTTAACATCGGCTAAATCAGCCACTGCACCATAAGTTGAGGCATTGGTATTTTTGCTGTTAATCGCTACCGATGCCCGCCGGCGTTTTTCAAAATCCAGACGGCTTTCTTCCTCGACCCCGGCAATGGCAGCATATGGGTTGGTTACCCGATCTAAGCCGGTAATTGCTTTAGGGATACCGGTTATCGTATCGGGTACGGCATTGATATTGCCGGCAGATACGCACTGCGCATGCACGCTTACTTTACCGTCTTGAGTTATGGTTGCTTCGTTAGTTAACTGCCATTTATTACCGTTATCGTCGTTAAATACCGTACCGGCTGGAATAGTTACCCCGGCCAGCCCGTTCAGCACCAGCATTACACTGGAATGTGTAGCCTGCTTTCGGGTCATAAAATAAATATAACCCAGCCCGTCCTGCCAGATACCCTGCGCATAACGCGGATCGAACTGATTCAGCAGGGTTATCATCTGATTGCGCTCATCGGTAATAATGGCAGCCAGAGAAGTTACTAACTGCCCTTGCGGTGTGTTCATGGCCGTATTCAAGTCCTGCCCGAAAGCATTTCTGAACAGTTCCCATAAGCCACTAATTACTTCATCTGTAGACGGTGCAATAATCCCCTTATCAGTAACCTGTAATTGCGGAATGCTCATAAACCAATTACTCCCGTTTTATGATTGCTGTTGGTAAATTTAATCTGTCCGTGGATAATCCGGTCACCGTCAAGCATTAACTCTGCCTGAGCTGTGACGACTCCGGGGACGCTCAGCGCGGCATCATGAAGATGTTTGCGATATAAAGCCAGTGGATAGCGACCATTGCCAAGAATGCGCGTTAAATACGGTATTCCCTCCTGCTGGTTAAAATACATATCTTCTTTTATGGTACGGCAGGCGCTGGCAATGTCCTGTGCTTGCTGATAGGTACTTTCAGCGACAGCAATATTGCCATTAGCATCAAGCACCAGATCCCATGTATCAGGCATTAAAAATAATGTTTTCATGAATTGGGCTTCCCTGTATTGCCGTTGCCAGTAGTCACACCTTTGTGAGTGTGATTTTGCAGACTGACTGAACCGGCTTTAATATCTCCATCGGCACTGATACCGCCACCACCGGTAAACTGCGCTGTCTGTAAAGCATTGACCGCATAGCTGCCTGTCGTAGTGGTTACCGCTGAAGCTTGCATGTTGATAGATGGTGCCTCCAGCGTGATACTGGTCGGTGAGTGAATCACTATGCCGCTGTCTGAAAAACTAATGTACTGCTGCGGTGTACCGTTTAAAAATCCGCCGATATACAGCCCGTCATTCCAGTCATGCTGGCGGCGACTGCCAGGTGCGGATTCGGCTTTATTGCGCTTAACTGCGGATATGTCGCGTGAGGCAAAAGCACATAAGCCGATATCGCCTACGACCGGATCGCAGATAACCGCATTGCTGCCGCCCTGTAAGCGGAAATACGGAACGCTGAATATTCTGCCGGGTGAATAGACATTGCCGGCACCGTCAAGCATCTGCACCAGCGGCTGTACGTTTACTTCACCCACCGGACTGACGCCGGTACCTGAAACCGTCAGTACTTTGACAAGGGTTACGGTCTGAACCCGCGATATCAGATTGGAAATAACCGCGTTAAATTCTGCTGCTCCGCCCAGTGAATGATTGATATTCAGGTTGTCCAGATTTTCATATTCTGCTGATTGCTGCATCTTTGCTGTCTCTCCATGTTGCGGCTATATCACAAAACCAGTTCCCGTCCGGCTGATTGGATTCAAGGCTTTTATGCATGCCGTATATGCGCCATTCGCCGTTACATACTTCAACCTGACTGTCCTGTATCTTGCAGATACCGCCGAAACGCAATAACGGGTCGTACAGGCATTTAAAAGTCACGCCGCGTATATCGGGTACCGGATAGCTGATCAGTCCTGAGGCGGGCGTAATGACCGGAATTTTGATGTTGCGTGAACCGCCTTTCGGTGTAACCGCAATCAGGTTATTCTCAATGTACATATCAAACTCAAAATCATGTTCAAGCGTTTTAAGCTTATCCAGATTAGAGCCGTTTAAGGTCAAGTTTTTAGTGATTGCAGATACGCCGTTATTCTCAAGCTGATAACCCATACTGTCGCAGATATCTTTGATTGCATCGGCAATATCCACCTCCCCCTCTTTTTCATACGGCGGCTGCGGTTTTTTGTACTCCAGCATGGCCGCCTGAGATTCAATAACCAGACAGACATCGGGAGCCACGGAAAAATCCATTGTCGCAAAAGTAATATTGCCCTCAAATTCGGTAATCAGCTGATCACCCTCTTCTCCGACTTCAATTTTTACTCTGTTCATCAATGCATCAAGCGTATTCCAGTGCACACGGAACAGTTTGGCCATTTTCTCCAGTGCCAGCCCGTAGATTCGTATTTGCGCTACCGGCATTACTGAGCCGTAACCGAACATGATGTTACACATCACACGAAAGCCGGTTGCGCTGATCTGGTTATAGTTACCGGTAAAAACAATCTGCTCACCCTGTTTGTCCTTGTCCCGCAGGGTAACGGTTACTTTTATCTGTTTACGTTTCATCGGTATATACCAAAACAAACCGGCCATTCAGGCCGGTGTAAATTGGGTTATCGTCGCCATGGGTATCTATGAATACAAGATTTTTGGTTATCGGCGTTCCGTTGAGACAGACGCGGTTTTGTACCTGTACGCCGTCTTTGTCGTTTTCTACGCTGGCAAAAAGCTGCCCAAGCCGCGTAAACAACCGGATATGCCAGCGACTGCCGTTAATCACAAAAGATATATTCTGATTAGGATTAGCATCCAGCGGTATGGTTACTGTTGTCATTTAAACCACCCTTTAATAGCGTTTACTGCCCGATATAACAAAGATTCCCCGGGTTTTTCGGGCTGCTTTTCTCCGCCGTCGCTTTCTTTTGCATCATCAGGATTTTTTACCTCTTCGGTATCGTATTGCACTACCACTTCGCGTACTTCTTCTAGATGGAGGTTTACTTTAATCAGTTGTGCACCGTCTGACGCTTCACGCGCGGTGTCGTAACCAACAATACAGGCGTTGGTATAAACATATTCAGGCGTGATGATGTAAAACAGCAGTGTACTGGCTGCCAGTGTTTCAACCTATCCCAGAAACACGCCGCGCATTAAAGTGCCTCCTGAGCCTTTAGTAAGCTGTACAGTGGCTTTATACGGATTGGCGACTTTGTTGTAACAGGCGAATGAGCCTTTTTCTATCGGTGCCTGTGCTATTTTGGCTGAATTACTATACTTAAGAGAGGTAACGTTATCAGCCAGCAGAATGGGTATTCCATACTCGTTAAATACACCCCAGTAATTTCCGAATACGGCATTTATCAATGCTGCCCCGCCCAGACTGATCAGGGCATTAGTACCGGCAACATTCAAGCCTTTAAAGTTTGGTATGTTAGGAATACCTTCAATTGGCAGCATAGTTTACTCCAATAAAAAAGCAGCCCAGGAGGCTGCAATAAAAAAGCCAGCGCATGGCTGGCTTGAATCCGTTAAAATAAAAGAAAAAACACTAATAAATTAATTTTGAAGAAATTTTAATATCAATTCCCATATTTTTATTTGCGTTTGTGCTGAACGTATCTCTTTTTCTGCATTAGTTATTCTATCTTCATGAATTTGTATTTCATTGATCCGATTCGTTTTTTTTAATTCGCTAATCATAATATTAGCCATTTGAATTATATTAAGATAGTTCTTTTCTATCTCTCTCTGAGTTATTACAAGCTTTTTAATCCACAAACAATGATCATCTTTATCACTTTCAAATTTACAAAATAAAAACATTATTATTAATGCTAGAGTATTTTTAGTAATTTCATCATTTGCAAGCCATACAACTATTTCTTCCATCGTAATAATGAAATCTGATACAAACTCAGATGGCAATCCATTCTTTAACAGAAATGATCCCGCTAAGCTAACTGATGCACGTTTATTACCATCTATAAAACAATGATTTTTATTTATTGAAAAGATTAAATGAACTAATTTTGAAGAAAATGTTGGATAATACAAATCGTTTTGAATCAGTGTTAAAGCACTAATTAACAATCCCTCATCACGAAGCCCTAATAATCCTCCGCTTGCCAAAATTATTGCATCATGTTTGGCAATAGCTTCTTCTAATGTAATATACGTAATTGAATTCATTTATCACGCAAACGAATAAATACATTTAATATTTCTGGTTTTTTTAGTAATTCATCAAAGGCTTTATCTGCATCAACCGTTTTCATTCTCAATTGTCTTTCCTCCATAGATTCCTGAAATATCTTATCTGCTTTGGCTGAAATTTTATTACTAATTTCTGCCTCTAATGACCTTATAATACTAAGATTTTTCTCAATATTTTCCATAATTTATTCCTCAAAATTATTTTTATTCTATCATATACTTTAATAAAAGTATGAAAAGCCGGAATAGTACCGGCTTGATTTGTTAGATGGATAATGCCGTATTTAGTGGAACTACATCGGCATGTGATTTCTGGCTAGCTTTCCATAAATCATAATTTACCTGCATATTGAGCCAGAATTGCGGGCTGGTATTCAATAAGATAGATAACCTTACTGCCATATCCGCACTAATTCTGGTTTTCCTGTTAATGATTCTAGAGAGAGCTGCCCGCGTTACTCCTAAATGTTTAGCGGCTGTACTAATGCTGGTCTCCCCTAAATATTCTTTTAATACTTCACCTGCATGGCAAGGATTGTGCATATTCATACACTTAACCTCCTAAAACCCAGATAAACTACTCCGAAGAGTGATTTTGATTGCGTAACAGAATCAAGATTAAAGTTTATATCCCTCAAGCTCTTTGGTTTTGGCTTTTATCAGCTTTATTCTACAGTTGAACCGGTTAATTTTTGTCTGCACCTCCGTATCAGCCGGCTTTTCTGAATTGCATTCATTATCCGCACTCTTAGTCCAACTTTTAAGGTTTGAGCTTAACTGGTCTCTAATTGATTCTGGTATAGCATCCCATGTTGTTTCTAGTGTTTTTATTGAATCATCTGCTTCTTGCTTTAATTTCTGTAGCTTTGCTTCTTTTACGTTGGCATAAACTTGATCCTGCTGTGCTTGAAGTTCTGAAATACGGCTACGCGTCAATTCAGTCTCACAGTTTAAATACTCAATTTGATTCTGCTCCGGCGTAGGATATTGGTTTGACTGGCACTGCTTTTTCTTTTGTTGATTCCATGCAAGCTGTTGAGGCTTTAAATGGTTGCGCACATCAACGTCCATATTTGTCCATAAGGTATTTATCTCGTCATTTGCTGCTGCATTCTCCTGTTTTGCACTTTGTAATGATGCTTGTATATTTTCCTGAGTATCCTCTTGGCTATCTGTATTGGTAACAGTTTGAGCTGCCGGCTCTATTGCGGGCGTACTTGCTGCTGTCTTTTCTTCGCCATAGCATGCTTTCAGAATTACGCTAATTACAACCAAGAAACCAATCGTTGCCAAGATACTTTTTAAACAGCCACCATTTTTAGCTACAGCAGTCGCGCTAGATGATGCAGCCGCAGATGCACTTTGATTAATGATAATCTGCGGCTTTGCCTCAGTTGGTTTTGTTTGAACTGGATCACTATACCCATTATGGGAAGATGTATTACGGGCTTGGTTTAGTAATAAAGCTTTGTGTTCTTCATACTCTTCCTGAGTTATTGCCCCTTTTTCCAGTAATTCATACAAGCGTGTAAGTTCATTTGTTAATGATGGTTTAGACATAAAAAATCCTTATGCAGTATCAAAGTTTTTATCTAAGTTACTACAAATAAATCAAGACGAACAAAACCTTAAATATGCTATACCGAGTAAAACAAATTTCTTCATGTTCCTCTAATTCCAAGCTGGTTAAACATATAGTTTATTTATTTCGATGCTTTTTTGATTTCAGTGCGATAAAAATCATCAAGACATTTAGATACTTGCTTTGTGAAAGGTTTTCCCCATTCAAATATTTCAGTAATTTTGCAATCCCCGTCTTTTTGACATTTAACCTGATAAGTAACAGAACGCTGCTCCATGCCTCTGGTTGCACCTATTGTTACTTTAACTCTACCTTCACTTGGCTCAGAAAACGTTAATTTAGCAAAAGGATTCATGTCTTGCCCTTGCCATAAAACATCATGATCCAGACAAGCTATGTCTCCGCTTATTTCCTGATATTCATTATTTCTTGCATATAGTTTTTTTATATTCTCATCGAGATATTCTAAAAAAAAAAGATTCATCAACATTTTGATAAATATTTAAAGCACTATCTTTTGTTATACCTCCTTTTAATAGAGATGCATTTAAATCATACATCCCCTTTATGTACTGTACTTGAGGACTTTCCGCATTTGCACATGCACCAATAAATAAACCTAATAAGACAAAAAGTATTTTTTTCATTTTTTTCTTTCTGATAAAAAATTTCAAAATATTTATTTAACTAAGTTATGTCATCGATACTCCAAGCTGGTTAAACATATAGTTTTGAGTTTCTTTCATCGCTGCTACAGTATTTCCACTAACAGTATTTGATGAAGTGTTAACATTCATGTTTGGTATATTAACATTAACATATTTTCTATTGTCTGTATGTGTTGCTGCATTACCTCCAGCTAACTGATTGCTTTGGCTAACTCCTTTTGATATTCGATTTGCGTTATACACCATTTCCATATTAGCAGTCTGTTTAAAAAAAGCATCCCGTCTGTCATGTCCGCTCTTGTATTTTGGGTCATCCTGTCGCCAGATAATATAATTATCACCTAATATTTTGTGTCCTTTATCGTATGCGACATTCGGATTATTCAAAAATTCTTTTTTGGTTTTGGAGTACGCAGGGTTATTGGATATTTCAGACAGCATATACTTAACCATTTCATCAAGCGAAGCTTTTGATCTGGTTATTTTCCCGTTTTTATATAAACCCTTTGCTGTTAATTCCGCAATCAGCTTTTTAGCCCGAATTCCCTGCCAAGAAATTAGCCCAACATTTGTTGCGCCATTTTTCGGGTCTGTATGCGAACCAAAAAGAAAATCTGGATTAAATGAATTTTCCCGACCAATCTCAGCAGTCATTATTCTCGCTTGTTGTGCGGATAAACCATGTTCACGAAGAGATGCATAAATTTGCTGAGCATAATTCA
The DNA here is from genome assembly GCF_016100435.1 of Snodgrassella sp. W8158. NCBI lineage: Bacteria > Pseudomonadati > Pseudomonadota > Betaproteobacteria > Neisseriales > Neisseriaceae > Snodgrassella > Snodgrassella sp. W8158. The sequence goes on along the minus strand of NZ_JACFSM010000002.1, from coordinate 21,892 downwards.
TATTTCCTTTTACAGGTACACTGGTTGCCGTTTTCTTTTGATTTGGCGTTTCTGATGATTTCATGCGCGCGATAACCGGCGTAATTTTACCTGCTTTGATCGCAGCAAAATAATCATCTCCAGGAGCAGCAGTGTTCCCTCTTTTGTTAGTTTGAATGTAATCTGAAACCCAATATTCACCATTTAATATTGTAACGTGTCCATACGGATGCCCTGCTATGCTTGGTATGGACATAACGTCTCCTTTTTGGGCAATATACTTACCATTGTAGGCAATACTTTGAAATTTTCCTGTTTTAAGTAAATTACCTGCTACATCGCGCCCATATCCCCAGATTTTAATACCCTGTGCTCTTAATGCATTATTAACATATTCAGCACACTTTTCCGCGCTAGCCTTTAAAGCATGGCTGGTGGCGTAATCCGCTGCTGCCTGCGCTGTTTCTGCTGTCTTTTTTGCTTTGGCAGGCGCATTAGCCTCTACAGGTTTCTGAATCCCGTTCTGCTCAAAGTAATCCTTACCGCCATGAAACAGCCGGTACATACTTTCACCGATGAAGCCCGCTACATCTTCTTTCTTTTCACCCATTGCATCAGCAATTATGCCTGTTGCAATATCAGAATAATTGTCAATCATCTGTTTGGCTTGCTTAGCTGCGCCGGTAAAATCGCCGCGTACCAGTTTACCCAGAATTTCAGCATAACCTTTCAGGGTAGGAATGGTGTTATTTTTTACGGCATCAACCAGATTGCCAAATGCAGTACACAGAGTATCAACGGACATTTTGCTGTCTTTAATACCGGCACTGAATGCACCCCAGTCAAACAGAGATTTACCGCCCTTAGCCCAAGTGTCGTAATCGTCGTACAGGAGTACAAAAGCACCTGCCAGAGCAGTTACCGCAGCAATAACCGGATTGATCGCGATTCCAAGCGCACTCATAAGGCGGATTAACGGAGTAAACGGAGCAATAAACGCCAACAATGCACGTCCAGCACTTAGTAAGGTAGGAATCAGCAGCATACCGATTACGATGGCTGCGGTCTGGAATACCGCTTTAACAACCTTTTCATGCCGTTGCAGAAACTCAAAGAAGCTGTTTACTACCTTAATCAGAGTAAGCAATATTGGTGTTAATGCATCACCCACCAACTGCTTCATGCTTTACCAGTGTGCGCTCAATATCGCCTGCTGTTTGGTTAATTCGCGACTACGGACAATGGCTTCCCCGTCTGAGTGATACATTCTTTTCTGAATATCCAGAATTTCCTGTAACTCTTTGCGACCAGAAATTAAGGCGTTGATTGTGCCGTCATCAAAGCCCATTTTTTTACCGATTGTATAAGCCTGTTCTTTTGGCATTTTCTGGAATGAATCAGCCAGATCAAGCATTACATCATCCAGCTTGCGAACCTTACCGGCATTATCAACAACACTGACACCCAAGGCATTGAAATAAGGCAGCATACTGGCGTCACCAAACATAACCAGCCCGTTCATAGCCTGCTTAATGCCGGTTAAAGAGGCTGTCATACCCTGCGCACTGCCACCGAAAGCACCTGCCGCATTCTGCCAGTCTGTAATACTCGCGGTAGCCATGCCTAGCTGACCGGAAAGCTTTGATACTTCCATATTGGCATGCGCAGCATCATTAGCCAGTTTAAACAGTCCTGTAGAGCCTATGATGGCACCAAAAAACTTAGTTAGTTCCTTAGTGACTTTGGCTAATTCCTGTCCCATTTTTGCAATCTGTTCAATTGAACTATGGTATTTCTTAGCCAGTTCTTCATTAGCTTTTCCGGCTTGCTTTGAGGCTTTTTCGGTTTTATCCAGAGACTTTTCTAGTGCCTGATTTTTCTTTTCCGCTTTATCTGCCTGCGCAGCAAATTTAGATGTATCAAGCATCAGCTCGACAAGCATTTGTTCAACTATATTCGTTGTCATACTTATTCACCAACATTTTGTTATGTTCAGAAACCTGATAAACCTCAAGAATATTCAGTACATCCTCAAGCCCCAGCACACTATCAAGCTCAACGTAAGAAGCCAGTCCGGCTGTAATAACCTGGCTGGCTAAAGAAGAGACATTCACTGTTTGCGCAAGTACGCCTTCACGGAAAGGCAATCCCGCCGTTAGTTCATATCTAGGGGATTGCCGTCCGTTAAAAAATCGATGTGCACCAGTAAAGCCTCTTTGCGTAACTCAAACAGTGTTTTTAAATCCTCAATGTCACTTTCTATGTCCAGACTGCGCGCCAGTCCGCCAGAGGGCACTATCTTCACGCAGGTAAGCAGTTCATCCAGCAATTCACCGCCTATCTGCGGGTCTATCTTGCTGATAACACTAATGGCGAGTTTTGCCATTTCCAGCATGCCGCCGTTTGGATTGATACCCGCTGTATCAATGCCACTTCCGGCAAGGGCAAACAGGGCACGCTGCGCCCATTTATCTGCCTGTATAATCGGCATTTCAGTGATCAGAAAAGTTTTACCTTTATCGCGCCCGGTATCTATGTGAATTGTTTTTGTTTTACGTGCCATCAGTTAGTCTCCTCTGCACCATTCAGAACTAATCTGAATGTGTACTGGCTGCCTGCCAGTAATTTCTGACCGGAAGCCCCGCCGGTTAATTTAACCAGTGCACCAGTAGCACTGTAGCGTTTTTTTACAGACGGAATTTCAACCACAATATCAATCGGGCGTGTTTCCATATTGGCATTGAAGTCTTTGCGGATATTCTCCATGTGCTCGATTGACTCGCTGTTTGCTTCTAAATGCAGCGTCCATTCCACTTCATGCGGCGTGTAGCCTATTGACTGTTTACCATCCACACCCATGCGGGTTTCTGAGATATTGGCATCACCAAAGCCCCAGGCGTTATCTGCCTGAAAGCCTTTCATCGTAATATAGTTGTCGTATACACCTGTGCAGCGCAACATAAGTACGGAATTGGCTGATGTAATCGTTAGCGGGTTATGTCCCATTGGCATGATTTAATCCTTTTACTTAATCCATCTGTTTAAAAAGGTCGAGCTGATTAATTGCAGCCAGTTGCATTTCAAGCTGCCGTTTTTCTAATTTGCGCTGATTTAAGGCTTTACCTGCTGCGCTGCCGCGCGCCTCAGATTCAGCCTGCTGCTTTTTTAGCAGTTCCATTTCCTGCAAAATTTTTTCACGATTGGCTATGCCGGTAGTCCAGTACTGCCATAATGCATCGTCACATTCATTCTGATAGCGGATAATGGTTTGCCTTTTATGTGAGGCTACTTTGTCTGGGTTAATGGTCATCAGCCAGCCAAAAAGTTTTCTCAATGGCAGACATAACATTTTGTAGTTTTTACCGTCTTTCCCAGTTGTTATGATCTCCATAACGACTGATTTAAATCTTTGTTTTATCTTTACAAATTGACCATTCCAACTCAATCCCATGCCATCAACAACCATACGCATAGCCACATAAGGCTCACCATCGTGGTTAATAACCATTATTTCTGAACCTAAAAAATTAACGTTTAAATATTCCATGTTTAACTCCGAATGAATAAACAAAAACCCGTACATTTTGTACGGGTTTTCAGGGTGGTTTTAGGGTTGTTCCCTTATTTGAATTCAGTGTTATTGCACAGCGATAGAAGCCAGATTCACAGTATGAACACTGCCGCCGTCTGCATACCAGAGCTTTAACGGCAGTGATTCGCGCTGTCCGCGTACTTGTGCTGAAGCTTTATTTATCAGCAGGCAGTAACCGGCTGTTTCAATCTGTCGCGCTGCATCAAAACCGGCCTCATAATTAATCTGAGATTTCTGTGCTTCGGAAAGGTTTACTCCGCGCTGAATGCCGCCAAAATTCAGCATTTCATTAATCGGGTCTTGTGCAGCAGCGCGGTGAATAGCTATACCCTCCGCGTTATACGGGATAGCTTTATAGCTGATAAGCATATTCATAAACGCCAGTTGCAGTTGAGCGTTGAAATACACCTGATTCAGGTAAGTATCCACCCAGGCAAAATCGCCGCTTACTCTGGTATTTCTGAAAAAGATAAACCGCTCATTCGCTGTTGCCCACGCGCCATAATAGGCGTAGCCGTTGCTTTCCAGTGCTGTGGCATCTTTAAGGGCGGTGACAGAGGCGGCGATACCACTTTGCCGCTTGAATTCCATAGTCGAGCGACCGTTTTTTTCACTAAAGTTGATGGAGGCGGCATAACCGCAAGCCAGTCCTGCCTGTTCCAGTGTGCCGTAAATCGCTGTCGTTCCGGATATGGCATTTTCTTTCAGCCATGAGGCAAAGCAGTTGGTATTATTGGCAATCAGGGCGGTTGGCTCCTGCGCATAATAAACAAACCAGTAACGACTGTTCTGTTTGCTGTTCCACTTAGCCAGTGCTTTCAGAACATCCTGAGTAAATGCATCGCCGATGGTAGTAATAACAGCATAATTCAGGGTATAGCCTGATACACGCTCCATTACAGAATCCGGACTGTCTGCCTTAGTGGCATTATCAGCAATCGCCCCGGTATTTTCAGTCAGGCAGAGGGCTTCTGCTGCTGTTCCGCTGGCAAAGGAAATGGCCGAATTAGCACCGGCAGACGGCGAACTGATAATAAATGCCTGTAACTGCGTATCAAAGACAACATCGTTAGTTAAAGCCTCTTTGATTTTTACCGCAGCATCACTAAAGCTTTTGGCTTTGCTTAAATCGACTATACCAGTGGTTACCGTGCCGTCTATGGTTAGGGTTATTTCCCCTTTGATGGATTGCAGTTCATGCAACTGCAATGATTTAACACTGGCACCAATCAGACGTGCACTAATATCCGTCTGATTGTAACGGGCGATAAACAGGGTTGCGGGCTTGATAGTTGAACCGACATAACCATCAAAATAACACTGAGCAAACTGATACTCTTTACTGTTATAACCGTATACAGTGCCTACATCGGCGGCACTGGCATACTGATTTATCGGGTAAATGCTGCTATCTGACAGTACAACGGTATTTAAGTCCAGCGCATCACCGCCTGTACCGATTACCGCCGGATTGACGGTAACAATATTACTTGCAGGAATTGAAGGTAACATAATATTTCCTATAGGTTTTTCAAAGTTATAACCGGCATGTCCAGATAAGTCTGTTCATGCGTAAATTCAGGGTTGTATTGCAAAAGCAGCTCGACCATCCAGCGTTGCTCATAGCGTGACTGCTCATTGATAAACGTCATCTGTACAGGGTCTTTGCAGTAAAGCGGCTGGCAGGATATAAACCGCGCCGTGGTGTAGTGGCTTTTCCAGAGATTGCACAGCTTGCGCGCTTTATCGCCTGAATCAGCCCCGTAAAAATCAATCTGCATGGTTATCTCAACTGACTGCTGTACAAAGGTCTGATTGTCTGCCGGCTCGTAATAATGCGCGGAGACATCCAGTGCCTGCTCAAACAGAATTGATATAACAATTGCCTGATCAGGTAAAGGTGCATCATTCTGGTAACCCTGTATGACTGATTCAGGCGGGCATAAAAAAAGCCCGAGCAGATATGCGCGGACTTCTGTGTAAATCTGTTTATGCGTTACTGTCGCCATAGCAGCACCTTGCACCATGCCGGAAAGGATTCCAGCACCTGTTTAACCATCCATTCTGAGGTCTCGTTTTCGCCGTATGCGGTAAAAATTACCCGTTCCGCACCTTTGCCCTGTGAGCGGCGGATTGCAGCTATCTGACCGGTTAGATAGGCATAGATAAACTGCCCTTGCTGGTTAATCAGATTAAGGTGCTCAAGGTCGGCTGAGGAAATGCTTTGCAACTGAATAGTTATAGGCTTTTCCTCAAAGCATGGCGCAACGGTACCGGATTCATCTACTGCTGAGCCGGAATTGATTTTTAAGACCGCCTCCTGATCAGGATTAACGCCAGCAATAATGCTGTTAGCCATTCCTCTAAGATTCATCATTATCTGATACCTCTACACCGATCGATCTGGACATCTGCATGGTGTCACGTAATGGAGCGTCTTTGCCTTTTCTGGCGATAGTCGCTTTTGAGTTAGGCGGGTCTGTCCATGTCATGATTGATTCAACCAGATTGCCTTTCATAGCCTCGCCGACCAGTTCCAGTCCTTTAACTGCGCCATGCTGGCTAACTAGACCCGGTAAAGCCTTAATCCATTCGCCCTTATGTGTCCGTACTGTTTTACGAAAGAATGAGCGCGCCGGAATGTTGATTGTGTGCGCCGGTACGGTATGAGTAGTGACAAAATTGGCTTTAGACTGTTTAACAAAACGACCGTTAAGCCGGAAATCCCCGGTTTTTTCACTAACTAGCCGGTAAACGGTTACCTGATGTTCCGGAACCTGAATCTGTGCGCCGTATTCATTCCAATAAGCAACTTACGCAACATGTAAAGGCTCTTTATCTGCTTGTGCATAGGTTGCACTCTCAAAAATACCTACCTGCACCTTTTTGTTTTTACCGGCTGCGTATTTTTTCAGTGCATCCGATAAATCACCGATTTTTTTCATACTAACGCCTTACCGGCATGGGAAACTTGCCGAGCACATAAAAGAATGAGCGGTATTGTTTGATCAATGCCCAGTAACGCGCCCCGTATGGTGTCTGCTGGTACCACTTTTCCGACTGGGTAGTCTGGCCATTATCCAGTGATACAGACACACTGCCCTCAGCAGCACTGGCAACACGACCGACTGCCTCGTTACCGCTGTCTGTACGCTGCTGTAAGGTAGCAATATGCGCCACCAGCAGAAACAGCATCAATTCACGCTCATCAAGATTTTTAATAATGCTTTTATCGGTGTTATTGCAATGCATGCAGGCTTCAATAAAAAACATGCTAAGCTGATCATCTGTTGCAATGATTTTCGGGTACAGTTCCCGGAACTTTAAGAGGTTAAACTGAACAATACCGCTCATAGTTGCACCTTATTCCAGCTCGTTGTCTTTGGGTGGCAAAATAGGCTCTGTGCTAGATTTAGTTTTGCGTTTCTCTTTAGCTTCTGCCGTAGTGTCTTTGGTGTTGCCATGCGCAAAAATCAGTCCGTTTTTAACGAGATCGCGATCCTTATTTTTGACCAGCCATGCCTGCCAGAAATCCGCCGGCACATTTTCAGTAATACCATGCCCACCAATAACATTAGATGTATTAAACCCGTTAATCTTTACGGTTTTATCATCAACCTGTAAAAGCAAGCCATTAGCTATCTTGCACCCAATAATAACTGTGTCATTCGACATATGAACTCCTAAAATAAAAACCACCCCTGAGGGTGGTCGTCTTTATATAAAAATTAAGAAGCCAGCATACTTGCAATAAACAGCGGCCGGTAAATAATAGCCCCCAGTGTTCCCTGTGACCGCTTCTGCTCATAACCTGATGACATCTGAATCAGCGGGTGTACGCGCATTTTTTCGGTAAATCCCAGTTCTACTGTTGGCTGACCTTCGTACTCGTCTACAATTAACTGAACTAATTCGCCAGCTTCGGTTTTATATTCCGGTATTGTGACTATTTTCAGATTCGGGAAATTTTTATTAACCTGATCGGTCACGTTTACATTGTAGGTATTGGTTTTCGTTAGTTGTACAGATGCATTTGGAGACAACAGCATAGTCATTGGTGTTTCAAGATCAACCAAACCGTCCGTTTGTTTTATGAGTTGAGCGAAAAGCCGCTGGATTGAATCATAAACCTCTTGTCCGTCCATGTTCTCCCATGATGAATCTACTATTGACGGCAATAGTCGCGGATCATTTATCAAGCCGTAATTCTGCAAGCCTTCAATTCCGCGTAGATAGCTCTTGTTCTGGAATTTATTTAAAGTCAAGGCAGCCGCAATCTGCTTACGGCTTGCCCAATCCAGTCCAGCGGCACCAGCTATTGCTAATTCCCGTTCACCAATACGAATAAATGTCTGGTAGTGATAAGGCTGACGAGACGGATAGTTAACATTCGCATCACTTAGCCCGTTGTTATTGAAATCACCATAGGACGAAGTCTCACCAGTGCTTTCCAGTACCTGAAATGTTACTGTTGTCGAAGTAAAGTCACCTTTTTTACATTCAGCGAATGCTTTTGCCGTTTTCATTGGCGTTACCAATACCTCAATAACCTTTGGATCAACATAAGTTGTAAACAAAGCGGGAATACCGGCATTTGGCGAAGTTTGCAGGTTGCTGGCACTATCCATAGCCAGCGCCATTCTACTTTTATCGGTTAGCTCTACGGGAGCCTTACCCGTTGCAAATACAATCCCTGCACGTTGATTTAAAGTATTAAAATTTAATTCCATTTTAAACCCTTTTAATGTTTTGAAATCTTGGCTAATGCACCAGCTTCTGCTTTGCTGGCTACAATAAAGCCTGTTTCTTCGTAATCGGCAGGTGCTGTATCGGCAGCAACAACACTGCCATTAGCTGTATTGGCAAAAACTTTCTGTCCGATATTTGCGCCACCAGCGAAACGTGCCCAAAAATCGCCGCCATCATAAAGCGTTACGATAAAACCTTTTGGAATAATTAGACTGGATTCAGCCAGATATTCATTAAGGAGTGCGGTATTATCGCGACGCACAAACCCGATTAACCCATTGGTAACTTTGGTATTAGTCGCCAATCCTGTTTCCGGATCGAACCAAGCAAAGCTGCCAACAATTACGCCTTTTTCACCAACTTTGATTTGCCCTTCACCTGCAAGTACAGAGTAATAGGGATTGGTAGAGGCAAAATCACCCTCAACACCAACCGGCAGATCATTATTTAAATATGTTTGAAATCCCATTTTTAATCCTTTATTTAAAACGTTCTGTAAGCTTATCCGCAGGTGCTAACATGCTATCCATAGCCACAGCGGGTTTAGGTGCTGTTGTTATCAGCATTTCAACCATTGCCTTATATGCACTAGGGTGCACGCCTTTGGTATTTACGCCCTTTTTCTGTAAAGCATATTCATAAACCGCTTCGGCACTGTCCATAGCCACTACACCAACCAGCGGCTTAACCTGTTCGCGTGCTTCAAGCAGTGCAGTAACATCCTTTACTGCTGCGGCACGGATTGAATCGGCATCCATAGCCGGCTTGGATTTTTCTGTATCGTCCGGCTCTTCGTCTTCTGCCTTTTCTTCCTTATTATCAGATTCCTCATCTTCAGCGGTTTTTTCTGTTTCCTCTTCGTCTTCCGCTTCTTTTGCCGGCTCTTCTGTGTCACTGGCGGCAGGTACCAGCATATTGTCTGCAACCGTTTTAATCACTCCCTCGACAACATCCGGCGTAATATCACCATCCATGCCTATAATAGGCTTTAGTACTTCCGCTACAGCCTTAACTCCACCTTGTTTCAGCTTCATTGAATTCTCCATAAGTCCGATTGGTAAACTATCTGCAATAACTGCATCTCTTCCTATCCGTCCGCGTTCAACCATGGCGACATGATTGCCGTGGATATTCCTCATAATTCCGTCATATTTCTGTCCCTCAAATTCGCCCGAAGTCATATCTGCGGTGTAGGCTTATCCGGCAGACAGTTCGTTCAGCTTTTCGTTTTCAATCAGTGCAATGGCTTCTTTGTCAAAAATACGCAAGCTGGCATAAACATCGTTACCCTCTAGCTGCGGGTTAATTACTGTTCCTACCGTAATATCGTTATGCGGCTCTTCTGCGCTGACTGGCGTATGCCTGAGCAGCAATTGCACCCCGTTAAAAGAAAGGAGAGCTTTTTCAAGCTCTCCCTTGTCGCGTAGCAGGTAATAGATTTTGTCCGGTTGCAGTTGCAGCCTTTCGTAATCCGGTATCTCCCGCCCGAAATACGGATTAACGGCAGCCTTACTGATAATTGTTCGCTCAACCAGTAAATGTCCGTTACCGTCATAAGAACGCATGGATTTATCCATGGCCAGAGTTTTTTCGGTCATTGTCCTATCCCGTCTATAATGCTTTTACTGCCGCAGCGGCAATTAATCAGCATGCCCGGCTGTACCCATTCGCCGTCCAGATACATTCCTTTGCTCACATCAAATACTTTACCGTTTGCCTGTAAATATGATTGCCGTGGCTTTTTGCTGCGATGTGAGTGTAACCAGATTGCCTTGGTAATACCCAGCTCCTGCCGCTTGGCGCATTCGATGACCGCATGTGCCTTTGCTCCCTGATCTCTTGCAATCAGTTCAGCACGGCGTTTACTGATGTCATAATTTTTTTCAAGTTCTGTCGCCAATCCTGAAAGGTCATAACCGCTGGTAACACACTGCCATACCTGCTTCTGTACCCGCTCCAGATACTGTGAAGCAATAGATTTAATCTCACTGACATTAGTTTCAATTGTCGCTTGTAATGCTTCACGCTGATATGGTGTTATCTGAAACCGGACAGTAAAACCGGCTTTGCGCATGTGTGTTTTTAACAGGCTTTCGTAGTTGGTTACGGTTTTGCTGACAAATGCCTCAGCAATTTCCGGCGCTAGCCTGTCCAGATTGTCTGACCATTTAGACGCCAGATAATCAACCACGTGGGCAACCCAGTCGACTATGCCGTCCATAGCCATCTGAGCTTTTTCCTGAGCAGTACGTTTGCGAAATTCTGTCACCAGCACCTGATTCACTTCATCGGAAATCTGATTAAGCAGTTTAATAAGTGCTTTGCGGTAGCTGTTTTCTATACCGGCATTAGGCCATATTACCGGCAGTGTTGTCGGCTTCTTCCTGATTATTGCCATGATTAAAATCCCACTGCGGCTGTTCCGGTACGTCTTCCACATCAATACCTGAGTAATCGCCGCTTTCATCTTTAGCCAGACGCGCGCGTACTTCTTCCTGAGAAAGCACACCGGCGCTAATCAGTACATTGTCTCTTTCCGCCTTAACTTTATCGGTGTTGGCTTCCTGTTCTTTATTTAACTGCTCCAGCGGTTTAAATACAAAGACAATCTGCGGGTCTATTTCCCCGAACAGGTCAAGCTGAATCAGTTTGATAATGGCAGTAAGCTGTGGCAGTAAATGCGCCTCCTGCATACCGGAGATGTACTCGTGATAAACCTGAATCTCACCATCACTACTGGCGTTTAATCCGCTTGGTGTAATCCCCAGCAATTTAACCAGTGGCGTACGGCTTGGTGCGGCCATTTGTTCCTGTGATTTCTGCAGCAGGTTATCCAGCGTGGATAGCGGTGTGTTGAATTGGAAAAACTCTTCATTATCGTTATCCAGCAGCATCAGATTCTGATTGCCGCGTAATTGCGAAAACAGTTTAGAGCGCAGCAATAACTGAGTAACCCCATCATCACCGCCGGCCAGAATATTGCTCATATCGGTTTTAATGCCGGTGAGAGAAAACGAATGAATCAGCTCAGACACGCTGTCAACTGTACGTTGCCACCTTTCCACATACGGCTGCATAAGCTGCAACATGGATATACCACTGAAGTTATAGGCTGGCTTAAGCATATCCGTCACCGGACGCATAACCAGTGTTAGCAAACGGTCTGCATGTACCTCTTCGCCCATAACAAACCATTTTGTCGGCTTAAAGAAATCCGCAGCAGTTGCATCACTGGCGTTGTAAAAACTTGGTGTAGTCCAGATCGGCTCAATCAGTTTAAGCCCTTTAAGACAGCCTTTACCCAGTACCGCCTTATCAATCAACAGCGGTATGTCTTTTTGGTTTTCATGCCCTTTAATATTAATGAATATTTGCGAACGCCCGAAAATCATTTCATTTTCAATATGGCGGCGCATCAGCTCACGAATATTCAGTGCTTCCATACGCGCTTCAATGCTTTTGATTTTATCGCGGTAGTCTTTATCGTTGCTGTCACTGGAGACTTTGACTTCGCCCCATGTGCGGGTCATTTCCTGCGCTGTGGCTTCATAAACACAGCGGTAATCCGTGGACTGTGACATGCTGGCCAGTGCCTGATACCCGATAAAGCATGGGTAAAAGTGAGGCGCATTAATATCAAAAGCATATGAAGATGTAAGACTGTCCTGAGCAATAGCCGGCTTTCTGCCCTTCGGTACCACACCGGCAGGAATATCAGGCATTTGGTAGCCTTGTGGCGCAGTATTCGCTGATTGCATTTCTTGCATAAAGGCAATTACCCGCTCATTGGCCATACTTTGCCTATGCTTGGCTTCCAGCTCAAGCTTTTTAAGCCGGTTAGCCTCTTCCTGCGCAGCCAGCTCACGCTCTTTCAGTTTGTTGCGTTTCCAGAATTTCATCATAAATTATTCAGACTGTTAGGATTGATATTTAAACCAACGGATACCGGAGCAAAAGCCATGATTAAGGCATCAGCACGGTTAGGTGAAGGAATGCCGCGCTTTTTCATATCCTTTTTACTTTCTACCCGCACCCGCCCGTTATCGTCATACGCTACCTGCGGCCGGCTTAATTCAGCCTTAAGATATTCAATATCCCTGATACTTCCATCCAGACTGATCAGCTCATCCGCAGGGTAGTTATCGCCTTTCTCAACTGCACGCCACGTTTTGTAAAACCGGTCACGCACATGCCACCACGCTTGCGCTTTGATATTGGCAAACATATCTTTGTTCTTTTTAGCCGGCATATACGGCGATTCAGGCTTATAAACCTTGCCGCCGGCATTAAATCCCACTGTCTGAATGCGGCCTTTTTTACGTGCAAACTGAGCCTTGACGCCGGCACCCACACCAATACTGTCATATATAACCTTATCAATATTGGCTTCGAGTGCATCCTGATAGACTTTATCAGCGGAATAGATGACATCCTGCCCGCGCCATTCATCCATACAGAACACAATCGAGCCATGCCGCCCGACAGTTGCGTTAGCGTCCTCACCCTCGTCTGCCACATCAAACCCTAAAATGCGTTTGCCTGCTGCGGTTAAATCCAGACGAGTATGCGCATTTGTTGCCGCCTCAATCCATGCCGGTTTAATAATAGCCAGCTCACTGTCTGCAACCGGCTCACCAAGCCAGATATGCCGGTACAGCTCATAATCCCGTTCTTTGCAGGCTTCCATCTCAACGCGCAGCACTTCTGGGAAGTTCAGGTTATCGTAATAGTTAGCTTTAATAACAATTGCGTTATCCGGGGGACGGATTACAAACCGCTGGTGTGTATCGTCCAGCATGTTCTTAGGATTGTAAGAAACCCATATCTCACTGCCCAGTGTCCGGATTGTAGGAATCAGGGTATCCCACATCTCCTGAGTGATACTTTCTGCCTCTTCTATCCAGCATACGCCGGCACCCTCAAGTGACTTTATCTTTCCCGGGGCATTCTTAATCCCGAAAAAGATAAAGTTTGTACCTGTCCCTCTATGGATAATGGTTGATTTCTGTATTTCAAATTCATCATCATAGCCAAGGCGGGAAATAGTATTTGAGAGTAGCTTGTGTACTGAATCAGCAATCGATAACTGTAATTCGCGTACACACGGGATAGTCGTCTTTGTACGTCTGGCTATTTCAATTGCCAGCTCAGCAAACATCCACGACTTACCCGATCCACGACCACCATACGCAACCTTGTAACGCGCCGCTCTGGCAAATTTGGCAAAGTGTTTACTAATCATCTGCCTGCTCAAATATCGCACTAATCGGGCGTGTTTCTATTTTTAACTCACCTGATACAGAAGTCTTTTCATTAAACGCCTGTACAGTTACATGCTTGCCCAGTAGTTCAAGATTCTTCACCTTGTCCGGCCATTTAATCTTTTTGAGAATACTCTGGCCATCTTCTTTATCCGTCATGGTAAGTACATCAAAGCCGCTTAATGTCTTTCTCCATACTTCCGGCCATTCCTTAACCGGTAATACTGAGCCATCTGCATTAAGAATATCCGCAACATCCATCTGGTCAATCTCAACCAGACGCTGCAGAACATAATCAGCATTAATCTGTGTACGCATGCAGCGTTTTTGCTTTGCTTCGTTCAGTGCCTTTACAATCTCAGGTTTTTTGAGGTTTTCATGCCCTACCGCACTCGCCGTTCTGGCACTGTATCCTGCCCTGATTGCAGCCTGTGTGGCATTAAAATCTATTAGGTACTCTTCAATAAAACGCTGCTGTTTTTCTGTTAATCCGCTTATGGCGGAGTTGTTGGTATCCACCATGGCAATCTCCAATAAAAAAAGCCCACGCGCAAAACGTGGGCTTATAGCATCCTCATAATTAATTATCATCATAAAAATCTAGCATAACAATTCCCTTATTAATACTCTATACACACAAATACACATTTTCTTTATCTTTTCTTCTTAGTGTGTAATAATACACACTGATTAGAGAAGGGATTATGCATAGCTCAAAGGTTATTAAAAGGCTGCTTGATGATGGGTGGTATGAGGTAGCCGTTAGAGGCAGCCATCATCAATTCAAACATCCGGAAAAATCAGGTCGTGTTACCGTCCCTCACCCTAAAAAGGATTTACCACTCGGGACAGTAAAAAATATATTTAAACAAGCCGGTCTTAAATAACACCGACTGCTATTAACTCAGAAAGGTGCATATGTTTCTCTACATTGCTATACACAAAGATGAAAACACCGGTTACGGTGTAACAGTGCCCTCTTTACCCGGCTGCTTTTCATATGGTGATACTTTAGAAAAGGCTATTGAAGAATCTAAACAAGCCATCTTATTTCATATCGAGGGTTTACTTGAAGATGGCATAGAACCTGAAACAAATCAGCCCGACCTTGCCACTCTCATTGATACCCCTGAGTATGCAGGAGCACAATGGTTTGGTATCGAGGTGAATATTGATCACCTAACCCTTAAACCAGAACGATTTAATGTTAGCTGGCCTAAATACCTTTTGAACAAGGTTGATACCTACGTATCACAAACCCACGATACCCGTTCTAACTTTCTTGCCAAAGCCGCACTTGAGAGAATTAATAGTGCTAATCAAAATACCGGCATAGCTAAATGATATCCGGCAGAAGTCTTCAAAATGCTATTCCCAGTGAGGTAGTAAGCCTTATTTTTGATAATGGCTTTACACCAGCCCGTGCATGGCGTGAATACTTACAGCTTACTCAGGAAGAATGCGCCAGAAAGTTAGGAATATCTCAGGCGGCTTACTCCCAGCTAGAAACATCAAATAACCCACGCAAAACCACAAGAAATAAGCTGGCTACTGCACTAGGGATTAATCCTGAACAACTTGATTGCTGAACATAACAAAACCAGCCTTTCGGGCTGGTTTATCATTTAGATTAAATCTCGCAAACTTACTAATTATTATCGTAAGTGTCTTTTAAAAATATAAACATTTTTCTTACATTTCTCTTGAAAATGTAAGCAAAAATGTTTATACTTCGGATTAGTTACTTCTTGATGTAAAGGTGTAACTAATTAGAAAAAATCCAAACAATTGTTTAGCAACATGTTTAATTAAGGAATATTACATGAAACTTTTATATCATTTTTTAACACAGGAGCTTTTGTTTTATGAAGCAACAACAATTTGTAAGATTATTACACTCTCTAAAGGTGATCATTAAAGATGGAACTAAACATTTAAAGCTTTACCATAATGGAAAGCAAGCAACTTTACCTCGACATCCAGGTAAAGAAATTTCAAATAGGCTTATTGATATAATCAAAAAGCAACTAGGAATCGAGAAGTCGCCAGAAACTAACGGGCGACAAGAAAACGAGAAGTCGCCAGAAACTAACGGGCGACAAGAAAACGAGAAGTCGCCAGAAACTAACGGGCGACAAGAAGTTAAAGAATCACTTAAATAGATTTAATATTGTAACATTAGCAGCTCTCATCTTAAATGAGAGCTGCTTAAATCTAAATTTATCAATATATTTAAATTAATTAAAATATAAATATTATAAAATTAGCTTACATCTAAAGAAACGGTTGAAATATCAAAAATGTATTCTCAAAATACAAACTGTAAAACAGATATGTCTTATAGCGCATTAATACAAAAAGAAGCAAATTCATATGTAGTCACTTTTCGCGACTTACCAGAAGCATTAACCTGTGGAGATACGCTTGAAGAAGCACGTATTATGGCCGCAGATGCATTACTTACTGCTTTAGAATTTTATTTTGAAGACCGTCGGCCAGTGCCTATGCCTTCGAAAATGCAGAAAGGTGAAGAATTGATTTCTTTACCTCCTAGTGTCACTGCAAAAGTGCTTTTGCTTAATGAAATGATTAAGCAAAATGTTTCCAATGCAGAGTTAGCCAGACGTTTACTTACTCGTCCTCAGGATGTTCAAAGGCTTACTAATCTTCGTCATGCAACTAAAATTGATGCTATTAACGCTGCATTAAATCAACTAGGTAAACAACTACATATTAGTTTAAAACCCATTCATCATTCAACATAATATTAATCAGGTAATATCATGTGTAAAAACAAAGAAAGACTGGTTTTTAGCCAGTCTTTTATTCTTGATATTACCACTCATCAGTACTTGATATTATTAATACTTAAAATACTCTTAATTCTTATCCGAAATATAGCATAATTATAAATTTTCACCCTACGCTTTTCTACCCCTAAATTGAATTTTTACAAAACATTTACAATTATATCTTGCATGCTAACTTCCAATTTAGCAATGCAGTCATAATGCAACTTGTTAATTATTCTCTTCACATGTTTTATTTTTCGTCTAACAGTGCATTTGTGCCAGTCGAATTTATCCTGAAGCTGTATATAGGTTTTATTCTTGGTAAATAGGTATTCCAGCAAGGTATCGCACTCTAACGGCTGAATATATGAATCTCTGGCTAATACATAGTTTGTTAAATCAATTATGCCAGACAGGTTATAGCCGTATTCTGCATTAATCAGCGTCCATTCAATATCATTTAAAATACGTTCTACACGGGTTAATAGCATAGAGCTGTTTGCATGCATATCATGCTGGCTTAGCCCTGATTTACTTCTGTCAACTACACCTCTGGATTTAATCCATTCTTCAATGCGCGCTGAATTACTTTTACCCATGATTAGCGTATTTTTTATGAAAAACACTTCACACAGCATGTGATCTATTGATTCATACATTATTCAGCTCCTAAGCTATTTGTATTAAATGCTGGCTGTTTAGTAGCAGTTGCGTTCTTAGTACGCCTTCTGCGTGGTACAGGTTCGCAGTTTCTGCATCTAGTATCGTTGTTCTTCTATCCGCCTCATCATGGCAGGCACTGCATGCGTATGCGCCTAATAGATCACTGGGTTTAATTCCGATACCGCAACTGCCTGCCAGCCTGTAATGAGCGAAAACCACTGTTTCAGGATTACCGTTACAAATACCGGGCATGCGCACCTGACATTGCTGCCCTCGTGCTGATCGGGTTATTTTGCTCATGATTAATTCCCTAAAGATAAAAGCTGATCAATAGCCTGCTGTGCTTCATCTTCACTAGAGAAGCGGTTGCATAAAATCATGTTCCAGCAAACGTTAAAACAGGCTTTATAAAAGGCGTTAAACTCGTCCTGATCCATACTGGCAAAACTGATTGATTTAGGTTCTTTCACTACGCCTGCTGGTGTTAAGCGATAATTAAAATATCCGGCTTCGATAGTTAGCCAGCGACGAAATGAATTAATGTCTTTGTCTATAACGAGTAGTTTTTCGGCGCGCTTTTTAGCCAGTAAGTTAAGTGCTTCCTCTGCGGCTGTAACAATAATGCCTTTATTACCGGCGAACTTATCCAGCCTCTTAGCTATCCACAGCACAACATCCCGCTCTTTAGGGCTGATAACTCCGCCTGCCGGTTGCCAGTAATCAAAAGCAAAAGGCAGTAAGCCGCCAAAGAATAAACGGTGATGAGGCAGGCTCCGGTCTTTTTGTCTTGTTACTTGTATCTTTACCGGTTGGCCAATCTTAACTTGCTTGAGACTATCGGCATCAATTGCTGTAACTGGTCGCAAGCTGTTATCAATTGCCTTAACTGCTACTAATTCCATGATTAAAATTCCTCAATGCTCCAGCCTCCGCCGTTCTTCTTGGCCCGGCGTTTTACCGCAATAAATTTAAGCGGGTACATATCAGCGGCTACTTTGATTTTTACCCTTGCATCATCCTGCCAGAAGCCCTTTACTTCGTGCATTTCCATCGTGCCGTCACTGCGCATCACGCAATAATCCGGTGTGTAAAAGGTGTTATCTGCCAGCCTGAGTTTTACGCCTTCAAACCGGTACCAGCTTACTGATCCGTCCTGCATGGCTGGCTTTAATACTTCAAGCTCATATGCCTGCTCTGTTTTGTTTTTTTGTCCGGTTTTTAATCTTCCCAGTGCGTAAAAATTTTTTGACATCTTTTCTCCAGTATTTGTTTTTCCAGTTTCTTAAGCCACGCAGCTTTGCTTCAATGTCATCCGGGCTTATATCGATTTCTGCTAGAGCGCAGACTTCTTGAAAACCTCTACTCCTGAAATATCCCATTTCCTGTTCAACCGCCTTATCCAGATCTCTGGAATCGCCTATAGCTTCAGTAGCGTCCTGCAATGCCTGAATAATGACCATTCCCCATAAGGCTCTGCATGCGTGATATTGTTCATAAGGGGATTCAACATAATCATCCGGCTGCTTATCCATGCTACCTCCTGACATACTTACTCCGCTTATTATTTCGGGCTTCCCACCACTCTTCGCGCTTTATTCTCAGATCTTCGGTTATAGGCTCAAATTTGTTGTTTGCACATTCTCTGTGACCGGGGAAATAGTGCCATTTTTCATCATGAGCACAATAGCCATATCCGAGTGCCGCCATTTCGTGGGGGATATATTCGCCTTTATTATTTTTTTCTCTTAGCGTCCAGAATCGGCATGCTATACAGGTATTTTCAGACACGATGTGATCCCCTGTTAATTCAGCGCGCATTTTTGCGTTATTAAATTAAGCAGTTTTCCTAACTGGGCTTTGCCCTCTTCTTTTTGTTTATCGGTTAGAAGATTTCCGGCTTCAATATTCATGCGCTCTTCGCCTGCTGGCAATAAAGCTAAGGCATAATCGTTTGTAATTTTCCCTGTTGCCGCCGCTTCTGTGATTAGTTGCGCTAACTGTTCTTTATCAAGCCCTGCGCTAACGTACCAATCTGGCTGTATACCTTTTGCCTTCTTCTCGCTAACGATGCGCTCATATGCAGTTTTAAACGCAAGCCCTGCACGGTATTTGTCTCCTGCGTTGAATAATGCTGATGCACTTTCTGCTGCATGCATAGCTGTGTGAATTGTAAGGAATGAATTAATGACATATCCTTTCTATCGTAAATCGTAGATACGCACACCCAGTCTCAGGCAATTAAATTTGCGCAAGGCTTCTAAGGGCGTTAAAGCGTTACCTGCCTGCAGGTATTTCAGAATTTGTTCTGATTGGGAATTTATTACTAACCCTCTTAAATTACCTAAACTCGTGCTTGGTTTTAATTGCAGTCATAACTAACCACATTCTTTTAGTACCGAAAAAATAAACACTATTAATTAAAAAGTTATTAATAAAACTTTTAATTTTTACTTATAAAAGTATTTAAATATTCTTCTTTTCGCAGTGTCTTTAAATAATTTAGTTGAGCTTTTGGAATACCTCATTTTTCCCATTGCGAAACAGCACCGCGTGTTATACCGCATAATTTTGCTACAGCCGTATCGCTACCTAATATCTCTATGAATCTATTATCCTTTTCATACATTTTGTTAGCTTTCTATTCTTAAACTATAAAAAGTATAGTTTACTAAATAGTGTAAAGTAAACTATACTTTTTATAGTTTAGAATACTAAACAAATAAAAGGACATTTATACTATGACAAATAAGCTAAAAGAACGTCTTCATGAATTAATGCGGGAGTATGGATTAAAAACCCAAACACAGCTTGCAGATTTTGCTAAGGTTAGTAAAGGATTAGTTCATCAGTGGTTTAATGGTGATACAGGTCTTGGGAAAAAGCCGTTACTAGAATTAGAGAAGAAAACACGATTTTCAGCACAATGGCTAGCAAATGGAACAGGAAATAAATATAAAGATAATGCTATTAATTTATCTGATTCATATAAAATGTATAGTCCATTGGAAGCAGCCGATAGTAATACCACAACCCTGAAATTATATGATATGAATGCTTCTTGCGGTCAAGGAATCATAATTCCTGAATTTCCAGAACTCCTTAGAACTATTGAAATTCCTAATGATGCTCTTTTAGAGTTACTAGGAACAACTAATTTACAAGGAGTACAACTAATGCCTCCTGATGGCGATTCAATGGAGCCAACAATACCAAGGCGATCTATTACATTAATTAAAACAGATATAGATAAATTTCAAGATAGTGGTGTTTATTTAATTACATTTGATGGATATACATACATCAAAAGATTAGCAAGAGGGAAATCAGGTGTAATTAAAGTAATATCTGATAATAAATTATATTCAGATACAGATTTTGACATTAAACCTAATGAAATAGACCAGTTAGTTATCCATGGTAAGTTTTGGAAAGCTTTGCCCTTGGATTTTCTAGATATATAAATTTTAAAATGAATAATGAATATTGCATAAAAGCCGCTTTTAGCGGCTTTATATATTTAATTTTAAATACTTTGAACTACAGACCACCAAAAGGCTACACCGATGATCTCTATTTTATCAATTTTTACTAGCTCATCAGCATATGCTTTATCTTCTTGATTGTAACAACTAATTTTTAAGACATCGCTTGCGATTCTATATAATTTTCTGATTCTAACAAGGCTGCCCTGTTTAATCGCATAAATCCTTCCATCCTTAATAATTTTACTTGATGTATCTATAGCTACAATAGAGCCATCTTTTAAAACAGGCTCCATACTGCTGCCGGCAACTGTTATGCAAACTACGTTCTCTTTTTGGACGCCAAATTTTTTTAATAATTCTTTGGAACATGGCAATTTGAAATCAGATTGATTAAATTGATAACGGTAAATACCTGTTTTTGCGTCAAGTGCATAGGTGTCATGATACAAAGGTATCAGTACATAATGCCCAGAAAAGAGGGAATTTTCATCATACAAAAAGAAATCACCATATAATTCGATATTTGATTGATTATTAATTCCGTCGTTTGGATTATCGATAATTAATTCATTCCCAACTCCTGATACTAACCAATCTGGATTGATTTTTAATTTTTTCTGAATCAGCAGCAATCCTTGTTTTGAGATTCCTCTTTTTTCCCAGTTTACAATTGATTGCTGAACGACACCAAGAACATGAGCTAATTCACTTTGCTTGTGTATATTGTTATTTTTCGCCACGACTTTATACAATCTTGCTGCTGTTTCATGCATTTTCTTATTCATGTAGCTCTGTCAATAAATTAATTTAATATCTAATTGTTACATATTTTTTACATATCACTACCATTTTTATTTTTAAATTTAGTTTTCTAAACTTTTTATTGTTTAAAATCAGAATATAACGTCAATAATAGATAATTTGTTTATTTTTCTATACTCCAACCATTAAAACGATTTAATCAACTCAGTTGATTATTTTTATTCGTAGCATTATCCGCATCGGCTCAAGGCAGCGGAATATAAAAGCCTGAGGCAAGTAGGAGCTTGCTGGCAAGCCGTTAAGCCTTCGCGGGCGGCCGAAACAAAATTGGTAAGTTCATGTAGGACTTACAAACAGAAAAGTCTAAAAATCCAAAGAACTTTATGAAAGGAGAACGACTTTAAATATTAATTTTTGATAGATTCATGAAACAACAAAAGTTAAATTAATATTAAATTTTCAAAGAAAGGAAACGTAATGAAAACTTACTATTTTTATAAATTATAAATTTAAATTCTTTTTCATACTTTAAGTTGATATACGGGCGAGCTAGTGAGTATGCCTGTTGGGAACATCGCCCGACCAGATTGCTAGTGCTGCAAGTTTCTA
>NZ_JACFSM010000010.1:0-41148 GCF_016100435.1 Snodgrassella sp. W8158 | reverse complement strand
TTCGACTGCGTTCTACTTTAAACTGTTCGTTTGTTTCGTGTCGCGTCATCAGCGAAGAAGGCGAACTATACGCCTCCACAAATCCTCTGTCAACTCCTGCCTGCATTTATTTTTGACTTTCTTCTCACTCAACTGTTTTACTTGCGTTTATTTTTGATCCATTATTTTTGATTACATCAAATTTGTATTCTTTAGCTGTGTATTTACTTTCTAATTCTCTTGCGAATTGATTATTTGCAAAATCTGTTGCTGTTTTTCTGCACTCAATGAGGTTAAGTGTAAGGTTTGCTCTGCCAATACTTTATATAGTGTTTGTTCTGATTGTTCTAATGTTTGCCAGTGGCGGGCAATGGTATTGCTGTCACCACGTTTAATGGGGCCGGTTAAGGCTTCTTCCGGAGACATTATCTGCAATTGATTGAGATTTTGCTGCATTAGCTGATTTACCAGAGCTTCTGCCAATTCTTGTGGCAAAGACAGGGAAGTCAATATATTTCTTGCGAATGCATTTAAGGTTACTAAAAAATTTGCACTTATGGAGAGAGCCGCGTGGTAACGGTTTTTCTGAGCAGAATCAATATTAAAGTAGGATAAGTTTGCTGCCTGTGCCAATTTATATAATAAAGGTAATGCTTCTGCATCGCCTTCTATTGCACATAGATGCCCCGGTAAAGTATTGATGGCCGTTTCTATCGAAGCAAAGGCAAATACCGGATGTAATGAACCTACTAATAATTTTTGTTGATTGTGTGGTATTAATATATTGCTATTTAATGCACCACTGAAATGAAGTATCAATGTGTCAGCCTTTAGCCACTCAATTTGATGTATTTTCCTGCTAATTTCTTCAATGAACTGATCGCTAACACCTATGACTATAATATCCGCTGGTGGTAATGTTTCTAGCTGTTTGTGTACTTGGATGTGCGGTATGTGATTTTTAAGATACTCTGCAGCTGAAAAATTACGATTCCAGACTGCCTGAATATTAATCAGTTTACTTTGATGCCAGATTATGGCTAATGTTGAGGCAACCTTACCTGCACTAACAATGTTTACGCTTGGTCTGTGTGCTTTTTTCAGGCAAATGGAGCTAGTTGTCATTATTAATTTTTCTAACTAAAAGACGATTATTTTACCTGAGGCTTCGTGTTGCAATTGAAGCCTTTTAACCAAAACGGTACACTTCAATACTTACTCTATATTCTAACCATAATTTACTTGGGCAAACACGTTAATGAATGCTGCTTTTAATGTGAAATCTGCGCGTCTGGACACGCTGTCAGTACAATTACTGACAGATGATCTGACTTTGATTAACCAGGAACTAAAGCAACGGGCAGAACGTTTTGGTAATTTACGCAATATGCCTTTTACTCTGGATCTGCAAAATCTTTCCAATCAGGCAAATGTGAATTTAGCGAAGCTGATTGCGCTGTTTGCACGATATAATTTGCGCATTATTGCTATCCGCCATACCGATTTATCCTGGTCCAATCTGGCTAAACAGCATAATATTGCTTTCAGCATTCTTCCAGAGGAACAGGCCAGTGCACGCGTCAAAGCTGTAACTGAGGCGCAAATACCACAAATTACTGAAAAAGAAAAATTTACTTCATCTGTTTCTGCCTTACCAACTCTGGTAATAGATCGCACTATTCGTACCGGTCAGCAGGTTTATGCAGAAAAATCTGATTTAATTGTTCTGGGACTGGTAAGTGAAGGGGCGGAAATTATTGCGGATGGCAATATTCATATCTATGGCCCTTTACGCGGCCGGGCTCTGGCTGGTGCTGCCGGAAATAAGGATACTCGCATTTTTGCACAGTCTATGCAGGCCGAACTGGTATCGGTAGCAGGAATTTATCGCATTTTTGATCAACAATTACCAGCACATCTGTATCGTCACCCTGTACAGATTTTCCTGCAGAATGACCGGCTGGTGCTTAGTGCGATTCAGGCACATTAATTTTATGACTGATTTTTGAATGTATTGACAGATTCATTTATATAACAAAAAGGATTTTGATTGTGGCAAAGATTATTGTGGTGACGTCAGGTAAAGGTGGTGTTGGTAAGACCACAACCAGCGCCAGTATTTCAACAGGTCTGGCTTTAGCAGGCCATAAAACTGCGGTAATTGATTTTGATGTGGGCTTACGTAATCTGGATTTGATTATGGGTTGCGAACGCCGTGTGGTTTATGATCTGATTAATGTTATTCAGGATGAAGCTACTCTGAATCAGGCATTAATTAAAGATAAACACTGTGAAAATCTTTATGTATTACCTGCCTCTCAGACCCGGGATAAAGATGCGCTTACCCGCGACGGTGTAGAAAAGGTTTTAAAAGATCTGACTGAGAAGATGGGCTTTGAATATGTAGTCTGCGATTCACCAGCTGGTATTGAACAAGGTGCATTAATGGCCTTATATTTTGCCGATGAAGCCATCGTCACTACTAACCCGGAAATTTCCAGTGTACGTGACTCTGACCGTATTCTGGGTATTTTATCCAGCAAATCTCGCCGTGCCGAAACTAATGGGATACCGGTAAAAGAGCATTTACTGATTACCCGTTATTCACCTGAGCGTGTAGAAAAAGGTGAAATGCTGTCTGTACAGGATATTCAGGATATTTTGCGTATTCCATTAATTGGTGTTATTCCTGAATCACAAAATGTATTACAGGCATCTAATTCTGGTACGCCGGTTATTTTGCAGGAAAATTCAGTTGTTGCTGAAGCTTATAAAGATGTTGTCGCTCGTTTACTGGGTGAGGATCGTCCAATCCGTTTTCTGGATACTGAGAAAAAAGGTTTTCTCAAGCGACTGTTTGGAGGATAAGACATGTCTATAATAGATTTTCTTTTTGGTAAGAAGCAACAATCCGCAAAAACGGCTCGCGATCGTTTACAAATTATTATTGCGCAGGAGCGAGCTACTCATACACCGGACTATTTACCTACACTACAAAAAGAGTTACTGGAAGTGTTATCAAAATATGTTCATGTTTCTTTAAATGATATTCATATTTCTCAGGAAAAGAAAAACGGTATGGATGTATTGGCATTGAATATTACTTTACCTGAAACAGGAAAGAAAAAGGCCAGTTAATGACGCTGACTGAATTGCGCTATATTGTGGCTGTAGCTCAGGAAAAACATTTTGGACGTGCTGCCCAGCGATGTTTTGTAAGTCAGCCTACTTTATCCATTGCAATTAAGAAGCTGGAAGAGGAGCTTGGGCTGGCATTATTTGATCGCAGCAGTAATGAGGTAATGACAACTGATGCTGGCCAGCGAATTGTGGTACAGGCTCGCCGTGTTCTTGAAGAAGCTGATCGTATTAAGCTGATGGCGAATCAGGAACAGAGTGAGCTGGAAGGAATATTTAAACTTGGTCTGATTTTTACCATTGCACCGTATCTGCTGCCAAAGTTGATTTTATCTTTGCGAGAGATGGCTCCTGAAATGCCATTACAGCTGGATGAAAACTATACAGATGTATTAAAAGAATCACTTAAGCGTGGTGATCTGGATGCTATTGTAGTAGCAGAACCATTTGTTGAAACCGGGCTGGAAACTATTCCGCTTTATGATGAGCCTTTTTTTGTTATTGTTCCAAAAGGCCATGCTTTCGAGCAATTGGACGAGGTTACACCAAAGCAACTAGGTGAAGAACGGGTATTACTGCTCACCGAAGGCAACTGTATGCGTGATAATGTACTGGCTAGCTGTCAGGAATTGGCTTCGCGTCAGAAAATTCAGGGACTGTCTAATAGTATTCAGGGAAGTTCTATCAATACGATCAGACATATGGTGGCCAGTGGTCTGGGTATTAGTGTCATGCCAGCTACAGCTTTAACAGAGAATGATCATCTGTTATTCAGTATTATTCCATTTACCAGTCCGACACCGGAGCGGCGCATTGTTCTGGCTTCCAGACGCAATTTTGTCCGTCCTAAAGCTTTGCGCATGATTAAATCTGCTATTCTGGCTTCGCAGTTAACTGGGGTAAAATTTATTCATGATGCTGATTAAGTATTAGAGTAATCAAAAAACGCCTGTACTCTATAGCAGGCGTTTTTTGATGCACAAAATTTTCTGATTTAATGATTTAAGTTATATATGATTACAGATTATTTAATCATATGAAATTGATTAAATAATCTGTAATCTATAAATGAATTTAAATTCAAACAGATTCGAAACAGGATTTTCTATGATTGCATTAATACAGCGTGTGAAAGAAGCCAGCGTCTGTGTAAACTCTGAAATAGTCGGACAAATAGATCAGGGATTACTGGTGTTATTAGGTGTGGAAGAAGGAGATGATTTACAAAAAGCTGAACGTCTCTGTGACAAAGTACTTGGTTATCGGATTTTTAGTGATCAAGATAATAAAATGAATTTGAACGTTAAACAGGCTAATGGTCAGTTACTGGTTGTTTCGCAATTTACACTTGCTGCCGACACTAAAAAAGGGATGCGCCCTAGTTTTACCAAAGGTGCAGCACCAGAAAAAGCCAATGATTTGTATAATTATTTTGTTGAATTATGCCAGAAACAAATTGTGACTAAAACCGGTATCTTTGCCGCAAATATGCAGGTTTCCCTGATTAATGACGGACCGGTAACATTCTGGCTGCAAGTTTGAGTACTTGTATTTATTCAATAGCAAACAAATTAATTTTTAGTATCGGCTTAGTTCCTGCTTTAATACGCGGATATTGGCTTGCCGGTCTGTTATATTTTGTTGCCAGCGCTGAATTTGTGCTGTTGCTCCCTGCTTTTGTGCCTGACGCAACTTTTGCTGCGCTATTGTTAATGCATTCTGTTCACTGGCAATATCGCGCTGAACCAGTTGTTTTGGTGTCAGTTTGGGTATAGTGATTATTTTAGCCGGGACTGTAGCCATATTATTTTTATTTCTAATCATAGTCACAGTTTCAGGTTTCGGAGGCTGTTGTCGCAGTGAAATACCTATTTTGGGAGAAGCCGGTGTTTTCATTAAGTCACTGTCTTGTCCAAATTCAGCGCTGTACCAAAGACGCTGCAATTGCTCCAAACCCGGAGCATTCTGATTTTCCAGAGAATATTTTTTTAGATTATCATCATCTGCGGGTGGATACTTTGCAATCTGACACTGAACATCTAAAGGTTTGGTTGTATAGCTGACATGGTTATTTGCCAGCGGACAAGCATACCAGACCACAGATTTAGGCTCACTGGCTGTGGATACAGATGCTGTTGTGTCTTCAGCCCAAACTACATCCATATCACTGAAAAACAATAAACAGATAATGAAATAAAAGCTAAATCTGAACTTGTTTTGCATAACAATTACTCGTTACGTCCACATTTAAATACATACACAATGTAGTTTTATAGCACAATTTGCTGATTTGGATAATTAACCAGTGACTGAAATCTTTACAAAATATAATTGTAAGACAAATTATCTGGTGTACGGGTATTTTTTATATTATTGTAATATAAGTACAGAGTTTACGTTATTTAATTTATTCTCCTGATGTTTCTGATAATTTCAAAGATTGCACTTAACCACATAAATAAAAATCATAAAATTACTTCATCCTTCTTAAATTTACTTTTAATTATTAATTAACATAATGATAATATACTAAATAATAGGGAAACAAAATTTTACTTAAATCTAAAAAAGTTTTCTTCCCAATAATTATTGTATTAATATTATTAGGATTCAGTTTTTATTATGTATATGAAGATCTCTTTGTCGATGAAAGCAAAATAGGTACGGTTGTCGATGAATTCAATGGTGTTAAGGTTTACTACAATGGAAAAATCAGCCATGTAAGTGAAAGAAATATAGCACCAGATGGCTATAATTTAGGATTAAAGTATCAATGTGTCGAATTTATTAAGCGCTACTATTATGAACGCTTTAATCATAAAATGCCTGACAGTTACGATCATGCCAAACAATTTTTTGATGATTCGATACCAGATGGAAATCTTAATCCTAAACGTAATTTACTTCAGTTCCATAACGGCTCTCCCACAAAACCTCAAGTTGACGATATTATTGTCTTAGACTGGTCTAAATATGGTCACGTAGCCATTATCAGTAAAGTTACTGACAATGATATTGAGATTGTTCAGCAAAATCCTGGTCCTACTGCCAGTAGTCGTGCCACTTTTCCGTTAATTTATAAAGATGGATTATGGAAAATAGATTCTTTTCGTGTTTTAGGTTATTTACGTAAACGTTAAAAGCAAATTACATGATGAATCACAGAAATAATAGTTATTTTAATGCTGGGCACAAAAACAGTTTGTTAAATGATCATTTACTAATCCCATTGATTGCATAAACGCATAGCACGTAGTCGGACCTACAAAGCTAAAACCACGCTTTTTTAAAGCTTTGGACATAGCGCGACTAATTTCTGTCTGTGTTGGCACCTCTGATAAATGTTTATAGTGATTTATAATCGGTTGATCATTAACAAATGACCAGATAAAACTGGCAAAATCTTCCCCATTTTGCTGCATAGATAGATATGCATGGGCATTATTAATAATTGCTTTGAGTTTGGCCGGATGGCGAATAAGCCCGGAATTCTGTAATAGTGGTTCAATATCGGTAATTGTAATAATTTGATGCGGATTAAAATCATAGAAACAACGCCGGTATTCATCGCGTTTTTTTAATACAGTAATCCATGATAAGCCCGCCTGCTGACCTTCCAGACAAATCTTTTCAAACAGTTTTTGCCCGTCTCTCTGTATTTTTCCCCATTCAAAATCATGATAATGTTCATACAATGGGTCGGCGTTGACCCATTCACACCGTTGTTTCAACTGTTTTTGCATAATATTTGGATCCGCTTAATGTTATAAATTTTGCATAGTTATCTGATAATTTTTAATATAACCATGTCTGAATCAGGGTGATAATACCTAAAAGACAGAACAGAATGCAGGCTCCTATACGGATACGGTTTAAGGGTAAACGCTGCATCAGCCAGTTTCCGAAAAATATTACCGGAACATTAGCTAATAACAAACCTACTGTACTACCCAGAACTACTGAAAACAAATCACGGTACTGAGCTGCCAGCAAAATAGTAGCAATTTGGGTTTTATCACCCACTTCTGCCAGAAAAAATAATACTGCGGTGGCCACGAACGGACCGTAACGCATAAAACGAGTATCTACGCCATCATCTTTATCCGGCTTTAACAGCCATAAACCCACTATCAGAAAACTGAAACCTACAACCCAGCCCATTAACTGCGGTGTAAAAAAACGTGCTACTTCTACGCCAAACCATGCAGAAACAATATGATTAAGTAAGGTGGCACAAAGCATACCGGCAATGATGGAATATTTGCGCGAAAATCGGGTTGCCAGAAATAAAGTCAGTAATTGAGTTTTGTCACCAATTTCAGCAAGCGCAACTGGAATGACAGAAGAAAGAAAAGCATGAATCATTTTCAGAATACCGTTGGCGGGCAAAAGACAAAAGACACAATAAAACCCCCGCCGTAACGGTTTTATGTATCTCAAGTCTCGTTAGTCCGCCAACAGGCAAGGACGTTACGACCATACAGCAAAAACTGTAAATATGTTGACCGTAACCACAGGCTTGAAGAAACCACCTGTGCAACTACTCCCTTAAGGCAGGGCATCATAACCCATTCTATACAAACGCAACAAGTGAAATTCTTTAAAAATTCATTGAATTTGATTTCAAACAATAAAACAGGCTGCCATGCTTTATGGCAGCCTGCAATAATAGATTAATCAGATTAATAATAACCCAGAACTTTCCACCAAACACCACCGATAGCCACAAATATAATCAGTTCGACTACACTCATGATGAAACCGACTTTCCACCATTCGCCTAAAGTAACATAGCCTGAACCGAATATCACAGGTGAAGTACCAGTAGCATAATGCGTTAGTGTCATCATGATGCTGGAAGCTGCAGCCATCATCAGTGCAAACAGCATCGGAGGTGCGCCAAGCGCCAGACCGGCAGAATAGAAGGCAGCAAACATGGCTGTAATGTGAGCAGTAGTACTTGCAAACATATAGTGCGCATACATATAAGCCAGTAATAATAAGGCACAGGCACCCATCCAGCCCATACCCAGTCCGCCTATGCTGCTTTCCAGCACACCAGAGAACCATTTAATCAATCCGAGTTTATTCAGGAAAGTAGCCATCATGACTAATGCAGCAAACCAGGTAATGGTATCCCATGCACTTTTTTCTTTCAGAATATCATCCCAGCTTAATACACCGGTTAACAATAACAATGACAAACCAATGAATGCAGTAGTGGTCGCGTCTATAATGTATGCGTCACCAAACAGCATGGCCGGCACACCTGCCCATAAAATCAGCAATACTGCAAAAATACCCA
This sequence comes from Snodgrassella sp. W8158, assembly GCF_016100435.1. NCBI lineage: Bacteria > Pseudomonadati > Pseudomonadota > Betaproteobacteria > Neisseriales > Neisseriaceae > Snodgrassella > Snodgrassella sp. W8158. The sequence goes on along the minus strand of NZ_JACFSM010000010.1, from coordinate 32,726 downwards.
GCATGATTTTTTCATCACGGGTCATCGGCCCCTGCTCTTTCAGACGCTCTTGAGCAAAAGCAACGGCATTGGGTGTTTGCTTGATTTCAGGCGGATACAACCAGTAAATAATCAGTGGCATCAGGAACATCGCTATCAGACCCGGTATTAACATTGCCAAAGCCCATGTACCCCATGTCAGATTAATATTTTTATTGGTTACATCGGCAATTAGCCTCACAATTAACGGGTTAGGAGCGGTAGCAGTAATAAACATGATTGAGCTGATGGGATTGGCATGATAATTTACCAGAGCCAAAAATTTACCCATACGTTTTTCTGTGCCCTTTTCAGGATCAGAATCATAGCTGGATGCAATAGACTTCATGATTGGGTGAATAATGCCACCGCCACGAGCAGTATTACTCGGTGTAACCGGAGCCAGTATTAATTCCACTACGGCCAGACTATAGGCAACACCCAGCGTACGTTTACCCCATAACCTAATGAACAGATAGCCCACACGTGCACCAAGACCGGTTTTTAATAAACCGCGCGAAATCATAATTGCCACACCAATCAGCCAGATCAGCGGATTTCCAAAACTGCTTAAGGCATCACCCATAGCCTTACTGGGATCATTATTAGTTACTCCGGTTAAGGCAACCAGCATAATGGCAATAATAGATAGTGCACCAATTGGCATTGCTTTGCCGATAATGGCAGCAATAACTCCGACAAACATGGCCAGTAAATGCCATGCCTGAGGTGAAACCCCCTCTGGAACCGGTATGAACCAGATAATCAGAGCGATTATCAGCGCAATAGCCGCGGGAATGGGTTTAAACCCAATTTTTACAGGCATACAACATACTCCTAAATCATAAAGATACAGACTACAACCAGACAGAAATCACTAACCTGAATGTGATTGTATACTTTTATAGCAAAATACCGTCTGATATAAAGCAAAAAAGTATCAGACGGTATTAACGAAAGTCAGATGATTATACTGTTTAAGCCTGAATGAATATAACATATAGCTGTGTAAGTAAACGCTATTGATGTTAAAGCAGATTTTCCGGATGCGATTAAATAGATAAATTTTGCAAAACTATGCTTGAAATCGTGCCGGGCATACCCATTTACGATTCATTAGCAATAGTATGGCGGTGGTAATTAACCACCCTGTTTGCAGCCGTAATATAGCGGCGCAAAGTACGAAATTAAATAATTAGGAGATTATTAATTATGGCAAAAGTAATCGGTATTGACTTAGGTACCACCAACTCCTGTGTTGCCATTTCCGAAGGTGGCCAGACTAAAGTAATTGAAAATGCGGAAGGTACACGTACTACGCCTTCAATTGTTGCTTATCTGGACGATAACGAAATTCTGGTAGGTGCACCAGCCAAACGTCAGGCTGTTACCAATCCGAAAAATACTATTTATGCTGTAAAACGTCTAATCGGCCGCAAATTTGATGATGCTGAAGTACAGCGCGACATTAAATCTATGCCCTTTCAGATTGTTAAAGCAAATAATAACGACGCATGGGTAGAAGCACATGGTGAAAAATTATCACCTCCGCAAGTATCTGCCGAAGTATTGCGTAAAATGAAAAAAGCAGCTGAAGATTATCTGGGTGAAAAAGTAACTGAAGCTGTTATTACTGTGCCGGCTTATTTTAATGACAGTCAGCGTCAGGCTACTAAAGACGCCGGTCGTATTGCCGGTCTGGATGTAAAACGTATTATCAATGAACCAACTGCCGCAGCTCTGGCTTTCGGTATGGATAAAGGCGAAAAAGGCGACCGCAAGATTGCCGTATACGACCTTGGCGGTGGTACATTTGATATTTCTATTATTGAAATCGCTGAAGTTGATGGCGACAAACAGTTTGAAGTACTGGCCACCAATGGTGATACATTCCTGGGCGGTGAAGACTTCGACCAGCGTTTGATTAACTACATCATTGATGAATTCAAAAAAGATCAGGGTATCGATCTGAAAAATGATGTAATGGCTCTGCAACGTCTGAAAGAAGCTGCTGAAAAAGCAAAAATCGAACTTTCCAGTGGTCAGCAGACAGAAATCAATCTGCCTTACATCACAATGGACGCTTCCGGCCCGAAACATCTGGCGATGAAAATTACCCGTGCCAAATTTGAAAGTCTGGTAGAAGATCTGATTACCCGCTCGATCGAACCTTGCCGCACTGCAATTAAAGATGCCGGTCTGAGCGTAAATGATATTAATGATGTTATTTTGGTAGGCGGTCAAAGCCGTATGCCAAAAGTACAGGAAGCTGTTAAAGATTTCTTCGGTAAAGAACCGCGCCGTGATGTTAATCCTGATGAAGCTGTTGCTGTAGGTGCTGCTATTCAGGGTGCCGTACTGGCCGGTGACCGTAACGACGTGCTGTTACTTGATGTAACACCTTTGTCTCTGGGTATTGAAACCATGGGCGGTGTGATGACTAAACTCATCAACAAAAACACCACCATTCCGACTAAAGCAACTCAAACATTCTCTACAGCTGAAGATAATCAAAGTGCGGTAACCATCCATGTATTACAGGGTGAACGTGAACGTGCTTCTGCTAATAAGAGTCTGGGACAGTTTAATCTGGGTGATATTCCTCCTGCACCCCGTGGTGTGCCTCAGGTAGAAGTTACTTTTGATATCGACGCCAACGGTATTTTGCATGTATCTGCAAAAGACAAAGGTACTGGCAAAGAAGCTAACATCACCATTCAGGCTTCTTCCGGTCTGAGCGAAGAAGAAATCGAACGCATGGTAAAAGATGCAGAAGCTAATGCTGAGGAAGATCGCAAACTATCCGAACTGGTAAGCAGTCGCAATCAGGCTGAAGCTTTGATTCATTCAGTACAGAAATCTTTGACTGAATATGGCGACAAACTGGATGCTGCTGAAAAAGAAAAAATTGAAGCAGCCATCAGGGAAGCTGAAGAAGCTGTTAAAGGCGAAGATAAAGCTGCAATTGATGCTAAAGCCGAGGCTTTAGGTACAGCCAGCCAGAAACTGGGCGAAATGATGTATGCTCAGGCACAGGCCGAAGGTCAGCAAGCTGGTGCCCAGACTGAACAGTCACAAAGCAAAGGCAGCGATGACGTTGTAGACGCTGAATTTGAAGAAGTAAAAGATAAAGAGAAAAAAGACTAATTTTTTCCTGATACTCTATTTAACCCCGCTTCCAAGCGGGGTTTTATTTTATCTGGCCATTGCTCTGCAGACTAAAAAATACCATTTATATCTGTCATTTCTGCAGCAAAATTTCTGATTTTATTATTATTGCCAGTTTATAATCATTCAGACAGATGAAAATATCCATAAGCAGAAATTGTGAATATTTAATGTCCTGTAAAAAAACAGACATATTTGCAAACTGACCGTTACAATAATCGTAGCGATTATTTACAATAAAGAAATACAACTGGAGCAAAAGATGGATTTTTATATTTTACTGATTTTACTTGGTGTTTGTTGTGCCATATTAACTGCCGGATTTTGCGGACGCTCACAACGCTGGGGACCATGGACTATGCTGGTTGGCATTAGCTGCCTGCTGATTCTGATTATGGTGATGATATATAAACTATCGCGCGTTGTCTGAATTCTGATTTCTGTCTGTCAGCTTCATTCTGATTCTGGCAGATGAATCGGTTGGAAATCAATGATGGTGATTACAACCGAATAAAATTGATGTATAACATTATCTTCTTTAGCTAAGACTGTTTTCTTCAAAGAAAATTTGAAAAATAGGTATCCACATGCAAAACAAATTAAGCAAAATAACCTGTATCGAAGATTTGCGTAAAGTTGCCAAACGCAAAGTACCTAAGATGTTTTATGATTATGCTGATACTGGTTCGTGGACTGAATCTACCTATCATGCCAATAGTAATGATTTTCAGGAAATTAAATTACGCCAGCGTGTATTGACGGATATGACCGGCCGTACACTGGAAACAACAATGGCTGGTCAGACAGTAAAAATGCCGGTAGCACTGGCACCTACCGGATTAACCGGTATGCAGCATGCCGACGGAGAAATTCTGGCTGCACGTGCGGCCGAAAAATTCGGTGTGCCGTTTACGCTGTCTACTATGTCTATATGTTCTATTGAAGACGTGGCCGAAAATACCAGTGCTCCGTTCTGGTTTCAATTATATGTTATGCGTGACCGGGAATTCATGCGCGATCTGATTCGCCGTGCTCAGGAAGCCAAATGCTCAGCATTGGTGGTTACTGCTGATTTACAGGTTCTGGGACAAAGACATAAAGATATTAAAAACGGGCTGTCTACGCCGCCTAAACCCACACTGCGCAACTGGATGAATCTGGCTACTAAGCCGGAATGGTGTCTGGCTATGCTGAATACACAGCGTCGCACTTTCCGTAATATTGTCGGTCATACCAAAGGCGTTGCCGACATGACATCACTGTCTTCATGGACATCTGAACAGTTTGATCCGCGCCTCAGCTGGAAAGACATTGAAGAAATCAAGAATCTATGGGGCGGAAAATTGATTATTAAAGGCATTCTTGATGCCGAAGATGCAGAAATGGCTGTGAAATCCGGCGCAGATGCAATTATAGTGTCTAATCATGGTGGTCGCCAGCTGGACGGCGCTCCTTCGACCATCCATGCATTACCCAATATTATTTCTGCTGTAGGCAATAATATTGAAGTCTGGCTGGATAGTGGTATCCGCAGCGGACAGGATGTTCTCAAAGCTATTGCTATGGGAGCCAAGGGTACGCTAATTGGCCGCGCATTCCTGTATGGTCTGGGTGCATATGGTGAGGATGGTGTAACACGTGCGCTGGAAATTATTTATAACGAAATGGATATCAGCATGGCCTTTACCGGTCATACTGATATCAAAACCGTTAATAAAGATATTTTGATACCGGGCACTTATCCGGTAGCCGGTTAAATCTGCTTGATTCTAAGGATATTTAAAAGCTATTTGTCTCAGACAAATAGCTTTTTTATCAATACCGCTCATCTTATTCAGCATTTGGTATAACTAACTGGCTTTTTAACTGACATGAACAGGTGACAAAGCCACTTCAGCCGGCTATGCTTGCCTTTTTATTGCTTATTAGACTGTTATGAACATCACTGAGAAAATTGCTTCAGAGCTGAATGTTGCTTCCGCACGAATTCAGGCAGCGATTGACCTGCTGGATGATGGCGCTACGGTACCGTTTGTAGCACGCTACCGTAAAGAAGCCACAGGTGGGCTGGATGATACTCAGCTGCGGACGCTGGCTGAACGATTACAGTATCTGCGTGAATTACAGGAACGCAAACAAACTGTATTATCCAGCATCGAAGAACAGGGCAAACTGACTGATGAGCTGCGCCAGAGCATAGAAGACGCTGATAATAAAACTGCACTCGAAGATATTTATCTTCCTTATAAACCCAAACGCCGTACCAAGGCACAAATTGCACGCGAGTACGGGCTGGCACCATTAGCTGAATTACTGCTTACTCAGCCAGATCTGGATCCGGAAACTGCCGCACAAAATTATTTAAACGACAATGTCGCTGACAGCAAAGCCGCTCTGGACGGAGCGCGCGCAATTCTGATGGAACAATTTGCCGAAGAAGCCGGTCTGATAGGACGTTTGCGCGAGAAATTGTGGCGTGAAGGCGAAATCCATGCCACAGTTATCGAAGGTCAGGAAAGTGCCGGTGAGAAATTCAAAGATTACTTTAATCACCGTGAACCGATTCACAGCATGCCCAGCCATCGTGCTCTGGCCATACTGCGCGGCCGTAATGAAGGAATATTGTCGCTCAATTTGAAATACCAGCCTGATGATACACCTGCCGGCGAACAGAGTATTTATGAGCAGCTGATTGCACAACAGTTTGGTATCGCAGATATCGGACGTGCTGCTGACCGCTGGTTACGTGACACAGTGCGCCTAAGCTGGCGTGCCAAAATTTTTCTTTCATTAGAACTTGAAGCCCTCAACCGGCTTAAAGAAAATGCTGATCAGGCTGCCATCAGTGTATTTGCCCAAAATCTGAAAGATTTGCTGCTTGCAGCTCCGGCCGGCCGTCTTACCACTATCGGGCTGGATCCCGGTATCCGTACCGGAGTAAAAGTAGCGGTAGTGGATGATACCGGTAAGCTACTGGAAACAGCTACTATCTATCCGCACCAGCCGCGTAACGACTGGAAAGGTGCTCTGACTGCACTGATGCATCTGGTAAAACAATATAAAGTCCGGCTGATTGCCATTGGTAACGGTACGGCCAGTCGCGAAACCGACAAGCTGGCCGGTGAACTGATTCGTACCCTGCCTGATTATCATTTGCAAAAAATCGTTGTTTCCGAAGCCGGTGCCTCTGTTTACTCCGCTTCTGCTTTAGCAGCCAAAGAATTTCCTGAGCTGGATGTCAGTCTGCGCGGTGCTGTGTCTATCGCCCGCCGCTTGCAAGACCCGCTGGCAGAACTGGTGAAAATCGACCCTAAATCAATTGGTGTTGGTCAATATCAGCATGATGTTAACCAGAGCCAGCTAGCCAAAAGTCTGGATGCAGTTGTAGAAGATTGTGTAAACGCTGTCGGAGTGGATGTGAATACCGCATCAGTCGCCCTTTTGGCGCGTATTTCCGGTCTTAATAGTACACTGGCACAGAATATTGTCAGTTATCGTGACCAGAATGGTGCTTTTGCCAATCGCAAAACTCTGCTTAAAGTACCGCGTCTGGGCAGTAAAACTTTTGAACAGGCAGCCGGCTTTCTGCGTATTCAGGGCGGTGATGAACCTCTGGATGCCAGTGCAGTCCATCCGGAAAGCTATCCTATCGTTGCCAGAATGCTCAAAACGGCTCAGCTGCGGGCTGACCAGCTGATTGGCAACCGCAGTGTGCTCAAAACACTTAAACCCGCAGATTACATCGATGCTAATGTCGGTTTACCTACGATTAACGACATTCTGGCTGAATTGGAAAAGCCCGGTCGTGACCCGCGCGGTGAATTCCAGACCGCAACATTTGCTGATGGTATCGAAGACATCAGCGACCTTAAACCCGGCATGGTTCTCGAAGGTGTAGTCAGTAATGTGGCCGCATTTGGCGCTTTTGTCGATATTGGTGTGCATCAGGACGGACTGGTACATGTTTCTGCCTTAGCTGACCGCTATATTGCTGACCCGCGTGATATTGTTAAAACCGGCGATGTGGTTAAAGTGAAGGTTATCGATGTTGATATAGCGCGTAAACGTATTGCTCTGTCCATGCGTCTGAACGAAGATGCTCAGCCTGCATCCCGCCAACACGAACGACCACGCCGGCAAAATGGTAAAACACAAAATGTATCCGGCACAGATAATGCTATGGCGGCAGCATTTGCGCGGTTAAAACAGCAATAGACAAAAAACCGCTATAAAGGGGCATCTCAGCCCCTTTTTTCATTAAACAGCCTGCATATAATATCTTAGCGACAATCTTTGCCAGACAACGGCACACTTACCTGTGAATGATCCTGAAAAGTATAAACATACACAAAATTAAATCCCCCCAGCAACATACGCCGTGTCAGAGGCTGACGGCACGCCTGCTCTAAATCCTTTTTCACTGATGCCGGATTGAAATTAGCCTGATTTCGCTTACTATCCAGCATGGTATACGAATAATAAATAGTCTGATTGTGCCGTACAGCTGCTGTAAACAGATTCTGTTTGTGTTGCTGTGGCAGTTTCTTCTGTAATGCCAGCAATTGCTGATCTACAGACGTAGTCAATACCGGATCAATGGCCAGAGGCATATGCCGAGGTTTACTGGCAGCTTCTGCAGAAGCTGCACCAGATTCATCTGGCTGCCGGTTACAGGCTGCCAGTAAGCACAAACAAAATAGCGCAATTATTTTTTTCATGGCTGACACTTTCAGAGCAGATACAGACAGGAGTTATTCGGTAATACCGGAAAATTTTGTCCTCTCCCCTTAATTTACTCCAGATAATCAATAATAGTGTAACACGCGCTGATTAATTTTCTACTTGCTTAATAACTTTATTTAAATCATCCATTTTCAGATTCTTGCGTAAATATTCTTCACTTTCAGGTAAAGCAATTTGAACCGATTGTTTGCACTCATACGCCAGCTCAGCATTACTTGCAGAAAAATCTATAACATGACCACCAAGTTTACGTGTAGTATCAATAAAATGCAGATGAAAACCGGCTACAGATAATTCTTTGAAAAACTCTGGCGTCCAGAAGCCGATTAATGTGCCGGTGACATTCTCTACCGTATCCACTACTTGCTGTTCAAAAACTTTAATTACAGACGGATAAGGTTTATGCTGAGCAAACGGACGACGAATCTTCAGCTCATCAAACTGTCCGCTGATTCTTACTGCCACGAATACATTATCCAGCGGCAGATAGTGCGCCAGATGCGCATACAAATTGCTTTTACAGACATCAGTTATATCCACGACTTTATCAGGCTGAAATGTTGTAACCTGTACGAACGGCAACAGCTCATTATCGCCCATCACCTTAACCGCCTTATCACCGTCGGCCTCCAGAAAATCATGGTCAACAATTACCTCACCGGCCAGAGCATGAGAACAGCCTAAACCAAAATCACCATATTTTTTTGCTTCTCCCACACTAAATACTCCATCAAACAACCCTGCCATCAATGCATTAATGGTTGAAAACTGGACAATTGCTTTTTTCATTTTTTGCTCCGAGAATAGACAATAAATTTTATTTACATATTAATATACTCTAAAATAAAAATTTATTGAATAAACAATGTTTATATGGTTATTGCTGGTCAATTTAATACCAATAAATAACCGGACATCAGCAGAATCAATTAATTATTTTGATAATGTATTTAAATTCAGAACAGCAAGGTTTGAATCAGGTTTTGTATTGCAGTTACACTGGCAACAGCACTCACCTTTGGCAGATATCCTGCTGAAATCAGATTGTCCGGTGCAGGTAAGACTATTATGGTATAAGCGGTTCTCTTTATTTCTGCATCTGCAAGGCAGGTGGCCACAATCAATCAGACTGATTCGAAAACTCACCATGAAATCTTTTGTTTATTATTTTCTGGCTGCTGTTGCTGAAATCAGCGGCTGTTTTTCTTTCTGGGTCTGGCAACGCATGGGCAAATCAGTACTCTGGCTACTACCCGGCACACTGTCACTGTTGTTGTTTGCATGGTTGCTGACGCTGGTGGAAAGCAATATTGCCGGACGGGCATATGCCGTTTACGGCGGTATTTATATCTGCTGTTCGTTGCTGTGGTCTTGGCTGGTAGAAGGATCTGTACCGGATAAATGGGATATCAGTGGTGCACTGGTATGCCTGCTTGGTGCAGCAATCATTTTGCTTGCTCCGCGTGGCTAAACAAAATTTGTTTATATGATTATGGTATTTACCAGTGCGAAAAGTGACAAGCCGGCAGGCTGCGTCTAAACTGACTGTTTATTGCTGAACAAACTATAGCTGTAAATTATTATGCTACTGAAAAGTTTACTTTCATTATCGTTAGGCACATTTGCACTGGGTATGGCAGAATTCAGCATGATGGGTATTCTGCCGGATGTGGCGGTTTCACTGAATATCAGTATCGCTCAGACCGGACATTTTATTGCTGCTTATGCAATCGGTGTCTGCTGCGGTGCATGGCTGCTGGTATTAAGTTACCGTCTGCCACCCAAAACTATTTTATTGTCATTATCGGCATTGATTGCCATTGGTAATATACTGGCTGCATTATCTCCGGGCTATATGACTTTACTGGTAGCACGTTTTATTTCCGGTCTGCCGCATGGCGCATACTTCGGTATCGGCTCCATTGTTGCTACCAAACTTGCACCACCGGGACGCTCTGCGCAGGCTGTAGCACTAATGATTGCCGGAATGACAATAGCCAATCTGATTGGTGTACCAGTAGGTACATGGCTGAGTTTGCATTTAAGCTGGCGTCTGGTATTTACTCTGGTGGCTGTAGTGGCCATCATACTGGTATTCACCTTACGGCGTTTTATCCCGCAAATGGATCGTTTACCCGATACCGGTATTCTGGGACAATTCCGTTTTCTGAAATCTGCTGCACCATGGCTGATACTGGCTGCCACCATGTTTGGTAACGGCGGGATTTTCTGCTGGTTCAGCTATATTAGCCCCTTACTCACACAGGTATCCGGTTTCAGTGGTAATCAAGTCAGCTTACTGATGGTACTGGCCGGCGCCGGTATGGTCGCCGGTAACTGGTGCGGTGGCCGTCTGGCCGACCGTTATACACCGGGTCAGGTCGCAGCCGGCTTACAGGGACTGGCAGCCGCAGCACTATTACTGATTTTTCTGTTTGCTTCGAATAGCTGGTTATCAGCCATACTGATGTGTGTATGTACATTCTGTCTGTTTGCCGTATCCGCACCACAGCAATTGTTATTACTGCGTCACTCTCCGGGTGGTGCATTGCTTGGAGCCGCCAGTGTACAGATGGCATTTAATCTGGGTAATGCCATTGGTTCTTATAATGGCGGGCTGGCCATCAGCCATCACTGGGGGTATCAATATCCGGCATTACTCGGGGTGCCACTGACATTAATTGGTTGTGCCTGCCTGTTGTGGTTTCACCGTCGCTATGAAAATCAGGGACAGGATATCTGAACTATAAGGAAATAATAATGGATGAATCTATACCACCGGAAATCAGGCAACGTCTGCAACTTGCCAAAAAAAACGGTAATAAAACCGAACAACTGCGTTTATGGCAGGAATACAGTAGTCTGCAAGGCTTTTCCAGTGAATGGGTAATGGCTGCACGGCTGGGAGAAGCAGGTTATACAGATGAACAGGCTCATATGGTAGCCTGTCTGTTCGGCCGCTGCTAGTAAGTACGGGTTATATTATAGATACTTATGGCTGAAATTATTGTTGAAACACACCCGCTGAAACCTTTTTTACCTGCAAATGCACGGCTGCTGATGCTCGGGTCATTCCCTCCGCCTGCCGGACGATGGAAAATGAATTTTTATTACCCGAATCTGCAAAATGATATGTGGCGTATTTTCGGGCTGGTATTTTTTCAGGATAAACATTACTTTTTTACTGATAACAATAAAGCATTCAACGAGAAACTCATCCGTACTTTTTTATCAGAACGCGGTATAGCCATTAATGACGCTGCTTATCAGATCAGACGTTTACAAAATAATGCAGCCGACAAATTCCTCGAAGTTGTTACACCGGTAAACTTATCGGCAGTACTGACTCAGATTCCGCACTGTCAGCATATTATGACTACCGGAGACAAAGCTACCAGCACATTATTACAACTATTACCAGCAGATACGCCAGTACCGACTATCGGCCATCCCAGTCATACTATACTGGACGGCCGGCATTTAACTTTATCCAGACTGCCTTCTTCATCGCGTGCTTATCCGCTTGCACTGGAACGCAAGGCAGCAATTTATCGTGATTATTTTGCTAACATTGGGTTATTGAATTAATTTTAACTATTCAGCGGGGGAATTTTTATGCATATTCTGATTTTTGGTGCCAGTGGCGGCGTTGGCAGAGCATTGGTTGAGCAGGCATTAGACAGCGGAGATGAAGTAACTGCTGCACTACGTTCACCGGAAAAATTTGATTTACAGCATCCTAAATTACATATTCGCCACTGTGATGCATTTAACGCTACTGATGTAGCGGCACTATTTAGCGGTAACAGCCAGTATGATGCTGTCGCTTCTGCTCTGAATACCAATCAGGGAGTTAAACCGGGTGATGATTTGCAGCGCATGCTTGACAACATCGTTACACAATTACAGAAACATGGCATTAAACGTATTGTGTATTGCGCCTCTGCCGGCGTGGATAATGAACTTGAAGGAGAGCGCGGTCAGGCTGCAATGGAATTTTTACGTTATCCGCTGGCAGACCATCGGGCGGCAATCGGAATCATTCAGGCAGCCGGTCTGTCTGCAACCATTGTGCGCCCGCTTGGCTTAACTAATGATGCGCTTTCGGCTCATTATCTTGAAACAGCACAGGGTGTACCAGCAGGAAGTGGTCGTATAGCCCGCGCAGATGTGGCACATTTTATGCTGAAAGCACTGCACAATGATGCTTATATCGGACAATCTGTCGCATTATCCGGCGTCTGAATAAATAATTGCTATAAGATAAATCTGACCGTCTGTCTGCTGTAGCAGGCAGACGATTTGTTATTTGCGGATTTTTCGATAAAACGACGCTTCACCCTCCGGACGGGTTTTAAAGCGTTTATGCAGCCAGTAATATTGTGCCGGCTGTTCACGTATTCTTGCTTCAATAAAATCGTTCATGCGCTGAGTATCGGCAACCACATCTTCACTGGGGAAATGTTCCCACTGCGGATAAAAGCGCAGAGTTACTGTACCATCAGCCTCGCGGGTTGGAATAGCAGGAATCACTTTTGCCTTAGTCAGAGCAGCAATCCGGCTCAGACCGGCAATTGTAGCAGTTGGAATACCGAAAAAATTCACAAAAATTGATTCACGCCGGCCAAAATCCTGATCGGGCAGATAAAGAAACGGAGCGGTACTGGTTTTGATTTTCTTAATAATTGCACGCAGCCCTTCCGTACGCCCAATCAGAAAAACATTATGATAACGATGACGTCCTTTAAGTATCTGCTCATCCATCTGTTTGTTTTTCTGATGTGAGTAAACACTAATCAGAGGTACATCCTGATTAAGAGCATAGACAGCTGCTTCAAAAGCAGTAAAATGCGGATAAAGTAAAATTACCTTTTCACCCGCGGCGAGAGCTTCATCAAGATAATGTTTATCCTGATAACGCACCAGCTTTTTCAGCCGGCCGGCATCTCCATACCAGTACAAACCATATTCCAGTAATAACATAGCCATATGGTAGAAATGTTCACGCAGTATTTTGCGCCGCTGCTGTTCTGTCCATTCAGGAAAACAGTGACGCAAATTAATCAGACCAATACGTCGTCTTGGTGCTACCGCATAATAACTTATCCAGCCTACACAGCGTGCCAGCGCATGAATCATACATAATGGCAGTAATTGCAGCACATACAAAAAAGCAAACGCCAATTTCATCATCATTACTATTGTTACCTAACTGATTATCGCCAGCTCTATCATTAACTGCGCTCTATTGTACACAAGCTGCGGTCACTTTACATTCACTGTTGTATATAACTTATTGCAATAACACCAGAACAAGTGGTGACAGGCAAAATACTCCGGATAAAAATAAAACGGCCTGCAAAGACACAGACCGTATGAACCGGATTACAGACAAACTAATGTGCCCCGCCGCCACCGCCACTGCCAAACGGCGGTCTGGCAAACCACACCAGTACAATCAGAATCAGGAATGTCATCCCATACAGCCAGAACAGATCATTGGCACCCATAATATGAGCCTGCTGCCCTATAGTCTGCTCAATCGAACCCAGCGGCTGAGTACCACTTAAACCGAGCTGGTTCATCCCCTGAATCGATTCATTCATCGTACTGTTATAAGGATGAATGTTTTCTACCAGTTGTGTATGATGCAAAGCCTCACGTTTATCCCATAACACATTGACCATTGAAGTACCAATACCGCCGGCCAGAATACGCACAAAATTGGAAATACTTGAAGCACTGGCAATCTGTGAACCGGACATATTAGACAGAGTAATCTGGGTTAGCGGCATAAAGAACATAGCCATACCAATCCCCTGCACAAACTGCGGCCAGAATACATCCATAAAACTCATACCGGCATTAAAATTGGTACGCCAGAAGAAACAGATGGCATATACAGTAAAGCTGATGGTTACCAGCACCCGCATATCCAGCCTGTTACCAAACTTACCAATCAATGGCGACAACAATACCGGGAAAATACCGATAGGCGCCGTTGCCAGCCCTGCCCAGGTAGCGGTATAGCCCAACTGCATCTGTAACAGCATCGGCAATAATACAATTGCGCCCATATAGGTCATATAGGCGGTACTGAGCGTAATCACACCTACGGTAAAATTACGGTCTTTAAACAGGCGTAAATCCACAATCGGATATTTTGCATACCATTCCCAGATAACAAAATAGCTCAGACATACTGTGGCAATAACCGCTAATATAATGATTTCATTGGATGAGAACCAATCCAGCTCATGACCACGGTCAAGCATCATCTGTAAGGCACCCACACCCACAACCATCAGGGACAGCCCCATCCGGTCGATTGGCTGGTTTTCGGTTTCAGTTTCGCGTTTTTTCAGCATCTGCCATGAGATACCCGCGGCCAGCAACCCGATTGGCACATTAATAAAGAAAATCCAGCCCCAATGCCAGTTGTCACTGATAATCCCACCAAGAATCGGGCCGAAAATCGGTGCCACAATAATCACCATTGACCACATAGCCAGCGCCATCGGGCGCTTTTCCGGCGGATAAGCTGCCATCAGCAGACTTTGTGACAGCGGAATCATCGGACCGGCCACAGCCCCTTGCAATACACGGAAAAACACCAGCAATGCCAGACTGGGGGCAATACCACATAAAAACGAGGCCAGCACAAAGGACAGTGTAGCCACGACAAATACTTTTACTTCACCAAAACGGCGTGCCAGCCAGCCAGTAAGCGGTACAGAAATAGCATTTGCCACAGCAAACGCCGTAATTACCCATGTACCCTGACTGTTGGCTGCACCCAGATTACCGGTAATAGTCGGTAATGCCACATTGGCAATAGTTGAATCCAGCACCTGCATAAAAACGGCCAGTGACAGAGCCACCGTAACCAGAGCAAGTGCCGGACCTTTTAAAGGAGAATGCGTCATTCAAGCAGCCTTATCGCAGAAATATTTTTTATCTGCAGCATATCCGGATAGCTGTACTCACAAGTACAGTCAATACTATTCACAAAGACGATACTTCCGGAATAACAAAAAAATCAGGCAAAATCATTACCATGAATAATGGCTGCTGGCGGCAGAATATGCCCTTCTGCTTTAGCAGCCGTCGGATTATGGTTCAGCATTAACTCAATCAGGGTGCATATTGAGCAAAAATTTCCTCAATCATATTATTGATTGGAGTCCAGTCAATTGCAGCCATATTTCCATTAGTGGGAATCGCATTAGCCGCAGTTAAATCCTGACCATTCTGGTTGCGCGTATTCACTTCAACATCCATTGATAAGCCTACCCGCAGCGGATGCGCAGCCAGCTCTTTCGGATCCAGAGCAATCCGCACCGGCACACGCTGTACCACTTTAATCCAGTTACCGGTTGCATTTTGTGCCGGCAACAGTGAGAAAGCAGCTCCCGTACCTGCTGACAGACCGGCTACCTTACCGTGATAAGTCACCTTACTGCCATATACATCAGCACTGATTTCCACCGGCTGACCAATACGGATTTTAGCCAGCTGACTTTCCTTAAAGTTTGCATCCACCCACACATTATTCAATGGTACAACCGCCATCAGTGCAGCACCGGTTGCTACCTTCTGCCCTACCTGTACATTACGCTTGGCAACCTGCCCGTCAACCGGAGCCTTAATCTGAGTACGTTGCAAATCCAGCCATGCACTCTTCAGATGACTGACAGCAGTCATCACTGCCGGCTGCTGACGCAGCGGAACATTGTGACCCAATACAGCTTTGGCCGCGCTTTCCTGACCCTGCATAGCTTTCAGATTAGCCTGTGCTTCCTGTACTGCATCACGCGCATGACTCAGCTCCTCAGCAGAGATGGCATCTGTACCGGCCAGACTCTGGCGGCGCTGTAAGTCAGCCTGCAAACGTTTTAACTGTGCCTGTTGCGCTGCAACCTGTGCACTGGCCTGACGTGATTGAGCAGTCTGCTGCTGATTCTGGCGAATTGCATTAATCAGCTCATCATGTGCCCGTTCAAACGCCAGCTGCATATCACTGTTATCCAGCTCTACCAGCACCTGACCGGCTTTCACAGTTTGCGTATCATCCACATTTACCTTTTGTACCGTACCGGTAATTTGCGGGGTTATCTGTACCAGATGACCATTCACATACGCATCATCGGTAGATTCTTTATGCTGCCAAACCAGCAGATACATCAGAAGACAACCCAGTGCAATCAGCAGAAAAATCACGGTCAGCAACACGAGTTTACGTTTGCGGCCTGCCGGTACTCGTTCTGACTGCGGCTGAACCGCCGGTTGTGAGGTGGTTACCGCCTCGTTAGTTTGCTTTTGTTCACTCATACGAAAATAGCTCAATAAAATTTAAAAATAACAGTAAATTAACGAGCAGCCTCAGCATCTGACATCTGGAAACCGCCGCCCAGAGAAGCATGCAGACTATTCCAGCTTTGCTGCTGCCAGGCAATGGTTTTAACCAAATCAGCCCGTGCACTCAGAGCAGCGTCTTCACGCTGTAGTCTGGTAATAGCATTGTCCAGACCGGCTGCCTGACGCTTGCTGCTGGCAGCCGCATTTTTCTGTGCTACCTGCCATGCCTGCTGCTGTAATGGCAGTGCCACAGTACTGTGCTGATAATCACTAATTGCATCAGCTGCCTGCTGCAAGGCAGTCAATACGGTTTTATCATATTGAGCTACCTGTTCATTATAAGCAGAGCGTTTACCGGATAATGCCGCCTGTAAACTGCCTGAAGTAAATAACGGCAGAGTAATGGCCGGAACAACACCCAGCATTCGTGAAGAAGAGTGCACCAGATCAAACGCATCAACATGCGCAAGACCTGCCAGACCCTTAATTTCAATATTAGGATAAAAAGCAGCCTCAGCCGCCTTCACACCAAAGTAATTTGACTGTAACAACGCCCGCTGTGCAGCAATATCAGGCCGCTGCCCTAAAATATCCGCCCGCAAACCATCAGTCGCAACTGCAGGCACCTTACCAAATGGCTGCGGTACTGCTTCCGGCAACTGGGTCGGTGATAATCCGACCAATGCCGCAATACCATGACGGGTACGTTCAATATCCGCCTGTGTCTGACGTAAAGCGCTTTGCAAATTCAGTACAGTCTGCGTAACAGCATACTCATCACTTGCCGGCTGTAAACCTGCGCGAATCCGGTTTGCAACCAGCTTCTGCAACTGCTGATTCACTGCAATACGCTGTTTCAGAATATCCGACTGTTCCTGTAACTGCTGCCATTGCGTATATTGCGACACAATACTCTGACTCAGTACTAGCCGGGCCTGTTCCTGCTGATAAGAAGCTGCAAGACGGGAACCCAGCGCAGCCTTAATCAGATTACGCTGTCTGCCCCAGAAATCAAAAGTATAATTAACCGCTACCGCAGCCATTTCATTACTGAAAACATGATTTGGGTTATCACCGTCCCGATTTGAGTCAGGCTTCGGATTCAGATAGGCGGCCACACCATTAGCCTGTACCCCGACCTGAACACCAGCTTCGCCTCTGGCACCACGCCATTGAGCCTCAGCTTCTGCAATACGCGCAGCCGCAATACGTAAATCCGGCGCATTGGACAAGCCGGTTTCCACTAATCTGTTTAACAATGGCTGATTCAGCCCAAGCCACCAGTTTTGTTTTACTGCTACAGTCTGCCCTGCCGGCAGTTGCAGCTGACCGGCATCCTGTGGATTTTCTAACTCAGGCTGTTTGCCAAAATTGGCACAAGCAGATAACAGCAGCAAAGCAACAGGGCTAACAAGAGCCAGCTGACGTAATCGGGGCGCAGATACAGTTAATTTCATGCAAATCTCAGCAAAAAGTTAAGCAGCGGTTAATAACTTAGTTAACAGCTGCTGTAATTGTTCATATTCCGGTTCACTCAGGGCTGACCATACCCGCCGGTGTACCTCATTGGTTTCCGGACTAACCGTTTGAATCAGATTCTCACCGGCTTTAGTTAGTTTCAGCGTAATTTTGCGCCGGTCATAAGGATGAGTAGAGCGCGTAGCCCAGCCATTAAGCACCAGATCATCCGATAAACGCGTTGCACTGGTACGAGTCAGATTCAGGATACTGCTCAGTTCTGATGGTAAAATCTCATGATTCGGTCGTGAATACACTGCCAGCAATGCATGCCACAGACTTTCTGATAAATGGTGCTTGTGTAAACGTTCATTCAGCTCACCGTGAATCGACGTATGTACCAGACGGATTAACCGGCTGAGCATCACCAACTGAACATTCATGCTTGGCATTTTCACTGCCAGCACCCCTAAAGTAGCTTCCAGTTCGGTAGCAGGAAGAGAAAAACCCATCTTAGAACACCTCAAAATCCAAAAAATAAACCATTTTAATAACCATACCACTTATTATAAATGAAGCTTATTATTTAGCTGAAAATATTCCATTCCTAAAATAGTCACTACCTTAGCAAATTTTTTGAAAAGCCCTCTTATCTATCTGTATATCTGCATATTGCCGGTAACAGTAAATACCCTATACCGTTATCGTTTTTTCCAGCCCTCATCTATCACCTGTCAAATACAATTACCGGAAACAGACTCTACAGACCAGAACAGCAAATTGCTTTAGCGCATCATCCGTCGTTGCAGAAATGAAACAACCCGGACAGCATTCAGCAATACCGGTTAACCGGTTTTCAACTCAGATAAACCATCACTTAAATTTGTTAATAATTGGCTGCAAAGACCATAAACATAATTATTTTTCTATACAAACCATAAAGTAACAACTCAAAACCATACTTATGTGTTAAGAGCATAATTATATTTAATAACAGATTAAATATAGAGACATTTTGAATTTTTTTACGCCTTATTAACCAGATACCTGTTTTACCGGCTTCTCCACAACAACCTTTCACACCAGCCTTAAACAAAATTGCATCTTCCACCCTGTACAAAACTGCAATTTTCTTAGCAAATACATTACCAATAACGACATAAGCAGCATATTCAGCTTATTCCACAGACAATCTACCGATACAACACCATCACAATATATACATATCCTGACTAACTACCGCATCAGCAAAAAAACAGGCTGCGTCAAAAGCAGCCTGTTTCTACATAACCAGAATTAAATACCTGCGGCTTCACGCAGCAGTTGCGCTTTATCCGTACGTTCCCAGGTAAATTCAGGCTCTTCACGCCCGAAATGACCATATGCCGCCGTTTTCGCATAAATCGGTCGCTGCAAATCCAGCATTTTAATAATACCCTTCGGACGCAAATCAAAATGTTCCTGCACAATTTCAATCAGCTTGTTTTCATCGATCTTGCCAGTACCGAAAGTATCAATCGCAATCGAAGTAGGCTGTGCAATACCGATAGCATAGGAAATCTGAATCTGACACTGACTGGCCAGACCAGCGGCAACAATATTCTTCGCCACATAACGGCAGGCATAAGCAGCAGAGCGGTCAACCTTGGTAGGATCTTTACCGGAAAAAGCACCACCGCCATGAGGAGCTGCCCCACCATAAGTATCCACAATAATTTTGCGACCAGTAAGACCACAGTCGCCTTGCGGACCACCAATGACAAAACGCCCGGTCGGATTAATCAGATATTGCGTCTCTTCAGTCAGCATATCAGCAGGTAACACCGGCTTAATAATATATTCCTTAACAGCTGCAACCAATTCATCACGTTCGATATCCGACTCATGCTGCGTAGACAGCACCACAGTATCAATGCGTTTTACCTTTCCGGTTTCACTGTCATACACACAGGTAAGCTGTGCCTTGGCATCAGGACGCAGCCACGGCAGTTCACCACTTTTACGCACTTCACTCTGACGCTGCATCAGACGGTGTGCATAATAAATTGCAAACGGCATCAGTGTTGGCGTTTCATCACAGGCATAACCGAACATCAGTCCCTGATCGCCTGCACCCATGTCCAGGTCAAGCCCTTCCCCTTCATTAACCCCCTGAGCAATATCAGGAGACTGCTCGTCATAACACACCATCACCGCACAGCCACTGGCATCAAACCCCAGTTCTGATGAGTTATAACCGATACGTTTAATTGTATCGCGTGCAACCTGTATATAATTAATATGCGCACGTGTAGAAACTTCACCGGCCAGAACACACAAACCGGTATTTACCAGAGTTTCAGCTGCAACACGTGCAGTAGGATCCTGAGTCAGGATAGCGTCTAAAATAGAATCGGAAATCTGGTCGGCAACTTTATCCGGATGACCTTCGGATACCGACTCTGAAGTAAACAGAAATTCACTCATAATTGGCGGATACTTTCTGATGCTAATCAAGCATTATGATGGGCAGTTATAAATGCTTTTGTTACAATGTCGCCCAAATTTTCGAGTTTGAGATACAGAACGGATGCAAAAGCTGGTTTATTTCATATTTTTCCTGTTGGCATTAATCCCCTTACCTGTTTTACAGGGTTTAGGTTCCGTACTGGGGCGCCTTGGCTTTTACTTCGCCACCAGTGAACGTAAACGCACAACTAAAAATCTGCATTTTAGCAAACTTGCCGCCAACGACCAAGAATCAGAAAAACTGGTTAAATCTATTTTTGCAGAAACAGCCAAAAGCGGGCTTGAGTTATCCATAGCCTGGACCCGCTCAAGCAAGCATATCGTCTCATTATTTAAAGAAGTACACGGCTGGGAGTACATAGAAGCCGCTATTGAACGCAACGAAGGTTTGCTTTTAATTACACCACATCTGGGCAATTATGATCTTGCTGGCCGTTTTCTGAGCGAAAAACTGCCTTTTCCGCTTACTGCCATGTACCGCCCGCCTAAAATAAGCTGGCTGGAAAACGTTATGAATAGCGGACGTGTGCGTGATAACGGCTATACCGCTCCTGCCAATATGCTGGGGGTAAAACAGATTGTACGGGCATTAAAAAATAAGCAGGCTACTATTGTACTGCCCGATCAGGTACCCGGCGAAGGAGAAGGTGTATGGGCAACCTTTTTTGGTCAGCCTGCCTACACCATGACCCTAGCCTCTCGTTTGGCCATCATGCCTGAAGTCACTCCCCTGTTCTTTTGCGGCGAACGCCTGCCGAACGGTCGCGGCTTTGCCCTTCATATCGCACCACTTGAAGGCACACTCAACGGCAACCGCGAGCATGATGCACAGATTATTAATAATAATGTTGAAAAATGGGTAACACGTTTCCCAAGCCAGTACCTGTTTGGCTATAACCGGTACAAATGGCGTAAAAACAGACCTGCTACCTAAAAAAATCATCAAAAAATTAGCAAACTATATCTTATACAAACAATATAGAAATCACAGAAGAATTATCCTTAAATTATAATTATTCGGAAATTATTTAATACATTATTTAATTAAAAATCGTCATATCAATTTAATAAATATTTATCGAGTATGATCTGAAATTAGATTAAATAAAATTATATAGATTAATTTCTACTAGATACAAATCATTAATTATTATTAATAAAACAGATATATTAATCTTAAAATTAATACCAAAAGTATAAATAATTTGTTTAGCAAAAATATTAAACAATTATCTAATTATGATTTGTTTTATTTTTATTAAATTATATAACTTGTAATTTTTTGCTTTTATATTTGCCCGTAAAACTCGACTTAATCCAGACCGATGCGATGCTTAATCGTAACCGGAATATTAACCGTTTCCTGCATAGCATTAAGCATTGTGCTACCAGTTCAACCACGCATCAGACAGATACCAAAAGCACCTTGCCGTACCCGCGAGCTAGTGCTGAGGCAGCCGCAGTTCAGATTAATTTCATCATACTCATAACCAGCAGCAATTTTAACAGCCTGTACTAGAACTGCCGGCTTACTGCGCCATCTAGCTGCTAAGCAATAGGTTGCTCCTGCGGATAATATACCAGTAATCTGTTTCAGAATTTACAATATATCTTTATTGACCTATTCACAAAAAAAAGAGCCAATAAAGGCTCTTTTTTGAATATATAAACTGTTTTGGTAGTGGCAATACAGATTAACGTTTTGAGAACTGTTTTGCACGGCGTGCTTTGCGCAGACCGAATTTTTTACGTTCAACTTCACGTGCATCACGAGTAACCAGACCAGCAGCAGACAGAGTTGGTTTCAGAGCTGCATCGTAATCAATCAGTGCACGGGTAATGCCATGACGAATTGCACCAGACTGACCGGTTTCACCGCCGCCTACTACATTTACTTTAATATCGAAAGCTTCGAGATTTTCAGTCAGTACCAGAGGCTGACGAACAATCATGCGGCCGGTTTCGCGACCGAAAAATTCATCCAGCGGACGACCATTTACAATAATCTGACCGCTACCCTTTTGCAGGAAAACACGAGCCACTGAACTTTTGCGGCGACCCGTGCCGTAGTAATATTTACCGTTCATTGCGTGTCCTTAGATATCCAAAACTTTAGGTTGTTGAGCAGCATGGCCATGTTCTGCAGTAGCATATACTTTCAGTTTTTTAATCATGGCATAGCCCAGCGGGCCTTTAGGTAACATACCTTTAACGGCTTTTTCCAGCGCACGGCCAGGAAACTGGTTTTGCATTTCAGCAAAAGTGCGCTCATAAATACCACCAGGAAAACCTGAGTGGCGATAGTATTTTTTGTCAGTCTGTTTCTGACCAGTCACACGCAGTTTGTCAGCGTTAATTACAATAATGTAATCACCAGTATCAACATGTGGCGTGTATTCTGGCTTATGTTTGCCACGCAGACGGCGGGCGATTTCAGCAGCCAGACGACCCAGAACTTTGTCTTGAGCATCAACCACATACCAATCGCGCTTCACCTCATGGGGCTTAGCTGAAAAGGTTTTCATAAAAGCTAATCCAGATAAATATACGAAAGCTTCTAATATTAAAGATTAATCAATTGATTGTCAATTGCTGTACAGGGTTTGTATGACAATTTCCCTGTACTGAGCAGGATACAGTTGCATTGATGATTACATCTGTAGTCATATTCAGCCGATACGTCTGAAAGGCGGTAAACACGCCAGTAACTGTTTACCATATCGCGCAGTCAGAATACGATTATCCAGAATAGTAACCCGGCCGTAATCTGTTTCAGTCCGAATCAGCCGCCCTACGGCCTGAATCAGCTTGATACTGGCTTCCGGCACAGTAATCTCCATAAACGGATTACCGCCGCGTGCCTCTATCCACTGATTGCGGGTTTTCTCAATCGGATTATCCGGCATAGCAAACGGCAGCTTGGCAATAATGACCTGCACACACATCTCACCGGGTAAATCCAGACCTTCAGCGAAACTGTCCAGACCGAAAATAATACTCGGACGACCGGCAGCAATTGCCTCATGATGGCGCTCTAATAATATCTGTTTGGGTATTTCTCCCTGCACCAGCAATAAAGGCAAATGACTATCCGGCAATTTCAGCGCGACCTCCTGCATTTGCCGCCGTGAAGAAAATAATACCAGCGTCCCAATAGGTTCGCTTTCATTAATCAGCTTCGGCAGCCAATTAACAATTTCGCTGGTATGCGCTGCCGCATCTTTCGGACTGGCTGCCAGTGCCGGTATATACAGCTCACCCTGTTCTGCAAAATGAAACGGGCTGTCCAGTGCCAGCATAGTAGTATCAGGCAGCCAGCTCAGGCCTGTTTGCTTTAACAGTAAATCAAATGTACCCAGTGAGCGTAATGTGGCCGAGGTCAGCAATGCCCCCGCCGCCCGCCGCCACAAACCACTGGTCAGCTTACTGGCACTGGTAATGGGAGAGGCATGAAAGTTGTAGTCAATCTTATCTTTAGCTATCCGGGTAATCCATTTAGCCAGTGGTGCTTCGCCTTCAACTTTTTCCATGGACATTAAATCCCATACATCCACGACCTGTTCAGTTCGCGCCAGCAGCATGCCCAAATCCGTACTGAGCTGATCAAGCAGGCTGTTATCCTTATTCTTATCCCGTCTGGAGGCAGATAATGCCTCATTCATACCGTTTAAATGTTTCAGCAGCATTCGTGCGGCGATAGCGGTATTATTTACCAGCATATTCAAACTCGATGGTATTTCACCATCCGGCCACAGCCAGCTGCTTTCTTCGATACCGTCCTGTACTGCCAGACTGGGTTCATCAGCCAGACAAATCAGCCATTCCTGCAAACTTTCCTGCAAACCCGATGCAGCTTCAACAGCCAGCACTGCGAGTTCACTTTTATCCAGCACACCAGCTACTTTATCTACAATATTACCAATCCGGTCTAAAAACCATAATGTCTGATTCAGACTATGTTCAGCCGCAAATTGCTGTAAAGCTTTATGCGGCAAATGGTGCGCTTCGTCGATACAATAAAAACTGTTGGCCGGTGCCGGCAAAATTACACCGCCGCCCATGCCGATATCAGCCAGCAGTAAATCATGATTGGCTACCACAACATTCACCGTTTCCAGCGTCTCCCGCGCCAGAAAAAAAGGACACTCGGCGCGGTTCGGGCACCCGGACTTCAAACAGCCATGGCGATCATTAGTTACTTTCTGCCATAGTCCGTCGTCAATTTGTTCCGGCCATGTATCCCGGTCTCCATTAAAAGTACGGGCAGCAAACTGATCTGCCATATTACGCAATACTGCCAATTCTTCTTTTTTAGGCTTCCGCTCCCAGAGTACCATTTGTGGTTCAAAACCCTGCAAACTGTCCTGTGCGTTTAATTGGGTTAATTGATACAGTTTATACGGACATAAATAACGTCCGCGTCCTTTAGCCAGAGCAAAACTAAGACTCAGTCCGCTGTGCCTGACTACAAACGGTAAATCACGCCCGACCAGTTGTTCCTGCAAGGCGACAGTCGCACTGCTTACTACCAGTATTTTGCCGCGCGTCTGCGCCATAAGTCCGCCGGCAAGTAAATATGCCAGACTTTTACCTACTCCTGTCGGCCCCTCTACTACAACGATAGACTCACCATTGCGCTCCGGTGCATCCTCACCATCCTGCTGTTGCTGAGTGCGTGAAAATGCATTGGCAACAGCTGCAATCATTTCCCGCTGTGCCTGCCGGGGCCGGAAATTAGGCAAACTTCTGGCAATACTTTGGTAATGATCACGTATGGCGTTTTTTTCTAAATCAGTAAGCATAACAATTCAAACAATAGGTAAATAGCATAAACCCATATTCTTTTTAGTAGTAAAGTTATTTAAAATCAGTATATTTACAAACTAATTCCAATTATATACTTAAATTCCATATTAAATTTTTAGCAGGCACATTATGAACAAAATTATCTATTTCGTTTTATTCTGTCTCGTGACAACAGGTCTTATTGCCTGCTCTAAAACTCAGCAAGATTCCACAGCAGCCAGTACGACCAAAAAAGAGCTGGTTTTTGGTGCCTCTGCTATGCCTTACAGCACAGTATTTGAACAAGGCATTAAACCTATTCTGGAAAAACAGGGCTACACCATTAAAACCATGAATTTTTCCACGCTGGAAGTGAATAATCAATCTGTTAATAATGGTCAGGTTGATTTTAATCTGGATCAGCATACTGCCTATCTTAATGTCTTTAACCGTGAAAAAGGTACACATCTGTATCCTTTGGTACATATCCCTACCATACCGGCTGCCATTTACTCAGACAAATACACATCCTTTCAGCAGGCGCCTAATGGTGCTACTGTGCTGATTCCCAGTGATCCGGCCAATACTTCACGTGCATTGCGCATTCTGACCGATAATCATTTCATTCAGCTCAAATCCGGCACTAACCCGATACTGGCAACATCCAGAGACATTGTCAGCAATCCAAAACAATTGAAAATTAAAGAAATGGATTCAGTCATGATTCCGCGCACACTGGGTGAAGTAGATTTCGGTTTCGCCTCCGGTGGAATTGCTTACCAGTCTAAACTTGATCCGAAAAAAGCCGTACTTCGTGAAAAAGTAATTCCGGAAATGGAAATGGTGGTTACCATTAATGAAAAAAATAAAGATACCCAGTGGGCAAAAGACTTAAAAGCAGCCTATCAATCACCAGAATTTAAACAATTTATGCAGAAATACAATCAAAATCAGATGTGGGCATTGCCACAAGGTGAATAAACCTATTTCATCCTGAAAATTGCCGGTAATACTATCACGCATTACCGGCAATTCATCTATAAATTCATCACATAACAGTAAAAATTTCAAAACGTATTAGCAGTTCACTAATTATTAATCAAAACACTGAAAATAAATCCCGCACTGTAATATTTATTAACGTGAGTTTTGCAGTATGGCTTAACAATCGGTACAGCAGCCTAACATGTTTAATAAAAATAACAAAACAAAATTTTTAAATACATTTTATAATATAGAAATTACATAACTTAATTTATAAAAGCATGACTCTTTACAGTATCAAACCTGCTTTTCAAAAATTATTACGCCCGCTCATGTTCTGGCTGTATCGAAAAGGCGTTACAGCAAACCACATTACACTTTCTGCAATTGGTCTTTCTGTATTAATCGGTGTCATACTGGCTATTTTTCCGCATCCGGGATTATTCTGGCTGCTACCGATTACATTATTTATCAGAATGGCGCTCAATGCACTGGATGGCATGCTCGCTCGTGAATGTAACCAGCAAAGCCGGCTTGGTGCTGTCTTAAATGAATTGGGTGATGTCTTATCTGATATTGCCTTATATGTGCCGTTCATTCTGTTACCGGGCAGTAATACAACTGTGGTACTGGTAATGCTCTTCTGTGCAGTACTTACGGAATTCTGCGGCATTCTTGCTCAAACAATTAATGGCATCCGCAGCTATGCGGGTCCCATGGGTAAAAGTGATCGTGCCCTGATTTTCGGTACATGGTCTTTATTACTGGCTATCTGGCCAGAATTAACATCATGGAACAATCTGCTGTGGTGTATATCAATTGTCTTACTGGTCTGGACTTGTGTTAACCGTTGTCGCAGTGCACTGACCGGAGAACACTGATATGCTGTTGCAAAAATCCTTACTGGTTATTTTCAGCCTTTTATTACTGGCTACAGTTATCAATGGCTTATTAGTGTACCTGAAACCGGATAAAGACTGGCATGAACTTACACTGCGTATTCGAACGTGGTGGATTATTATTATACTGTTTTCTCTGGCATTAATCAGTCCATCCTGGTTAGGGATATGTTTTTTTGCTCTGGTCAGCTTTATGGCGTTAAAAGAATATTTAACGCTGGTACCGGCACGCCATGCAGACCGTATGCCTATCCTGTGGATGTTTATCACTATTCCGATTAATTACTGGTTTATCGGCAGTAACTGGTACGGTTTTTTTATTATATTTATTCCGGTATATATGTTCCTGTTTTTACCAGCACGAATGGTTATTGCTGGTGATACCAAACATTTTCTGCGTACAGTGTCTCAATTGCAGTGGGGTTTGATGACAACTGTATTTGCTTTCAGCCATGTTGCCAGTTTGCTGGTACTGCCGAATGATCATCAGCAAACTGGTGCACTATTGGTACTGTTTCTTGTGGGTTTAACAGAATTCAATGATATTACTCAATACTTGTGGGGTAAATCTCTGGGTAAAATCAAAATAACACCTAAAGTCAGCCCGAACAAAACTCTGGCCGGACTACTTGGCGGCATAGCCAGCACGACAATTGCTGCCATGCTGCTGGGTCCTATACTGACACCACTGAGCTGGGAAATGTCTTTAATTGCAGGTCTGATCATCAGTATAAGCGGATTCTGTGGTGATATTGTCATGTCTGCAATCAAGCGGGATATTGGTATTAAAGACAGCGGCACGATATTACCCGGCCACGGAGGTATTCTTGATCGTCTGGACTCATTGATTTTTACTGCACCGGTATTTTTTCATTTCGTTCGCTATTTTTACTACTAAATCATGCTTAAATCATTACTCAAACCCATATTTGCATTATGTATAGAATGGCCGTTTATGCGTTTCTGGCTGGGTTTGCGTATTCATCAACATCACAATCTGCCTAAACAGGGTCCGGCAATCATTGTTGCTAATCATAATAGCCACATGGATGTATTTGCACTGATGGGTCTATACTCACCTTTACAGCAAAATCAGATTCATCCGGTAGCTGCAGCAGATTACTTTCTAAGTAATAAATGGCTGGCCTGGTTTGCAATTAATATTCTCAACATTATTCCGGTTACCCGTCAGAATGGCGGTCAGAACAATCCGCTTCAGGGCTGTGAAGAAGCCTTACGTCAAAACAAAATCCTTATCCTATTTCCAGAAGGCTCTCGTGGCGAACCCGGAAAAATGCAACCGCTCAAATCAGGTATCTGGTATTTAAGTGCTGCTATGCCAACTGTACCCATCATTCCGGTATGGCTACAGGGAACTGAACAGATTATGGCTAAAGGTAATCGTATTCCGCTGCCTCTATTCATAGACATTAATATTGGCAGTGCCATGTATTACCAACCTGATAAGGACCAGTTTAAAGCAGATTTATTAAATAATTTACTCGCATTGCGTCCGCAATATACGAAAAGAGATTCTGATGACTGAACAACGCCAAGCAAAAGAAAGTACATTTTATACCAGCGATAAACAAGAATTATTTTATCGACACTGGCCTGCAATTACCTCCGGCACAATACGTAAAGTTATTGTATTGTTTCACCGCGGACATGAACATTCTGGTCGTTTGCAGCACATTGTGGATGAGCTGAACATGCCGGATACGGATTTTTATGCATGGGATGCCCGCGGGCATGGCCACTCTCCCGGCCCTCGCGGTTACAGCCCGTCTCTGGCTCGTTCTGTACAGGATGTGGATGAATTTATGCATTTTGTTGCCGCAGACAGCCAAACTCCCCTTTCGAATATCATAGTGATTGCCCAGAGTGTGGGAGCAGTACTGGCAGCAACATGGGCACATGATTACGCCCCGAAAATTCGCGGACTTGTATTAGCCTCTCCTGCATTTAAAGTAAAACTGTACGTGCCGTTTGCCCGGCCATTGCTTAGTTTCGGACAATATGTGAAAGGTCTGTTCTTTGTTAATTCCTATGTCAAAGGCAAGTATCTGACCCATGATCCTGAACGTATTAACAGTTTTAATAATGATCCACTGATTACCCGTGCAATTGCAGTAAATATTTTACTGGATTTATACCGTACAGCCGACCGCGTCATTGAAGATGCTGCTGCTATTACTTTACCTACGCAACTGCTGATATCCGGTCAGGATTATGTAGTGCACAGGCAACCACAACTGGATTTCTATCAGCGTATTCGCAATCCGCTCAAAGAAATGCACATTCTGCCCGGTTTTTATCACGACACATTGGGCGAACTTAACCGAGAAGAAGCTTTTACAAAAATTCGCAGCTTTATCGATACCTTATATCAGCAGCCAGTAGCCGCTTTTAATTATCAGCATGAAGATCGCTGGAGCCCGAGTGCAGATAACTGGCGTGAATTAAGCGGCGGACCGGTTCCGCTTTCTTTCAGTGCCTTTAGTTATCGTGCCTTACATAAAGGTATGACAACCCTTGGTAAACTTTCTAATGGTATTAAACTGGGTTGTGAAACTGGCTTTGATTCCGGCAGTACACTGGATTATGTTTATCAGAATCAGCCTCAGGGTCAAAACTGGCTGGGAAAACAATTTGACAAAGCTTATCTCAATAGCATTGGCTGGCGAGGTATCCGGCAACGCAAAATTAATCTGGAGTATATGATTAAACAAGCTGTATCAAAACTACAGGAAGAAAATCTTCCGGTTCGGGTTGTTGATATTGCTGCCGGTCATGGCAGGTATGTCATTGAAGCATTATCCAATATCAATGCAGTTGAAGAAATTTTATTACGCGACTACAGTGAACTTAATGTCAGCAAAGGTCAGCAGATGATTGCTGATTATGGTTTAAGCAATAAAGCGCGATTTGAAATTGGTGATGCCTTCAATCAGGAACAACTCGCAGTACTTACACCTCAGCCTACACTGGGTATTGTTTCCGGACTTTATGAACTTTTTCCGGATAACTCTCTGTTACGCAATTCACTAAATGGTTTAGCAGCAGCTATCCCTGCCGGTGGTATCCTGATTTACACAAATCAACCTTGGCACCCGCAATTGAAAACCATTGCATGGTCTTTAACCAGCCATCGTCAGGGTCAGCCGTGGATTATGCGTAATCGTTCGCAAGGTGAAATGGATGCTCTGGTAAGTGCAGCCGGTTTTGATAAATGTGCACAAATTATTGATGAATGGGGGATTTTCAGCGTATCCATGGCAATTCGCCGCGCATCATGAAGTTGCGTAGTCAATTAAACTGTTTGGCAGTAGGCTGGTTAATCATTCTGGCGCCGTTTTTCTTAGTAACGTATGAACTGGTTAATCAGTTTACTGCCACACGAGCTGATATTAATAGTGTGGTATATAGCTGGGAACAATACATCCCATTTATTCCGCTCACTATTATTCCTTACTGTAGTCTGGCTTTGCTCTATAGTATATCTTTATTTTTGTGTCACTCTGTATCTGAACAGACTCGTCAGGCCTGTCGGTTAGTATTAGCCTCTACTATAGCCTATATCAGTTTTTTACTATTTCCTTTTCGTTTTAGCTTTATCCGACCCAAAGTTGAAGGTTTTACCGGCTGGTGGTTTAATCAGCTGGAGCAGTTTAATTTATCTTATAATCAGTCTTCAATACTCTATATCATCCTAAGCTGGCTGCTGTGGCAACACTTTTTACAACATACTCCTAAACGTCTGCGCTGGCTGATTCATTGCTGGTTTCTGTTAATTGGTATTTCTGTATTGACGACATGGCAGCATCATTTTATTGATGTAATCGTCGGCGTAGCTATTGGTATGTTTATTGACTGGCTAATACCGGTTAAAAAAATACCAAAAACCCATATTCATATACCGTGTACACAGTCAAAAAAGCTGACTAAGTATTATGCAACAGCAGCGCTTGTGTGCTTATGTTTTGGAATTTATTCTATTCCGTGGTTATTATGGCTGGCATTATCTTTATTTATTGTCAGTTGTTCATATCATTTTGGTGTTAATACAATATATAAATCACAGCATGGCAAATATTCAGCGGCTACCTATATTATGTTATTTCCTTGGCGATGTCTGATGACTATTTCCAGATGGCTGTATACCCGTAAAATTCCTGCTATCAGCCCAATCAATGAGCACATTTTTATGGGTAGTTATCCTTGCAGCAGTGTTAAACAAAAAGCTATTCTGGATTTAACATTCGAATTTCCACGCGCCCAATCTACATATAATCGCGTGTATACATGTATACCTATGCTGGATCTTGTTTGTCCCAGTATGATGCAATTGCAACAAGCTGTCAGTGAATTAGAAAAATTACGTACACAGCACAATAGTGTTTTAATCCATTGCTCATTGGGACTATCACGTAGTGCCATTGTAGTAGTAGCATGGCTGCTGGCTTTTGATGATTTTAAAACTGTAGAACAGGCCTGTACATTTGTGCAGCAACAACGCCCGCAAATTGTACTAGGCTCCAAACATATGGAACTTCTTGAGCAATGGCACATCAGCATAACCCAGAATCCAATGAACATGAACTTAGTAAAGTGTTAGTCAGCCACACATTAGCAAGCTGGCGCTTTTTGTTATTGATGGCATTAATACCTTTATTATGGGCAATATTTTGCGCATCTGCCGGCTTAATACGTTCACTGATCACAGCTGGTGCCGATATAGTTATTTATCAATGCTGGCGGCTATGGCTGGATAATCATTATTTCTCTGAACTCACTCAGGAAAATAACCGGCAGGCTGGTATTATTCTTGCTTCTATTTGGCAAAAACAAAAACTGCAAGATTTTACTTTGGAACAAAGATATGAGGGAGCTCTGAAGCAACTCAAATATTCCTTAATAAGCTGTGCTCTGCTCTGGCTAATCTGGATTATTACTTTATTGTTTAAATAAAATATCTGTAGATTTAATGATAAAAAAATAAGATTAATTTATGTTAAATTAAAATGGTATAGAAATTTTCTATCTATAAACAGTTAAGCGAATAAGCAATAGATTTGTCATATTTTTCATTCAAAGCAGTAGTCACTTAAATTTCTAATATAGATTATACTAATCATCTTTTTTGTATCAATAAAAAACTAATCAGATGAGTCTGCACATAGCTCTGTATCAACCCCAAATTCCTGCTAATACCGGCAATATCGCCCGCACTTGTGCCGGCACACATACCAGCCTGCATTTAATCCATCCATTAGGTTTCTCTACCGATGACAAGATGCTTAAGCGTGCTGGTCTAGATTACTGGCCTCATGTAGATATTCATTATCATGATAGTCTGGAAGCATTCATCAGCATGACTGAAACCCAGACTAATGCACAAGTTTACCTGATAGAAACCTACGGCACACGCAATTACACTCAGTTCGACTACAGCGACCGCAATCAGCAAATCTACTTTCTCTTTGGTCGCGAGACCACCGGACTACCACAGACATTCGCCCAGGCACGCGCCAAGCAATGTCTGCGAATCCCGCAGTCAGAGCACATCCGCTCACTGAACCTGTCCAACGCCGCCGCCATCGTCCTCTACGAAGCGCTGCGTCAGCAGTCCTTCCCCTCTCTAACCTAGATACAGCAACAGCAGCCGTTTGGCTGCTGCGGTATTGTTTTTCCTTCTGTTTTACTTCTCAGTACTAAAATAAGAAACCCGGCTGACTAATCAACCGGGTTCTTCTATAGGGAGTCTGGCGGTGTCCTACTTTCACATGGGCAATCCATACTATC
>NZ_JACFSM010000009.1:0-47888 GCF_016100435.1 Snodgrassella sp. W8158 | reverse complement strand
TTCGTGTCGCGTCATCAGCGAAGAAGGCGAACTATACGCCTCCACAAATCCCCTGTCAACTCCTGCCTGCATTTATTTTTGACTTCCTCCTCACTTAACTGTTTTTCCTAAGTTTATTTTTTGCTCCTTTGACTCAATTTTGCAGTTTTATTTGACTCCACTATCTGCCGATAGGGATGATGACTTGTTTATAGCCTCTGTTTCCTTTTACTTGTGACTAGATGACTCTTCTTATATTTGTATTTGGCACTTTTATATGCTCACTTTAAATTATTGTGGACTACTTCGACTCTGGCTTTATTGATTAAACCAAATTTAATTTAGTTATATTTAAGGCTATTGTTTCTATATAGAGCTTCAGTAAACTTTTTTGTTGTTAAAATATATCAATTAAATAATTAACTTAACTTTTATCTTGTACTTTATGAACTCTATAGTATATAGATGTGTCCATAGCTATTTTTCTAACTTTAGTCTGTTGCTGTTTTTTTATATTTTGATTTTGTCGAATAGTATTAGCCAAATTTAGAGATACAGATATATATAAAGATAAAGCGGTTTTTCTGTTACCTTTAATTAATAGTTCTAAATAAATTCCGATAATCTGATAATTTTCTATTTTAATTAATCTTATATTTTGTTTTTAAATATTAAGTATAGAATCAAGTCATAATTATATTGTTTTGATAATTGTATATATAGGTGTATTAAAGCTTTAAATACGATCTGTTTACGCTTTAACAAGCTTATAAATTGCTCAATCTGACTGATTAACGCAGTCTTATGTTTTAGTGTTAAGTTATATTGCAAATAATAATGGTTTCTATTATCATGCAATGATATGGAAAACCAACGCAAAGTCAATTTTTTAATTGTTATTCTAGTGCTGGGCGTGCATGCTATTTTATTTTGGACAATAGCATTTAATGAACAGCAGATTAAAGTTGATAATAATATACAAGCACTGAATTTTGTTGATTTAGGCATAAGCTCGGATATGGCTGGCAAGATTGCTGACGATGTTCCTCAACAACCCGAATCTCAACAGCATGTTGTGCATAAACAGACGGTAAAAACACCGCCTAGAAAAGTGCTACCTGAAAAAACTGTGATAAAACCTGTAGCAACTAGCAAAGTACAAAGTCAATTTAAAGTTACTCCACCCAAAGAGGATGAACCGAAGCTGACACCTGCAGTAGCAAAATCATCGCCAATAGCGCCTGCACCTAGCAACAATGTTCCAGATGCTACTTCTGCAAATACTGGCGGAAAATCAGATTCCAAATCTGCAAATGGTAAAAGCAGCAGTGATCAGTCTGCTGGTAGCTTAGTTGTGCCAAAAGAATATCAGGGAGGTTATCTGGCTACATTAAACCCGGATTATCCGTATGACGCTCGGAGTAATGGGGAAGAAGGTGTGGTGGGTATAAAGGTTTATGTAGGTGCAGACGGAAAAGCACTTAATGTCACTATAAGTAAAAGTAGTGGCTATAGCCGTCTTGACCGAGCTGCTAAGCAGGCAATACTGAGATATCGTTTTAAACCAGCTACGCGCGGTGGTATTCCAATCTCTTATAACTATCAGTTTAATATAAAATTCAAAATATCAGATTGATAAAAAATAACGATAAGTAATGTAATTTTTGTATTTTAAATGATTTAGTTAAATCATTATTAACTTTGAAGGTAATTATTCTTATGGATGGTAATATTGCTTCAATTTATGCTCAAAGCGGTTGGATTTTGCTAACTGTTCTGGCTATTCTTGTCTTGATGAGCATTATAACCTGGATTATTGCTTTGGTTCGATGCTGGAGTTTATGGTGCGCAAGGCGGGATAATCGCATAGCTTTAAATTGCTTTGAGACAGCTGAGAATCTGGTTCAATTGCAACATGAACTGGCTGAAAACCATTCACCGGTGGCTTTACTGACTCGTGATGCATTACACGCAAGTAAGCTTTATCATGATAAAGCTAATCATTCTTTGGCTGCGGCCATGCCCTTTAACCGCTACCTTACCAGTCAGATTCGTAATAGTATGGAACAGATTATGCGCCACTATGAGAGTGGACTGACTGTATTGGCATCAATAAGTTCAAGTGCTCCATTTATCGGATTATTTGGTACTGTATGGGGTATTTATCATGCTTTAATTAATATTGGCCATAGCGGACAGATGAGTATTGCTGCTGTAGCTGGTCCTATAGGTGAGGCATTAATTTCTACCGCCATAGGTTTATTTGCAGCGATTCCGGCTTTACTGTTTTACAATGGTCTGGTACGCAGCAAGAAAAATTTAAGTCGTGATCTTGATGGTTTTGCTCATGATTTACATGCACAATTATTAAATAATGAGGAATAGTGATGGCATTCGGTCATTTCAGTGATGATGAGGTACATGAATCAGCTGATATTAATGTAACGCCGCTGGTTGATGTAATGCTGGTACTCTTGATTGTCTTTATGATTACGATGCCAGTATTAACTCATTCTATCCCGTTAACTTTACCTACCACCGCTAATCCTACGGAGCAAACAGAACCAAAATCTCCATTACGCTTATCGATTGGTGCTGACGGGCAATATAAATTAGGTGAACAAACACTTTCCCTAACTCAATTAAAAAATGATTTACATCTGAAGGCTCAGGCAGATCCAGAACTAGTACTGGCGATAGCTGCTGATAAACACGTTGCTTATGATCATGTTGCTCAGGTATTAGCCGCTGCTCGGGATGCAGGTTTGGTAAAAGTTGGCTTTGTTACGGAAGATAAATCGTAAATTAAATATCTCAATATAATTCTATTAAATGGACTTTCTGTCAAGGAAAGTCCATTTTTAATAGATTATTGTTATTGCAATATAATTAATTAAATAATACTACAATAAAATTTGACATCATAATTAAATACTTAAATTATTTTTGTCTCCGTTTGCACGTATTAAATAATTATTCATAATTACTGATATCACTATAGTTGCGTATATTATTTCTAGTGGGATATGAAGTAATATCATATTACTGAGTGGAGACTATTCATATAATCGATAATATAGGCACTAATAAAATATACATGATGTCATTTTTTCCTTAGTCTTTTATCACCGCCCTTTTCTTTTTTTATTTGTTTTTAGAAAAGTGCAGAACTGATGATGTCCAATATTTCAAGAAATATATTTATAACCATTCAAACGATTGATTCTCCCTTTTATATTTATAATGAAATTTTCACGATATAAGTATTAATAAAAGCAATATATCAATATTGCTTTCCAGAGTTATGGAATAACAGAGTCTATTATTCAGCAGATTTTTCTGAGGTACTTATTAAAATAACTTATAAAATTTAGATATTGTTATGTAGTAAATTTCATGTAAAAATTTTCTAGATTATTAATTAATCCATCTATTAAATATCTGTATTTAGATTTCTATCTTTAAATGTAAAACAGGTAGATTAATTATTGATTATCTACCTGTTGTATTGCGCCTGAACTAACGAATAATACCACGCGTTGATTGTGCAAAAAATTCTTTAAACACATGTAACTCAGGTGCTGAATCTGCTTCAGCAATAATTCTGGCTTTAGCATCAGCATAAGCCAATCCCTGGCGGTAAAGAATTTTATACAGACGTTTGATGTTGGCAATTTGTTCTGATGCAAATTGGTGCCGGCGCAAACCTTCAGTGTTAAGTCCGGCTGGCTCGGCACGATAACCAGCAGCCATAACATACGGGGGTACATCTTTATGCACACCGGCAGCAAAAGCTGTCATAGCATAATCGCCAATTTGACAAAATTGATGTACAAGTGAGAAACCGCCCAGTATTACATAGTCACCGATAACAACGTGTCCTGCAAGCGATGCATTGTTGGCAAAAACTGTATGATTGCCGACAACACAGTCATGAGCCAAATGAACATAAGCCATTATCCAGTTATCATCACCTATACGAGTTTCACCAATGCCGGTAACGGTACCTGTATTGAAGGTGGTAAATTCACGAATGGTGTTATGGTTACCAATAATAAGTCTTGTTGGTTCCCCATGGTATTTTTTATCTTGTGGGATTGCTCCCAGTGAAGCAAACTGAAAAATTCGATTGCCTTCACCAATAGTAGTGTGCCCGTCAATAACAACATGCGATCCGATATCGGTATTGGCTCCAATCTGCACGTTTGCACCGATTATGGTATAGGCTCCCACAGATACGCTACTATCGAGTTCTGCTTTGGGATCAATAATGGCTGTGGGATGAATCTGCGTCATGTATATTTCCTGCTGTCGTGGTTAACGACTAGTTTAATCATAGATGATTAATATTTTTAGTGATGTATTTTTTATTTTTCTACCTTGCGTTTGGCACACATGATTTCAGCTTCTGCCGCAACCTGATTATCTACTAAAGCAACAGCCTTGAATTTACCGATATCACGTTTGTTTGCCAATAATTTAACTTCGAATTTCAGCTGATCGCCGGGGACAACCTGACGCTTGAAACGGGCATTATCGATGCCTACAAAAAAATAAATTTCATCATCGTCACGACCACCATGACTTAAAATAGCCAGTGTTCCACATGCCTGTGCCATAGCTTCAATAATCAACACACCAGGCATAACCGGAAAATCAGGAAAATGACCAAGAAAAAAGGGTTCATTAGCTGTGACATTTTTAATTGCACTCAAAGTCATGGCTTCACTGTCGTAAGCGATAACACGATCAATCAGTAAAAACGGATAACGATGAGGTAATAATTTCTGCAGGGTACGAATATCTAAAGGTAAAGACCAATCCATTGCTTTAATCCTGTTGGTTTGATGAATTGCCGTTTAATTCGGCTAATTGATGTTCCAAGGCTTTTATTTTTTGACTCATTTCATGTAAATGACGAATATGGGCAGCATTTTTTACCCAGTCACTATGTTTTTGTAACGGAAAAATAGAAGCATAGTATCCGCTTTCCTTAATACTGTGACTGACAGCTGTAGCAGCACCAATAGTTGTTTTCGGCGGAATGTGTAAATGACCACCAATCATTGCTGCACCGCCGATAACTGAATAAGCACCAACTTCTGTACTACCGGCAATGCCTGTACAGGCTACAATAGCTACATGAGCACCGATTTTGCCGTTATGGCCAATCATCACCTGATTATCAATTTTGGCATCATTTTCTATGATGGTGTTTTCAATTGCTCCGCGGTCAATTGTGGTGTTGGCTCCAATTTCGACATCATCGCCAAGAATCACGCAACCGGTCTGAACAATTTTAAACCATTCATTTTTCTGTTTGTCCCATGCAAAACCGAACCCATCAGCACCAATAACACATCCCGAATGCAGTTCTACCCGGTTACCCAGTATACAACCATGATAAATGGTTACATTAGCATGAATAACACAGTCATTACCCACCGTACAATCATCTTCAATAACAGCGCCAGCCAGAATGCGTGTGTTTTCACCAATGATACAGCGCTCGCCAATAACAACATGAGCACCAATTTCGCAACTGGCTGCAATTTTTGCAGATGGTGCAACTACTGCACTGGGATGGATAGATGCTTTAGCCTGAATGCGAGGATGAAACAAACGGGCAACTTGGGCAAAGTAGAGATAAGGATCATCAGTAACAATCAGTGTACGATCAGTTAAAACTTCGGCAGATTTTTCGGTAACAATCAGTACCCCAGCCTTACTGGCCAATGCTTCTGCACGCAAACGCGGATTACTGAGAAAGCTGATATCGTTTGCTTGCGCCTGTTGTAATGAAGTAATTCTGGTAACAATGACATCACTGCCACGCAATTGTCCGCCCAGCTGTTCAACTAAAGCGGTAGCGGTTATCTGGTTTACAGCCATATTTCTGCCTTACTGTTTTTGTGCATTTAATGCTTTAATAACAGCATCAGTGATATCAAATTTACTGTTGACAAATATGGCATCTTGTATGATCAAATCATATCCTTCTTTTCGTGCCATTTCGATAATAACTTTATTGGCATTTTGCTGAAGTGAGGCAAACTCTTCATTACGACGCAGGTTGTAATCTTCTGCCAGTTTTGCAGCTGCTTCTTTATATTGTTCATCCATTTGCAGCATTTGTTTTATTTTTGCTTCTCGTTCGGCCGCCGGAACTTTCCCTGATTCAATTGCTTCTTTTAATTTCAGCCCTTCAGCTTGCATGACTTGCAGTTTTTTCTGCAACGGCGCAAATTCTTTATCAAGATCTTTCTGAATAGACTGAGCCTGAACAGATTGCTGATAAACACGGCTGGTATCAATAAAGCCGAGCTTTTGTATACTTTCTGCCCATGCAAAAGAGCAGGAAAGCACAGCAGCAAATGTTAAAACAATTTTTTTAAACATAAATTTGTCCTTATCTAGCTGCGATTAGAACGTAGTTCCCAACTGGAACTGGAAGCGTTGTATCTGATCTTCCGATTTCTTATGAATTGGATAAGCATAACTGAATTTCAGTGGTCCCATAGGTGACAACCAGGTAACAGCTAAACCAGCAGAATAGCGTACTTCGTTACCAATACTTGATTTATGTGTTTTGGAGCCGCCATAAGGATTTTTTTCATCATAATAGTTATAAGTTTTGTTATCCCACACACTACCGGCATCTGCAAACATGCTGAGGCGGACAGTATGCTGATCTTTAATTCCCGGAAACGGGAACAACAGTTCTGCAGTTGCAGTAGCAATATAATTACCACCATAGCTGCTGGAATCACTACTATATGAACCGTCACTGTATCGGTTAAAGTATTTCGGACCAAGTGTACCAGACTCATAACCACGTACTGAACCTAAACCACCGCCATTAAAAGCATACATAAATGGCAAATCCTTGGTTTTTCCATAGCCGTCCGCATAACCAAGCTGTCCGTATAGCATAAGGGTAAAGTTTTTATTTATCGGGAAATACCAGCGCTGGTCATGACTAATGCTGTAATATTGTAAATCGCCGCCGGGTAAGCCACTGTTAATATTAGCATTCATTATGTAGCCGCGAGTAGGCCATAATGAACTGTCTGTGGTATTACGACCCCAGCCGACAGTACCTTTTAATATCCAGTTATCCTTACCATATTTCTGAACAAATTCAGCATAACGCTGCGGCGCATATTCGCCATACAAATTAACGGCCAGATGCTCTGCACCAAGACTGAAATTAACTCGGTCATACTCGGTAATCGGTACGCCCATGGTCATTGCTGCACCAATGGTCGTGGTTTTATAGTCCATTGAGTTACTGTCTGATTTGCTGGGATTATAACCACGATAGTATAGGTTATACCCTAGACTGACACCATCAGGAGTGAAATACGGATCTGTAAAGGAAAGAGCCGCAACCTGATTAACCTTGGAGCGGGATAGTTGCAGACTAGCCGATTTACCAGTACCAAACAAATTATCCTGTGCAATACCTGCTGACAGCAGCAAACCGTCATCCTGCGCCCAACCGGCACCAACATTAATAGAACCGGTTGATCTCTCTTTGACACTCATATCCAGATCAACCTGATCTGGTGTACCTGCTACAGGCTTAACATCTACTTGAGCATTATCAAAATAGCCTAATTGCTGAACACGCTCTTTGGAACGGTTAATTTTCGATACATCATAGGGAGCGCGTTCCATTTGCCGCAATTCACGCCGTAGTACCTCATCACGGGTTTTGTTGTTACCTGTAATATTGATCTGATTAACATAGACTTTACGATCAGGAACGACGTTTAGTACAAAATCGACAACATGTGTATTTTCATTGGGTACAGCGCGAACATCTACCTGACAGAAAGCATAACCTGAGCTACCCATTTTGTCCTGAATTGCTCTGATGATATTAATCATCTGTGAGCGGTTATACCATCTTCCCTGTTTGATTTTAACCAGTTGCTGTAATGATTCTGCTGGTACTTCACGGGTATCACCGCCAACAGTTACATTACCCCAGCGATAGCGTTCGCCTTCATTTACTGTGATGTTAATCATCTGAGCAGTTTTATCATCACTGCTGTTTACTTTAACATCAGCAATACGGAAATTCAGATACCCATGATCCTGATAATAATTATTGATTTTATCCAGATCCTGCTGTAACTGGGTATCTGAATAACGATCATCCCTAGTTAACCAGCTTGTCCAGCTTTTCTGGCTTAATGACATCTGTTTACGCAAAGTATGGGCAGAATAGTGTTTATTACCACTAAAATTAATTGATTTGATGGTTGTCGTTGCACCTTCATCTATTTTCAGCTCAAGTGCAACACGATTACGTTCCAGCCTAGTAACCTTGGGAGTAATTTTTACCGCATTTTTACCACGCTGGCGATAGGCGTCCTGCAAGCCTACTATTGCCTGCTCTAATATAGCCGGATTAAATACGCGTGATTGCCCCAGACCAAAACCACTCAGGTTTTTCTTAATATCATTATTATTGATGGATTTACCGCCGGTAACATCAAAGCTGCTGATAATTGGCCGTTCCACTACAGTTAACAGGACCTGATTACCCATGGTTTCAACCCGTACATCATCAAAAAAACCCGTTGCATACAGTTTTTTGATAATCTCTTCACCCTCCGTATCGGTAAAAGTATCACCAATTTTAACCGGAAGGTAACTGAAAACAGTTGTGGGAGCTGTACGCTGTAAACCCTCTACCCGAATGTCTTTTATGGTAAACGGTTCGACTGCTAAAGCCAGTGAAGACAGGCCCAGAGCCATTAAACTGACAGTAATCTGTTTTAATTTCATCATTCATCCAAACAAACGGGTAATATCATTGAAGAAAGCTACCAACATTAACATTAACATGGCAGCAATACCAAAACGCAACCCCATTTCCTGTATACGCAAACTCAGGGGTCTGCCACGAATCCACTCGATGGCATAATACAGTAAATGCCCCCCGTCTAATACGGGAACGGGTAATAAATTGAGTACGCCAAGACTTACGCTAACCAGAGCTAGAAATTCTGTATAACTTTGCCAGCCCATAGCAGCAGTTTTGCCAGCCACATCTGCAATAGTCAATGGACCGGAAAGATAATGCAGCGATGCCTGACCAGTAAGTAATTTAGCAAACATGGAAAGAGTAAGTGTAATGTAATCCCACGTACGTTGCATAGCCAATCGTGCGGATTCAAAAAAACCGGGCTGATAATGCTGGCGAATCTGGGCATCCCATGTTTTATCACGCATGGCACCTACACCAACCTGACCAATTATTGCTCCTTTTTCAAGCACTGATTCCGGTCGCAGGCTAGTTTGTAGAATCTGTCCGTTTCGCTGATAACTAATGTCAAGTTTTGCACCAGCACTGGCCCGGATACTGTCTACCCAATCCTGCCAGCCAGTAAGTTTGCGTCCGTTAATGGTCAATAAAATATCACCTGTACGCAGACCAGCTTTAGCTGCGACACTATCCGGTATAACCATACCTATCTGATTAACGACTTTGAAAGGTGCAATACCCAGATAACCGGTTTTGGCAACATTAGCAGCAGCATCGGTACCGGCAATATTCAGTTGCCGCTGCTGCGGTTGTCCGGCTGCATTGATAACATCAACCTGAACTTTGCCGCTATCCAGATTAAGCATAATTTTAGCCTGAGCATCCGTCCAGTCTGTGACAGCCTGTCCGTTAACACTATTGATACGGTCGCCTTGCTGAAAACCTGCATCAGCAGCTACTGTAGCTGGCTCAACCATACCCACCCAGGGGCGAATTTGAGTAATACCACCTATGCTGAAACTTGCTGCATACAGCAGTACAGCTAATATCAGGTTCGTCAACGGACCGGCAACAACGATTGCAATACGTTTAAGAGGATGCTGCTTATCAAAAGCATAAGGTAAATCAGCTTCACTGACATCTCCTTCACGGGTATCAACCATTTTGACATACCCCCCGAGAGGGATGGGTGCCAGACACCATTCGATATTGCCGCGTTTTAAACAAAAAAATGGTTTACCAAAACCAATACTAAAACGCAGTACTTTAACACCACACCAGCGAGCCACAACCAGATGGCCTAATTCGTGCAAGCTTACCAGCAGTAAAATTGCTACAATAAAAGCAAATATGGTTAATAACATGGTTTATCCTGTTCTCATCCGGCAGACCGGCCAGCTATCCATGCACTTGCTACACTACGCACCCGTGTATCAAGTTGCAAGAGTTCTTCTATAGAAGACGCAGTTTGCCCGCTAAAATATTGCAGACAGTTATCAACTACTGACGCTATATCAACAAACTGAATGTTTCTGTCCAGAAAGGCAGCTACGGCAACTTCATTAGCTGCATTCAGCACACATGAACTGGCCGGATTATTGCTGTGTAATACATCATAAGCCAGTTTCAAGCATGGAAAACGTATGAAATCCGGTGCTAAAAAGTGTAAACCACTTAAACTGGTAAAATCCAGCTGTTCAACCCCTGAATCAATTCTGTCTGGTAAGCCCAGACAATGTGCAATCGGAATACGCATATCCGGTTTACCCATTTGAGCCAGTACAGAACCATCTCGGTAACGAACCATGCTGTGTATCACGCTTTGCGGATGAATAATCACTTCCAGCTGTTCAGCAGCAGCATTAAATATCCAGTGAGCCTCAATTAACTCAAGGCCCTTATTCATCATACTAGCTGAATCAACAGAAATTTTGCGACCCATCTGCCAGTTTGGATGGCGTATTGCAGCCTCTGGGGTAATAGCCACAAAATCTGCCAGTGCGGTGTGCAGAAAAGGACCACCTGATGCCGTTAAAACCAGCGATGCTACGCCAGCATGCTCCAAATTTCCCTGATAATTATCAGGTAATGCCTGAAAAATAGCATTATGCTCACTATCTACAGGTAACAGCCGTGCACCGTACTGCTGAACAGTCTGCATAAATAAGGCACCAGCGACTACCAGGGTTTCTTTATTTGCCAGATAAATAGTCTTACCGGCTTTCGCTGCTGCTAACGTAGGTCTTAAGCCGGCGGCACCGACAATAGCAGCCATGACAGCATCAGTTTCACTATCCTGTGCAACATCGCACAGAGCCTGTTCTCCAAATAAAACCTCTGTAGTAACAGCAGCAGTCTGTAATTGTACTCGCAGAACATCCGCCTGCGCAGCGGTAGCAACCACAGCGTAAACTGGATGATAACGAATACACAGTTCTGCCAGACGATCAATTTTCTGGTGTGCGGTTAACGCAAAAACAGAAAACCGTTCAGGATGGCGCCCAATAACATCAAGAGTACTCTGACCAATGCTGCCAGTCGCTCCCAGAATAGTTATAGAAGTAGGATTATAACCACTCATCAAAAAATCACTTTACACTAAAACAGGCTATCAAGGCGGCATAAACACTTAGTACAGCAATCAGGGAATCTATCCGATCAAATACACCACCATGTCCGGGTAAAAGCTGGCTGCTGTCTTTTACACCACCAGCACGCTTTAACCAGCTTTCCAGCAAATCACCGCAGATACTGACTGCAGTCAGAACAAAAGCCAGACACAAGGTTTGCCACCAAGGCAGAATAAAGGGTAACCAGCCTTGCTGTTGCAGGATAATTGTATAGATAGCAACGCAAATAACCGCACCAATAGCACCTTCCCAGCTTTTATTCGGACTGATAGTTGGAGCCAGTTTACGTTTACCCACCGCCCTTCCGACAAAATAGGCAGCAATATCGGCAATCCACACTAATGCCATGATCGATAAAAGAGCACCGGCAGCTTTAGTATCCGGCCGCAAAGAAATTAATGCCTGCCAGAAGGGCACCATTAATAGCCAGCCAATCATGACACCAGACAAGTTGGCTCTGATCTTCCATTTAAATTTTAACCAGACTGGTACGATAATCAGCCAGAACAGCAAAACCATTATCTGTGCCCAGAGTGGTAATGCCGTCTGCTGATAATAAAAATAAAGACATCCACCGCC
Organism: Snodgrassella sp. W8158; assembly: GCF_016100435.1. Lineage (NCBI taxonomy): Bacteria > Pseudomonadati > Pseudomonadota > Betaproteobacteria > Neisseriales > Neisseriaceae > Snodgrassella > Snodgrassella sp. W8158. The sequence goes on along the minus strand of NZ_JACFSM010000009.1, from coordinate 35,921 downwards.
TACTGCGCTGACCAGCAGATAGAGGGCATTCTGTATGTTAGTGAAATGGGCAATACGGGCATATTCCCATAAAGCCAGTAAGGCAATCAGACCGCTAAATGCAGCCCATAAACTGTTGTTAGCCCCGAACAACATACCTATCATTAAGGGCAGTAAAACCAGAGCAGTAAGAATACGTTGTTTGAGCATAAATAAATTTAGAGTCGCTGTTGGGTAAGTGGCAACTGCTCCGAGGTTCTGCCAAACCGTCTCTCCCGTTCCTGATAGGAACGTACAGCATTAGCCAGCTGAGATTCATCAAAATCCGGCCACAGAACTGGCGTAAAATATAACTCGGTATAAGCCAGTTGCCATAGAAGAAAATTACTGATACGGGTTTCGCCGCCTGTACGGATAAATAAATCCGGTTCGGGAGCATAACCAAGTGACAGATATGGCAGGATGCTGGTTTCAGTCAGTTTGGTATCTCCGGCCTGAATAGCCTGATTAACCGCCTGCAAAATATCCCAGCGACCACCATAATCAGCAGCTATAGTCAGAGTTAGCCCGGTATTGGCTGCTGTCAATGCTTCTGCTTCTTCAATCCCGTGTACGATTTCTGCTGCAAAACGGCTGCGATCACCAATGACACGCAGACGCAGATTATTTTTATGCAATTTTTGTACCCGTTTTTGCAATGACTGCAAAAACAGCCCCATCAGAAAATTAACTTCGTCCATAGGACGACGCCAGTTTTCAGTAGAAAAAGCAAAGACTGTCAGATACTCCACACCCATACGTGCGCAGTTTGCTGTCATTTCTTCCAGCATTTCCAGCCCTTTTTTATGCCCCATAATCCGTGGCATCAGACGTTTTTTAGCCCAACGTCCGTTACCGTCCATAATAACGGCAATATGCCTCGGGATTTCGGTATGTTCGGGCACACTCTGAGTACTACTAGTAATCAAAATACATCCTTTACTGCAATTATATAGTTCAGATTGCCATCAGATCGGCTTCTTTAGTTGCCAGCATCTTATCAATTTCAGCAATGTATTTATCAGTAAGCTTCTGAATACCTTCTTCACCGCGACGAACTTCGTCTTCACTGATTTCTTTGTCTTTATGCAGACGTTTGAGGTCATTATTGGCATCACGTCGTATATTACGCACGACTACCCGACCATCTTCAGCTTCACCACGGACTACTTTAATCAGATCTTTGCGTCGCTCTTCGGTAAGCATTGGCATGGGTACGCGAATCAGATCACCCATTGCAGCCGGATTCAGGCCAAGATTTGAGTTACGAATAGCCTTTTCGATAACAGCAGCCATTTTACTTTCATAGGGTTTCACCCCGATGGTGCGAGCATCCAGCAAGGTTACACTGGCAACCTGACTAACAGATACCATGCTTCCGTAATATTCTACCTCAACCTGATCTAGTAAACCGGTATGAGCGCGCCCTGTACGAACTTTAGACAGATTATCGCGCAATACATCCAGTGATTTCTGCATTTTGGTTTCAGCAGTGCGTTGAATTTCGTTAATCATGAATATTCCTGTCTGGCCTGACAGCATTTATTTCAATTTTCTCAAATTTTTGCTGTCAGAAAATGGCAAACGCGCATACTAACGCAGTTATACGCGTCACCACAAGTTTAGTTAAGCAGTCTGATGTTTATACATGGACTAATGTACCTTCATCTTCACCCCAGATAACCCGTTTAAGTGCTCCCGGTTTGAAGATGCCGAATACCACAATATTCAGTTTCTGTTCACGGCATAAAGCAAATGCCGTGGCATCCATTACTTTCAGATTCTGGCTAATTGCCTCATCAAAAGTAATTTGCTGATAACGTTTGGCCTCAGGGTTGGTTTTAGGATCAGCAGTATAAACCCCATCAACATTGGTTGCCTTTAACATAATATCACAATTCATTTCTACTCCACGTAAACTTGCTGCGGTATCTGTAGTAAAAAACGGATTGCCGGTTCCTGCTGCAAAAATCACCACTTTACCCTCTTCCAGATACTGGATCGCTTTCGGGCGTGCATAAGTTTCTGCTACCTGCTGCATACTCAGTGCTGACTGCACTCTGGCTTTAACCTGCTGACTTTCAAATGCTTCTTTCAGAGCCAGTGCATTCATCACCGTAGCCATCATGCCCATGTAATCGGCGGTAGCACGTTCCATGCCTTTGGCTGATTGCGCCATTCCGCGAAAAATGTTACCGCCGCCAATAACAATAGCCACTTCTACACCCATATCGACCACTTCTTTAACCTGTGCAGTGATTTGCATAATGGTATCGCGATTGATACCAAAAGCATCCGGCCCCATCAGGGACTCTCCGGATAATTTCAATAATACACGTTTGTATTTTGCTGGTTTGGTCATGATCATTCTTTCTGTCAGTTTGCCATTAGATGTTTAACAGCGATCGATAAATTTAAAAAAATGGGAACTTTTATTTCAGCTATCTCAACCTGAGTAAACAGATAACTCAAAAAAAAGCACCCTGATTCAGGAGCCTGAATCCAGAGTGCCCGTGGCATAAACAGCCTTATACTTTAGAAGCAGCGGCTACTTCAGCAGCATAATCCACTTCTTTTTTCTCAATACCTTCACCAACATGGAATGCAACAAAACGACTTACTTCAGCATTTTGTTCTTTCAGGAATTTTTCCACAGTCTGGTCAGGATTAATAACGAACTGCTGACCCAGCAGAGTTACTTCAGCCAGGAATTTCTGTACCCGGCCTTCAACCATTTTTTCAATGATATTTGCCGGTTTGCCGGAAGCTGCAGCCTGCTCTTCATAAATGTGGCGTTCTTTTGCCACAATTTCCGGGTTCACTTCAGCAGCAGAAACGCATTGTGGTTTGGATGCAGCAATGTGCATGGCTACCTGACGGATAGCTTGTGCATCGCCACCTTTGTGTTCTACCAGTACACCGATTTTGGTACCGTGCATATAGGTTACTAAACTGTTATCAGTTTCAATTCGTTCAAACCGTCGTACAGTGATATTTTCACCCAGCTTAGCAATGACAGCTTTACGAGCTTCTTCAACAGTAACGCCATCATCTGTTTTGGCTTCAGCCAATGCTTCCAGTGTAGCAGGGTTGTGCACGGCAACAGCTTTAGCCACAGCCTGAGCAAATGCCATAAAGCTGGCATCTTTGGCAACGAAATCTGTTTCACAGTTAATTTCAGCAACTGCACCTACTTTGCCATCCACGTATTCAGCAACTACACCTTCTGCTGCAGTACGGCCAGCCAGCTTACCAGCTTTGGCACCAGATTTAATGCGCAGAATTTCTTCGGCTTTTTCCATATTACCTTCGGCTTCTACCAAAGCTTTTTTGCATTCCATCATGCCCAAACCGGTAGCAGCACGCAAATCACCTACCATTTTTGCAGTAATTGCAGCCATGTTTTACTCCTTAAACTTAATTATGCTCAGCCAGACAGATATCAGGCTGAAAAATTGTTTTAAAAAAAGGGGCACTAACGTCCCCTTCTTTTACAAAGATATGAGATAACTAATTATTCAGCAGCAGTTGCAGCCTGTTTTTCTTCTGCGGCCTGAGCAGCCTGAACCACTTCCTGTAAAGACTGAGCTTTACCTTCCAGAATGGCATCAGCAATACCACGGCAGTACAAACGAATTGCCTTAGCTGAGTCATCATTACCCGGAATTACATATTTAACATCATCAGGGCTGTTATTGGTATCAACCACAGCGATAACCGGAATACCCAGTTTAGCTGCCTCTACCAAAGTACCTTTCTGATAACCGGTATCGATAACGAAAATCGCATCAGGCAGGCCTTTCATATCTTTAATACCGCCCAAAGAACGTTCCAGCTTAGCAACTTCACGCTGCATTTCCAATACTTCTTTTTTACCGTAACCGGCTTCAGTAGCATTTTCCAGCGCAACAGTTTTTTCTTCCAGACGTTTAATAGACTGTTTTACGGTTTTGTAGTTAGTCAGCATACCGCCCAACCAGCGATGATCAACGTAAGGAGCACCGGCGCGGGTAGCTTCTTCCTTAACGATATCACGTGCCTGACGTTTAGTACCTACGAACAGTACAGTTCCTTTATTGGCAGCCAGACGACGCACTACATCCTGAGCCTCTACAAACATCGGCAGGGTTTTTTCCAGATTGATGATATGGATTTTGTTACGCGCACCAAAAATGTACTCAGCCATTTTCGGATTCCAGTAACGTGTCTGATGACCAAAGTGTACGCCTGCTTCCAGCATCTGGCGCATAGTAATTTGTGACATAATAATCTATCCTTAAAAGGGTTAAAGCCTGACACTGCCACGCATAGAACTCTGCAACAGAGCACCCTTTCGCGTACAGTGCGAGCGTTGTTTATTTTTACCGAGGTAAAACACTCAGATGATACAGAAAAAAAGCAGTTACGGCAAGTATGCAGCTTTACGGTATCCTGCCTGAGTATTAACAGGCCAAATTATGCAGATACATACAGATAAAAGACAACAGCGTGGTTATTTGCGCCGGCAGCGTCAGCAGTTAAAGGATGATATACGTCAGCATGCTACTACCCGAATTAACCGCCTACTCTATCCTCTGATCCGACGTAAAAAACGGATAGCCGTATACTGGGCAGTAGGCAGTGAATTATCACTGTGGTCATTTATTATTACTGCTCAGAAACGCGGAGCAACAGTTTATTTGCCTTATATTGCAGCCAGACAACGACAATTATGGTTTACTCCCTGCCCTATCCTCTCTCGTAAGCAAGCCACAGCCCGTTTTATGGCTCAGTACGGTTTAAAACAAAAGCGCGGTTTAATTCCTCAATTTCATGGTCAGCGGATTCGGGCTCGCTATTTACATACTCTGATTGTGCCGTTGCTGGGAATTGATCAAAAAGGTAATCGTCTGGGACAGGGCGGGGGTTATTACGATGCCACACTTTCAGCATTACAATCCTGGCAACCGAAATTAATAGGGGCTGGTTTTGCCTGCCAGCGGTTACAAGAAATTCAAACTGAAAAGCATGATATCAAAATACCTTATTTTGTCTGTGAACAAGGTGTTGTGCACTTTAAGCTGGGTATAAATAAATTATCTGGCTGAATATTTATACAGAAAATGGTTTTAGTATTTAAGATACTTTTAAAAGTATAAATAAGGCGATAAATTTAATTTCAAAAATCTTAAATAGATTGTAAAATAAAATATTATGCAAAAGTAATATTTTTAAATGAAGATATTGCGGGATATATTTATTAGAGCTTGGCTTATGATTTCCTGATGATATGCTAATTGAACTATCTAAAGATAAAAAATTTGCTCGAAAGAATAGAAAATACGTTTTGGCATGGAATAAACGGTTATTTATCTGAATATAAACCAGTCTTGTCAAATTTTATTTTTCAAGATAAGTTATTCTATGCTTTTTTTTATTTTAAAGATGATTTAATTATGCTTAAACCAGACAGGATAACTGTATTAATTATTAATAATATCAACACAATTCAAAGTAAAAATTAGAAATCGTAAACTACCAGTATCACCTTGGTTAATACAATACACTTTATCTGCTGATGCAAAATATACCATTTATATTATAAGTGAGAGTTTTGGCTATTATTCCGTAGAAATTTAAAAGAAAAAGATAAAAATTAAATGATTATTTTCTTTAAGCTTCAGCATTATTAAACAATATTATTCAGCAAGTTTTCTCTTCGTTGTTATCATTTAGTAATCAGGAATTTAGCTGTCTCGTTATTTCTGAATAGATCCCATTTTAAACTAAATCAAATCAATTATAAGGTTAGCTAAGTCTTATATTCGAAGGTGCTACCGACAAATATATAATTCAGCACATAAGTACAATTTTCTTAGAAGGCAAAACAATAAAATACGGATATCAGTATATTTATTGTTTTGCCCGATAATCGGTAATATTCTGGAACTAATAATTACAAGCGAGTAAATATCTGCTCTTCAGGCAGGCGTGATTTTGGCCGGGTAGCATTACTGTCATTAGCGGCACGATAGCCAAGACTGACTACCAGTACGCTTTTCAACCCCTGCTGTTGCAGACCAAGAATTTCATCCATTTTCTGATCATCAAAGCCTTCAATTGCTGTTGAATCGATACCAATAGCAGCTGCTGCAAATAATAACTGCCCCAATACAATATATAACTGTCTGCTTTCCCACTCAAGCTGGCTATGTGGTGTCGCGCTATTTTTATTAACATAAAAATGGCGACCTTTATCCATCATTTCCTTGATTTCACCTTCTTCGAAACGACCATCCTTTTCTTCCTGAGCCAGTACATTCTGTAAATGCTGCTCATCCAGGGGGGTTTTAGCACAGAATATTAAGGTATGTGATGAATCAGCTACCCGCGGATGATTCATTTCTACAATTGCCGGCATGATTTTGGCACGAGCATCGTCATTATCCACTACAAAAAAATGCCAAGGCTGTGAATTTACTGATGAAGGGCTGTTTCTGATAACTTCAAATAGTTGCGCCAATTGCTCTGCCGGAATTTTTTTTGTTTTATCATAATGTTTGGTCGTATAACGCTGTTTGGATATATCAGTAATATTCATTGTCTGGATTCCTGTTGTTTCTCAATAATTATTAAATAATTCAATTGATTATTTTAATTCAAAAATAATAATCATATTGATTAAATAGGTAAGGATACTCATAAAATATATATAACCACTATATATAATATACCGGCTATATAAATCAATTAGCTTACATTAATATATATTTGAATATGGTACTTCTGAAAAATTTTACCAATAGTATTTTATGTAAAAAATTGTTCAGTAAAATAATAATGTTCATGGTATACATTACTTTTAAACCAGTATATTTAGTGTATCTAACTTCTCAATAACATACTGAAATCATCACTATTCATTGTTGTTTAATTTTTTGCTGACACTGATAACAATATATTTTACCGCCAAATATATTTTTATGATTCCGGCAATAATCGACTACGCCTGATGAGATATTTTTATGACACATGGAGCAAAAATAATAAGTTGCTGAACTCAAATTTTCATTTTGTGAATGAGCTATATGAGCTGATTTTGTTATCAATTGATCAGATAACTTATTCAAACCAAAATAACTTGGCCAGTCATATCGTACAGGTTGATGCAACTGCACCAGCTGACGGGCAAATTTTTGCATACTGGCAATTGGTGCCGTACGGATAAAACTTAAGATACCCGCAGGTTTGCTTAACTGCTGTACTTTTGTTTGCAATTGCTCATTTTTTATTACGCTATCCAACCCGGAAACTGGATTTCGGGGACGCCGGATACAGGCATCATTAGAGACAAGTATCAGGCTATATAATGACGGACGCAATTTTCTGCCAAAACGGCTGGGCAGCTGAATTTTATCTGAAAGTAATAAATTATTCAGCAGGCTGATATGACGTCGGTTTTGTTCAAGAGGTGAAGACATTCCTTGTTCATTACCTTCATATATACGGGAAAACTCACCCTGCTCATTAATAATCAGACTGCCAGTTATTCTTTTACTTTCACATACAAATATTTGCATATGACGATTAATCAGTAAATGGTCAATTTGTGCCACTTTTCCCTGATACTTTAATCTTAAATCATTAATAATTACCCATTCGGAATGATTGCCAAAATGAAACTGCAGCTGATAAGCAGATTCTGCTTCACCTTTGATTCCTGAACGGATTAACCGCAGATGATGTTCAATCTGCTGACGCGTCTGCTGTGTTAGATCAGACCGTTGCAATAGCTGGTGGAGTATTTCTATGTCTTTTACTTTACTGTCAGCCTGCTTAAAAATCATTTTTAGAATTCAATTGCAATAATTAGTGATAGACGTCTGTCTGGGTCTGATATGGGGCTTTATATGATTGTCCGGTAAATGATAAAACCACCGGAAACCAAAAAGAGTCGTATTATATTTAATAATACGACTCACTAGCTATATTGATTATGCCAAATAAGCTATTATGTTTTTCTCATGATTTAGCTATCAAGTTTGATAAATTTCTGCATATCATTAGTCTGACAGGCTGTTAACTGCGAAAATAAAAAAACCGCTGTTATCAGCGGTTTTCAAAATCTGGTGCCCAGGGACGGACTCGAACCGTCACACCTTGCGGCGGGGGATTTTGAGTCCCCTGCGTCTACCAATTTCGCCACCTGGGCTAGCGAAGAAGACGCATTATAACGGATTTTCCATGGCTGTAAAGAATTTTTTTATGGTAAAAAATTTTTTTAACTGATTCTGAATAAAATATTGATTTTATTTTTGGATTTTTTTATATTTTACTTATTAATTTTAAAATTAAAAAATTTCTGAATTTTAAATATTTATTTAAAGTTCATTTTTGTATTATTATTAACTTTATGCTTAACATACAAAATTTTCTGGCTGTATTAACATCCGCGATTTTATTGGGTGCCTGCCAGCCTCAGTCGGCAGTTAACAATGCTCAGCCAGCAAGTGCTGATTCAGCCAAACCACTGCATCAGTATAATTTTGAAGGCAGTGATGTACGCGATGCCGGCTTGGGTGGTAAAGATTTTTCCTTGCTTGGTTCTGACGGTAAAACAGTACATCTGCGTGATTTTCAGGGTAAAATAGTAGTATTAGTGTTCGGTTATACCCATTGTCCGGATGTTTGCCCGACTAATCTGCTTGCTTACGCAGATGCAATAAATCAGCTAGGTGAGCAGGGAAAACAGGTACAGGTATTGTTTATTACGGTTGATCCGCTGCGTGATACACCACAGGTTATGGAAGCTTATGCTCCGGCATTTAATCCTGACTTTATTGGTTTAACTGTAAATAAACAACATCAGCAAGAGCTTAATAACGTTATTAATCAGTATAAAATTGCTGTACATAAAGTAGCAGGCAGTAGTTCCGGTGAATATTTAATGGATCACAGCACAGGAACATATTTAATTGATAAACAAGGCCGTACCGTAGTTTATGAACCACACAGCCAGACAGCGGCACAATTGGCTCATGACATAAAACAATTACTGGATTAAAATTATTTAATTATTATTTTTATAATTTCTGCAAACTTATTTTTCTGCAAAAATAATTTATTGTTTAATAAGTTTGCTTTTATGTATATTATTCAACACTGACAAAAAAATGACTGTACAATTAACCATAGCGTTATCTAAAGGTCGAATTTATGAAGAAACCCTGCCATTACTCGCTGCGGCAGGAATTAATGCTATTGAAGACCCGGAAGAGTCACGTAAACTGATTATTAATACTAATCATAACAATATCCGTTTAATCATTGTTCGGGCAACAGATGTGCCTACATATGTGCAATACGGAGCAGCTGATTTTGGAATCGCTGGAAAAGATGTTTTAATTGAACATGATGGCGACGGATTATATCAACCTTTGGACTTGAATATTGCCCGTTGCAGAATGATGGTAGCCGTACGCAAAGGGTTTGACTACACAGCAGCTTCACAACCCGGCTGCCGTTTACGCGTAGCCAGTAAATACCCTAATATTGCGGCTGAACATTTTGCCGGCAAAGGCGTACACATTGATTTAATTAAATTATATGGTTCAATGGAGCTGGCACCTCTGGTAGGGTTGGCTGATGCAATTGTTGATTTGGTTTCGACAGGTAATACGTTAAAGGCAAATAACCTAGAGGCTGTAGAGCATGTTGTAGATATTTCCAGCCGGCTGGTCGTAAATAAGGCGGCCTTAAAGCTGAAATATGCAGCTATACAACCAATTATTAATGTATTTACTAGTGCACGAAATCACGAAATTTAAATTTTTTATTAACAGGAATTCTATAAATGACTACGGAAAATTCGGCCAAACTGGCAGTACTTATTGATGCTGATAATGCTTCAGCCAGTATTGTTGAATCTTTACTGGAAGAGATTGCCAAATACGGTATTGCCAGCGTTAAACGCATTTATGGCGACTGGAGCAGCGGCCTGTCCAAATGGAAAGATGCACTGTTACCACACGCTATTACCCCTGTACAGCAATTTGCCTATACTAAGGGAAAAAATGCCACTGATATGGCTATGGTAATTGATGCCATGGATTTATTATACAGTAATACTTTTGATGGCTTCTGTATTGTATCCAGTGACAGTGATTTTACCCGTCTGGCTTCCCGTATTCGTGAAAATGGTCTGACTGTTTATGGTTTCGGGCAGAAAAAAACGCCCGAATCTTTCCGTAAAGCATGTGATAAATTTATTTATACTGAGAATTTACTTAGCCATACCACAGTAGATATCGGTGAAGATAAAGTTCAGACACCGATTTTCCGCAATAAACGCAAAACTCCGGCTGAGCTGAAACAGGATACTGCACTGATGAATCTGTTCCGCAATGCAGTGAAGGAGCATGCAGATGATGATGGCTGGACATCACTGGGTGTTATCGGTCAGTATATCAACAAGGTTAATTCCGATTTCGATGCACGTAATTATGGTTATACCAAACTCTCTTATCTGATCAGTGCCATCGATATTTTTGAAACTCAGATGCACGGCAATCATTTATGGCTGCGTCTGAAAAAACGCAATAGTAGCCTTGCGCCTAAAACAGAAAGCAAACCTTACACATCGGTTAGTGAGCCGACAGCTTTCCAGCAGAATAATGATGCACCCCTGGTTATTACCATTCCGGCAGTCAGCACAGCCATGCCGGCAGAAAAAGTAAGTGTAACCATAGAGCCGGAAGAAAAAAGCAAAGCTAAAGAACCGGTGCTGGTACAGATTGAAACCAGAGCTCCGGAATTCACCAGTTATGAAAAGGGCCGGGAAGATCAGACTAAACGCGGCCGTGGCCGTCCTCGCAAAACAGTATTCGAAACGACGGTAACTCCTGCGGAAAGTAGCCGTGGTCGTGGTCGTCCGGCAAAATCCGGTTTCAATAACCGCTCATCCAAATCCGGTCGTTCTTCTGGTGAAACATCCAGCCAGCACCACTGGAACCGTCTGGTGCCGATGGTACAAAAGGCCATTGAAAGAACCTGTGATATTGAAGGCTGGGCGACAGTGAGCTCAGTTGCTCGCGAGCTGGTAACCAGCGATGGCGGCTTTAATGCTAAAGACTATGGTTTTGACAATGCCAATAATGCTATCTCGGCAATTAGCAGTGAGTGGGTAGACAGCCGTAAGGCCGGCCGTGGCTTACGGGTACGGGTAGTAAAACCTTATGATATTGAAGTAGATGGTAATACTATTCCGGCTCATGAACTGGCCGCTAAATCAAAAACACCGGTTATCGATGAAGATGACGATAATTTCGGCAACAATTTTTAATTAATGATATCAGGATCGGGCAGCTCAGGCTGCCCGATATACATAGGCATGAAATATATTTCCACGCTGGATGCTGATTTTAAAGCCCAGCTAACTGCATTACAGGCATTCGAAACTGCACAGGATCCGCAAGTGGATGTAGCTGTAGCCGCTATTTGTACAGATGTGCAGCAACGCGGTGATGCAGCTGTAATTGAATATACTAATCGTTTTGATCACACACAGGCTCAGTCTATGGCTGATCTGACATTAAGTCAGACAGATCTGGCTGCAGCATTTGCCCGTCTGCCGGCAGATGTGCAGACAGCTTTACAAACTGCTGCTAAACGGATTGAAAGCTATCATCAGCACCAGAAACAGCAATCATGGCAATATGAAGATGAAAATGGTACTTTACTGGGGCAGCAAATTACTGCTCTGGACAGAGTAGGTATTTATGTACCTGGCGGTAAAGCGGCTTATCCAAGCTCAGTGATGATGAATGCTATGCCGGCACATGTAGCCGGTGTCGCTGAAATTGTGATGGTTGTGCCGATGCCATATGGAGAGAGAAATGATATTGTTCTGGCAGCAGCTTATGTAGCCGGAGTAACTCAAGTCTTTACTATAGGTGGCGCTCAGGCCATAGCAGCTTTAGCTTATGGAACACAAAGTATTGCTCAGGTTGATAAAATTACCGGACCCGGCAATGCTTATGTTGCTGCAGCCAAAAGGCGGGTATTTGGTGTTGTTGGTATTGATATGGTTGCCGGCCCCAGTGAGATTCTGGTGATTGCTGATGGTACTACTCCGGCCAAATGGGTGGCTATGGATCTATTCAGTCAGGCAGAGCATGATGAAATTGCACAGGCTATACTGATTACAACCAATGCAGATTATGCTCAGGAAGTAGAAGCTCAGATGAAGGAGTTACTGGCACAGATGCCACGCAAGGATATCATTGAAGCTTCACTGACTAATCGCGGAGCCATTATTCAGGCTCAGAATCTGGATGAAGCATGTGATATTGCCAATTATCTGGCCCCTGAGCATCTGGAGCTTTCTGTAGCTGACCCACAAAAATGGGCACCAAAAATCCGGCATGCCGGTGCTATTTTTATGGGGCAATATACCAGTGAGAGTCTGGGAGATTATTGTGCCGGCCCTAATCACGTATTACCAACCAGCCGTACTGCTCGGTTTGCTTCCCCGCTGGGTGTATACGATTTTCAAAAACGCAGCAGTCTGATTCAGGTTTCTGCTGAGGGTGCCCGACAGTTAGGACAAATTGCCAGCATTCTGGCACATGGTGAAGGCCTGACTGCACACGCAAGGTCTGCTGAACTGCGTATGGAATAAAGATTTTATTCACACGTGCCAATGCTTCAATAGCATTGGCATTTTTATTTATGTTGTGTGACCAACTATTTCATGCAGATTTTAATCTATTACTGGAATCTGTATTTAATCTGAACCCAGACAATTGAAAATACAAACTCTAATAATACGATAATAATTTAAATCAAATATCATAAAAATAAACAATTTTCAAATAAAAAACCTAAAAATATTTTGTATTTTTATATGCTGAATGTTTTCAGACTGCAATACTAAACGTCAATTTAAACAATTATTTGTAAGCGTCATTTTTCTCTTTTGACGCACTCTGGTAAGCTGGGCTTATACTGAATTATGAATACACTGCTATTCTAATTTTATAGTAAGGAGTTAATAATGCAGATTAAAAGACTGGATCATCTGGTATTAACTGTTAAAGATATTCAGGCCTCCTGCGCTTTTTATGCTGATGTACTTGGCATGCAGGTAAGTACATTTGCAGATAATTGTACTGCTTTGCATTTTGGTCAGATGAAGATTAATTTACATCAGCAAGGACATGAATTTGAACCTAAAGCGAAACACCCTACTCCCGGTTCTGCTGACTTGTGCTTTATTGTAGAGCAGACTCAGGATGAAGTAATGGCTGTTTTACATCAGCATAATATTCCATTAGAACTAGAGCCAACTTCTCGTACCGGAGCTTGTGGAAAAATTACTTCGATTTATATTCGTGATCCGGATAATAATCTGATTGAATTATCGAATTATTCAAATCAATAAATTTACCCGGATAATTTAATGCGAATAAAAAATATACAAACCAAATAATGAAATACTTATTGAGTGTCAGGATAAAATAATTTAGTTATTTTAATTTATTTTGCCGGTAGGTTGTTCATTTCGAATGTAGTTTATTAAATTGCAATTAATTGCTAAATGAAATAGAAATAAACTAATGTCTATGGTATGAAGGTTTAATTAAATTCAAATTTCTCTTCTTTGAATATCATTAATCATATGTTTGCTAAGGAATTATTTTTGCAACGACAAAGTTGTCCGAATAATATTTACCAGTACATTTTAAGACATAACTAATAATGTGACTGACAGCTTGAGCTTAACTTGTTTGAGTTACATTTTAATAATAGTAATAGCTAACAAATTCTTTTTATTATTTTAAATCAAATATATTTTTGAATTTTATTATAGTATTGACTAATTATAATTCTATTCGTTAAAAGTCATTTGCATTAATCTGACTGAGCGGGCTAAGCTGTCTGTGATTATATTTTTTGAGCTATGCCATAATATATCTTGCACTTTTACAATAATATTTAAAAGTCAGTTTATTGAATTACTTTAAGATAAGGGGAAAGAATTTCGCTGCTTTCCCCTGTTAATCATTATATTCAGATTCGTTCTGCCAGCTCCTGAGCCTTGCCTACATATAATGCAGGAGTAAGTGCCAGTAACTGTGCTTTTGCCGTGTCTGGAATAGCCAGCTGATTTATAAATGTCTGCAAACTTTCAGGAGTAATTCCATGCTTACCACGGGTAAGTTCTTTAAGCTGCTCATACGGGTTGGCTATCCCATAGCGACGCATTACTGTCTGAATCGGCTCAGCCAGCAGCTCCCATGTTGCATCCAGATCTGCGGCAAACGCAGCAGGATTGATTTCCAGCTTATTCAGACCACGCAAATGCGCTGTCAGTCCCAATATAGTGTAACCGAAGCCTGTCCCCATATTACGCAATACAGTACTATCGGTTAAATCACGCTGCCAGCGGGATACCGGCAGTTTTTCAGCAAGGAATCCCAGCACAGCATTGGCCATACCCAGATTACCTTCTGAATTTTCAAAATCAATCGGATTGACTTTGTGTGGCATGGTAGAAGAACCAACTTCTCCGGCTTTAACTTTCTGCCGGAAATAGCCAATAGAGATATAGCCCCAGATATCACGGTTAAAATCGATCAGAATGGTGTTTATACGGCTAATCGTCTGGAAAAATTCTGCCATATAATCATGTGGTTCAATCTGAATAGTATAGGGGTTAAAGGTCAGCCCCAGATTATATTCGACAAAACGGCGGCAATGTCCTTCCCAGTCTATATCGGGATAGGCAACCAGATGCGCGTTGTAATTACCTACAGCACCATTGATTTTACCCAGAAACTGCTGTTGCCGGACTGATTCCATTTGTCTTTGCAGACGAGCCACGACATTGGCGATTTCTTTACCCAGTGTACTGGGAGTAGCCGGCTGCCCATGGGTGCGGCACATCATAGGCAAAGCAGCATGAGTATGCGCCAGATTGCGCAATACAGTTATTAGTTCATTAAGCTTAGGCAGCAGTACTTCATCACGAGCCTGTTTCAGCATCAGAGCATGTGAAAGATTATTGATATCCTCACTGGTACAGGAAAAATGAATGAATTCACTGACTGCCATAACTTCAGGTACATTGGCAAAACGCTGTTTCAGCCAGTATTCAATAGCTTTCACATCATGATTGGTTGTGGCTTCTATAGCTTTAACTGCTTCGGCATCTGCTATTGAAAATTCAGCAATAACACGATCAATTTCTGCAATGGTGGCCGGACTGAATGGCTGAACTTCACTGATTCCAGCTTCGGCTGCCAGTGCTTTCAGCCAGCCAAGCTCAACCTGTACGCGAGCATGCATCAGACCATATTCAGAAAAAATCGGGCGCAAATCAGCCACAGACGATGCATAGCGCCCATCCAGCGGAGACAGCGCATATAACGGATTTATCATGTTTCTTCTACTTCCAGAGTTATCAAAAGACAATTTTCAGTTAATCCAAAGTTTCGGTATTAACCGGTTCATCAGTAAAAAACTGTAGTGCCTGCTTTCCCGGTTTCGGATGATTCAGTATCTGACGCAAATCATGCAAACGGTGCACAATAGTCTGAGTAACAGCATTGGCTTGCTGCAACGCAGACTCATCACAGTCAGAATGAGTCTGTCCGAACAGCATCGAATCCAGCAGTTTACATACATACATACATACATACTGTCATGACCATAAAAATTGACACCGATGTCGGTCATGCCGGCTTTATCAAAAAGGGTAGCGACCATGCAGCTTTCTATTGTCGCCAGACCAAGTGCACCATCTTCCCCGCCCAGCTGCCGAAACAGCGAGTCAGCCGGAAAACCACCACAGGCAAGAAAATAGGCACGGTTAAAAACAGTATTGGTAGCGGTAATCATTTCAAATGTGCGCCAGGCCAGATTAAACTGTTCATGCTTACAGTATTTTTCCGGAATATTGTATCCGGTTACCGGCAGGCGCAATAAACCGCTGTTCGGGCGAAAGTGAAATACAGCACATGCTGCCTGTAAGGCATAAGGCTGATAGGCGTCATCGGCATCCAGAAAAGCAATATGGCTTCTGGCAGACAGTAATGCTCCCCAGTTGCGCGCCAGCGCAGGTCCGCGGTTAGAAGCCAGATATTCTGCACGAATTTTTTGCGGATAACGCTGTTGCCACTGTTGGATCAAGGTGACGGTATTATCGGTGGAAGCATCATCAACCAGCCACAGACAACCGAGTTCCGGCTGCGCCAGCACACTTTCTACAGCCCGTCCCAGTGTATTTTCTGCGTTGTAGCAGGGAATAATGACATCAATATAATTCATGCTGCTACACACCTTAAAAAATTAAGGCTGTCTGAATACATCAGACAGCCGCGTGACTGTTTCTTAAACACCCTGTTTCAGACTGGCTTCAATAAAGCCATCAAGGTCGCCATCCATAACTGCCTTGATATTGCCGACTTCATAGCCGGTACGTAAATCCTTGATTCGCGAAGAGTCGAATACATAAGAACGAATCTGATGTCCCCAGCCCACATCATCTTTACTGGCTTCCAGATTCTGCTTTTCTTCATTACGACGGCGCATTTCCAGCTCGAACAATTTTGCCTTAAGCATATTCATTGCTTCTTCGCGGTTGCGGTGCTGAGAACGGTCATTCTGGCACTGCACCACAATACCGGTTGGTTCATGAGTAATACGTACAGCTGAATCAGTTTTATTAATGTGCTGACCACCAGCTCCAGAAGCACGATAGGTATCAATACGCAAATCAGCCGGATTGATTTCAATTTCAAAACTGTCATCGACTTCCGGATAAACAAATACCGATGCAAATGAAGTATGCCGTTTATTATTTGAATCAAAAGGTGAATACCGTACCAGACGGTGAATACCGGTTTCAGTACGCAGCAATCCGTAAGCGTATTCTCCGTCCAGTTTGATGGTAGCACGATTCACACCGGCAATTTCGCCTTCATCTTCTTCAAGTATTTCTACTTTGAAGCCTTTGCGTTCGCCATAGCGCACGTACATGCGCAACAGCATCCCAGCCCAGTCTTCGGCCTCTGTACCGCCGGCGCCGGCAACAATATCTATGAAGCAGTTATTGACATCGGCAGGCTGATTAAACATACGTTTGAATTCAAGCTGTGCCAGTTCATCCTGTAACGCGGTAATATCTGCCTGAACCGCTTCAAAACCGTCTGTATCATTTTCCTCCACAGCCATCTGCAGCAGCATCCGGTTATCTTCGATACCGCTGTGCAGATGATCCAGTGTGAGTACGATACCCTCCAGCACTTTGCGTTCTTTACCGACTTCCTGAGCTTTTTTCGGATCATTCCACAACTCAGGATCTTCTGACAGACCAATTACTTCTTCAAGGCGGTCTTTTTTGCCAGCGTAGTCAAAGATACCTCCGTAAATCGTGACTACGGGATGCCATATCATCCAGAATATTATTTAATTGATTAATCTGCTCCGCTTCCATGATGTTCTCTTAGCCATGTATTTGAAAATAGGCGCGTATTATAACAGAAGCCGGTGTGTCAATCAGGCCGCTTTTAAGCGGCCTGATGATAAAGAATAAATTGTAATCAGATGTTGATTGATAATTCTTTTTACCCGTTTACGGTACGTGGTGCCAAAGCAGTCAGTTTGTATAATAAATAGCGCAGTACGATACCATAAGTAGGCAGGAAAAACAGAGCGGCAACGCTGATTTTGAACGCATAATCGGTCAGGGAAATCTGTAACCAGTTCTCGGCCATAAATGCATCCGGCGAATGGTAAAACGCAACAGCAAAAAACAGCAATGTATCTACAGCACTGCCTAAAACAGCAGAAGCACTGGGAGCAGGCCACCAGCGCCGGCACTGCCGCAGCCGGTTAAATACCAGAATATCCATCAGCTGACCGACCACATAGGCTGTAAAACTGGCCAGGGCAATGCGGGCAACAAATAAATCAAAATGGCTTAATGCCGCCCAGCCCATCCAGTGCCCGTCCTGAAACAGGACAGAAATGGCATAAGAAAACAGTAATGATGGCAGCATTACCCAGAAAATGATTCGGCGCGCCAGACCTGAACCAAAAATTCTTACCGTTAAATCAGTGGTAAGAAAAATAAACGGAAAGGTAAAAGCACCCCAGGTATTGTGTAATCCAAATAAAGTAAAAGGGAACTGTACCAGATAATTACTGGCTACGATTACCAGCATGTGCCAGAACGTCAGCCAGCGCAATGCCTTATAGCGTTGCGCATCAGAAAATTCATACATATTTATTCCTATCAGTCGTATCGGTAACTGCGCCAGGCAGTAAAACTGACCGGATGATGTAAACCGGCAGCCTGAGATACTTGTGTCATTTTAAGAAGACTTATTTCACCTGAAACTGAAGTAATCGCTGTGCAGCCATATCGCTATAACGTGTATCAGGCTCACCATAATTGGCATACGGATGGATGGCGATACCGCCACGCGGTGTAAATTCACCATATACCTCAATGTATTTAGGCTGCATCAGGGCAATAAGATCTTTCATGATGATATTGACACAATCTTCATGAAAATCACCATGATTGCGGAAACTGAACAGATACAGTTTTAACGATTTACTTTCTACCATACGCAAACGCGGTAAATAATTGATATAAATGGTAGCAAAGTCCGGCTGGCCGGTTTTCGGGCACAGACTGGTGAATTCGGGACAGATAAATTTAACGAAATAATCGTTATCAGGGTGTTGATTGTCGAAGGCTTCCAGCAGCTCCGGGGCATAATCACTACGGTATTCCGTATGCTGATTACCCAGCAGGCTCACCGTGCCCAGATTATTTTGTGCACGCATATATTTGATTTCCTAGTTTTTTTATGTGGGAGGTTTACGAACCACAGGGTGGGCGATTGTACCTGAAATTTGTCTGAAATCAAAACTATATCAGTAAAATCCGCTCTATTACGTAAAGACAATATAATGGTTATTATTGGTATATTATTCCGATAATTTATAAAAAATCATCATAAAAAATAATTAAATGTTATTTAAATCCGAATTTAAGCAATAATATATCTTTACCAAAGTTTTGTCCTTGCTTTTTAAGCATATTCATTATAGCCTGATGGATAAATCACGAAAAATTTAAAATAATAGAGTCAGACAGGAATTACTATGAATCAGGTAGCATCCCGCCCAATTGATGATGTCAGAATTAAAGAAATTAAGGAACTGTTGCCACCCATTGCTCATTTATACGAATTGCCCATTACAGAACAGGCCTCTGAGGTAGTACACAATACACGCCATGCTATTGCTGATCTGGTACATGGCAGAGATAAACGTCTACTGGTGATTATCGGTCCGTGTTCTATCCATGATCCGGCAGCTGCAATTGAATACGCTCAGCGTCTGAATGTATTACGTGAAAAATATGCGCAAGAATTACTGATTGTTATGCGGGTTTACTTTGAAAAACCGCGTACTACGGTAGGCTGGAAAGGATTTATTAACGATCCGCATATTGATGGTTCCTATGATATTAACTATGGTTTGCGTCTGGCACGTAAACTGCTGCTGGAATTAAACAATATGGGGATGCCGGCAGCTACTGAATTTCTGGACATGATTACTCCGCAGTATTTTGCCGACCTGATTTCATGGGGAGCAATCGGTGCCCGTACAACCGAAAGTCAGGTACACCGTGAGCTGGCCTCAGGTTTAAGCTGTCCGGTAGGTTTCAAAAATGGTACTGACGGCAATCTGAAAATTGCTATTGATGCCATTGGTGCTTCCAGCCATCCGCATCATTTTCTTTCAGTAACCAAGGCCGGTCATTCAGCCATTGTACGCACCAGCGGCAATCCTGACTGCCACATCATTCTGCGTGGCGGTAAAGAGCCTAATTACAGCCATGAATATGTACAGGCGGCGGTAAATGAACTGAACAAAAATCAGGTTACTCCTAATCTGATGATCGATTGCAGCCATGCCAACAGCCGCAAGGATTACCGCCGGCAAATGGAGGTAGCACAGGATATTGCCGCACAGATTCAGGCAGGTGAACAGCACATTATGGGCGTAATGGTAGAAAGTAATCTGATGGCCGGACGACAGGATAACCCGGAAAATTACGGTCAGAGTATTACCGATGCCTGTATTGGCTGGGAAGAAACAGAAACTATGCTTGCCTTACTGGCACAGGCTGCACAGGCACGTCAGCAAAAGTAAACAGTATCGACACTAATGTGTGATACCTTAAAATTATCCCCGCTATTTGCGGGGATAATTTTTTACCGTACTGATTTAAAGCTAAGCAAATGCTGACGCGTAGCCAGCCATGCGCCCAGCATACCCAATCCGCAGACTACCAGCATAATAGCCAGTATTTCCCATAGATTGAAAAAACGCCAGACAACATGCACGCCATACGGCTGCAAAATCGCACTGAGTAAAGGCTGGGCCTGATAATTAAGCCAGTAACACAAACCAATGCTGATTGCCGCAGCCAGCAGGCTCTGCCAGATAGCCAGATACAGAAACGGCCGGCGGATAAATGATGCCGGAGCGCCCAGCAGTTTGGTAATTTCGATTTCTTCCCGATGGCTGAGAATTTGTAACCGGATAGTATTGTAAGCAACCAGAGCAAAAGCCAAACCCAGTGTAATGGCCAGAAACCACAACAACTGATGGATAAACTGATTAATCTGATACAGCGTCTGCATCCACTCAGCATCCATTTTTACGCTTTCAACCATAGGTAATTGTTCGAGCTGAGTCTGTAAGGCAGTCAGTTCTTCCGGCGAACCTGCCTGCGGCGTAACCGTGAATGCATCCGGCAGAGGGTTACTGTCAAGCATTGAAACCAAATCCTGATTACCCATGCTGCGCTGCAACTCTTCCAGCCCTTGCTGTTTACTCACAAATACTACTTTTTCAAGTTGTTTATTGGCCTTTAAGGCTTTTTCAACGGTATGATTATCACTGGCAGTGGCATTAATCTGCATATAAAGTGTCATGGTAGGCACTTCATTCATCTGCCCCAGTACCTGCTGACCGCTCTGTACACCCAGATACAGAGCCAGCGGTAAAGTCATGGCAATGGCCAGCATAAGTAAAATCAGCAGGGTTGCTACCGGCTGACGCAGTAATTGACGCAATGCCTTGCATGCCGCTTCTTTATGCAGAGAAATAAACTGGATCATGCGTATAACCTGCCTTCCTGTAAGCGGATAATACGGTGTCCGTAGTCTGCCATTAATGTTTCATCATGTGCTGCCACCATAATCGTAGTACCGGCCTCATGAAATGTTTTAAACAGTTCCATAATATCCAGTGCATAGGCTCTGTCCAGATTGGCAGACGGTTCATCTGCAATCAGCAGGCTGGGCTGATGCACCACAGCACGCGCAATACACAACCGCTGCTGCTCGCCGCCGGACAAAGTAATCGGATCAGCCAGTTCACGTCCGCTCAGACCAACTTTTTCAATCGCTATCCGCGCCCGCCGCTCAGCCTGTTTACGCTCATAACCGGTGATACGCAGAGGTAACATCACATTTTGCAACACATTACGGTCAAATAATAATTTATGATCCTGAAAAACGATACCGATATGCTGACGCAAATAACCGAGCTGGTTATCGTTTAATCGCCCCAAATCCTGATTATTCAGCCAGACCTTGCCCTTAGTGGGTTTAACAATACCGCTGATCAGTTTAAGAATTGTTGACTTACCCGCACCGGAATGGCCTGCAATAAAAATCATTTCACCTTTGCTGATAGAAAAACTCAGGTTTTTCAGGGCAGTAAAACCGCCGGGATACGTTTTTGAAACCTGCTCAAAACGAATCATCTCTACATGTCCGTTTGTTATATGAATATTAACCAATTATACCGCAGCATACTGCCAAAGAAAGCCTGCACCTGTTCAGTATCTCCAGTTCGCGGTATGCTACCCTTTTCTAACTATATCTGTATGCAACCAAGGACACTGCAATGCAACCGATTACCATGTATACCACCGGGGTATGCCCTTATTGCCAGATGGCCAAAGCATTATTCAAACAAAAAGGTGTAACCGATATCAATGAGATCCGGATTGATACGGATGCGCAAATCCGAGAGCAGATGATGCAGCGTACCGGCCGCCGGACTGTTCCGCAGATTTATATCGGTGAGGTACATGTCGGCGGCTTTGATGATTTGAATGCTTTGAATCAAGCAGGTAAACTAGACGCTCTGCTCGCAGGTTAAGCACGTACTATCTTTTTTCACTTTTCATCCGGTACAACCAGATGAAATCTGCAATATTAATTTTATTCCCTTGTTGAAAGAAAAGCATGAGCAAAAAAGAAAAAACACCAGAACAAACCTCACAACAACCGGTATTCAGTATTGAAAAAATTTATCTGAAAGATTTATCACTGGAAGTACCGCATGCGCCACAGATCTTTCTGGAAAGCGGAGAACCACAAATTGAAATGCGTGTTACTTCTGCTTCTGAAAAACTGGAAGATGAATTTTATAATGTGACAGTAACTGTTACCGTTACTGCAAAAATGACTGAAGAACGTGTATTGTTTCTGAATGAAGTGGCACAAAGCGGTATCTTCCGCATTGCCAACATCCCGGATGAAGATGTAGAGCTGCTGCTGGCTGTAGCTGCTCCGAATATTCTGTTCCCTTATGCACGCGAAACTGTATCTAATACCATTACACGCTCCGGCTTCCCGCCGGTATTGCTGGCTCCGATCAATTTCGAAGCTATGTATCAGGCTGAACAGGCTAACGCCGGCAATGCCTGATATAGAATTATAGACAAAAAGCTGCTTTATCCCGATGCAATATATACTTGCGGATAAAGCAGCTTTTTTATATCTGTTACGATGCAGCTACAGCATCACCGGTAACGACTTTGAAATACTCCGGCAGCCAGTATACCTACTACACATAAAGGCAGAATATAATACATTGCGCCAATCGGACTAAAACGGCTTAACCACTGCACCAGAGGCAAGGTTAAACCGCCGACAATAGCGTAAGCCACATTGTAGGAAAAAGAAATCCCTGTAAACCGTATAGCCGGCGGAAACATTCGTATCATGGCAGCTGAAACAATACCGGCCACACCAGCAGCCAGTCCCAGCAACAGGTACAGAATAAAAATCAGGCTATCACTGTATTTGCCCAGTGCCGGATAAAATAGCGCTGTCATTACACCTGTAAACACAATTCCGCCAATCAGTACCCGTCCAGTACCCAGCCGATCAGCCAGCAAACCATAAATCACACAGCCCAGCATTTGCATCACAATAGCCATACTCTGCATTTCAAATGCCTGCGTACTGGAAAATCCGAAACTGCCGGTTAATAACTGCGGCATAGCCAGCAAAATCACCACAATACAGCCAGTCAGAAACCAGGTAAGCAGCATGCCAATAGATACAGCAGTTTTATGTTTAGAAACCAGAACTTTAACTGGCATTTCCGTTACCAGCTCCTTGCGTTGCTGCATTGCTTTGAAAACCGGCGTTTCATGCAGATAGCTGCGTAAATACAGAGTCAGCAGCCCAAACAGCCCGCCAATAATAAAAGGTATGCGCCATGCTCCGTTCAGAATAGCTTCACTACTGAAAAGTTTTGCCATACCCAGCGCAATCAGAGAGCCCAGTAATATTCCCAGCGACAGCCCGCCTGTGAGAAAACCATTTGCCATACCAATACGTTTTTCAGGTACATGCTCAGACACAAAAGTCCAGGCTGCCGGAATTTCTCCGCCAATAGCCACACCCTGTATCATGCGTAATACTAATAGCAGTATAGGAGCTGCATAGCCGATAGTAGCAAAAGTAGGCATCAGACCCAGACATAACGTAGGTAAAGCCATCATCATAATAGACAATGCAAACAAACGTTTGCGCCCGAATAAATCACCAAAATGCGCCATTACAATACCGCCCAGCGGACGAAACAGATAACCGGCAGCAAAAATTCCGTAAGTATTCAGCAGCGCCCAGAATGGATTTAAACCTGCCGGAAAAAACAGTTCAGACAGCACTTTGGCATAAAAAACATAAATGACAAAATCATAAAATTCCAGCGCCCCACCAAAGGATGACAGCATCAGCGTACGCACATCTTCCCGTGTTAACAGCTTTTGTTCAGCTGCAACATCCGCATTCCGGCTCTTCATGTAACTTTCTCAATTAAACAGATAAAAAAATTAAAAGCGGTTTATAACAGCCTAAGCCAACTTTTTCAAATTCACAGCCCTCACTACTTACATTCCATCTGATTATCAGACTGCTATCTTGCTTTTGGTTATAAAGAAACAAAAAAACAGTATTTCCGTACCCGCACCAGCATTGCTACATTAAAACCTCGTCTAAAACCTATTTTCCGGCATGAATATATTCTGGCGCTACGGTCTGCTGGCAGCAATAATTGCAGGTCTGACATCTTGCGATAACAACTCCGGCAGCAGAGCAACTCTGCTGAACGCTTCCTACGATGCTACACGTGAATTGTATCAGCACTACAATACTGATTTTGAAAACTACTGGTATCAGCAAACCGGTCAGAAAGTGCATATCCGCCAGTCCAACGGAGGTTCCGGTAAACAGGCTATTGCTGTACAGAATGGTCTTAAAGCCGATGTGGTGACACTGGCACTGGCCGGAGACATCAATGCTCTGAACCGTGGCAAAAAAACATTACTGCAACCGGACTGGCAGCAGCGTTTACCCCATAACAGCACCCCCTATACCTCTACCATTGTTTTTCTGGTGCGTAAGGGCAATCCCAAACACATCCGCGACTGGGGAGATCTGATCCGTAACAATGTTCAGATTATCACACCTAATCCTAAAACATCTGGTGGTGCACGCTGGAATTTTCTCGCTGCATGGGCTTGGGCGAAGCATCAGCCAAACGGTAGTGATGCCAGTGCTCAGGCATATCTGCAAGCGTTACTCCGGCATGTACCCATGATGGATACCGGAGCACGTGCCGCTACCATCACCTTTACCCACCGACAGCTCGGCGATGTATTACTGGCATGGGAAAATGAAGCCAGACTGGCACTCAAGCAGTCTCCTGACGAATTTGAAATCGTCACACCGTCACTTTCAATTTTATGTGAACCACCGGTAGCCGTTGTTGACAGTAATGTTCTTACCCCGGATAAACGCCGGCTGGCCACTGCCTATCTGCAATATCTGTATAGTGACAGTGCCCAGCGTCTGATAGCACAAAGTTATTTCAGACCAGTAAATCCGAAAATCATGGCAGAATACCGACACCAGTTTCCCAGCCTGCAACTGGTGACCATTGATCAAGAATTTGGTGGCTGGAAAGAAGCTCAACAACGCTTTTTCAGCGATGGCGGTATATTTGATCAGATTTATGCCAATCAGCAGCCATAATCTGACACCATCCATACATAAAAATAGTCCGGACCTGTTATCAGGTATCCGGACTATTTAATTAAATCACAGAAATTTCTCTTTTCTGATTAATCATTTACACTGAAACTTTATCTGCATCCCAGAAATCTACTGCGGCATCCACTACCGGTTTAACAATACCGGTACGAATAGCAAAATCACCAAAATCCTCAGCATTATTACACCCGTGTGCCCAGCGCGCAATCCAATCCTGCAAGATAGCCAGCACTTCATCAACTGTAATATTCTCGCGGAACAAACGCGGAATACGAGTGCCAGCCCGGTTACCGCCAACGTACAGATTATAACGGCCGACTGCTTTGCCTATCAGCCCGATTTCAGCCAGTAACGCACGGCCGCAGTTATTCGGACAACCGGTTACCCGCAGAATAATATGCTCCTTAGACAAACCATATTGCGCCATAAGCGCATCGACCTGATCAATGAAACCGGATAAAAACCGTTCAGATTCAGCCATAGCCAGCGGACAGGTTGGAAAAGCCACACAGGCCATACTGTTTTTACGCTGTTCCGTGATTTCATCGTCAATGAGTTTATATTTACGGGCAATCCGTTCAATTTCATCCTTATCTTCAGCATGCACACCGGCAATAATCACATTCTGATTCGCTGTCAGGCGGAAATCACCTTTATGAATTCTGGCTAATTCACGCATACCGGTTTTCAGTGGCCGGTCAGGATAGTCAAGTAAACGGCCGTTTTCAATAAATAAGGTCAGATGCCAGCGTTCGTCTTCCCCTTGTACCCAGCCAATGCGATCACCGCGCTCAGTGAGTTCATAAGGGCGGCTGGCAGCAAATTTAAAACCCTGCCGGCGCTCAACCTCCTCTTTAAATACTTCTGCGCCTACACGCTGCAAAGTGTAACGTGTACGTGCATTTTTGCGATCACTGCGATTACCCCAGTCGCGCTGGGTAGTAACCACAGCCTCAGCACACCGCACTGCCTGCTCTACCGGAATAAAACCAAAATCCTTAGCAGTATTCGGGAACGTACGCTGATTACCATGATCAATAGACAGCCCGCCGCCTACCAGTACATTAAAACCAACAAGATGACCGCCCTCACCAATAGCGACAAAATTCAAATCATTGGCATGTAAATCCACATCATTCAGTGGCGGAATAACCAGAGCAGTTTTAAATTTACGTGGCAAATAAGTCTTACCGTTGATCGGTTCGACTGCATCATTACTCACACCATCTGACAATGGTGCAGCCGGTTCTGAACTAAGCACCTTTTCACCATCCAGCCAGATATCAGCATAAGCATGTGTTCGCGGCAGTAAATGCTCAGAAATCTTACACGCCCACTCATAGGCTTCACGATGCAAGCTGCTTTCAATCGGGTTACTGGTGCACAACACATTACGATTAATATCACCGGCGGTAGCAATTGAATCCAGACCGAGCTGATGCAGCCACTGATGCATCGGTTTAATATCAGGTTTCAGCACGCCATGAAACTGAAATGTCTGGCGTGTAGTCAGACGAATACTGCCATAAAGTGTATGTGCAGTAGCAAATTCATCAATTCCCAGCCATTGTTTCGGGGTAATAATTCCGCCGGGCAGACGGCAGCGCATCATTACATTTTTCAACGGTTCCAGCCTGGCTGCCTGTCGCTGGGCACGGACATCGCGGTCATCCTGCTCGTACATACCATGAAAACGAATCAGCTGAAAATCATCACCATTAAACCCGCCGGTAATCCCGTCATGTAAATCGGCAGCAATCTGCCCGTATAAATAATTACTTTCACCTTTCAGCCGTTCATTGTCGGCCAATGGTGCATCTGGCATTTTGGCTCGCGGGTCATTATTCATTTACAGTATTCCTTAATATGGCATCTTGTTATAATTCATTCAAACCATTGTATAATTAATCGGCTTTCAGCCAAAAGAATACCGAGTTGTAATTAAAGAGATTTTAGTTATAACACCTCTGACAGCCGGCGCTCTCCGGCAGTATCTGACTATGCAGGAAATATCTATGCAACGAGGCATTTATCAGCACTATAAAGGCAGGCTTTATCAGGTTACCGGTACAGCACGCCACAGTGAAACCGAAGAAGAACTGGTTATTTATCAGTGCCTGTACGGCGATTATTCAACCTGGGTACGTCCCAAAAGTATGTTTAATGAAACCATAAGTGTTAACGGACAACTACTGCCAAGATTTGCTTTAATACAGCCTCTTTAACCAGTAAAGCAAAAAAGCACTAACTATCCGTTAAAATTGATAGTTAGTGCTTTCATTTAGTAATAATAACTGTGTAAAATTTATTTACCAATACAAAAACGGCTGAATATAACACCCAGCAAATCATCGGCACTGAATTCACCAGTAATCTCATTCAATGCATTCTGCGCCAGACGCAAATGCTCTGCAAACAATTCAATCTGATTTTCCTGACACATACTGGCATTTAACAGCTCCTCTTTGGCCTGTTCAAGCGCCTGAATGTGGCGTGTTCGTGCCAGAAAAAGCCCTTCACTTTCACCCTGCCAGCCTACCTGCTGCAATAAAGCCTGACGCAATAAGTCCAGCCCTTCACCTGTTCTGGCCGACAAAGCAATGACCTGACCGGCATCCGTGAATGCCCGCAATTTTCCCGTTTCACGTGAAACACAGCTGGCTGCTTCTCCTGTTAAATCAATCTTGTTGTGTACTTCGATTTTGTGCAAACTGGCCGGTAACTGCGCCAGAATTGCCGCAGTAGTGGCATTGAGTCCTTCACGCTGGTCAATCAATATCAGCGCTACATCTGCCTGCTGTACAGCCTGCTGACTGCGCTCAATACCAATACGTTCAACCACATCTTCTGTTTCACGCAGACCGGCTGTATCAATAATATGGACAGGTACCCCGTCCAGAGTAATCTGTTCCCTTACTGTATCCCTGGTTGTACCGGCGATATCAGTAACAATGGCTATATCGTCGCCAGCCAGTGCATTAAGCAGACTTGATTTACCTACATTAGGCGCACCCACCAGTACCACATTCATTCCTTCACGCAGTAGTGCGCCTTGCTGTGCGTGCTGTAATACCTTGTCCAGACGGTCACGTAACTGCTTAAGCTTGCCGCTTGCATCTGCGACCTGAAGAAAATCGATGTCCTCCTCCGGAAAATCCAGAGTTGCCTCCACCAGCATACGCAAAGTAATCAGATCATCAACCAGCCGGTGAATTTCTTCAGAAAAAGCACCCTTTAAACTGCGTACCGCCATCCGTGCGGCCGACTGACTGGAAGCATCAATCAGATCAGCCACACTTTCAGCCTGTGCCAGATCCAGCTTATTATTTAAAAAGGCACGTTTAGTAAATTCACCCGGCTCTGCCAGCCGCGCACCCAGTTGCAGACAGCGCTGCAATAGCATCTGCAACACCACTGGTCCGCCATGCCCCTGCAACTCAATTACATCTTCACCGGTAAAGCTGGCCGGCTCTGCAAAATACAACAACAAACCATTATCAATAACCGTATCCTGCTCATCAACAAAATCGGTATACATCACTTTGCGCGGCACCGGTGTTTTTCCACCACTTAATTTTTGTGCCAGAGACAACAGATTTTTACCGGATAAACGTACTACGCCTACGCCACCACGTCCCGGAGCAGTCGCAATGGCAGCAATAGTCGGATTAGTTTCCATCATCAGAATCCCTGCTTATTAAAACAGTTCAGGCAGCCTGAAACAGCTGCCTGAGCAAAATCAGCGTGCAACAGCTTAATCATCAACCTGCAACAATTCCACATCAAAAATCAGTGTGGCATTAGGCGGAATCACACCACCTGCACCCCGGCTGCCATAAGCCATATGCGGCGGAATAGTCAGCTTGCGTTTACCGCCTACTTTCATACCATTAAATCCTTCATCCCAGCCGGCAATAACCATACCCGCACCCAGAGTAAATGTTAACGGCTGCTGACGGGTAACACTGGAATCAAACACCGTACCGTCTTCCAGCATACCAGTATAATGTACCGTAATCTCCTTACCCTTTTGAGCTTCCGTACCCGTACCCTGCTGCAAATCTTCAATCACCAGATCCATATTCATTCATCCTTGATTAATAAATTAGCGTACACTGTAACACAGACATTCAACCCATGCATGTTATTGTCCATAGCAGGCTTTTCAATTAACAGGAGATAATATGACTACCAGCGAAATCGTTTTTCTGGACCGTACAACCCTGCCCGAATATCCGTTTAACTTCAAATTTCCTCATCACATTACCAGCTATAGCCATACCAACCCGGATGAAGTAGCCGGCCGGATTGCTCAGGCAAATATTGTTGTATCCAATAAAGTGCGAATTAATGCTGAAGCTATTCGCAATAGTCCGCACTTACAGTTAATTGCGGTTCCGGCTACCGGTCTGGATCACATTGACCGGCAAACAGCACAACAACACAATGTCGGTATTCGTAATGTTCGCGGTTATGGAAACGATACGGTTGCCGAACATGCCATGATGCTGATTCTGGCACTGATGCGCCAGTTACCTGCTTATCAGCGCGATGTCGCTGCCGGCTTATGGGAAAACAGCCCTTTTTTCTGCCATTTCGGTGCACCTATACATGATTTGAACGGCAAAACACTGGGAATTTTCGGGAAAGGTGGCATCGGACAGGCTTTAGCTGCACGGGCGCAAGCATTCGGAATGCATGTTCTCTGGGGAGAACACAAAAACGCCAGCAGTTGCCGGGATGGCTATACCCCATTTACCCAGCTATTACAACAAGCTGATGTAATTTCCCTGCATTGCCCGCTGAATGAACAAACCCGCAATATGATTGATGAAGCGGAATTAAAAATGATGAAGCCGCAAGCCGTACTGATTAATGTCGGACGAGGTGGTCTGGTTGCAGAACAGCCACTGGTTGCGGCTTTGAAATATGGTCAGTTAGGCGGAGCAGGCGTAGATGTACTTAGCGAAGAACCACCGGTACATGGCAATCCGTTACTGCGAGCTCACCTGCCTAACCTGATTATTACCCCGCATATGGCATGGGGCAGCGAAGAAGCCATACAGCGTATCTGTAGCATGCTGGAGGATAATATCAATACGTTTATGCAGGAAAATAAATAGCAATTAGCGAAGTGGTCTGGCTTTCAGTTCTGTCAGTAACGCAGAATAGCCGGCCACTAAATCAGTATTATCCGGCAGAAAGCGGGCAATCTGCCGCCGCTGCTCATCTATATAATGAGCTGAGTTATCAGCATGCTCATTCATCGCAGATAGCAACTGTTTAGCACCCGCTTGCACATCATTACCCTGATAATAATAGCCAAGATCTGAAATCAGCTCAGCATTATGAATCAAAGGATATCCCTGCCAGCACACTTCCAGATAGAAATAATTTAGCGGATTTTCCCATTGATGAGATATTACCGCATCTGTATTGGTTGCCAGAAATGTCGGTGTATCATAACGCCCCAGAAATACTGATTTGTGCTTTTTCACAATATCCAGCTGATTCATCAGCGCAATGAATTCCATGGATTTCTGAGCCATCGGCAAAGCATTACAAACCTGCAAAATATCAATAGATTCCGGTTTATCACGATAGACTATTTCAGCAATCAGAATCGGATACAGGCAGAATTTAACCACATCGATATTCGGCTCCATAACCGACAAACGCCAGCCTTTACCGGATACCGGAACCTGCCATAAACCCTGAAAAGGCATAGCTGCGGTCTTCTGATTCAGGAAGACCGGACTCCACACAAATGGCACGACACGTGCTTCGTGGCGGCGGAATATTTCAAAATAAGCCCGACTGCAATTGGCTACCTGCGGAATCATCCAGATATCATCATAACGCTGATTAATAAACAGGTTGGCCCCGCCCATATTGCGGGCAAACAAAACCGACTCCATCATATGGATATATTCAAAACCGCAGCAGTAAGAAATCAGGTGTACACCCCGGTCTTTAATATAAGCCGTTTGTTCAGCACTAATCTGCCCGCCCAGTTCAATCAATACATCTATCTGATCCTTGACCTCAATAAAACTTTTGGTCGGCCATCTCTCCAAATCCCATGGTAAGCGTGAAGTAATCGGCACATCTGTTGTATTAGCCAGAACCACAGAATCTACATTAGGACAGTTTTTCAATGCTTCAGCAAGAAAAACAGCATTCTGTTTAATACCATTATTCCACAGCGTTTCTTCAGGGTGACTCAGACCAATAGTAATTCCTATACGCAGGCGCGCGGCTCCGGTATCCTGAACATGGCCGGAACTCAAATTTGATGTATTAGATAAATTCATATTTTTTATGGAAATATTTCACTACCAACCGGTTTTATATGTTTTATCAGCAGCAGCTTTTATGCAGGGACACATTAGACTAAAATATCGATCAATTTAAGATAATCTATACTTTAAACAGAGATTTCAGTGCTTTAGTATAACAGCGCACATTACTTTCTGCCTCCGGATCCAGAGTTGCCAGAAAAGCTGTTGCTTTTTCGCGATAACCGGCAAGATTTTCATCGTGCATCTTATACGCATCTGCCAGTTTCTGCCCGCCTTCTTCGCAATCAAAATCATGGTAGCGATACCCGCAATCACCAATCAGATGCGAATTATGAATCAGCGGATAACCGCCATATAAAGCTTCATAATAAAGATAATTCTGCGCATTTTCCCACTGATGACAAACAATAGCTTCACAGTAGCGTGATACAACCTGCCAGATCGGGTAACGGCCTTCAAACGATGCCAGACCATGACGAATAATATTCAGACTATGGGCAAATAGATTAAAAGCACTCTGCTCTTTCAGATTCAGAGTATTACAAACATAGATATGTTCAATAAAATCCGGATTCAGACGATGCGCATTTTCACAGACCAGCATAGGTATATAACTGGTTTTTACCATACACATATTCGGCTCAAACATACCAATACGCCAGCGTCTGCGGCCAGGCCGATATCCGAACTTCTCATTTTCCGGCAGTCTTTCACAAGCCTTATTCAGAATAACCGGACTCCACAAATGCGGCATAATTCTGACCGGAGTACGAAAAGTACTGGCAAAATAGGGCATACAGCTTTTCTCATACTCAGGTAATGTCCATACCTCATCATATGGTGCACCTGTAATCAGCAATGCAGAAGGTTTATTGAACAGCATGCGTTCAATATCAATCACATAATCATTACCTACCCGCATACTGACCACTTTACCACCCTGGGCCTTGAAACTTATCATCCACTCTTTGGATAGCTGAGCACTCATTTCAATCATGACATCCAGCTCGTTCAGAGCACTGGCCATGTCAATTACTGGTACTGGTGAATCCTTCAGAAAATTCATTGCGTCCTGCATGTCACCGTCACCGGAACCGGCAACCAACACAGTATTACTGACAACCGGTGATTTTTGTAACAGCATCGCCAGAAACAGACAATTCTGAAAAATACCGTTTTCCCACAGCGACTGTGCTCCTTTACGCACATAAATTGAAACACCGATACGAAGTGAAGACACCGACGACATGAGTTAATTCCTTAATAATTCCGGACGATCAGCACACAGATTAGTTAATAATTGTGCATGAGCAGCGATATTGGCTTCTGTCAGAGGTGAAGTGGCCTTAAACAAAGCCTGAGAAGCCTGCCGCTGACTGCCCAGATTTTCCTCATGATGCTGCCAGGCATGAATAAGCAGTCTGCCTGCCTCTGCAGCATTAAAATCCGGATAATAATAGCCGGCACCAAACTCTTTTAACCAGGGTGAATTATGAATCAGTGGATAATCACCATACAGTGCATCCAGATACAAATAATTCTGGTCATTGCACCATTGATGCGAAACCACCGCATTGGCATGCTGTGCCATAAAACCGGCAATATCATGGCGGCCGTAAAAACACGCTTTATGATCTTTTACCAGATTCAGTGAATTGGCCAGATACAGCATTGTCAGATGATCTTTCATATGCAGCGTATTGAGCACATGCATCATACCTATTGACTGCGGCTCTGCCCGATAGGCTTCATCACAGGCCAGCATCGGAATGGATGAAGTCTTCACCACTGAAATATTAGGCTCGAAAATAGCCACATTCAACGGCGTTTTAACACCATCCTGAAAATTATCGCGCCAGCCAAAATAGAAACCATGCTCAGAAATTTCCTGCTTACGTCTGGATACAAACATCGGATCCCACAAATAGGGCGTAACATGTACCGGACAACGGTACATTGTCCGCAGCATCGGAATATAGCCCTTATCTTTAGGCAAAACCCATACTTCATCAGAACGGTCTACCGGCGGAAAACTGGTCGGTTTTTCAAAGACATTGTATTCTGCCAGACCAACATAAGGCTGACCAACACAATAAAATACCACTTTTTTCCCGCGTGCCCGCTGCAACGCCAGCCAGTGCGGACTTAATGCGCCGGCCAGTTCAATAATGACATCAAAAGCATCTGTGGCTTCCTGTTCCGACATCAGATGCAAATCAAACAGACTTAAATCAATTTGCTCTGCCATTCCCGGCTGCCCGCCCACATTAATCAGATCAACTGCTTTAACAAACGGAATAGCCTTCAGGCTCTGAACCAAAAATATAATATTCTGACTCATGCCATTTTCCCAGATATTCTGATTGGCATGAGTAATAACAGAAATACCGATACGCATGTTAATCCGTATTCTTAGTAAAAATACAATTAGTGATCAATAAATAAGATTTACAGACTTCACAGGAAAAACCCAGAAGTCTGCTTTTAATCAGGTTTTCTTACCATTTAAAGCCAAGTACTGAATTAACAGCTGTCTCTTTGCCCGTAGTAGAAACACCTGCACCCCATGTCACTTTGCCGTTCTTACTTGCTGCCTTAAAGTTAAGGCCGACAGCACCATAGCCACGATATGCACCGACACCAACACCAACGGTCTGTTCACCACCATTCAGGGAGGGCAGATAAGCACCGGACAGAGCCATGGCCAGTGCCGTACCGGAATAGGCACGACGCTCAACATGATGAATGTTGTCATTCATCTGGTTAACATATTCATTTATCATGCCAACCTGATTATTCACACCCTTAAGCTGAGCCACATTGACTGCATCAGTATCAGCCGTACCCGCGGCAACCCCGGTTATCTGACGGTATACACCTTTCGATGCATCTCCTACAGATACCGCTCCTTCTGTACTCTTCGTTGCCCGGATTGCTGCTGCCTGCTGCTGCGTTGCCGTTACCGGTATATAGCCCTCTTTACCGGCTGCTGTATTTGCCACCGATCCGGATCCAAGTGCTACGCCTCCGCTCTGAGTTACTTTCGCCTGACTGCCCAGAGCAACACCATTGGCTGACGATGCACTGGCAGAATCACCTATGGCAACTGCTGAGGTGCCGCTGGCCATTGATGCACCGCCTATTGCAACTGAATCAACCCCCTGTGCGACTGAGGCTGCTTTTGCTGAGTTACTCTTTGCATATTTAGTGCCATAATTTTCCAGATTTTCCAGTGCATCTTTTACATTATTGGCTGACACCACACTGCCCGACGGCGTAGTAATATCGTATTTAGGCGGATTAATCTGACCTGTACCTGGATCATATCCGCTTGGCTTACCCAAACCGGCAGCTATAGCAGAAATCTGACTACTGATTACAGTTGACAGACTCGTCAGTGCAGGATCATTAGAAATAGTGCCGGAAGGCAGTCCGCTTACTGTTGATGACAGGGTTGACAGATTATCTGTCAGGGCAGTGATACTTTGTTTTACCTTCCACAACTGCCCACCATTCACTGCATCAAGAGAATTTTCTTTTGAATCATCACCTTCGGCAACACCGGTAATTTTCTGTGCTTTCGAGTAGCGAGTAGCATAATAAGCACCTGTTGGCAGTTCTTTCCCATCGGCACCAATACCATCAGATATCCACCGTATCCCATACTCAGTCACATCAGTTTTTACCCTGTATAACTGTCCGCCATTTATCGCATCACGCGAATCTGCACTAACGACACCATCTGCCAGATTCATAAGTTTGTGATAGGGATCGTCGGAAGAAGCACGAGTCTTACCACCGCTGATTTGTCCTGCATCAAATCCATCTCCAGTAAATTTGAGCGCATGCTCGTTCAGATAAGTCATAGTTGACTTCATACTGCTGGAAGCAGTTGACAAACTGCTTACAGTGCCTGACAGAGTTTGATAATTACTGGAAAAAGAGCTGCTTATAGAATTGATTTGACTAGTAACAGCTGATGAAACAGTTGTTGGCAGACTGTTCAGACCGGTTGATACTGAGCTGGACAGAGCAAAGAACTGACCTCCGTTAATTGCATCGGTTGAATTTTCTGATACATCACCGGCTGCTACATGGGTAATTCTTTGTGCACTTCCACTTCCATGACTGGCATCATATGCACTAATACCGCCATTCCATTGCAGGGCATCCT
>NZ_JACFSM010000008.1:58189-60941 GCF_016100435.1 Snodgrassella sp. W8158 | reverse complement strand
TTAGTAGCGAAGCTAACGCGTGAAATTGTCCGCCTGGGGAGTACGGTCGCAAGATTAAAACTCAAAGGAATTGACGGGGACCCGCACAAGCGGTGGATGATGTGGATTAATTCGATGCAACGCGAAGAACCTTACCTGGTCTTGACATGTACGGAATCTCTTAGAGATAGGAGAGTGCCTTCGGGAACCGTAACACAGGTGCTGCATGGCTGTCGTCAGCTCGTGTCGTGAGATGTTGGGTTAAGTCCCGCAACGAGCGCAACCCTTGTCATTAGTTGCCATCATTAAGTTGGGCACTCTAATGAGACTGCCGGTGACAAACCGGAGGAAGGTGGGGATGACGTCAAGTCCTCATGGCCCTTATGACCAGGGCTTCACACGTCATACAATGGTCGGTACAGAGGGTAGCGAAGCCGCGAGGTGAAGCCAATCTCAGAAAGCCGATCGTAGTCCGGATTGCACTCTGCAACTCGAGTGCATGAAGTCGGAATCGCTAGTAATCGCAGGTCAGCATACTGCGGTGAATACGTTCCCGGGTCTTGTACACACCGCCCGTCACACCATGGGAGTGGGGGATACCAGAATTGGGTAGACTAACCGTAAGGAGGTCGCTTAACACGGTATGCTTCATGACTGGGGTGAAGTCGTAACAAGGTAGCCGTAGGGGAACCTGCGGCTGGATCACCTCCTTTCTAGAGAAAAGAAGGGGCTGAATGGCATTCACACTTATCGGTAAACTGAAAAGATGCGAGAAGAGACTGAATAAACTGGGTTTGTAGCTCAGCTGGTTAGAGCACACGCTTGATAAGCGTGGGGTCGGAGGTTCAAGTCCTCCCAGACCCACCACTTATTTAAGGACAGAGGGGGCATAGCTCAGTTGGTAGAGCACCTGCTTTGCAAGCAGGGGGTCATCGGTTCGATCCCGTTTGCCTCCACCACCACTCTGAGGAGAAGGGGTTCAGTAAAATACTTTGGAAATTAAAGGCAGTTTACAGAGCTGATTTTAATTTGCGAAGTAACGCATCGATCTTTAACAAATTGGAAAGCCGAAATCAACAAACAAAGATTGGAGCATAGAACTGATTCTGGAGACAGAGGAAGAGAAGTGCTGCAAGAATTGGGTGATGATTGTATCGCTGAACAACGAGCACAAAAGGCGTTGTTCAGACAACCAAAGCAGTAAGCTTTATGAGAGTAAAGGCCTTAAGTCAGAGATACTAGTCAACGGTAGGCTGACGAAGTCAAGAGGTTCTTGAAATGATAGAGTCAAGTGAATAAGTGCATCAGGTGGATGCCTTGGCGATGATAGGCGAAGAAGGACGTGTAAGCCTGCGAAAAGCGTGGGGGAGCTGGCAATAGAGCTGAGATCCCGCGATATCCGAATGGGGAAACCCACCATGTATAAGCATGGTATCCTGTACTGAATACATAGGTACAGAGAAGCGAACCTGGAGAACTGAACCATCTAAGTACCCAGAGGAAAAGAAATCAACCGAGATTGCGCAAGTAGTGGCGAGCGAACGCGCAGGAGCCAGTATATGATAGTCACTGAGATAGAAGAACAAGCTGGGAAGCTTGGCCGTAGAGGGTGATAGCCCCGTATTCGAAATTTCAGAGGCGGTACTAAGTATACGAAAAGTAGGGCGGGACACGAGAAATCCTGTCTGAAGATGGGGGGACCATCCTCCAAGGCTAAATACTCATCATCGACCGATAGTGAACCAGTACCGTGAGGGAAAGGCGAAAAGAACCCCGGGAGGGGAGTGAAATAGAACCTGAAACCTGATGCATACAAACAGTGGGAGCGGAGAAATCCGTGACTGCGTACCTTTTGTATAATGGGTCAACGACTTACATTCAGTAGCGAGCTTAACCGATTAGGGGAGGCGTAGGGAAACCGAGTCTTAATAGGGCGTTGAGTTGCTGGGTGTAGACCCGAAACCGAGTGATCTATCCATGGCCAGGTTGAAGGTGCCGTAACAGGTACTGGAGGACCGAACCCACGCATGTTGCAAAATGCGGGGATGAGCTGTGGATAGGGGTGAAAGGCTAAACAAACTCGGAGATAGCTGGTTCTCCCCGAAAACTATTTAGGTAGTGCCTCGAGCAAGACACTGATGGGGGTAAAGCACTGTTATGGCTAGGGGGTCATTGCGACTTACCAACCCATGGCAAACTAAGAATACCATCAAGTGGTTCCTCGGGAGACAGACATCGGGTGCTAACGTCCGGTGTCAAGAGGGAAACAACCCAGACCGCCAGCTAAGGTCCCAAATGACAGATTAAGTGGTAAACGAAGTGGGAAGGCCCAGACAGCCAGGATGTTGGCTTAGAAGCAGCCATCATTTAAAGAAAGCGTAATAGCTCACTGGTCGAGTCGTCCTGCGCGGAAGATGTAACGGGGCTCAAATCTGTAACCGAAGCTGCGGATGTCAGTTAACTGGCATGGTAGGGGAGCGTTCTGTAGGCCGAAGAAGGTGTGTTGAGAAGCATGCTGGAGGTATCAGAAGTGCGAATGTTGACATGAGTAGCGATAAACAGGGTGAAAAGCCCTGTCGCCGAAAACCCAAGGTTTCCTACGCAACGTTCATCGGCGTAGGGTGAGTCGGCCCCTAAGGCAAGGCAGAGATGCGTAGTCGATGGGAAACAGGTTAATATTCCTGTACTTGATTCAAATGCGATGTGGGGACGGAGAAGGTTAGGTCATCGATCTGTTGGAATAGATCGTTTAAGCCGGTAGGTGGAGCACTTA